>NZ_JBIALY010000009.1:0-3845 GCF_042873835.1 Kribbella sp. NPDC004536 | reverse complement strand
CCATCATTCGTGGTGACCTTGGACAGGACCCATTTGGATTGGGGCTGGTCGGGGGTGTTCCCGTCGCGGGTGTAGTCGAAGCTGGTCGTGGCGCGGGAGGTGCCGGTGCCGAGGGGGAGGGTGACCTGTTTCAACAGGTTGGTGCGGCCGGTGGTGTTTTGTTTGACGGTGAGTTGGCCGTTGCCGGTGGAGGAGACCTGGTCGGTCAGGCCGTCGCCGTTGACGTCGCGCAGGGCCTGTTCGGTGCGGGACTTTCCGGTGGAGGCGTCGATGCCGGGGTTGAACACGCAGGTGCCCAGGCAGGCGACAGGTAGCGGGAAGGTGGCGTAGGCGCCGCCGGACAGGGTGGTGTTGGTGTCGCGGGCGATCTCGCCGTTCATCGCGCCGCCGAACGGGACAGGGTTCGCGAAGCCGGTGCCGGTGTTGAACGCGACCTGGATCGGGTCGCCGGCGTGGCTGGCTTGCAGGACCCGGTCGGCCAGGCCGTCACCGTTGAGGTCGGCCAGGGTGGCTTTGGTGAACGTCGTCCCCCACGACAGCGACAGACCGCCGGCCAGGCCGTAGAAGTCGCTGTTGTAGCCCAGGTTGAGGCCGTCGTCCTCGCCGGTGCCGTCGTTGATCTTCCCCGCACCCGGCCAGGCTTCGGGAGCCGCGAAGCTGTAGCCGAGGTTGAGCGCGACCTTGCCTTTCAGGTCGTTCGGGACGTGCTCGCCGGTGTCGTAGACTCGGTCGGGCAGGTTGTCGCCGTTGACGTCGATCAGGTCGAAACTGGTGTCGGACTGGCTTTGCCCCAGATGCCCGCTGGCGCCCAGCGGCGGCATACTGTTGCCGGACTGCGCGGTGTTCGCGGAGCTTTTACCGTCCGGGGCGGCCTTGCCCTTGCCGTTCACGATCGTGCGTGCCGCCGCGCCGCCGGAGGCGTTCCCGGACCGGTTGTGACTCGACCGCGCGGTAACCCCCGCGGAGCTGTCCGGGATCCCGGGCAGTCCGGCAGCGTTCAGTTCGGTGTGGCCGAGGCCGCCGGTGGGATCGGTGTACTGGATCCCGTTCGGGGTGACCACGTCGGGGAACCCGTCCCCGTTCATGTCCATGAAGTCCTGCGTCGCGGCCGAATCCCCGGCCGAGGCGCTGCCGCCCAGGGAGAACCCGGCATCGACATCGCCGGTCACTGACGGGCCGTTCGACTTGGCCTTGCGGGGCACCGCGATATCGGTGGCCGACGCAGCACCGGCGTCGTCGATCGACGGTGCACCCAGCCGCGAACTCGACACCCCGGCCGCGCTCGCCCAGGAATCGGCCGAAGACTGCCAGCGGTGGTCTTGCGGGGACGCGGTGAACGGCACCGCCGTGGGCGGCGTGATCCCCGGGTTCTTGAGGAAGTCGTCCAACTGGCCCTGCGGGTCCACGCTGCCGGGCAGCTGCCCGCCGTAGTTGTCGTCGATGACCAGGCCGGACTCGTTGATCGGCGCGTCAGCCTTGTCCCGGTTCGCGTTGTAGCCGATCACTCCCCAGCCGCGCCACGGCTGCGGGAACGCGCCCTCGGCCCCGGGGAAGTGCAACGCTGACGGCCGTACCCCCACCGACAGCGTGTCGTTCACGGTGTGCCCGGTGATCAGCTTGACCACGCCGGCGTCGCGGGTCGTGAAATCGTAGAACAACCGGTCCCCTGGCGCCGCGCTCACCTGCACCGTGCCCGGCTCCGAGGCCACCTGCCCGCCACTGATCCCGAACACACCCTTCCCGGCCAGCACACCCGACTGCCCCGGTTGCCGACCCGCCTGACCGGCAGGGATCTTCTTGATCGTGAACGTGACCTGCCCCGACACCTGCGACTGGCCCGGCTGGCCCGTCGCCAGGCTCAAGTGCGGTGTCACCCCCACCTGCACCGGCGTCGTCCCGGTCCCCGGCACCAACACGCTGGCCTGCGGCCCGAACAGCAGATCGTCGGCACCGTACAGATCGGCCACATACGCAGGGTGGAACACGATCGCCGGGTTCCCCGCCCCGTCGTTCACCTGATCCACACCCTGCCCCGCCGCCACCGCGGTGTAGAACCCGCGCGGAATCCAGCCGTAGGCCTGCTGATCGATCGGGGAATCCGACAACACCCGCCACGCCAGGCGCTGCCCCTTCGTCACCGTCACGTCCAGGCTCACCGGCACCGACCCAGTCGCCGACGAAGCCACGGTCTGGTCCAGCACCGCCACCCCGTCGCGGACGATCTGTACCCGCACGTCATCGCTCGTGGCGGCCGACTTGGTGAAATCGCCGTCCAGGTGCAACGTCCCGGTCAACGGCACCTTCACCGACCCGTCACCCGCACCAGCAGCACCACCCGAGCCGCCGGTGGCGCTGGTCGAGCCGCGCCCGGCCAACGTGAACTCCCGGCCCGCGTCGAACCGGAACGCGCCCAGCCCGTTCACGTCCGTTGAGGCGTCGTCTTGCACATAGGTCACCACCGGGTCCCACGACACCGCATCCAGGCTGCCGTCGAAGCGAGACCCGACCCGGAAATACAGCACCTGGTCCTTCTTCACCGCGACCGTGCCCAGCCGCGACGGCACATGGTCGGTGTTGTCGTCCTTCTCGATCACGTCCGACCACAACTCGGCGTCGTCGTGCTGGATCGCGACCCGCACCCCATCCGCCGTAGTCGACTTGTCCCGCGCGTCCGCCGTGGCCGGATCGAGCTTCACCGCGCCCGTGATCTGGACCTGCCCCGCGAACGGCGCCACCCAGCGCCGCACCGTGTCCAGCAACGGGAACGAATCGATCAACTGATCCCGCTCCTTGGCCTCACCCGCGTCCAGCTTCCCCGTGTCCAAACGACCCGCCGTCACCGGCGCCGGCGTCCCCGAAGAGTCACCCGCCGGACCATAGACCGGCTTCCCGTTCTCCAGACGCCCGAACAGCACCGTGTTCCCGGCCACCACATCGCTGATGCCGTCCGCGTTCACATCCGCGAAATACCGGTCCGTCGTCGACTTGTTCCACACGTAATCCAACTGCTTCGCGAAACCGTGATAATCCTCCAGACCCGCCGTCCACGACGAACTGGACTCGTGCGCGAACCCATCCGGCAAATCCAGCGCCACCGCCTGATCCGAGAACGCCAACACCCCACCCGGCTTGGCCAGGTTCTTGCGGTACTTCACCGTACCGTTGTCGTCACGGAACACCTTGTCCGGCAGATTGTCACCATCAACATCCATCAACGCCAACACACCCGAACTCGACGACCGCGAATACCCGCCCTTCGGCCCCGCCGTCCCTGACTTCCCATCCGCAAACGGATTGAACGTGTGACCGACATACAAATGCCCGCCCAGACTCGACGACTTGTTCGACCCCAACAACGACGCATCCCCCAACAACTTCCCACCCAGATTCAACGCCGCATCATCCAAACCCCCATCACTGGGCACCGACCAATCCGCCGACTCAAACCCGTGATACGCCCCCCCCGAATCCCGCACATCATCGAAATAATCGAAATCATGCTTCCCCACCAGCGCATCCCCGGCGTCGTGCTGCTCCAACGACGCCAACAACGTCTTCCCGAACGCACCCGTCCGGTAATCCAGCACATACCGGCGCACCAGCGCGTTGTCGAACGTCACATCGATGTGCCGCAACAAATCAGCCGTCACCCGCTTGAACCCCGCCCGCGCATCAATCCCCTTGTCGCCACGCAACGGCTCACCCAGGTCCCGGTCCCGCACGAACGACACCGCATACTTCCCCTCAGTGTCGCCGCGGCCGGTCCAGGTGACCTTCTGCACATACAGATTCCGGCCCATCACCGTGCCGCCGTCCACGCCCGGGTCCTCGACCAGCGCGTAGTG
>NZ_JBIALY010000008.1:3343-5238 GCF_042873835.1 Kribbella sp. NPDC004536 | reverse complement strand
TGTGGTTGACATATAGATTTCAACGGAGAGTTTGATCCTGGCTCAGGACGAACGCTGGCGGCGTGCTTAACACATGCAAGTCGAGCGGTAAGGCCCCTTCGGGGGTACACGAGCGGCGAACGGGTGAGTAACACGTGAGCAACCTACCCTCAACTTTGGGATAAGCCTCGGAAACGGGGTCTAATACCGGATAATACTTCGCTCCTCATGGGGTGGGGTTGAAAGTTCTGGCGGTTGGGGATGGGCTCGCGGCCTATCAGCTTGTTGGTGGGGTAATGGCCTACCAAGGCGTCGACGGGTAGCCGGCCTGAGAGGGCGACCGGCCACACTGGGACTGAGACACGGCCCAGACTCCTACGGGAGGCAGCAGTGGGGAATATTGCGCAATGGACGAAAGTCTGACGCAGCAACGCCGCGTGAGGGATGACGGCCTTCGGGTTGTAAACCTCTTTCAGCAGGGACGAAGCGAGAGTGACGGTACCTGCAGAAGAAGGACCGGCCAACTACGTGCCAGCAGCCGCGGTAATACGTAGGGTCCGAGCGTTGTCCGGAATTATTGGGCGTAAAGGGCTCGTAGGCGGTTCGTCACGTCGGGAGTGAAAACTCGGGGCTTAACCCCGAGCCTGCTTCCGATACGGGCAGACTAGAGGTAGGCAGGGGAGAGCGGAACTCCTGGTGTAGCGGTGGAATGCGCAGATATCAGGAAGAACACCGGTGGCGAAGGCGGCTCTCTGGGCCTTACCTGACGCTGAGGAGCGAAAGCGTGGGTAGCGAACAGGATTAGATACCCTGGTAGTCCACGCCGTAAACGTTGGGCGCTAGGTGTGGGGGACATTCCACGTCCTCCGTGCCGCAGCTAACGCATTAAGCGCCCCGCCTGGGGAGTACGGCCGCAAGGCTAAAACTCAAAGGAATTGACGGGGGCCCGCACAAGCGGCGGAGCATGCGGATTAATTCGATGCAACGCGAAGAACCTTACCTGGGTTTGACATATAGGGAAATCCTCCAGAGATGGGGGGTCCGTAAGGGTCCTATACAGGTGGTGCATGGCTGTCGTCAGCTCGTGTCGTGAGATGTTGGGTTAAGTCCCGCAACGAGCGCAACCCTCGTCCTATGTTGCCAGCACGCCCTTCGGGGTGGTGGGGACTCATAGGAGACTGCCGGGGTCAACTCGGAGGAAGGTGGGGATGACGTCAAGTCATCATGCCCCTTATGTCCAGGGCTTCACGCATGCTACAATGGCCGGTACAAAGGGCTGCGAAACTGTAAGGTGGAGCGAATCCCAAAAAGCCGGTCTCAGTTCGGATTGGGGTCTGCAACTCGACCCCATGAAGTCGGAGTCGCTAGTAATCGCAGATCAGCAACGCTGCGGTGAATACGTTCCCGGGCCTTGTACACACCGCCCGTCACGTCATGAAAGTCGGCAACACCCGAAGCCGGTGGCCTAACCCTTGTGGAGGGAGCCGTCGAAGGTGGGGCTGGCGATTAGGACGAAGTCGTAACAAGGTAGCCGTACCGGAAGGTGCGGCTGGATCACCTCCTTTCTAAGGAGCACTCGGCAGGCGCCTACGGGTTGTCTGTCTACTCGCTGTTTCCAGGACGAGTGTTTCTGGGCAGCGGTGCTTCGGAATGTGGAACATTGACCATTAGGTGGGAAGCGGAGTCGCTGAATGCTAGTACTGCTCACTTGTTGAGTGTGGAACGTGGATGTGGCCGAGTGGATCGCCGAGGCGCGCTGTTGGGTCCTGAGGAATCGGGCCTGCCTGAGTGATCAGGTTGGACTGTTTCTTCTAGGGTCACGGATCAACTGGGTGACTGGTTGGTTGGGTGGCTGGGGCCGGCCTTCGTCAAACCGACGCGAGGGTTTCTGGATTGGGTGGTTTGTTTCCCTGGTC
>NZ_JBIALY010000008.1:0-3247 GCF_042873835.1 Kribbella sp. NPDC004536 | reverse complement strand
ATCTGGGAGTTTTTCGTGGCAGGTGACGGTTGGGGTTGGTGTTCCTGCCCGTATTTTGAGAACTGTATAGTGGACGCGAGCATCTCTTTGTAGCGTAATTTTTGCTTTTAGTTTTGTGACAAGCTACTAAGGGCAATCGGTGGATGTCTTGGTACCAAGAGCCGATGAAGGACGTTGGAGCCTGCGATAAGCCCCGGGGAGTTGGCAACCGAGCTGTGATCCGGGGGTGTCCGAATGGGGAAACCCAGCTGGCATTCTAAAGCCAGTTACCAGTGCCTGAACACATAGGGTTCTGGAGGGAACGCGGGGAAGTGAAACATCTCAGTACCCGTAGGAAGAGAAAACAATAGTGATTCCGTGAGTAGTGGCGAGCGAAAGCGGATGAGGCTAAACCATGTGCGTGTGATAGCCGGCGTGCGTTGCGTATATGGGGTTGTGGGAGCATTCGTGATCCAATGCCGTGGGTCGAGAGAGTTATCAATCGCTGTTGAAGTCGAATCTTCTGGAATGTTGAGCCGTAGTGGGTTATAGCCCTGTAGGCGTAAGACAGTGACTCTTGAGTGTTTTCCCAAGTAGCACGGGACTCTTGAAATCTCGTGTGAATCTGGCGGGACCACCCGCTAAGCCTAAATACTTCTTGGTGACCGATAGCGGACTAGTACCGTGAGGGAAAGATGAAAAGTACCCCGGGAGGGGAGTGAAATAGTACCTGAAACCGGTTGCCTACAATCCGTCGGAGCACTTTCGGGTGTGACGGCGTGCCTTTTGAAGAATGAGCCTGCGAGTTAGTGGTGTGTGGCGAGGTTAACCCGTGTGGGGTAGCCGTAGCGAAAGCGAGTCTGAATAGGGCGTTTTAGTCGCATGCTCTAGACCCGAAGCGGAGTGATCTATCCATGGGCAGGTTGAAGCGTGGGTAAGACCGCGTGGAGGACCGAACCCACCAGGGTTGAAAACCTGGGGGATGACCTGTGGATAGGGGTGAAAGGCCAATCAAACTCCGTGATAGCTGGTTCTCCCCGAAATGCATATAGGTGCAGCGTCGTGTGTTTCTTACCGGAGGTAGAGCACTGGATGGTCTAGGGGGCTTACCGGCTTACCGAAATCAGCCAAACTCCGAATGCCGGTAAGTGAGAGCGCGGCAGTGAGACTGCGGGGGATAAGCTCCGTAGTCGAGAGGGAAACAGCCCAGATCACCAGCTAAGGCCCCTAAGCGATTGCTAAGTGGAAAAGGATGTGGAGTTGCCCAGACAACCAGGAGGTTGGCTTAGAAGCAGCCACCCTTGAAAGAGTGCGTAATAGCTCACTGGTCAAGTGATTCCGCGCCGACAATGTAGCGGGGCTCAAGCAATCCGCCGAAGCTGTGGCACTCACACAAGTACCCGGCACAGACTTGATCTGTGTCCAGGTGTGTGGGTGGGTAGGGGAGCGTCGTGCAGCGTGTGAAGCAGCCTAGTGATGGAGTTGTGGATGCTGCACGAGTGAGAATGCAGGCATGAGTAGCGAATGACGGGTGAGAAACCCGTCCGCCGGATGATCAAGGGTTCCAGGGTCAAGCTAATCTGCCCTGGGTAAGTCGGGACCTAAGGCGAGGCCGACAGGCGTAGTCGATGGACAACGGGTTGATATTCCCGTACCGGCATTAACACGACCCGACCGAACCTGCTGATGCTAAGCCAACAAGGCTCTGATGTCTTCGGACGGAGGAGTGGCGTTGGTGGCCCGAGGTGGTAGTAGGTGCATTGAGGAGTGACGCAGGAGGGTAGTCCAACCGCGGCGATGGTAGGCGCAAGCTGATCCGCGGGCAAGGTGGTAGGGCGAGGCATAGGCAAATCCGTGTCTCATATAAGCCTGAGAGCCGAGGCGGACCCGTTCAGGGGAAGTGGATGATCCCATGCTGCCGAGAAAAACTTCGCAGTGAGTGTTAGAGCCGCCCGTACCCCAAACCGACACAGGTGATCAGGTAGAGAATACCGAGGCGATCGAGTGAACCATGGTTAAGGAACTCGGCAAAATGCCCCCGTAACTTCGGGAGAAGGGGGACCGGATCCGTGACATCCTTTGCGGGTGGAAGCGGTGATGGTCGCAGAGACCAGGCCCAAGCGACTGTTTACTAAAAACACAGGTCCGTGCGAAGAAGTAATTCGATGTATACGGACTGACGCCTGCCCGGTGCTGGAACGTTAAGGGGACAGGTTAGCTGGTTTCGGCCGGCGAAGCTTTGAACTTAAGCGCCAGTAAACGGCGGTGGTAACTATAACCATCCTAAGGTAGCGAAATTCCTTGTCGGGTAAGTTCCGACCTGCACGAATGGCGTAACGACTTGGGCGCTGTCTCAACCGTGGACTCGGCGAAATTGCATTACGAGTAAAGATGCTCGTTACGCGCAGCAGGACGGAAAGACCCCGGGACCTTTACTACAACTTGGTATTGGTGGTCGGTACAATTTGTGTAGGATAGGTGGGAGACTGTGAAGCTCGGACGCCAGTTCGGGTGGAGTCATCGTTGAAATACCACTCTGATTGTTCTGGCTGTCTAACTTTGGTCCGTTATCCGGATCAGGGACAGTGCCTGGTGGGTAGTTTGACTGGGGCGGTCGCCTCCTAAAAGGTAACGGAGGCGCTCAAAGGTTCCCTCAGCCTGGTTGGCAATCAGGTGTTGAGTGTAAGTGCACAAGGGAGCTTGACTGTGAGACAGACATGTCGAGCAGGGACGAAAGTCGGAACTAGTGATCCGGCGGTGGCATGTGGGAGCACCGTCGCTCAACGGATAAAAGGTACCCCGGGGATAACAGGCTGATCTTCCCCAAGAGTCCATATCGACGGGATGGTTTGGCACCTCGATGTCGGCTCGTCGCATCCTGGGGCTGGAGTAGGTCCCAAGGGTTGGGCTGTTCGCCCATTAAAGCGGCACGCGAGCTGGGTTTAGAACGTCGTGAGACAGTTCGGTCCCTATCCGCTGCGCGCGCAGGAGACTTGAGAAGGGCTGCCCCTAGTACGAGAGGACCGGGGTGGACGAACCTCTGGTGTGCCAGTTGTTCCGCCAGGAGCACGGCTGGTTGGCTACGTTCGGGAGTGATAACCGCTGAAAGCATCTAAGCGGGAAGCACGCTTCAAGATGAGGTCTCCCACCGGGTTAACCGGGTAAGGCCCCCAGTAGACCACTGGGTTGATAGGCCAGAAGTGGAAGCGCCGTAAGGTGTGGAGCTGACTGGTACTAATAGGCCGAGGGCTTGTCACACACACAAACT
>NZ_JBIALY010000007.1:56536-59233 GCF_042873835.1 Kribbella sp. NPDC004536 | reverse complement strand
ATCCGCTGCCTCAAACGACTCATCGCCCGCCAGATCTACTACACCCTCCAACACCCCAAACCCACCCCGAACCAGCAGCCAACCGCCGCTTGACACCCATAGGAGCATCCAATTGGGCCGGGGCCTCGTGTTGCGCCCAGTTGTCGCGCTCAGCCAGCAGATGGTGCTTGGGGTTGGTGAGTGTCGGACGTCCGGGCCTGCCTGACCTGATATCCACAGGTTCGAAGTTGTGTGTTCGCGGCGGTGCCGATCCGAATACTTTCCCTGGCATGAACGATCCCTTGGCGGACGAGGTCCGCGATCCCCGGACAAAGACCAACACGATGTTGCGCCTCGCCGACGAACGCGCCGAGCCGCGCTCTCGCCCGCGGGCTGTCGCGCCGTGGGAGCGGAGCTTCAACGAAACCGGAAGTGATGAGGACTTGGCACGGGTCGGAGTCGCCGGGTGCTTGTTCGCGGAAGGCCGGGACGACGAGGCGAGAGCCGAACTGGCCGCAGTCATGGCGAACAAATACTTCTACAGCCCGGCATGGGCGCGTGCCGCGGAGCTACTCGAAGCGATAGGCGAGGAGGAGGAAGCGCTGGACTGGTACGAGGTGGCAACCGACCGCGCAACGGCCGAAGAGGTCTCCCGCTCCCGGATGCTCCAGCGGATGGTGACTGGCCGTCGCCGGGTGAAGTGGGCGCTGCAGGTGCCGCTGGACGGTATCGATCTACTGGGAGTGCAGGGAGACAAGGAGGCGCGGGAGAGGGAGGCCGACCTGCGCGAGCTGCTGCGAGAGCCGATGGTCGTCGGAGGACAGATCCAGGTATGGGACCGCGGTGAGTTCGACGCCGGCGTGCCGTGGCGCAACCAGTTCGTCGGCGACGATCCCGATGCGTACTGCCGCAAGGTCGAGCGGACGCTGCGTCTCGAGGACCGCCGGGTGACGATCGCTACGTGGACGTACGGCGGTTTCCTGGACTGCTTGGAAGACGCAAGACTCCAGCAGCAGGACGTCCCCGACGGCCGACGGATCGTCTGGCCGCCGGCGCGCAACGAGGCGTGTTGGTGCGGTTCCGGTGTGAAGTACAAGAGGTGCTGCGGCGGGCCATTGCCTGCCGTCGAGCCGGTATCGGCTCCCGGCGATTCGACTGGGTAGGGTGTCGCGCATGGCGGATGAGGAGTTTCGGGTTGAGGTTGTGTTGAGGGACGAGGGTCATCGGCTCACGTTCTGGGACCGGTTGCGGGCGTTGGACCTGGATGACGACGCTCAGAAGCGGCTCGGGAGTCAGGTGACGGTCACCCGCGACGGGGATCGGATGCTGATGTACACCCACACCCTCGAAGACGCTCAGGAGGCGGAGCGGACCGCCAAGGAGCTGGTGGCTGCGGAGCGGCTCGAGGCGACTTCGACGATCACGCGGTGGAACGCTGCCGAACAGGACTGGACCGACCCGAGTGTGCCGGTCGGACCGCATGACGCGGCCGGGGACGCGGCCAAGAACGCGGACATGGAGGTTCCGGATCCGCGCTATGTCGTACTGCAGGCGTACAAGCCCGAGTTCCTTCGCGACCTCGGTCTCTAGAGCTTCAGGGAGGTAAATCGGGCGGAGAGGTCTTCGATCCACTCGGGTGGGGTTCGGTGGTCGGGTAGTGGGACGCCAGCCTCGCTACGCCAGAGCGCGTCGCCAAGGGCGGTGCGGAGGTGCCAGGCCATCACGCGTTCGGGATCCAGCGCGTGGCCGGTGTACTCGCGGTAGTGATGCATGGTCGCCGTGACGAGCTCGACGCCAGGGCCTGTTCCGGGGAACGCACGGAGGTCGTACTCGCGGTCGGCGAGGCCTGCTGTTTCGAAGTCGACGACGGCGCGGAGCTGGTCGCCGTACCAGACCTGGTTGCCGCCGTGAAGGTCAGCGTGTACGAGTACCGGTGGGCGCGGGGCGGACAGGATCTCGTCTGTCCAGTCGCACCAGCGGAGGACCGTCGCGCGTTGATCGGGGCGTACCCATTTGCCGAACTGGTCGCGCAAGGTGTCGGTTGTCGCGGGCTGAAGCGGCGCGGGCGGTAGGTCGGGCAGGCGGTCGAGTGACCCGTGCAGGGAGCTGAGGAAGTGCGCGAGTTGACGGCCGGCTTCATCGCGGTCGATCGCGTCGACTACCTCGAACAGCGACCTTCCCGGGGCGAGCTCTGTCACGAGCAGCAGTGGATCGGTGCTGCTCGCAACCACTTTCGGGAGGTACGGGACTGCTGGGGCGCGGGTCAGTGCGTCGAGTACGGCGATCTCGTGGGCGAGGCGCTGCGCTGCCGGGCGGGACCAGGCGAACTTGACGAAGTACCGGTTGCCGAGCACGGCGCTGGAGGACCACCACATTGGCTCGTCCTTGTTCACCAGCTCGCGGGCGACGATCGGAAGGTCGCTCAGCCGAGGGGCAACCTCGCGTACTGCTTCCGCGATCGCTGAGGTTGAGTACTCGTCGAGCCACCTCATGTGCCTAGTCTGGCAGGCATGGATGTCACGTTGCGGCCTGTGGTGGCGGAGGACCTGCCGTTGCTCCAGCGGTTCGCGGTCGAGCCGTGGCTGATCGGGCTCGACTGGAACGGGTACCGGGACCCGCAGGCGCCGGTGCGGCGGTACGCCGAGGACGGCTTCCTCGGCAAGGACGACGGCCGCCTGATGGTCCGGACCAGAGCCGAGTCCTCTGAGCCTGGGGTCG
>NZ_JBIALY010000007.1:0-56438 GCF_042873835.1 Kribbella sp. NPDC004536 | reverse complement strand
CGCAGGGTCTGGGGTCGCAGGGTCTGGGGTCGCAGGGTCTGGGGTCGCAGGGTCTGGGGTCGCAGGGTCTGGGGTCGCAGGGTCTGGGGTCGCAGGGTCTGGGGTCGCAGGATCCGGAGCTGCAGGATCCGAGGTCGCGGGGGCTGGGGTCGCGAGGGCCGAGGTCGCGCGGCTTGATACGGCAGGGGCTGAGGTCGCGCGGCTTGATGCGGCAGGGGCCGAGGCGGTGGGGTTTGAGACTGTGGGGTTTGTTAGTTGGCGGGCTGGGTCGTTTGATGGGCGGACGCCTTACTGGGAGATCGGGATTGCGTTGTTGCCGGAGTATCGCGGGCGTGGGATCGGGTGGCGGGCGCAGGCGGTGTTGACGACGTACCTGTTCGAGCACACGCCGGTGCAGCGGATCCAGGCCGCGACGCATCCGGAGAACATCGCGGAACAGAAGGCCTTGGAGAAGGCGGGTTTCCGGCTCGAGGGCGTGATCCGCGGGTGCGAGTTCCGGGCCGGGAAGCTGCGCGACGGGTACCTGTACAGCCGGTTGCGCGACGATCCGGAACCCGAGCTCGGCAACGGTTCGGTGACGGGAGCCCGTTAAAGCCCTGCGGAGGAACCGTTGCGGATTAGTCTCGGCGGGTCGCTGCACGCTTACCGGGCGTGGTTCTGCGACGCTGAAAACGCTGAGGAGAGGGGAATCCGTGTCTCGTCGACGTGGTCTCGTTGCCGCCGCCGTCGTACTGTCGTTCGTCCTGGCCGGCTGCTCGGACGTAGCCGCGAGCGAGACGACGCCCTCCCCCACGCAGGCGTCCAGCAGCACCTCCCCCAGCACGACACCGACGCCGACCCCGACGGTCAGGCCCACGGTGAAGCCGAAGCCCAAGGTGAAGCAGAAGCCCGAGTACTACGCACTCCGGGTCGAACGGCAGCTCGACAAACTCGGGTACCCGGTCGGCGACATCGACGGCGACATCACCGCGCGCGCCAAGCAGGCGCTGTGCGCGTGGCGCGAGACCCACGGGATGCCGGCCAGCCGGGCGGGCCTGACACTCGACGACGCGTACTCGGTGCTCAACGCAACCAGCAGGCCGACGCCGACGCGGGAGCCCGGGATCTACGTGAACAAGACCTGCCAGATCCTGTACCAAATCGTTGGCAAGACCTACAAGCGGATCGTCTGGATCTCGACCGGCGGCCCCGGGTACGAGACGCCGAACCGCATCGGCAAGGTCTGGCGCAAGTGGGCCGGCGCGCATGAGAGCAGCCTGTACGAGGACGCGTACATGTACGACTCGCTCTACTTCCTCAAGGATCGGCCCGGCATAGCGCTGCACGGTTCACGCGTGAACTCCCTCGTCAAGCCGTACCCGGACAGCCACCGCTGCGTCCGAGTCCTCCGCCCCGAGATCCACCAGATCTTCGAAGACACCCCGATCGGCACAAAGGTCCAGATCTACGGCGAGTACTAGGTGCTCCGCCGCCTCGCCCTGGTCGCCGTACTAGCCCTCACGGCCTGCACCGCCCAACCCGATCCACCGACTCCCAGCCCGACACCCACGGTCGTCCCGCTGTCGGTCGCCCAAGGAACGAAGGCTGCCCTGACCGTGGCCGACCTGCCGAAGGGCTGGGACGACGGCGTAGCACCGGATCCGATCCCGACGCTCCGATTGCCGATCACCTACACACCGGCTGAGTGCAGGCTGCTCCGGGATCCGCTCCGCGACCGGGCGACTCCCGCGACCAGCATTCGCGGGCAGTACTTCCATCGTGCGGCTGATCAGAACGTCGACAAGGACGCGACCGAGGTGATCGCGTCCTGGCCGACCCCACAGCTGTCACTCCTTCGTCAGATCGCCGCTGCGTTGCCACGCTGCAAAACCTATGCCGGCGTCTTGGACGGTGAGTCCTACCGGCTGTTCGCGCGCGAGTTGCCGGTGCCCGGTTTGCGGGACGGGATCGCACTGCGTTTCGGCGACCCGAACGATCCGACGCTGAAGTCCGGTACCTACTCGGGGTACGTCGTCAGAGGCGGCACCGTGCTCGCCCTCAGGGCCGACAGCGACACCTTCACCACTGACGCCGCCTTCATACGATTCCTGACGACGGCAGTCGCTCGGCTCGATGCCGCGATCGGTTGACAGCGCTACCAGGTGAAGTCCTCGGGCTTCTTTTGGGACTCGGTGCGGATTGCGTCGAGTTGGGTGGCGAAGAGTTTGGTGAGGCCGCAGTTGAGGCAGACGACTGCGGACAGGCCAGACAGTGGGTGGGACCAGAGGGATCGGCCGGTGGGGTGGATTCCTACCGCTTGCTGGCTGACCACGTCGAGGTTGCCCACTTGCTGGCCGCCGCAGTTCTCACAGGGCGGCAGGCTGGATGCCGGTTGGCTCATGGCATATGCCTATCACCGTCGTCAAGAAACGAGTGGCTACACCGGGACCTTCCACTTCTGCGGGTCGAGCCCGTTGCAGTCGTAGATCTGCAGCTTCGTACCGTCCGCGGTCGCGCCGCTGGGGCTGTCGAGGCAGCGGCCGGACTGGGGGTTCAGGAGCGAGCCGTTCGCCTGGGGTTGCCAGATCTGGCCGCCGGCGGGGCCGCAGTCCCAGAGCTGGACCTTGGTGAAGTTCGCCGTACCGTTGCCGACGATGTCCAGGCATTTGCCGAAGGCACGGATCTTTCCGTCGGTCGACATCGTCCACTGCTGTCCGGGTACGCCGTTGCACGTCCACAGCTGTACGGCGTTCCCGCTCGTCGGCGTGTTGGTGTCGACGTCGACGCACTTGCCGGCCGCGGCAGGTCCCGTGATCGGTCCGGTCGGGTAGCCGGGCAGGTTCCACTTCTGCGGGTCGAGGCCGTTGCAGTCGTAGATCTGCAGCTTGGTGCCGTCCGCGGCCGCGCCGCCGGGGCTGTCGAGGCAACGGCCGGACTGTGGGTTCAGTAGCGAGCCGTTGGCTTGTGCTCGCCATTGCTGTCCGCCGGCCGGACCGCAGTCCCACAGCTGGACCTTGGTGAGATTCGCCGTACCGTTACCCACGATGTCAAGGCACTTGCCGAACGCACGGATGGTGCCGTCGGCCATCATCGTCCATTGTTGACCAGGTACGCCGCTGCAGGTGTACAACTGTGCCGCGTTGCCGTTGACCGCTGTGTTGTGGTCGACGTCGAGGCACTTGCCAGCAGCCGCGGGTCCGGTGATCGCACCGGTCGGACCGCCCACCACTCCAGTGCCGAAACGGACCTGGCACTGGTTGCCGGTACCGAGCCATGTCGCTGCCAGGTACAGGAAGGACGTGCCGTCGATCGAGGGCACGATCGGTGAGCTGTACCCCGGGCAGCTCGGGACGCCCGTAGCGTAACCGCCCGTCGGGTTGACGTTGACCGGCGCCTCCAGCTCGGTCCAGCTGCCGGTACCGAGTGAGGTGTTTGCCAACAGCACCGATCCGGACTCGGCCATCACTGCCTTGTTGCCTGTCGGCCCGGTGACGACACGTTGACCGGAAAGCAGCAGCGTGCCGTTCGGTCCGCCGCCGGGGATCCAGGCCACGTACGGAGTGTGCAGCAGGTGGCGGCCGTCGCTGGTCTGGGCGAGCGTGCCCGGGTTGTCGGTCGGTGACCAGTTGAGACCATCCGGGCTGGTCTTGAGGTACACCTCGCAGGCGTGGTCGGCGTTGGTCGCGTCGCGGCACAGCTCGTACGACATGACGAACTGGCCGTTCGGCAGGGCGGTGACGATCGACATGCCGGGGCGGGCGAGGTTGTCGGCCGGGAACGCGACGTCCGGGGTGATGTTCGCGCTCCAGGTCGCGCCGCCGTCGGTCGAGGTGTAGTGGCCGATGATCTGGTTGTTGGTGGGTGAGCCGGCCGGGCGTTCGTCGGAGATGAAGCAGGCCAGCGTGTTGTTCGGGGTGAGCAGGAACCACGGCTCCCAGATGCCGGCACCGATGGTGTTCGGCAGGCCGCTGGTCTGGGTGCAGTTGGACAGGTACTGCCAGCTGGCGCCGTGGTCAGTGCTCTTGAACACCTCGATCTTCTGCGCGGTGAAGTTGCCCTCCACCCAGGCGGTGCCGGCGGCGAGCAGGTCGCCCGCGTTCAGGCCGTTCGCGGTCCGTGGTACTTCGTAGATCACCGGCGCGCCGAGACCCCAGCCGGCCGTGTGCGACGTGATCGTACTGATCGGGTTGGCGCCGAACGTCGCGCCGCCATCGGTGCTGCGGAAGATCGGGAAGTTGCTCGGCCCGGATTCGTTGCGCCGGGCAAAGGTTGCCAGCACGGTGTGGCCGGCGTTGCTGTCGTGGTCGAGCCGGATCGCGCGCGGGTAGCTGGCGTCGGCGTTCGGGTAGGTGGACAGGTTCGGGCTGTAGAGGACATTGCCCGGGGGCGCCGCGGTGGCCGGGACAGGGCCTGGGGCAACTATCAGCGCGGCGACGATCAGGGTGAGGATTGTCAACAATCTGCGGATGGACATGAAACCTCCTCGGACAAAGGGCGGTAGCTCGAGAAGTGCGGGGTCAGATCGTGAGGTCGACGAATGTGCGGGCTACGACAGCGCCGTCCGGGTCCGTGATCCAGAGCGGCAGGCGGCCGGGGTTCGTCACGGTGATCTCGATCGGGTCGGTCACGGTGAACGGCTTGGCGTCCACCGGCGCCGACCCGGAAGGCCAGTGCAAGGTGCCGAGCAACGGTTCCGGGCCGTGGTGTGAGACCCGCACTGGGAGGGAGGCCGAGTCGCCGGTGAGTACGAGGTCCCGGCCAGGCGCTTCCGGAACGATGTCGACGATCAGCACGGTCTCGGCGTTGACGTCGGACGGGACCACACCACCGAGGTCCTTCGTCCGGCGGTCGTACGTATAGACGCCGACCGTTTCGTGCTCGATGTCGTACAGCTCGGTGTAGATGTACCCGGCGTTCCGCGGATGTCGGCGAAGCTCCTGGGTCTGCCACCGCAGGTGCCACCCGCGCTCCACGCTCGTGGACCCGGCGCCGTACTCCCCGTTGAGCTGCACCTTGTCCGTCCCGTCGAACCCGGGCGCCGCGATCGCCTTCTCCGCAACGAACTCCGGCCCCAACCGAACCGGGAACCTGCCGTCCGAAGTGTTGACGAGCCGATCCACAACCGCGGCCCACGAGCCCACGCTCTCGTCGTAGTAGTGCCAGTCCACAAGGTCGGTCTCGACGTGCGCCCACCCCGAGTTGTCGACAATCGGACGACTCGGATCGGCGTCCTTGATGATCCGGTACGTCCGCCGGACCGCGTCCTGCTTCGCCGGATCGCCCGGGACGTCCCAGTCCAGACCCCACTCCTCGTTGTACCCGCCCCAGATCACGATGCTCGGGTGGTTGCCGTCCCGCGCGACCATCCCGGCCGCGACCTCCTCGAACGCCGCGACGGCATCGGCGCGGAACCGCCCGGTCGACGGCGGTTCGGCCCAGACGAGCATGCCGAGCCGGTCAGCCCAGTACAGCCAGCGCGGATCCTCGAGCTTGATGTGCTTCCGTACCAGGTTGAAGCCGGCCGCCCGCGCGAGCTCCAAGTCCCGGCGCAACGCCTCGTCACTCGGCGCGGTGTGCCCGCCGCCCGGCCAGAACCCCTGGTCGAGAACGCCGCGGACGTACGTCGGTACGCCGTTCAGCACGAGCGTGCTGCCCTGCCATTCGATCGTCCGCAACCCGGTGTACGCACGGACCGTGTCCGAGCCGGCGGTCACGATCACGTCGTACAGATGCGGATTGTCAACAGTCCACAATCGGGGCTCGGCGATCGGCAGCGTCACGGTCCCGGGCCATTCGTCGTACTCCCGGACCAGCTCGCCGGGGATCTCGATCCGCACCGGCGACGGGCCGGCCATCGTGATCTCGATGCTGTCGGCGGTCGGGCGAAGTTCGAGCTTCGAGATGTACTCGGCCGGCCGCGGCTCGAGCCAGACGGTCTGCCAGATCCCGCTCGACGGAGTGAAGGCACAACCGTCGTAGTCGTCGGCCGGCATACTGCGCTGCTTGCCGTGCGGGATGAACCGCTTGTCGGTCGGCGCCTCCACCTGTACGACGAGCTCACCCGCGCCGTCCTCCAGCAGGTCGGTGATGTCGGCCTCGAACGGGAGGTAACCGCCCGTATGCGAGCCGGCGAGCGCACCGTTCACCCATACCGTCGCCTGGTGGTGGACGGCACCGAAGTGCAGGATGGTCCGCTCCCCCGCCCAGTCCGCGGGCCGCTCGATCCGCCGCCGGTACCATGCCGTCGGCAACCAGTGCGCGACCACGCCGGAGTCGGGGTGCTCCCACGGGAACGGGACGACGATGGTCTCGTCGAACCGCCCGGGCTCCCGGGCGAAGTCCCACGTGCCGTTCAGATTCAGCCAGCGCGACGACCGGTCGAAGTGCGGCCTGGGATATTCGGAACGTACAGGATTCTCCATGAATCAGCCTTTCAAGCTGCCGGCCATGACGCCTTTGATCAGATGACGTTGCAGTACGACGAACACGACCAGTACCGGAACCGCCGCCACGGTGCTTGCCGCGAGCAACTGACCCCAGACGCTGGTCCAGTCCGCGCCGAGCTGCCCCGAGCGGATGTTCTGGGCGAGCGCCGAGAGCATCACCTGCAGGGTCTGGTGCTGCTCGTCGTTCACCGCGACCACCGGCCAGACGAAGTCGTTGTAGATGTTGATGAAGGTCAGTACGCCGAGCGCCGCCAGCCCCGGCCGGATGACCGGGAGCACGATGCTGGCGAAGATCCGCAGCTCGCCGGCGCCGTCGACGCGCGCGGCGTCGAGCAGTTCGTCCGGGATCGCCAGGATCACCTGCCGCATCCAGAACACCCCGAACGCGTCGATCGCGCCGGGCAGGATCAGCGCCTGGAACGTACTCACCCAGCCGAGCTGGCTCATCTCCAGCAGCAGCGGGATCAGCAGTACGAGCGTCGGCAGCATCAACGTGGTCAGCACGGTCGCGAAGAGCAGCCGCTTGCCCGGGAACGCGTACTTCGCGAACGCGAAGCCCGCCATCGGGCAGAAGACCATCGTCAGCGTGCCCTTGACCAGCACGACGATCGCGGTGTTCCGGAACCCGGTGCCGATCGGGATCGTGTCCAGCATCGACCGGAAGTTCGTCAGCGTCAGCTGACCCGGGTCGAAGCTGAACGGACTCGAGATGATGTCCGCGCCGGGTTTCAACGACGACACCATCATCCACAGCAGCGGCGCGAGGCTGACGACGCCTGCCACCGTCAGCAGGACGTAGCGTCCGGGTTTCATGAGTCCTCCCTGGAACGCAACAACCGGATCGACGCGAGCGACAGCGCCAGCACCATCACCACGAGCAGCATCGAGTTCGCGGCCCCGAGGCCGAGGTCTGAGTTCGTGATGTGTTTGTAGAGGTACAGTCCGGCGGTCCTGGTCGCGTTGAACGGTCCGCCGCCGGTCACGACGTACGGCTCCGCGAACAACTGGAACACGGTCAGCGTGCCGATCACGACGACGAAGCTCAGCGTGCGCGTCACCAGCGGCACGGTGATCGACCAGAACTGGTGCCAGGCGCCAGCGCCGTCGATCGTGGCCGCCTCGTAGACATCCGCGGGGATTGTCGACAATCCTGCCATCAGCAGGATGACGGCGTACCCGGTCGTTCGCCACAGCACGAGCAGCGCCACGGTCACCTTGGCACCGGCGGCGGTGGTCAGCCAGCCGATCGCAGGCAGTCCGATGGCGGACAAGCCGTGATTCACCGCGCCGAAGTCCTTGTCGAACAGGATGATCCACACCTGCGCCATCGCCACCAGCGGCGTCACGAACGGAGCGATCAGCGCAGCGCTGAACACGCCGCGGAACCTTGCCTTGCGCAATGCGACCGCGATCGTCAGCGCGAGCAGCACCTGAGCCGGTACGACGAGCAGCCAGAGCGCACCCGAGGTCGCCATCGACTGCCAGAAGTCCGGACTGGTCAGCAGGTATCGGTAGTTCGCGAGCCCGATGACCTTCAGCGCGCCCGCGCCGTGCCAGTTGGTGAAGCTCAGCTGGAGGGCGAAGAAGATCGGATACGCGCTGAACGCGGCGAAGACGACCACGAACGGCGCGACGAACAGGTACGGCGCGACCGGGATCCGGCGCCGCCGTACCCGCTCCGCGGTCCGCCGGGTCGTGGCCGCCTCGGTGAGGGTCGCCATTCAGCTCGGACCCATCAGGTTCTTCTGGATCTGCGAGGCCGAGGTCTTGAGCACCTCGTCGGGACTCATCTGGCCGGCCAGCAGTTTCTGCACGTTCACACCGAAGTAGTCGACGGCCTTCCCCCACCAGGTGGGAATGGTGTAGCCGCCGGGCACCTGCTTGCCCGCCTCGACCGCAACCTTCCACAGGTCCTGGCCACCGAGTGCCTCGAGCGGCTTGAACAGTGGCGTGTTCGGGTCCAGCGCGGGCAGGTACGACGGGATCGACGTGTTCAGGCCGCCCGGGTACACGTCGTTCGACCCGTAGACGGTCGTGTACCCCTCCTTGCTGAAGACCATGTGCTCGTACAGGCGCCAGGCCAGCTCGGGGTTCTTCGCCTTGGCCGGGATCACGAACGACGAGCCGCCCATCACGCCGGCCCGCGCACCGCCCGCCTGCCACGCCGGCAGCGCGGTCGCGCGCCACTTCCCCTTGCTTGCCTTCAGCAACTGCTGCGGTGCGAACACGAACCACTGTGCCCACGGTACGAACACCTGGGTGCCGTTGTCCTGCGTCTGCAGATCAGTCGGCTGGGTGTACTTCGCGAGCGTGCCCAACTGCCCGGACCGCACCTTGTCCAGCCAGGTCAGCGCGTTTCGGTACGGATCGGAGTCGATGGTGAGCTTGCCGTCGGGGCCGACCATCGCGCCGCCCTGCTGGTTCGCGAACATCTCGATCCACAACTGCCCCAGGAACTGGTCGTTCTCGAGGTGGATCGGCTTGGCGTGTGGGAACTTCTCCCGGACGGTCCGCGCGGCGTCGAGCAGACTGTCGAACGTCGACACTCCGGTGATGTCGACGCCGGCCTGGGTGACGATGTCCTCGCGGTAGAACAGCAGCCCGGGGTCGAGGTCCCACGGCACCGCGACGATCTTCCCGTCGACGGTCACCACGCCGAGCTTGTACGGCGCGATGTCCGCCTTGTACTGCTCGATCAGCCCGCTCAGGTCGTACAGGTGCGGTGCGACGCCGGTGAGCAGCGCGTCGTCGTAGAAGGCGCCGTCCGGCACGCCGGCGCCGCTGATCAGGGTCGCCGGGAGCTTGGCGTTGACGTCGACCGCCACATGGTTGACCTTCACCTGCGGGTACTTCGCCGTGAACGACGCGATCGCCTTGTCGAACACCTTGTACAGGTCGCCGGTGCGGTCCCAGATGGTGATCTCGCCGGACGGTGGTTTGGTCACGCTGCTGCTCGGCAGGGACTGGCCGCCGGTGGTGCCGCCCGGAGCGCAGGCGCCGAGACCTCCGGCCACCAGCGCGGCGCCGGCCCCACGGAACAGGCTGCGGCGCGAAAGGAGAGTGGTCATGGTGCGTTCCTTCATGACATTTGCGGTGCTTGCAACGTTGCAAGTGGTGCTGGAGACGCTAAGCTTGCAACGTTGCAAGTGTCAATAGGTCAGAGGATCGAGGTGCAGGGTGGCCGCCACACTCCGCGAGGTCGCCGAGCGGGCCGGCGTCTCGGTCCGCACGGTCTCGAACGTCGTCAACGACTTCCCACAGGTCGCGGCCGAGACCAGGGCCCGGGTGCAGCGCGCGCTCGACGAGCTCGGTTACCAGCCGAACGCGGTCGCGCGGACTTTGCGGAACGGCCGCTCCGGCCTGATCGCGCTGGTCCTGCCCGAGCTCGACGTTCCGTACTTCGCCGAGCTGACCCGGGCGGTCATCGAGCAGGCAGCGGCCGCCGGGTACACGGTCGTGGTCGACCAGACCGACGGCGATCCGGTCCGCGAGCGGGAACTGGTGATGCGCGGCAACCGGGCGGCGATGTTCGACGGGCTGATCTTCAACCCGCTCGCACTCGGCGGCGCCGACCTGCGGAACCGGCCGTCGTCCACGCCGGTCGTCCTGCTCGGTGAACGCGTCCTCGAGGGCGGGCTCGACCACATCATGATCGACAACGTCGGCGCCGCCGAGCTCGCCACCCGGCACCTGATCGACCTCGGCCGGCAGCGGATCGCGGCGATCGGCGACCAGTTCGACGAGACCCGGCAGACCGGCCGGCTACGGACGCAGGGCTACCGGGCTGCGCTGCACGCGGCCGGCCGCGAGGTCGTACCGGAGCTCGTACGCCCCACCGAGTTCTTCCACCGCGCCGACGGCGCGACCGCGATGGCCGAACTGCTCGCACTCCCCCAGCCACCCGATGCGGTCTTCTGCTACAACGACCTGCTCGCGCTCGGCGCTCTCCGCACCATCCTCAGCCGCGGCCTTCGCGTACCTGACGACATCGCACTGGTCGGCTTCGACGACATCGAGGACGGCCGCTACAGCACCCCAAGCCTCACCACGATCAGCCCCGACAAGACCCAGATCGCCAAGAACGCCGTACGGCTCCTCCTCAACCGCCTCGACGGCGACCGCTCCGCGCCGGCCGAACTCCCCGCGGACTACACCCTGCAGATCCGCGAAAGCACTACGGGCTGACGTGGCGGCTGCGGAATGCAGCCTTCTTGGAGAGGTTGCCGCAGGTGTCCATCGAGCACCAGCGGCGGGTGCCGGGGCGGGAGTTGTCGAGGAAGACGGCGCCACAGTCGGGGTTGGCGCAGTCGCGGATCCGAGCCAGCGCGGCCGGGGACGTGACCAGGTCGAGGACGTCGCGGGCGACCAGCGCGAGCACCGCGGTGACCGGGTCGTCGGCCTGCCACTGCAGCTCGCCGGCCGAGTCCAGCCGAGGCTGCGGCACCGGCTCGGCCGCCGCCCGGTTGACCCGGTTGCGGGCTACCTGGGAAGCGCTCGCGACACCGGTCGTGCGGGCCGCGGCGAGTAGTTCGTACACGCTCTCCCGCAACGCCTGCGCCTGACCGACCCGCGTCTGCGCCGGAACGCGGACGGCCTTCGCCGGGATCGGGCCGAGCTGCGTCACCCAGGCGGCCAGCGCCGCGCCGTCGGTCAGTTCTTCCGCGACCTCCGGCGTTCCGCGCAGCCGCAATGTACGGACGAAGTCCAGGCACAGCCGGCCGGCGCCCTGCCGGAAACGTTGCTCCATAACTCCACTGTACCCCTGGAACCGGTTTTACTGGTACCGTTCTGGAACCAGTCAAACCGGTTCCGCAAAGAGGTGCGTCATGCGTAGGTCTCTCCTCGTCCTGCTCGCGACCGCGTGCGGTGCGGCCGTCGCCAACGTGTACTTCCCGCAGGCGATCACACCGCTGATCGCGCGCGGCCTGGCCGTCGGCACGGCGACGGCGGCATTGGTGCCGACGGCAACACAGTTCGGGTACGCCGCGGGCATCGCGCTGCTCGTACCGCTCGGAGACCGGCTCGTGCACCGTCGTTTCGTGGCCGCGCTGCTTACCGTGACAACGCTCGCTCTGATCGTCGCCGGCGTGGCGCCGAGTCTGCCGGTACTCCTTGGAGCCGCGGTCGTGGTCGGGATGGCCACCGTCGTACCGCAGGTGCTGCTGCCGTTCGCTGCGACGCTTGTGGCACCGGATCGTCGCGGCGCGGTGACGGGGTTGCTGCTGTCCGGGCTGCTCTCGGGAATCCTGCTGGCTCGCGCGTTCGGCGGGTTGCTCGGCGATTGGCTCGGGTGGCGAGCGCCGTACCTCGTCAGCGCATTGCTGGCCGCGACGCTGGCGGTCGTACTTGCCCGGGCGTTGCCGGTGACCGAACCGGCATCACGTGACAGCTACTTGGCGCTGATCGGTTCGCCGGTGCGGCTGTTCTTGAAGGAGCCGGAGTTGCGGCGGTCGTGTCTGTACCAGGGGTTGATGTTCGGCGGGTTCACCGCTGGTTGGACGAGCCTCACGCTGCTGATCACCGGGCCCACGTACGGACTGAGCGCAAGCGCCGTCGGGCTGATCGCCTTGGTCGGCGCCGCGAGCGCGTTCGCCACCGCCTGGGCCGGACGCCAGGCCGACCGTCGTGGGCCGGACGCGGTCAGCCTCGCGAGCTTCCTCGGGGCGATCGTCGCTGCCGCCGTGCTGACCGCGGCGGTCACCGGTGGCGTCGGCGGCCTGATTGCCGTTGCCCTCGGCATGCTTCTGCTCGATGTCGCGGTCCAGTCCGGCCAGGTGGCGAACCAGGCGCGGATCTTCGCGTTACGCCCCGAGATGCGCAGCCGACTCAACACGGCGTACATGACTGTCGCGTTCCTCGGTGGAACAGCCGGCTCCTGGCTCGGCGTCCATGCCTACCTCCACTTCGGCTGGCTGAGTATTCCGGTACTCATCACCGTGGCAACGCTCATCGCCCTGCTGCACGCCTGGCGGTCTACAGCCAGAGCGAGAGCAGTACCTTCCCGGAAGCGTCGGAATCAGAAGCGGTCGCGAATGCGTCGACAGCCTGATCGGCTGGGTACTCGTGGGTGACGATCTGCTCGAGATGTGGGTGTGCGGCCAGCAACTCGACCGCGTGGTCGATCTCGTTGTTGAAACGCAGGGTGCCGCGGAGCTGTAGTTCGCGAGAGACCAGCGGTGCCAGGTTCACCGGACGTGCTTCGTCGGCCGGGATGCCGACCAGGACGACGACCGCGCCGCGGCGGGCCGCCGCCAGGCCGGCGGACATGGCGGCCGGGACGGCGGTGCACTCGAAGACGGTGTCGAAGTACTCGGACGGGATCTCGTCCGTACCGACCTGAACAGTGCGATGGGCGCCGAGCCGGCCGGCTCGCTGCAACGGTCCGGGCAGTACGTCCGTCGCCACCACCTCGATCGCGCCCGCCAGGACGGCTGCGGCGACTGTCAACAATCCGATCGCACCCGATCCGGAGACCAGTACCCGCCGGCCGCGAACACCTCCCGCGATCTCGATGGCATGCAGCGCGACGGCCAGCGGCTCCGCCAGGGCCGCGCGGCGAAGCGGCAAGGAAGCCGGCAGTGCGCGCACCATGTCGTTGCGCACGACAACGAACTCGCTCATCCCGCCCTGGGTGTGCGGCCAGGTGGACGCACTCCCCAAGTAGGCGCCGTCCGGCCACAGGTGCGGCCGGTCCTCGATCCCGCGCAAGGGTGTTCCGAACGTCGCGGGGTGGATCGTGACCGGCGTACCCGGTGCCAGAGCGCCGGACGGGTCGAGGTCGACGGTGCCGGACAGCTCGTGTCCCGGCACCAACGGCTCGCGGACGACGAACGAGCCGTTGGCGCCCTCGTGGTAGTAGTGCAGGTCAGATCCGCAGATCCCGCCGTACGCCATCCGGAGCCGCACCTCGCCGGCCTGCGGTTCCGGCGTGGGCAGCTCGACCTCGACGAGTTCGAGCTTGCCCTGGATGACGATCGCCTTCATGGTTCTCCTTCAGGCCGTCGCGGTTGCGGTCGCCGGACGGGTCACCAGCGTGCCGTCGTTGGCGTTCTCGGGTGCGAGCAGGTCGCGGTCCTTCGTCTCCGGCGCGAACAGCCCGGCGCCGAAGGTGATCGCCATCGCGACCGTCATGTAGATCGCGACCGGTACCCACGAGTCGAACGCACCCATCAGCGCGACCGCGATCAGCGGCGCGAAGCCACCACCTAGGACGGCGGCGAACTCGCGGCCGAGCGTGACACCGGCGTACCGGTACCGGCTGCCGAACAGCTCCGGGAAGTAGCTCATCGTCACCGCGACCCCGCCCTGGCAGGCGAAGACGAAGCCGACGATCATGGCCAGGTAGATGATCGTGAGGTTTCCGGTGCTCAGGGCAATGAACGTCGGAGCAGGCAGCAGGAGCAGCAGTCCGGTGATGCCGAGGAAGACCGGCCGCCGCCCGAACAGGTCCGACAGGTATCCGAGCACGATCGCGCCGATACCGCCGAAGATCGCGCCCACCAGCAGGATCTCCGGTACGGTCTGCGCGTCGATCTTCACCGTGCCCTTGAGGTACGACGCCATGAACACCTGGTATGTGTACGACTGCACGCTCAGACCGACCGTCATCAAGGTGACCAGGGCAACGGCCTTCTTCCCGTTCCGGAACACCTCACGAACCGGCGCGGCAGCGGCCGCGCGCTCGGCCTTGATTTCGGTGAACACCGGCGTCTCCTTCAACCGCCGGCGCAGGATGTACGCCGCGATCGTGACGAAGGCACTACTCAGGAACACCACGCGCCAGCCCCACGACATCAACTGGTCGTCGGGCAGCAACTGGACGAGCGCCCACGCCCCGGCACCGAGCGCCGTACCGGCCGCCGCACCGGTCATGACCAGCGCCGCGAGCCGCCCACGCTTGCCCCGGGCCGCGGTCTCGGTGAGCAGCGTCGCGCCACCGGACTGTTCCGCACCGGCGCCGAAGCCCTGCAGGAAGCGGCTCAGCACGAGCAGGATCGGCGCCCAGACGCCCACCGACTCGTACGTCGGCAGCACGCCGATCGCCATCGTCGCGACGCCCATCAGGGTCAAGGTGGCCACCAGGATCCACTTGCGCCCGAGGCGATCGCCGTACCGCGAGAAGAAGAAGCCGCCGAGCGGACGGGCGCAGAACCCGACCGCGTAGGCGCTGAAGCTGGCGAGCAGGCCGGCCGTCGCCGAGATGTTCGGGAAGAACAGATGGCTGAAGACCAGCGCCGACGCGGTCCCGTAGATGACGAAGTCGTACTGTTCGAGGGCGGTGCCGATCAGGCCGGCCAGCGCGGCCCTACGGACTTCCTGGCGGGATGGTTCGCTCGTTTCCATGGCGGATCCTTCGGGGTCTCAGGCCGCGGGCGAGGCTTGCGGCCGGGACGTTCGGGAGCGCGCGGCCACGCGGGCCGCGGCGCGGACGCCGTCGCGGGTGACGACGGCGACGTACTCGGCAACACGCCGGGCAAAGTCGTTGCTCTCGGCAAGTTCAGTGGGGAACACCTGGGTGAGGACGGCGCGGACGAGGTCCTCGGTACTGCGGGACTGCGCTGCGAGCGCCCCGAGTCGCTTGCGGGCGGGGTCGACCATCGCCTGGGCATGCGGCCCGGGGTCGAAGCCGGACAGCGGTACGACGCAACAGATCCAGGCCGCGACGGTGAGCGCGAGATGCTCGGGCATCACGCCCTGGTTGAGCAACTGGAGGGCCGGCTCGGGAACCCGTTGCGGGAGTTTCACCGAACCGTCGCTGCCGACCTGCTGGGTGCGGTGGCCTAATGCATGGTTCGACCAACGATCGAACAGCGAGTCGACATATGGCTTCAGTTCGAAGCCCTGTGGCAGCGTCACGGTCGGCAGGTAGTCGTCCTCGAGCACCGCACGCGCGGCGGACTCGATGAAGTCGGCGCCCCGGGATTCGGGGATCGTCGCGCGGCCGTCGAGGGCGCCGAGGTAGGCGATCAGTGAATGGGTGCCGTTGAGCAGCCGCAGCTTGAGCAGTTCGTACGCCTCGACCTCGGCGGAGAAGATTGCGCCGCCCCGTTCCCAGGCGGGGCGGCCGGCCGCGAAGCGGTCCTCCATCACCCACATCGTGAACGGCTCGGCGGGGACCGGGATGCGATCGCGAACGCCGAGCAGCTCGGCCGCCGTGTTCCGGTACGCGTCCGTGGTCGCGGGGACGATCCGGTCGACCATCGAGTTCGGGAAGGTCACGTGCTCGGCGACCCAGTCGACCGCGGTCGATCCGGCCGCCTGCAGGAACTCCAGGACCAGGCTGTGGGTCTGGGTTCCGTTCGACTGCATGTTGTCGCAGTTCAGGACGGTGATCGGGGCTTGATGCGTGGTCGCGCGGCGTTCCAGGGCGCGAGCGAGCTGACCGATGACGGTGCGCGGGGTCGCGTGCAGGTCTTCGGCGACCCGGTCCAGGTCGAGGCGGTGGGTGCCGGGATCCATGCAGTAGCCGTGTTCGGTGACCGTGGCGGAGACGATCCGGGTCGGTTCGGCCGCGATCGCGTCGACCACGGCCGCCGGGTTGCCGGCAGCAACGATCGCGCCGGTGTGTACGCCGGGGACACTGATCGACGATCCCGCGGGCGACAGTTCCAGTACCGAGTAGAGACCGTCCTGGGCGTTCATGGCGTCCGCGACCGCGGTCGAACGGCTCGCGACGCCGAGGATTCCCCAGCCGTCGCCCGCCTGTGCGGTGTAGACGGCCTGGTGCGCGCGGTGGAAATTCCCGAGGCCCAGGTGCACGATGCCCGTGCTGACCGGACCGTCGGTCAGCAGCTGCTTGGCGACGGTGGTTCGTTTCATCGCGGTCACCAGTCCGTCATGCTTCCGTCGAGACGGCGCGCGACGGGAAGATACGCGGGTTCGTACGGGAACTTCGCGGCCAGCGCTTCGTCGACCTCGACCCCGAGGCCGGGCGCGTCCCCCGGGTGCAGGTAGCCGTCGGCGAACGACCACGAGTGCGGGAACACCTCGTGTGCGAGGGCGTCGTACCCCATGTACTCCTGGATGCCGAAGTTGATTGTCGACAATCCGACGTGCACGCTCGCGCCGAACGAGACCGGTGACACGTCCGACGGCCCGTGTGGTGCGGCCTTCACCTGGTACAGGTCGGCGAGCGCGAAGATGTTGCGCAGGTGGCTGATCCCGCCGGCGTGCGCGACCGCAACCCGGATGTAGTCGATCAGCTGGCCGGTGATCAGGTCCTTGCAGTCGTAGATCGAGTTGAAGACCTCACCGATCGCGAGCGGCGTGGTCGTGTGCTGCCGGACCAGTCGGAGCGCTTCCTGGTTCTCGGCCGGGGTCACGTCCTCCAGCCAGAACAGGTTGGCGGGTTCGAGAGACCTCCCGAGCCGCGCGGCCTGCTGCGGCGTGAGCCGGTGATGCGCGTCGTGCAGGAGGGCCAACTCGGGGCCGACGTGCTCACGGACAGCGTTGAGAACGTCGGGGACATGCCGCAGGTACGCGTCGGTGTCCCACGACTCGGTGACCGGCACGGCGCCCCGCTTGGCGGGCTCGTATCCGCCGCCGGCGTGCACGCCGTACACGGTCTCCAGCCCTGGTACGCCGGACTGCGCGCGCACAGCCTTGAAGCCGTCGGCGCGGCGCGCGTCGATCGCGTCGAGCAGCTCGGGCAGTTCCCAGGCGGACGCGTGGGTGTAGGACAGGACCCGGTCGCGGACGGCGCCGCCGAGGAGCTGGTAGACGGGCAGGCCGGCGGTCTTGCCCTTGATGTCCCACAGGGCGAGGTCGACGGCGCTGATGGCGGCCATCGTGATCGGGCCACGCCGCCAGTACGCACCGCGGTAAAGGTACTGCCAGGTGTCCTCGATCCGCGCCGGGTCGAGTCCGATCAGCAGCGGGGCGACGTGGTCGCGCAGGTAGCTCGCGGCGGCGAGTTCGCGGCCGTTGACGGTGGCGTCGCCGTACCCGGTGAGACCGTCGGCGGTCCGGAGTTTGAGCGTGACGTAGTTGCGGCCGGGGCTGGTCAGGATGACGTCGGCGGCGATGATGCGGTCGGTCATGTCAGAGCCTCACTACGTTGCGCAGTTCGTTGCCGTTGGCAAGGGCGTGGATGTTGGCGGCGATGTCCTCGATCCGGCCGCGGAACGTCTGCCGGGTGATCCCGGACAGGTGCGGCGTGAGCAGGACGTTGTCGAGCTCGCCGAACGGCACGTCGGCCGGAGCGGTCTGGTCGCCGGTCGCGGGGTACGAGTACCAGACGTCGAGGGCGGCGGCGCGGATCGTCCTGTTCTGCAAGGCGTCGTACAGCGGTTGCTGCTGGACCAGCGGACCGCGGGCGACGTTCACGAGTACGCCGTCGGGTCCGAGACGTTCGAGTTCGGCGGCGCCGATGATGCCGCGGGTGGTGCCGGTCAGCGGGGCGGAGACGACGAGCGTGTCGGACTCGTCCAGCAATCGGTCGAGCTGACTCACGTCGCCCGCCCAGCTGAGGCCGTCGGCCTTCCCGCTCGCGGTGACCGCCTGCCCCTGCGCGCCGAACGCCTCCAGGAGACGCCAGGTGGCGCGGCCGATGTGGCCGAACCCGAGGAAACCGACCCGCGCACTGCCGAGCGTGTCCGGTTGCGGGATCGCTGGATCGTAGACATTCGACCGCCACTGGTTCCGGCGCAGGGCGGCGTCGGCGGCGGGCAGGTCGCGGCGCAGGCCGATCAGCGCCCACACGATGTACTCCGCGATCGAGTCCTCGTGGTGGTACGTGTTCGCGACCGGTACGCCGGACGCCTCGATCCGGTCCGTCCCGGCGCCGGCGACCTGGACCAGCCGCAGTTGCTGGGCCGCGCCGGCCAGCTCCTGCGTGAACACTGGTCCGACCAGTACGTCCGCTGTGCGCAGTGCGTCCAGCAGGTCGGCGGGCAACCAGGTGACTTCGGTGGCCTTGGGCAGCAAATCTTCGAACTCGTCCCGCAGCGGCAGCAGGTTCGGGTCCGTGACGACGACTCTCATCCGTCGCTCCGCTCGCGGCGGGCGGGCGTCCAGCCGGCCACCGGGCCGGTGCTCTGGCGGACGACGAGCTGCGTCGGCAGCGTGACCACCCGCGGCTCGACCGCCGGCTGACCGAGCTCCGCCGTGAGTTGCTGGTGCAACATGTCGACACTCATCACACCCGCCCGCGACATCGGTACCTGGATGCTGGTCAGCGTCGGCCGGGCGACCTCCGCGAGCGGCGTGTCGTCGATACCGATCACGCTCAGGTCGCCGGGGACCTCGATGCCCAGCGCGGTTGCGCCGGCGATGATGCCCAGCGCCATCAGGTCGTTGTGCGCGATCACTGCGGTCGCGCCCGACGCCACGACACTCGCGGCGGCCGCCTGTCCGCCCGCCACGGTCTCGGCCTGCCAGCCGATCAGTTCGAGCTCGATGTCCGACCGGTCGGCGAGCTGCTTGATCGCGTCGACACGATTCTGGTTCGACCAGGACAGAGGTGAGCCCTGTGCGTAGGCGACGTGCTCGTGACCGAGAACGCGCAGGTACTCCAGCGCCTGCCGGAGTCCGTCCGCGGCGTCCGGTACGACGCTGTTCGTCTCGTCGCTGGTCCGGTTGACCAGCACGAGCGGCGTGTCGCCGCACAGCTCGGCGATGTCGTGGGCAGGAAGGCGCGGCGAGCAGACGATGAAGCCGTCGACGCGCTCCTGGAGCTCACCGATGATCTCCCGCTCCCGATCGGGGCTGCCGTCGGTGTCGGTGAGTACGACGGTCTGGCGCCGGTTCCACCCGTGCGCCTGGGCCGCCTTCACGAAGCTCGCGAACACCGGGTTGCCGATGTCCGGCACGATCATCGCGACCGTCGCGGACCGCGTCGGCAGGCCGCCGGCCCGCGACCGCCGGCCCGCCGAGGCGACGTACCCGATCTCCTCCGCCGCCGTGACGATCCGCCGCAAGGTGTCCCGGCCGATCCGGTCCGGGTCGCTGAACGCCCGGGACGCAGTCGACAACGACACACCCGCGCGCTGCGCGACGTCGGTCAGGGTGGGGTTCACGACAGCTCCCGAAGGTTGCACCAATGTTTCCCCAACATTGCGGCAACTTGCGCAACCCTGTCAAGAGCTCGGCCCAGGTGCAGATTGACAGCATCCGAAGGCCGAAGCAGACTCGGTGCCCCACTGAGCAGAGAGGTCATCGTGATGACCACCGAGTCAGCGGTTCACACCGGACGTACAGCGCTTGGCCCGTTTCCGGCGGGGGCGCCCCGAGTTCCCGACGCCCCGCACGTCACCGCGGCGACGATCGACGTCGACGCTGCGGATGTCCAAGGCCCGTTGACCCGCGTGTGGGAGAGCTTCGGGTACGACGAGTTCAACTGGACGTACATGCCGACCGGCAAGCGCCTGCTGAAGACCTTCACCGAGTTCTCCGGCGGTGGGTACTTCGTCCGCCCGCATTACATGTACTGCTCCGGCAGCGGTTTCGCCCTCCCGCACTGGGGCTCCGGCAACGTCTACCACGAGGACGCCAACGGCAATCCGTACTACGACTTCACGCTGCTCGACCAGGCGTACGACGCGATCGTCGACAATCGGCATCACCTGCTGGTCGAGCTCGGCTTCACCCCGCGCGACCTGCTCCCGCCCGAGGCCGCCGAGCTGACCGTCGTCAGCAGTCCGACCGCCTACACCAACTACGAGGCCGGCGCCTGGGGTTACCCCCCGAACGACTACGGCAAGTGGGCCGGGCTGATCAGTGCGACTGTCGCGCACTGCGTCGAGCGGTACGGCGAGGCCGAGGTGAAGACCTGGTTGTGGGAACTGTGGAACGAGCCGGACATCGACTACTGGCGCGGCACCCTCGATCAGTACAACGAGCTCTACACCGCCACCGTAGAAGCGATCCGCGCCGTACTCCCCGAGGCCAAGGTCGGCGGACCAGCCGTCACCAGCGGCGGCCTGGACTTCCTCAAGGGCTTCCTCGACTACACCTCGGCGCACAACGAGCCGCTGGACTTCATCTCGTACCACACCAAGGGCTGCCACTTCCCCACCCGCGACTACAAACCCTTCGCGGAACCTGCGGACGAGCAGCTCAGCCCGTCCTCGACGAAGATGCTGTACGACCTGCGCGAGTTCAACCGGCTGATCGGCTCGTACGACGCGTACGCCGGGCTGCCGGTGATCGTCGACGAGTGCGACGCCGCCGTACCGGCGCACTTCGGGCGCTACGACAACCGCAACTACAGCTTCCAGAACACCGAGTACTACCCGGTGTTCCAGGCGAAGCTGATGAAGAAGATCCTCGACCTGAACGCCACCGAGACCGCCCAGATCGCGTACGCCACCAGTTGGAGCTTCTACTTCGAGGCCGAGCGCTACTTCGAAGGCACCCGCTCCTTCCTGACCGCGGGCGGCATCGAGAAGCCGCTGCTCAACGCCTACCGGATGCTGTCGCTCCTCGGCCCGGACCGCGTCCGAACGACCTCCGACGCGGCCTGGAACATCGCCGAACTGGACCACACCGACGGCAGCAGCATGCCCGAGGAAGTAGACGCCCTAGCCTCCCGCGCCGACGACGGCACCGTCACCATCCTGATCTGGCGCCACACCGACGACCAATACCAGACCAGCGACGCCGAAACCCCGGTCACGGTCGTCCTACGAAACCTGCCGCCCGGAGAGTACCGGCTGCGGCACCTGCGCATCGACACCGACCACAGCAACTCCTTCACCGCCTGGCAAGGCCTCGGTTCGCCGCAGGACCCAACCACGGCCGAGCTGACCACGATCCACGAGCGCCAAGGCCTCGAAGAGATCGATGCCGAGCGCAACCTCACCGTATCCGGCGACCTGACTCTCGACACCACTCTACCGTTGCCGTCAGCATCGTTGCTGATCCTCGACACCGTGGGAGTTTCGGTCACGGCTGGCTAGTTATCGCTCCTCGGCGGTTTCCGGAACATATTCGGCGTCTGGCGACGGATTGTTTCCGGAAAGGTCCAGACGAGTCGCGAGGTACGCCGCGAGGGCGAGGGCTTGCAGGTCCTGGTGGTGGGGTGTGGCTAGTTGGGCGCCGATGGGTAGGCCGGCGGTCGAGAAGCCCGCGTGGACAGTCGTTGCCGGGTGGTGGGACATGTTGTACGGGACGGTGAAGGCTATGTGTTCGAACGGGCGGGACGGGTCGTCGGTGGGGTAGGCGAGTTCGGCGGGGAAGGCTGTGATGGGGGCTACTGGCGACAGGATGACGTCGTACCGCGTGAAGACCTGGGTGACGGCGGCGGCCATTGCGCCCATCTGGGTGTAGCCGTGGAAGACGTCGGATGCGGTCAGGTCGGTAGCGGTGGAGACCCATTGGCGGATCTGGGGCAGGACCTTTGCCCGGCGTTCTTCCGGAAGGGCGGCGATGTCGGTGGCGGAGCGGATCCGCCAGAAGCGGTCGAGGCCGTCGAGCATCTCCCGGGTGATGATGGGGCCGATCGGCTCGACGATCGCACCGTCCTGTTCGAGACGTGCGGCCGTGGACGAGACGGCGGCGGTGACCTCGGGGTCCACCGGTAGGCCCACGCCGGCGTCCAACAGCAGGGCGACCCGCAGGCCTCGAACCTGTACGTCGAACACGTCCGACGCCGGCGGGATCGACGTGTGGTCGCGCGGGTCGTAGCCCTGCATCACCGTCAACGCCAGCGCCGCGTCGCCCGCCGTACGGGTCAGTGGGCCGATCGCGCGACCGGCGTACGGGTTGCCGACGGCGATGCGGCCGTGGGTGGGCTTGAGTCCGACCAGCCCGCACCACCCAGCAGGCAGGCGAATCGATCCGCCGATGTCCGTCCCGACGTGGATCGGGCCGTACCCTGCCGCGGCCGCCGCGGCCGCGCCCGCGCTCGAACCGCCGGCTGTCTTCGACAGGTCCCACGGGTTGCGCGTCAACCGATGGAACGTCGACACCCCCGACGACAACATCCCGTACTCCGGCATCGTCGTCTTGCTGAAGATCACCGCACCGGCCGCCCGCAGCCGTGCCGCCGCGGGTGCGTCCTCCGTCGCCGGAACGAGCGCGGTCGCCGCAGTTCCTTGCGGTACGGGAGTTCCGCGCGTCGCGATGTTCTCCTTGACTGTGACCGGTACGCCGTCCAGCGCGCCCGCCGTACCGTTCCGCCATCGCTGCTCCGACTCGTGCGCCGCCGCGCGCGCACCGTCGGCGTCCAACGCGTACAGGGCGCACAGCTGCGGTTCGAGAGCGGCGACCCGGTCGAGGACGTCGGCGATGACCTCGACTGGTGACACCGAACCGTCACGGTACTTCGCCAGCAGCTCGGTTGCGGTCAGGTCGGCGAGACTCATCTGCGCTCCATCCGGTCAGCGAATCAGTTCGGTGGTTCGAAGCGGCCGTCGACCGCGGTCCAGCCGCCGTCGACCGCGAGGACGCTTCCGGTCACGAAGCTCGCCGCGTCCGACGCGAGGTACACGACCGCGCCGGCGAGTTCGTCCGGACGCGCCCAGCGACCGAGCGCGCCCTTCTGCGCGTACGCGTCGTACCACGCCGGGTCGGCCTTGATCTGCGCGGTCAGCGGGGTTTCCACGACGCCTGGCGCGATTGCGTTCGCGCGGACCCCGGACGGGCCGAGTTCGGCCGCGGCGGTGCGGAGGAGTTGGACGAGTCCGGCTTTGGTTGCCGCGTACACCGATTGGCCGGGCTCCACCGTCGTACCGCGAATCGAGCTGAACCCGATGATGCTGCCGCTCCCCCGCTCCGCCATCGTGCGACCGAACGCCCGCACCAACTGGAACGAGGCCCGCAGATTGAGCGAGACCACCCGATCGAACTCTTCCCCGGTGTAGTCGACAATCCGCTTCCGCACGTTCGTCGCCGCCGTGAACACCAACACATCAACAGGATCCAGCTCCACCACAGCCCGCTCGATCGCCGCATCGTCGAGCACGTCCAGTTCGTACGCACTCAACTCGGAACCGGCCGTCTGACGCGCGGCGGTCAGGTCGCGGTCGGCGCAGGTTACTCGGGCGCCGTGGGCTGCTAGGGCGAGGGCGCTTTCGCGGCCTATGCCGCTGCCGGCGCCGATTACCAGGGCGTGTTTGCCGTCCAGGCGGAAGAGGTTGGCGTAGTCCATCGGGTCACCTGTCATGGGCGCGGGCGGATGATCGCCATCCGGGTCGTGGTCAGTTCCTCGATCGCGAAGCGCGGGCCTTCGCGGCCGGTGCCGGAGTCCTTGACGCCGCCGTACGGCATCACGTCCGAACGGAACCCGGGTACGTCGTTGATGACCACTCCCCCGACGTCGAGCCGGTCGATCGCGGCGAACGCGGTGTCGAGCGACGACGTGAAAACGCTCGCGTGCAGCCCGTACCGCGTCTCGTTCACGGCCCGCAGCGCACTGTCCACATCGGGCACCGACCGAACCGCGATCACCGGCCCGAAGATCTCCTCGTCCCACACCTGCAGACCGTCCGGTACGTCGGTCAGCACGATCGGCCCGAGTACGTCCGCGCCCCCGTCGTACGCGATCCCGGCACCCGCGTGCACCGCGTCCCCGACCCACTGCCGGACCCGCTCCGTCGACGCCGGGTTGATCAACGCGGACACCCGCGTCTCCGGATCCCGCGGATCGCCGACCACCACACCAGGAAGCCGCGCCCCCAGTTTCTCCAGCAACTGCGACCGAATCGACTCGACCGCGATCACCCGCTGTACGGAGATACAGGCCTGACCGGACGCGTAGTACCCGCCGCGCACGATCGCGTCCGCGGCCGCGTCCAGGTCGGCGTCCGCGGCAACGACCAGTGCCGAGTTGGACCCGAGCTCGAGCAGTACCTTCGTCGGCGCCGCGTCCCGCGCGATCCGATGCCCGACCGCGGCCGATCCGGTGAACGACACTGCACCGATCCGCGAGTCCGTGGTCAGCGTCGCCCCGACCTCCGGCCCGCCCGTGACGACCTGCAAGGCGCTCGAAGGTGCACTCGCATCGGCCAACGCCGACCGCATCAGATGCGCGAGCCAAAGCGTCGCGAGTGGCGTCTGCGGCGCCGGCTTGACGATGATCGGGCAACCCGCCGCGAAGGCCGGCGCGATCTTGTGGGCCGCGAGCAACAACGGATAGTTGAACCCGGTGATCCCGACCACCACCCCGATCGGCTTCCGGACCCAGAACCCCTGCAGTCCCTCGCCGCTGGGCAACAGGTCCAGCGGCACCGTCTCGCCGTGCAGCCGCGCGACCTCCTCCGCCGAGGTCTCCAATGTGAGCAGCGTCCGGTCGATCTCCACCCGGCAGTCGACGAGCGGCTTGCCGGTCTCCAGTACGAGCAGATCGACGAACGCGTCCCGCTCGGCGAGTACGGCCGAATGAACGTTCTGCAGGACTTTCCGGCGTACGTACGACGGGAGCCGCCCGACCGCCTCTCGTACGGCCAGCGCACTGTCGAGGGCCGTCTGCGCGATAGCGACGTCACCGACCGGCGCGTCCGCCACCGTCGAACCGTCGTACGGGAAGATCACCGGCGCCGTGGCCGGTGCCTCGATCCACGACTCGCCGATCGGCAAGCCTGCTGGGAACTTCATGCGGGATCTCCCTTCGCGAGCAGGTCGGACGTGGTCGCGCCGGACAGCGCGCGCTGCAGGGTCGGGATCGCCGACACCAGGCGCTGCGTGTAGGGATGCTGCGGTGCGGCGTACACGTCGCCGGTGTAGCCGGTCTCGACGATCTCGCCGGCGTTCATCACGGCGACCCGGTCGCAGACGTGTTTGACGACGGACAGGTCGTGCGAGACGAACACCAGCGTCAGGTCGAGTTCGTCGACGAGGTCCGAGATCAGGTTCAGGACCTGGGCGCGGACGGAGACGTCGAGGGCGCTGACCGGTTCGTCGGCGATCAGGATCCGCGGGCGTGGGGCAAGCGCGCGGGCGATCGAGATGCGCTGCCGTTGCCCGCCGGAGAACTGGTGCGGGTAGCGGTCGCCGGCGTCGGCGGACAGGCCGACGGCTTCGAGGAGTTCGCGGACGCGCTGGCCGGAGGCCGGATGCCCTTGGACGACGAGGGGTTCGGCAATGATGTCGCGGACCCGCATACGTGGGTCGAGCGAGCTCATCGGGTCCTGGAAGACGAGCTGCAGGTTCTCGCGGAGCGGGCGCAGGCGGCGCTCCGGGAGGTGGGTGATGTCGGTGCCTTCGACGATCACGTGGCCGGAGGTGGCGCGGTCGAGGGCCGCGATGATCCGGAGCAGGGTGGACTTGCCGCAGCCGGACTCGCCGACGATGCCGAACCGCTCGCCCTGCTTGACCTCGAGGCTGACGCCACGCAGCGCGTGTACGACGGGCGCTGGTCTGACCAGTGAAGTCCGCGGCCGTGCGTAGTCGCGGACGACGTCGACAACCTGGATCGCGGTCGGGGTTTCAGGTTCAGGCATCCCCGCCTCCTGCCGGGTGGTGACAGGCGAACCCTTGGTCGTCGGCGCCCGTCCAGGCCGGCGTCTCCTCGCACAGGGCGGTGGCGTGTGCGCAGCGGGTACGGAAGACGCAGCCGGACGGGAACTTCCCCGCGGGCGGGACGTTGCCCGGGATCGTGGTCAGCCGACGATCGGTGGTCTCCAGGTCCGAGGCAGCGAGCAGACCTTCCGTGTACCGGTGCCGCGGCCGCGTGAACACCTCCGCGACCGGACCCGCCTCCACGACACGCCCGCCGTACATGACAAGCACCCGTTCGCAAACGGTCGCGACGACGGCGAGGTCATGCGTGATGAACAGCAGCGCGGACGAGCGATCGACGACGCCGCGCACGATCAGATCGAGGACGAGCGCCTGGACCGTGACGTCGAGCGCGGTCGTCGGTTCGTCGCAGATCAGCAACGCCGGATCGTTGGCAAGGGCAAGCGCCAGGACGACTCGTTGCCGTTGGCCACCGGACAGCTGATGCGGGTACGCGCGGAGCGTGTCCGCCGGCAGCTGGACCCGCTCCAGCAGCTCGGCCGCCGCGGTACGAGCTGCTGGTTTGGCCAACGTCTTGTGGATCAGCATCGCCTCGGTGAGCTGGTCGCCGATCCGCATCGTCGGGTTCAGCGCGGTCATCGGCTCCTGGAACACCATGGCGATGTCGCGGCCGCGTACCCGGGACATCCGCCGTTCGTCCGCGCCGACGAGTTCGTGGTCGACGCCGTCGAGCCGTACCGATCCGCCCGCCCGGACGTCCTCCGGCAGCAGTCCGAGAATGCTCAGCGCGGTCAGCGACTTGCCCGACCCGGACTCCCCGATCAGTCCCACCCGCTCCCCCGCGCCGACCGTCAGGTCCACGTCCGACACCAACGTCGTGTCCCGGACAGACACGGACAGCCCGCGCACTGTCAGTACATCGCTCATCGGCGGTCCTCCAGCTTCGGATCGAAGCGGTCGCGCAGACCGTCGCCCAACAAGTTGAACCCGAGCACCGCGATCGCGATCGCCACCCCCGGGAAGATCGCCAGCCGCGGCGCGCTGAACAGGAACTCCTGGCTCTCCTGCAGCATCCGCCCCCACGACGGCGTCGGCGGCGGTGTGCCGTACCCGAGGAACGACAGCGCGGCCTCCGCCAGCACCGCGATCGCGAACGACACCGACGCCTGCACCGTGATCAAGCTCGTGACGTTGGGCAGGACGTGCCGTACGGCGATCGGCCACGGCCGGCGCCCCGCCGCGCGGGCCGCGAGTACGTACTCCGTCCGCATCACCTGCAGCGCACCGCTGCGGATCACGCGCGCGAAGCTCGGTACCGAAGCGATGCCGATGGCAACCATCGCGGTCAGCGTGCTGGCGCCGAAGACCGCGCCGAACATGATGGCCAGCAGCAACGCGGGGAACGCGAGCAGCAGGTCGTTGGCGCGCATCACAACCTCCGAAGCCCACCGGCGCGTCATCGCCGCGAGGATCCCGAGCGGTACGCCGATCACCGCCGCGACACCGACCGCGACGACGCCGACGAACAACGTCGTCCGGGAACCGACCATGATCTGGCTGAGCACGTCGCGGCCGAACTTGTCGGTGCCGAACCAGTGCGACCAGGACGGCTTCAGCAGCCGTGCCGCCGGGGTCACGAGCGTAGCGTCGTACGGCGTCCAGACGAACGAGACCAGCGCCATCAGCACGATCACGCCGACGATCACGGTGCCGGCGATCAGGCTCGGGTTGCGGCGCCTCATGTCGTCCTCAGCCGGGGGTCGAGGGCGACGTACAGGACGTCTACCAGGAAGTTGACCAGGAGTACTGCGAGCACCAGCACCATCACCACGTCCTGGACCAGTAGTAGATCGCGGTTCGACACACCGTCGAGGAGGAGGCTGCCGAGGCCGGGGATCACGAAGACGCGTTCGACGACGACTGCGCCGATGAGAAGGGTGGCCAACTGGAGACCCAGGACTGTTACGACGGGAACAGCGGCATTGCGTAGGCCGTGTCTCCACAGGGCTTGGAAGGGGCGGAGGCCTTTGGCGCGGGCTGTTCTCAGGTAGTCCTCGCGCAACACGTCCAGTACTGCACTGCGGATGTAGCGCGTGAGGACTGCGCCTTGGACGAGGCCCAGGGACAGGGCGGGGAGGACCAGTTGTTTGAGGAACATGGCCGGATCCTGGGCGGGTGGGGTCCAGCCGTTCGCGGGGAGCCAGCCGAGTTTGACCGCGAACACCACGATCAGCAGGATGCCCGCGAGGAACGCCGGGACCGCGACGCCCAACTGAGAGACCGCCGACAGTGCCAGCCCGGAGACCTGGCGGTGGCGCGCCGCCATCACCGTGCCGGCCGGTGCGGCGACGAGCAGCGCGACGATCATGCCGGCCACGACCAGCCACAGCGTGACCTGCAACCGGTCGAACACCTGCGGCCCGATCGCGACCTTCGAGACGTACGACGTACCGAGGTCGCCGTGCAGCAGCCCGCCGACCCAGTCGAAGTACTGCGTCGGCAGCGGGCGGTCGAGGCCGAACTGCCGCCGCAGTTCGGCCACCGCCTCGTCGGAGGCGTTCACGCCGAGCGCGACCCGGGCCGGGTCGCCGGGCAGGATCGCCATGAACGCGAAGACCAGCACCGTGCTGACCGCGAGGCTGACCAAGAACACGGCGGTGCGCTCGATCAGGCGGAGGATCATCGGCTGAGCTGGGACAGGTCGAAGGCCTCGGTGATCGCGTTGGTCGGCAGCCCCTTGATGTCCTTGTCCGCGACCATCAGGTTCGGCAGCAGGAACAGCCAGTCGCCCGCGGCCTGCTCCGAGATCCGCCGCGCCGCCTTCTTCAGGTCCGCGACCTGCGTCGCCTCGTCGCCCGCGTCGGCCGCGGCCAGGTCGGCCTGCAGCGTCGGATCGTCGTACCGCGTGTAGTACTTCGGGTTCCCGAACACGGCGCCGAGGTCGCGCGGCTCGACGTGCGCGATGATCGACATGTCGTAGTCGGCGTTCTTGAACACCGTGGTCAGCCAGGCCGCCGGGAACTCGAGCTGGTCGATCTGCACCTTCAGGCCGGCCTGCTCCAGGTCGCTCTTCACCACCTGGCCGCAGGACGTTGCGTACGGCAACGTCGGGAGCCGGAGCCGGAGTGTCTTGCCGGCCGCGCCGGATGCCTGCAGCAACGACTTCGCCTTGGCCAGGTCGTACGGCGCGACCCCGGTCAGGTCCTCGTACCACGGGTCGGTCGGCGGGACCATGCTGCCGATCAGCTTGCCGCGCCCGGCCCAGCAGGTGTCGAGCAGCGCCTTGTGGTCGATCGCCATCCGGATCGCCTGCCGGGTCCGGATGTCCTTGAACACCGGCCGCGAGTTGTTGAACGACAGCAGCACCTCGCCGTTCGTCGTGCCCTCGATCACCTGGTACTTCGAGTTGCTGGTGAACTGGCTCAGCGCCTCGGGCGCCTGCACCGTGCCGATCACGTTGATCGTGCTGGTCAGCAAGGCGTTGTTCAGCGCGGTGGCGTCCTTGAAGTACTTCAGCGTGATCTGCGCGAAGTTCGGCTTCGTGCCCCAGTAGCCGTCGTTGCGGACCAGCACGATCGAGTCGCCGCGGTTCCACTTCGAGAACTTGAACGGCCCGGTGCCGACCGGGTCGGTGGCGAGTGCGCTGACACCGCTCTCGGAGAACATCGCGCCGATCCGCGTCGTCATCCGGAACAGCCAGTCGTTGCTGGGCTTGGCCAGCGTGACCTGCAGCTGGGTCGGCGACAGCGCCTTGGCGTCGGCGACCACGTCCATCGCGCTCTTCAGCGAGATCGTCCACGCGGTCTTCACCCGGTTGATGCTGAACACCGCGTCGCTCGCGGTGAACTGCTTGCCGTTGGTGAACTTCGCGTTGTCGACCAGGTCGAACGTGTACGTCTTGCGGTCCGGCGACACCTGCCACGACTTGGCCAGCGACGGCACGATCTTGCCGGAGTCGTCCTGCTTGACCAGCGTCTCGTACACGTTGCCGAGCAGCGCCTGCGGGATCGCGGCGCCGTCGGTGGTGGTGAAGTCCAGGCTGGCCGGCTCCGCGACCAGGCCGATCGCCAGGTTCTGCCCGCCGCCCGGCGAACTGCCGGACGACGTACTGGATCCGGCCGAGCAGGCGGTCACGGCAAGCAGCGCCGCAGCAGCGAGTGCGACCGCACGGGTTGGAAACTTCACGAGAACTCCTCCAGTGCCTCGAACTGTCGCCGCATTCTGACCGCCGCCACGTCCAGGGCTGCCCGCGGCCACGCCGGTACGGGAGACTTCGCCGTCCGGCTGTGACTGGTCAGACCAGTGGACTAGGTATCAGTGGGGCACTAGGTTTGTCGCAGCACACCGCCCTGTCAAGACGATTGGGGTGCATGAGATGACAAAAGGGCCGCAGTTCCAGCCGGTACAACCCGTGCGCGCCTACCAGCGGATCGTCGAACAGGTCGAGGACGCGCTGGCGCGCGGCGACCTGGCGCCCGGGCAGCGACTCCCGAGCGAGCGGGACCTGGTCGCACAGTTCGCGGTCAGCCGGTCGACGGTCCGCGAGGCGCTGCGCGTCCTGGAGAGCAACGGCGTGGTCCGGTCCCGGCCGGGCGACCCGAACGGTCCGGAGATCCTGCCGTTCTCGTCGGCCGCGCTGCGCAAACAGGTCGCCCGGCTGGCCCGCGTCGACGAGCTGAGCCTGAGCGAGCTGATCGGGTTCCGGATGATCATGGACGGCGCCGCGATCCAGGTCGCGTCCCGGCTGCGCACCGCCGAGCAGTTGGACGAGCTGGAGGAGACGCTGGTCGCGATGCGGGACGCGATCGAGGTCGACTTCGACGCGTTCAGCGAGGCGGACCTGGCCTTCCACGAACTGATCGCGACGATCAGCCGGAACTCGCTGATCCAGACCTGCAACGAGGTCGTCCGCGGCGTCGTGCTCGGCCTGATCTCGGACAAGATCGCGCACGCCCCGAACAGCCGCGCACTGATGCTCGAATCGCTGCACCACCATGCCGAGGTGGTGGACGCGATCCGGGCCGGCAACGGCCACGCCGCGGCCCGGATCGCCCGGCAGAACATGTTCGACTACTACGCCGGGTACGTGCCCGACTCCGAGCAGGAAACGTTGCGTGCACTCGTAGAGGAGTGAGAGTTTCCCGTGGCATTCTGACGGGATCGGTTCCCTGGTGGGGGGCACCGCGTGAGCAAACCTGCGATTCTCACGGTCGACGACGACCCGATGGTTTCGGCTGCGATCTCGCGCGATCTACGCCGCCGCTACGGCGACGACTACCTGGTCGTCCGCGCCACGTCGGGTGACCAGGCGCTCGCCGCGCTGACCAAGCTTGCGCTGCGCAACCAGCCGATCGCGCTGATCGCGACCGACCAGCGGATGCCCGGGATGACCGGCATCGAGCTGCTCGAACGTGCCCGCGCACACGCCGCGGGCGCGAAGTACCTGCTGCTGACCGCGTACGCCGACACCGACGTCGCGATCCGGGCGATCAACGACATCGGCCTCGACTACTACCTGCTGAAACCGTGGGACCCGCCGGAGGACCAGCTCTTCCCGGTGATCGACGACCTGCTCGAGGACTGGCAACACGCGAACCCCGAACACAGCTCGGATGTACGGGTCGTCGGCAACCGCTGGTCCGACCGCGCCCACGAGATCAAGACGTTCCTGGCCCGCAACCACGTCCCGTACCGCTGGTACGACGTCGAACGCGACGCCGAAGGCCAGCGCCTGCAGGAGCTCGCCGGAGCATCCGACGCCGACCTCCCGCTGGTACTGGTACCTGACGGCGACACGCTGCGCTCCCCCACCGCGCTCGACCTGGCGTCCGCGCTCGGTCTGCGTACCCGCGCCGAGCAGCCGCTGTACGACGTATGCATCGTCGGCGGCGGACCTGCCGGCCTCGCCGCCGGTGTCTACGCCGCGTCCGAAGGCCTGACCACTGTCATCGTCGAACGCGAGGCACCTGGTGGTCAGGCCGGATTGAGCGCCGCGATCGAGAACTACCTCGGCTTCCCGCGCGGCCTGACCGGTTCCGATCTCGCCCAGCGTGCCGTTGCGCAGGCGTCCCGGTTCGGCGCCGAGATGGTGCTCGCGCGTTCGGTGGTGGGGCTCGAGTCGCGCGGTCCCGTGCACGCCGTACTGCTCGAGGGTTCCGGTGAGATCGAGGCGCGCGCCCTGATCGTCGCGACCGGCGTCTCGTACCGCAGCCTCGACGTCGAAGGACTCGCCGACCTCACCGGCCGCGGCGTGTACTACGGCGCCACCGCGAGCGAGGCGAGCCAGGTGCAGGACGACGAGGTGTACATCGTCGGCGCCGCGAACTCGGCCGGCCAGGCGGCGCTCAACCTGGCCCGGTACGCGAAGCGTGTCGTCCTGCTGGTCCGCGGCGAACGGCTCGAGAACTCGATGTCGCGGTACCTCGTCGACAAGATCACCAAGGCCGCCAACATCGAGGTCCGGTGCCGGACCGAGGTCGTCGGCTGCCGCGGCGAGGGCCACCTCGAGGCGCTGACGCTGGCCGACCGTACGTCCGGCCGGGTCGAGGAGGTGCAGGCCAGTTGGCTGTTCATCTTCGTCGGCGCGATCCCGCGGACCGAATGGCTCGGCGACTCGGTCGTCCGTGACGCGTTGGGTTTCGTGGTGACCGGGCCGGACCCTGTCGTACAGCAACGCTGGCCGCTGCCCCGGCCGCCGTACGCATTGGAGACCAGCGTGCCGGGTGTGTTCGCGGCCGGTGACGTACGACTCGACTCGATGAAACGCGTCGCCTCCGCGGTCGGTGAAGGCGCCATGTCGATCTATCTCGTCCACCGCTACCTAGCGACCGTCTGATGGACGCCGGCGACCTGCGCGACCTCCCGCTGTTCACCGGGGTCAGCGACGAGCAACTCGAGGAGCTGATCGCGGGCAGCACCGAGGTACCGATCGAGCCCGGCGCCGACCTGTTCCACGAGGGCGAGCCCGCCGACTTCTGGTGGGTACTCGTCGACGGCGCGATCACGCTGCACCGCAAGATCGGCCGCGAGGACACCGTGATGGGCAAGATGGACGTCCCGGGCCGCTGGGCCGGTGGGTTCCGCGCCTGGGACGAACACGGGCTGTACCTCGCCAGCGGCCGCGGCCTCGCCGCCGGACGGGTCCTCCGGGTACCAGCCGACGTACTGCGGGACCGGATCGACGACTGGTTCCCGCTCGCCGGCCACCTGATCAAGGGCGTGTACGGGACCGCGCGGGCGATCGAGTCCACCGCGCGGCAGCGGGAATCGCTGATCACGCTCGGCACGCTCGCGGCCGGGCTCGCGCACGAGATCAACAACCCCGCAGCGGCCGCGGCGCGTTCGGTCAGTGCGCTCGACACCGCGTGCGTCACGCTGCTGTCGGCGCTGCGCGGGCTGGCCGAGGGCGACGTACGGGCCGCTCAGTTCAGTGCGCTCGACGAGCTGCGGCTCGAGCTCGGCCACGGTACGGCGGCACCGGATCCGGTCGACCTGGCCGACCACGAGAACACGATCGCGGACTGGCTCGACGACCACGACGTCGACCGGTCCTGGTTCATCGCGCCACCGCTCGCCGCGGCCGGTGCCGGTGTCGAGTGGTGCGAACGCGCGGCCGCCGTCCTCGGAACCGCGCTCGGCCCCGGCCTGGAATGGGTCGCCAGCACGCTCGCCGCGTCGACGCTGATCGGCGAGGTCAAGGAGTCGACCCGGCGGATCACCGAACTGGTCGCAGCGGTCCGGTCGTACTCGCAACTGGACCGCGGTTCGATCCAGACGATCGACGTCACCGAGGGCATCGAGAGCACGCTCGTGATGCTCGGCCACAAGCTCCGCGACGGCGTCGAGGTGATCCGGGCGTACGGCGACGTACCGCGGATCGACGCGTACGCCGGTGAACTGAACCAGGTGTGGACGAACCTCATCGACAACGCGGTCGATGCGATGGACGGCGCCGGCACGCTGCGGATCAGCACCCGGACCGACGGCGACCGGATCGTCGTCGAGTTCACCGACTCCGGTGCCGGGATGCCGGCGGAGGTCGCGGCCCGTGCGTTCGAGCCGTTCTACACGACCAAGGACGTCGGCAAAGGCACCGGACTCGGCCTCGACATCGCGCAACGGATCGTCGCCGAACACCACGGCGGGACGATCGGCATCACGTCCCGCCCAGGCGAAACCACCCTCCAGGTCCGGCTGCCGCGGCAGCCGGCGGGCTGATCAGATGTCGTGCTCGAGGATGCGGACCCGCGGAACCTTGAGCAGTTTGCGGGCCTTCGTGGTCCAGTCGGAGCAGATGAACGCGGCCGCGGTCTCCGGCCAGGCGACCACCACGACCTCCTGGCTGCCGGTGGTCTTCACCATCTGCATCAGCGCGAGCAGCACCTCACCGTGCGTGATGGACACGTGGACCGGGTAACCGCTGGCGGCCCGGAGCTGACGTGAGCTGTGCTCGATCACGGAAGCGAGATCGACAGCGGGATCCGCGAGGGTCGCCGTCGGTGTTCGGCTCACGGACGGCGGACCGATCCGCGCCGACGGTGCCGTCGCCGATCCGACCACTGCCGCGGAGCCGGTCAGCCCGGCCACGTCCGCGAACGTCGAGCCGAGCAACGCCATCGGACCCGCCAGACCGCTCTCCGGATGACTGGAGACCAGCAGGTGGTACTCGACGGATTCCTCGCGCTTCGCGTGCAGGGCGGCAACGCGGCGCGCGTCGCCCTCGCTCATCTCCCGCTCGATGAGCACCACCACGTCGTACGTCATTCGTGGCTCCCTTCGCCAATTCCGTTGTACTCCTGGCCGGGAGCGCACCAAAGCTTGGGGCGCGCGTCCGTCACGGAATTGTCAAAAACCTCTCAGGCTCCTGCCAGACACGCCCGAACGAAGGTCAGGAAACACGCACGCCGGCGCGTGCCCGGCTGTCGGGGGCCAGCACCGCGAGCAGGTGCGGCGCATCGATCAGCGCGACACTCGCACGGTCCAACAGGCGCGGATGCAAGGCGTACACTTCCGCCCCCGGACGCGCCGCGACATCTCCGGAGAGCACGGCAACGAAATCCGCACCGGCCGCCGCGTCCTCGTCCCAGGTCCGATCCGGCTCCAGCCGCGCGGTCACGCGACGCGCGTACGCCGCGAGTTCCTCTCCCGCGGCACGCCGGTAGCCGACGACGGAACCGTCGGCGCAGCGGACCGCGATTTCGTCCGTCCGTGCCGCCGCGTGCCAGCAGCAGATCTCCCACAGGCTGGCGCGGTCGCCCGATCCGTGCACCTCCTCGAGCGTCGCGGACATCAGCCCGAGCTGACCGGCGTACCGACGGATGCTGTGGCCGTACCCTGCCGCGCCGAGGTTCACGTCGTACCAGCGGAGTTCCTTGGTGTGCAGGTCGACGCCGAACGGCAGCAGGATCTTCGCCGGCCCGGCCAGGTCGAACCGGTCCTCCACCGCGGCGGGGTCGAACAGCCCGGACGGTTGCCGCATCACCCCGACGAATCCACGTTCGAGCTGGTCGAACGGCACGTCGTTGTAGCTGAACACGACCGGCAGCAAGTACCGCCCGCCGACCCGGCGCACGGCCCGCAGGTCGACGTCGACGAACTCCGTCGAACCACCCGGCCCCGGCGCGGACGTGAGGTCACCGGAGTGCACCAGCGCGTCCTCGTCGAACCTCAGCCGCGTGTAGTCGCACAGCCCGACGAAGCCCCACTCCTCGTCGAACACCGCGACCGACAGGTCCAGATCGATCCGCCGCTCGCCCGGCTGCACCCAGTGCAGGAACAACCGCAGCAACTCGTCCTGCGGGATCGGCACCGCACTTCCCCGCGTCATCCGCAGCAGGCTCGCCGACGTACTCCGCTCCGAACCGGGCGCGGCCAGCCGGACCAGCTCCTCGTCCAGGAACGCCCGCCGCCAGCGCGGCAGGCCCGTTGCCCTACGCAACATTTCGCGGGTGAGGACGGCGGCCAACTCGGCGGCAAGCTCCGCCGGCAGCGGTTCGCGGTCGTCGACCGACGTCCAGATCCGGGCCGTACCGCCGCGCGGGAAGAACAACCGCAGATCGCCCGGCGGGGTCCGCACCTGCCCGAGCGCCGCGGTGATCACGGCCGGTGAGACGTCCGAGACAGCGGTCGTCAACGCCTCGACGAGCACGGCGTGGTGCTCCGGCTCGAGCGCCCGCGCCAGCTGGACCAAGCGGCGTACCAACTCGCCCGGACGCTGGCGCAGCAGCTCGAGCGCCTGGTCCGGACGTCCTTGTACGAAAGAACTCTCGACGCGCGAGCCGTACGTGGTCAGCACCAGCCGCCCCTGCTCGACGCGTACCAGCGGATGCCGCGACGCCTCACCCGCCACCGCACGCCCGGCGGCGGTCCCGACGTCGAGATCGGTGCCGCGAAGGATCGCGAACGCCAGCGCGGCGACCGGGAACCGGCTCGCGAACTCGAACGGGTGCAGGTTCTCCGCGATCCGCTTCCAGGCGCGCTCGTGCCGGAACAGGTCCTCAACGAGGAGCTCCACCGGCATCCGGTCGAGCCGCTGCAGCAGCAACCGTCGCGTTGCCCGAGGCAACGACTTCCGGTGGACCGGCGGCGTCCGCAGGCCGGGGTCGGCGTCCATCAACGCGTAGCTGAGCCGCAGCACGTCGGTCGCGGTCTCAGCCCGATCGATCAACTCCGGATCGTCGGCGAGGAAGTGCGCGACGACGAGCGCCTTCGTCTCGCGGACCGGAATGTCGTCGGGCAGCCAGGCCGAACTGGCGCCGGTGAGCAGGACCTGCAGATCCGCACGATCCCTGGCGGACAGCGGGGCTCGTCGGGCGACCAGTGATTCGATCGTCTGCGGCACCGAGTCGGCCGTGGCCAGTGCAAGTAGCCGCAACCGGTCGGAGCGTACGTGCGCCGGCTGGTCCTCCTCGACGGACGGCTTCAGGAACGGGTCGTCGGGGTCGATGCGCTGCAGGCACAGCGGACACGCGCTGAAGTCTGAGCCGTCCCAGCACGTCCGGCAGACGAGGTGCGCGCACGGGGACACCGCGTGCACAGAGGTGGTATCGCCGCAAAGCACACACGGCTGCTCCGGCTCTTGCAGCAGCCGTGCGAAGACCCTGTTCACGTAGAAGCTCTCGGTGTCGCCAGGCACGCTCTCTGGGAAGCCACGGAACAACGGTGTGTGCTCGGCGTCGAACCCGGACTCTGCGTCCAGCAAGTCGAGCAGCGCTTGACCGAAGCCGGCCAGAGCAGGAGCTGACAGCGAAGCGCAGTGTCGATAGAGGCCGACGGAGAGCAGCAGGCCACGCTGGATCAGGTCAGCCTGCAGTGCGGACAGCCCGGCCTGGATCGTCAACGGACGGCGCAACCACTGCCAGGCAGAGCGCCGTACCGGCGGAGTCAGCGCGGTCGCGTCGACCAGCCGCCGGCGACGCAACAGCACAGCCGCTGGTTGATCCGGCATGGGCGTCCCCCCGGGTGAGCGTCACGATGAAGGCGCCAGGGGCGGAGAGTGGACGCGCTACTTGCCTGGTGAAGGAGAAGGAAGCACGTCCAGGAGCCGCCCCTGGCACCGAGAACGCTACCGGCAGCCATCGACAGTTTTGAACGCGTTCCCCGCCCCACCGCCCCGGTCAGGTTCCGGCTGCCCATGTGAAGGGCCCCGACAAAGAAGAGCTCCGGTGGCAGGGTCGGGGCCGCCCCGCCCAGACCCCGCCACCGGAGATCTCCAGAGTAGAACGCTCATCCAAATCTCGCGCCACCGGGTCCCCCATCTGAGCAAGATCTGGCACTGATGCGCCGCAGGCAAACCCTTGAGTCACGGATTTGATCACGTTCAGGAGGTGTCGGACCACGGATAGTGGTTACCGTTCAAGGTATGGCCAGTGAGGTGGTCCAGCGTGCGCGCTGGCGAGACGTGTTCGGGCACGCCGAGTTCCGGGCCTTGTTCGTGGCCGGAGTCCTGTCCGTGGCCGGCGACCAGATCGCCCGCGTGGCCCTGTCGGTACTGGTCTTCGAGCGCACGGACTCGGCCGGCCTCACGGCGTTGACCTACGCCCTCACGTACATCCCCGATCTCCTCTTCGGCCCGTTGCTGGCCGGCATCGCCGACCGCTACCCCCGCCGCGGTGTGATGATCGTCACGGATGTCGCCAGAGCGATTCTCGTTGCCTGCATGGCGATTCAGGCCCTGCCGCTGATCGTCGTGATCGTACTGCTGCTGGCGCTCCAGGCCTTCGGATCACCGTTCAACGCGGCCCGGGCCGCGACCCTCCCCGCCGTACTGCCAGGTGATCACTACGTCCTCGGCAAGGCCGCGAACGACATGGTCGTCCAGTTCAGCCAGGTCCTCGGCTTCGGCTTCGGCGGCGCGGTCGTGGTCGCCGTCGGGACGTCCGGCGGCCTGCTGCTGGACGCGGCGACGTTCCTGTTGTCGGCCGCGCTCGTCAGCTACGGCGTGAACCGCAGGCCGGTACCACGAGCTGGCACGGATGCGCCACGGTCGAGCTATTTCCGCGACCTCGCCGACGGCGTGTCGCTCGTCGCCCGGACGCCAGAACTGCGGTCACTCGTGCTGCTCGCGACGATCGCCGGCTTCTACGTCACCGTGGAGGGTCTCGCCGTCCCGTACGCGCACGAAATCGGCCACGGCACCACCGCAGCGGGCCTCCTGCTCGCCGCGAGCCCTGCCGGGGCCGTCGTGGGCATGTGGCTGATCACGAAGTGGGCACCCACGCAACGCATGCGCCTGTTGGGTCCGCTGGCAGTCCTGGCCTGCGTACCGCTCGTCTTCAGCTTCGGCGCGCCGGGCCTCGTCGCCACCGTGGCGCTCTGGGCGCTGTCCGGCCTCGCCTCGGCGTACCACCTGCCGACGAGTGCGGCCTTCGTCCAGGCGATCCCGGACGGGCGGCGCGGCCAGGCCTTCGGGGTCGCGAGTACCGCACTGAAGACCAGTCAGGGCCTCGGCATCCTGCTGGCCGGACTGCTCGCCGACCGCTGGTCGCCGACCGTCGCGCTGGGCACGATGGGGGCCGCCGGAACCTGCGCGGCCCTCCTGGCGGGCAGTGCCTGGGCACGTGCCCGCCGGGCCGGGACCGGCGCTTCGGAAATGCGTACCGGATGAGCCGCCGGAGATCCGCGCAATGATCTCCCGATCGGCTTCGTAAAATGCCGGTAAAGAATTTCCGGTATTACCACTCGTTGCCGCTGACCAGCCATTCGTTGCCGGTCCCGCGGAACCACTCGTTACCCCCGGTGAACCACTCGTTGCCCCCATGGAACCACTCGTTCCCAGCGCCGGTGAACCACTCGTTGCCGCCGTTGAACCACTCGTTGCCGGTGTTGATCTTCGCCATGGTGCATCCTTCCGTCGCCATCCCAGGGGATGGAACAAAACGCGGGCCGGTGCTGACCTCGCGTGTCCGTGCAGTTACTATTCAGGAATAACCGTTCAGGTCTATCCGGGTGAGGCCACAATGATTCTGATCGGTCGGAGCAATTGGGTGCCACCCCGCCGGTGGAAGCTCTGGTCGCTACCTCGTCCCGCGCTGTGTTACGTGCTCGGGGTCGATGCTGTCGCGCTCATGATCACCGCCTTGTCGGTCGCTTCGACGGTCTCCGGCGGCGTCGGTCACGCCGAGTGGCTCGCGTTCGGCGTCCTGACCGCCGCGTCGATCCTGCACCTGGAGTCTGCCCGCGGAATCGAGCGCCGACGCGAGATGGCCGCGAACACCTCGCCGTACACGAACCTGAAGAGCCTCTGGGTGTTCGCCGGCCTGCTGCTGCTCCCGCTCAGCCTGGTGGTCGCGCTGATCGTGATCTCGTACAGCTACTCCTGGCTCCGGGTCTACGGACGGACGATCGCGCACCGCAAGGTGTTCTCGGCCAGTACGTTCATCCTGGCCAGCGCGGCCGCCGCGGCCACCTTGCGGGCCGGCGGCCTGCTCACCGAACCGCGCGTGCCGACCGGCCCGTGGGAGCTCGTGGTGGTGATCGGCGCCACGACGATGTGGTGGCTGGTGAACTTCGCGCTCGTGATCGGCGCGATCCTGCTGTCGTCGCCGGACACGACCGCGCGGAGCGCGCTGGGCGATCTGTCGGATCAGCTCGTGGTGGTCGCGGGCCTCGGCCTGGGCGTGGCCGTCGCGGCGCTGCAGGCGTCGTACCCCTGGGTCGTTCCGATCCTGATGGTGACCGTGCTGACCCTGCACCGCGACCTGCTGCTACCGCAGTTCCAGCGCGCCGCAGGGACCGATGTGAAGACCGGCCTCGCCACACCGGCGTACTGGGCCAATGCTGTGCCCGCGGAGCTCGCCCGCGCGCAGTCCCTGCGCAGCAGCGTCGGCCTGCTGATGCTGGACCTCGACAAGTTCAAAGAGATCAACGACACGTACGGGCACCCGGCCGGAGACCAGGCGCTGCGCGCGGTCGGCGAGAGCATCCGCGCCGAGGTCCGCCAGGGTGACCTGGTTGCGCGCGTCGGCGGCGACGAACTCGCGGTACTGCTGCCCGGTGCGTCCGAGAGCGAGGTACTCGAAGTGGCCGGGCGGATCCGGGACCGGCTGAGCGCACTGAGCGTGGCGGTGGAGTCCACCAACGTGAAGAACGCTGTGATCACGGGCGTACCGGCGTCGATCGGCGCCGCGGTCTACCCGGACGTCGCCGAGACCATGGACCAGCTGATCCTCGCCGCCGACGACGCCTTGCTCAGCGCGAAACGCGACGGCCGCAACCGCATCGTCGCCGCTCGCCCCAGCCCGCCCGGCAATACCGAATCAGTCTCCGGCTGAGGAGATCCGGATCAGCGCCTTGCCGCGGAGGGTCCGGTTCTCCAAGGCCCGGTGGGCGTCGGCCACGTGGTCGAGGTCATAGACCTTGTCCACAACGGGTTTCAGGTCGCCGGCGGCTGCTCGGGTCAGGACGTCGCCGGCGGTGACCTTCGTGGTCGTCGAATCGGCTCGGAGGTCCATGATGCCCTTGACCGTGATGTTGCGGCGGTCCGCTTCGGCCGGGTCGATGGGCGCGAAGTTGCCGGACGGCGCGCCGTGGGCGGAGAACCACCCGCCGTCCTTCGTGACGGTGAAGGCGGTGGCACCGAGTTCGCCGCCGGCGCCGTCGAAGACGATGCCGGCGCCCTTGCCGTTCGTTGCCTCCAGCACCAGTTTTTCCCAGGACGGTTTGCCGTAGTCGATCAGTACGTCGGCACCCTGGGCCTTGCTCAGGGCTAGCTTCTCGTCGCCGCGGGCGGCCGCGATCACGTGCGCGCCGGTCCGGTGGGCGAGCTGGATGAGGAGCAGACCCATGCCGCCGGCGGACGCGGTGATCAGTACGTCCTGACCGACCATCGACGGGGCGAGTTCCTCGAGCATCAGCGCGGTGAAACCGTCGCCGTACACCGCGACCGCGGTCTGCAGATCGAGTTCCGGCGGGACCTCGACGTCGGGGGTGAGCAGGGCGAGCTCGGCGTGGCCACCGAAGTTCGCCGGGCGGCCGACGACGGTCCTGCCGATCCAGTCGGTGCCGACGCCGGGGCCGACGGCGCGGACCCGGCCGCCGAGGTTGCTGCCGGCGACGTACGGCGGCTCGACGTCGAAGAACTTGCCGTGACCGCCGCGGCGGATCGCGGTCTCGACGAAGATCACGTCGGCGACCTGCACCTCGACCAGCACCTGGCCCTCGCCGGGGACCGGGTCGGGTACGTCGCGGGTCTCGATCACTTCCGGGCCGCCGAACGCGGTCACCACAGCTGCACGCATGTCCGTCCTTACGGGTTGGGAAGTTCCAGCGTGCAACCTCAACGTTGGTTCAGGTCAAGTTTCTGTCGGCGGCGCGGCGTACTCTGCGGGTCATGTTCGACGCCGTCTTCGTCCCCGCCGACCCGCCGCGCGCGGGCCGGCTGGCGTTGTACGGCGACCTCACCGGGGAGGCGGCCGACGGGACGGTCGACCTGGTCCTCCCCCGCGGTACGTCGGTACGCCGGACGACCGTGCCCGCGCGGCTGCTCACGATCGACGAGGTCCTCGCGCGGCTGACCGCGCCGGAGGAGCCTGCGGCCGGCAGCTGGGCCGCTTGGCGGGCTGCCGGCCTGGCGGGGTTGGTGTTGATCGGCCGCGGGCGGCTGGTGCCGGACCGGAGCGCGGACGGGTACGGCGCGTGGCGGGTCGCCCCGCTGGATCCGATCGACCGCGCCTGGCTGCGGAACCTCAGCGCCGCGATGCCGGCGTACGGGCATGCGCTCCCGTTGGAGAACACGCGGCCGGTACGCCTGATCGAGCCGGAGCACCTGATCCGGGCGTTCTGGGACGCGCTCGCGGACACCCTGGTCCGGACGCCGGCGGCCGCGGTGGCGACGCGTCCAGGGGCAGCGCCGTTCGCCGCGCTCGAACCTACTGCGCTCCCCGGCCCGACGGCTTGGCTGGACGAGACGGCGCTGGCCGAGCAGGCAGGCACACGCCTCGTGCTGCGTGTCGAGCCGCCCGAGTCCGAGGAGGACTTCCGCGCGGTGCTGCAGTTGCGGAGTGGGGTGGATCCGAGTCTGCTCGTGGATGTCGCGGACATGTGGAACGCGCCCGCCGCCGTACTGACCGCGCTCGGGGAACGCGCCGAGACCGACCTGCTGCTGGCGCTGCGGCGAGGTGCTCGGGTCTGGCCGCCGCTCGGTTCCGCGCTCCAGGACGCCGCGCCGGAAGAGATCCCGATCGACGACGCCGCGCTCGAAGAACTCGCCGAAGGCAGTCCCGAGCTGGAGGGCGCCGGGATCGAGGTGCTCTGGCCGACCGAGCTGTTCGCCGGACAACTCGCCCTCCGCGCCACCGCCGGAACGCCGACGCCGGGCGCGGTCACCGGGCCTGACTTCAGCCTCAACGACCTGGTGGCGTTCCGCTGGCGCCCGACCCTCGACGACCAGGAGCTGACCGAGGCCGAGGTCGCCGCACTCGCGGAGGCCAAGCGCCCGATGATCCGGATGCGCGGGCGCTGGATGCGCGTCGATCACGATCTCGTCCGGCGCCTGCGCAGCAACGGCTCGGCCCGCAAGCTGACCGGCGCCGAGGCGCTCGGAGCCGCGCTGACCGGGACGATCGACGTCGACGGTGAGCTCGTCCCGTTCGACGCCGACGGCTCGCTCGCGCAGATGCTCTCCCGGCTGCGCGCTGCCGACGAGCCGGCGCCGTACGCCGAACCCGCCGGCCTTCGGGCGACCCTGCGCGACTACCAGCGCCGTGGTGTGGCGTGGATGGCGCAGCTCGCCAACCTGGGCCTCGGTGGCTGTCTCGCCGACGACATGGGTCTCGGCAAGACGATCCAGGTGATCGCGCTCCACCTGCAGTTGAAGGGCCGCGGCCCGACGGTCGTGGTGTGTCCGTCGACGCTGCTCGGCAACTGGGAGCGCGAGTTCGAACGGTTCGCCCCCGACGTACCGACGCGTCGCTACCACGGCCCCGGTCGGACCCTGAGCGATCTCGCTCCGGACGAGGTCGTGCTCACGACGTACGGCGTGGTCCGCCAGGATCACCACCAGCTCGGGGAGATCGCCTGGGGCCTGACCGTCGCGGACGAGGCACAGCACGCGAAGAACCCGCTGTCGCGTACTGCCCGCGCGTTGCGGACGTTGCCGTCGGCAACCAGAATCGCGCTGACCGGGACGCCGGTGGAGAACCGGCTGTCCGAGCTGTGGTCGATCCTCGACTGGTCGGCGCCCGGGCTGCTCGGCACGCTCGACCGGTTCCGCCACGACGTCGCCGTACCGGTCGAGCGGTTCCACGACGAGGAGGCGACGGCGCGGCTCGCCCGGGTGACGCGGCCGTTCCTGCTGCGCCGGAAGAAGAGTGATCCCGGGATCGCGCCGGAGCTCCCGCAGAAGACCGAGCACGACGTCGTCGTACCGCTGACCACCGAGCAGGCCACGTTGTACCAGGCCGTCGCGAAGGAGACGCTCGCCAAGATCGAGGAAGCGTCGGGGATCGCGCGGCGCGGGCTCGTACTGAGTCTGCTCACGCAGTTGAAGCAGGTGTGCAACCATCCGGCACAGTTCCTGCACGAGCCCGGTCCGCTGGAGCGGCGGTCCGGGAAGCTCGCGGCCCTCGACGAGCTGCTCGACGTGATCCTGGCCGAGGGCGAGTCGGTGCTGATCTTCAGTCAGTACGTCGAGATGTGCCGGCTGATCGAGGCGCATCTGGCCGCGCGGCAGGTGCGGACGTTGTTCCTGCATGGTGGCATCGGGGTACGGAAACGCTCGGAGATGGTGGAGCAGTTCCAGGCCGGCGTGGCGCCGGTGTTCCTGCTGTCGTTGAAGGCGGGCGGGGTCGGGCTGACGCTGACGCGAGCCACGCATGTCGTGCACTACGACCGCTGGTGGAATCCGGCGGTGGAGGATCAGGCGACCGACCGGGCATACCGGATCGGCCAGGATCAGCCCGTACAGGTGCACCGGCTCGTCACCGAGAACACGTTGGAGGACCGGATCGCGACGGTCATCAACAGCAAGCGCGATCTTGCCGATGCTGTGGTGGGATCGGGTGAGGCGTGGTTGAGCGAGCTGTCGGACGCGGAGTTGACCGAACTGGTGGAGCTGTCGACAGGGCCGGCCAAGTCCGGGTCGGCGAGTGCGTACAACCCTTCCGCGGTGGGGAAATCCGATGCCTGACGACGAGCGGCGGCAGTGGTGGCGGTCGAAGGAGGAGGACGCCGGACTGCCCGCTGCGCGCGGGCCGGGCAGCAGGCGTTCGTTCGGCGCGACCTGGTGGGGGCGCGCGTGGTTGGAGGCGCTGGAGCAGCGGGCCCGGCTCGACCCGGGGCGGTTGTCGCGCGGGCGGTCGTACGCGCGGCGCGGGAGCGTGCTCGAGCTGACGGTCAGCCCGGGCGAGGTCGAGGCCGTTGTGCAGGGCAGCCGCGTCACGCCGTACCAGGTGACCGTGCGGATCCGCGCGTTCTCGGCAGACGAATGGGACGCCGTACTCGACGTCGTGTCGGCGCAGATCGGGCGGGTGGCGGCGCTCCTCGACGGGGAGCTTCCGCCTGAGGTCGTGGACGACGTACGCGCGACCGGGCTGGACCTCCTGCCCGGCGCCGGCGAGGTCCTGACGAACTGCAGCTGCCCCGACTTCGCCGTACCGTGCAAGCACTCCGCCGCAGTCTGCTACCTGGTCGCCGACGCCCTCGACGACGACCCGTTCGCCCTACTCCTCCTCCGCGGCCGCCGCAAGGATGAACTCCTCGAAGCCCTCCGAGCCCGCCGCGGCGGATCGGCGGCTCCACCGACGCCGCCTCGCACCCCTGCACCCGCAGGCATCCCAGCCATCGCCGCCTTCAATGCCCGATCGGCGGCCGTGCAGATTCCGACGCCGCCGCGACCGCTCGCGGCGCCCGGCGTACCAGCCGCCGTGAAGGTGCTGGACCCGCCGCGCTCATCTGGAGTCGACGTACGCGACCTCATCGCACTGGCCACCGACGTTGCCCGCCGAGCCTGGGAACTGGCGTCGGGCGACACCAACTTTCCACTCACCTACGAGGAAGACCTGGCCCGCCGAGCCGCCACGCTCCTCGGCACGCCACAACTGGCCGACCTCGCACACCGCGCCGGAGTCTCCGCCCGCGAACTGACCACCTGGGCCACCGCGTGGCACCACGCCGGCCCCGGCGGCCTAGCTGTCACGATCGACGACCCGTACGATCCACCCCCCGACGCCCTCACCGACGCCCTCGCAGTCCTCCCCCAGGCAGTTGCCGAAGCGAACCGCATCACCGCCGGCAAGCTCCAACTCCGCCTAGGCCAAGACAACCTCTGGTACCGCTTCGACAACCACTTCAACGACTGGACCCTCACCCGCGAACCCGCAGCGGACCCTAATACCCTCCTCTAGAACACTTTCCTGGGGAGGAACCACAATGCGCCGCCGAGCGACGATCACCGCTGTCCTACTGCTTGCATTGCTCGGCTGCGACCCCCACACCACCAAACAAGCCGCTCCAACCCCAACCGGCAACCTGTGCGAGCGCGTACGCCCGACACTCCCCGGCAACTGGACCACCGAGGACGGCGAACCCGGTGTCGCAGCACCGCTCTCGGACGTCTGCACGCTGGTTGATCGTGATCAAGCCGCACACCGGATCCGGGTGCTCCTCTCCATCCTCCCGGTCACCGACACGCAGGCCGCCAAGCTCCGTAAGGACGACGAGGCATCGGCGGCTGCAGGTAACTACGCCGCGAAGGTCAGCGACGGTGGACTGGGCAACGGTTCGTGGGCGCTCGATCCAGCGGCGGCCGCACCATGGGTCGTCTTCCGCACCGGCGGTCGTCAGGTCCGGCTCAGTGTCGCGAACGCAGGCGCCGGCACGATGGATGAGCTTCGATCGATCGCCCGATCCATCATGGCGCTGGCCGGTGGCCTGCCCGCTGCTCCTGCCATGATCACCCGGCCGGAATGCGCCGGTGGTACCGCGGCGGCAGAACGAATCCTCGGTACGAAATCCGTGCTCCGGCGAGATGCCCTGGTCGACAAGCATCTCTCGTGCCGCTGGGCGTCTGCGATGCGCTCCGTCGCAACCTACGCCGGCGGCGACAGCAGGATCGACTTCGGCTATATCAAGGACGGCGCGACCGGCGGGCAGCCCTGGGCCCATCGCGTGACCGTGGGCGTTGAAGGCTGGCAACAGGACGATGGATTCCTGATCTTCAGGAGCAGAACGGACCAGTACGTAACGGTCGTCTCTCTCCCCTACCAGGAGATGCGGCCGGTCCCGATCGTGATGCTGGCGCGGGCGATCGCGCCCGCCTACTCCTGAACGTTGCGGGCGGCAACGAATGCCTGAGAGATGCGGGTGATCAGGTCGTACGGGATGGGTTTGTCGAAGGGGAACTTGAGGGTGCCTTTGCCGGAGCGGTACGGGGTTAGGTCCTCGTCGATGGGTGGGATCGGGTAGAGGGCGAGGTGGGACTTCCAGGCGGAGAAGTGCAGTAGGGAGGTGCCGTCGAGGGTGATGGTCGGGATCTGGTAGCTGATCTTTTCGCCGGCGCCGGGGACGGCCGCGTGGATGGTCCGGCGGACGTTCTCCAGCACCTCGCGTACCTCGGGAGGGAACGTCGCGATGTACTCGTCCACGGTCTCCATCTGACTATCCTGCCGCGGGACGCCGCAGCGCTGTGTGTTCCTCGAGGGCTGCGACCAGGTGTTCGGCGATCTTCGCGTGGCCGGTGACGGTCGGGTGGACCTGGTCGGTGCAGTCGTCCTCGGTGATCCAGCCGGTCGAGTCGACGAGGACCACGTTCGGGTCGTCGAGGGTCTTCACCGCAGCCTGGATCGTGTCCGCGTGCTTCCCGCTGAACGGCGTCACCGACACGATCGTCGTCGACGGGTACGCCGCGCGCACCCGCCGTACGTACTCCGCGTACTCCTCGACGTCCAGCGTCAGGTCGTTCACGCCGAGGTTGATCACGACCACGTCCGGCGCCTCGACCCGCTCGGCCGGCGAGCCCGCGAAGTTCCACCCGAACGACTCGAGCCCCGGCGGCACCTCGCCGTTCCCCGGCCTGCTGATCCCCTGCCGGCCGAACCCGACCTGGTACGACGTGGCGCCGAACGCCCGCGCGGTCAGGTATGCGTACGAGGTCGTACCGTCTGCGCCGTCCGACTCCGGGTGGTTGCTCAGCGACAGCACGCCCTGCGTGATCGAGTCGCCGTAGAACTCCAGCCGCGGACCACCCGGCCGCCCGATCAGCCGCAGTACGGACCGGGCGTCGAGCACGAGACCGGCGAACACGACCGCGCATTCGAACGGCGGGTTCCAGCGGTTGACGTGCTCGTTGACGTCCTTGACCACCACCGTCACCCGGTGCTGGCCCTCGGGCTCCGACAGTTCGATCACCGGCCCGTCGACCACGTGCAGCTCCGGCTCACGGTCGTCGACAGTGACCCAGAGGTGCGGCGCGACCGTGAGACCGTCGGTGTCGAAGAGCAGTTGGAGCCGCTCCCCGGCGTACCAGAACGAGATCCGCGAACCGGAGTTGACCGTGATCGCGACGCCGGGCTGGTGGCCCCACTGGCCCTCCAACACGATGCGCGGGTCGGACGGGGCGACGACCTGGCCAGGCTCGAACGTCACGGGCACTCCTTCTGTTGTCGGCGCATCTATTGTGCGTCACCACCCTTCCTTCCGAGCCCGCGCCTCGAACAGCAGGATGCCCGCGGACAGCGCGACGTTCAGCGAGTCCGCCTGCCCGAGCATAGGGATCGACACCGCGTCGAACCCCTCGTCGTGCCACGCCCGCGACAGCCCCGAGCCTTCCGAGCCGACGACGAACGCGGTCGGACCGTCGTACTGCGGGACTCGGTACGTCCCGGTCGCCGCCGGGTCGGCGAGGTGGACGCGGAACGCGTGGCTGCGCAACCACGCCGCCGCAGCCGGGATGTCGCCGAACTCGACGATCGGCGTGGACAGGACGGTGCCGCGGCTCGCGGAGTACACGGCCGGATGGGTCGGGCGGGCGCGGCGGCTGGTCAGGACGAGGCAGTCCGCGTTCGCGGCGTCGGCCGTACGGATCAGCGTGCCGAGGTTGCCGGCGTACTCGACACCGTCGGCGACCAGGACGAGGGACCGGTTCGTGAACCGGAACGCCTGCGGCCGCCATTCGGGCAGCCGGGCGATCGAGATCAGGCCCTCGGGACGGGTCTTGCGGGCCATCCGGGAGAGCAGCTTCGCGGAGATGCGGTACACCTCCGTGGCCCGTCCGGCGAGGTTCGTGATGTCCGGCGGACCGGCCTCCGGGCACCAGAAGAGCGCCTCGATGGTGGCGGACGTGGTCAGCAGGCGGTCGTGTTCCCACGTTCCTTCGACCATGATCCGGCCGGGCGAACCGTCCTTGCGCAGGGCGAGCAGGTCACGGACACGGGGGTGCTGCGCGCCGATGGGGCGGGCAGAAGGATGCACAGTCATGTGCAGGCTCCGTACGGAGAGAATCAACAAGCGCGCCGGGGACACGACGGTCCACTCCGGCGGGGCGACACCCGTGGGTGCCGTGGTACTGACGCGGCCTTCCCGACCGCGTCAGCCAAGGATTCTCATCACACTCCGGATGGTAGGCAGCCGTACGGCCGCCGTCATCCGGTTTTCCACAGGCTGCTGGCGGGTGGGTTTTGGTCTGTCGGTGCGGGTGGTTAGAGTCCTTTTCTCACGGGAGGGAGTACGGATGGACGCGACACTGCTCGATGCCGAGGCCGAAGCGGCTGTGCTGCGCGTCTACCGTCAGGTCTTCGCGGTGCTGGCCCGCGAGTCCGGCGCGATGATCGTCGATCCCGACCTGCTGGACGTCGACCAGGCGATCCTGGACGCGTTCGCGGAGGCCGGCAGCGACGGGCTGACCGTGGAGCAGGCCACGCTCGCCTGCCGGGCGTATCCGCACGATGTGATCGTCCGCCGCTTCGACGTGCTGCGGCAGTACGGCGCGATCACCAAACTCGTCGACCGGCCGAACGAGCTGCGCCACCGTGCCGCCTTCGCGCCGTACGTGATGCTGATGTTCCTGCGCCGGATGTCCGTCCAGGGCGGTCAGGCGGAACTGCACCAGCTGCTCACGCTCGAGGCGCACAGCGTCAGCGACCCGCAGGCGACGGCCGACGACGGCAAGGCGTCGGTCGAGCGGCTGACGAAGGTGTTCCGCCTGCTCGGCAACGAGCTGGCGATCCTGGTCTCGACGAGCACCACGGCCCAGCTCCGCGAGAACGCGCAGCTCGCGTGGGGCAACGAGCGCCTGATCGAGCAGGCGGAGAAGGTGCACCGCCTGGTCCTGGACCGCTGGCCGACGCTGCATCGGGACTGTACGTCGCTCCGCATGGCCCTGGCCGCGTACGCCGACGCCGTCCAACTGGCGGCCGGCCGTCTGGTCGAGCGCGCGGGTACGACGCGGGCGCTGGGGTTGCTGCCGATCGAGACGTGGCTGACCTTTACGCGGGGCAGCGCGCCGGAGACGCTGGCCGCCGTACTCGACGGGCTGTTGTTCGACGCGGCCGCGCCGGACTTCTCCGCGCAGACGATGGTCGAGGCGGTCGAGACGGGCCGCCGCAGCGGGACGGCCCGGATGGCGCCGCCACGCCCGACCGCGGATCAGGACGCGCCCGAGTCAGCCGCGGCGACTGATCGGGAGGACCTGCGCCGCGAGGCGGAACGGGTGCTGGCCGGGCGTACGTCGGTCGACATCGTCGAGGTGGTGGACGAGGCGGGCGACTGGATCACGGCCCGGCGCGTCCTCGCCGAGCTGACCGCGGCGCACCTGCACGACGAACTGGAGTACGAGCTGGTCTGGTCGGACGGGATGCGCATCGACCCGTCCGCGGGAACGCCATGGGCGACCGAGGGCGTGTTCCGCCGGGTGGTGTCGTGAGTACGGAGGCCGTCGAGCGGCGGCTGTACAACGCGCTCTGGTGGGCGAAGGTGCAGTCCACCGGGCCGATCGTCGTCGATCCGGACACTCCTGCGGTCGCGGGACTGACCCGGGCGACATCGGGCGACACGGTCTGGCTGGTGCCGACGCTGCCCTCCGGTGCCGGTCACGGCGTACTCGAGGAGCTCGGCGCTGCGCCGGTCCCGGTCGAGCTCCCCAACGAAACGGCCCGGCTGCTCGCGATCTGCGTCGCGTGCTGCTGGACGGACCGCAGCGCGCCGGCCTGGCCCGGCACGACCGGGACGCTCGCGCAGATCAGGTCCGTGTACGCCGGAATGCGCGGCCGCGCGGAGCAGCCGAGCGACCTGACGCTGATCATCGGCAGCCTGCGCCGCCTGCACGCCACCCATTGGCTCCTGTGGGACGAGAAGTCCGCCGAGGTCCGCCTCGGCCCGCGTGTCATCACGTGGACCGCCGCGGATCTCTCCACACTTCGCGACCTGTGCCGTCACCTGCCGGAGCCGCCGCCGGCAGTGCTGCCTACCGAGCCTGCCGAGCCTGCCGAGCCTTCAGCAGACGATGCCCTCCCCGACGAGCCTGATTCGGAGGCGTCGGATGACTGACCAACACGCGTTGTTCGACCCCCTGCTGCAGGACCTCAGCGATCGTTCGCGGGACGAGGTGCTCGCGGCCTTCAGCGCGGTGCAGTACGCCGCGCACCCGGTCGCCGAAGTACAGATGGCAGGTCTGCGCGACGTCACGCTTCGCCGTCAGGTGCAGCGGATGCTGAAGCTCATCGGCCGCACGCTCGTCCACGTCGACGGCACCCACTGGACCGCTGGGTACGACGACGACATCGCCGCGAGCCTCGCCGCGCAAGGCTGGCAACCGCTGTCGGTGATCGACCGCGCGGTGCTCGTGCTGGTGCTGATCCACTCGGTCGCGATCCCCCGCAGCGAGGGCATCCTGACCGGCGACAGCTGGAAGTCAGCACGGCCCACCACGGTCGACGAACTGCGCACAACCAGGATCAGCGGCGAGGAACGCCGGCTCGCGCTGCAGCGGTTGCGTGCCGCCGGGTTGATCCAACTGTCGGGCGATCACTCCGGCGGGCCGTCGTACATCCCTGGTCCGCAGTTGCAGCGGCTCACACCGGCCGCGCGTCGTCGTCTGCAGGACCAGCTCATCCTCGCCGCCGCCCCGGCCAGCCCGATCGCCGAAGCCATCCGCGCCCGTCACGGCGTCCCTTTGGAAGTGGGAGATGAAACATGAGCGCCGCTGAGGACGGGCCGTTCGACATCCTGGGGTCGAAGGTTCTGCTGGGCGTACAGGTCGTGGACCTGTCCCGGCTGTCCACCCACCCGATCCCGATGATCGGCCGCGGCCTGATCACGGTGGCCGGCCAGGGCCCCACCGACTCCAACGGCGCGGGCAAGTCGTCGTGGATCGCCGCCCTCAGCCTGCTGCACGCGGACGACCAGTGGCGGTTGACCAGCGGCGCGCCGGGCGCGGCCGAGTTGCTGTTCACCGCCGAGGCCGCCGGCCAGGAAGGCAACTGGTCGAACGTCGACCGCGGCTACATCGTCGGCGTGTTCTCCGACGCCGATCTGACCGACCTCGACGAGATCGAGGCGGCCGCGGTCACGGTGTGGATCCGCATCAACCGCAAGGCGTCGTACATCGACCTCCGCTGGAAGCACGGCCTGCACATCCCGTACGGCGCGACCGAGGCCGAGCGTGCCGCGGGCGCCGACGCGTTGTGGGCCGCTCTCCCGCACTCGAACGGCCGTACCGACTTCCACGCGAACAAGCTCTCCCAGGTGCTGTACGGCGGACAGGTCCGGTGCGTCTCGTTCCTGTCGACGTCCGTGCGATCGAGCCCGACCGCGAACCTGCTGGCCGAGCCGCTCAACGAGCTCGGCCCGGCCCGCATCTTCAACGCGATCGCGACGCTCACCGGTCTTGATCACGAGCTCGAGCAGGAGCAGGCGCATCGCTCGGCCGAGCACACACAGCGCGAGGCGACCAAGCAGGCGACGACCGACCTGCAGCGCTGGGAGCAGGAGATGGCGACCGTCGAGGCCGGCATCCTGCAGCGGGCCGCCGCCCGCGAGGCCCTGGCCGCGGCGAAGGAGTCCTGGCAGGCGCGGTCCGCCCGGCACCTGATCGACGGCTCCGCGCGGAACACCGACATCCTCCAGGAGCTGGCCGCGCTCGACGAGCGGGTCGCCGAGCAGGAGGCCCGCAAGGAGGCGATCGCCACCGAGATCGATGCCTTCGGCAACGAGGAGAACCTGCTCCGGGACGTCCAGCTGACCCGCCAGGAGCGCGACAAGTTGGACGCCCGCGACCGCGAGCTCGACCTCGCGCAGCGTTCGGTGCGGGAGCAGTTGGAGCGGCTCGGTCAGGAACACCGCCGTTTGCTGGACGCGGGCCGATCGGCCGACGGCCGGGACCTGGCGGCGGCCGGCGAGGAACAGGACGAGGCCCGCGCTGTGCTCGAGGAGCACATCGGTCGCGACCACGCTGCGCGTTCCGCGGTGGACGCCGCGACGGCCGAGCTGCGTGAGGCCGAGAGCGGTCAGACGGTATCGGCGCCGCAGCAGCAGGTCCTGGAGAACGCCGGGATCGAGTGCGGGGCGCTTACGGACATCACCGAGTTGCCCGCCTCCGACCGGGCGGAGTGGGAGCCGCGACTGGCGCCGTACCGCGAAGCCGTTGTCATCGACTTCGGCGATGCGACCGTCGCCGCGAGTGCGCTGGCCGACGCGGGGTACTCCGGTTTCCTGCTGGTGCTGGCAAATCGGCCCGGTGCCTCCCGGAACCATGGACCGAAGTCGGCGGACAAGCGCTTCGTACTGGACGCGTTCTTCGCCGCGATCGGCGAGCGGGCGACCAAGGACAACATCGACGACGTCGCCGGCGTGGTCGCGGTCGGCCAGTTCGACGAACCGATCACCGGCCGGACGGCCCGGATCGAGGCGGCCCGGCGCCGCGTCGAGGCTGCGGTCGAGGCCCGTACGATTGCCTTGGCCGCGCTGGAGCAGGCCCGTTCGCGGGTCGAGCAGGCAGAACGCCGTACGGCGGCCGCCCGCGCGCTCGCCGACGCCGAATCCGTACAGGAGCAGATCCTCGCGCTCCGCGAGACAGTCGACCGGCACGAGACCGACCGCGACTCGCTCGCACCGCAACTGCAGGCCGCGAAGGAGTCCGCCGAGGCGGCCGCCGGGCAGCAGCTCGTCCGCGACGAACGCCTGAAGAACCTCGAGGCGACCCGCCGCGACCACAACCGCATCCTCGACGAGCTCACCGCACGCCGGCTCGCACTGCGCGAGGAGCAGAGTGCGCTCGACCTCACCACCCGGACGTCCGCCTGGGGCGGCACCCCCGCGGAGGCGGAGGAGTTCCTGCTCGCGCTCCCCGACGACGCGCAACGTCGCACGACGTCCGACTGGAACCACCAGGCCTGCACGCAGCTCGACGACGTCATTCGCCGCTGCTTCCCGAGCGCACGCTCACGTGAAGAGATCCCGGCCGAGCTGTGGGAGATCCTGAACGGCCCTGACGGCTGGACGAACGGCACTCTCAGCGATCGTGTCGGCCTGGTCCCGGCACTGCATCGGACGCTGAGCAGCCACCTCGCGCAGCACGAGACGTTTGACAGCCTCCAGCAGCAACAGATCGCCAGCCAGCGCGCCGAGCGGAACGCTGCCCTCGAACGCGCCCGCGAGGGCCTCGACGAGGCGGAGAGCACTGCCCGCGCCCACCGCGCCTCGCTCGCCGACGGAATCAAGGCGCGGCTGCGGCTCGTGTCGCAGGAGTTCGACCGTCTCGACCAGCAGTACGGCGGGTACGGCGCGAAGCTCGAGTTCCCGGAGCCGGACCCGCCCGCGGAGCCCGACAAGCCGTGGCGCTGGACGGTCACGCCGAAGTGGCGGCGATCCGAGGGCGGCCCGTTCTCGGCGTTCAACGTGAAGGGCAACACCGCCCAGATGGACGAGAAGGCCGTGAAGCTGGTGTGCGCGGCCGCGCTCGCCGGCGGGTCGGATCGTCCGCTGCTGCTGATCCTCGACGAGCTCGGGCGCAACCTGGGCTCGCAGCACCGGCGCGAGGCGGTGGCGCTATTCGAGCAGATCGGCCGCGACCGGAACATCACCGTGATCGGCGCGCTCCAGGACGACATGGAGCGGTACGCCCTCGCCTCCTCCCGGTTGTACGTGAAGCTCCGCCGGAGCTCGGACACCATGCCGTACAACCAGGCGCCCGTGGTGAAGGGCAACGAGGACAACTCGGCCCGGGTCGAACTGCTCCGCGAGTGGATGACCTCGTACCGCGGCTCCACCCCGACCCTCGAGCTGGCGTCGCCGACCCTCACGGCTTGACACTTGTCCAGATTTCGACACGTGCTTACCAAAAGAGGACCCCGGTGCAGACCTAGGACCCGGGAGTGCAGCAGTATGGTGCGGTGACTTTTCCGGAGAGCCGCCGTACCCGCTCGCAGCGAGGGACCGGAACTCTGGTCAAGCGGTCGCATCACGGCGTACCGTCACCTGCATCCGGCATGTCACGCACTGACACAACGGCACCTCCGCCGAATCGGCCGCCTCATGATCGGAGGGCGTGAATGGCATCCTGGCTGCTCCGCGCCCAATGGTCACACCGTGACGAGTCCGTCGAGCACCGCGCCCTCCGCGTCGGTCGCACGCTGACGGCCGTCGCCGTCGCCTTCCCCGACGTCCACAACTGGACACAGGACGAGCGCTGGGGATTCCACGTACTCGAGGCCGACGGCTCGACGCCGCTTCAGGAGATGGTCGAGGCCACGACGAAGGTACTCGCCAACGGCACGAGCACCACCCGGCTGCACCTGCAGAGCACCGGCGAGCTGCCCTGGCTGTTCGATCTGTCCATGGGCGGCACCATGACGACCGTCTCGGACCAGCTCACCCTGCACTGGAGCGACGAGGACGCGCTGCAGCAGTCGGAGCGGTTCGCGCAGGTCCTCCGCGCGGTCGTGACGATCTGGGAGCCGCAGTGGGCCAGCATCGCCGACACGGAACTCGCCGCCGCAGCGGGTGTATTCCGCCGCGGGATCCCGATGATGGGCTGGCTGACGTACGTCCGCGGCATGGTCGCCGGCGCCCCGGGTATCGACATCACCCTGACGCCGTACGAACGCGGCACGCTCCTCCAGGCACCGGTCTCCCCCATCGACCTGACCCCGGTACACATCTGCGCCGCGGCCGCCCTGGTCGGCATCGCCCCCGAGGCATAGCTGCCTGGGAGTCCAGTTAAGGCTTGATCGCCCGGGTGGCGAAGTAGCCAGGCATGTACTGGGCGGTGGCATCCGCGTGGTGCGGGGCTTCGTCGAAATGAGTCAGCGTGAAGCCCGCCGCGAGCTGTCCACCGATCTGCCCGCTGAGCGTGTGACTGTATTCGATCGGCCCGGTCCCGTACGACCGCTGGCGCTCGGACTCCGGGAGATCAAGGCTGCTGAACGGGAGCTTGTGGCGCACTACGAGCTCACCCCGTTCATCCATTGCCGCGACGTCGAAAATGAAGATGTCAGGGTTCAGGAACCCGGCCATCAAGATTCCGCCCGGCCGCAACACGCGAAACGACTCCCGCCAGACCGGAGCCAGATCCGGGCAGAACACGTTGGACACCGGGTTGAACACGACATCGAAGCTGGCATCGGGAAATACGCTCAGGTCGCGCATGTCACCGAGCACGGTACGGACAGCGAGTCCCTCGCGGGTGGCGACCTCTCGATCGCGGTCCAACTGCCGCGGCGAGTTGTCCAGCACCGTCACGTCCGCGCCGGCCGCCGCGAGCACCGGCCCCTGCTGCCCTCCGCCGGAAGCAAGGCACAGTACCTCCGCACCCGCCATCTCATCCGGAAACCACGCGCGCGGCACCGCCTCGTACCCGATCAGCACAACAGACCAATCACCGGCCCGCGCCCGCGCAATGACCTCCGGCCCAGCCGGCTTGGTCCACTCGTTACTGTTCTCCACCTCGCGGTCCCACGCAGCCCGGTTGTACGCCACGGGATCAAAACTCTCACTCACAACCGCAAAGCTTATGGCAGAAAGTCCGCCCACGCGCTCCGGTTACGTCCTCGCGCGAAGGCGTGCTTGGAGGCAAATGTTAAGGGCCACCCCCGTGGGGGTGGCCCTTAACAGTGTGAATGTCCGGCGGCGTCCTACTCTCCCACGACCTCCCGGTCGCAGTACCATCGGCGCTGAAGGGCTTAACTT
>NZ_JBIALY010000006.1:0-166659 GCF_042873835.1 Kribbella sp. NPDC004536 | reverse complement strand
CGACCGACATATCCAATTCAAGACCCGAAGTCAGTGAGTGCTTGAGTCAGGACGACCACTGCGGGGGACCACACCCATCATCCTCACTGTGAGTGGCACATGTGGCGCAGGGGGCGGCTGGTCTGGCGACCAATGGGTGTGATGAGCGGGTGGGTGGAGTCAGACCCGCGTGCTCCACTGGCGCTCCGGCGGTGCGCTCCATCCCACATCCACTTCACACGCAGGTCCCGTCGCAAGATGCAGACCGGGCCTGGCGATTGCCAGGGCCGGTCTGCTCATTTTGTTCGTCTCTAGTGCAGGTTCAGTTGGGGCTGTCGACCGCGTTGCTGACCGGGGTCCACTCGTCGAGTTCTGCGATCCGGGCGACCAGTGCGGTGCGGATGGCCTCGACGGCGGCGCTCCCGGTTGCGATGCGGTGCGGGGCGGTGTTCGCCTCGGTGGCGGCGATGATCGCGTCTACGACACGGTCGGCAGTGTTGAACGCGGTCGGCGGCAGGCCGCCAATCGTCTTGAGGACTTCGCGCACCGTCTGGTCGTAGTCGCTGATGGTCTCGACATGGTCCAGGTTGGCCAGGAAGGACGTCGCGGTGAGGCCGGGCTCGACGAGCGTGACCTTGATGCCCAGCGGTCGGAGCTCTCCGAACAGCGCTTCGGTCAGACCCTCGACGGCGTACTTGGTTGCCGCGATCATGCCGACGCCTGCGTGCGCCAGCTGCCCGAAGTACGAGGAGCCCTGCAGGATGTGGCCCGACTTCTGGGCGCGCAGTGTCGGCAGCGTTGCACGAAGTACGTTCAGGACGCCGTGCACGTTGGTGTCGAAGATCGCGCGGACCTGTGCGTCGGTCGCTTCCTCGACGGCGCCGAAGACGCCGTAGCCGGCGTTGTTGGCGACGAAGTCGATGCGACCGAACCGCTGGAGGCCGGCGTCGACGGCGCTCTGCAGCCGGCTGAGGTCGGCGACGTCGGCGATGGCGGAGAGGACCTGGTCGCCGTACTTCTCGGTGAGCTGTGTCAGGCCTTCTGCGCGACGGGCGACGGCGATCACGTTGTCGCCTCGTTCTGCTGCGCGTACGGCCAGGGCGAGGCCGATTCCGGATGACGCACCGGTGATGAACCAGGTGCGGGCGGCCGGGGCCGGGATGTCGAAGGAGTTCATCATGGTTAGGACCATAACAGGTTCAGTACTAACGTCAAGATGGGTTGTGGAGATTCTGTTATGGTTGAAGCGCGAGTGACCACAACCAACCGGGGAGGACTGCAGCGTGAGTAGTGCGATGTTGTCCGCGCTTGAGCTGGTGCTGGCGTTCGCGAACACGCATGCAGACGCCGGCGACCGCGTGGAGCGGTTCACCGACACCGAAGGACTGACGACTTGGCTGGGCGAAGTGGCCTGGGGTGGGGCTGAGCCGGCTCGGACCGTCGCGGACTCAGACGTCGTCGAGGCTCGAGAGCTTCGGGACGCACTGGTGACGGTGCTGCTCTCGCACTCGAACGACCCTGCTACCTCGGACCCGGCGGTCCGGTCTGCCGAGGCGATACTCGAGAGGGCCGGCGACAGATGTCCGGTCGCCGTGCGGCTGAGTGGCTCAGAGGCACGTCTTGGTCCAGGATGCGGCGGAGTAGCAGGCGCGTTCGCAGGTGTGCTGGCCGCCGCGACCGAACTCGCGTTGTCAGGTCAATGGGCTCGGATCAAGGCGTGCCGCAACGAGCCCTGTCATTTCGCGTTCTTCGACCGAAGCAAGAACACGTCGGCCGGCTACTGCAGCACCCAGTGCTCGAGCCAGGCGTCCATGCGCGCCTACCGCGCCCGGAGGAAGCAAGCACTCGGTGGGAGCACGCCAAACCACACCGACAACAAAGAGGCCTGAAAGCTGCGGGACTCGCCGGCGGACAGCGTGGGACCGGGAAGCAGGCGTGTGAGAGAGCGCAGCGACCGGAGTATTTGCGCAGCACGCGGGGCTGTCCACCTCGACCACTCACCACGCACTGCTTCACAAAGAACACCCACCAAGCACTCACCGGCGGCAGCCGGAAGCTGATGTTCCGGGCGGGAGCCCGGGGGTGGGTGGGGTGTGTGGGGCGGTGCGGGAGGGAGTGGAGCGACTGGAGGACGCGCGGAGCACGTGGAGGGGCTATACCAAGCGGAGGCGGTCTACTTCTTCGTCGCTCAGGACTACGTCCAGGGAGGCGAGGACGTCGGGGAGGTCTGCGGGTGGGACGGGGCGTTCGGTGGGTGGGGTGTGGGGGTGTTCGGTGGTGAGGGTGTTGCCTACCAGGCGGCGGACTTCGCCGTCTGCTACTCGCATTACGACCGGGCGGCCGGTGAAGGGGGAGTTGGGGTGGGTGGAGACGTAGTGGTGGTAGACCTCGTAGTCGATCGGGCGGACCGGTTCGTCGTTGGAGGCGTGTTGGGGGATCCAGCCGTCGGGGGTCTGCTTCGAGAGGGTCCAGACGTCGCCGTCCTGGGTCAGGCGGTGGTCCCAGCCGGCCTGGTCGACGACGGCGCCGTCCTTGAGCGGAGTCGGGTACAGCTGGCCGGCGCCGAAACCAACGTCCGCGAGGAATTCCTCACCGCCGACCCCGACCTTCAGCAGTGCATGCGTGCGCGGTCCCGCCTTGTGCGGTTGTACGCGCGCCACCCGCCGTACGACCTCGAACCCGAGTTGCTCCAACGCCGCCCCGAACAACAGCGCGTGCTCGTAGCAGTACCCGCCGCGCTGCCGTCCGACCAACTTCGCCTGGATCGCCTCGAGCGAGATCCCCGGATGCGTACCGAGGATCACGTCGATGTTCTCGAACGGGATCGCCAGGACATGCGCGCGGTGCAGGCTCCGTAACGCCTCCGCCGACGGCGCGACCCGGTCGTGGCCGATCCGCGCGAGGTAGGCGTCGAGGTCGAGGCTCTCGATGTTCCACATACCCGACACCTCAACATCTCCAGTTCACTTGAGGTCAAGCTCCGTGAACAACGTGAGCTGAATCCCGCCCGGCGTCTCCAGCCGGGCGTTCAGCGAGTTCCACGGCGTCCGCGTCGGCTCGGCGACCACGGTCGCACCGGCGTCGGCCAACTTCCGCGTGGTCGCCGCCGAGTCCTCCACCTCGAACGCGACCCGGTACTTCCCGGCGACCCGCCGCCCGACCTCGACCGCGTCGATGAACTCGGCCTGTCCCGGGTCCGCGATCTCCAGCGTCGCCCGTTCGACCTCGAGGATCGTCACCCGGCCGTCCTCCGAAGAGTACGACTCCCGCTCGGGCAGCCCGAGTACGTCGCGGTAGAACGCGACCGCCTCCTCGTAGTCGTCCGCCGTGACCACCAACCGCAGTTCTTTGACACTCATGCAGTCAGTATCTACAACCTCGACACCTGGTAGTGCGCGATCAGCCCGTCGGCGATCAGCACGCTGAGGTTGACGGTGAGCGTCGGCCGATCGACGAACGTGAAGTCGACCGTCAGGTACGCGAGCAGCAGGTCCTCCGCCAGCTGCCGTGTCTCCAGTACGCGGTACTGCGGCGAGAGCCCGATCGGCTGCGAGTCGTAGTACTCGTAGACGGCGTCGCGGCCTACGCCGTACGGGTGGAGGCCCTGGAAGATCGCGTCCTTGGCGAAGAGGGCGGCGACGCGGGCGGGGTCGTGGTCGTCGATGGCCGACTTCCATTGGTCGAGGATGTTCGTGAGTACGGTGTTCATGCGAGTCTCCTTGCGGGGTGGCGCACCAGGAGCGCGGCGATCGCGGCGAGGGCGACGACTGCGGCGCTGACCAGGAGTGCTTGGTGGTATCCGTTGTGTAGTAGAGGTCCGACGGCAAGTGGCCCGATGAGCTGGCCGAGGCTGTAGCCGACGGTGAGTACGGCGACCGCCTGCGGGACCTGCAACTCGGTGCCGAGGGCGATCGCCAGGTTGGCGACGCCGAGGAACGTGGCGCCGAACAACGCTGCGGAGATGAGAGCCGCGGCGACTCCGTGGACGACGGTGGGCAAGGCGATCCCGAGCGCTTGCAGGATGAGGGCGCTCAGCAACAAAGTCGAGCGGGACCAGCGGCGGCTGAGTGCGGCCCAGAAGGCGGTTGACGGCACGGCGGCCAGGCCGACGACGATCCACGCGCTGTTGCCGACCGGGCCGGACGCCGTTTCGTTGATCGCAGCAACCAAGAACGTACCGGCGATGATGTAACCGATGCCCTCCAAGGTATAGCTGGTCAGCAATGCGTTGAAGTGTCGCGATCTGCGGCCCGGCGCGACGGAAGACGTTGGCCGCGAGCCGGTCAGGTTCCAGGCTGGGACGGTGCACGCGAGGGTGAGTACGGCGGTAATCCACCAAGCGGTACGCCAGTTGCCACCGGCAAGTACTGCGCCGGAGAGCGCGATGCCGGCGCCGACGCCGCCGAACGTCCAGCCGACGTGATGGCTGGACAGCCGGGGGAGCACGGCGCTCACCGCGATCACGAACACGAGTGCGCTCGCGATGCCCGCGATCAGCCGGAGGGTCAACCAGAGTGAGCTGTCCACCGGCATGAGTGCGAGCGTCGCGGTGAGGACGAGTAGCGCGAGGCGGAGTGTCCACCGCGAATGCACGAGCCGCGGAGCGGCGACGGCCGCCACTGCACCGGCCAAGTAGCCCGTGTAGTTGGCGGTCGCCAGCGCCGCGCCGAGCCCGGGAGTCAATCCGGCCTGCGCATGCATCATCGGCAGGATCGGCGTGTACGCGAACCGCCCGATCCCCATCCCACCAGCCAACGCCGCCGCCCCACGCCCAACCAACGCCCACCGCTTCACCCGCCCACCCCGCCGCCGCCCCGCCTCCCCGAGCGTGAGTTCGGCTTGGGGCATCTCAGTGGCCTGCCTGTTGGCCGCCGTCTACGTGGAGTACTTCGCCGGTGACAAAGGCGGCGTTCTCCAGGTAGGTGACGGCGTCGACGACCTCGTCGATCTCGCCAAGGCGGCCGACCGGGTGCAGTGCCGCAAGGAATTCGTATGTTTCCTCGGGATGCATCGGGGTCCGGACGACGCCGGGCGCAACGGCGTTCACGCGGATCCCGCGTGCTGCGTACTCCGTGGCGAGCGACTTGGTCACCGAGTTCAGCCCGCCCTTCGTCAGCGACGCCAGCGCGGACGGCACCGAGCTGTACGCATGGGTCGCGAAGCTCGTCGTGATGTTCACCACATGCCCACCGTCGCCGTCGAGCATCGCCGCGATCGCCCGCTGGGTGATGTCGAAGAACCCGCGCAGGTTCAGACCGGTGATCTGCGCGTAGTCCTCGTAGGTGTACTCGGTGAACGGCTTCGCGACGAACACGCCGGCGTTGTTCACCAACGTGTCGATCCGCCCAAACGCCTCGAGTCCGCGCTCGATGACGCCGGCGCCGACCCCGGGCGTGGCCAGGTCACCGGCCACCGTCAGCACCGACGGATCGTCCGAGGCCGGGATCGTCCGCGAGTTCGCCACCACCGCGTACCCGAGCTTCCGGTACGCCGTCACCAGCCCGGCCCCGATGCCCTGGGACGCTCCGGTGATCACTGCAACCTTCATGATTTCTGCCTTTCAGAGTTGATGTACTTCGATGGTTGTCGAACCTCCGAGGCTTTTCCACGACCGCTTGCCTCCCAGCTGGGAGGCACGGCCTAATACGCTGAGCACCGTGGAGCTGCGGCAGTTGCGGTACTTCGTGGCGGTCGCCGAGGAGCTGAACTTCGGCCGGGCCGCGGCCCGGCTGCACATCGCCGGCCCGTCCCTGTCGCAGCAGATCAAGGCGCTCGAGCGGGACCTGGGCGTACGCCTCTTCGAACGCGATCGCCGCACCGTCAAGCTCACGTCGTACGGCGAAACGCTCCTCCCGCGAACGCGAGCACTCCTCGACCAGGCCGACGAGTTGCGCCGAACAGCAAGGGGTTTCGCCGCCAACGAGCCGGTCCGCCTCGGGTACGTCAGCTGGCGACCGCCCGACCTCGCCCAACGCGTTTCCGGTGTAGCGCAGCTGCTGGTCGACGCCTGGGTGATGCCCTCACACACCCAAGCCGCTCGAGTCGCCGACGGCAGTGTCGACCTCGCGATCTGTTGGGTACGCGCGACCGACCTCGCCGAGCAGAACCTGACCGGACGCCTCCTCGGCGCCGACCGGTTGTTTGCCGTCGGCCACCAAGAGAAGCCGGTACGAGCGAAGGAAACCGTCGTCCTGGTGGATGCCGACACCGACGCCTGGGCCTCGTGGAACATCTACGCGATCGAGTTCGCCCGTGCGACCGGCGCGGCAGTGGTCCGCATCGACGACCACGGCATCACCGGGCCGGCCTTCTACGACCACGTACGGCGTCTCGGCCGCCCCGTGCTCAGCTCACCGAAACGCGACGCGACGCCGCTCCCGCGAGGTCTGGTACGTCAGCCGGTGGTGGACCCGATCCCGATCTGGACCTGGGCGCTCGTGTCCCGCGAGGACGAAACGCGTCCCGCCGTACTGGCAACCATCGACGCACTGACCGCGGACGTCGCTGTCGACTACGACCCGGCCACCAGCTGGCTCCCGGCAGACGACCCGTTCACCAGGCCTGCGTGAGAGCCGTACCGCTCGGCGCGAGCCGATACCCGGCATGCGCGGAAAACGATGCGGAAAGAGCGAACCGGTCACCACGGACCAGCGTGTGCCGCCACTCCACCGACCGGTTCTGCGCACTGCCCTGACGGACGATCGAGAACACCGCGGCATCGTCCGGGCAGCGCAGAACCTTGCGTTCGGCTGCGCTCGGATTGATCGCGCGGATGTCCTCGCTGCCGTGGTCGAGCACGATCCCGGTCCGGTTGGCGAGCTCGTTGTACAGGCTCGTATGCGTGAAGTCGGCGTCCAGCAACGGTTCCGCCAGCGTCGCCGGTAGCCAGACCCGGTCGAGCGCGAGCGGCTCGTCACCGGCGTACCGCAACCGCTCGAGATAGAGCAGCGGAATCGACTCCTCCAGGTCGAGCCGGGCCGCGACCACCCCGTCGGCGCGGACGTCGAGCGCCCGGACGACGCTGCGCTGCGGGAGTCCGGCCGCCTCGACGGACGAGAACAGGCTGTAGAGCGCACCCATCGGCTGCCGGATCTCGGGCGCGGTCGCGACCCGCGGCTGACGCCCGCGCTCGGCGACGATCAACCCGTCGGTCCGCAACTGCCCGAGCGCCTGGCGAACTGTGTGCCGGCTGACCTCGTACTCGTCGACCAGTGCCAGCTCGCCCGGGAAAGCGTTGTCGAACTCCCCGGACCGCAGTCGCCGGACGAGGTCCGCCTGCAACTGCTTCCAGAGCGGCTCGCCGCCACCACGCTCAAGCTTGTGCACACGGGTTCCTTCCAGAGTTGCCAAATGTCCGGTCATCTCCTACCTTGAATGTACGTACATTTCTGGCAGAAGGGGACCGGCTAGTGGTGCAGCTCGAGGTTAGGACACCTCACTACCTGACCGCCGCCGTTCCCGTCGTCCGCCGCCTGGGCACGGCGCTGTCGCACCGCAAGGGCCTGGCGATCGTGCTCGCGGTCACAGCCGTCGCCGTACCGCTCGGCCGCCTGGTCCCGCTCGTCGGCGGTCCGGTCTTCGGCATCCTGCTCGGCGTGATCGCCGGCAGTGTGATCCCGGTCCTGCGCTCCGACGTCTGGCGCGCCGGCTACGACTTCGCCTCGAAGACGCTGCTCCAGCTGTCGATCGTCGTCCTCGGCACCGGCCTGTCCCTGCAGCAGGTCGCGCGGGTCGGCGTCTCGTCGCTGCCGGTGATGCTCGGCACGCTTGCGATCGCACTCGGCGGCGCGTGGCTGTTCGGCCGTGTCCTCGGCGTCCGCGGCGACACCCAGACCCTGATCGGCGTCGGTACGGCGATCTGCGGCGGCTCCGCGATCGCGGCCGCCACCGCGGCGATCGGCGCGAAGCGGTCCTCGGTCGCCTACGCGCTGGCGACGATCTTCACCTTCAACATCGTTGCCGTGCTGACGTTCCCGCCGATCGGTCACCTGCTCGGCCTGAGCTCGGACGCGTTCGGCCTCTGGGCCGGTACGGCGGTCAACGACACCTCGTCGGTGGTCGCCGCCGGGTACGCGTACAGCCAGGCCGCCGGCGATCAGGCGATCGTCGTGAAGCTGACCCGGTCGCTGACGCTGATCCCGATCGTACTGACGCTGGTCGCGCTGAAGATCCGCCGCGAGAACCGCGCCGCCCGGGCCCTCGACGCCGCATCGACCGGTTCGTACGAAGGCGCCACGGCCTCGATCCGCAAACCGTTGCCGTGGCGCAAGCTCGTACCGCTGTTCCTGATCGGCTTCATCGCCGCCGCGGGCCTCCGCTCCGCGGGCGCCGTACCGACCAGCTGGCTGCCGACGCTGACGATCATTGGCAGTACCCTCATTACCGCCGCCCTCGCCGCGATCGGCCTGTCGCTTCGCCCGCGCGAACTCCGCGACGCAGGACCCAGGCCACTCCTCCTCGGAGCCATCCTCTGGATCCTGGTCGCGTCCGGCAGCCTCGTACTTCAGTCTTTCTCGTAGGCCGCCTGGCGGTCCTGGATCGCCTTGATGCGGGGTACGTCGAGTTTGTCGGTGCGGTCGAAGTTGTAGATGCCGTTCTCTTCCTGGAAGACGTCGGTCAGCTGCGTGTAGCAGTAGCCGAACATCAGCTCGTTGTCGAGCAGCGCGTCGACCAGACCGGCGAACCGCGTGTAGAACTCCTCCTCGTCCGCGACCCGCTGGCCGTAGCCCCACGAATCCGCGGAGTTCCCGCTCTTTCCGGCAGCAGCCTTCTCGGCGTTCCACCAGATGCCGCCGAACTCGCTGCAGAAGTACGGCTGACCGTCGTACGCGAGCGAGATCGGCTTGCCCTCGGGGCCGCCGGTGTTGCCGTACGGGTTGTCGTTCACCAGGTCCGCCATCTGCTTCGCGAACTCGGCCGGGTCCTGCTCGTAGTTGTGGGAATCCCAGACGTCGGTCTCCGGAACGCGGTGGCTGTAACCGGAGGCGTCCAGTACGGGACGGCTGGTGTCTGCGGCCTTGGTGGCCAGGAACATCGCACGGGTGACGTCGTCGAGCTGCGTGATCCGGTCGTGCAGCAGCTGGTGCGTCTCGTTGAGCGGGCACCAGCCGACGATGCTCGGGTGGCTGTAGTCCCGCTCGACCGCCTCGAGCCACTGGCCGACGTACGACGCGGTCGGCTGCTGGTTGTTCTCGGCGGTGTCGCCACCGGATCCCCAGTCGCCGAACTCGCCCCAGACCAGGTACCCGAGCCGGTCCGCGTGGTACAGGAACCGCTCCTCGAACACCTTCTGGTGCAGGCGCGCGCCGTTGAACCCGGCCGCCAGGCTGAGCTCGATGTCGCGGACGATCGCCTCCTCGGACGGCGCCGTCATCACGCTCTCCGGCCAGTACCCCTGGTCCAGCACGAGCCGCTGGAACACGTGCTTGCCGTTGATCAGGATCGCCTTGCCGTTGATGCTGACCGAACGCAGGCCGGCGTACGAGTCGGCGCCGTCGACGACGTTGCCCTCGGCATCGATCAGTTCGAGGCGTACGTCGTACAGGTGCGGGTCCGTGGTGTCCCAGAGCCGGACGCGCTCGGCCGGCACCTGGAGCGTGAGCCGCGGGGCCAGGTCGAGGTCGGCGCGGACCTCGGCGGTGGTGATCTCACCGTCGGCGTCCTTCAGTGTCGCGCGTACCTTCCAGCCTGGCTTGTTCGCGGAGACCGGTACTTCGAGGTGGAAGCTGGAGCCGGCGACGTCGGGGGTGATCCGCGGGCGCTTCAGGTGCACGGTGGGTACCGCCTCCAGCCAGACGGTCTGCCAGATGCCGGTGGTCCGGGTGTAGAGGCAGCTGTGGTTCGCGTACAGCTGGCTCTGCTTGCCGCGTGCCTGCGGTCCGCGGTGCGTGTCCCGCGCGCGGACGACGATCGTCGCCTGCTCACCGGGCTTGGCCACGTGGCGCAGGTTCGCGCTGAACGGGGTGAACCCGCCGCGGTGCCGGACGACCTCCTGACCGTTCACCCAGACGGTCGCGTCGTGGTCGACGGCCTGGAAGTGCAGTACTGCGTCCTTCCCGTCCCACTCGGCCGGGATCGTGACCGTGGTGCGGTACCAGACCGCCTCCATGAAATCGGTGTCCTCGATTCCGGACAGCTCCGTCTCCGGTGCGAACGGTACGACGATCCGCCGCGGCAGCTCCTGCTCCCGCAGACCGCGTTCGAGCCCGGAGTCCGACCGGTCGATCTCGAACTGCCACTCGCCGTTCAGGTTCAGCCACTCGGGCCGGACGAACTGCGGACGCGGGTACTCCGCACGAGGCTGCGTCATGAACTCTCCAGTGGTGCTGAGCTGGTAGGGGCAGCAGCACTTTACAACGTTGGAATGGAGTGGGCAATGGCGTAGCGGGCCTGGTGGCCGAGCGGCTAGCGGGTGAAGAGGGCTGCGTTCAGGAAGTCGGCGGCGAAGGTGCCGGGACGGCCCTGTCGTACGGCGCGGAGCTCCAGCGGGGTGAGGTCCGCGAAGATCGTGCGGAGGTCGTCGAGAGTGAAGGACATGCCGCCGTACGTGTCCCCGGTGGCGACGACGTCGACGTCTCTCGGGGTGTCCATCCGCTCGGCCGCGAACGTGACGATGCCGAAGCGGCCGCCGGTGCGGACGAGTGGCAGTACCCGCTGCAGGTAGGTGATCCGCCGGTGCGGTGCGAGGTGGTGGAAGCAGCCGGAGTCGTACACGACGTCGTACTCACGGTCCGGCAGGGGATCCCGCAGTACGTCGGTCGCGGCGAGCGTGACGTTTGCGGGCATGGCCGGCCGGAGTTGATCGAGAAGGTCCTTCGCGAGGTCGATCCCGTCGACAACCGCACCGTGCTCGGCGAACCACCGGGTGTTGCGCGCCGCGCCGCAGCCGACGTCCAGCACGTGAGCCCCTCCGAGGTCCCAGAGTAGACCGCGCTCGTGCCAGTCCACCAGTGCCTCGTCGGGCAGTTGGGTTGCGAGCGGGTGCCCCGGAGTGGTCAACAGACCCGTCCAGAAGTCCGCCGCCGACGCATCCGAGCGGTCGCCTCGGCCGCTCGCGCTCACCACGCGATCCAGTACGTCCAGCAGTTGGTCCACGGTGTGAATCCGAGCGTCCGTCACTTGGCGATTCTACTTTAAAACAAGGCGATTCGCTTCGCGTAGCAGTACGTCGACGGCTCGGAAACGTACTTTCCCCACGGCTCGGTCCGGGTGTATCCGCTCGACTCGTACAGCGCGATCGCCTCGGGCTGGAGATACCCGGTCGACAGCCGGACAGCGGGGTGGCCGGCGGTGCGGGCCGCCTGCTCGAGCGTGGTCAGTAGGAGGCGCGCGAGTCCCCGGCCGCGCGCGTGTGGGGCGATGTACATCCGCTTGAGCTCGGCGTCCCCGTCGGTATTCTGCAGTGCGGCGCACCCGACGGCGCGGCGCTGGTCGTCGAGTACGACGAAGTACCGGGCGCCGTCCTTCACCTGCGAGCGTCCCTCGGCCCCGTACCGGGCAACGAGTTCGGCGAACGCCGCATCCAGAAGCGAGATCAGTTCGGGGTCGTGCGCTGGGCGTTCCTCGACGGTGTGCTTCACCACCGCATCGTAAAACCAGGTGAGGAGGCGCTGTCGGGCGCTCTAGGGTGAGCGGCGATGCAGCGTTTCTGAAGGTGTAGGCAGCTCGCGGCCGGCTCCAGGCGGGGTCGGCTCGTCGCGTCATGCCTGCGCCGCGCTTCGACCCATCTGTCGATCGCGAGCCTTCGGGAGCGTCCTTGCTCAGCCTCACCGACCGCCTGGTCCTGCGTACCGTCGACGGTGCCGCAGACCTGCTCACCGCGGACCTCCGCGCTATACCATCCGTACATTCCATCCGCCAGACCTCCGCGGACAACGTCGAATGCACCCTCGACGGACCTGTCGACGAACTCGCGGCCTGCCCGCTCTATTCCACCGTCGAGCTCCCCAACCTCGCCCTGCCACGCAGGACCGGCCTCCTCAGTACGGTCGACGGTCGCGCGGACCTGCTCACCTCGGATCTCCGCGCCATGCCGCCCGTACGCTCCATCCGCCGGATCTCCGCGGAGACCGTCGAATGCACCCTCGCCGGGCCTGTCGACGAGCTCGCGGCCTGCCCGCTCTACTCCACCGTCGAGCTCCCCGACCCCGACCTGTCACGCAGGACCGGCCTCCTCGGTACGGTCGACGCACCGATCAAGCTGACCGCGCGCGGCGCCGTTCAGTTCGTCCCGCTGGCCTGGACCCGTCGCTTCGGCCGCGTCGAACGGTTGCCCTGGTCAACCAACCTGATCGTCGCCGAAGTTCTTGTCCGGCTGGCGAAACTCCGTCCCGGCGATCGCGTCCTCGACCCGTTCTGCGGCACCGGCACAATCCTCCGCGCCGCTCACCGCCACGAGCCGGGTGCTCTTGTGGCAGGCGTCGACCGCGATCGTGTCGCCTTGGAATTGGCCGCCTGCAGCGCTCGCCCGGCCCGCGACCTGCGCACCGCGCCCGCCCGGCATCTCGTGGAGGGGCGGGCGGAAGAGCTGCCGTTCGGGGATGGGTGCGTCGATCGGGTGGTGGCGAACCTGCCGTTCGGGAAACAGGTCGGTAGTCATCGGGAGAACCAACGGTTGTATCCGGCGATGCTCAGGGAACTCGAGCGGGTGGTGGCGCGGGATGGGCGGGCGGTGTTGCTGACCGAGGACAAGCGGTTGTTGCGGGAGGCCGTGCAGCGGAGCTCGTTCAAGGTCGTGCGAGAGCGGCTGTTCAGGTACAACGGGGCGACTCCGACGGCGTACGTGCTGACTCGGGTGTCCACGAGAGCTAAATCGCGATAACATCGTCAGATGGCGATCAAAGAGGCTGAGGCGCTGGCGGTGGCCGGATGTTTGTTCCATGGGTTCAGCGACGCATCCCGGCTCGCGATCGTGCGGCATCTCGCGTTGGGTGAGCACCGGGTCGTGGACCTGACTGAGCACCTGAGGCTGGCGCAGTCGACGGTGTCGAAGCACTTGGCCTGTCTGCGCGACTGCGGTCTGGTGGAGTCGCGCGCCGAGGGGCGGGCGTCGGTCTTCAGCCTGTCCCACCCCGAGGCGACGATGGACCTCCTCTCTGCCGCCGAACGCCTACTCTCACTCACCGGCGACGCCGTCGCGCTCTGCCCGACCTACGGCCTCGACGCATGAACGAGCGAACAAAAAACAGAGCCGAGATCCTCACCCAGGCCGGAGCCGAGCGAGGCGCGGCGGAGGCAGAGGCGTGAGCGAGCGACCGAAGAGCAGCGCCGAGATTCTCGCTCGGACCGGAGCCGAGCGGGGCGGGCCGAGGCGGGGCGGAGACGTGAGCGAGCGAACGAAGAGCAGGGTCGAGGTTCTTGCTCGGGTTGGAGTCGAGTGGGGCGAGGTGGAGGCGTGAGGGAGGGTTTGCAGCTCGGGAGTGGCGGAGGGTGGGTTGTTGATCCGGTCGAGCGGGAGCGCCTGGGCAGGCGGGCTCGGTTGCTGGCGGGCGCTTCTGTTGCCTACAACGTGGTCGAGGCCGTCGTCGCCGTGGCCTCGGGGCTGGTGGCCGGCTCGGTCGCGCTGGTCGGCTTCGGGCTGGACTCGGTGGTCGAGGTGTCCAGCGGCCTGATCATCCTCTGGCAGTTCCGGCACCCGCTCCCGGAGTCCCGCGAACGGCAAGCCCTGAGGATGCTCGCGTTCTCGTTCTTCGCACTGGCGGCGTACGTCGGCTTCGAGTCGGTCCGCGCGCTCGTCATCGGCAGCCACCCGGAAACCTCCGGAGCTGGCATCGGCATCGCGATCGCGTCGCTGATCGTGATGCCGTTCCTCTCCTGGGCCCAACGCCGTACCGGCAAAGCCCTCGGCTCCAACGCGGTCGTGGCCGACTCCACCCAGACCCTGCTGTGCACCTACCTGTCCGCCGTACTCCTGGTCGGCCTCCTCCTCAACACCACCCTCGGCTGGTCCTGGGCTGACCCGATCGCCGGCCTGATCATCGCCGCCGTCGCCATCCGCGAAGGCCTCGAAGCCTGGCAAGGTAAGGGCTGCTGCTCACCTCTCGGCGGCCCGTGCAAGGCCTAACGCCGCGCCTACACGTAATCCCGCACGCCGCACGCCGCACGCCCGCACGCCGGGGACATGTGTGCCGGACGCGTGCACACGTGCGCGCTGCAGACCCGCACGCCCGCACGCCGCACGCCGCACGCCGGAGACATGTGTGCCGGACGCGTGCACACGTGCGCGCTGCAGACCCGCACGCCCGCACGCCGCACGTCGGTTGGGGCGTCGGTTGGGGCGTCGGTCAGGATGTGCGGTGGGGTCGGTCGGGCTGGTAGGTCGTGGGTGGGGGCGTCTGCTGTGGAACCTGGATTCAGTGGGCGGCTGAGGCTTGGGTGGGCTGATCGGGTCGGGTTGGGTTGATGGGCTCGCTCCAGGGGGCGGCAAGGACGGGGGTCGGGTTCTCCGCTGGGTGGTTGGTTGTGGTCGTCGGACGGCAGGGGTTCGCCCCAGATCGCGAGGTAGGTCGCGGCGCGTAAGGCTTCCTCGTCTTCGGTCGGTGGTTCGATGAGCGAGCGGTGAATAGTTGTACGGCGCTCAGGTCGACCCTCGACGCCAGGCTCGTGCGCGGCTGGTCGCCTCGCGCCGTTGGGCTCAGGTCGAATGTCTGCGTTGGGCCGGTGTGCGGTTGGGTGTTCCGTGTCGTTGGGGTCAGGTCGATTGTCTGCGCCGGTCTCGGGCGCGGCTGGTCGCGTAGTGCCGTTGCGTTCGGGTGGAGCGTCGACGCTTGAGTTGCCCATGGCTGGGTGGCCGACGGGGTTGGGTGGTGACTTGGTGTCGGGGGATGGTGCTGGGTGGGGTGGTGGGTCGGCCCAGGTTGGGCGGGTGACGTGGACGGTGTCGTTGGTGATGGTGATGTGCCAGTGGCCGTTGTGGACGTCGGTGTGGTGGCGTCGGCAGAGCAGGGCCAGGTTCCAGACCGCGGTGACGCCGCCGTCGATCCAGTGGGTGAGGTGGTGGGCGTCGCACATGACGGGTGGGGCTCCGCAGACGACGCAGCCGCGGTCGCGGGTGTTCAGGGCGCGGCGGATACCTTTGGTGACGAGGCGTTCGCAGCGGCCGACATCCAAGGGTTCGGATCTGGAGCCGAGCACGATCGGGATGACGTTGGCGTCGCAGGCCAGGCGGCGGATGGCGGCCGCGGACAGGCCGTTGCTGTAGACGGTGTGCCCGATCGCGTCGGCGGTGGCGGTTTTGAGGTCGTCGAGGTCGATGGTGACGGTGATGTTCGCCTTCGCGCCGAACCCGGGCACGACCTCGCCGCAGGCCCCGGTGCCCCGGGCAGCTGAGCGAGCTGCCGCGGTGCGGTCCGGCTCCCGCGGCGTGGTGCCGCTGGCCGGTGCGTGACTGGTCGTCGAGGTCGCGCCAGCTGCTCCAGCCGCATCAGCACCTGCCGCAGTACCAGCCGCCGCACCCGCCTCCCTACCTGTCGCCGTACCTGCTGCCGTGCTCGCCGCCGTGCTCGCCGTGGTGGGCGGGGTGGTGGGCGTGGTGGGCGTGGTGGCCGGGGTGGTGGGGCGGGGGAGGGTGGGGGACGGGGTGCCGGTGTCGAGGGCGACCGCGGCCAGGGTGAGGGCGGTGGTGAGGGCGTCGGCCTGGCGTTTGGCGCGGGGGCGGGGGTCGGGGGCGCCGTCGACAGTCTTGTGGGGGCGGGCGCCGGTGGTGATCAGGGTGCGGAGGAGTTCGGCGTTCTCGTTGGCCAGGTAGCCCTTGAACTTCACGCCCCGCTCGACCGAGCTCAACGAGAGCGACTCACGGGCGTAGGCCTTGGTCTCGTCGGGTTCGGGGCCGTCGGTGTCAAGGATGTCACGGGCCTGGATCGTGGCCTTGCGCAGTTGCGTGGGGGGCAGGTGGGTGAGCCGGGACAGTTCGCGTTCGGCGACGTCGAGGTCGGCGGCTGGGACGGTGGAGGGGGTCTTCTCCAGTTCCAGCACGATCGCTTCGGCTTGGGCGGGGCGCAGCTTCACGTCGGCCAGTTGTGCGGCGATGGCTGGGTAGTTGGGGAGGGCGCGGGCGAGTTGGAGGTCGCGGCGGGCGCGGTAGTGGTCGAGCCGGTAGCGGTACTCGAGGAACTGGACCGTGTCGCGGGCGCCGACACGTTCGGCGTACCCGGTCTTGTCCAGCGCCGCGATCAACCCCAACCGGTCCGTCTGCCGGCGGGCGAGATCGGCGTCGGCCTGGTCGAGAGCGCGCACCAGCTCGTCCTCGGTCATCACCTCCGGCGCCTTGTCCATACCCAAGACTCTAGACACAGCCTCCGACAGTTTTCAAAGCCAGAACCCCTTTAAAACAAGGGAAAAAGTTATCCACAGATTTGGATCACATCCCGAGCAGCCGGGCGCCGTTGTCCCAGCAAACGGAGCGCAGCCAGTCGTCGCCGAGTTCCAACGATTCCAGGGACGCGAGTTGTACGGCGTACTCGTACGGGATGTTCGGGAAGTCCGAGCCGAGGACGATGTGGTCCTGGGCGTCGCGTAAGCGCGGGATGAGGTCGCGGGGGAACGGCATCATCGCTTCGACGAACGGGGTCAGGGCCATCGTGGTGTCGAGGTGGACGTTCGGGTACGACGTGAGCGCGAGATGCTCGGCGTACTCCGGCATGCCCAGATGTGCGATCACCGCCGTCAACGAAGGGTGCCGCCGGAGGACCTCGCCCATCGGCCCCGGGCCCGTGTGTCGGCCGGGGATCGGGCCGGAGCCGCAGTGCACGACCACCGGTACCGCGGCCTCGGCCAACTGGCCCCAGACGTCGTCGAGCTCTCCCGACCGCGGGTCGTAGTCGCCGACCTGCACGTGGACCTTGAAGATCCGCGTGCCCTGCTCAAGCGCTGCACGGACGTACGACGCGGCCGACGGCTCCGGGAAAAAGGTGCCGCTGGCAACGCAACCCGGCGTGACAGCGGCGAAGTCCCGTGCCCAGGAGTTCAGCGACTCCGCCATTCCCGGCTTGTGCGGATACACCAGCGCCGGAAAGGCCCGTACGCCCAATGCCTCAAGCGTTTTCAGCCGTTCCTCGACGGAGGTCCGGTACGTGATCGGCCAATCGGTTCCGTAGTTCGTCGACGCCTGGTCGAAGTACGCCCAGACCGCGTTGAGCACCCGGTCCGGCAGGAAGTGCACGTGGACGTCGACCAGCCCTTCGAGGCCGAGCCGCTGCCACCACGCCGGTACGTCGGAGTCACGCATCGGCGACCCAGAGGTCGGTGAGGCCCTTGAAGTGGGCGAAGAACTTCTCCTGCTCGTGCGGTGGGTAGGTCGCCGCGACCGTCTCGCGGAGCAGGCGCTCGAAGTCCGGGCCGGCCACCCAGTCCCGTACGCGCAGGTCGAAGTCGCCCAGGTGCGCGGCGCACCATTCCTGGTACTTCGCCGTCTCGAAGTGCTCGTCCGCGAGCGCCAGGTACCGCTCCAGCTTCGCGTCGTAGTCCAGCGACGTGTCATCGGCGATCTCGAAGTAGCGGTCGGTGTGCAGGTCGACCGACGTCCGGCGGCCGGTGGCGAGGGAGAAGACGGACCACTTGACTAGCGCGCTGATCGCCCACGGGAAGTAGTAGTGCAGTGACGTGACGGCGACGTCGGGGCAGGCGTTGGCGTAGTCGATCGGGTGGACCGAGTCGCCCTTCACCAGCATCTCGCACGAGTTGAACTCCCAGCCGAAGAACGCGTTCACGATCCGGCTGATCGCGACCGCCTGGTGCCCGGCCGACGGGGACAGGAAATCGTGGGAGACGGCGTACCTGTTGTGCATCGGCTCGTCAGGGCGGAAGTCCATCACCATCGTCTCGGCACCGATCGACAGCGCCCGCGCGAACTTGTCGTAGTCGATCGTGGCCTGCAGGTGCATCAGCATCTCGCCGGACTCGTCGTACGCGCGGTGCAGGTCGGCGCGGTCGCGGATCCGGGACACCCCGCGCCAGCCGCCGCCGTCGAACGGCTTCATGTACAGCGGGTACCCGAGGTCGTCGGCGATCGCGTCCAGGTCGAACGGCTGGTTGTACTTCGCCGACGTGTACGCCCAGCGCACGTTGTCGACCGGGTTCTTGTACGGCACGAGCACGGTCCGCGGGATCTTCAGCCCGAGCCGGAGCATCGCGCAGTACGCGGAGTGCTTCTCCATCGACTGGAACGTGAACGGCGAGTTCAGCAGGTACGTGCCATTCATCAGCGCGGCCTTCTTCAACCACTCGCGCGGGTGGTAGTACCAGTACGCGAGCCGGTCGATGACGAGGCCGACCCGGACCGGGTCGTTCAGGTCGAACGGCTCGATCGTCAACCGCCGGGACCCGAACTCGTGCTCCCGCCCGTCGATCGTCACCGGCCCGACCCGTTGCAGCAACGCCTCGAACGCCCGCGGCCAGTCCTCCTCGGCCCCGAGCAACAACCCGATCAAATGCCTGGAACGATCACTCACGCGCTTCTCCTCAGCAGAAGTCAAAGGAAGGAAGAAAGAAGGGGGATGGGTGGGTGATCTCCTCAGCAGAACCGGGGCAGATGGTGGGCGATCTGTTGCCGCCACCACGGCCAGTCGTGTGCTACGTCGTACCCCCACAGGTCCAGCTCATGCGGGATGCCTTTCTCCGCCAGCAGCGCGGCGGTCTTCAGAGCTGACGGTAGCGAGCCCGTGGGATGGGTCTCCCAGTCACCCTGGCCGACCGTCAACAGGATGAACAGGCGGGACCGCAGCCAGTCCAGATGGTCGCCCGACAACCCCGGCAGGTAGTCGGCCGGGTTGTTGAAGTACGTCGCGTCGCCGCGCTCGCCCCAGGCGTGCCAGCCGGCGGCGTCGTAGTTGCCCGACTGGCAGATCGCGACCGGGAACAGGTCCGCCCGTTTGAGCGCGAAGTTCAGCGCATGGAACGCGCCCAGGCTGCACCCGGTCGTGATGATGTCCGAGGCGCCCGGCGAGTCCGTACCGATCGTCGGCACCACCTGGTTCACGATCCACGACTCGTACAGCTCGTGCCGCCGGGCTCGTACCTCCAACTGGATGCTCCGGTCCGACCAGCTCACGTGGTCGTACGAGTCGACGCAGTACAGCTTCACCCGTCCGGCCTCGATCAGCGGTGCGACGGCGTCGACCATGCCGTTGTTCTCGTAGTCCCAGGCGCGCCCCTGCTCGCTCGGGAAGACCAGTACCGGCCGGCCGAAATGGCCGTACCGGATCACGGTGCCGCGGCGGTCAAGCCCCGGCGCCTCCAACTCGACCTGTTCCCGTTCCATCAGCCCCACCCCAGGTCCGTCGCAGTAGCTCCGTCAGATCAGGATCCAGCACATCCCGCCAGGCTGTGAAGTTGTGCATGTCGGGAGTTTCGTCGAGCGTAACGTCCAGTCCGAGCTCGGCCAGCCGGGCGGCCAGCACCCGATTGTTGTGCACGTTCTCCTCGGTCGTCCCCGCAGTCATCCCGACCAGCGGCGTACTCGGCGCGGCGGTTGCCGTCAGCACCTGCTCGACGAACCCGGTGACCTCGGCAAAGTACTCGAACTTCGCCTCCTGCGGATCGGTCGCCGGGGTGAAGAACGAGCCGGACTGCAGGAACAGGCCGGAGAACGTGTGCGGAAAGTTCCATTCCGCGTGCAGCGCCGCGAGCGCCCCAAGGCTCGCGCCCATCATCACCGGCCGCCGGCTCCGGTACTGCGCCCGCACAGCCGGCAAGACGTACTCCACGAGCGACGACGCGTACGACGGGTTGGCGGCGTACCAGAGGTTGCGTGCCGTCGGACGGACCAGCGCGAGCCGGAACGGCGGCAGACTGCCCGACCCGACGAGAGCACCCGCGTAGTGCGTGAGCCCGGCGTACGACGCGAACTCGGGCCCGTCGTGCGTCAGCAGCAACGGCAGCTCGAACCCCGGCGCGATCCCGTCCGGCGCCCACACCTGGACGTCGACCGGCCCGACCGGGGCATCCACGGTCAGCGCCGTCAACGTCGACGGCAGCGGCGGTACGGCGATCCAGGCGGGCTCGACGTACCCGGGCAGCGGCAGCCACGAGTGGTCACCGAACGCGCCGCCGACCACCCGCGGGTTGGTCGGATCGGTCCGCATCCCGAGGTCGGCGATGTCGAACAGGTACTCCATCCGGTGCACCGACGGCCGCGGCAACCGCAGTTCCCAGCCGAAATCGACCGGTTTGAACTCGAGCAGCTCCGCCGGAAGCCCCAGCTCCTGCCACAACCGAACGCCGGTGAACGCATGCGCAGCGTCACCGAGGCGGAACACCACCTCGGCCCCTTCGACCGCGCTCACGACTGCAGGCATCCGACCACGGTAGCGGTGGAAACGCTGACATCACCTGTCAGCGATGAGTTCTAGGCTGGGAAGCGTGGTCGATCTCACCGACATCCGCGAAATTACCGCGGACCTGCCGCGCAGCTACGAGGTACTGGTCCGGGACCGGATCAAGTTCCGCGTGGGCCAGATCGTCTACCTCGCGGTCGCGCCCGACGAGCAGACCATCGGCCTGGGCTTCCCGCGCGAGGAACGCGCCGCGGCCCTCGCGGCGGAGCCGGACAAGTTCCTCCCACCGCGCAAGTCCGACGAGCGCTACCAGTGGATCGAACTCAACCTGGCCGCCGTCGACTACGACGAACTCCGCGAACTGATCCTCGACGCCTGGTCGATGTGCGTCCCGAAGAAGGTCCGCGCCGAGTACTTCGGCTGATTGCCGGTCACAGATTGCTGTCGTTCCGGCACCGGGGAACGCTAGGTTTGCCCTTCGACCGGACGAGCTGGGGGCGCGACATGCAGGGGTTCGACCGGCTGGTCAGTGAGCTGCGGGCTGTCTACACGCGGCACAGCCTGACGCGGCGGGGCCGGCACACGCTGCGGTTCGAACGGGATCAGCTGCAACCGATCTTCGCCTGTGTCCAGGACCCGCTCGCGGTTGCCCCTTCGGGCAGACAAGGCGTCCCGAAACTTCCCGCGGTGCTGGCCCGGCTCTCCGAGCACCTGCGGCCGGAGGGCGACGCCGGGTCCCAGGTGCCGCATGCCGTCGTACCGCTCGTCAGGTCCCCGTCGGAGGGACCGGATGCGGCGTTGCCCGAGGTCAGCGCGGACGAGTTCGGCGAGCTGGTGAAGCTTCTGGACCAGGCGACCGCGAAGCTCAAGGAGAACCACGCAGGCGACTACCGGTTCCCGCGGTACGACCTGGTGCGCTGGCTGATGCGCCAGTCGTTCGAGGCGGACACACCGCATCGCCGCGCGCAGTTGCGGCTGGCGTTGTACGGGCGGGCCGTACGGCGGGACCACAGCACCGGCGATGCGGACCAGTTCGTGGCGAAACTCCAGGACCGGCTGCCGCTGCCGTTGTTCGTCCTCTCGTACAAGCTGCTCCCGATGTTGTGCTGGCTGCGGCAGAGCGGACGGGTACCCGTACTCGGCGGACCGTACCGCTGGCTGCGCGGGCAGTCGTACGTACCACGTGGTGACGACGGGCTGTTCGACCTGGCGTTGCGGCTGACCGACGGGCACTGGGAGGACCAGACCCCGGAGAGCCTGGCCGGACTGCTGGTTCACGCGTTCCTGGAGGACCTGCGGGCCGGCTTCCGCCGGGTCGCGTGGTTCGGCCGGTATCGCGCGACGCATCCGATCCTGATGGTCGGTCCGATCAGCCGGAAGAACGGCGGGTACCTGCTCGTCCGGATGGTCGCCACGGTCCGCAACGACACGCAGCGGTTCGACCCGCTGCTGCTGATCACCGCCGGTCAGAAGGTCCCACCGCTCGCCGTCGAGCCGGAGACGGCTCCGACCGAGACCGTGGCGGAGTGGCGGAAACGGCAAGAGCTGGAGAGCCTCCGCCGGCAGATCGACGCGTGGCTCCTGGTCGCCCAGATCGAGCCGCCGAGCGCGAATACGGCAGCCCGCCAGACCGGCCCGATCCGCCGGCCGCGCCCGGTCCGGCGCCCGAGCTGGCTGAACTGGTTCCCCCGGCCCACGAGGCCCGCACCGCCCGCGAAGCCACCAACCGCGAGCAACGCGCCCCTCGAGCCGCTGCAGCCGGTCCACGGTCCGACTTGGCGGCGGCCGGTCGGCGTCTGGCTGATCACCGGGCTGGTGCTGGCACTGCTGGCCGGGACCTACGTCGGGTTCGGTGTGGTCGACAACCGTCGGCACTGTGGTGGCGACGCGTTCACCCTGCCGCCGTTCAACTCGCCGACCCGCTCGGTGGCGAAGGTCGACGGGGACTGCGTCGGCATCACCGACGGCACCAACGCCCTGCTGTTCCCGAGCCAGTCCTTCGCGCCGGTGCGATCCAAGATCCTCGAGCAGAACAAGCGTGCCGAGCAGCTGAGCAAGGAGCAGCCCGAACGGCCGGTGGCGACGCTGATCTTCATGGCCTCCGCGGACGACCGTTCGCTGGACGCCGGGGTGTTCACGGCCGAACGCGAGCAGCTGGCAGGACTCGCGGTCGCGCAGGCCGTACAGCTGAACAAGCCGCAGCAGCGGTACGAGCCGATCCTCCGGGTCCTGATCGCGAACGCGGGGCCGCGGTTCCGGCACGCCGACCGGGTCGCCGACCAGATCGGCCGGCTCGCCGCGGAGGACCCGACGATCGTCGCCGTGGTCGGGATGGCCGAGAGCCGCAGTACGACCGCCGACATGATCCGCAGGCTGGCCGCGGTCGGCCTGCCGACGATCGCCGCCACGCTGACCGCCGATTCGATGGTCGACGTCAGCCGGATGTACCTGCAGGTCAGCCCGCAGAACCGGCGCGAGGCCGCGGTCGCCGCGGCGCACGCCCGGAACCTGCTGGCGACGGGGAAGGACCCGTTCGGCCGGCCGCTCGAACGCCGCGCGACCATCTACAAGTCCGACGACCCCAGCGACATCTACAGCCAGAACCTGGCGAAGGACCTGGAGCTGGAGCTGACCGGAGCCGGAGTGCCGGTGGAAGTGAAGTCGTTCAGCCCGTCCGGCGACGGCATGGACGGTAACCAGTCCGGCCGGGACGCCTGCGACCGGGGCGGGATCGTCCTGTTCACCGGGCGCGGGCAGGTCGACTTCGACGCGTTCCTCGGCGGCGTACAGGATCGTTGCCGGGCGAACCCGCCGTACATCCTGGCCGGTGACGACGTGACCAAATGGGCCGCGGACCGCACGACCAGCGCGCGCAACCAGTCGATCCCGTTCCAGTACCTCGCGCTCGCGACCGCGCCTGACCTGCTGGCCGGCGCGCCGCCGGAGGCGAGCGACTTCTACGCGCGGCTGGCCGATCTCTTTCAGTACGAGTCGACCGACCGCGGCCGCAGCCTCGACGGGCACGCCGCGCTCGCCTACGACGCGGCGTACTCCGTGGTGCTCGCGGTCAGCTACCTGCGCCGGGACAGCATCGCGGTCAACGGCGGGACGGTGTGGTCGGCGCTGCAGTCGATCACCGACGCGGGCGGTTCCCAACGCGGGTACCAGGGCGTCACGGGGCGGATCGACTTCGGCGGCAGCGTGCTGCGCCGGGTGCCGGTGAACAAGCCGGTGGCGATCGTGACGTTCCGCAACGGTCGACCGGACCCGCGCGCGACCCTGGTCTGTGGCGGCCGGACCAACTCGCCGGCGTGGTGCCCGGTCGACCAGGTGCATCCGCTCTGACGGTCAGGACACGACGACCGGTGTGTCCGTACTCCCGATCAGCCCGAGCAGTTCGACGGCCTCGGCCTCGATGGCGTCCCGTGCGGCGCGGGTGACCGGGGCGTGGGTGGTGACTCGCAGACTGGCGTCGGCGCCTCGGTGGTGTCGCCAGTCGGCTGCGTAGTCGCCGTCGATCAGGACCGTGCCCATCGCGGCGCCGTTGCCGGGTGGCAATGGCACCGTGCGACCGGCCGGGTTGACCCGCCGTCGGTCCGCGTGCGACAGCAGCAGATTGTCGAACTCCGGCAGGAACCGCACCGGCGCGGGCGTGTCCGCATCCGGCAACGGCCCGTCCGGTACGTCGTACAACTCCCGCCCGTCCTCGTCGGCGTACGTACGCAGCTCGAGCCGGTCCACGACCTCACGCAACCGCGTCAGACCCGACCACATCTGTACGTCGGCCACGCTCGCCGGACCGAACGCCGCCAGGTACCGCAGCACGAGCGCGTCGACCGAAGGGTCCGCGGCCGGCGCCCGGCCGAGCCAGCTTTCGATCGTCTGCAGCGCGGCCGGACCGGTCTCGCCCCAGACACCACGTGGTGTCACCTGGACCGTGCCGGTCAGATAACTGACGGCGTGCGCCATCGCGTTCGCGTCCCAGTCCGGCCAGCGTTCGCCGAGCACCTCCCGCAGCCGGCTGCGGCTGTACGGCTCACGGCTCAGCAATTCCGTGCCAAAGGCAACGATCGCGTCGAGGTCGGCGCCGGCCAGCTGCTTGCCGAACGCACCGCGGAAACCACGGTCCGCGACCGGGTACACGAGCGGCCACATCGTCAGGCAGTCCTCGGCGGTGACGAGATGGATCGTCGCCCGCAGCAGCGTGGCGCGCACGGCCTGGCGTGACGTCATCAGCGCGGACAGCTCGCCCGGGTCGAAGTCCTCGAGCCTCGACCACAGCGCGACGTACGCGGCCAGCGGGGCCTGCGCCTGCAGGCCCACCAGCCGCTCGATCAGTTCGCCGGCAGGCCCGCTCTCCCGGCGCAGCAACTGCTGACGCTGGAGGATCGCACGGTTCAGTTCCCGCCGGCTCAGCACGCGGATCGATGCGCTCATCGGCCAAGCGTACGGAAGAAGGCGCGCACGTCCTCGACCAGCAGGTCGCCGCACTCCATCGCCGGGAAATGACCGCCGACCGCGAAGTCCGACCAGTGCTGGACGCGCTGCTCCGGATCGGCGACCCGGCGGACGACCGGGCTGCTGTTGAAGACCGCCCAACCGGAAGGAACCGAGGACGGGGCAACCCAGCCGACCTGGGAGTGTGCTGCTTCGTACAGGAACCGGGCTGCGCTCGCGCCCGCGCGGCAGAACCAGTAGATGCTGACCAGCGTCAGCAATTGGTCACGGTCCACCGACTCCCCGGGCGACTTGGACGGATCCGTCCACAGCTGGAACTTCTCCGCGATCCAGGCGAGCTGCGCGACCGGTGAGTCGGTCAGCGCCGCCGCGATCGTGTCCGGCGTGTGGTTCTGCAGGTCCAGATAGCCACGCCCCGCCTGCCAAGCAGCCTTGGCCTGCTGAATCGCGGCGAGGTCCTCCTCGCCGAGTCCGTCCGGCAGCGGTACGAACTCCCCGGCCAGTCCGAGTGTCCCGCGGTCGCTGTTCACGTGCGTACCGATCACTCGATCAGGCACCGTCGCGCCGAGGCGACCGGTGATACCGGCACCGATGTCGCCGCCCTGGGCCGCGAACCGCTCGTAGCCGAGCCGTGTCATCAGCTCCGCGAACGCGGCGGTCGTCCGCCCCAGCTCCCAGCCTCCGCTCGACAACGGGGTCGAGAACCCGAATCCCGGCAGCGACGGCACCACCACGTGGAACGCGTCGGATGCGTCGCCGCCGTGCGCGACAGGGTCGGACAGCGGGCCGAGCAGGTGCAGGAACTCGACGGCCGACCCGGGATATCCATGGATGATCAGCAGTGGCGTCGCATCCGGCTCGGGCGAGCGGACGTGGAAGAAGTGGATCACCTGTCCGTCGATCTCGGTCGTGTACTGCGGATAGCTGTTCAGTTCCTGCTCCGCCTTCCGCCAGTCGTACGACGTACGCCAGTACTCGGCCAGGTCGTACAGGTAGCCGCCGGGGATGCCGCGGCTCCAGTCATCGGTGTCACCCGGGACCGGATGCGGCCGGCGGAGGTGTTCGAGCCGGAACTTCAGGTCCGCCACGTCGGCCTCGTCGATGTCGATCTGGAAGGGCCGGAGCTGCGCTGTGTTCGTCATGGTTCGACGGTAGAAGTCACTGCGGAAGACTTCCTTCCGCATTGTCCGCCATCCTGGAGAAATGCTGAACACCTCCGCTCGTCTGCTCCGGTTGCTGTCGCTGCTCCAGGTCCGCGCGCTCTGGACCGGTCCCGAGCTGGCCGAGCGGCTGGGTGTGACCAGCCGGACGATCCGTACCGACGTCGACCGGCTGCGGCAGCTGGGCTATCCGGTGGAGGCTGCACCCGGACTCACCGGCGGTTACCGACTCGGGGCCGGTGCCGCGTTGCCGCCGCTGTTGCTGGACGACGAGGAAGCGGTCGCGGTCGCGATCGGCCTGCGGACCGCCGCCAACGCAGGCGTGGAGGGCATCGGGGAGTCCTCGGTCCGTGCGCTCGCCAAGCTGGAGCAGGTGCTGCCGCCGCGGCTGCGCCACCGGGTGAGTGCGATGCAGTCCGCGACCCTCGCAGTACCCGCGACCGGGCCGAAGGTCGACGCCGACGTGATGATCGCGATCGCGGCGGCCATCCGCTCCGAACACCGGCTGCGCTTCGACTACGCGAGCCACGACGGTACGGCGACCAGCCGCGACGTCGAGCCGCACCGGCTGGTTGTGATGGGACGCCGCTGGTACCTGATCGCCTGGGACCCGGACCGCGACGACTGGCGAACCTTCCGGGCCGATCGGATCACGCCCAAGATCCCCGGCGGTCCCCGGTTCACGCCGCGGGAACTGCCGGAGGCCGAGCTCGCCGCCAAGTTGCAGCGCGGCGTCGGCACCGCGACCTGGCGGTACTACGCCCGTGTGGTGCTGCATGCGCCCGCTGCCGAGATCCGCGCCAAGCTGCCGGTGCCGATGGAGATCGAGGAACTCGGCCCGGACCGCTGTCAGCTCCGAGTCGGCTCCGACACCCCACAGATGCTGACGCTCTACCTCGGTCTGCTCGACGTCGACTTCGAGGTCGTCGACGCGCCCGAACTCTCGACTGCTCTCCTCGCCCTGTCCGATCGTCTCCGCCGGGCGGCTCTTTCGGGTGCCCCTGGCAACGACCAGTCATCCTCAGGTAGTAGGCCAGAACCATCCTGACGGCCGATGGGTACGGCTTTTCTGCGACGCACTCTGGAAGCATGACCGGGGACTTCTTGCCGCAACGCCGTAAGGCGTCGGTGCTCAGCCAGATCGTGACTGTCGTAATTCTGCTCGCCGCCGCAGCGGCAGCGGTCTGGATGTTCGCCTAGGCGTCCCAGTTCACGTCGGCCTCGCCCGGGCGGACCACTCCGGCCTCGTACGCGACGACGACCGCCTGGACGCGGCTGGAGAGGCCGAGCTTGGACAGGACCGAGCTGACGTGGGTCTTGACCGTGGTCTCGCTGACGAACAGCTTGGTCGCGAGGTCACGGTTCGACAGGCCACGGGCCATCCAGACGAGGATCTCCCGCTCGCGTTCGCTGAGGTGCGAGAGCAGGCCGAGCCAGCGCGCATCGGGCTGTGCCGGCACCGGGCTTGCCGTACCGCCGTCGAACTGACGCTCCAGTTCCATGCAGCGTTCCAGTAGCACGCGGGTGGACGCCGGGTCGACGAGCGAGTCGCCCCGGTGCACCGCGCGTACGGCGGACACCAGCAGGTCGGGGTCCGTGTCCTTCAGCAGGAACCCGGACGCTCCGGCCCGGACCGCGGCCAGCACGTACGCCTCGTCGTCGAACGTCGTCAGTACGAGGACGGCCGGACGCGCCCGGCCGGACTCGCGATTCGCCGCGGTGATCCGTTCGGTGGCGACCAGACCGTCCATCACCGGCATCCGGATGTCCATCAGCACCACGTCCGGGTCGTACTGGTCGATCAGCCGGAGCGCCTCCTCGCCGTTCTCGGCCTGCGCGACCGTGGTCAGGTCCGGCTCGTGGTCGAGGATCATCGCGAGCCCCATCCGGATCACGCCCTGGTCGTCGGCCACCAGGATCCGGATCGGCTCGCTCACTTCTGCGGCGGTAGCCATGCCTGCACTCTCCATCCACCCAGGGGTCCGGCCGCGACGGCGAGCGTGCCGCCGACCGCGGTGGCCCGTTCCCGCATCCCGATCAGCCCGTTGCCACGACCGCTCTCCTTGCGGCGCGCGGTCTCCAGTACGTTCACCGGCGGCGGTCCGCCGTTCCCGTTGTCGTCGATGGTCAGCAGCTCGCCCTGCGGACCACTCTGCCAGGTGACCCGCGCCGCGGTGGCCTTCGCATGCACCATCACGTTCGTCAGCGCCTCCTGGATGATCCGGACCGCGGTCAGGTCGGTCGCCGAGCTGAGCTGCCGCTGCCGGGGCGGCAGTTCCATCGTGACGTCGATCCCGACCGCCTTCAGCCGCTCACCCATCCGGGCCACGTCGGCCAGATCCGGTACCGGCGCAGTCCCGCCGCCCGATCCTGTGTCGCCGGCGATCTGCGGCGACGCGGTGTTGAGTACCCGTACGGTCTCCCGCATCGCGGTCAGCGCCTCCTTGCCGCTGGCAATGATCCAGCGGATCGCTTCGCGCAGTACCTCGGGCCGCTGGTCGGCGACCCGGTCCGCGGCCTGCGCCCGGATCACCACCGCGCTGACGTGGTGCGAGATGACGTCGTGCAGGTCCCGCGCGATCCGGGTCCGCTCGGCGACCGCGGCCCGCTCCGCCTCGACCGCGCGCAGCCGGACCAGTTCGGCGTTGCGCTGTTCCAGCAGTGCGACCGACTTCCGGCGCCGCCGGGTGTCCGCGCCGAGCAGCACCATCCCGCAGATCAGTGCCTCGGCGAACACGAACAGTGACACGTCGATGTAGGTGTACAGGCTGCCGAGGTCGCGGGGGAGCGCCTTGTACCGCGGGCCGTGCAGCACGGCCCGGTTCACGTGGCTGAGCACAATCGCGACCACGGTCGGCAGCCCGATCATCAGCCCGGCCAGGCTACCCATCGTGAAGAACAGGCAGGTGAACCGCCGGACGCCGGCCGACGCCGCGAGGTAGCCGACCACGAGCAGCGGGACCAGGTGGATCTCCGACTGCAGCGCCGCGTCGCTGATCTCGGGCTGCCCGAAGATCGTCAGCCCGAGCTGGGCAGCCAGCCCGGTGCCGACGGCGGCGTACATGAACGGGTACAGCACCGACACGAGCAGCAGGATGGTCCGGGGAGTACGCCGGGTGAAGGCGACCGTGGCGATCAGGAACACGCCGGTGACCACCGAGACAGCCGGGTTGTGCGGCCGCAACCAGGTGCCGTTGATGAGGTTCAGGGACACGAACCAGACCAGCCCGACGACCGCAGCGAGCAGCAGATCCTGCTGCCCCTGCGTCAACCGCCGCCAAAGTCCCATCACGTCGCCCAGCGTAGTCAGCCTCTGTTTGCCGAAGCTTCATCTGACCGGAGGGGCGTTCTCTCCAACTTTTGGAGGAGGCTCGGCGTCCGAACTGATACTCAGGGGCTACAGATAGGGCTGCAGTACGGTCCCTGGGACCGATGCGCCGACCGCCCTGATCAGAAAGGCTGTACCCCATGAGTGAGGACCACCTGCCGCGCCGGAGCGGGGCGGCACGGACACGGTTGCTGTCCGTGATCGGCGTGGTCGGGGTCGGTGCGGTCGCCGGATCGTTGATGCTGTGGCACCAGCAGGTCGGCGACGCGCTCGGCCTCGGACCGGACAAGGTCCCGGTGGTCTCGACGGTCGGTGCGCCTGCGCTCAGCGAACCGCCGGCCACGGTGGTGCCGACGCCGACCGCGTCCCGCCGGACGACCAAGACGCCCACCAAGACGACTCCGACTCAGCAGCCCACCCAGAAGCCCACCCAGAGGCCGACCGAGAAGCCGACCGTGCAGGTGCCGCGCGAGGAGAACATCGACGCGCTCTCCCCGAAGCTCCGGTCCCGCCTGAAGAAGGCGTTCGCGGCGGCCCGCGCCGCCGGCGTCACGATCCGGATCAACTCCGGCAAGCGCAGCGCCGCCAAGCAGCAGCGGCTGCTGAACGAGGCGATCAAGAAGTACGGCTCGTACAAGGCAGCGACCCGGTGGGTGCTGCCCCCGAAGTACTCCGCCCACGTGCAGGGCAAGGCCGTCGACATCGCGCCGGCGGCGGCCATGGCGTGGCTGGACAAGAACGGCTGGCGGTACGGCATCTGCCGCCGGTACGACAACGAACCCTGGCACTTCGAGGCGATCACCTCGCCCGGTACGAAGTGCCCGCCGCGTGAACCACACGCGGTGGCAGCAGCAGACTGAATCCTTGGGGGATGACGAGATGACGATGACCTACGCACAGCCTCTGACCCGGCGCTACACCCGCGCCCGGCTCGCCGTACCGGCCCTCTGGCGCCAGGTGGTCCGTACCGGCCGCACCGAGCACGCCACGACCGAGCCGGACCGGTCCGCGTACACCCAGCTGGAGATCTACGACGGGGTGCTGGCCGCGTTCGAACGCCGAGACGAGGTGGCCGCCGTACTGCGGTCCGCCGCCGACCGTCCGGCCGCCGTACTGCGGTTGCGCTCGGAGTTCGGGCTCAGCCACCTGCAGGCCAGCACGCTGATCGACCTGCCGCTGACCACCGAGTGCCGCAACCGGATCGCGCACCGCGCCGAAGAACTCCGCACCGCCCTGCACCGCTGACCAGATCCATCCGTTCCGTCCGCGCGCGAGCCGCATCTCGGTGGTCGCGGCTCGCGCGGACCTGCGGTATTTGCGTGCCGTGGGGAGGATGGAACTGTGATCACGATCGAGCAGGCCGGACGACTGCGCAAGGCCGGGGTGCTGTGGACACCGGCGGCCGGGGACCGCTTCGTCGTACCCGACCGGGACATGGACGACGACGTGTTCGTGGTGAGCGACATGACCGTCGAGGTGCACGACTACCAGGGCAGCAAGGTCATCGGCTTCAACGGCACCACCGAATGGGCCTTGGACAGCATCGAACAGCGCGAAGTCATCTGGCTCCCGCGCGAGGAGCAGCTCCGCGCGCTGCTCGGCCCACACTTCCGATCCCTCGAAGCAACCCCCGACGGCTACCGCGTCACGGCCGCCAACGCCACCTACACGTCAACCGATGCCGAGCAGGCCTACGCCGACGCCGTACTCGACCTCCTCGACGCCTAGAACGCCCGCCAGTACTGCTTCTTGTCCTTGTCCTTCACCGCGTAGCCGAGGTTGATCAGCTCGTCGCGGAGTTCGCGCAGGTCGGCCTTGCCCTTGTCACCGTCGTCGAAGGCTTTCGAGCGAACCTTCAGGATGGCGTTGGCAGCGGGCGGTAGGTCCGGGTCGTCCTCGATCCAGCGGCGGAACTCGGCCGCGTGCGGATCACCGGCCTCCGACCACGGGTAGCCGTGCGCGCGGAACGCGGCCGCGATCTTCGGCACCTCGGACTTGAACTGGTCGTGCCGCTCGCGGGCCAGCTCCTTCGACGTCGCGTCCTGCAGGACGATCTCCTTGCCGTCCAGGAACGCCACCGACACCTTCGCGCGCGGCACCGACACAGTCTTCTGGTTCTTGAGGAAGTCCACCGACTGGTTGGTGACCGTCAGCTTCAAGGTGTCGTCGAGCGCCATGCCGGCCAGTACGACGCCGCCGACCAGCCCGAGCGCGACACAGATCACGACGACCCACCAGCCGTTCCACTCCGAGATGAGCCGCAGCGGACCCTGGAACGGTACCCACTGCCGGTCCGCCGCCCAGTCGGCGATCCGCGGCAGGAAGTAGCCGAGCACCAGCCCGACCAGCGGCAACCCGCCGAACAGCACCACCTTGTCACCGGCCGAATGCCCGATCACGGTGCGCTCCGGCGTCTGCGTAGTCGACCCCATGCACCGACCGTAACGGCGCCGGGCGAGACTTAAGTATCGACCGACGGTACCGATGAACAACCGAAGGAGCCCGCGCGTGCCTGACGGAATCTGGCTACGTTTCCTCAGCGGTCCCGACATCGACACGCTCGGGCTGACCCGGCTGGAGATCGTGGACGCGGTCGAGGACGCGGTCCGCCAGCACGGGTTGGGGCGTACGGCGTTCGAGCCGCGGGTGCACCTCACCCCGGACAACGGCGGGATCGGCCACTTCAACATCCTCCGTGGCCACCTCGACGGGCTCGGCGAGCACGGGATCAGCGGGGTGAAGGTGGTCGGCGACTTCATCCCGAACTACCTGAAGGGTCTCCCGAGCGAGCTCGCGATGGCGACGCTGTTCGACCCGACCACGGGGATGCCGCTCGCGGTCCTCGACGCGACGATGATCACCGCGGCCCGGACCGGCGCGATGACGGCGGTCGGCGCGCGGCACCTGGCCCGCCGGGACAGCAAGATCCTCGCGCACGCAGGCGCTCGCGGTACGGCGTGGTGGAACGTGACGATGCTCGACGATCTCCTCGAACTCGACGAGATCCGGGTCACGTCCGCGCGCCCGGAGTCCCGGGAGAAGTTCGCCGCCGAACTCGCGGCCGAACTGTCCACGCCGATCCGGGTCTGCGCGACCGCGGCGGAGGCCTTCGACGGCGCCGACATCCTCGTCGAGGCGACCCGGCTCACCGAACCCGAACCGCTGCTGCGGACCGCGGCCGTCAAGCCCGGGACGCTGACCATACCGTACGGTACGGTATCCGCCGTCGAGCTGGACCTGCTGGACGTGATGGACAAGGTCGTCGTGGACGACTGGCGGGAGGCGCAGTCCGGCCGCTTCGGTTCCCTCCGCCGGCACGTCGACACCGGACGGCTGTCGCCCGGCAGCCTCTACGCGGAGATCGGCGAGATCGTCGCCGGCCGGAAACCTGGCCGCGAAACCGATGCCGAACGCAACCTCTTCTGGCATCGCGGACTGTCCCTGCTGGACGTCGCGATCGCCCACCTGATCCTCACCCGGGCCGAAGCCGCGGACGCCGGCACGATGCTGCGCTTCCACTGATGATCAACGAACCCAGCGACCTCGACCCGGCCGGCTCCGAGCCCATCGAACTGGCGCCTGCCCTGCTCGACCACCTGGCCGCCGTCCGCGCCGAGGCCCTCCAGACGTTGGAGTCCGGCGACCCGGTGTACGGCGTGAACACCGGCATGGGCAACCTGAGCAAAGTACGCCTGTCCGAAGAAGCACAACGCCGCCACCAACGGAACCTCCTTCGCGGCCGAGCAGTCGGCGGCCCACCCTGGCTTCCTTCCGAGGAGGCCCGCGCAGTCCTGATCGGCCGGCTGCGTACGTTCCTGACCGGCGACGCGGCAGTGTCGGTCGAGTTGATCCACCAATTGGTTGCCCTGATCAACAATGGCGAGGTACCGAAGATCCCGGCCGAAGGGGCCGGTTCTGCCGGCGAGATCATCCCGCTGGCGCACGCCTTCGCGTCTCTCGACCCGGGACCCAAGGAAGGAATCGCCTTACTGGCAGGCATTCCTGGGGCAACCGGACGGGCAGCTCTTGCGGTCACTCGGGTGCGTCGGTTGGCGGATCAGCTGACGGCCGTCGGAGCCGGGGCGATCGCGGTGGCCGGCGCCAACCGCGACCCGTACCAGGCTGTTGCCGCTCGCGGGGACGAGGTGCTGGCGGCTGAACTCTCGCGGTTGCGGGAGTTGGCAGGCGATGAGCAGCAGCCGCGAAGTTTGCAGGCGCCGGTCTCGTTCCGGGTTGCCGGGCAAGTGGTGGCGCACGTACGGCGGACCCTTCAGCAACTCGACGATGCGGTGGAGCGGGCGTTCGACGGCGTCACCGACTCACCGGCCTACCTGGACGGGGAGTTTGTCGGCACGGCTGGCTTTCACGGGCTCGACCTCACCGCGTACTGCGACCACCTGACCGTAGCTCTCGCCCACGCCGCCGAGGTTTCCACGGCCCGCTTGCATCGGCTGCTGGATCCGTCGGTGACCGGCCTGACCGCGCAGCTCGCCCGCGATCCCGGTCCGCAGGCAGGCCTGGTCGCGGTGCACAAGCGAGCCGTGGCGACCACCCACCAGCTCCGCCGTCTAACGTTGCCCACGGCAATCAGTACGGCAGAGACGTCGAACGGGCAGGAGGACGTTCAGACGTTCTCCTGGGAGGCGGTCGGCAACCTAGGCGAAGCAATCCGCCGCACCCGCGAGACAACGGCCTGCGAACTGCTCGCCGTACGTCAGGCCTTCGCCCTCTCCGGCCGCCCGATCCCACCCGGCCTGCGACCACTCCTGCAGGCGGTCGACGAGGTAGTACCACCGATCGACACCGACCGCCCGTTCGGCGAGGACCTGACCCGGATCCTCACCGAGGTCCTCTAGGACTAACTGAAGCAGCAAGTAGCCGCAGTCGATCTCGTTCGTTGGAGTTGTCGTGAAGCGGTTCGTGGTACCGCCGGACTGGCCGATCCCGCCGCGGTGCAACTGGATCCCGCCGAAGACCTGGCGTCCGGACCCGTCCTGGCCGCCGGCTCCGCCGGGCTGGCGGTTCTGGGTCGACGGCAGGGGCAAGCCGGTGCTCGGTCCTGTCGGCCGGTACGGCGGACCGTCGCGGCGCGCCGTGTACGCCGGAGTCGCCGCGCTGCTCGTCTTCGCCGGGGTGAACCTCTGGGCGGTGACCGCGATCGGCCTGTTCGACGGCAAACCGGACGACTCCGCGGCCGTGAAGTTCGCCGAGCGCACGACCCCGCCGCCACCGCGGGTCACGAGTCCCGCCGCGCCGCAGACCACTGTCACCCCGCCGCTGGTGCCGAGCACCATCGTCGTACCGACCGTCAAATCGGTCAAGCCGACCAAGAAGCCGACTGCGAGCAGGACGACCGAGCGGAACAAGCCAACGCCGAGGCCGACAAGGACCACGACGAAACCGCCGACGCCGAAGCCCACCAGGCCGACTGCTCAACCGTCGACATCCGACGAACTCCTGCGCCAGTACTGCATCCAGCACGGCATCGATCCGGCGTGGTGCGATCCGACCGTCTGGCAGCGGCACCCTTGACACTCGGCTGACCGTCCGCACATCCTTAACCACATGGTTCTGAAACCATCTGGTTATGAAGACAACTTGACCGGCGTCTTCGCGGCGCTGGCTGACCCGACCCGACGGGCGATCCTGACCCAGCTCAAGCAGGGCGACGCCACGGTCGCGCAGCTCGCGGCGCCGTTCAGCATGTCCCAGCCGGCCGTGTCCAAGCATCTGAAGGTGCTGGAGCAGGCCGGCCTGATCAGCCGCTCGCAGCGAGCCACCGCGCGGCTCAGTCACCTCGAAGCCGAACCGCTTCGGACGGCGGTCGGCTGGTTGATGGACTACCGCGCCTACTGGGCCGAAAGCTTCGGCCGGCTCGACGACCTTCTCGACGACCTCAAGGAGGAGTCGTGAAGGTCATCGCGGAACCCGGCGAACCGCAGATCGTCATCGTGAAGACGTTCAACGCCTCACGTCAGCTGCTGTTCCGCGCGTACACCGAACCGGACCTGATCAAGCGCTGGCTAGGACCCGCGGACCTGGACCTCGTCGTCAACCAGCTGGATCCACGACACGGCGGTCGTTGGCGCTGGACGCACTACGACAAGGCCGGCAAGGGATACGTGTTCCACGGGCTCTACCACGGCGAGCCGACGCCCGAGCGGATCGTGCAGACGTACGAGTTCGACCAGGCGCCCGGCACCGTCTATCTGAACCTGATCACCTTCGACGAGGCCGACGGGGTCACGACCCTCACCCAGCGAACTCTCTTCTTCGCGACCGAGGATCGCGACCTCTACGTCGCCGGCGGGATGGAACGCGGCATCCGCGCGTCCATGCAGCAGCTCGAGGACCTCGTCACGGAACTGAAGGAAAACCCATGATGCTCAACGGGAAACAAGCAATCGTGTACGGCGCGAGCGGTCCGATCGGCGGCGCCGTCGCCAGACGATTCGCCGCCGAGGGCGCCACCGTCCACCTGGCCGGCCGTACCGCCGAGACCCTCGAATGCCTGGCCGCCGAGCTCCGCGGCGCGGGCGGGAAGGCCGAGGCGGCGGTCGTCGACGCGCTCGACGAACGTTCGGTCGACGAGCACGCCGCGGCGCTCGACCGGATCGACATCTCGTTCAACCTGATCGGCCACCGGCAGTACTTCGGTACGCCGCTGGCCGACATGCCGCTCGCCGACGTCGAGGAACCGGTGCGGAACATGTTCCGTACGTACTACCTGACGTCCCGCGCGGCCGCCCGGCGGATGATCGCGCAAGGGTCCGGCGTGATCCTGACCTTCGGCGGGTACGGCGACCCGGTCGCGAACCTCGGCGCCTTCCAGGCCGGCTTCGGCGCGGTCGAGGCCCTTCGCCGCAGCCTCGCGCGCGAACTCGGACCGTACGGGATCCGGGTGCTGACGCTGCAGACCAACGGCATTCCGGAGTCGAACCCGGACAGCTACCCGGAGGACTTCCGCCGCGAGGTCGCCGAGCACACCGCCGCGCAGACCATGCTCAACCGCGCGGCAACGCTCGCCGACGTCGCCGCGGTCGCGACCTTCGCCGCCTCCGACCAGGCCGCCTCCCTCACCGGCACCGCCCTGAACCTCACCGCGGGCGCCGTCGTCAACTAGCACGAAGCCACCGGGGCGGACGGGTCTGCCTCTGGAGGACCTACTGAGTGGCCCTCCAGAGGCCGTTCGGCTAGCTCAGCGCCATCCGCTCATGGGCCTGGCTCGACGCGCCACGGAGGTTCCAGTTGGCATCCGTGGAGAGACCTAGCGACGAACTGACGCAGGACGCGCCACTCATCCTCCAGATGAAGTTGACGCCAAGGAAATGCCGCCAAACGATGTCCGCCTTGCCATCGCCGGTGAAGTCGGCCGCGCCGACGATCTGGAAGTCGGAACTGGGCGAACCGCCGGCGCACGAGGCCAGTCCTGTAGCGAGCTCGGATCGTCCTTGGAACCAAATGGTCAGCGCGTTGGTGCTTGTGTCGCGCCACAAGGTGTCGTCGCGCCCGTCGCCATCGAAGTCGGCGACCTGCTGGATCTGTCGGCACTGGCATGCGGTGAAGTTGTTGACCGTCCGTGCCTCGCCGAGCACGGTGTTTCCTTGTAGGTACCAGGTGTCCACCTGGCCGTAGCCTGCGCCGTCGTGCACATATCGCCACTGAATATCGGCGTAGCCGTCACCGTTGAAATCGCCGATGGCCTTGACCGTCCAATATGTGCTGACTGGCTCATCGGTCTCGATGTTGCGGTGGAAGTTGATCCGCTCCTTGTCGACCTCCTGCCCGGCCGGCCAGAGCCACAGTTCGCCCGTGGATGCCCGCCAAAGGATGTCGGTTCGGCCGTCACCGGTGAAGTCGCCCAATCCAGCGAAGGTCATCGACGCATCGGGGACGCCTTTGAGCTGCGCGACGCCGGAGACAACCGGAACGCCGCTGTGGATCATCTCACCCGGAACGATCGGAATATCGTTTTGGTCGAGCAGTGTGACGTACACCGAATTGTCGGATGCCGACTGCCAGAGAAGATCTGGTGCGCCGTCGCCGTTGAAGTCGCCCCGGCCGAGCAGCTTGCCGTATTGCTGCAAGTATTGGTGCGTCCCGGCGGAGTAGGTGAGCCACGGGATCGTTCTGTCGGAGGAGATCGCGGTCAGGTCCGGGCGGATCTGCCACAGCCGGGCGATTCCCGGGGTCGTCGGGCCGCTGTAGGGCTTGGTGCCGACGAGGTCGGCGCCTTGGGCCGCCCCGATGAGCCTGACGGCACCCGCAACGGTCCGGTTCATGGAAAGGCCTGAACCGTCGTAGATGTCGCAGCGGCCGTCTCCGTTCGGATCGACTGCCGTCAGGTAGCCCGAACGCGGCGTCGACGAGAGCGGCAGCTTCTGGCGCGATGAGGCGAGATAGAAGTACTGCCCGCTGGCAGCGCTTCGGTACCACCAGCTGACACCGGTCGCGACGAAGTCGTCAGGCCGTGCGTCGCCGTCGAAGTCGCAGACGGACGTACTGACGGAAGGACCGGTCGAGAACTGGTTGTCCCGGCTCCAGAGATTGCTGCCCTCGGTCTGAACGATGGCACCGTCGCCTTCGGCCTTGCTGAAGGCGTTGGCGACGACATCGGCGCCGATTCGAGGCGTGCCACGAACCTTCAGAACATCGCTCGCGGTGTACCAGAGGGCGTTGTGGCGGAAGTCGTAGTACTCGCCGGCTGGTCCGCAGTACGCGTCGTACCCGTCGCACGCGTAGGTCCCGTGGACATCGACAACGTGTGTGTGGTTGACGAGGGAGTTCACGCCGCCGTTCGGGAGAACGAGGTTGTTGTAGAAGCGGTAGCTCGTGCCCTCCTCGGGTGCGGACTCGATGCTGTGCCGGTTGTAGTCGAAGACATTGCGTTCCACCACCGCGTAGACGCCGGCGCCGACACGGACGCCGTAGCCGTCGGTCCGGTAGCGCTGATTGTGGTGAATGTAGTTGTCATGGATCCAGACCGAGTCCCAGTTCGCGGCGGTGAGACGATCGGTGCGGTCGTCGAGCAGCAGGATGCCGTTTCCTGACCAGCCGTAGATCTCGCTGTTGCCGATCTCGAGATTGCGGGTGGCGTCGGCGAGGATGCCGACCGGGTGGACGGGGTCGGAGTCCTGGGTGACACCGTTGCCCGCGATTCCCATGTCGCCGCCGTCGATTCGGACACCGTTGATCCGGACACCGTCGGCGTCCAGATATCTCCCGATCCAGAACATTGCCTCAGGCCCGTCGGACCTGATCGCTGTTGTGTAGAGCCGGGCGCCGGGTTGGGTCGACGAGCGGCCGCCAGTGATATGGACTCCGTGTTCGATCGAGATCGGACTTCGGTACGTCAGGTTGAGGTTGACAGTGGGCGCAAGGTTGACGTCTGCATTCGCCTCTGCAACGGCGCGGACGAAGTCGCTCGTCTGATAATCACGCGTGATGTCGATGCGGCGTCGGCCTTGTGCGTCGAGGCCGGGAAGATTGACCGTGACTTGCCTCGAGGTCGAGAAGAGCGCAGTAGGAACCCCGACTGCTCGCACTTGCAGCGAATAGACGCCGTAGTTTGTGCCGGCGTCGCTGGTCGCGGGTGCGAAAGTTACCGACCCGGAGGTGCCCCCGGCGGCGAGGCCTGGGCCTGAGACGCTCACACTGTAAGAGCACGAAAGGCTAGGGAGCGTGACTCCCCAGGACAGCGTTACCGAGTCCCCCATGGTCACGGCCGGTGCCGAGAAGTTGAGTGCGCCGGTTGGCCGTCCGCAGTCGGGCGTGTCCGCTGCGGCGGTCAGCTCGCCGGCGATCAGGACCGTCGGGATGAGGAATGCTGCCGTCGCCAGCGCGACCATTTGCTGTTTCCGCGTTCGCCAGGACCCCATTGGCGATTCCTTTCTGGATTCTCCTCCGCTTCCGCTCGGACCCCAGCTGGATGCCAGGCATGTCGGGTAGAGCTCACCGCGGGTGACTAGCGTTCAACTACTCTGCGGTGTAAGCTCTCCGTCACAAAGTCGCAGTCAGTGAACGAATCGGCTCTCCCTGGAGACGCCGAAGTGACCCGCAGTTGCGGAAGCGGGTAGAGATATGGGCGATAAACACCCTTATCGTCAACACCTGCCTGAAGTTTCGCTGAAAGTTTTTTCTGCTGCGCGTCAGCGGCACGCCAGTCGCATACCTGCCGCTGTGCTTTCCATTGCGCCACCCTCGGCCTCTAGATCGAAGGTGGCACCTTGTGGTCCGGGTAGAGGTCGGGGATCGGGATCGGCATCCGCCACAGGTGCGAGTCGGGGTGGATCATGCCGTGCCGGATCGCGATGATGCGGAGCAGGCGCAGCGGGCCGGCGATCAGTACGAACGCGAGCGGCAGCTCGACCAGCAGCGCGCTGAGCAGCGCCTGGGTGAGGTCGCCGCCGCGCTGGCTCGTCATCACGTCGACCCAGGCGTCGCAGAGCAGCAGCACCCCGGACGCGAACGCGGTCGGGAACACGAACTGCTTGCGCTTCCAGCCGCCGATCGCGGTCAGCAGCAGCATCGCCAGCAGCAGGATGTCGAACCCGACCCAGGTCGCGACCCAGTTCCGGGCCACGTAGTGGTCGGGCAACGTGATCCCGAGGTACACCGTCCACGGGATCAGGACGGCCACGCAGACCAGGACCAGCACGGTCCGCCACTTGCGGATCCGGTCGATCGTGCGCCGGGACGGCAGTCCGCCCGGTCGTGGTGCGAGCCGCAGGATCAGGTCCCGCCGCTCCTGCGGCGTCATCGCCGCGATCTCCTCGTCGGTCAGCTCCACACCTCCGAGTATGCCTTGTGACTGCATTCACAAGCTAGTACTATGAGTACTACGCGCAACTCCTAGGTGAGGTGCTGACATCATGACCGAGCGCAAACCACCCGGCATGAAGACCCAGGACTGGGTCGAGGCCCAGCTCAAGCGTGCCCAGCAGGCGGGCGAGTTCGACAACCTGGCGCTGGCCGGGAAACCGCTGGAACTGGTCGCCGGGCACGACCCGGACTGGTGGGTGAAGGACTTCATCCGCCGGGAGAACATCGAGACCGACGCGTTGCTGCCGTCGGCGATGCAGCTCCGCAAGGAGAAGCAGCAGGTGCACGAGAAGGTTCGCGGCATGCGCCGCGAGTCCGAGGTGCGCGAGTACCTGGCCGATCTGAACCTGCGGATCCGGGTCGCCATCCGCGACACCACCGGCCCCGTGGTGCCGACCGGCCCGGTGAACGAGGACGCTGTGATCGCCCAGTGGCGGATGGACCGCCCACCGCGCATCGCCAAGCCGGCCGAGCAACCCAAGCCGGCCAAGAAGAAGTCGATTTGGCAGCGGCTCTTCAGCTGAGCATCGCGCGGGCGGCCTCTTCGATGGTTTGTTCGCTGAGGAGTACTTCGTGTGCGGCCGCGCCGAGTGGGACGTACGAGTCGTAGCTCGTCACCCGCGCGAGCCGCCCGGTGAAGCCGTGGTCGATCAGTGTGGCGAGCACACCTTCGGAGACACCGCCGGTGCGTCGGGTCTCGTCGGCGACCAGCACCCGCCCGGTGATGTTTGCCTCGCGCAACAGATCCTCGACCGGCAACGGCGCCAGCCAGCGCAGGTCGAGGACGCGCACCCCGGGCACCCGAGCGGCCACCCGGAGGCTCATCGGTACGCCGTTTCCGAACGTCACGATCGTCAGCCCGGTGCCCTCGCCGTACGTCCGGCCGCGCCCGATCGGCACCGGTTCACCGGGGTACGGAGCCAGCCAGCCCTCGTCGCCGTCGGCGTACAGGTCGCGCCGGTGGTAGAGCGCGATCGGCTCCAGGAACACACTCACCGCCCCGGTCGCCCGGGCCGCGGCCGCGCACGCGTGCAGCATCCCCGCCGCGTCGTCGGGCCGCGAGGGCGATGCGATCACGATGCCGGGGATGTCCCGCAGGACGCCGATCGCGTCGTCGTTGTGGAAGTGGCCACCGAAGCCCTTCTGGTACCCGTACCCGGCGATCCGCAGCAGCATCGGGTTCGCGTACTGCTCCTGCGAGAAGAACTTCAGCGACGCCGCCTCGCCGCGCAACTGGTCCTCGGCGTTGTGCAGGTACGCGAGGTACTGGATCTCCGGGATCGGCAGCAACCCCGAGACGCCCGCGCCGAGCGCGAGCCCGAGGATCGACTGCTCGTCGAGGAGCGTGTCGAAGACGCGGGCCGGCCCGTACGCCTTCTGCAGCCCGCGCGTCACGCCGTACACCCCGCCCTTGCGGCCGACGTCCTCGCCGAAGACCATCGCCTCCGGAAAAGAACCGAGCACATCACTCAAGGCACGGTTGATCGACTGGCTGAGCGTCAACCGCTCGGTGGTCGGAGTCGGCCGGGGCAGGGCTCCGGCGACCGCGTCCGCCGACGGGAAGCGCAGCGGTGCCGCGACGACCTCGGCCGACGTCAATTGCGGGAGGCCCGCGACTTCGGCGGCGATCCGGAGCGCCTCGGCGTGCTTGTCCTCGTACAGTTCGACGATCTCGCCGGCGGTGTAGCCCGACCCGAGCAGATAGCGTGCCGTACCGAGCAGGGGGTCCAGTTCCTCGTCCGCCGCCAGTTCCGCGGGGGAACGGTACGCCGTCTCGACGTCGGAGCCCGCGTGGCCGAGCAGCCGGACCGTGCGCAGTCGCAGGAACGCGGGCCGGCGGTTGCGCCGTACGAAGGTCGCTGCTTCCCGCGCCATCGACAGCGCCGCGTCCAGGTCGGTGCCGTCCGCGTCGAAGTACCGCAGGCCGGGGCGGGAACCGTACGCCTGCCGGATCCAGCCGTCCGGGGTGCGCACGCTGATCCCGATCCCGTTGTCCTCGCAGACGAACAGCAACGGCATCGGCAGCCCCTGGTACGACGCGTGCAGGGCGGCGTTGATCGCACCGGTCGCGGTCGAGTGGTTCGCGGACGCGTCGCCGAAGCTGGTCACCACGATCGCGTCGGCGGGCCACGGCGACGGTACGCCGAGCTTGTGCGACCGGTTCATCGAGAACGCGACACCCATCGCCCGCGGCAGGTGGGACGCGATCGTCGACGTCTGCGGGATCACCGACAGTTCGTGCCGGCCGAAGACCTTGTGCCGGCCGCCCGCGATCGGCTCGGTGGTCGCGGCCGCGACGCCGAGCAGGATGTCCCGCAGCCCTTCCTTCGAGCCGCACTGCGCGGCACGGGTCAGGTAGAACGCGCCGGAGCGGTAGTGCAGCAGCGCCGGGTCGGTCGGCTGCAAGGCAGCGGCGACGGCCGCGTTCCCCTCGTGGCCGGCCGAGCCGATCGTGTAGAAGCCGGTGCCCTGGGACTGCATCCAGCGGGCTGCCAGGTCCGCGTGCCGGCTGCCGAGCTGGGCGTCGTACAGGCCGCGGAGCAGCTCTGCGTCGTGCTCCCACGGGGCCGGGGCGAGGCCGCGGACGCGTTCGGCGAAGGTGCTCATCCCATCCATGATCACCGAAGCGCGGCTCGATGACAGCAGCGACCACGGGTTGAACAGGTCACGCCGGCCGAACGGGGGAACGGTCCCGAGGGGTTGTTCGTTGACCAGGCGAGGGGGACTCTGTGGGGTGTGGTGACGGTGAGTGAGCTGTGGTGAAGCACCTGTCGCGGGTCGCGCGACGGGTCGGCGTCGCGGCCGGCCTCGGGGTCGGGACCGCCGGCGCGCTGTCTGGTGTGCTGCTGCTCGGCCCGTTGGCCGCGTCGATCCTGCTGGTTGTCGTGTTCGTCCTGGTCTGGCCGCTGGCGGCGGTGGTCCGGCACGTGACCGACGACGCGCCGTACGGATCGGCTGCCCTGGTCGCGGCGTCGGCGGCCGGCGCGGTGCTGTCCCTGCCCGGGCTGGTGCGGCTACTCGCGTGGGGAGCCCTGGGCCTGACGGTGGCGCTCATCCTCGCGGTGGTGTTCGTACTGATCGACCTCGTCGTACCGGACCGCGAGCCGCACGTACGCCCTTCGCGTAAGCGCCGGCGGCTGGAGCGGCTGAGCGACGCGCAGCTCGCCGAGGACGAGCGACTGATCGCGTCGCTGCAGTGCCCGCTCACGATCGCCGAGCTCTGTGGGGTGTGGTCGGAGACGGCCACCCAGCTCGCCCACGGTGCCGGTCCGCGCGACCGCCAGGCGGTCGCCGAGGTACGGCGGATCTGCCTCGACGAGTTCGAACGCCGCAACCCCGACGGCTTCCACCGCTGGCTGGATGCCGGTGCCCCGGCGAACCCCAGTCGGTATCTGCTGCCGGTCCCGGGCGAGTAGCTACAGCCTGTTGTAGTGCTTGCGGGCCTCGCGGCTTTCTTTCTGAGCGTCACGGGCAGCGCGTCTCGCTTCGTCCAGCTCGGCGCCCAGACGATGTACCAGGGACTGAGCCTCGGCGAGCGCCTCGCGGGCCTCGTCCAGCTGGTTGTCCAGGTCCTCGACCTTCGCCTCGGCCTCCTGTGCCGCGGCGACCGCTGCCTCGAACGCCTGCTTGGCCTGGGCCTTCTCGGCGGCTTCCCGCTCCTCGCGTTCGCGCGCCGCGGCCTCCCGTTCCTCTTCGTCGGCCGTCCGTTGCTTGCGAGCCGCCGCGGACTCCTCCGCCTGTTGCGCCTTCCGGCGGTCACGGGCCGCCTGGCGGCGTTCGTCGGTGAGGGGCGTGACGTTCGACGGTTCGCCGTTCTCGTCGACGACCCCGAAGCCGACGTGCCGCAGCGCACTGCTCAGCCTGCCCTCGCGGACGGCGTCGCCGGCGGCCGGATCGATCAGCGCGGCATCGAGCGTCTCGCGCAGCTTGGTCGCGACGTCCGGGCTGAGCTTCTGGCCCTCGTCCCCGGCCAGCTTCGCGGCTTGTTTCGCCAGCTGGTCCAGCACCTGGTGACGCCGCGGCGTCAGCTCGCGGAGCCGGTCGCCGTCCAGGTCCGCTGTCGCTTCGCGGAACTCGTCGCCGAGCGCGAGCAGGTCGTCGAGCTCGTCGGGCAGCTTGCGGGCCAGCAGGTTCGCGACCCAGGCCGCGACCGTCGGCTTGCGCAGTGCCTTCAGCCGGGTCGACCCGAGCGCGTCGCCGCCGGCCTTCAGCTGTTTGGCCAGCTCGTTGCGCGTCGCGATGAAGTCGGCCGCCGGCGCCGCGTACACCGCGTCCGCCGCCTCCTCGAAGTCCACGAAAGCGACGCTACCGTACGGAAGAACGGGTGGTGGTGGGCTTGGACGCTCGGCCCCAGGCGTGGCGCCGGCTGCGGAAGCCGGCCCGGAGGCACCTCTACCCGTGCTTCGGTACAGCGTCGGCCAGGTCGGCGCGCAGGGTTTCGAGGATGGTGCGGAGCAGCCGGGAGACCTGCATCTGGCTGACGCCGAGCTCGTGCCCGATCTCCTCCTGCGTGAAGCCGTTGCAGAACCGGAGCTGCAGGATCCGCTTGTCCCGGTCGCCGAGGTTCGCGACCGCCGGCGTCAGCGTGTGCACGTTCTCAACCAGGTCGTACCCGTCCTCGGCGTCCGCGACGGTCTCCATCAGGCTCGTCCCGCCGTCGGCCGCACCAGGAGCGTCCAGCGACAGCGTGCTGAAGCAGCCGCGGACCGAGCTGGCTTCGGCGATCTCGGACGCGTCGGTGCCGAGTGCCGCCGCGGTCTCCGCGTCGCTCGGCACGTGCCCCAACCGCTGGATCAGCTCGGGTTCGGCGGCGGCGATACTGCCCTGCATCTCCTGGACCCGCCGCGGCGGGCGGATCGTCCACGCGCAGTCGCGGAAGTACCGTTTCAGCTCGCCGCGGATCGTCGGTACGGCGTACGACAGGAACGCCGTCTCCGCCTCGAGCCGGTACCCGTTGGCGGCCTTCACCAGCCCGAGGTACGCGACCTGTTCGAGGTCGTCGGAGTCGACGCCCTTACTGCGGTACCGGGAGGCGATCGACCGCGCCACCGGTGCGTTCAGCAACACCACTTCGTCGAGGCACGCCTGGTGCCGGGGGTCGGGGACGCTGTCCGCCTCGAGCAGCAGCTCGTGGGTGGCGTCGGCGATGGTCTGCTTGTCTTCGGTTGCTGCGATCGTCACGGGAGATACCTCGTCGTGTCGTCGTGCACTTCCCAGTGGCAGGGGGCTCAACCACCTGGCTCCACCAGATCAAACTCCCGCGGCGAGTTCAAGTACTGGGCTGTTACGGGTGTTTCAAACGACTGTCCCCTGACAGTAACTGTCAGGTTTCAGTGGTTGGCTTCTCCCCATGAACGAGTGCTGCGCGGTTGTCGACCTTCGCCAGTACACGCTGCATCCTGGGCAGCGTGACACCCTGATCGAGCTGTTCGACGAACACTTCGTCGAAGGGCAGGAGGCGACCGGGATGCACATCGCCGGTCAGTTCCGGGATCTGGACGACCCGGACCGGTTCGTCTGGATCCGCGGCTTCCGCGACCTGCCGGCCCGCGCGGAGGCGCTGAACTCGTTCTACTACGGCCCGGTCTGGCGGGCGCATGCAGCGGCCGCGAACGCGACGATGATCGATTCGGACAACGCCCTCCTGCTGAAGCCGGTACGACTCGGCCCCGGCTATCCCGCCCTCGACAGTCCGCGCCCCGCCGCCCGTGCCGCCTCGGTGATCGCCGGCGCGGTCTACCACCGCGGTGCGGCCGACGACGGATTCGTCGAGTACTTCGCCGATCACGTCGCTCCGGTACTGACCGCGACCGGGGCCGAGCCGGTCGCGGTGTTCGAGAGTTTGGTTGCCGAGAACAACTTTCCGGGGCTGCCGTTGCGGGCCGAGGTGGTGCTCGCCTGGTTCGCCCGGTTCCCCGGCGTGGCGGCGTACGACGAACACCGCCGGCAGTTGGCGGCGTCCCGGGTCTGGCACGAGCAGGTCCTGCCGGAGCTCGTCTGCCGGTCGGCGAAGGCGATGCAGGAGTTGCGGTTGAGTCCGACCGCGCGATCGCAGTTCCGATAAATACGTTGCGAGGCCCGCGAGCGGCGGGCATCCTGGGTTGGCCGAGCGGCGACGAGCGCTGCCTGGACCTGAGGAGGGCTGACGGATGGCTATCACTGTGCTGCGGCATGTCCGCGTCAGTCCCACTTCACGGTTCAGGAGCAACTGCGTTGTCTTTTCCCGAGTACGAACTCACCGATAACTACTCAGACCTCGACCCGGCCGACGCCTTCGTCTTCAAGTTCCATGCTGTCGACGAACAGCTCGGGCCGGACCAGCGGTGGTCCACCTGGCTGGACGTCGAGCGCGGCTCTCGCGGCCCGGAACCACGCCCTTCGTGGGTTGTGACGGAACAGGCCGCGATCGATACCGAGCTCGGCGTCCTCAAAACTGGCAAGGAAGCCGACGTCTTCCTCGTCGAACGCGCCGTCGAAGCCATCGGCGACAACCCGGCGAAGTCCTCGTTGCTGGCCGCGAAGCGGTACCGCACCGAGGAGCACCGGTCCTTCCATCGCAGTACGTCGTACGTCGAAGGCCGGCGGACCCGGAACAGCCGGGACAGCCGGGCGATGGCGAAGAAGACCGCCCACGGGCGCAGCGTCGCGGCCGGCGGCTGGGCGTACGCCGAGTGGGAGGCCCTCAACCGGCTGTGGAAGGCCGGCGTCCCGGTGCCGTACCCGGTACAGGTCGACGGCACCGAACTGCTGATGGAGTTCATCGACGACGGTGCGGGCGGTGCGGCACCACGCCTCGCCCAGGTCCGTCCCGCCAAGGACGTGCTCGAGCTGTACTTCGAGCAGCTCCGCGGCGCGATGCGCGAACTGGCCCGCGCGGGACTCGCCCACGGCGACCTCTCGCCGTACAACGTGCTCGCCCAGCCCGACCGGATCGTGATGATCGACCTCCCCCAGGTCGTCGACATCGTCGGCAACCCGATGGGCATGGAGTTCCTGCTCCGCGACTGCCACAACATGGCCACCTGGTTCACCAACCGCGGCCTGGAGATCGACGAACAAGAACTCTTCGCCGACCTCCTCACGATGGTGTTCTAGGAGACAGCCTTCGCGGCGGCTCGGCCTGCGGTGCGGCCGGTGAAGAGGCAGCCGCCGACGAAGGTGCCTTCGAGGGAGCGGTAGCCGTGGATGCCGCCGCCGCCGAAGCCGGCGACCTCCCCGGCCGCGTACACGCCGGGGAGCGGAGTGCCGTCGGCTTGCAGTACCCGGGAGTCGAGGTCGGTCTGCAGGCCGCCCAACGACTTCCGGGTGAGGATGTTGAGCCGTACGGCGATCAGCGGGCCGGCCTTCGGATCGAGGATCCGGTGCGGCGGCGCGACCCGGATCAGCTTGTCGCCGCGGTAGTTGCGGGCGCCGCGGAGTGCGGTCACCTGCAGGTCCTTGGTGAACGTGTTGGTCAGCTCGCGGTCCCGCGCGACGATCTGCCGTTCGAGGTCGTCGAGGTCGATCAGCTGGTCGCCGGTCAGGTCGTTCATCCCCCGGACCAGGTCCGGAAGGTTGCCGCGGACAACAAAATCCGCGCCCTTGTCCATGAACGCCTGCACGGGTGGGGTAGCGCCGCCGCGGGCCCGGCCGAGTACGCCCTTGATGTCCTTGTTCGTCAGGTCCGGGTTCTGTTCCTGACCGGACAGCGCGAACTCCTTCTCGATGATCTTCTGAGTCAGCACGAACCAGGTGTAGTCGTACCCGGTCCGCATGATGTGCTCGAGCGTCCCCAACGTGTCGAACCCGGGGAACAGCGGCACCGGCAGTCGCTTGCCGGTGGCATCGAACCACAGCGACGACGGACCGGGCAGGATCCGGATCCCGTGCTGCGGCCAGATCGGGTCCCAGTTCTGGATGCCTTCGGTGTAGTGCCACATCCGGTCGCGGTTCACGTACCGGCCGCCGGCCTGCTCGGTGATCGCGAGCATCCGCCCGTCGACGTGCGCCGGTACGCCGCTGATCATCCGCTTCGGCGGTTCGCCCATCCGTTGCGGCCACTGCTGCCGAACGAGGTCGTGGTTCCCGCCGATCCCGCCGGAGGTGACGATGACGGCCTGCGCCTTCAGGTCGAAGTCACCGACCTCGACCCGTGAGCTGGACACACCTCGCGCGACATCGCTCGGCTCGAGCACCTTGCCCGCGACGCCGTCGACCACGCCACCGGTCACCGTCAGCTCGTCGACGCGATGACGGAACCGGAACTCGACCAGCCCCTTCGCCACGGCCTCCCGGACCCGGCGCTCGAACGGCGCGACCAACCCCGGACCGGTACCCCAGGTGATGTGGAACCGCGGCACCGAGTTCCCGTGCCCGTCCGCGTTGTACCCGCCGCGCTCGGCCCACCCGACAACCGGAAAGAACCGTACGCCCTGGGCGTGCAGCCACGGACGCTTCTCGCCGGCCGCCCAGTCGACGTACGCCTCGGCCCACTGCCGCGCCCACTTGTCCTCGTCGTCGAGCCGATCGAACCCGGCCGACCCGAGCCAGTCCTGCAACGCGAGGTCGCGGGAGTCCTTGATCCCCATCCGCCGCTGCTCGGGCGAGTCGACGAACAGCAACCCACCGAAGGACCAGAACGCCTGCCCACCGAGCGAGGCCTCGGGCTCCTGGTCGAGCAGCAGCACCTTCCGCCCCGCATCGGCCAACTCCGCGGTCGCCGCCAGCCCGGCCAGCCCCGCCCCGACGACGATCACATCAGCGTCCATGTCGACCATGTATAGCGCACTTGCAAAGATACGGCTGTGACGACTCTTTCTGCGCAAAACCTCGTGATTCCTGCAGCTTCGATCGGTCCGGAGAATCCACTTGCGCCGCTTCGTACGCAGCTGGAGGCGCATGAGGTGGAGAACCTCGACGAGGTACCGGCCGAGTTGCGGGAGAACATCCAGTACGGGCGCTTGCACAGTCCGCTGCCCTGCCTGAACCAGGACGGGTACGACCGGACGCTCGTCGAGACATCGCTGCCTGCGCTCGTGCTGGAGAACGACCACGTCCGCGCGACCGTGCTGCCGACGCTCGGCGGCCGGCTGTACTCGCTCGTCCATCACGGGACCGAGCTGCTCTACCGGAACCCGGTGTTCCAGCCGGCGAACCTTGCCCTCCGCAACGCCTGGTTCGCGGGCGGGGTCGAGTGGAACGTCGGGAGTACCGGCCACTGGACCGGGACCTGCTCCCCGATGCACGCTGCGCGGGTCGAGGGGCCGGACGGTACGCCCGTACTGCGGCTGTGGGAGCTCGAGCGGACCCGGAACCTGGTCACCCAGCTCGACTTCTGGCTGCCCGAGGACTCCGAGTACCTGTACGTCGGCGTCCGGCTGCAGAATCCGTCCGACGTGGACGTACCGGCGTACTGGTGGTCGAACATCGCCGTACCGCAGTCGGCCGACCGGCGGGTGCTGGTACCGGCGGACCAGGCGTGGCGGTACGGGTACGGGAGCCGGCTGGACCTGATCGACGTCGAACCGGAGTTGACGTATCCGATGCGGCATCCGCGGGCGGTCGACTACTTCTTCGAGCCGTTGGCGGGGGAGGGATCGTGGATCGCTTCGGTCGACGGCGCCGGTCGTGGGTTGGTGCAGGCGTCCACCGAGCGGTTGATCGGGCGGAAGTTGTTCGTGTGGGGGCAGGGGGAGGGTGGGCGGCGGTGGCAGGAGTGGCTTTCGCCCGGGCTCGTCGGTGATGGGTACGCCGAGATTCAGGCGGGGCTGGCTCGTACGCAGATGGAGCATCTCAGGCTGCCGGGTAACACGTCGTGGAGCTGGCTCGAGGCGTACGGATGTCTTTCGATGGACGCCGAGGTTGCGCATTCCCAGGACTGGACGACAGCTCGGGTCGGAGGTGCCGAGGCGCTCAGTCGGTTGTTGGGGGAGTTGGCTGGGCGGGAGCGGGAGTGGTTGGAGGTTGTGGATTCGGCGCCGGTGGAGCGGTTGGGGGTCGGGTCCGGGTGGGGTGCGTTGGAGTTGAAGCGGACCGGGTGGAGTGTGTCGGACGGGACGCCGTTCGACGAGGACACCATGTCGGCGCGGGAGCGGGCGTGGTTGCCGCTGCTGGAGGGGCAGTTGCCGGCGGTGGATGACGTACCGGACGGGACGCTGGTCGCGTGGCGGGAGCTACTGGAGGCCGCCGAGGACAACTGGCTCGTCTGGTACCACCGCGGCGTCGCACGGCACTACGACGGTGACGAGGACGGGGCCGTGGAGGCGTGGAGACAGTCCGGGGACAATCCGTGGGCTCTACGCAACCTCGGTGTAGTTACGCACGAGTTGGAGTACTACGAACGCGCCGTCCAGCTCCGGCCTGACCTGGTGCCCCTCGTCGTGGAGGCGGTCACGGCCGCGCTCGACACCGACGTACCGCGGGCCGAGCGGATGCTGGCGGGAGCCCCTGACGACCCGCGGATCCAGCTGCTGCGGGTCCGGCACGCGCTGGAGACCGGAAATCCGGCAAAAGCCCATGAATTGCTGGCGGCTGGGATCCAGCTGGCCACTGTCCGGGAGGGCGCGAACCCGCTCACCGACTACTGGCTGGCCGCCGAGGCGGCGCTTGGCACACAGCGGCCAGTACCGCCCGCCTACCAGTTCGGAATGGGCGAAAACTGACAACTACAGGTCAACTCTACCTCTAGTAACACCGCTCCACCGGACTCTACTATGGTCCTGTAGACGAAAAAGTGGCCCTGTAAAAGTTGCGTGAAGTTACACGGAACCAAGTGGAGTCCGGTGGCGTCCCACCGGTGAGCGGCACCAGCCGCTCAAGCAGTTTCGACAACGACCGCGTCGCTCGCGGGCGGCGCGTCGGGGGTGAGTGCCATGTTGACGATCGTTGTACTAGGTGGGTTCGGCCTGGTGCTGGTGGTCGCGGCTTTCATCGTGACCGAGGTCCTGGCCGGCCTGCGCCGGGACGAAATCCCCACCGGCACAGAGGAGAAGACCGCGGGACGAGTGATCCGGGTACGTGGCCCGGTCCGCGGCCAACTGCAGAGCGGTGCCCCGGCGGTCTACACCGAGGTCATCGTCGAGTACTACACCCGCCGGGGTGAGGGCCCGTACGAGGTCGCTCGCAAGTTCCCGGTCGGGAGCAGGATTACTTACACCAAGGGTGACCGGGTGATCGTCGCGTACGACGTCCGGAACCCGCGCCGGGCGCGCCTGGCGGGCCGGGTCAGCCACTGGCCGACCCTGGGCCCGTACTCAGCTACGGCAGCCTGACGGAACACCTGCTTGAGCCAAACTCGCTGGCTCAAGCAGGAAGATGCGGGGCGAGCAGGCCGTACAGCACCGGCCGGCCCTGATCCAGGACGTACTCCGCCTCGTCCGCGGACAACCGGTCCGCCAGGTGCGCGAGCGACTCGCCCATCGTGATGCTCAGCGTCACCGCCAGCCGGAAGTCCCGCGAGTCGCGGGCCCCGAACCGCGCGGCCAGCAGCTCCGCGAACTCGCCGGCGTGCTGGTCGTCGAACTCGCCCGGCTTCGCCTCCAGCTCCGGATCGCCGAGCCCGCTCAGTACGACGGCCTTGAAGCCCGGGTCCGTCCGGTGCATCTCCCGGAACGTGTCCAGCGTGACGTCGACGGCCGCTCGCCAACTGGTCACATCGGCCAGCCGCTCGCTCACCGCCTCGGTGTAGCGCGCCTGGTTCCGGCGTTCGATCGCCTGGATCAGGCTGCGCTTGTCCGGGAAGTACCGGTAGACGCTGCCGACCGCGATCTCGGCCCGCTTCGCGATCCCGCTCGTCGACGCCGCGTCGTACCCGCGCTCGACCACCTCGGAACAGGCCGCGTCCAGGATCCGCTCGACCTGCCGGCTGGCCCGGTCCTGGGTCGGCGTCCGGCGAAGCGGATAGGCACCAGAAGTCACCATTCACCCATTGTCCACGGATCGAGGACAACGGTTGCCACCTCTTTGTGACAGATTGCCGACAGTTGGTCATGTCAAGGGGAGGTTTTATATGCGCGTCAACAAAACCCTGGTCGCCGGTCTCGCATCCGCCGCGCTGGCCGCGTCCGGGGTCGCCGGTACGACGATCAGCCGGTCGGGCAGCGAGCTGCGCCTGAACCAGATTCAGGTCGTCGGTTCGCACAACTCGTACCACCGCGAGCTCAGCCCGGCCGAGCAGAAGGTGCAGCAGCAACAGAACCCGGGCTCCGTCGACCTCTGGTACTCGCACGCTCCGATCTCTCAGCAGCTGGAGGACCAGAACGTCCGGGCGCTCGAGCTGGATCTGTACCCGGACCCGCAGGGCGGGCTGTACACGTACCCGCTGATCCGGAAACTGACCGGGCAGGGACCGTTGACCGACCCGGCGATGGCGAAGCCGGGGATCAAGGTCATGCACATCCCGGACTTCGACTACAACACGAACTGCGACACGTTCGTCGTCTGTCTGCAGCAGGTGAAGACCTGGTCCGACGCGCACCCGGCGCACGTACCGATCGCGATCAACCTCGAGCTCAAGCAGTCCGACCCGAACGTGGTCGCCGCCGGTGGCGTGAAGGCCCCGCCGTGGGACGCCGCCAACCTGGACAGCGTCGACACCGAGATCCGCTCGGTGTTCAGCGAGAACGAGATCCTCACGCCGGACGACGTCCGCAAGCCAGGCCTGACGCTCGAGCAGTCTGTGCTGACCAAGGGCTGGCCGAAGCTGAGCAGCGTCCGCGGGCAGGTGATGTTCTACTTCGACAACGGCGGTCCCGGCGAGATCCGTGACACCTACACCGCGGGCAAGCCGAACCTCGAAGGCCGGGCGGTCTTCACCCGTGGGCCGGAGGGTGCTCCGGACGCGGCAGTCACCGAGGTGAACGACCCGCGCGGCGCGAACCAGGCCGAGATCCAGCGACTGGTGCAGAAGGGGTACCTGGTCCGGACCCGGTCGGACGAGCCGATGGCGACGATCCGCGACAAGGACTACACCCGGCTCGGAATTGCCCTGGCCAGCGGTGCGCAATGGGTGACCACGGACTTCCCGGTCGCGGGCATGGCCGCCCGGTACGACAGCGACTACGTCGCCAAGCTGCCCGGGCACACTCCCGTACGATGCAATCCCGTCACCGCATCCGCGAAGGCGGCCGTCTCGGAAGGGTGAACCCATGTCGGAGCACGTGGTCGATGTCAGCTGGAGCCGTGGTGAGTACGACTTCGCCTACGACAGCTACAACCGCGACCACGAGTGGCGCTTCGACGGCGGTATCACGGTCCCGGCCTCGGCGAACCCGAAGTACCTCGGGAACCCGGGGCCGGTCGACCCGGAAGAGGCGTTCGTGGCGGCGTTGTCGTCCTGCCACATGCTGACGTTCCTGTCGATCGCGGCCCGGAAGCGGCTGGTGGTGGACGCGTACGACGACCACGCGGTCGGCCTGATGGCGCCGAACGCCGACGGCCGACTGGCGATCACGCACGTGACGCTGAACCCGAAGATCGTCTGGAACGGCCCGGAGCCGGACGCGGAGACGATCGACAAGCTCCACCACCTCGCCCACCGCGAGTGCTTCATCGCAAACTCGGTAACCACCGAGATCACGGTTGCCGCCTAACCCCCTCTGCTCCTTCTTTTTCTTTTCTTTCTTTCCAACCAACAAAGTAAAACCACCCGCCGGGCCAGCCTGAGCCTCGCGCAAACGGCGTCAGGTTGGTCGGCGGGTGGTTCGGGTGCACCTCTGTGGCGGTGCACCTGTAACGGGTCCGGCGGCGCGGCGCACTGGGCGCCTCTGCGTTGGTGCGGCTTCCGTGCGGTCCAGCTCGGTGGGCAGGACCGTCCGGCGCGCCACCCGGACCCGTTCGTCCGGCTCGCGCCTTACTGCTCGGCGGCGGCGTCGTTCCGGTCGTCGGTGGTCTGGGTGAGGTCCAGCAGGTCCTCGAGATCACGAACCTGCTCGGCGGCCATCGTGGTCATCAGTCGGTGGATCGTCATGCCGGTGAGACGCGGAGAGTGACGAGGTATGACGGGAAAACGCGTTGTGACCTGAGTCACTAGTTCTCGTCAAGGCCGTCCAGCCGCAGAGGGACCAGCTTCCGGGCGTCGTCGTACGACGTGCCGGTGAGTTCGAGCAGGTCGACGATCGTGGAGCGGAGCTGGCCGAGGACGACGACCGCGGACAGCCCGGTCGGCAGCGGCATTTCCGCCGTCCGGCGGCCGAGTTCGCCGAGGACGCGGTGGGCGGCGACGTCGGCGGCGGGCTCGAACAGCGACTCACCGATCAGCCGGGTGCCGTCCGCGAGGCGTTCGAGCAGCATCGGGTACTCGTCAGGCATCGCCTCGTCGCGCCATACCGACACTGCACACCGGCGGACCAGCACGCGGATGTTCCGGATCGCGCGGTCCAGCGGTACGACGAGATCGGCGATCTGCTGCACCCGCCCGCGGTGCCGGCGGCGGAACGGGGAGAGCCGGACGACCGCAACCCCTTCCTCGGCGGCGCTGCGCAGGTCGTCGAGCCGGGACTCGCTCGCGCGGGCGCGGCGGAGCGCGTCGGTGAGCGCCTCCTCGTCGCGGGAGCGCAGCCCGTCCGCGGTCTCGTTCAGGATCTCGGCGAGTTCGCTGAGTACGCCGGTCGCTTGTTGCCGAGGGCGCCGGATCGCCGCGGCCGGGGCGATCGTGGCCGCGGCAAGGGCGACCAGCCCGCCGAGCGCGGCGTCCTGCCAGCGGCTGAAGCCGGCGTTCGGGTTGGGCAGCAGTGTCGTCACGATCGCCGCCTGGACGCCGGCCTGGGTGGTCATCAGGTTCCCGGCGCCGAGCAGTACGGCGATGCTCATCGCGAGCGCGATCACGAAGACGAGCTGCGCGATGCCGGTGCCGAACGCCTTCACGAACAGGTCGCCGACGCCGACCCCGACCGCGACGCCGACCATCACCTCCGCGACCCGGCGCAGCCGCTGCCCGAAGCTGAACCCGAGACAGACCATCGCCGCGACCGGTGCGAAGAACGGCTGCTTGTGGCCGACCACGTACCGCGCGAGCGCCCACGCGACGCCGGCCGCGAGCGCACACTGGGCGATGAAGAACGCCCGGCTGCGCCAGCGTTCGACCCGCCGCCGGATCGAGGCCCGCGACCGCTCGGCGGCCCGCGGCGCGATGTCGTCGCGCAGCTCCCGCAGCTGGTCCAACGTCAGCCTGACCGGATCCATTGGCCCATTCTCCGCCGAGCTTGATTCAACGGGCCGCGGCGCGCCAAGGTTGCCCCATGAGTGAGAACAACCGTGAGGACTACGGCAGCTACTCGGTCGACGACGAGGATCAGCTGCAGGCCGAGGACACCCTCGACGACCGTGGCGTGGAGGACCTGCTCGACGAGGGGTACTCACCGCCGGAGAAGTGGTCCGCGGGCGAAGGTTTCGGTACGACGGCCGACGAGGCGCTGCGCGGCGAGACGCTGGACCAGCGGATCGCGCAGGAGGTCCCGGACGTCGACCCGTACGCCGAGGACGGCGAGGACGTCGGCGGCCCGGAGGTCGGCCACGCCCGCTCCGGCCGGCTGGTCTCCTCGGACGAGGGCGCGCGCAGTGACGACGACAGCGAGCTGTACGCCGAGGACGTCGGCATCGACGGTGCGGCCGCCGGCGCCGAGGAGGCCGCCGTGCACGTCGTCGACGAGGACGACTTCGAACTCGAGGACGACGACGAGGAGGACCTCGAGAGCTACCGCGACGTCGACCTCGGCGACGTCGGGGATCTCGAGGACTGAGTCCTAACGCTTAGTGACCTGGACCTCCGCGCCGTGGCGGGGGACCAGGGTCACGTTCTTCGGCTGGGCGGGCTCGGGCTCGGGGTTCGGGGCCTGGAAGTTGTACGCGGTGAGGGCCGCGCGGAGGATCTCCGTTCCCTCCATCAACGAGAAGCCGGCACCGATACAGCGGCGCGCGCCGCCGCCGAACGGGATCCACGTGCCGGGCGCGGGCGGGTCGTCGGACAGGAACCGCCGCGGGCGGAAGTCCTTCGGGTTCGGGAAGTGCTCGCCGTCGCGGTGCACCAGCCCGATCGCGGCCATGATCGTCGTACCGCGCTGCAGCCGGTAGCCCGCGACATCGGTCGTCTCGGTGACCCGGCGGCCGACCTGGTACACCACCGGATGCAGCCGCAGCGCCTCCTTGACAATCGCCTCCAGTTCGTCGTCCGCGCCGGCGTCGGCGGCGCGCTGCCCGAAGGCCAGGTCCTCCGGCCGCCGGGCGAGCTCGTGGAACGCCCAGGCCAGCGCGGTCGCGGTCGTCTCGTGCCCGGCCAGCAGCAACGTGACCAGCTGGTCGCGCAGCTCCACGTCCGACCAGTTGCCGGCGGCAAGCAGCCGGGACAGTACGTCGGTCCGCCCGGCGTACGTGTCCCGCCGCTTCGCGATCTCGTCGTACAGGATCTCGTCGACCTTGCGCTGGGTGTCGAGGTACGTCCGCCACGGCCGGAACCGCAGCAGCGACGGGTAGAACGAGCCGAGCATGATCACCGGCGACACCGAGACGATCTTGTCCATCAGCGGGCGCAGGGTGTCCAGCCGCTCCTGGTCGCTGACGCCGAAGATCACCTGCAGGATGATCTCCAGGGTCAGGTTCCGCATCCGCTGGTGCATCTTGAACGGTGTCCCGACCGGCCACTTCGCGACCTCGGCGCGGGCCAGTTCGAGCACCATCGCCGCGTACCCGCGCAGCGCCGCACCGGAGAACGCCGGCATCAACTGCTTACGCATCCGGACGTGGTCCTCGTCGTCGAGCAGCAGCAACGAGTGCGAGCCCATGATCGGCTCCAGCGCGGTGTTCCCCTCGCCGGCGTGCATCACCGCGGGCGGGCTGCCGAACACCTCGCGGATGTGGTCCGGCCGGCTCAGCACCACGCACACCCGGCTCGACGGCACCAGCCGGATCGTGAACACGTCGCCGTACTTGTCGCGCATCCGCGGGAAGAACGTCCGGCGGTGACTCGCGAACAGCCACGTCTGGAGCAGCGTCGGCAGTTTCGGCCCGGGCGGCAACGTACGCGCCGTCTGCCGGTCGAGGGTACGGGAACCGAGCAACGGAGTCGGAGCCATACCGGCACGCTACGTCAGCCTGGTGAACGCCGGGCGTCGAAAGCGACAAGGGCTGCGACGACGCGCGGCAGTTGGTCGTCCCGTCCGGGGTCCAGTCCGGTCAACCGTCCGACCTGGCGAAGCCGGTAGTCGACGGTGTTCGCGTGCAGGTGCAGGTCGGCCGCAGTCTGCCGCCGGTTGCGCGCGTTGCCCAGGTAGCACCGCAGCGTCGCCAGCAGGTCGTCACGCTGGTCCAGCGGCGCCAGCATCCCCGCCAACCGCTCCCGCGCCGGTCCGGGGCGACTCAACTGGTACTCCAGCAGAAGATCGTCCAACTCGTAGACACCGCGCGGGCGCCGGTGCACCCGTACCAGGTCGAGCAGTTCCCGTACCAAGCTCACGCTCGCGGGAACCTCGGCCGGCGCCGCACAGGCGACCGCGAACGTGACGTCGACCCCCGCAACTTGCTCCAATCGTCGCCGCAGCCCGGCCAACTGGCCGGCCGGAGCGGGGAGCAGGGCGATGCCGTCGTCGGGCGACAGGGCGGCCATGCTGCCCGGGAGGCGGTCGAGCTCGACCCGGATCCTGCGGAGCTTGCGGCGGCCGACGATCTGCGCGTCGACGCCGGGCCGCTGCTCGTCCGGATGCGGGCCGATCGCGAGGCCGAGGACGACGTACTCCGGCGGCAGCCGCAGCCCTGCTCGCAGCGCCGACTCGTCCACGGGCCGGCCGTCGAGCAACGCGGCGAACACGGACTGGCGGGTGGCCTGGTCCTCCCCCGCGATCGACTGGCGCTCCGCGAAGTAGCTGGCCGACACGACCGCCGTGACGCGTTGCAGGAAGTCCAGGATCAGCCGGTTGAGCGCGATCGCGTCCGGCAGTTCGCCGGGCCGGAACCGGGCCGCGACGTGATCCGCGCAGACCCGCCCGCCCAGGTGGTACGCCGCGAGCAGCGCCTCCAGCGGCACACCCTCCTCCGCCCGCCGCGTCGCCGACTCCCGCAGCGGGTCGAGCGCCGGTCCGGTCGGTACGACGCCGGTCCGGAACGTCTCGCTGAAGGCCCGCAGCGTCCGCTCGGTGATCCGCCGGATGTCGCCTTGCAGCTCCTCGTCCGGGAGCTGCGCGTAGAGCGGGATGTCCGCGACCAGGCGGCGCAGTACGTCGTCCACCAGCGGCCCCAGGTCGGTGCGCAGGATCTCGTGCACCGGGACGCCGCCGGCCCGCAGCTCTTTGTGAGCCGTCACAACGATCACCCTTCCAAGTCTGGGCCTGGCCCCAGCGACCGGCAGGTGCTTTGGGGCCGAACATTACTACTCGAAGGTAGTGATCAGTCGAGGGCGAAGGGTGACGGCGATGGGACGAGGCGTTCTGCTGGCAGTAGGTGTGCTGCTGGCCGGGGTGATGAGCGGTCCGGCCGCGGCACAGGCGGCCGGGCCGGTGGAGTACGTCGCACTCGGCGACTCCTCGGCCGCGGGGCCGCTGATTCCGCCGCAGGTCGACGTACCCTGTCTGCGGTCCGGTTTGAACTATCCGCATGTGGCTGCCGCGGAGCTCGGCGCGGAGCTGACCGACGTCACCTGTTCCGGAGCGGCCATCCCGGACTTCAGCGGGCACCAGTTCGGGTTCGAGCCACCGCAGTACGACGCCCTGAAGCCGACGACCGACCTCGTGACGGTCGCGATCGGCGGGAACGACACCGGGCTCGTCGCGGCGGCGCTGAGCTGCATCAACCTGCTGCCACCACCGGCCGGGGCATCCTGCAAGGAGCGGTACACCGCAGGCGGTACCGATCAACTGGCCGCCCGGATCGCGGCGACGGCCGCACCGTTCGGCGCCGCTCTGGACGAGATCCACCGCCGGAGCCCGCACGCCCGTGTCCTGGTGACTGGTTACGGCACGTACATCCGCCCGAACGGCTGCTACCCGCAGATCCCCGTGTGGCCGGTCGACGCGAACTACCTGCAGGCCACAATCGACCGCCTCAACAGCATGCTCGCCACCCAGGCCGCGGCCCACGGCGCCCACTACGTAGACCTCCGCACCCCCAGCATCGGCCACGACGCCTGCGCCCCGATCAGCCAACGCTGGCTGGAGGGCCTAATCCCCACCTCCGCCGCCGCCCCACTCCACCCGAGCGCAGCGGGCATGGAGGCGTTCGGTGAGCTGGTCGCAACCGCGGCCCACTAGGGGGCCGGGACAAGCACCGGAGGCCTGACACAGGACATAACCCGTGTCAGGCCCTCGGAAGGTGTTCAAGGCCTCCGTGTCAGGCGCGCTTGAAGCGGAGCGTGAGGATCTGGAACGGGCGGAGTTCGAAGCTGACTCCGTTGTCGTTCAGGTCGCGGTCGGCCAGGGGGCGCTCGAGGAGGTCGACCTCCTCGACGGACGCGGTCGCGAACGACGGGGTGACCGTCGCGCGCGAACGGCCGCCGGAGGACTCGTACAGGCGGACGACGACGTCGCCGGACTGGTCGTCGGCCAGCTTGACCGCCTCGACGATCACGTTGTCGTTGTCAACGGCAACGATCGGCGCGACGCTGCCGCTACCGGTGACGATCCGCTCCGGCAGGTTGATCCGGTAGCCCTCCTCGATCGCCTCACCGATCCCGGCGCCGACCACCAGCGCGTGGTTGACGACGTGCACACCCTGGTCGGTCTTCGGGTCGGGGAACCGCGGCGCGCGGATCAGCGACGTACGGATCGTGGTGGTCGTACCGCCGTCCTCGCGGGCGGTCCGATTGATGTCGTGGCCGTACGTCGAGTCGTTGACCACGGCAACGCCGTACCCGGGCTCGCCGACGTGCACCCAGCGGTGCGCCGCGATCTCGAACTTCGCCGCGTCCCACGAGGTGTTCTGGTGGGTCGGTCGGAAGATGTGCCCGAACTGGGTCTCGGACGCGGACCGGTCCGCGTGCACGTCGACCGGGTACGCCGCCTTGAGGAACTTCTCCGACTCGTGCCAGTCCATCTCGGTCTCGATGTCGACCCGCTTGGTGCCCGGGCGGACCCGCAGCGTCTGGGTCACGGTGGACCGGTTGAAGGACCGCTTCACGACGACCGTCGCGACGCCGTCGGCCACCGAGAAGTCCACGCTGTCGACCTCGGTCACGTCCCGGACGTTGTTCTTGTAGAACGAGTCGACGTCCCACGCGTCCCAGTGGTTCGGGGTGTCCACGTGCAGCTGCAGAAGGTTGCCTACGGCACCCGGTGCGATGACCTCGCGGCCGGCCTCCACGTCGTACAGCGAGGTGATCAGGCCGCGCTCGTCGACGGTGACCCGGATCCGGCCGTTGTCGATCACGCCGTTCTCGACCGTCACGTCCTGGCCGTCGACAGTCGCGACACCGGCACCGAGGCCGGCGACGCCGTTGCGCGCGTGCGGCGCCGCATTGAACACGATCGGCGAGGAGCCGGAGCCGGCCAGCGCCTGCTGGGCCTTCGCGATGATCGCGTTCAGTTCCTCGGCCACGGCTGCGTACGTCGCCTCGGCCTCGCGGTGCACCCACGAGATCGACGAACCCGGCAGGATGTCGTGGAACTGGTGCAGCAGCGCGACCTTCCACAGCCGGTCGAGGTCCTCGTACGGGTATGCGTCGAGCTTGCCCGCGACAACCGCCGCGGCGCTCCACAGCTCGGCCTCGCGGAGCAGGTGCTCGGTACGCCGGTTGCCCTGCTTGGTCTTGGCCTGCGAGGTGTACGTCGCCCGGTGGATCTCCAGGTAGAGCTCGCCGGACCAGACCGGCGCGTGCTCGCGGTACTCCTCCTCGGCCGCGGCGAAGAACTCGGTCGGCGACTCGATCGTCACCTTCGGTGAGGCCTCCAGGTTCGCCACCCGGCGCGCGGTCGCGACGAACTCACGGGTCGGTCCGCCACCGCCGTCGCCGTACCCGAACGGGACCAGCGAGCGCGTCGCCGCACCGTTCTCGGCGAAGTTCCGCTGCGCGTGCGCGAGCTCGCGGCCGGACAGGTCGGAGTTGTAGGTGTCGATCGGCGGGAAGTGCGTGAACACCCGGGTGCCGTCGAGGCCCTCCCACCAGAAGGTGTGGTGCGGGAACTTGTTCTCCTTGTTCCAGGAGATCTTCTGGGTCAGGAACCACTTCGAGCCGGACAGCTTCACCAGTTGCGGCAGCGCCGCGGTGTAGCCGAACGAGTCCGGCAGCCAGACCTCCTGGGTGTCGATCCCGTACTCGTCCAGGAAGAACCGCTTGCCGTGCACGAACTGCCGGGCGAGCGCCTCGCTGCCGGGCAGGTTGGTGTCGGACTCGACCCACATCCCGCCGACCGGGACGATGTGGCCCTCGGCCACGGCCTTCTTCAGCCGCTCCCAGACCTCCGGGTAGTTCTCCTTCACCCAGGCGTGCTGCTGCGCCTGCGAGAACGCGAAGACGAGCTCCGGGTACTCCTCGGCGAGCGTGGCAACGTTGGACACGGTCCGGGCCACCTTGCGGCGGGTCTCCCGGAGCGGCCAGAGCCAGGCGGAGTCGATGTGCGCGTGGCCGACCGCGGACAGCTGGTGGGCGCTCGCGTGCGCCGGACGGCTCAGTACCTCGGCCAGCTCGGCGCGGGCAGCCGTGGCGGTGCCGGCGACGTCCTCGTAGTCCAGGGCGTCCAGTGAGCGGCTCAGCGCGCGCAGGATCTCCTTGCGCCGCGGCTCCTGGATCGACAGCTCCCTCTGCAGGCTGTCCAGCGCCTCGAGGTCGAGGATCAGGTCCCAGACCTCGGCGTTGAAGATCGCCAGGTCCGCACGGGTCAGGTGGTAGATCGGGTGATCGCCGAGCCCGGCGCCGATGTCGGTCTTCGCGTACGCGTTGTCGAGCGGGATCTCCGGGTTCGCGGCTGCTTCGACGTAGAACTCGATGTGGTCACCGGCGGAGGCCGCGGTACCGTCAGGGCCGAGGATCGACAGTGGTGCGTACGTCTGCCGCGGGTGCAGGCCCTTCAGCGGCCTGCCGGAGGTGGTGTGCACCAGGCCTTCGGCGGAGAAGCCGGGGCCGCCGCTGAAGCCGAGGTCGATCACGGCCTCGATCTCGCTGCCGGCCCACTCCGCGGGCACCTGGCCGCTGAACTTGAACCAGGCGGTACCCCAGGACGGACCCCACGGCTGACCGATCTCGGCCTTGTCGTAGGTCTGTGCCAGCGCCTCGGCGGGGGACACGGGCTCACCCGGTGCGTGCCACACCTGGATGTCCAGCGGGACGGCCGCGCCGTAGATGGCGGGGCGGAGCCGCTCCCGCAGGGCGCGACTGAGCCGCTCCTCGATGAGTTGACGGTCGTCGTGCACGAAATCAGCCTCCGGGGAAGGGTCCTCACGCGGCCGCCGCGGCCGCACGGATGACAACGCTGTCACACCGACCCCGGGTGCGTCCAGACGCAGTTTGTCTCTCGCTGTGTGGAATCTCGGAGCGTAGCGGTTGGGTTGCGGCCGCCGGCACCGCTACCCGCACGGCCTCATTGTTGTCTAGGTTGTTCTGCATGGATCGCCCCCGCCTGCTGACCCCCGCCCGGCCGACTGGGTTGACCCGCCGCAGCGTGCTCGGACTCGGTGCCGCCGCAGCGTCGGGCCTGCTGCTGCCCGGCTGCTCCCGCGGCCGCGCGGACGAGCCCGCGCCGTCGGAGCCGGGCGTGTTCGCCACCGGCAACAAGGGCGGCGTCTACTACTCGTTCGGTACGGCGCTCAGCGCCCTGACCAGCGAGGTCACAGGCGTGGAACTGACGCCGCTCGTGACGGACGGGTCGGTGGAGAACCTCAACCTCGTCGCCACCCGCAAGGCGCACCTCGGGTTCTGTACGTCGGACTCGGCGCTCGCGGCGTACGAGGGCACCGGCGCGTTCAGCGAGGGGCGGCGCCGGTTCTACGCACTGGCCCGGGTGTACGACAACTACGTACACGTCGTCGTACCGATGTCGTCGAAGGCGACCAGCCTGGACGACCTGTTCCCGAGCAAGGCGAACCCGGATCGCAAGATGGTCGTCGGGGTCGGCCCGAAGGGCTCCGGCACCGAGATCGTCGCCGACATGATCCTGGACAACGCCCGGCGCGACCTGATCGCGAAGAACCCGACGCTGAACCCGGCCAAGGTCGACGTGGTCCGGCGGAACATGACGCTGGAGCAGATGGTCGCGGCCATCCAGCCGCAGGGCAAGGCCACCCACGGCGCGCTGGACGCCTTCATCTGGAGCGGCGGCGTACCGACCGACCCGATCGCGAACCTGCAGAAGGGCATCGGGTTCCGGCTGCTGGACATCGGCGCCGTCGCCGAGGAGATCGCGCTGCAGAAGTTCGGCGGGTTCCTGGTGTCGGCGATCCCGCCGTCGCAGTACGGGCTGGCCAGTTCGGTGCCGACGCTGGCGGTACCGAACTACCTGATCGCGAAGCCAGACCTGTCGGACTCGTGGGCCTGGTGGACGGTCAACACCCTGTTCCGCCGGCAGAACGACCTGATCAAGGGCACCCCGTCACCCGGCGCCAGCCCCGGCACCGGCGGTCATCCCGAGGCGGGCGCCCTGGACCCCCGCTCCGCGATCGCCACCATGCCGGTCCCGCTGCACCCCGCGGCCGAGCGCTGGTACCGGCAGAACCACATCTGACCCGTCAGACGTCGTAGTCCTCGATCAGGGGGACGCGGACCTCGATCACGAGGCCGCCGCCGATCGGTGGCCGGGCGACCACCCGGCCGCCGACCCGGGCCGCCTCGGAGCGGACGATCGCCAGGCCCAGACCGGTACCGGGCATCTCCCGGTGGTGGGCGCTGCGCCAGAACCGTTCGCCGACCTTCTTCAGGTCGCGCGAGCCGAGGCCGAGACCGTGGTCGCGGACCGACATCACGACCTCGGTGCCGTCCCGGGTGACCGAGACCTCCACCGGCGGTGCGCCGTACTTCGAGGCGTTGTCGAGCAGTACGTCGAGGATGTCGTCGACCTCGAGCTCGGGCGCGACCCCGCCCGGGACCATCTCGCCGACGATCAGCTCCATGTCGTCGGCGGCGTACACAGCCTTCCAGCCGACCAGCCGCTCCTTCACCGCCTGGGCCAGGTCCAGCGGCTCTTCGTTGCCCTCGGCATCGGCCGCCGACGGCCGGTCGGAGCCGGCCAGCCGGGACAGCCGCTGGACGATCCGGCCGAGCCGGTCGATGTCGCTGAGCGCGAACCGGGCGGTCGGCGACAGCCGGGACAGGCCCTCGATGTGGATCCGGGCCGACGTCAGCGGCGTACGGAGCTGGTGCGACGCGTCCGCGACGAACTCGCGCTCCCGTTGCCGGGCCTGGTGCAGGCTCAACGCCATCGAGTTGAAGCTGTCACCCAGCCGTCTCAGTTCCGGTGCCCGACCGTCGGTCGACACGCGCGTGTCGAGGGCGCCGCGGGTGATCTGGTGGGTCGCGTTGTCGAGGTCCTGCAGCGGCCGCAGCACCCAGCGGGTGATCGGCCGGACGATACCGACGATGATCGCGCCGATGCTGATCAGCAGCCCACCGAGGAGCAGCAGCAGCCCGCTCTGCACCTGGTCGCGGGCCTTCTCGGTCGGAACCCGCAGTACGGCGGCACCGAGCACGCTGCCGTTGTTGACGACCGGACGGGACACGATCATCTCGCCGGAGCGCCACGGCCACAGCGCCGGCGGCTCCGGTGGCAGGCGGCCAGCCAGCGTGCTGTGCAGCGCGGCCGCGATGTCCTCCTCCTTGACGTCCACGCCGGACACCGACGTGGCGATCACGCGGGAGTCGACGTCGACGACGAAAACCGGCGTGTTGTAGAGCTCCTGGTACCGCACCGCGAGCTCACGCAGGTTCGCGATGTCGCCGGTCTGCAGCGGAGACTCCGCCATCGCGGCGAACCAGTCCGCGTCGTTGCTCCGGGACAGGAACAGCGTGCGCGAGGTACTCGTGGCGATGAAGTTCGCCAGCGGGATCACCGCGACGATCGCCAAGGCGACGACCATCGGGACGAGGGACTGCAGTAGTCGACGGCGCAACGGTCAGTCCGAACCCAGGCGGTAACCCACGCCGCGGATGGTCTGTACCAACTCCGGCCGGCCGAGCTTGGCGCGCAGGCTGGCCACGTGTACGTCCATGGTGCGCGAGGACGCCTCGAACACCGACTGCCAGGCGTACAGCGCGACCTGTTCCCGGGGGACCACCCGGCCGTGGTGCGCGGCCAGTACTGCGAGCACGTCGAACTCCTTGCGGGTCAGGCTGATGGGCTTGTCCGCCACCTGCACCGTCCGGGCCTCGATGTCGACGGTCAGGTCGCCGACAGTCACCCGGGGGCGGGGCTGCAAGAGACCGGTACGACGAAGTACAGCATCGATGCGGGCCAGTAGCTCGGAAATCGCAAACGGTTTCACCACGTAGTCGTCGGCGCCGCTGCGCAGCCCGCGGACCCGGTCGGCCGCCTCACCCCGGGCGGTCACCGCAATCACCGGCACGTCGGAGACCGTACGGATCTGCCGGCACACGTTGATGCCGTCCCCGTCCGGCAGCCCGAGGTCCAGCAGGACCAGGTCGCCAGGATCCGCCGCCAGGGCGTCCGCGGCCGTCCGCACGTGCGTCACCATCAGGCCGTAGCGCCGCAAGGCGGGTATCAGGGCATTGGCGATATCGAGATCGTCCTCGACCAGCAGAATCCGGACCGCGCCACTCATGCGGTGATCGTAGGCCAGGTCACGGCCCGATGTGTCAGATCTTGGTAAAGACGTAATCACGCGACTCCGCGCAGTGTTCGGCAACACTAACCTTCCGGACACAGGAGGGAATCGCTTCATGACTGTCGGTGTTGATGCCGAGGGCCGAGCCACGTCCTCCGCGGAGGAACTGGCCGAGTACGAGCAGGAACGCCCCGCTCGGCGGCTCCGCGCTGCCCTGAATCCGGTGGTTTCGGTCTGGTGCGCAATGATCAGCGTCGGCGTCCTTGCACAGGTCTTCTTCCGTTTACCACAAGGCACGCGGTTCTACTTGGTGATCTTTCTCGCAGCGATTCTGCCGATCACTCTGCTGTGTTACCGAGGTTTTCCGTGCAGTCGCGACCCAGACCTCGCGCCCGTAACCATCACGGCCGGAATCTGTTTGCTACTTGTTGCCGTCGTCGGCGAAGAAGGCGATCGACGGCTTGCGGTGACTACTTGCTGGGTACCGGGTGGTGTTGCAACCGTCCCAGCCCACGGACCGTCCTCCCTCGCACACCAGGCGCAGCGGGGGAGGACGCAGGCCGGCTCCCACAACCAGGCGCAGTGAGAGCCGGCCGAACCCGGCCCGGTTCCGGCGGAGGCATCCGCCGGGGCCGGGCCACTCCTCTTACTTGGCCCTTGTTGCCGCGGTCCTACTGTGGCTCCTGCTCGCTCGGCATCGGTGTGCCGTACAGGTAGTGCGAGAGCGCCGAGTCGCGCTTCGGGTGGGCGTGGTACTTGGTCGGGACCACGCGTCCCTCGGCGCTGTCCCACGCGGTGTCGGCCATCCGCCACATCCGGTGCGCCAGCCGGCCGGCCATCCCGGTGTGCGGTGACGCCGGGTGCGCCCTGGTCGGGGCGATCTCCTCGGCCTCCAGTAGGTCCTCGGTCAGCGCGTTCACGTCCGGGTCGTCGAGCTGCTCGGCGATCTGCCGGGTGTACGTCGCCTCCATCGCCTCGTGCTCGTCGAGCAGCCGGTCGATGTGCCGCCACAGGTCGCCGTGCTGGAGATGCAGGAACCGGCTGTCACCGTACTGCCGTCCCTTCAGGTAGCGCAGTGAGCGCTCCAGTTCCTTCGCGTTGCCGACGTACCTGGTGACCAGTCCGGCGCCGTCGGGGAGCCGGCGCACGTGCGGGAGGAGCACGTCCTCGGCCGCGGCCAGATGCTGCGCCGCGATCGCGTAGAACCAGTCCGTCTGATGCCGGTGCTCAGGATGCGCCGCATCCGGATGATGAGCCGGTTCGGCCAGCTCCCGGATCCGCGCATGTTCGTAGGTCAGGGCCATTTCGAGCGTCGAAGCGGTCACAAAAACCACCTCCAGAGGGTTACCTCCCAGCGTGTGCCCATCCTCCCCCAACCGCAACCACCCCTAACCGCTCCGTAACCCCCCACCCGCTGCGTGACACGTCCCGCTGCGTGACCGGTCCGGCTGCGTGACCGGTCCGGCTGCTGCTTGGCCAGTCTGCACGTGCGAACGCCCGCCGCTTGTCCCGCGGCGGGCGTTCGGTTGGCTCGGAAGCAGGTCAGGCGTCTGAGCTTTTCTTCCAGAGGTTGATGCCGGCCTCGACGGCGTCGGCGTCGATGGCCTCGAGTTCCTCGGGGGAGAACTTGAGGTTGCGGACGGTCGCGAGGTTGTCCTCGAGCTGGGCGACGCTCGACGCACCGATGAGCGCGCTGGTGACGCGGTCGTCGCGCAGCGTCCAGGCGAGCGCGAGTTGCGCCACGGACTGACCGCGCTGCTCGGCGATCTCGGCCAGCGCGCGAACGTGCTTGAGGGTGTCCTCGGTCAGCGAGTCCGGGTTCAGCGACTTCCCCTGCGCGGCCCGCGAATCGGTCGGGATCCCGTCCAGGTACCGGTTGGTGAGCACGCCCTGCGCCAGCGGCGAGAACGCGATCACCCCGACCCCGAGCTCACCGACGGCGTCCAGCAGGTCCTCCTCGATCCACCGGTTCAGCATCGAGTACGACGGCTGGTGGATGAGCAGCGGCGTACCGAGCTCCCCCAGGATCCGCGCCGCCTCGCGCGTCCGCTCCGCGGAGTACGACGAGATACCGGCGTACAGCGCCTTGCCCGAGCGCACGGCCGCGTCCAGCGCGCCCATCGTCTCCTCGAGCGGCGTGTCCGGGTCGAACCGGTGCGAGTAGAAGATGTCGACGTAGTCCAGGCCCATCCGGCTCAGCGACTGGTCCAGCGAGGCGAGCAGGTACTTCCGCGAGCCACCACCCTGACCGTACGGCCCCGGCCACATGTCGTACCCGGCCTTGGTCGACAGGATCAGCTCGTCGCGGTACTTCTTGAAGTCCCGCGCGTAGTGCGTCCCGAAGTTCGTCTCGGCCGACCCGTACGGCGGGCCGTAGTTGTTCGCCAGGTCGAAGTGCGTGACGCCGAGGTCGAACGCCCGCCGCAGGATGTCCCGCTGCGTCGCGAACGGCTTGTCGTCACCGAAGTTGTGCCACAACCCCAGCGAGATCGCCGGCAACTGCAGCCCACTCCGTCCCGTCCGCCGGTAACTCATCTGGTCGTCATACCGGCCCTCAGCCGCCACGTAGTCAGTCACGGAACCCCAGTCTGCCCCATGTAACAACAAGTGCAAACCCCCTTGTTTTCAAGCAGAAACCCCACAAATAACACCGAGAACCCCGGCTTCTTGATAGGGCGACGCGAACCGCGGACTCAGTCGTCGAGCTCCAGTGCGGTCAGTCGATTCCTGGTCGCCAGATAGATGAACGGCCCCGGCTGGTCGGCCAGGTCCTCGAGCCGGCGCCAACGTGTCATCACAACTTCGAGCTGCCCCCACTTGGTCCGGGCATCGGCACCTGCCAGCGCGATCAGTTTCGCGCCGCTCTCCCGGACGGCTCGCCGTTCGGCGGAGTTCTCCCGGATGTTGCCGTCCCGCGAGATGATCAGCCACCCCTGCGCCGCGATGACCGGTAGCCAGGCAGCGTCCGGCGTACCCGGATCGGCTATTGGCGACGGCGGACGTCGCCTCTTGTGCAGGACCGCCCCAGGATCGCCGGGACATGTCATGTCGTTGCGTAGTGAGCACAGGACTTTGGCCAGGCCGAGGATGTCGGCATCGAGGTAGTAGCGAACCACGGATTCACGCACGGGTGGTCCCTAGGCCCGATCAGGCCGCGGCGCGCCGCTGCTCCTCGTATGAGAGCGCCCACCGCACTTCGGCGACGGAGAGGCTGAAATCGTCCGCGATTTCCTCGGCGGACGCGCCTTCTTCCGCCTCGTCGAAGAGCCCGGCAGTGCTGATACCCGCGACTGCCGGCCGTCCGAACCGTACGCCGGGCCGGACCTCCACCGGAGACTCCGACGTGTGAGGTTTCCAGCCCGCTGCGACGTCGCCGTCCCACACCACGCGCTCCATGAACGTCTCACCCGCATACGTGAGCATCAGTTGCGTTCCGACGCGGCTGACCACCTGGAACTCGGGAGCGAGGCTGACCGCCTCCTGCGCCTGCAGGACCAGCGTGCGGCCACTGACCCAGGACTTGCTGTGTGCCAACGGGTACGGAATGCCCAGCTCCGCGCGGAGAACCGAGATGAATGCGCGCAGCTGCGACATCGGGATCTGCCGGCGCCGCCGGTACGTGCTGAGCCAGCCGGCCTCGATGAACTCGGCCCAGGTCAACGACCGTCGGCCGACCGGTTCGGGCCGGATGATCGGCTCGTACCGCACTCCTCGGCGTTCGCCGCCCTCCAGCCAGTAGTGGAGTGTCGACGACGATAGCCCGAGCAGCCGTGCCGCTTCGGGCACGGAGTACAGCTCGCGGTCGAGCATCGTCGGAACGTTCGTCACGACCTCAAGCTTGCCAGAAGTTTCCAGGCTCATGCGGTCTCCTTCGAGTCGGCAGGTGGTGGATTGCGGACCTGCCTCAGACCAGGTCGGACCACGGGGGTGGTGGGGTGGTGGTGAAGAAGTGGAGGAGGTTGAGGAGGCGGCTGGTGGTGGGGGCGGTCCAGTGGCGTTGGTTGGGCCAGGGGGTGGCGGGGAGTTTGGACAGGGCCCAGGAGAGGTGGAACCAGAGGGTGGCGGCGGCCAGTTCGTGTTCGGTGGTTGGGGAATGGGTGTGGTTGAGGTAGTCGGGGATGAGGTCTGCCACCTGGGTCAGCGGGAGTTTGGCGAAGTCCGTCGCGGGTGGGGCCCAGGCGGCGTCGCCCCAGTCGATCAGCGCGCGGAGGTCGTTGGTCGGGCCGACGAGTAGGTTGTGGGCGGCAACGTCTCCGTGGATCAGCACCTTCGGCCCGTCGACCTCGATCTGTTCGGCCAGCCGGGTGAACCAGCCGCTCAACCAGGTCGCAGTCCCCGGATCGATGTACCCCCGATCCACCAACTCCTCGACCGTCCCCCAAGGGTCCCCCCATCCGTCCTCCGGCAAGCCGCCCAACCCATCCACGCCTACCGAGCAAACCGCCTGCGTTGCGTTGGCGGGCTGTGCAGGTGGTTGGTGTAGGTGGTGGAGGGTTGCTAGTTGTTGGGCGAGGGTCTTGGGGAGGGTGGTGGGTTCGGTGCCGTGGATTCTTCGGGTGATGAGGTAGGGGGTGTCCAGGACGGTCCGGGTGGGGTCGTAGGTGATGATCTCGGGGGTGAGGACGCCGGCTGCGCGGGCGGTGGGTACGACCAGGAATTCCTTGTGCAGGTCGGATTCGTAGCCGGGGCGGCTGATGCGGAGGAACAGGGCGTCGCCGAGGGTGAAGGCTCGGTTGGCTACGCCGCCGGGGACCTCCCGGAGTTCGCTGGGGTCGACGCCGTGTTGCCTGGCTACGGCGGCCAGTTGGGCGTCTGGGTACGGCGGCATCCACCGAGTTTGATGTACTGCGGGCGTGCGTGTCGATGTGGATCCGGAGACAGCCGGGCGGCGCGAGTTCTATGCACTGCTGAACTCGGTGGTCGTGCCGCGGCCGATCGCGTGGGTGTCGAGCCGGTCGGCCGGCGGCGTGCTGAACCTGGCGCCGCATTCGTTCTTCACGGTGGCGTCCGTGCAGCCCCCGATGGTGCAGTTCACCTCGGTGGGGCGCAAGGACAGCCTGAACAACGTCGAGGCGACGGGTGAGTTCGTGGTGAACTTCGCCGCCGAGCCGCTCTACGAACAGGTGAACGCGTCCGGGACGAACTTCCCGCCTGAGGTCTCCGAGTTCGAGGCGATCGGCGTCACGGCCGAGCCGTCCCGGACGGTCGCCGTGCCGCGGGTAGCCGAGTCGCCGGTGGCGATCGAGTGCACCCTGCACACCACGCTCCCGGTCGGCGACTGCACGCTGGTGATCGGGCAGGTCCGCCACCTCGCGATCGATGCCGCCGTGCTGGACGGCGACCACCCTGAGGTCCGTCGGCTCCGCCCGCTCGGCCGGCTGGGCAAGGACGAGTGGAGCACCCTCGGCGAGGTTCGCGAGATCTCCCGCATCCGTTACGCCGACTGGCCCGGACACTTCACGCCTCCGGCTCGTTGAGGGTCCTGGCCCGCTCCCGGACCGCGAGGAGCTGGGCGACGGACTCGAGTTGGGGGGACAGGCGCAGGGGGTCGTGGCCGGTGGAGGCGATGGTGGCGGGGTGCCAGGTGAAGTCCGGTGGCACGAGGAAGACGTCGGGTGACAGTGGGCCGGGGTCGCGGGTGTAGCAGCGGGCTGCGAGGCGCATCATCAGCCCGAGTGCGGGGATCATGCGCAGGTCCTCGATGACGTGCAGGATCAGGGTGTCGCGAGCCGGCAGGGCGGCGAGGACGCCGTACGGCGTGTGCTCCAGGTGCAGGGTCTCGCGGAGCACGGTGTCGAGGACCAGGGCACGCGAGGCGGCGTACCCATTGCCGCCGACGAAGGTGATCCGTACGTCGCCTTCGTCGATGGTCACGGCGTGGTCCTCGAGGCGGCGGAGGTTCGCGAGGCCGAAGCGGTCGGCGTCGGACCAGGTGAGGTCCAGGTCGGTGGGATCCACGAACAGCGAGATGATCCCGTCGTCGTTCGTGGACGGGACCGAGAGCAGGCCCGGCAGGAAGTCCGCGAGATCGATCGCCCAGTCGGGCGGCAGCGCCGCGCGCGGGACGAGCCGCTGGATCAGCTCGCGCTCGGGGTCGGCCGGTGGCCGCGGCGGGCCGGCCCGGAGCTGCGCCATGACCTGCTTGAGGTGCTCCTCGACGCATGCAGGCCATTGATCCTCCTCGACCCGGGCCACGCTCCGGGCGAGATTGCTCAGCCCGACCACAGGCTCGTCCGAGGATCCGTCGACGGGCACGAGTGCGGCACCGCCTTGGTAGGTGACTGCGAGACCAAGATCGGCGGCAGTGCGGAGCGCCAGGTGCACGAGCCGATCCACCTGCTGCCGGGACAGCGGCGGCAGCACTTGGTCGGGCAGGAAGTAGTCGTTGCCGTGGGCATGTTCTGTGGTGTCGACAGGCATCGCGGGCCTCCGGATCGGTGCAGCGGCTGGGGAAGTCGGCAGAGAAGGTACGAGGATCGGGCCTCGCCGAACCCGTCGATCCGGACCTGTGGACAACTGTCCGGATACCCTGCGGCGAACCGGAAGCCGACAGATCCACCGGAGGAGCGCCAATGTCCAGCAGCCCGTCGTCGCGGCCGACCTCGGAGACGCGGCTCTCGCTGTCGCACATCACCGCGCAGAACGAGACCAACCTGCTCGGGACCGTGCACGGCGGCGTGATCATGACGCTGGTCGACTCGGCCGCGGGCGTGGTCGCCGCGCGGCACTCCGGCGGGCCTGCGGTCACGGCGTCGATGGACGAGATGGTGTTCCTGGTCCCGGTCCGGGTCGGCGACGTCGTGCACTTCAGCGCCCAGGTGAACTGGACCGGCCGCAGTTCGATGGAGGTCGGCGTACGGATCACCGCCGATCGGTGGGACGCGGTCGGTCCGCAGGTGCATGTCGCGTCGGCGTACCTGGTGTTCGTCGCGGTGGACGAGAACGGGCAGCCGCGCAAGGTGCCGCAGGTGGAACCGGTGACCGACGAGGACCGGCGGCGGCTCCGGGAAGCCGAGATCCGGCGCAGTCACCGGCTCGCCCGGCGGGCGGCGATCATCGCCTCCCGCGAGCACGACCGCTGAAGGAAGCGTGGAGGGGGTCGGTCAGGTTCGGGGCCAGGTGGTCAGTAGGTCTTGGGCGGCTCGGGTTGCTACCTCGGGGGCTGAGGGCATCGCGGCTACTCGGTAGGTGATGAGGGCGCCTTCGTGGAGTAGGAGCAGGCGGTCGGCGAGTTCGTTCGGGGCGGTGAAGCCGGCGGCCCGGGCCTGGGCCTCGAACTCGGCGCGCATCCACTGTTTCTGGCCGACGATCACCGGCATCGCGGGATGGTCCGGCGCGGCCAGCTCGACGCTCGCGTTGATGAATCCGCACCCGTTGCGGGACCCGGCCAGCCAGTCGGTCAGCGCGCCGAACAGCGCGAGGATCACTGCCTCGGGCGTCTCCGGCTGCCGCGACGCCAGCTGCTCGTCGAGGAACCGGTGCCAGGCGCGGTCCCGTTCCTCCAGGTACGCCGCGATCAGCCGGTCCTTCGACCCGAAGCGGTCGTACAGCGTCTTCTTCGTGACGTCCGCCGCCAAGGCGATCGCGTCGACGCCGACCGTCCGGATCCCCTGTTCGTAGAACAGCGTCGACGCGGCGGCCAGGATCCGCTCACCGGCCGGGGTCAGCCGCGGCGCCGCCGGCACCCGGCGGTCCACGAGGAGTCTCATCTGCTGGTCGAGCATACTGACAGTATACCGACCGGTGTGGTTACTGTCGGAGCATGAAGGCACTCAGCTTGGCCGCCGGCACCGGTTTCGTCGTGTTCTGGAGTTGCGGCTTCATCGGCGCGCGATGGGGAACGGAGTACGCGACAGCCTTCGACCTGCTCGCCTGGCGGTTCCTCGTCGCGGGCGCGCTCGCCACAGCGGTGTTGGCAATTCGGCGACCGCGGATCTCCCGGCGGGACCTGGTGACCCAGGTGTCGATGGCGTTCCTGACCCAGTTCGTCTACCTCGGCCTGATCTTCACCGGGATCGACCACGGCATCACTGCCGGCGTCACTGCGCTGATCGGTTCGCTGCAGCCGATCCTGATCGCGACCGTCGCCGGTCCGCTGCTCGGCGAACGGGTCAGTCGGAGTCAGTGGCTCGGACTGTTCGTCGGACTCGTGGGGGTTGGTCTCGTCGTGGCCGACGACCTCCATGCACGCTCACCATTGCTGTTCCTGCTCCCGTTCGGCGGCCTGCTCGGGCTGGTGGCAGGTACGGTCCTCGAACGCCGCAGGACGCCGAGTACAAGCTCCCTCGACGCACTGGCCGTGCAGAGCCTCACATCTGCTGTCCTCTTCACTGCACTCGCGGCGTCGACCCATCGGTTGACAGTGCCCGACCAGCCGGCGTTCTACGGCGCGGTCCTCTGGCTGGTGCTGTTGGCGACCGGTGGCGGCTGGGGTCTGTACCTCGTCAACCTCAAGCTCTCCGGCGCCACGCGCATCAGTTCTCTGCTGTACCTCGTCCCGCCGACGACAATGGTGTTCGCGTTCCTCCTGTTCCACGAGACCATCGGAACGCTCGCCGTTGTCGGCATGCTGATCTGTGCGGCCGCCGTACTGCGGATCCGGCTCGGTGAACAAGTACGCTGCGGGGATGGCGGAACCCCGGTGGCTGAACCAGACAGAAGCCCAGGCCTGGCGCGCGTACATCGCGGCACAGCGCGTAGTGAGCAGCCGGATCGAGCAGCAGTTGCAGCGCGACGCGGGCATCCCGCACACCTACTACGAGATTCTCGTCCGGCTGTCCGAGGCGCCGGGCAACCGGCTGCGGATGAGTGAACTCGCCGTTGCCACCCTCGGCTCGCGCAGCCGGCTCTCGCACGCGGTGAACCGCCTCGAGCAGAACGGCTGGGTGAAGCGCGAGGGGATCGAGTCCGACCGCCGCGGCCAGGTCGCGATCCTGACCGAGCTCGGCCGGCAGAAGCTGATCGACACCGCCCCCGGCCACGTCGAGGAAGTGCGCAGGGCGATCTTCGACGCGCTCACCCCCGAGCAGGTCGAGCACCTGTACGACGTCTGCGCAACGCTGGCCCGGCACTCCGGGGACACCGTCGATCGTGCGGCCTGGGAGCGGAGCTGAGGTGAGGCGCCCGGTCGCGCTGCTCGCGCTGACTGCCCTCGCCGTCACCGGCTGCGGTGGCAACGGTTCGCAAACGACAGCAGGGCCCAGCACCATCCCGTCCTCGACAGTCCCCACGACCGAGGAGCCCAGCTCGACCACACCGGCCGGAACACCATCCGACACACCGTCGGAAACACCGTCTCCGACGACTGCACCGAACTGCGTCGACCAGAAGCTCAACACGCTCACACTCCGCGAGCAGGCCGGTCAGCTGATCATGACCGGCATCGACGCCGCCGGGATGACCTCCGCCCAGCGGACCGTCGTACGGCAGCAGAACTCCGGCGGAGTGTTCCTGGTCGGCACCGGCGGCAGCGTGTCCGCGACGCGCGCCGCGACGGCGGCCGTGAACGACGCAGCCACTGTGGCTGGCGTACGCCCGTTGATCGCTGCGGACCAGGAAGGCGGAAAGATCCAGCGGCTCAAGGGTTCCGGGTTCGACCGTATCCCCGCCGCGACGGTGCAGGGCACCTGGTCGAGTTCGAAGCTCACGGCGCAGGCGCAGCAGTGGGGCAGCCAGCTGAAGCAGGCGGGCGTCAACGTCGACCTTGCGCCCGTCGCCGACGTAGTACCCGAGTCACTCAAGGCGCAGAACGCACCGATCGGCCAGCTGGACCGCGAGTACGGCAACACCCCTGAGCAGGCCGGCCAAGGCGTGAAGGCGTTCGTCCAAGGGATGCGGAACGCCGGCATCGCGACCTCGGTCAAGCACTTCCCGGGACTCGGGCGCGTACGCGGCAACACCGACTTCGCGGCCGGTGTGGTCGACAACGTCACGGTCCGCGGCGACGCCGACCTGCAGCCGTTCGCGGACGGGATCGCCGCCGGTACGTCGATGGTGATGATCTCGACCGTGACGTACACCAGGATCGACCCGAAGAACCGGGCCGTGTTCTCGCCGACCGTCATCCAGGGCATGGTCCGCGGCGACCTCGGCTGGCGCGGCGTCGTGATCACCGACGACGTCGGCTCGGCCGCCGAGGTGAAGTCGGTACCGGTCGGCGAGCGGGCGACCCGGTTCGTCGCGGCCGGTGGCGACATCGTCATCAACGCCGAGTCCGGGCTGACCGCGACCATGGTGAACGCGCTGGTGACCAAGGCGCAGCAGGACAAGTTCTTCGCCGCGAAGCTGACGAGTAGCGTGCGGCGTGTGCTGACCCTCAAACAGGACCACGGCCTCGTGAGCTGCGGATGAGTGAGCTGGGGATGAGTGAGGAGGAAGAGCCCGACTACCGGTTCACCCTCGCGAACGAGCGCACTTACCTGGCGTACCTGCGGACCTCGCTGGCCTGCTACGCCGGCGGTCTGTCCGCCGTGCAGTTCCTCGACCTCGGCCCGGACCGCTGGCCGGCCCGGGTGATCGGCATCGTGCTGGTCCTGACCGGAATCGTCACCACGGCCGGCGCGTTCCGCCGCTGGCAGCTCAACCTGACCGCGATGCGGCGCGGCGGCGCCCTCCCCGCGAGCCGGCTGCCGCTGATGCTCGGAGCAACGATCGCGACCGTGGGCCTGATCGGCCTGGTGTTTTCAGTGTGGCGATGAGCACACCGGATCCGGGCCGCCAGCCGGAGCGCACCCTGCTCGCGTGGCGCCGTACCGCCCTCGGCCTGATTGCCAACGGCACCCTGTTGCTCGCCTCCGGCCACGGCTCCTCACAGGTCCGTACGGGCCTCGGAATCGTCGTTCTGGTGCTGTCCCTGGGCTGCTGGACCGCCGTGAGCGCCGTCTACCGCCGTACCAGAGGTGGTGCGATCCATGCCCTCGGCCACCAGCACGTACTGCGGGTCGCTGCCGGTCTGGTGCTCGTCGTCGGCCTCTTCGACCTGTACGCCGTGATCACCAAGTGAAACCGATCGGTCACCGGTCGTGGTCGGTTCCGCCGGTGAGTTCATAACAACGCGATACGTTGACCAGGCCGGATGCCACGTCAGCGGTCCGTTCCCCCTAGCATGTTCACGGTTTGTCCCTCGTTCACCCGGAGCTTGAAGTGCCGTTACGTCTGCGTCCGAACGACCCGACGTTCTACGACCTTTTCACCGAGTCCGCCAACCACCTCGTGGACGGATCCCGGATTCTCGCGGAACTGCTCGGCAGTACGGCGGGAACCGGGCTGGCCTCCAGCCACCAGATCGCCGCCCAGATGAAGGACGCGGAGCACGCGGCCGACGAGACCACCCACTCGATCATCCGGCGGGTCAACACGACCTTCGTCACGCCGTTCGACCGGGAGGACATCTACCGGCTGGCCTCCGACCTCGACGACGTCATGGACTTCATGGAGGAGGCGGTGGACACCATCCACCTCTTCAACCTGGAGAAGCTGCCGGAGGAGGTCGCCGAGCAGATCGAGGTCCTGCAGCGGGCCGCCCAGCTGACCGCCGAGACGATGCCGCGGCTGCGCACGATGAAGGACCTGGCCGAGTACTGGATCGAGATCAACCGGCTGGAGAACACCGGTGACGCGGTTCATCGCCGGGTGATCGCCAAGCTGTTCAGTGGTGAGTACGAGGCGCTGACCGTGATGAAGCTGAAGACCGTGGTCGACTTGCTGGAGGCCGCGATCGACGCCTTCGAGCACGTCGCGAACACGGTCGAGCAGATCGCCGTCAAGGAGAGCTGAGCGTGGAGCTCACGCTCGTCATCGCCGTCGTCGTCATCGCGCTTGCGTTCGACTACACCAACGGCTTCCACGACGCCGCCAACGCGATCGCGACCTCGGTCTCCACCCGGGCGCTGACCCCGCGGGTGGCGCTGGCGATGGCGGCGGCCTTCAACTTCCTCGGCGCCCTGGTCGGCACTGAGGTGGCCCAGACCATCGGCAAGGGCATCATCTCCGCGCCGACCGGCAAACACGGCCTGGTGATCGTGATTGCGGCCCTGGTCGGTGCCATTACCTGGAACCTGATCACCTGGTACTTCGGCCTGCCCAGTTCCTCGACACACGCGCTGATCGGCGGGCTGGTCGGTGCCGGCCTGGCCTCGACCAGCACGATTCTGTGGTCCGGCATCGTCGACAAGGTCGTGATCCCGATGGTGCTGTCGCCGGCCGTCGGCTTCCTCGGTGCGTTCCTGCTGATGGTCGCGATCCTCTGGGCGTTCCGGCGCAGCAATCCGGGCAAGACCACGCGCGGCTTCCGGATGGCGCAGTCGGTGTCGGCAGCCGCGATGGCGCTCGGCCACGGTCTGCAGGACGCCCAGAAGACGATGGGCGTCATCTTCCTGGCCCTCGTCACCACCGGCCATGCCAAGCAGAGCGACGGCGTTCCGCTGTGGGTCAAGATCGCCGCGGCGACCGCGATCTCGCTCGGGACGTACTCGGGTGGCTGGCGGATCATGCGGACCCTCGGGCGGCGGATCATCCACCTCGACCCGGCCCGCGGCTTCGCCTCCGAGACGGTGTCGGCGCTGGTCCTGTACGTGATGGCGATCGGCCTGCACGCCCCGGTCTCGACCACGCACACGATCACCTCCGCGGTGATGGGTGCCGGTGCGACCAAACGCCTGTCCGCGGTCCGCTGGGGCGTCGCGAAGGGCATCGTCACCGCCTGGATCCTGACCATCCCCGCCGCCGGCATCGTCGCCGCAGCGGTCTACGGCCTGGTCCACCTGATCTTGGAGTAATTCCACTGGACCGGTTCATTCAGAATTCACTCACCGAGCCTACGGTCGATCGACGCTGCAGATCGTCCGCCTAGGGGAAGTGATCTCGATGGACCTGTCGTTCCTCGTCGTCGTGGTGATCGTCACCGCGTTGGTGTTCGACTTCACCAACGGGTTCCACGACACAGCCAATGCGATGGCGACGTCGATCGCCACCGGTGCACTGAAACCGAAGGTCGCGGTCGCGATCTCGGCCGTCCTGAACCTGGTCGGTGCGTTCATCTCCACCGAGGTGGCCAAGACGATCTCCAGCGGCATCGTCGACGACGCCAAGGTGACCGTGCCGGTGATCTTCGGCGGCCTGGTCGGAGCCATCCTGTGGAACCTGCTGACCTGGTACGTCGGCCTCCCGAGCTCCTCGTCGCACGCGCTCTTCGGCGGCCTGATCGGCGCCACCTGGATCGCGTCCGGGAGTAGCGCCGTACATTTCACCACCGTCGTGCAGAAGATCATCATCCCCGCCGTCGCGGCCCCGGTCGTCGCCGGTCTGGTCGCGCTGCTCGGTACGTTCCTGGCGTACAAGATCACCCAACGGTCCCGGCAGAAGACCGTCACCGAAGGGTTCCGGGTCGGCCAGATCGCGTCGGCCTCGCTGGTCTCGCTGGCGCACGGCACCGGTGACGCGCAGAAGACTATGGGTGTGATCACGCTGGTGCTGATCACCTCCGGCAGCCTGCACTCCGGTGCCAAGCCGCCGGTCTGGGTGATCCTGGCGGCCGGTCTCGCGATCGCCGCCGGCACCTACCTGGGCGGCTGGCGGATCATCCGGACGATGGGCAAGGGCCTGGCCGAGATCGAGTCGCCGCAGGGCTTCTCCGCGGAGACGAGCTCGACAGCCGTGTTGCTGGCGTCGTCGCACCTGGGCTTCCCGCTGTCCACCACCCAGGTCTGCTCGGGCAGCATCCTCGGCGCCGGCCTCGGCAAGCGGCTGGCCGAGGTGCGCTGGACTGTGGCCGGCCGGATGGCCGTCGCCTGGCTGCTGACGCTGCCCGCGGCGGCGATCGTCGGCGCACTCGCCGGTGAGGTCGCGGACTCCGGCAACCTCGGTGTCGCGATCATCGCCGTACTCGCGGTCGCGGCCGGTGGCGCCATCTACGCCGCGTCCCGGCGCCGCCCGGTGACGTCGGAGAACGTCAACGAGTACCCGAGCTCGACCCCCGCCACCACGCCCGCCGCGGCCTGAGAGGAGTACGACGATGCACATCAAGTGGGATGCCCTCGGTGAGGTCGCACTGGCCAGCCTGCTCTTCGGTGTCGGTCTGGCGGTGCTGTTCGCGCTCGGAGTCACCGCGATGGCGCGGCGTGCCGTAGCGATCGACGACAAGCGGCAGCCGTCCGTGGTGGACACGGGTGTCGCTGCACTGTGTTTCGCGGCCTGCCTGGCCGCCGTGCTCTACGGGCTGTACCTGATCATCCCGCAGTTCCACTAGTACCCGGCTAACGGTTCCAACGGCGTACAGCCTTGGCGACGTCCTTCGTACGGATGGAGCCGAGGTTGTACTCCCATGCGGCCAGCAGGCGGTCGCCGAGCACCTCTGCGTCCAAGAACGTACGGGGGCGTACGGCGACGGCCCAGGTGGCCGCTACAGCGTGCCCCTGCTGGTGGAGCAGGTGGTCGACGGTCGCTTCGATACGGGCTTTCTGCTCGCTGTCCAGGCCGTCCGTGGCCCACTCCTGCAGCAACCGTGGGTCGTCGGCCGTCATCCGGGCCAGGTAAGTCAGCGGGCCGCGCCAGAAACCCTTGCTGCCGATGCTGTCCAGCGTCTCCAGCGGGAACCAGCCGTTCTGGTTGCGCCGGCCGTTCACCGCGGACTCCACCTCGCGGGCACGGTCCACCGTCAGGCCGCGGGTCGCCCAGTCGACGAAGTAGGCGCCGGCGTCCGGGATGTGCTCAGCGACATGCGGCGCCGGCGTCAGCGCACCGGGCTCGAAAAGATGCAGCTCTTCCGGTGAATCGAACAAGGACCTGCCCCCGCCTGCTTTGGTAAACCAGCTACCACAGGGACCCCCCAGGTACCTGCTACGTCAACGAGTGCCTTCGTACCCTTGATCGCCCCTCAGGGTCAAGGTCTCCTCCGCCGTTCGGCCCGCTCCGCGAGCTCCTCGCGATCCAGCCGCTCGGCCTCCTCCGGGGTCGGCGCGCTGCCGCCGTACGCGGCCGGCAACCACCAGGCACCGGCCGGCTGCTCAGGGTAGGAACGGATGCTCTCGTCCAGCATCCCGGCCATCGTCGTCCGCAGCCGCGCGGTCGCCTCCGCGGGGTCGTCGGCGGCCGTCACGGTGAGCGGGGCGCCGATGCTGATCGAGATCGGGCGGTGCCGGGTGAAGTCCCGCGGGTGGTCCTTGGTGAACATCCGCTGGGTGCCCCACAGGATCATCGGCAGGATCGGTACGCCGGCCTCGGCGGCCATCCGGACCGTGCCGGACTTGAACTCCTTGAGCTCGAACGAGCGGCTGATCGTCGCCTCCGGGAACACTCCGACCAGTTCGCCGTTCCGCAGGTACTCCACGGCGGTCCGGTACGACGCCGCGCCCGCCTCCCGGTCCACCGGGATGTGGTGCATGCCGCGCATCAGCGGACCGGAGTACCGGTTCCGGAACAGCACCTCCTTGGCCATGAAGCGGACCAGCCGCTTGGCCGGCAGGGCGCCGAACCCGCCGAGGACGAAGTCGACGTAGCTGATGTGGTTGATCGCGACCAGTGCTCCGCCCGTGCGCGGGACGTGCTCCGTCCCGGTGCGGCGGATCTTGAGGTCCAGCACCGTGAAGGCAGTCTTCGCGAAGGCGACGACGGGCGGGTACACGAGGTCTCTCATGACCCGATTATGGTGGGCGCTGACAACTAGAGACCGCGGGAGCTCGCACCGTAGTGGGCTGAGAGGGCGGCTGGACCAGGAATCTGACCCTGGCCGGTGCCGCCGACCGCAGAACCTGTCCGGGTAATTCCGGCGTAGGGAGCAGCAAGATGGTCAATGTCAGCACCGGCCCGATCTCGGGGTCGGAGAAGATCTATCGCGGCGAGCTCGGCGTACCGGCGCGCCGGGTCAATCTCACCAACGGTGAGTACTTCGACCTCTACGACACGTCGGGTCCGTACACCGACGCGTCCGCGCAGATCGACATACAGGCCGGTCTGCCGCCGCTGCGGCGGGACTGGATCGCCGGCCGCGAGCCGCGGACCCAGCTCGGGCACGCGCGGGCCGGGACGATCACCGAGGAGATGAGGTACGTCGCGCTCCGGGAAGGGCTCGACCCGGAATTCGTCCGGGACGAGGTGGCGCGCGGCCGGGCGGTGATCCCGGCGAACCGCTGCCACCCGGAGAGCGAGCCGATGATCATCGGCAAGAAGTTCCTGGTGAAGGTGAACGCCAACATCGGCAACTCGGCGGTCAGCAGCTCGATCGAGGAGGAGGTCGAGAAACTCGTCTGGGCGACCAGGTGGGGCGCGGACACCGTGATGGACCTGTCGACCGGGAAGAACATCCACGAGACGCGGGAATGGATCCTGCGGAACTCGCCGGTGCCGATCGGTACGGTCCCGCTGTACCAGGCGCTGGAGAAGGTGAAGGGCGATCCGGCCGCGCTGTCGTGGGAGGTCTACCGCGACACCGTGATCGAGCAGTGCGAGCAGGGCGTCGACTACATGACGGTGCACGCGGGCGTACTGCTGCGGTACGTGCCGCTGACCGCGCGGCGGATCACGGGGATCGTGTCGCGCGGTGGGTCGATCATGGCCGCGTGGTGCCTCGCGCATCACCAGGAGTCCTTCCTGTACACGCATTTCGCGGAGCTGTGCTCCATCCTGCGTGAGTACGACGTGACGTTCTCGCTCGGCGACGGGCTGCGGCCCGGGTGCATCGCGGACGCGAACGACGAGGCGCAGTTCGCGGAGCTGCGGACGTTGGGGGAGCTGACCCGGATCGCCTGGGAGCACGACGTACAGGTGATGATCGAGGGGCCGGGACATGTGCCGATGCACAAGATCGCCGAGAACGTACGGCTCGAGGAGGAGCTCTGCGGCGAGGCGCCGTTCTACACATTGGGGCCGTTGGCAACTGATGTGGCGCCGGCCTACGACCACATCACGTCGGCGATCGGGGCGGCGCAGATCGGCTGGCTGGGTACGGCGATGCTCTGCTACGTCACGCCCAAGGAACACCTCGGGCTGCCGGATCGCGACGACGTGAAGACCGGGGTGATCACGTACAAGATCGCCGCCCACGCAGCCGATCTGGCCAAGGGGCATCCGGGTGCGCAGGCCTGGGACGACACGTTGTCCAAGGCAAGGTTCGAGTTCCGCTGGGAGGACCAGTTCAACCTCTCGCTGGATCCCGACACCGCACGTTCGTTCCATGACGAGACACTGCCCGCCGAGCCCGCCAAGACCGCCCACTTCTGCTCGATGTGCGGTCCGAAGTTCTGCTCGATGCGGATCACCGCCGACATCCGCGCCTACGCCGAAGAACGAGGCCTGACCTCCACCGAAGCCATCGAAGCCGGCTTCGCCGAAATGTCCGAGACCTTCAGGTCCACGGACCAGAAGTTGTACCTGCCTGTCACCGACTGAGTCGGTTTCCGGTCCGGCCCGGCGTGTGCGACGCTCCGGGCCGGATACGGGGAGTGACCGGGTGAAGCGGTTCAGGTTTTGGCCTTCACTCTGCGTTAATAAGGTTGTAGCCTTATGGGCGTCGGAAGGAGGTGCTGGTGATGGTCTTCGTTCTCACGGTAGATCAGCGGGGTAGCCGAAGCACGAGTGATCTCGTACCCGAGTTGCTGAGCTCCCTGAACCGGCGGCCGCGGCGCGGCGGGCTGTTGCGGCGGTTCGAGCGGACCGCCGGCGACGAGGTGCAGGGCGTGTTGTCCGAGGCCCGGACGACCGTCGACGTGATCGTCGAGCTGCTCCGGACCGACAGTTGGTACGTCGGACTCGGCGTCGGCGACGTCACCGAACCGCTGCCCCGGAGTACGCGCGCCGGTAGCGGTGACGCGTTCGTGTTCGCCCGGGAGGCGGTCACCCGGGCCAAGTCGAGCCCGCACCACGTGAACGTGGTGGGATCCAACCCGCGGAGCGCCGAGCAGGTGGAGACGGTGCTCTGGCTGATGGCGTCCGTACTGCGACGACGGAGCGAACGCGGTTGGGCCGTGGCGGATCTGTTGGGCGATGGACTCACCAGGCGGGAGATCGGCGTGAAACTCGGCATCAGCCAGTCGGCAGTGACCCAGCGGGCCCAAGCGGCCGGTGTCGCCGAGGAACAACGCGGACGGGCACTTGCGGCCGACCTCCTCGACCACGGGGTCGCTGCGTGACGGCGCTGGTACTTTCGCTCACCGCAGCCGCCCTCGTCCTCGCCGTACTGGCGTGGGTGCCCAAGTCCGGATCCAACCTCGAGATCGTCATCAGCGGTGTCATGCTGGCCTGTTTAGCTGCGGTTGGCGTCCTGTTGCTCGCCGGCCACGGTGTGGACGGCTGGGCCGAGCGCTGGTGGAACGTGCTGCTCCTGCTCGCGGGAGGGCTTGCGGTGACCGGCGGCGGCCCGCTGACGACCTCTGTGCTGGCCTTGGCCGACAGAGGGAACACCCGTGCCCAGTCGACGCAGAAGGCCGGTGAGGTACTACGTGGCGGCGCACTGATCGGTGCGCTCGAACGGATGGCCATCTACGCCGCACTGGTCGCGGGCTGGCCGGAAGGCATCGCGATCGTGCTGGCGATCAAAGGGCTGGCCAGGTACCCGGAACTCCGTAGTCCTGACCAGCCGGCGTCCGTCACCCCACAGGCTGTTGCCGAACGCTTCATCATCGGCACGTTCACCAGCGTCCTGTGGGCTGTTACGTGCGCAGGGCTACTGCGCTCGCACTGAATGTCAGTTGGTGCGCACCACGAAGGTGTTGCAGACCTTGTCGTGCCAGGTCTGCTTCTGCTCGTCCCACAACGGCCAGAGCGAGTCCAGGAAGCAGGCGTTGTTGAAGATGCCGCTGAGGATCTCGCGCAGGAACGCCCGGCCGGCTCCGACCGTCTGGCCGGTCCTGGAGTCGACCAACTTGATGTGCAGCACGCTTTTGCCGACGCTCTGCCCGGTCGACCCCTGCCGGAACACCCGGTTCCACAGGCCGAGCCCGAAGCTGGCCAGCGCTCCGACGATGAGCAGGATGACCGCGAAGGCCGATGGGCCGTTGTCGTAGCGGTTCTGCCTGGTGAAGACGTCCGCGATGAAGACGCCGTAGCCGATCAGGACCGGCACAGTGCTGATCAGACCGTCGATCAAGGACGCCCCGACCCGCGGAAGCCAGTCCGCCAACGGTGCCTGCGGCCCGCCGTACCCGTACCCGGGCTGCTGGGGATACCCGTACTGTCCGGGCTGCCCAGGAGCCTGCCCGTACCCAGGCTGCTGCCCGTAACCCTGCCCGTAGCCCTGCCCGTAGCCCGGCTGCTGCCCGTACCCGGGCTGCTGGCCATAGCCCGGCTGCTGCTGCCCGTAGCCGGGCTGCTGACCGTACTGACCCGGCTGCTGCGGGTCCTGGGGGCCGTAGCCCGGTGGTGGCGTCGGAGTGCTCACGACGATCCCTTCTGGCGAAGTGCAAATGAGGAGTAATTGCAGGCTAGTGCTCCGACGTGCCAGAGTCGCGGACAGATCCCACCCGCGGCGAGTTACCGTTGTCCGGTGAGCGTCTCGCAGAGCGTCGTACTCCGCCCCACCGGCCCGGTTCAACCGCTGGACCGCCGCGTCTGGGGCCTGACCGCCGTCGGCGTCGGGGGATTCGTACTGGCAGGCGCCTACCAGCTGTCCGGCGGGCGGATCGGCCTACCGTGCATCCTGCACGCGACCACCGGCCTGAACTGCCCGCTGTGCGGGTCGACGCGGATGGCCGCGGCCATGCTCCGCGGGGACTTCGGCGGGGCGTGGCACTTCAACCCCGTGGTGTTCGTGCTCGGCCCGCTGGGTGCCGTTGCCATCGGCTACCAGGTGCTTGCCTGGGCACTCGAATCGCTCCGGCTGGTCAGACTGCCACGGCTGCACCTGAGCCGGCGCACCGTCGACCGCCTGACGAACGCGATCGTCGCACTGTTCATCGTGTACGGCGTCGCGCGCAACCTGTTCTGACCACCGGCCGGGCGAACCACCGCCGCCCGGCCGGAACCAGCACTAGTTCGGCCGGGTGAGGCCGGAGGCGTAGCCGATGATCCCCAGGACCAGGGCGACGATGCCGCCGATCCAGGCGATCTTCGCGAGCGTGTCGGGCTGGCCCTGCTCGCGGTACTTGCTCTGGCCGATCAGACCGAGGACGATCGCGGCCGGGGAGCAGCAGAAGATGCAGACGATCCCGATGATCGACAGGATCTTCGGGGTGTTGCTCTGCGGCGCTGCGGCTCCGTAGCCGGCGTTACCGCCCCCGGGGTACGCCGCATAGCCGCCTGGCTGCTGGCCGTACCCGCCGGGCTGCTGCCCGTACCCACCAGGCTGCTGCTGGCCGTAGCCGGGCTGCTCCTGGCCGGGCTGGCCGTAGCCGCCGGGCTGCTGGCCGTACCCAGGCTGGCCAGGCTGGCCGTACTGGCCCGGCTGCTGACCCGGGTAGCCCTGCGGTCCGTTCGGGTTGTTCTGGTCGTCGCCGGGTGGTGGCGTCGGTGTGCTCACCGCGGTTCCCTTCTGAGAACGTCGTGGAATCAGCGCAGCCTATCTTTTCCACAGGTTCGTCGTCATGCTCCCACTCCGGCCCACGAACCCCGTAGGGTCTCTGCCGTGACCGAGACACCTCAATCGCCCGCACCGGGCCAGAACAACCCGGGCGCCGACTCCGCACCGAACCTGCCGGCCCAGCCGCAGCAGCAGCCGGGACCGTACGGCCCGCCGCCGGGAGCGTTCCCGCCGCCGGTGGGTGGCCAGTTCCACCAAGGACAGCAGCCACCTCACCAGGGCCAGTACGGCCAGCAGCTGCCGGCGCAGAACCTGCCGACCGGTCCGGTCCTGGTGACGATCGGCGACATCTCCGTCGAGCAGCAGCGGATCGTCACCCCGGCCGGCGTGATGCCGACCCACGGTGCGAACTGGTCGGCGATGGACATGTCCCGGACCGAGGAGAAGATCCCGGCCTGGGCGATCGTGCTGGCGATCATCTTCTTCCTGCTCTGCCTGCTCGGTCTGCTGTTCCTGCTGGTCAAGGAACGCAAGACCACCGGGTTCGTCCAGGTCACGGTGCAGTACGGCAACCGTACGCACAACACCCACGTCGGCGTCAGCTCGCCGGACCAGGTGGCCGATGTGCTTGCCCGGGTCAACTATGCCCGGACGCTCTGCGTTTAAAGGGGTTTCCGAACGCAGGACGGCCGCCACGACGTGACGTCGCGGCGGCCGTTGCGGTAAAGCGGTGGATCAGCCGAAGCGGCCGGTGATGTAGTCCTCGGTGGCCTTCTCGGTCGGGTTGGAGAAGATCTGCTTGGTCGGGGCCATCTCGATCAGCCGGCCCGGCTTGCCGGTCGCGGCGAGGTTGAAGAACGCGGTCTGGTCGGACACACGCGCCGCCTGCTGCATGTTGTGCGTGACGATGACGACCGTGAACCTGTCCTTCAGCTTCTCGATCAGGTCCTCGATCGCCAGCGTGGAGATCGGGTCCAGGGCCGAGCAGGGCTCGTCCATCAGGATCACCTCGGGCTCGACCGCGATCGCCCGGGCGATGCAGAGCCGCTGCTGCTGACCACCGGACAGGCCCGCGCCGGGCTTGTCCAGCCGGTCCTTCACCTCGTTCCAGAGGTTGGCGCCCTTGAGGGACTCCTCGACCACCTGGGTGAGTTTCTTCTTGTCCTTGACGCCGTTCAGCTTCAGCCCGGACGCGACGTTGTCGAAGATCGACATGGTCGGGAACGGGTTCGGCCGCTGGAACACCATGCCGACGACGCGCCGGACCGCGACCGGGTCGACCCCGTTGCCGTACAGGTCCTGCTGGTCCAGCGTCACCTTGCCCTCGACGCGGGCGCCCGGGATCACCTCGTGCATCCGGTTCAGGGTCCGCAGGAAGGTGGACTTGCCGCAGCCGGACGGGCCGATGAACGCGGTGACCGAGCGGGGCTCGATCGTCATCGACACGTCCTCGACGGCCTTGAAGTCGCCGTAGTAGACGTTGAGGCCGCTGACCTCGATGCGCTTAGCCATATCGGATCGGAAACCTCTCGCTATTTCGACTTGACGGCGCTGAACCGGGCGATCAGCCGGGCCAGCAGGTTGAGGACGAGGACCAGCAGGATCAGCGTCAGGGCCGCCGCCCAGACCCGGTCCGCCGCGTTCGGCAGGGCCAGCTCGGTACGGTCCTGGTTGATCATCGTCGGGAGTGCGCCCATGAATCCGCTGAACGGGTTCAGGTTGATGTTCTTCGAGTAGCCGACCAGGATCAGCAGCGGCGCGGTCTCACCCATCACCCGGGCCAGACCGAGCATCACGCCGGTGACGATGCCGCCGAACGCCGTCGGTACGACGACCTTCAGGATCGTCTTCCACTTCGGCACGCCGAGTGCGTACGACGCCTCCCGCAGCTCGTCCGGTACGAGCTTCAGCATCTCCTCGGTGGACCGCAGTACCACCGGGAGCATCAGCAACACCAGCGACAGCGACACCGCGAAACCGACCCGGTTGAAGCCGAACACCGTGATCCAGATCGCGTAGATGAACAGCGCCGCGACGATCGACGGGACACCGGTGAGGATGTCGATCATGAAGCTGACCACCCGCGCGGCTCTGGTGCCCTTGCCGTACTCGACCAGGTAGACCGCGCCGAGGACGGCGATCGGGACCGCGATCACCGCGGTGATCAGCGCCATGATCAGCGTGCCCATGATCGCGTGGTACGCGCCGCCGCCGGCCCGGCGGACGGTGATACCGCGCTGCGACTGGCTCCACCAGTCGGCGTTCAGCAGCAGGTGGTAACCCTTGCCGATCACGGTGATCAGGATCCAGGCCAGCGGGATCAGCGCGATCACGAAGGCCAGCACGATCAGCACTGTGGCCAGCGTGTTCTTGAACGCCCGAGCGCCCGAGCGGCCGGTCAGGTCGAGCGCGTGCCCCTCGTACGCGGGCTTGTTCTCTGCAATGGCGGTCATGCGCTCGCTCCTTCGGCTGCAGCGGCGCGGCGGTTGCGGCGCGGCCGCTTCTTCGCGCCCGGGGCGCTGCGGTCGACGATGATCCGGGCCGCGGAGTTGACCAGGAACGTGACCACGAACAGCACCAGGCCGGCCGCGATGTACGCGCCGGTCTTCTCCGGCGAGTCGAACTCGGCGGCGTTGTTGGCGATCTTCGACGCGAACGTCTCGCCACCGGCGAAGATCGACGAGTTCCACGGGTCGTTGCCGTTCGGCACGGTCAGGATGATCATCACCGCGACGGTCTCACCGAGTGCGCGGCCGAGGCCGAGCATCGAGGCGCTGACCACACCGGAGCGCCCGTACGGCAGGACCGCCATCCGGATCATCTCCCACTTGGTGGCGCCGAGCGCGAGCGCGCCCTCGCGGTGCGCGATCGGGGTCTGCGCGAAGATCTCCCGGCTGATCGCGGTGACCACCGGCAGGATCATGATCGCCAGGATCACCGAGACCGTGAAGACCACGCCGACGTTGTCGCCGACCGGCTTCTTGAACACGGGGATCCAGCCGAGCGCGGCCGAGATCCCGTTGATCACCGGCAGCACGATCGGCGCGAAGAACAGCAGACCCCACAGGCCGTAGACGATCGACGGTACGGCGGCCAGCAGGTCGACCGCGTGCGCGACCGGCGAGGCCAGCCGCTTCGGGGCGTAGTACGTGACGAACAGCGCGACGCCGATCGCGATCGGTACCGCGATCAGCATCGCGATGATCGAGCTGACGACGGTGGTGTAGAAGAGCGCGGCGATACCGAACTGCGGGTCGGTGCCACCAGGGCTCCAGACCCGGGAGAACAGGAAGTTGGCCTTGTCGTCGGCCAGTGCCGGGATCGCCAGTGCCAGCAGGAAGACGCCGACGAACGCGACGATCAGGACCACCAGGCCGCCGGAGCCGCGGGCGAGCCCGCCGAACAACCGGTCGCCGAGGTGCCCGACCGGACCGAGCGCGAGCTCACCGTCTTTCTCGGCCTTGGCGGGCGTACCGTTCCCGGCTTCGACGCCGGCCTCGGTCATCACCTCGGTGGAATGTTGCGCCGCCTCGTGCTCCGCGTGCTCGGCGGCCAGGCCGCCGAACTTCGGAGTGGGGCCGGCGTCCTCGTGGACCAGATCCTCGATCGCGGGATCTGCTTGGTTCGGGGCCGTGCCGTCCGGCCGGTCTGGCGGTGCCGTGCCGTCTGGACTACTCATCGATGGTGCTCCAAGCGCCTGAGTTTCATGGTGTTTGACGTCTGGTCTGTCACGAGGCCGTCATTGGTGCGAGCCCCGGCCGCCTCCGATGACTCGGACCGGCCGGGGCTCGCATCAGTACTGCTTCGCGATCAGCTGATCGCCTGGATCGCGGCGTCGACCTTGGTCTGGATCTCGGCCGGGAGCGGCGCGTAGTTGAGGTCGGTCAGCGACGACTGGCCGTCCTTGCTGACGAAGTAGCTCAGGAAGCTCTTCACCATCGCGGTCTTCTCGGCCGGGAGGCCCTTGGTGCAGGCGATCTCGTAGGTGACCAGGATGATCGGGTACGCACCCGGGGCCTTGGTCGCGTAGTCCAGCTTCAGGGCCAGGTCCTTGCCGGACGCGTCGGCCGGGGTGGCCGCGCTCAGTGCCTTACCGGCGGAGTCGGTGGACAGCTCGACCGGGGTGCCGGAGCCGTTGTCGATCAGCGCGACGCCGAGCTTGTTGTCGACGGCGTACGACCACTCGACGTACGTGATCGAGTTCTTGGTGCTCTTCACGCCCTCGGCGACACCCGCGGACTTCTCCTTGCCGGAGCCGGTGCCGGTCCACTTCTTGGCCGGGTCCTTGGTCCAGACGCCACCGCCGGCGGCCTTCAGGTACTTGGTGAAGTTCTCCGTGGTGCCGGAGTCGTCGGAACGGAAGAAGACCGAGATCGGCTGCGACGGCAGCGTGACGCCGGCGTTCAGCTTGGCGATCGCCGGGTCGTTCCAGGTCTTGATCGCGCCGCTGAAGATCTTCGCGGCGGTCGGGCCGTCGAGCGTCAGCTTGGAGACGCCGTCGATGTTGTAGGCGATCGCGATCGGGCCGATCACCATCGGCAGGTCGATCGCCGGGTTGCCCGCGCAGCGCTTCGTGGCGGCGGTCTGCTCGTCCGGCTTCAGGGCCGAGTCGGAGCCGGCGAAGTCCACCTGGTTCGCGTTGAACTGCTTGATACCCGCGCCGGAACCGGTCGGGTTGTAGTTCACCGTGACGTCGGCGCACTTGTCGTTGTACTTGCTGATGACCTCTTCGATGGCGTTCTTCTGCGCCGACGAACCCTCTGCGTTCAGGGTGCCCTTCGGGCAGTCGGCACCGGCGGACGACGACGACGAGTCGGGGCTCGAGGAGCCGGACGGCTGCGGGTCGCTGCCACACGCGCTGAGCGCGAGGACGCCGAGGGATGCCACGGCGACGGAGCCGACGCGGAACAGGCGATTGACGGACACGAGAGTGTTGCCCTTCTGCGGGAATCAGACTTCTGAACTTCCACAGACGGTAGGGAGACCAGGTGACGCGGCGGTCCGTCGCCGGTGAACGAGCGGTGAACGGTTCCGGTAGCGTGCACGACGCTTGGCGTGCCGACAGGCAGCCAATAGGTGAACTGAGTTAAGAGCCGTCACTCTGCGTCGATGTAAACGGCAACTTTCTCACGTTCCGGTAACGCTCAGCGCAACGACGACGTGAACGATCGAATCCCCGCACCCCACGGCAGAGGTTGCCGCCACAGGCACACGGTAGTACGCCGCCGTGCCAGGTCCGGCGTACAGTTCGTAACTTATTGGTCGCACCAATGCGCGGTGCGTCAGCTGGAGAAGTCCTCCGGGGCGACGCCGTCGAGGAACTGGCGGAAGCGTTCGAGTTCGGCCTGTTCTTCTTCGGGGGTGGCGACGCCGGCCTCGCGCAGTACCTGTTCGGTGCAGCGGATCGGCGTACCCAGACGGACCGCGAGCGCGACCGAGTCGCTCGGTCTGGCCGACACCCGGGCGCCGTTGGCGAGCACCAGTTCGGCGAAGAACACCGCGTCCCGCAGCTCGACGATCTCGACCGCCTCGATGTGCACGTCGAAGGCCTGGATCAGGTCCCGCATCAGGTCGTGGGTGAGCGGCCGCGACGGCCGCAGGCCCTGCTCCTCGTAGGCGATCGCGGTCGCCTCGACCGAGCCGATCGAGATCGGCAGGTAGCGGTAGCCCTCGGTCTCGCGCAGCATCATCACCGGGGCCCGGTTGGGCGATTCCATCCGGATCCCGATCAGTGTCAGTTCTCGCATCATCGTCATGGTGCGCCCCGAACCTCTCCTCAGACCGGCACCCGGTGGGGCGCCGGTTCCTCGGGTAGGAACATACCCGTCACCTCCAGTGTCTCCCGGCCGCCCCGTCGTCCGTACCTGGATCGTCACCGAGCCGTGTCGCTAGGGTGCTCCGAACCGCTCCGTCACCACTTTGCCGTCCGCCAGCCGGTGCGCGACCAGGAACGAACCGGTGGCGAACTTGCCGACTTTCAGGCCCAGTTCCCGGCACAGCGCAGGCAGTACGGGCCGGTGTGAGCAGATGACCGTGACCTTGCCCGGGCGCCAAACCCGGTCCGCCAGACCGCGCAGCCCGTCGGGGTCGGCGTCGTACCCACGTTCGGAGATCTCCGGCCACAGGTGGATGTGGCGGTCGATCGTGGCGGCGTACGGCGCGACTGTCGCGACACAGCGCTCCGCGTCGCTGCTGATGATCCTGTTGACGCCCAGCGCCGCCAGCACGCCGCTGAGTCGCTTCGCTACCTCGGTACCCGTGCTGGTCAGCGGACGGAGCGTGTCCTTCCCGTCCCAGTCCTTACGCTTCACGGCGTCTGCATGCCGTACGACGACCACGGTCGCCACGACGGGTACTACCCGATCCAGTGCGTCGAGGATGTCCACGTCGCGCGGGTAGCTCAGCTTGGCGCGGGCCTTGTCCACCGGGAGCCAGCTGATCTCGTCGACCTCGTCGTTCGGCTCGAACGAGCCATCGTCGACCGGTACGGCGGACCAGTAGTGCACGAGCTTCTCCGCCGTACCGCCGTTCTTGCGGATCGCGTACCGCTGCACGCCGAGCGGTGGACCGAACACCACGTGCTGGCCGGTCTCCTCCTCGATCTCGCGCTGCGCGCCGAGCAGTACGTGCTCGTGCATGGTCAGCTTGCCCTTGGGGAGGGACCAGTCGTCGTACCGGGGACGGTGCACCAGCAGCACCTGCCGGGTGCCGTCGCGTTCCCGCCAGACGACACCACCCGCGGCGATAACTGTCGCCGGGTTGCTCATACCCTCACCCTAAGAAACGGTCTCCGGCGGTCAGCTGACGGGGTCGATCGCGCGGCGGCGGCCACGGGTGCGGATCAACCGTTCCTGCAGGTCCCGCAGCGGTTCGCCGTCCGGGCCGTGCAGCCTGGCCTGCCAGTTGTCGTCCGGCTGCAGCCACCACGAGCCGGTGCCTTCGTCCATCGCCAGGTCGAACATGTCGCTCAGCTCCGTGACGTGATCCGGCTCCTTCAGCTGCACGAGCACCTCGACGCGGCGGTCAAGGTTCCGGTGCATGAGGTCGGCCGAGCCGATCCACACCTCCGGCTCGCCACCGTTCTCGAACAGGAACACCCGGCTGTGCTCGAGGAACCGGCCCAGGATGCTGCGGACCTGGATGTTCTCCGACAACCCCGGTATGCCAGGACGGAGCGTGCAGATGCCACGGATCCACAGGTCCACCGGCACACCGGCCTGCGACGCCCGGTAAAGCGCGTCGCACAAGGCCTCGTCGACCAGACTGTTCACCTTGATCCGGATCCGCGCGGGACGGCCTGCGTGGTGGTGCTGGATCTCACGGTCGATCCGCTCGACCAGACCACGCCGTACGGACTGTGGTGCAACCAGGATCCGCCGGTAGCCCGCACTGCGACCGAAACCGGACAGGTGGTTGAAGAGCAGCGCTACGTCCTCTGTGACGACACGGTCACTCGTGAGCAGTCCCAGGTCTTCGTAGAGCCTGGCTGTCTTCGGGTGGTAGTTACCGGTACCGATATGCGCATAGCGGCGCAGACCGTCCGGTTCGTCGCGTACGACCATCGACAGCTTGCTGTGTGTCTTCAGACCGATCACGCCGTACACCACATGGCAGCCGGCGTGCTCGAGCTGACGGGCCCACTTGATGTTCGCCTGCTCGTCGAACCGCGCCTGGATCTCCACCAGCACCAGGACCTGCTTGCCGGCCTCGGCCGCGTCGATGAGCGCGTCGACGATCGGAGAGTCACCACTGGTCCGGTACAGCGTCTGCTTGATCGCCAGCACGTGCGGGTCTGCCGCGGCCTGCTCGATGAACCGCTGGACGCTCGTACTGAACGAGTCGTACGGGTGGTGGACCAGTACGTCACGCTGCTTGAGCGCGTGGAACATGTCCGCCGGGTTGGACGTCTCCACCTCGGCCAGGTGCGGGTGCGTCGACGGTACGAACGCCGGGTACTTCAGCTCGGCCCGGTCCAGACCGGCGATCGTGAACAGGCCCCGCAGGTCCAGCGGACCGGGGAGCTCGAACACCTCCGCCTCGGTGACGCCCAGCTCCGACAGCAGCAGCGCCTTCACCTGCGGGTCGATCGACTCCTCCACCTCGAGCCGGACCGGCGGGCCGAACCTCCTGCGCAGCAGCTCCTTCTCCAGGGCCGCCAGCAGGTTCTCCGCGTCGTCCTCCTCGACCTCGAGGTCCTCGTTCCGGGTGACCCGGAAGGTGTGCTGCTGGATCACCTCCATCCCCGGGAACAGCTGGCCGAGGTGCGTGGCGATGACGTCCTCGAGCGGTACGAACCGGCCCTCGGCGACCTTCACGAACCGGGGCAGCAGCGGCGGCACCTTGACCCGGGCGAAGTGCTCGCCGCCGGTGTCGGGGTTCCGGACCACGACCGCCAGGTTCAGGCTCAGGCCGGAGATGTACGGGAACGGGTGCGACGGGTCGACCGCCAGCGGGGTCAGTACGGGGAAGATCCGGTCCCGGAAGAACCGGGTCATGTCCTCGCGCTCGTTGTGCTCCAACTCGTCCCAGCGCAGGATGTCGATGCCCTGCTCGGTCAGCGCGGGCTGCACCGACTTCCGCCACGTCTCGGCGTGCCGGTCCATCAGCTCCCGGCTCTTCGCCAGGCTCCGGTCCAGCACCTCACGGGGCAGCAGGCCGCTGGCCGCCTTGACCGCGACCCCGGCCGCGATGCGGCGCTTCAGACCGGCGATCCGGACCATGTAGAACTCGTCCAGGTTGCTGGCGAAGATCGCGAGGAACTTGGCCCGCTCGAGCAGCGGGATCTGGTCGTTCTCGGCCAGTTCGAGGACCCGCTGGTTGAACGTCAGCCAGCTCAGCTCCCGGTCCGAGAACCGGTCCACCGGGAGGTCGCCGGCCGCGTTGATGTCGTACGGCGGTTCGACGTCGTACTCCCGGTTGTGGGATGCCAGCAAGTCTCCAGCCACGCGCCCTAGCATCCCATTCTTTCGTGAACAACGGGTAGCCGTTCGCGCGTTGCCCAATGTGACGTTTTCGTTGCCTGCGGAGCGTTGCCTGGAACTCCAGTTGCTAGCGTCACGTCTTGTGAACCTACGACTGGACTCGGTACTGCGCGACACGGTGACCGCCGTACAGGCGAACGTCCTCACCCCGCTGTACGCACTCCCGGCCGCCGTCCGCCGCCGGATCGCCGGCGCCCCGATCCAGATCGACGGCAACACGCTGGACCCGGACATCCAGTTCCTGCTCCGCCTCGACAACCTGTTGCCGCGCACAACCAAGACCGACGCGCCCACCGCCCGCGCCCACTTCCGCGCGCTCTGCCGCCTCCTGCCGGGCAAGCCGGTCGAAGTACAACGAGTAACCGACCTGACAGTCCGCGGCGCCACCGGCCAACTAGGCGCCCGCCTCTACGCTCCCAACGCAACAGCGGCCCGGGGTGGTCTGCTGGTGTTCTTTCACGGCGGGGGGTGGGTGGTGGGGGACCTCGACACCCACGACGCCCTCTGCCGGGTGATCGCCGCCGACGCCGGGATCCGGGTCCTGTCCGTCGACTACCGCCTCGCCCCAGAGGCGCCGGCCCCGACCGCCGCCGAAGACGCGATCGCCGCCTTCACCTGGGCAGCCGACCACGCCGAAGACCTCGGCGCCGACCCGTCACTGGTAGCAGTCGGAGGCGACAGCGCCGGTGGCAACCTGGCCGCGGTAGTAGCCCAGCAGACCGTCCTCCGCGGCCTCCCGCAGCCGGCCCTCCAGGTCCTCCTCTACCCAGGCCTCGACCTGGTAGCCCGCCGCCCCAGCCGAGACCTCTTCTCCGAAGGCTTCATCCTCACCGAAGAAGACATCATCTGGTACCGCGACATGTACACCCCCGACCCCACCCTCCGCACCGACCCCATCGTCTCCCCCCTCCGCGCCCCCGACCTGCGCAACCTCCCCCCGACCTACCTCTCCACCGCCGGCTTCGACCCCCTCCGCGACGAGGCCCTCGAGTACGCCGCGGCCCTGACCACCGCAGGCAACCCCCTGACCCACATCCACCACCCGACCCTCCCCCACGGCCACGCCAACCTCCTAACAGTCCCCGGCACCACCCGCCAAGCCTTGGCTCACCTCACCGACCACTTGAAGTCAGCCCTCCACTGACCGCTCCTCAGAGATGGCCAGGCGCTTTCTGGCCGACCTGCACGTTGACTGCGCTGCCGACTGCAGCGAGCGTGCCGGCAGCTGGTGCCTGCGAGACGACCTTCCCAACGAGGTCCAGATCCGTGGTCGACTCGGCCGTCTGCGTGCCGACGTGGAAGTAGCCTGTATGAGTCCGCAAGTAGCTGTCGGCGGTGGCCGGACTCATGTGACGGACGTCGGGCACTGCATACCTCGACCGTGTCAGTGCGGGTAGGCGGATCCATGAGCCCCACTGGCTGACATCGTTCATCACGGTCTGCTTGGTCGAGTACACAGCGCCGGCCGTGTTCTGTACGGCGACATGAATCCGGTCGCCGTACCCGCGCTCAGCGGCAACCGACCAGACTCGTCCGACCGCGGACGTGTCGAATTCGACGGGCGTCGTCCAGGTTTGCCCGCCGGCTGCGAGCTGCTGCATGCGGATCAGGTGTCCCCGGTGATCCCCACCGACAAGCAGCAGACGACCGTCCTGCCCTGTCGCTGTAGCGATAGAGGTCAGAAAGAGTCCGCCGATCGGTAACCATGGACCGAACGTTCCTCCTGCAGGCTGACTGCGTTGGAACACCCGCCCTTGCGGACTGATCCCCAAGAGCCAGACGGTTCCGTTGCTGCCCGTCTCTGCGGCCATCACTCGCATGGAACCGTCCAGCGGTGTCCAGCTGAGCCAGGCGTCGGCTGGGCGCCGGCGGCTGAACAGCGCGCCCGCTGCATTCGCGCCGTACAGGGCCATGGCTCCCGAGGAATCGCGAGCCAGTCCGACCGAGTGCAGCGAACCATCCATCGTCAGGGCAGCCGACCACGTCGGCTCAATGAACGTCGCTGCGCCGCTTCCTTGCCGGTACGCAAGACGGCCAGTGCTCTCGGTTGTCAACAGTTCGATGGTGCCGTCAGGATTGGTTTCGGCCGCGAGACTTGTCTGCGGCCAATCGAGCTGAAGGTAGTTTTGACCGAAGCTGCCGACGCCCCAACCGTCGCCTAGCAGGCCCTGTTCCTGGGTCCCGAAGATGTAGCCCGCGCTGTCGAGAACAAAAAGGTTGTTCCAGCCTGACGAGTCGCGGGAGATGGCGACCCGCGCCGGTTGGATCGGAATCTCGAACGGCATCGGCAACAACAACTGAGCGTTCCGGTCGGCCGGCTGGCCGCTGCGTTGGTCGACGCCGGTGGCGCGCATTCGCTCCTGGATGTCGTTGGCGGCCAACTCGCGGCCCAGCGCCGCCAGTGACTGAGGCGTTGCGAGGTTGCCTGCATAGTCAAGCGGAGCATCGATGTCGAGCATTGTCGTGAAGATCGACAGCACGCCGTCGCCCTCGGCCACCTCGATGATCCGGCTCTGAATCGGCCAATCGACATGCGAGGCGGAGGTGATCTCCCAGAATCCGCCGGGCGAGGTGTTCGCAGGGCGCCCGTACGGCACGATGTGATTGCGGTGAGTGTGGCCGTTCACGAACATGACTACGTTCGGATAGCGAAGCATCAGTGTCCGGAGAGCCGCACCGTTGTCGATCGAGTCGAGGTTGTGGTGGGCGTAGAGCACGATGAGCTTGTCGTGGACGTCTGGCTGCGACTGGACGCTCCAACTGGTGGAGAAGAAGCGTGAGCTGTTCGACCGCAGCTGGGTCTCCAGCCACGACAGCTGAGCGCTCTCGAGATGTCCGTCGGAGTTGTCGTCCATCGTGGTGTCGAGACAGATGAACTGCACCAGGTCGGCCGGATCCGAGGGAACCGTGTAGTAGGTCTGGCTGGTTGTTCGGAAGCCATGTCCCGCTGGTATGCCCGATGTTTTGAAGTGCTCCTGGACGAACTCCGTTCGGGACAGAATCCGACGATTCGGGTCGGCCGACACGACGACTCCAGGAGGGCTGCCCAGAACGATCGAGTCCAGTCCTTCAGTCACTTGATCCCAAAAACCCCAGTCGCTGTAGTTTTCGGGGAACTGATGCGTGGTGCTCGATGGTTTGAAGTCTCCAGTGGCCCATTGCCGGAGTTGGCTGCCGGCCAATGTGCCTTGCCCGATCGTTCCTTGGACATTCCTGTCGTGGTTGCCGAAGGCCGCATACCAAGGCATGCCGAGTCCGTGAGCGTCGAAGGATCGCCGGGCTGCCCCCAGGAGACCCGGAACTGCGGGGAAGCCCGCGCTGAAATATTTGTCGAGACCACGGTGAGTGAGCTCCCACTGTTTGAGCTCGGGATGCCAATAATGCAGGCCGATGCCTACCTGGTCCCCGGAAACGCTCTCGTCCCACGGCGTCGTTCCGGAGTCTGGTGTGACGACGTTTCCATCGAGCAGGTCGATGTACCAACGGGTCTCGTTGTACTGACAATTGTCGCTCGCGTCGCCGGTAACGAGAGTCAGCGACAGAGGCAAGTGCGTAACCGGGCCCGAAGCAACCCGCGCGATTGATCGGCACACCGCGTCCACCAGCTGCGTGGTGAGAAACTCCTGCGGACGGTATGCGGAATCGAACGGGTACGGGTCGGGCCGGTCGCGGTCGGCCAGCTGATCGGTGTACTCGAGCCGAGCCGGGGACTGGTCGTCGATGATGTGCAGATCCGACATCTGTGCAAACGCGATCAGCGGCCGGTTCACCGCGACGGCGGCTGTTGTGAACAGGTCCCGACGCACGATATGCGGCTCTGGTGGACCGACGATGACCTTTCCGTACCGCCCCTGCAAGACATCGGGCGCCCGGACAGTCGACTCCAAGGTCGTGCCGGCGACCGTCGGTGACACGCTCGCAGCTGTGCGGCCTACGGCGCCACCGGCCGCCTGAGATGCCGCGTTCGCCACCTTTGCAGCAGCCTTGCTCGGCGCCGCAGTCCCTAAACTGATGGCCGCCGCCGACAACCCGCCGATCCGGATGGCATCCCGCCGCGAGAGCTTCCCACCATCCCGCTCATTACCTTGCCCCATGCTGATCCGCCTTCCGCTCGCAGATAGCCCCCTACGAGCGAAAATCGCAACCGAACCTGATCACCCGCTGACGCAGCGCTGATCCGCTACCCCCATCCGGGCGTGCACACCGCAGCTCACCGCCCAGGATCAACCAGCACAGGCACGGCTTCGCGGACCTGCAGGAGGGTGGCAGGGCCGGTGATGGGGACGGTGCCTTCGATGTACTGCCAGCCGGTGTCGGCGACGTTGAAGCGGGCGGCGTAGTTCGTGGTCACGGTGATGCCGACGCCTTCACGCTTCTTGTACTTGTGGGTGATGTCGGCAGCCGGGTATGGCTTGCCGGGGGTGCTGGTGGTGACCGTCGGGCTGCCGTCGCCGAAGTCCCACGTGTAGCTGATCGGCGTCGCCTCGACCACCACGGGGAACCCGAGCAACGTCACAGTCGTCGTGGACACCTTGCTGTCGTCGGTGTAAACGATCGTCGCCATGTTCACCAACGTCCGCCCACTCGGCTGAACCTTCACCGAAAGCCCCGGAAACACAACATTCTTAGTCTCCGACCGCACCTCCTCCCAAGTAATAGCCTCCGGCCGCGGAGGCACCACCTTCGGCGGCACAGTAGGCCGAATGACCCGGCCCCTCTCCCGTCCGGGCTGGCACCGGGTCGGCCCAGGAACAGTCCCGTCCGGCTGCATGCGTCCACAGATGCCGATGTTGATCCGCAGGTTTCGCCGGTCGCCGGACGGGCCGGCCGGCGGTTTGGTTGCCGAGGGCTTCGAAGCAACGGGCTTCGTCTTGGGGTGCGACTTCGACGTGGTGCCGGGACGCTGCGAGTTCAGTCGCGCCTTCTTGCCGGAGGTTCCCGAGAGGGTGCTGCCCCAGGTCGATCGCGTTCCCTTGACGCTCGGTTTTGGAGTGGGGGTAGACGAGGCGGCCTCGGCGTAATCCGGGCGCAGGTCGATCGCGATGGCGGTAGCCGTCACCATCGCAAATGTAAGCGTTGTGGCAGCGGCGTGGGCAAATTTGCTCATGATTCGTTGATCTGCATCTCGAACATCACCCAATTGCCGCCCGTTGCCAGCAGTGAGAACTCCATCGTGCCGGTGCTGCCTTCCTGCGACACAGGCGAGGCCCCGGGCGTACTGCGCTCGACGTACTTCCCGCCCTTCAGTGCAGCCGAACCACCCAGCCTGCCAGTCTCGCCACGATAGATCTCCTTGACGTCTACCAGGTGGTCCTTGTAGTCGCCCTGAAGCCCCCCGTTCGTCGCGTTGACCTTCCGCACGTAGTCGGCGATGCCCTTGCAGCCCTCGCAGCCCTTGTCACTCGCTGCGAGAAGCGCCGCCGGGTCTCCGGTCGTGTAGGAGTAGTTCATCAGATCGACGTAGTAGCCGATGAAGGCTTCGCCGGCAGCCAGACTTGAGCCAACGGCAGCCTGCGGGCGCGCGGGCGGTGTGGACGGAAGAGCTGTCTCAGGCGTGCTTGCCGTGCCGCTTGGCGACGGCGTCACTCGTGTGGAGGTCGTCGGTCCGCTCGTGGAAGCTGGTGGTGGGGACGTGTTGGGGTGGCCTGCTTCGGGGCTGCCTTGGGTGCAGGCGGTTAGCAGGGTGGTGGTGGCTAGGCAGGCCAGGATGGATTGGGTTGGCCTGTTGCGGTGTGTCACGTGTGTCAGCCCTCCGTAGTTGACACAGATCGTAACGGGGTGGTGGGGCGGGGTTCGATGTCAAAAGGTGCAGTTGTGGATAACCGGGGATGGGGGCCAGGAGCCGCCCGGCTGGGGGGTTAGAGGCTCGGACGGCTCCTGGTTGATGGGGGGACGGGTGGGGGCGGGGGTTTATGACGCGACTTGGGGTTGTGATGCCGGTCACTGGCTGTGATTGGTGGGGGCGTACTGGACGTCCAGGGCCGCGGTGGTGAAGCCCAACGCTGTGTACAGGGCTCGGGCGGCGGTGTTGGTGCCGTCTACGTAGAGGACGATCTCGTCGAGGTTGCGGGAGTCCTGGAGGTGGTGGAGGCCCTGGAGGGTCAGGGACTTGCCTAGGCCTTGGCCTTGGAAGGACGGGGAGACTCCTACTACGTAGACCTCGCCAACGCCGTCTTCGACCTTGGTCCAGTGGAAGCCGGCCAGTTCGCCGGTCGACGAGACGGCCAGGAAGAAACCGTCGGGGTCGAACCACGGCTGTTGCAGGCGTTCGGCCAGGTCCGCAGCGGTCCAGCTGCCCTGCTCCGGGTGGTCGGCGAAGGCCTCGGCGTTGACCTTCAGCCAGGCTGTGTTGTCTGCGCCGGGGGCAAACGTGCGTACGGATATCCCGTCGGGCCACACCGGGTCAGGTAGCGGAGCTTGACGGCGGCGGAGGAAGTACAGCTCGCGTGATACCTCCAGCCCCAACCGGTGGGCGAGTTCGTCGGCGCCAGGTAGCCGGCCGTGCGCCCAGACACGGGTACGGGAGCCGCCGTGGTCCAGGAGCATGCGGAGGAGCGCCGTACCGTAGCCCTGCCGCCGGTACGACGGGGCGACGACCAGTTCGGCGGAGCCGTCGGGGGAGAGGGCGGCGTACCCGACCAGGTTGCGGGCGCTCTGCAGTCCGCTGACCTCGATCGTGCCGGGCTCGCCGACGTAGGCGAGGACGTGGACGTCGCCGGGATGCTCGCCGTCCAGGTGCAGCAGGGTGCGTTCGGAGAGCGGGTGGACGCCGTCGCTGTCTGCTGCGGCGCGGGCGAGTTCCGTGACGGCGGCGGCGGTGGCTGGGGGCAACGGTGCGGGAACGGCTTCGAGAGTCACCGGAACACAGTAAAAGGTTCAGCTGAGTTCATTCTCAGGTTCTGGAAAGAGGGTTTGCTGCTCAGGTAGCTTCAGCGGATTCATCGACGAAGAACACGGAGATTGAGATGGCACGAGACAGAGCACGGTTGGGGGGACGGCGGGTGGCTGGTCTGCTCGCCGCCGGGACGGCCGTCGCGCTCGCCTTGGCTGCCGGGGGATCCCTGAGCCAGGCCGGGGCTGCGACCCAGCCCGACACCGCCGCCCAGACCGCCGCCCAGACCGACGCCGCCGCCCAGGCGAAGAAGCCGAAGCCGACCCATTCGCAGATCGACCTGCTGGCGATCAACGACTTCCACGGCAACCTGGAGCCGGCCACCGGGTCCGGCGGCAACATCAACGGCATCCCGGCCGGCGGTGCGGTGTACCTGGCCACGCACCTGAAGCAGCTCCGCGCCGCCGCGGCGGCGAAGGGCGCGGACTCGGTGACGGTCGCGGCCGGTGACCTGATCGGCGCGTCGCCGCTGCTGTCGGCCGCGTTCCACGACGAGCCGACGGTCGAGGCGCTGAACGGGATGGGACTCGAGGCTGCGTCGGTGGGCAACCACGAGTTCGACGAGGGCTGGCACGAGCTGCTCCGGATGCAGACCGGTGGCTGTCTGCCGGACGGCGACGGGCAGAACAACCAGAACTCCTGCCCGGACCCGGAGCACCCGTTCACCGGCGCGAAGTACAAGTACCTGAGCGCCAACGTGTTCTTCACCAACACGAAGAAGACGCTGTTCGCGCCCTACACGATCAAGACCTTCAAGGACGGCAAGAAGGTCGCATTCATCGGTATGACGCTGGAGAACACGCCGAACATCGTGACCAAGTCCGGCGTCGAGGGCCTGACCTTCAAGGACGAGGTGGAGACCGCGAACGCGCTGGTCCCGGAACTGCACAAGAAGGGCGTGAAGTCGATCGTCGTGCTGCTGCACGAGGGTGGTTTCCCGGCCGACCCGAAGGCGTACAACAGCTGCCCGGGGATCTCCGGCCCGATCGTGGACATCAACGCCGGCCTGGACCCGGAGATCGACGCGATCATCTCGGGGCACACCCACCAGGCGTACAACTGCTCGCTGAAGGACAGTGCGGGCAATCCGCGCCTCGTCACCAGCGCGTCCTCGTTCGGCCGGATCGTCACCGACGTCCGGCTGAGCATCGACAACGCGACCGGTGACGTGGACCGGACGAACACGCTGGCGCAGAACGAGATCGTCACCCAGGACGTGGTCCCGGACCAGCGGACGGCCAACCTGATCGCGAAGTACAAGGCGCTGGTCGCCCCGATCTCGAACAAGGTGATCGGCCACCTCACCACCCCGTCGGTGGTCCGGACGAACGACGACTCGCTGGAGTCGCCGCTGGGCAACCTGATCGCGGACGCGCAGCTCGCGGACCCGTCGGTGGTGTCCGGCGGCAAGGCACCGGTCGCGGCGTTCATGAACCCGGGCGGTATCCGCGCCGACCTGGCCTCGAACAACGGTGAGGTCACCTTCGGGCAGGCGTTCACCGTGCAACCGTTCAACAACTTCCTGGTCTCGATGGACATGACCGGGACGCAGCTCAAGGCCCTGCTCGAGCAGCAGTTCTCCGGCGTGAACGGGCCGGAGGCGGCGAAGTACAAGGTGCTCCAGGTCGCGGGCATCACCTACACCTGGAACCCGGCCGCGGCGGCGGGTTCGAAGATCGTGGCCGGTTCGATCAAGATCGGCGGGCAGCCGCTGGTCGACGGTACGTCGTACCGGATCGTCACGAACAACTTCCTCTCCGACGGCGGCGACGGCTTCCCGGCCTTCACCACCGCGACGAACAAGGTGTTCGGCGGGCTGGACATCGACGCGTTCGCGAACTACCTGACCGCGCACGACCCGTACACCCCGGTCGCCACCGACCGGATCTCCGTCGGTTCCTGACGCCAGCGAAAAGGCCGGTACGCACCGGCCTTTTTCGTATCCTCCCGGGGATCCTGGTACCTTGCGTACTCAGGTATTTACGGAAGGTGAGCGATGGCGCACGTTGCTCCGACCTCGCACCGGCGGGCCTCCCGGGCCTCGCACCGCGGGCATCGAAGCACTGGTGACGGGTCGATCCAGACGAGCAGCTGGCTGGGGTTGACCTTCGCGTTCGCCGTCGGGTGGGTGCTGACCTGGCAGTCGCATGTCGGTGTTCACGCGGCGGGAGTGACGTTGCTGGTGATGCTCGTGCCGGTCACGATCGGGACGCTGGTGACCGCGTTCCGGCAGGGGTTCGGGTCCTGGAAGGCGGCCCTGCTCGCGACGGCCGGGCTCGCCTTCACACTGCTGAAGTTCTTCCTCTAGCCCGCCACGTCGGCCGTCTCGCGGGCGGTCGGCGTGGGCGGCACGACGAAGCGGTACCCGACGTTGCGGACCGTACCGATCAGGGCCTCGTGCTCCGGGCCGAGCTTCGCGCGCAGCCGCCGTACGTGCACGTCGACCGTACGGGTGCCGCCGAAGTAGTCGTAGCCCCAGACCTCCTGGAGGAGCTGTTCGCGCGTGAACACCCGGCCCGGGTGCTGCGCGAGGAACTTGAACAGCTCGAACTCCTTGTACGTCAGGTCGAGCGCGCGCCCGTTCAGCTTCGCGGTGTACGACGCCTCGTCGATGATCACGTCGCCACTGCGGATCAGGGTCGACTCGGGCTCGTCGTTCCGGGTCGCGGCGAGGCGGCCGATGACGAGCCGCAGCCGGGCCTCGATCTCGGCCGGGCCGGCGGTGTCGAGCAGTACGTCGTCCGCGCCCCAGTCGGCGTTCACCGCGGTCAGTCCGCCCTCGGTGACGACCAGGATCAGCGGTACGTCGATCCCGGTCGTGCGGATCAGCCGCGAGGCGCTCCGGACCGCGACCAGGTCGCGGCGGGCGTCCAGCAGCACCGCGTCGGCGTCCGGGGCGTCCACGAGCGCGGCGACCTCGGCCGGCAGGATCCGGATCTGGTGCGGGAGCAGGGCGAGCGACGGCAGGACCTCGGTGGAGGCCTGCAACGCGTTCGTCAGCAGAAGTAACGTGCTCACGCCGTCTCCTTGTGCTGAACGTGCACGTCAGGCCCCGACGGCGTCGTTGCCTGGGGCCTGAGACACACTGGTTCTTAGCAGCAAGCTGACATAATACCGGAAGACCTACTCGACCAGTGAGGCGCCGATCAGATGCCGGAAGTGACCATCAGGTACTTCGCTGCCGCACGTTCGGCCGCGGGGACGTCGACAGCGACCGCGGACGCGGGCTCGATCCGCGATCTGGTCAGCACCGTGTCGACCGACCGGCCGGAGCTGGCCCGGGTGCTGTCGATCTGTACGTTCCTCCTGGACGGTGAGCGCGCCGAGCCGGGCACGCCGCTGCGCGCGGGCGCACTGGTCGACGCCCTGCCCCCGTTCGCCGGCGGCTGACCGAGCTCTTCGCGGGGTACATTCGTCGCCGTGGCGATGGAGTCGGGGACGCTACTCACTACGGTGGGGCGGGCGGGGGTCCTGTTCGGTAAGGCCTGGCCGCGTCTGCTGGCGGTCTTCCTGGTGGCGCAGCTGGCGCACCGGGGTCTGCAGTGGGTCGCGGTGCAAGCCGGGGCCAAGGCAGAGGCAGCCGGTATCGCCGTACTGGCGCTCCTGGTGGTCGTGTCGCTCGCGATGTACGTGACCATGTTCTTGGTGCTCCGTAGCGAGCTCCCGTTCCACCGGCGGGCTGTGGCCGAGGGCATGCTCGCTCCGGACGGCATGGAAGCCGGTAACGAGCACAAGCCGCTCGACGCGATCGCCGCGGCGTTGTTGCCGTTCCTGGCGTTCTACGCGGCCTACAAGTTCCTCGAGACCGAGGCGCTCAACTACGAGTACCAACTGGCCGTCAAGAAGGTCAACGACGTCGCGGCCACCGTTCTTACCGGCGGTACGGCGCCACAGCAGTCAGAGGGCCTGCAGTCGCTGTCCACCTGGTTGTCCATCGGCCTGGGCGTCACGGCGTACCTGCTCCGTTTCGTGTTCAAGAAGTGGAAGAAGGAGAAGGAAGGCCCGGTACGGAAGCTGTTCGTCACGTACCTCGAGGCGCTGTGGATCTTCGTGGTCGTCTACCAGGCCACGTCCGTGATCCCGCCCCCGATGACGTGGCTGAAGCAGCGCGTCGTCTGGCAGTGGCTGCACGACGGGTACACCTGGGTGCTCGACCACGTACTCGGCGTGAACCAGGTACGCGAGGTGTGGGACTCGGTCACCGGGTTCATCGCGGCCGGCATCGGCGATCTGTGGAGCGCGGCGGTACTCCCGCTGATGTGGATCACGATGACCGCGGTTATCTACGGCCGCGTCGTCCAGAAGCTCGACAAACCGCGCTGGCGGTTCGATCGGCTCACGCACCGCTGGCAGCAGACGCCGCGGATCGTCCGGGTCGCGGGGAACTCGGTGGTCGCGGACTGGAAGGACCGCTGGACCCCGGTGGTGGAGGCGTTCCGGCTGGTCGTCCGCTCGGGCCTGCGGCCGATGCTCGGGTACTTCCTGGCCTGGGCGGTCGTCACGTTCGCCGCGAGCGGCGTGTGGATCGCGCTGAAGCTCTGGGTGCTCGGCCCGCACACGCTGCAGTTCTGGGAGGTCATCGACGAGCCGCTCAGCCTGCTCACCGACGGCTTGAAGATCATGCTGCAGGTCAGCCTGCTCGCCGCGGCGTACGACCGGATGATCGGCGGCCTGGCCGGCTACCTCAGCCAGCGCACCCGTGCGGTCCACGAGCAGCCCGCCGGCGACCACGGGGTCACCGACCTGAGCGCGGCTACTTCGGGAATGCCAAGTACTGAGGAAGTTTCGTAGCCCAGGTGATCATCGGCCGGACGCTACCGGCCACCGACGACGGTACGACGAAGACCGCGACCGTCTCGAACGGCTTCCCTGCTGTGGGTTTGAGGTAGTACTGCGCGGCCGGACCACGCCAGCTCTGCGGCTTGTCGTCCGTACCGCCGGTACAACCGGTCGGACGGTCCTGGTAGTCGTCAGCGACCACGGTCTCGTCCCACGTACGCCCGTCCGGCGCGCGGAGGTGCAGCGTGCAGCCGCCGAGCCCGTCGAGCGCGGAGAGCTTGTCCACCTGCAGCCGGAAGTACACACGGATCCGCGTGGTGTTGGGCGGCAGCTTGTCCTCGAAGCTGTGCCCGCCGTCGACGGGCTGTGGGTCCTGCTCGAGGCTTGCGCCGTACCAGGTGGCGCCGTTGTACGACGTACCGCCTGCCGACACCTCTACGGGCTTGCGGGGCTCCGCGTCGTACCAGGACTTGTAGTCGCTGTGCGTGGTCCACCAGCCGGTGAACGGGATCGCGACGACGAGCGCCGCGAGCGCTGCCGTGTTCTTCCGGAACCAGCCGCGGCGGGCCCGGCGTGCCCCGCTCACGTGTCGCTCGCATTCGTCAGCTTGACGACGTCCTCGACCTTGGGGGTTTCGTTGCCGAGCGGGACCGTGACCTGCGGTTCGAGGTCGTTCAGGATCGACTTCTCCATCACCAGGAACGTTGCCCCAGGCACCTTTTCGGCCGGCATCTCGACCACGAACGAGCCGCGCACCGGGATGTCCGGTGAGAACTCGGCGCCGGTCAGGTCGACCTCGTCGAGGCCGCTGCGGTTCGAACCCAGGTACGTGACGCCGTCCGCGGCCCGGATCTTCACGCCGAAGATGTGCATCGGCTCCCGCGTCGCCACGACGGTCGCGTCGACGACCACGAAGTCGGTCAGGCTGTCGCGGTCCGGCGACGAGTTCGGGATCCGGAGCTTCTTGCCGACCCGGACGTCGTCCACGGTCAGGTCGAACCGCGGCGTCGTCACCACCCGCCCGACGATGCCCTTCACCGGAGTCGGGTCCTGGATGTCCTTCTGCGTCGGCGTCCACCGGTACAGCGCGACGATCGCGACCAGCACGGCGACCGTGAGACCGATGTTCGCCAGCTTGCGGGCCGTCACTTTCGCTTGTCCTTCACCGGGACCGTGCTGTCGGCGACGATCTTGTCCGGCAGCCATTTCTCGTGGTGGTCCAGGATCGACTCGTCCTCGTGCTCGTAGCCCTGCACGGTCAGGTTGATCTCGGCCGGCAGCTTGGTGCCCTTCGGCAGTTGCCAGACGAACGCGACGTCCTCGGTGGCGTCCGGGGTGAGCACCGGGTTCATGGTCGCGTCCCGGAGGTTGGTCGAGCCGATCGGGCCGGCGGTGTCCTTCACCCCGGGCACGCCGATCAGCCGGATCAGGTCCAGCGACGGCGTCGTACCGGTGTCGTCGGTCACCTTCAGCTTGGTCACGACCGCGATCAGTACGCCGCCTGGGTCGGGGGTGAACAGCGGCTTCAGGTCCGCCACGATCACCGCGCGCTCGACGGTCACCTCGAACTGGCCGGCGTCGATCGCCGTACCGGGGTCCACGTGCGGAGTCTCGTCGCCGGCCTTCTTCAGCCCGCCGAACGCCGCGGAGATCGCCAGCAGCACGACGCCCGCGCTGAGCGTCCAGGTGCGGAGCGACCGCCCCCGCACCTTCAGGTCCTTGAGTTCCGGAAGTTCCTCCGGTTCCTCCCCGCTCCCCGTTTCCTGCACAGCGGAAAGCCTAACCAGCAAGAGGGGCGGTTCAGCTGTCCGGGCGGCCCCGGAGCCGCTTGGTCTCGCCGCGGCGCTTCTTGTCGTCGAGCCGGCGCCGTACCGACGCCTTGCTCGGTTTGGTCGGCCGCCGCTTCCTGGGCGGTGGTGCGATCGCCTCCCGCAGCAGTACCGCCAGCCGCTCCCGTGCGGCCTCCCGGTTCCGCCACTGCGACTTGTACTCCGAGGCCGCGATCGTCACTACTCCGTCCACCAGCCGCGACTGCAGCCGCTCCAGCGCGCGCGTCTTCAGTACGTCGCTCAACGCCGTCGTACCGGCCACGTCGAAACTCAGCTCCACGCGGCTGTCCGTGGTGTTCACGGACTGCCCGCCCGGCCCGCCGGACCGGGAGAACCGCCACATCAGCTCGGCCTCCGGAACCACCACCCCGGATCGCACGGTCACTCCACTCTCCACAGGTCCATTAGACCGGAGCACAATCGCCAGATGGATGCCTGCGTCTTCTGCGGCCTCATCTCCGCCGACTCGGCCCGCTGGATCGCCAAGGAGAGCGCCGCCGTGGCCTTCCTCCCGCTGCCGGGTGAGGAGATCGCGCCAGGGCACACGCTCGTCGTGCCGCGGCGTCACACCACGGCCGGTGTCCTGGACGTAGCGCCGCTCGACCTGGCCCAGGTGATGGACCTTGCGCAGCGGATCGCGCAGAAGATGGTGGCGAAGCTGGGAGCGGCCGGGGTCTGTCTACTGAACGCCAGCGGGCCCGGCTCCGGGCGCAGCGTGGACCACCTGCATCTGCACGTGGTCCCGCGCTACCCGGGCGACAGCGACGACACCCTCCCGTGGCCGGCGGGCCGGTCGCGTCATCGGCTCGCGGTCGACCCGCAGGTCGTTCTCAGTACGTGAAACGGGCGGTTGAATCCTGAACGGAGCGTCGTACCGTGGGTAACTGTGAGTCTTGGACTGTGGGTACTGGCCGGCGCAGTGGTCGCCGGTGTGGTGCTCAGTGTGCTCAAGGCCTGGGTCGACGGACGCTTTCGCGGGAAGAGCGAGGACGACGTGGAGCGGGTGACGGCCGCGGAGGTCGGTGGCGAGCTCGGTGAACGGGCGACGTTGCTGCAGTTCTCGTCGGCGTTCTGCGCGCCCTGCCGGGCCACCCGGCGGACACTGGCCGAGGTCGAGGGCATGGTCGACGGCGTACGGCACGTCGAGCTCGACGCCGAGTCCCATCTCGAGCTGGTACGGCGGCTGGACATCCTGCGGACGCCGACGACGCTGATCCTGGACGGCACCGGTGCGGTCGTGAAGCGGGCCAGTGGAGCACCCCGGAAGCCGGACGTGATCGCCGCGCTGGCCGTCGCGATCGAGCGTCAGCCGAGCTGACTCCGTCCGGTACGTGCCACCGGATGGCGCACGCCCCTCGGCGTAGGCGAGACTCTCCCGGTGAGCTCTCAAGCAGCAGGTTGGTACGACGACCCCGAGGACCCCTCCCAGCAGCGTTACTGGGACGGCAACGCCTGGACGGATCATCGTCGCCCGCAGCAGGGAACACGCCCGGCTGACATGCCTCGGTACGGTCAGCCTGTCCAGCACGGCCAGGTGTTCGGCGGCCAGCCGCCGGTGCAGCCACAGCCACAGAGCGAACCGCGGTACGGCCAGCGGCTCCCGCAGTACCAGCAGCCGCAGCACGCCCAGTACGGTCAGTACGGCCAGCAGCAGCACCCGGGCCAACAGCAGTACGGCCAGTACCCGCAATACCCGAACCAGGGCCACCCACAGGGCTACGGGTATGCGGGTCACGGGGCGAAGGCTGCTCCGGACGGGCAGCCGCTGTCCGGCTGGTGGCGGCGGGTGGCCGCGAAGATCATCGACAACATCATCGTGGGGATTGTCAGCCTGCCCCTGACCGGCTACTTCTACTACCAGTACTCCCAGGTCCTGATGGACTACCTGCACAACGCTGTGCGCGACGCGGAGGCCGGTACGAGGACGACGCCGATGGTGGGTCTGCCGCCGGAGTTCTACAAATGGCTGATCCCCGGCGCGTTGCTCGGGATGCTCGTCGCGTTCGTCTACGAGTACCTGTTCCTCACGAAGAAGGGCGCGACGCCGGGCAAGATGGCGCTCGGAATCGCGGTCCGGCACATCCCGGTGCCCGGTCAGTACGCGGGTGGACCGCCGCCCGGGAGCGCCGTCGCCAAGCGGTACGGGTTCCAGGTCGGGCTGAGTGTGCTCGGAGTGATCCCGGTGGTCGGGACGTTCGCCAGTTTCGCCGCGCTGTTCGACTACCTCTGGCCGCTGTGGGACAGCAAGCACCAGGCGCTGCACGACAAGGTCGCGGACACCTACGTCGTCCGCGTCTGACCACCATGTGATCAGTTGTCTCAAATCATGGGACCAGGGCGGATGGGCCCGCCCGGATTCCGTAGTCTCGTTGCGTGGTTTACACGACATGGCTGACCAAGCGCAGGGCAGTGGACAACTGCCGGGTGCGCTCGTCGCTGTGTCGACGCCGCTGACCAGGCGGCGTCCCGAGCGCTGCGGAACCGGTCGCTGAGCACGGTTCCGCGTACGTCGTCTCCCGCACACTCGGGCGGGTTCCGGCTCGACAACCTCCTTCACCGGGAGTCGTCATGTCCGAACAACAGGTGGCGAAGCAGGTCGATCCACGTGGTCTGCGGTTCGCGGCCGCCATCACCACGGTGGTCCTGGCGCTGACGCTCGTGCTGAACAGCGCCTGGCCGCTCGCGGTGCAGGCCGTGGTGTTCGCGATCTCGGTCGCGTTCGGCGTCCAGGCCTCGCCGTACGGCTGGCTGTTCAAGCGGCTGGTGCGGCCCCGGCTGGGCAAGCCGAAGGAACTGGAGGACGCGGCCCCGCCGCGGTTCGCCCAGCTGGTCGGTCTGGTCTTCGCGGTCGCAGGTCTGGCCGGTTACCTGACCGGTGCGACCGTGCTGGGAGTTGTCGCGACCGGATTCGCCCTGGTCGCCGCGTTCGTGAACGCGGCCGTCGGGCTCTGCCTCGGCTGCGAGGCCTATCTACTGATCCACCGCATTCGTACGCCATCCACCGCTACCAACTGAGAGGCAGCACCACATGAGCAGGGAATCCGCGCTCGTCTCGGCCGACTGGGTCGAGGAGCACAAGAACGACGACGGCGTTGTCCTGATCGAGGTCGACGAAGACGTCTCGGCGTACGACGCCGGCCACATCGCCGGTGCGATCAAGCTGGACTGGAAGGACGACCTGCAGGACGCGGTCCGCCGCGACTTCGTCAACCAGGAGCAGTTCAGCGCGCTGCTGTCGGAGCGGGGCGTGAAGAACGAGGACACCGTCGTGCTGTACGGCGGCAACAACAACTGGTTCGCGGCGTACGCGTACTGGTACTTCAAGCTCTACGGCCACGGTGACGTCCGGCTGCTCGACGGCGGCCGCAAGCGTTGGGAGCTCGACAGCCGCGAGCTGACCGACGAGGTCGTCAAGCGCGACGCCACCGAGTACGCCGCGAAGGCCCCGAACCTCGACATCCGTGCGTTCCGCGACGAGGTCAACGAGGCCATCGGCGTGAAGAACCTGGTGGACGTACGGAGCCCGGACGAGTACGCCGGCCGGCTGCTCGCCCCGGCGCACCTCCCGCAGGAGCAGGCGCAGCGCGCGGGCCACATCCCGACCGCGGCGAACATCCCGTGGAGCAAGGCGGCCAACGACGACGGCACCTTCCGCGCCGACGACGAGCTCAAGCAGCTCTACGCCGACGCCGGGGTGGACTTCGGCAAGGACACGATCGCGTACTGCCGGATCGGCGAGCGCTCGGCGCACACCTGGTTCGTGCTGCACGAGATCCTCGGCCAGGAGAACGTGAAGAACTACGACGGTTCCTGGACCGAGTGGGGTTCGCTGGTCGGCGTACCCGTTGCCCTCGGCGACGAGCCCGGAAAGGCGTGACACATGTGCGGAGCTAAGCAGGGCGGCCTCGACCTCAAGGGCGTCGACGTCGACAAGGAAGCGGTCATCCAGGGCCAGGTGCTGCGCGGCGAGGAGCCGGTCGGCGGCGCCTACGTACGGCTGCTGGACAGCACCGGCGAGTTCACCGCCGAGGTCCCGACCTCGGCGACCGGGCACTTCCGGTTCTTCGCGGCGCCGGGCAGCTGGACGCTGCGCACGCTGGCCCCGAAGGCGCAGCCGGTCGACCGCCAGGTCGTGGCGCAGTACGGCGAGGTTGCGGAAGTGGCCGTCACCGTCTGACGAGTCGTTCGTTACACAAGGTGCCGCCGACAGCAGCAGGCGGCCCACCCTGAAGTAAGCACCGAGGGGCCCGGACCTTGCGCGTCCGGGCCCTTTGGCATGTCCGGAAACGCCTTGCGGGACAGGATTTCCGGACATCGCACCGGAGTTACGGGGCAACGGCTGAATCTCGCCGGGGCAAGCTGCAATGTAACGGTTTGATCTCGGAGCGCGGTCGGCTCGTCACCTAACGCAGTCGGCCGAGTTGTGTCTGTGTCCTGACCCGCAGTTCGGGTCACGTCATCACTCAGGGAGGAGGGGTCAATGCGACCCCGCATCGGATACAAGAAGCTCGCTGCCGTCGGCGCTGCGGCGGTTGTCGGCGTGGCTTCTACGATTGCGCTGACGTCTGGTTCCGCGTCCGCCTCGCCGGTCTTCGGCTACAGCGGTTACTCGTACGGCACCGACGTCGAATCCGGGCTGGCGAACAGTGGCCCGCAGGTGATCAGCAAGTTCGGTTGCACCACGGACGCCACCAAGCACGACAAGAACGACCTGGCCACGGCGAACGTGAACCAGCAGGCCATCGCACGCTCGGTGAAGACCGACACGCACGCGTTCAACAACGCGAGCGGCACCGGTGTCACCAGCACCGCGACGGCGGCCGACGTCAAGGTCGGGAACCTGCTGACGCTGACCGGCGTGAAGACCACCACCACGTCGAAGTACTCGAAGGGCACGCTGTCCTACACCGGCAGCACCACCTTCGCGGGCGTGCGGATCGGCGCGATCGCGGTGCCGTCGCTGCTGAACCCGAAGCCCAACACCAAGATCGCCGTCCCGGGTCTCGGTTACATCGTGCTGAACCGTGTCGGCGGCGTGAAGACCGCTTCCGGCATCTACTCGTACGCGCAGGCGGTCGTGCTGCACGCGACGGTGAAGAACCAGTACATCCCGCAGGGCGTCGACGTCGCGGTGCTGAAGACCCGCGCGGAGATCTCGAAGCCGGCCACCGCGCTGGTCATCGGTGACGCCTACGGCACCAAGGCCACGGCCGACAAGCTGGTCGTCTCCGACGCCACCTCGCTCCAGACCACCTGCCAGGGCACGCAGGGCAAGACGGTCCGGGTCGCGGTCGGCGAGCTGAACATCCCGAAGGTCGCCTACGTCGGTGGCGTGTACACCACCAAGAACGGCGCCATCGGCACGGACAAGTCCTACATCAACTTCACCTCGCACGTCGCGGGCGTGAAGGTGGGCAGCCTGTCCATCGGCGCGATCGAGTCCTCCGCGTCGGCGTGGAAGACGAAGGACAACAAGGCGGGCGTGAGCTCCTCCTCGACCATCGCTTCGATCAGTGTCGGCGGCAAGACCTACGCCGTCCCGACCGGCGAGAACAAGACCCTGGACATCCCGGGCATCGCTCGCCTGACCTTCAACCAGGTCATGCGGCAGAAGCGCTACATCTCGGTGAACGCGCTGGTCATCGACGTCTACAGCCTGAACACCAAGGTTGTCGTCGGCCACTCGGCCGCCGGCGTCGTCAGCTGATCACAGCCGACACCATCTGAAACACGTCTGAGTCGAACCTCACCGACCCAGAGCACCGGCCCCCGGATCCCTGACGGATCCGGGGGCCGGTGCCGTTATGCGTCGAGGATCAGAGTCACCGGGCCGTCGTTGACGAGGGCAACGGCCATGTCAGCACCGAAGATCCCACGTTCCACCTTGGCGCCGAGGTCCTGCAGCGCTGTGCAGAAGGCGTCGTACAGCGGCTCCGAGACGGGACCCGGCGCCGCGGCGCTCCAGGACGGGCGCCGTCCCTTCCGGGTGTCTGCATACAGCGTGAACTGGCTGATCGCGAGGATCGGCGCCTGCTCGTCCGCGGCCGAGCGTTCGCCCTCGAGGATGCGCAGGGTCCAGATCTTCGCGGCCAGCGCGGCCGCCTTCTCGACGGTGTCGTCATGGGTGACGCCGAGCAGGATCACCAGCCCGGGTCCGTCGATCGCCCCGACCACCTCACCGTCCACGGTGACCGACGCCTGACTGACTCGCTGTACTACGGCTCTCATGGGGACATCTTCTCGTGCAGGAGATCGTCCGGTCATCGGACCCGTAGGCAGGCAAATATCCGTTTCAGAACCCGATCTGGCAGGATTCGTCCATGGCGTCGACTCTGATCACTGTTGCTCCCACCGGTGCCGAGACCGCGAAGGCGGACTGCCCGGCGTTGCCGACCACGCTCGACGAGCTGGTCGAGACCGCCAAGCGCTGCGAGGCCGCCGGCGCGGCGATGATCCACATCCACATCCGTGACGGCGAGCACAGGCCGACCCTGGATCTCGGCCGGCTGACCGAGACGGTCGCCGCCGTCCGCTCCAGCACCGCGCTCATCGTGCAACTCTCGACCGGCGGTGCTGTCACCGATCCGTACGAGAACCGGCTCCGGGTGCTCGACGCCGCGCCCGACTCCTGCTCGTTGACCATGGGTACGGTCAACTTCGGCGACGACGTGTTCATGAACCCGTGGCCGTTCGTGACGCAGCTCTTCCAGCTGACGCAGGAGCGCGAGGTCGTTCCGGAGTTCGAGCTGTTCGACCTCGGTCATGTCGCTGCGCTGCACCGGCTGCTCGACAAGTACGGCCTGCCGTACGGCGGACGCGTGCACTGCGACCTCGTGATGGGCGTACCCGGCGGCATGCCCGGTACGGCGGACGCGCTTGTTGCAGCGGTCAACGCTCTGCCCGACGCGGTGACGTCCTGGTCCGCCACGGGCATCGGCCGTACGTCGCTGACGGTCGCACTGGCTGCCTTGTCGAAGGGCGGCAACCTCCGGGTCGGCATGGAGGACACGCTGACGTTGGCGAAGGGCGTACCGGTCACGCACAACGCCGAGCTCGTCGAGCGGGCCGCCGCGCTTGCGACGCTGGCTCAGCGCCCGCCGATGTCCCCGGACGAGGCCCGTACCCTGCTGAACGTGAAGTAGCCGACGGCACCGACCAGCACGATCGTTGCCTCCAGCAATAACCAGTCCCGCAGGTAGTCGCGCGGCAGCACCGTCGGATTGACGCCGGTGCCCTGCCGCCACAGCAACGGCAACGCAATCAGGCTGGTCACTCCGGCTGCGACCAGTGTCGCGCGCACCACACCGACCGTCCGATGCGCACCCGGCCGGTGTGACCACCGTGCCACCACCCACCCGACCCCGATGGTCAGCGGCGCCAGCACGAAGTCGTCCACCACCACCGCCCCACCCAGCCACAACGGCAGCCGCACCAACCCGTGTAGATCGACTGACCGCAACAACTCCCAACCACCCCACGAGGCCATCAGCACACCGACGACCACCAGAGAGATTCGAATCCTCACGCGATGACCTCCAGCCGGTGAACCCACTTGGTCTGCAGAACCCCCGGGCGGTTGGGCGCGATGATCCGCGCCGGAAACCCGTGGTCGAGCGCGAGCTCGGACCCGTTCAGCCGAAGCGCGAGCAGCGTCAGCGGATCCGAAGCGAACTCCTCCGGCAACTCACTGGTCGCATAGAACCCGCCTTTCTCCATCGACACCACCCGCACCCGCGACCCGGCCGGCGCTCCACACAGCGAGAGCAGATCCCGCATCCGTACGCCCTCCCACCGAGCCCCCTGACTCCACCCCTCGACACAGGCGATCGGCAACGCCGACCGGCTCTGCGGCAGCGCCCGCAGTTCGTCGAGCGTGTAGGACAGTTGCCGGGGGCCCATGATCGTGAAGCGCCAGTCCGCGTCGATCCCGGTGACGCCGGCCGCTTCGGCCGTACGGTTCACCGGCAGTCCCTGCGGGCCGATCCCCGGTTTCCGCGGCGCCAGTACGGCAACGGATCCGAGCGGTGTCACCGATTGCCCGGCCGTCGTGACGCCGACGAGCGCGGCCGCGCCGGCGACGGTACGGAACAGGCCGCGCCGGGTCAGGCCGGTGACCTCGGGCGGGAGCGATTCCGGTACGGGTTCGCGCGCACGACGCCAGTTGGCCCGGATCAGCGGGAGCTTGACGGCGAGGTGGACCAGCAGCGCGCCGACGATGATCCACGCGAGCGCGTGGTGCGTCTGCCGGAACGGGAACGGCCACGGGTACCACTGCAGGGTGTTGACGAAGCCGATGAAGAGTTCGAGCGCCATCGACGAGACCAGCACGAGGATCGACAGTCGCTCGATCAACTGGCCGACGGCCTTCAGGTTCGGCTTCGCGAAGAGCTTCGGGTAGACGGTCCAGAGCTTGGCGAGCAGCAGCGGTACGGCGACGGTCCCGCTGATCACGTGCAGGCCCTGGGTGACGCGGTACAGGTTCGCCGGACGGCTCGGGACGGGCAGCCAGCTCGGGGTGTCCTGCAGGAAGTGGCTGTAGAGACCGGTCAGGAAACAGACGACCACGGTGGTGCCGAGCCACCGTCCGAGCACCGTCGCGACCCGCGGATGGTGCAACGGCGACCGGAACGTAGGTGGTGCCGGAAGCTTCATGCTTCCACTACAACTCAGCTGCGGGCGTGTGAACGGCGTGCGGCGATTACTGCTCGCGAACGGTGGCTGCGGAACCAGTTATCCACAGGTCTGCGTCTGTACCGGGGCGGGTGGTACCGATCGGGGCATACTCTGAGCAAACTTGACGAAGGGAGAGTGGCGGCGTGAAGACGCAGGAGCGGCCGTCCGACGACGACGAGCGCGCGATGGCGGACCTGGCCGAGGTCGCCGACTGGCGACGGCTCTGGGGTCCGCCGGCGACCGGCACGGACGCGATCCGCGCCCTGGTCGACCGCGTCACCGCTGCCACCGGCTGGCGCCCGTGGGCGCCTGGCAACATCGACCCGGACCGGTACACCTGGGGTCTGGTCACGCCGCGGGAGACCGTGATGCTGGTGCTGCCGGACGCCGTGCTCCCGGAGAGCCCGCGATCGGGCTGGTCGGCGTACGAGATCGGCCCGTCCGAGCGTCCGCAGGCCGAGGAAGGTCTCGACGACCACTGGCCCGAGCAGCTCGAGCTCGCCCGCCGGTTCTGGGGACCGCCGGTGTACGTCGGTCCCGGTGACGACGTGCGGATCCCGCCCGAGTGGCGCGGCCGCCGCCGGCACCTGGCGGTCTGGCTCCGGCCGGGCGCCGAGTTCCATCTGTACGCATCCCAGCCCGGCGCCGACGACAACACCGCCGGCTTCGGGTATTCCGTCTATGCCAGCGAGGTGGCCTGATGTCGATGCAAACCGGCGACCACCATGTCGACGAGGTCGTCCAGAGCACTTCGACGGCGCTCCAGCGGGTGCTGAGCCTCGCGCGCGGGCTGGTGCACCGGTTCCGGCAGCGGCTCAACCGTCAGCAGCGCATGCGGATGATGATGGAGCACTATGCCAGGCAGGGCCAGTGGGACCCGAACGTCTTCGCCCAGCGTCAGCAGCAGACCGGGCCGGAACGCACCCAGGACGCCGAGCTGGCCGCCCGGCTGGCCGAGCAGCGCGACGCGCTGCAGGCTGACGTCAACGCCAGGGACGCGCGGATCCAGAGCCTCCAGCAGCAGGCCGACGACCGCCAGCGCCAGAACGACCAGAACCTGAACAACGACCGGGATCGGGACGGGATCGACGACCGGGTCCAGAACCGGACGGACCTCGACCGGGACGGCATCGACGACAACGTCGAAGAATCCGAGCGGACCGCGGAGGACCTCGAGAACGACCACGACCGGGACGGGAACGGCAAGGACGACGCCGCCGAGCACCGGCAGCAGCAACAGGCCGAGGCGGACGCGCAGCGCAAGGAGCAGCAGGACAAGGAACGTCAGGCCCAGGAGAACGGTGAGCCCGGCGTCGACACAGGCACCGCAGTCGGCGCCGCAGCCGGTGCGGCGGTCGTCGCCGAAGCCGCCGACGAAGAGCTGGACAGGCAGAACGAGGCAGGCGACGCCGACAACCAGCAACAAACCGCGGCCGCCAACGAGCAGCAGGCCGAGGCGGCGAACGAGCAGCAGTCCGAGGCGGCCAACCAGCAGCAGTCTGAGGCCGCGAACGAGCAGCAGGCCGAGGTTGCCAACGAGCAGGGTGTTGACGCCGCCACGACGAACGACGCCGAGCGGGGTCAGGCCGCCGACCCGGCGATCAACCCGGACCAGCAAGCCGAGGTGGAGAACGCGGGGGTGGAGCCTTCGCAGGCGGCGGACAGCCAACTGGAGGCGGAGTCGGCTGAGCGGGGGGTCGCGGCGGAGGCCGGGCAGCAGCAGGACGGTCAGTCGCCGCAGCAGGGCGGGAACGTCATCGCGGTCGGGCAGGGCGGGCTCGACAACGGCCAGCAGAACGTCGTCGACTGGGACACCGAGCGCGACGGCAACCACATCGACGCCAGCAACTCCGACCCGAACACGGTGTACCGGGTACCGGAGGGGCAGAGCGTCAGCGTCAGCTATCAGTCGGGCGCTGACCAAGACAGCCCCGGCATGGACATGCAGAGCGCCGGCCGAGACGCCGCGGGCTCGGACCGCGAAGCGATCAATATCGGCGACATCTCCGGCGACAACCGGACGTTCGTGGTCAATCAGGACGGCGTCCACGCCGGCGTTCGGGACGGCGACAGGTTGGTTGCAGACACGGATCAGCCGGGTCAGCGGATCCAGGGGCAGCAGCCGGAACAGACGGCCGACCAGCCCGCGTTCCCAACGGCCGGCGACGCAGCAGAGGCCAACCGGGCCGAGCAGCAGAGCATGGAGCAAGGCGAGCAGGGCGGGCCGGGCGGGCAGGATGCGCAGCGGGCCGAGCAGGTCGCGGCTCGGGACGCGCAGGAGAAGCCGGTGCTCGACGAACTGCGCGCGGGTAACGCCGAAAATCGAGCCAAGAACCCTCCAGGCCGGGCGCAGACCGAGATGTCCGACGCCGAGATCGGTCAGCAACAGCACCAGGTGAACGCGGGCCGACCGTCGGCCTCGGAAGCACCCGGGTACGACGGAGGCGAGCTCGCGAACAGCGGAGCGTCGGCCGGCGAACGTGACTTCGCGGACCGCAGCCGCAACCAAGGCTCCCGCGGCCCCGAACGCGGCAACGACGGCGCCGAGCGAGGCAGGTAACCAACAGCAGCCCGCCCGCCCCCGGCACCGATCGCCGGTCCCGGCGGCGGCTGCTGGTCCGGGTGGTGGCTGCTCTGGTGGTGCCGGGGTGGGGGTTGGGGGATTGGGCCGGCGGGGTGCTGGGCTGTGGGGTCAGTAGACGATTGCCTGGGCGGTGGGGGTGAGGATTTCTTCGGTGAAGGTGGGGGCGCCGGCTATGCGGGTGCCGGGGCGGAGGTCGGGCTCGGTGAGGTTGCGGCGTTTGGCGCATTGGGTGCAGACCGTCAGCTGGCCGCCTTCGAGGACCGCGGTGAGTAGGTCGGCGAGCGGTGCCGCGTGGGGCAGTTCGAAGGACTCGGCCCGGCCCGGTACGGCGAACCACACCGCGTCGCCGGTCAACCAGAGGGAGACCGGTGCGCCGGCGGCGATCGCGGACGCCGCGACGGTGAAGGCCTGGTTGGCGCGCTCGGGTTCGTCGGCGCCTGCGGTCAGTTTGATCACCAGCGTGCGGGACATGCGGTCAAGGTAGCCGGTCGTGCAGTGCGGGATGTCACGCGGTGGATGCCGGAAGGGGCGGTGGGGATCCTCTAGACTGGCGAGCGTGTTGCATGTCGTCTTCACCACGTTGCTGGTTCTGGTCTGTGTGTTCATGGGCTGGTTCTCGGCGTTCGTCGTCTACCGGCTGTACCGCGGCCGCAACGCGGGCTGAGTGATCCGATGGCGTTCGAGATCCCGCAGGACCTGCACCCGGACCTGGTGCCGCTCGCGTGGTTGCTGGGGCGCTGGGAGGGCCGCGGGCACGGTGACTACCCGACGATCGAGAAGTTCGAGTTCGGGCAGCAGATCGACTTCACCCACAACGGCAAGCCGTACCTGCACTACGTCAGCCAGACGTTCGTGGTCGGCGAGGACGGCACCAAGGAGCGCCCGCTCGCGGTCGAGACCGGCTTCTGGCGGCCGCAGCCGGACAACAAGCTCGAGGTGATCCTGGCGCACCCGACCGGGATCGCCGAGATCTGGTACGGCGACATCGACGGCGCGAAGATCGAGCTCCAGACCGATGTCGTCGCGCGGACCACCTCCGCGAAGGAGGTCACCGCCGGCCACCGGCTGTACGGCCTGGTCAACGGCGAGCTCCTCTGGGCGTACGACATGGCCGCCCAGGGCCAGTCGCTCCAGCCCCACCTCTGGGCAACGCTGGTCCGCTCCTAACCCCTCTCGGGCCGACCCAGCGTCGACCTTGTGAACAGGAAGTGGGGCCTCCGCACAGGCAATAACCTGTGCAACGGCACCGGATGGTGTTCACACTCCCGCTGGTGGGCGAGTTGTCTTCTAGCTCTCGGCTACCCAGGAGTACTCGACCTTCGGGCGGCCGCTGCGGCCGTCGTAGCGCTGGGTGCGCAAGGCCTGTCCTTGGTCGGCGAGGTGTTCGAGGTAGCGCCGGGCGGTGATCCGGGACGTGCCGAGCGAGGTCGCGACCTCTTCCGCGGTCCAGCCCTCCCGGTTCGCGAGCAACTGGACGACGCGATCCAGTACGCCGCCCGCGAGCCCCTTCGGCACCGATGAGACGGTTGCCGGATGCAACAACCGGTCGACCTCGTCCTGGTCCGCGACGACCTCCCCGAGCGAGGCGGCCCGCCGTTGCCGTGCGTAGGCCGTCAGCCGGTCCCGCAACGTCTCGAACGCGAACGGTTTCAGCACGTACTGCACCACGCCGATCCGCGCCGCCGCTTGTACCGCCGCGACCTCGCGCGCGGACGTCACCGCGACCACGTCCGTTTGGTTGCCGAGAGCACGCATCCGCCGGACGACGTCGAGCCCGTGCCCGTCGGGCAGGTGCATGTCGAGCAGCACCAGGTCGAGGTCGCCGCGGGCGAGTACCTGCAGCGCGCGTCCTGCCGTACCCGCGACGCCGACGCAGGTGAAGCCGGGCAGCCGGTCGACGTACGTACGGTGGGCCTCCGCGGCGACCGGGTCGTCCTCGACGACCAGTACGCGCAGGTCAGGCACTCGCGCCCACCGCCCGCGGCAGCCGTACGCGCACCGAGAGCGCGGGGACCTCGTCCAGTTCGGAATCGGGATCGACCATGAGCGAACCCTGCCATCGTTCGACCGTACTGCGCACCAGTACGAGCCCGAGTCCGTGTCCCGGCTCGGCCTTCGTCGTCCAGCCGCGCTCGAACATGTGCGCCAGTTCGACCGACCCGAGTTCGGCGCCGGTGTTCGTCACCACCAGGTCCACCGCGTCGGCGGTCGTGGCCGCGCGGAGCTCCACCTTGCGCGGCGCCGGTCCGCCGCGCGCGGCCTCGATCGCGTTGTCCAGCAGGTTTCCGACCACGGTCACCACGTCCTGCGCGGGCAGCCGGGTGTTCAGCGTCTCGTGCCCCAGGTCGAGGGTCAGCACGACGCCACGCTCCTGGGCTTGCGACAACTTTGCCAACAGCAACGATGCGAGCACCGGGTCGCCGACGGTGCCGACGACGCGGTCCGTCATCGCCTGCGCGAACTGCAGTTCCGACACCGCGAACTCCCGGGCCCGTTCCGGCTTGCCGATCTCGATCAGGCTGACCACGGTGTGCAGCCGGTTCGAGGCCTCATGATTCTGTGCCTGCAGCGATTCCGCCAGACTCCGTACGGCGTCCAGTTCGCCGAGCAGCCGCTGCAACTGGGTGTGGTCCCGCAGGGTGACGATCCGCCCGCGCCCGGACGGCTGCTGGTTCACGACGACGACGCCCTGCGCGCCGAGGTGCAGTTCGTCGTACGCCGTCCGCCCGGTCGCGAGCAGTTCGGCCAGCGGTGCGCCGAGGTGCAGCTCCTCCAACGGCGTACCAGGTGTGACGACGCGAAGCCCGAGCAGCGTGAGCGCCTCGTCGTTCGCGAGCTGTACGCGGCCGTCGAGGTCGAGCAGGATCAGGCCTTCGCGGGCGGCATGCAGGACGCCTTCGTAGAAGTCGAGCATCCGCGCCAGCGACTGCGTACCCATCCCGCGGGTGGCGCGCCGGACCCGCCAGGTGACGAGCGCGTTGCCGGCGATCGCGACGCCCAGCATCAGGCTGGCGATCCCCAGCATCGAGCGAAGGTCGAGCCGGGCCAGCTCCCACCAGCCGGGCGCGGGGATGCCGCTGGCGCTCTGGTCCCGCAACGCCTGGGCGCGGGAGCGACTGATCATCACCAGCCAGACCATCGCGATGAGTACTGTGACCGTGACGGTCTGCAACCAGAGGACCTGGCGGCGCAACTCCCACGGCCGACGTTTCATGCGGATCAGTTTGCCCCCAACTGTGCCTAGCGAACGATATGAACGAAATGCGCGCTTCTCCTGTGCGTCACGTCACAGTTACCCACAACCCCTCCGCCAGGCCGATACAGGAGTCCCACCATGTCGAGCCCGACCGAACCCCGCCCGACCCCGGTCCGCAACGACCGGACCCATTTCCTCTACATCGCCGTCATCGTCGCCGTACTGCTCGGCATCGGTGTCGGGTTCCTGTTCCCGGATTTCGCGGTCGAGCTGAAACCGCTCGGCACCGGCTTCGTGAACCTGATCAAGATGCTGATCAGCCCGATCATCTTCTGCACGCTGGTACTCGGCATCGGCTCCGTCCGGCAGGCCGCCAGCGTCGGCAAGGTCGGCGGTCTCGCGCTCGTCTACTTCCTGGTGATGTCGACGGTCGCGCTGGCCATCGGTCTGGTGGTCGGCAACATCGTCCAGCCCGGTTCCGGGCTCGACCTGACCGACAAGCTGCGCAAGGCGGGCCAGGCCCAGGCGGCCGGCGCGCACACCAGTACGACCGACTTCATCCTCGGCATCATCCCGAAGTCGCTGCTGTCGTCGCTGACCGAAGGACAGGTGCTGCAGACCGTACTGGTCGCGCTGCTCGTGGGCTTCGCGCTGCAGGCGATGGGCTCCAAGGGCCAGCCGGTGCTGGTCGGCATCGGTCACATCCAGCGGCTGGTGTTCAAGATCCTGTCGATGATCATGTGGACGGCGCCGATCGGTGCGTTCGGTGCGATCGCGGCGGTCGTCGGTGCGGCCGGCTCGACCGCCCTGGTCAGCCTGCTGAAGATCATGCTCGCGTTCTACATCACGTGCCTGCTGTTCGTGGTCGTCGTGCTGGGCACGATCCTGCGGGTCGTCACCGGGCTGTCGATCTTCCAGTTGCTGCGCTACCTCGGTCGCGAGTTCCTGCTGATCGTGTCGAGCTCGTCGTCGGAGACGGCGCTGCCGCGGTTGATCGGGAAGATGGAACATCTCGGCGTCGACAAGTCCGTCGTCGGTATCACCGTGCCGACCGGGTACTCGTTCAACCTGGACGGCACCGCGATCTACCTGACGATGGCGTCGTTGTTCATCGCGGAGGCGATGGACCAGCCGTTCTCGATCGGGCAGCAGATCTCGCTGCTGCTGTTCATGATCGTCGCGTCGAAGGGTGCTGCCGGTGTCACCGGTGCGGGCCTGGCCACGCTGGCCGGCGGGTTGCAGTCGCACCGGCCCGAGCTGGTCGACGGCGTCGGCCTGATCGTCGGCATCGACCGGTTCATGTCCGAGGCGCGGGCGCTGACGAACTTCGCCGGCAACGCGGTCGCGACGCTCCTGGTCGGCCACTGGGTCGGCGAGTTCGACAAGGAGCAGGCCAAGCAGGTCTTCGCCGGCAACGACCCGTTCGACGAGGTCGCCTTCGCCGCCGGCGACACGCACGGCGGCGAGGCCCCGGCCCCCGTCGCGGCCCGCACGGCCGACGCATAGACCATCTGTCCCACCCCTCAGGCACTGCCCGCCGGAGCCACAGCCCGGCGGGCAGTGCTGTGTGCGGACCTCCAGGCCATCCCAATCGCCGCTCGGGCGACGCTCTGGGCGGGGATCGCCGCGCAGGTTCACATTGTGATGGCCTGGACGTCCGCTACTTCCCGTTCAGCAGCTCGACGACTGGGGCCAGGTCCTCGAGGTACGTCGAGTTGACCGAGATGTACGACGCGCCGAACTCGTCCCGGCGGCGCTGCAGCTCGTCGGCCATCTCCGTCGGCGTACCGCGCAGCATCATCAGCGAGTCGCTCGCCTCGAGCACCTCGGGGTCGACGCCGGCCGCCTGCTTCGTCCACGGCGGCAGCTCCCGCGTACCGGCCGCGAACAGGTTCATCGCGAGCTCGATCTCGTCGGCCCGCGAGCCGGCCAGCTCGCGCAGGTCCCGGACCAGCTGAACGACCTCGGCGCGCGGCGTCATCGCGTCCTTCGCCAGCGAGACGATGTCCGCCCGCGCCGCCGCGAGTGCAAGCGCTCGCGGACCACCGGCGGCCAGCATGACCGGCGTACGGCGCTCACCGTCGAGCTCCCGCAACAGGTCCAGAGTCTGCCGGACCTGGTCGCGACGCTCCTTCGCCGAACCCCACGGCAGCCCGAGCTCCGCGGTCTGCTGCTCCGCGACCGGCCGCCCGGTACCGATCCCGAACTCGAACCGCCCGTCGGTCAGTACGGTCAGCGTGTGCGCCTCCCACGCGGCCGCTCGCGGCGTACGCAGCGGGGCCGCCGCGACGAACGTACCGACCCGGATGTCCGCGACCGCGGCCGCCATCGCCAGCGACGGGAACGGCGACGGCAGCTGCAGCCCGTCCGGCATCAGCACGGTCGAGTACCCGAGGTCGGCGGCCCGGCGCACGGTCTTGGTCCACTCGTCACCGGTCCGCGGGCTGCCCACCACGCCGAACCGGAATCGCCTGTTGCTCATCGCTCTGCTCCCTCCGAAGTTGTCCTTCCAGACTGGTCGTAGCAGGGGTCTGTCCACATCCCACGGTGGGAGTCCTTCGGTGTACGCCGAACGACGTACTCTGGTGACATGTCACGCAACCGCAGCCCCCTGCTGGACCGGCCCGGCGCGGTCGAGGCCGACGGACTCGACGCCGGTGTCGCCGCGCACTACGGCTCGGACCTGCGCGAACAGCGCGCACTGGTCGCCGGCGCGGCGTTCGTCGACCTGTCGCACCGCGACGTGGTCACGATCACCGGACCGGACCGGCTGACGTGGTTGCACGCGTTGACCACGCAGTACTTCGAGGGGCTCAAGCCGGGTACATCGACCACCGCGCTGCTGTTGTCGCCGACCGGTCACGTGGAGCACGTGATGTACGGCGTGGACGATGGGGAGACGTTCTGGTTGCACACCGAGCCTGGTGCGGCGGCCGCGCTCGTCGAATGGCTGCAGAAGATGGTGTTCATGTCGCGTGTCGAGATTGCGGATGTCAGCGACGAGTACGCGATCATCTGGCGGCCTGGGACTGCGGATGAGAAGTACCTGAGTCGGAGTGGTGCGGATTCGCTGGGTGGGCACGAGGTGTTTCTGCCGCGGGGCGAGTTGGCGAACCTCGAGGGGCCGGCGGCGGGGGTTTGGGCGTACGAGGCGCTGCGGATCGAGGCGGGGCAGCCGCGGTTCGGGCTGGACACCGACGAGCGGGCGATCCCGAACGAGCTGGGCTGGCTCGGCGTCGGCGTACACCTGAACAAGGGCTGCTACCGCGGTCAGGAAACCGTCGCGCGGGTGCACAACCTCGGGCGGCCGCCGCGGCGGCTGGTACTGCTGCACCTGGACGGTTCGGTGGATCGCCTGCCCGTGCACGGTGATGCCGTGCAGGCGGGGGAGAAGCAGGTGGGGTTCATCGGTTCGGCCGCTCGGCACCACGAGTTGGGGCCGATCGCGCTTGCGGTGGTGAAGCGCAGCGTCGACCCCGCAGCCGCGCTGGAGATCGTGGCCGCGGATCAGCCGACCGTGACGGCGACCCAGGAAGTCCTGGTCGACCCCGAGGTCGGCCTGCACGTCCGCTCGCGCTTGTAGGAATCAGACCGGCGAGCGCAGCCTGCGGCCAATGGCGGGGAGCGACGCCTTGCTGGCCAGGCCGAGGGTGCCGAGGAACTGTTCGAGGCTGAAGGCGGCCATCCCGAGCGCGACCGGATTGCCGGGCACCTGCGAGGCCTCGACCGTGAGGTCGGGCAGCGAGCCTGGCAGGACGTGGTCCGGGAGTTCGGACCGGACGGCCGGGATCAGCCACTCGCTCAACGCCGCCGTCGTCCAGCCGGTGAGGGTGATCTGCGAGATGTTCAACAGGTTCACCAGATCACCCAGCGCCGCGGCCAGGTAGTGCGACGTACGGCGGGCGAGCTCGGACAGCGCACTGTCGCCGTGGGACAGCCCCTCGGCGACCGCGGCGACGAACCCGGGCTGCTGTGCCTCCCGGAGCGCCGCATGATCCGGGTCGATCTCGGCGAGCGTTGTCTGCAGGCCGCAGACGCCCAGGTACGCCTCGACGCAGCCGCGCCGGCCGCACCGGCACAGCCGGCCGTCGAGCTGCAGCAGGGTGTGGCCCCACTCGCCCGCGTTGTTTGTCTCGCCGCGCAGCAACGCCCGGTCGATCACGATGCCGGCGCCGACGCCGGTGCCGAGGTTGACCACAGCCATGCTCTTCGCGGTCCGGCCGACGCCGAACCACAGCTCCGACAGTGCAATGGCCTTCAGCGGGTTGTCGACGTACACCGGCAGGCCGAGTTGTTCGGCGAGCAGGGCCTCGATCGTGACGTCGTGCCAGTCCCAGTTCGGCGCGAACACCGAGACGCCGGCGTCCGGCCGGACCTGCCCGGGCATGCTCACGCCGACGCCGGTGATCTGCTTCCGGACGATGCCGCCGTCGGCGGTCGCCGCGTCGATCGCGCGGACGATGCCGTCGACGACGTACGTCTGGCCGTTCTGGTGCTCGTCGAGCATCACCTGGCTCTGGCCGAGCGGCTGCAACGTCACGTCGTACACGGTCGCGTCGACGTACGTCTCGGCGACGTCGATGCCGAGGATCCGGCCCCGGCCCGGATCGATCGTGAGTCGCTCGTACGGGCGGCCGACGGTGTTCTGTTCGACGGTCGCGATCCGCAGCACACCCTCGGACAGGAACTGCGTGACGAGGGTGGCGACGGTGGCCGGACTGAGCCCGGTGTGCCTGGCGATCTCCTGCCGGGTCGAGGGCCCCAGGGTGAACAGCGCGTGCAGCACCTCGAACCGGCTTTCGTTGCGCAGGTCGCGAGATGTCTGCCGCGGCACGGTTCTCCCCTAGGTGCTCTCGATCCTGACTGCCCGAAGCTCCGGTGTACCCGGTCCGTCGACGCCCTGGACGAGCAGCGTCAGCCCGGACCACCCCGGCGGGATCCACAGTACGTCCGGATCGCCGCCGGAGAACGCCGGCCGGTCACCGAGCCACACCCGGCCGAGGCACTCCCCGGACGCCCAGCCGGTGACCCGGACCTGGGCACCGTCCGGCCGGACCAGCAAACCATTCTCCAACGATGGAAGCTCCAGGTCGAGCCAGACCTCCTCGCCCGGTCGGAGCGTCAGCGGCAGCTGGAGCTCGGTGCCCTGTTCGCGGCGCAGCGCGAAGGCCGCCAGTAGTTCGTCGTCCTGGACGGAACAGGTCCAGCCGAGAACCGGACTCAGCGTGAGCAGTTCGGCGCGGAGACCGCCCGCGCTCGGGTCGTGCGGCAGCGTCACCGAGATCTCCTTGGTCCCGGCCGGCAGCAGCAGCCAAGGATCCTCGACGTGAACGGTCCGTGGCTCACCGTCTACAGTCACAGCGACCGGGGCGTGCACACCTTCCAGGTGCAGGGCGGTCGGCCCTTCGGTGTCGACCCGGCGCGTGTACGTGATCGGCGTACCGATCCGCGTGCTGCTCCAGCCGGTCAGGTTGCGGAGCGGAGCCGGGGCGCCGGCCCAATGACCGTCGACCGTCCAGAGCGCGGAGATGTCGCGCGTCGCGACGACGTTCCACACCGAGCCGAGGCCGCGCAGCGCACCGAGGCGCAGGGACGGCAGCCGTACGTCGTCGAAGTTCGCGTGCCCCCAGATCTCGACCGTGGCCTCGAGGACACCGTCGAGCCCGCGGACGTCGAGACGCTGCGTCGCGCCGAAGCCGGCCAGCGTGTGGACACGGCCGCCGATCGATAGGTTCACGATGTCGGACGCGCCCACGACGAGCAGTTCGTCCATGAGCTCGGTAGTCGTCGCGTACGTACCTCGTCCGCGGTACACGCCGAGCGCCTCCAGCGCCGGTGGTTCCTCGTGCGTGCCGGCCGGCGTCGACGGCGCTGCCGACGTACGACGCCGTACCTTCGCATCCAGGACGCCTGAGGCGTCCGGTTCGTCAACCTCCGGTGGTGGTTCCACGGTGACCACGACGCCTTCGACGATCCGCGACGACCCGACCGGGACCTCCTCCGTACTGTTGCCGATGACAACGGTCACGGGTACGGACGAGCAGAACAGCAACCCCTGCCGGGAGTCCATCAGATCGGCCGACGCGAGCCGGAGCATGGTCTCGCCGAGCGGCAGGTCGAGCAGCATCAGCGGACACGAGTCCGCCGCCACCGCGACCGATACACCCTCGACGATCGCCCGCCCGTCCTCCCGACCGAGATTCGGTACGGCGACCAACCGCCCGCCGCCGTCCAGGTCGAGCACCGAGTGCGACGAACTCGTCGGGAAGTCCGTGACCACGTCGATCGGCGCGCCGACGGTCGCCGCCGCCAACCGTGGTCCGAGGGCCAGTACGACCCACGACAGCACCTGCGCCTCGGCGTACTCCGGCCGCTCCACACCCATCGACGACACGTAGCCGCCGAAGTCGTAGCCGTGGCTCATGAAGTTGCCCGGGTGTCCCCAGTTCCCGCAGGACGGGGTGTAGCCGAAGTTCCAGCCCGAGGACTGCAGGTACGGCGCGATCAGCGAGGCGCCGCTGGCGAGCAGCCGCCGGAGCGTCCGGTGCCGCCGGTTCGTCTCGGTGACGAGCAGTGGGAGTCCGCGGTCCGCGAGCAGTTGCGCGTACCGCCGTACCTCCTCCTCGACGAACGGCGAGTCGTCGTCCGGGTAGAAGTTGCACGCCGGTACGACGCCGTCCACGTCGCCGGTGGCGCCGAACAGGTCGCCTTGCCCGGAGCAGGCGATCAGCGATACGTCGATGCCGTGGGCAACTGCTTGTTCACGCAACGCCGCAAGGTATCCAGGCCGTTCGGTGCAGTCGAAGAAGTCCAGTTCGTTCTCGAGCTGGACCATGATCACCGCACCGCCCGCACCGTGCCGTCGGGCGGCGAGGATCGGCAGCACCTGGTCGAACCACGCCGTCACCGCCGCGAGGAAGCGCGGCTCGTTCTGCCGCACTCGCAGGGACGGGTCCAGCCCGAGCCACGCGGGCAGTGCGCCCCCGTCCCACTCCGAGCAGATGTACGGTCCCGGCCGGGCGATCACGTGCAGCCCCACCTCGTACGCGAGATCGAGGAACGCGGCGACGTCCCGCCGGCCCTCGAACGACCAGCGGCCGGGGGAGAGCTCGTGGAAGTTCCACGGCACGTACACGTCCACGCAGGTGTAGCCGGACCGCCGTACCTGCTCGAGGCGCTCCCGCCACTGCTCGCGCGGCAACCGGAAGTAGAACAACGACGCGCACAGCACGACCTGCGGCGTGCCGTCGATCGTGATGCCACGTGCATCCAAAGACACTGTCACTTGACGCCTGCGCTTCCGCCGCTGATGTCCATCTCGTACAGGTACCGCTGACCCAGGTAGTACACCAGGATCATCGGCAGCGTGAGCAGGATCGACCCGACCATGACCAGGTTCCACGGTGGCGCCTGCAGCGCTTGCGACGTACTGGTGATGTACTGCACGCCCAGCGCCAACGGCATCTTCGACTCGTCGTTCAGGTAGATCAGCGGACCCATGAAGTCGCCCCAGGTCGCGGTCAGCGTGAAGATCCCGATCGCGATCAGTACCGGCGCGAGCATCGGCAGCATGATCCGCCGGTAGATGCCGAAGAAGCCCAGGCCGTCCACCATCGCGGCCTCGTCGATCTCGCTCGGCAGCCGGGACACGAACTGCCGGACCAGGAACACGTTGAACGCGTTCGAGAAGAAGTTCGGCACGATCAGCGGCAGGTACGTGTTCACCCAGCCGAGGTCCTTGAACAGGATGAACTGCGGGATCATCGTGATCTGGGACGGGATCATCATGGTCGCGATCACCACGATGAACAGGGCGTTCTTGCCCGGCGCGCGCAGTCGGGCGAACGCGTACCCGACGAGGCCGCTGGACAGCACCTGGCCCAGTACCGCTCCGGCCGAGATGATCACCGAGTTCAGCAGGAACCGCTGCATCGGCAGCTCGGTGCTGAACACCCGGGTGAAGTTCTCCCAGTGGAACTCGCGCGGCAGGATCGTGAAGGTGTTCGCGTTCACCGTCTGGTCGCTGGACAACGCGATCGACACCACGAACACCAGCGGTACGCACAGTACGGCGGACACCAGGATCAGCGTCGCGTAGCTGAACGGCGTCGCACGGAAGGCCCGCATCACTTCACCTCGGTTTCGTAGAACACCCAGCGGCGGGCGGTACGGAAGGCGAGCAGCGTGAAGCCCAGGATGACCAGGAACAGCAGCCACGAGATCGCCGAGGCGTAACCCATCTTGTAGAAGGAGAACGCCTGGTCGAACAGCAGCGGCACCATCGTCTGGCTGGCGTTGTTCGGGCCGCCCTTGGTCAGGATGTAGACCTGGGAGAACACCTGGAACGCGCCGATCAGCCCCATGATCAGGTTGAAGAAGATGATCGGGGTGAGCTGCGGAACCGTGATGCTCCAGAACTGCCGGATCCGGGAGGCGCCGTCCACCTCGGCCGCCTCGTACAGCTCCCGCGGGATGCCTTTCATCGCCGCGAGCAACAGTACGGTCGCGCCGCCGGCACCCCAGACGGACAGCAGGATCAGCGCCGGCTTCACCCAGACCGCCTCGAGCAACCACGACGGTCCGGGGATCCCGAACACGTTGAGTACGTCGTTCAGCGGTCCGGACGGCGCGAGCACCATCTTGAAGATCATCGCGGTGGCGACCAGCGGTACCAGCGTCGGCAGGTAGATCAGCGTCCGGAACACCTTGCGGACGCGAACCTGCTTGTTCAGCAGGTTCGCCAGCCACAGCCCGATCACCAGTCCGAGCGGTACCGAGATCGCCGCGTAGTAGAACGTGTTCCACAACGCCTTCCAGAACACCGGATCGTCGGTGAGCAGCCGGGTGTAGTTCTGCAGCCCGACCCACTTCGGCGGCGTGAAAGAGTCCCAGTCGGTCAGCGAGATGTAGATCGACGCGATCATCGGCCCGAGCAGGAAGACCAGGAAGCCGATGATCCACGGTGATGCGAACAGGTAGAACCAGAGCGCCTCGCGTCTACGCAGCCTCGACATCAGGCGGGCTTGACGATGGACTCGAGCTGCTTCTGGATCGCGGTCAAGGCGGTCCGGGCGTCCTGCTTGCCGAGCCAGAAGTCGGCCAGCCCGTCGTCGAACGCCTTCTGCATCTCGTTCCACTGCGGGATGAACGGCGCCCGGTAGACGAAGCCGCTGGACTCGCCGAACACGTTCATGTCGACCGGCTTGGTCATCCAGGACGGCTTCAGGAACGCGTCGCTCTTCTGTACGTCGAGGTTGGCCGGCACGTCCTGCCCGGTCGCGATGATCTGCTGCTGCGCGTCCGGTGAGGTGAGGAAGTCGATCGCCTTGAAGGCAGCGGCCGGGTTCTTCGCCGTCCGGGAGATGGCCAGGCCACTGCCGAACGCGGTCACCGCCTGCTGCTTGCCCTTCCACAGCGGCGCGATGTCCCACTCGATCTTCGACTTGGTCAGGCCGCCGATGCCCCAGAAGCCGGTGGTGTTCACCGCGACCTTGCCGTTCGCGAACGCCTGGTCGCCGCCGACGTCGGCGCCCATGTTCGCGTAGTCCTTCTGGGTCGGGACCACGCCGTGCTTGAAGACCAGGTCGCCGGCCCACTGCAGCGCCTCGATCACCTCGTCGGTGGCGACCGCGGGCTTGCCGCTGTCGTCGATGATCTTCCCGCCGTTCTGGTACACGAAGCTCCACCACTGCGCCCACCAGCCGGAGCCCGCGTAACCCCACTGCTTGCCCGGGATCGTCAGCTCCTTGAACGCGCTGAGCGCGTCGTCCCAGGTCCAGTCCGCGCTCGGGGCCTTGATGCCCTTCGCCGTGAACAGCGCCTTGTTGTAGAAGACGATCATCGCGCCGGAGCGGTCCGGGATCGCGTAGACCTTGTCCTGGTACGAGTACAGCTTGCCGATCGAGCCGAACCGCTTCTCCAGGTCGAGGCCGGCCTTGCTCGCCAGGTCGTCCAGCGGCTGGAGCTGGTTCTTGCTGGAGTACACGTTGACGCTCTCGGCGACCTGCATGATGTCCGGCCCCTTGCCGCCGGCGATCATCGTCTGCACCTTCTGCGCGTACCCGTCGTTCGGGATCAGCTGCAGGGTGATCTTCAGCTTCGGGTACTTCTGCGTGACCAGGTCGATCCGCTTCTGGTACGTCGTCTTGTCGTTCTCGCCGCCCCACACCGTCATCACCAGGTCGGCGGCTTCCGCATCGCCCGACGCCGTGGCGCTCTTGTTGTCCGCTCCGCAGGCCGTCAGCGTGATGACGCCGGCCGCCAGTCCCAGTCCGAGAAATCCACGTCGTCCCAGCCGTGTGTCCATCGTCATCGCGTGACCCTTCAGCATGTTGGGTCCTGAGGGTTTCTGTTCAACCCTGAGGATTTGGGTGGCGGTTAAACTAACCATTGGGATAACCCCTGACAAGACCTGGCCGGGCGAAAAGCCGAACCGTGACCCGCTGCGGGCGGGCGGATGTGCTCCGGATCATTGGCAACCGGGTGTTTTGCACCTGTACTGTTCAGCCGTGACCGAACCTGTGATCCTGGCTGACGTCGTCCGCAGCGACTTCGTCGAAGGCCACCACCGCGGCTCCGTCGTGGTGACCAACCCCGACGGGACCGTCGCCTGGTCCGTCGGCGTCACGGCCGAGCCGATGTTCCCCCGCTCGTCCAACAAGCCCATGCAGTCCCTGGGCATGCTCCGCAACGGCCTCCCGCTGGTCGACGAGCTGCTCGCCCTGTCCGGCGCGTCGCATTCGGGCGAGCAGTTCCACCTGGACGGCGTCCACGCGATCCTCGCGAAGGCCGGTCTCGACGAGTCGGCGTTGCGGACGCCGCCGGCGTACCCGGTGGACGAGACGGACTGGGACGCCTGGATCCGGGCCGGACGGACGCCGGAGCGCGTCGCGATGAACTGTTCGGGCAAGCACGCCGCGAAGATCCTGACCAGCACGCTGAACGGCTGGCCGATCCACGACCCGGCGACCGAGAACGACCCGCACGCGCAGTGGGGCAGCGACGACTACCGTTCGCCGAACCACCCGCTGCAGCGGGAGATCCGCACCGCGATCGAGGACTCGGCCGGCGAGAAGGTGTCGTACGTCGCGGTCGACGGCTGCGGCGCACCGATCTTCGCGCTCAGCCTGGCCGGGCTGGCGCGGTCCTTCGGGTTGTTCGCCGCCGCGGCTCCGGACACGTACGAGGGCCAGGTCGCGAAGGCGTTCCGCGAGTTCCCGGAGTACGCGAGCGGGAGCAAGCGGGACGAGGCCGAGCTGATCCGTGGCGTTCCCGGCCTGTTCTGCAAGGTCGGCGCGGAGGGTGTGTACGCCGCCGGGCTCGCGGACGGCCGCGGGATCGCGATGAAGATCGAGGACGGCGACGGCGTCAAGCGGGCCCGCCAGGTCGTGATGGCCGCGACCCTGCGCCGGCTCGGTGTCGACGAGCCCGTGATCGAGAAGCACATCGCGCTACCGGTCCTGGGCGGCGGTGTCCAGGTCGGCTCGATCCGCCCGTCCGCACTCCTCGCCTGAACCGTCCCGTTTTCCGGACACGAACCGTGACAGGTAGGATGTAGGGGCTGCGCCCTGTGTCGAGTGGCACGTGAAACCAGCCGTAGCCACCGCCTAACACTTCCGATGACTTTGGAGCGCTCCTTCATGCCTGTCCGTAACGACCTGCGCAACGTCGCGATCGTGGCCCACGTCGACCACGGGAAGACCACCCTCGTGGACGCGATGCTGTGGCAGTCCGGCGCCTTCGGTGCGCACCAGCACGTGGACGAGCGGGCGATGGACTCCGGCGACCTGGAACGTGAGAAGGGCATCACGATCCTCGCCAAGAACACCGCCGTCCGGCACAAGATGGCCAACGGCGAGCAGGTGACGATCAACATCATCGACACCCCCGGCCACGCCGACTTCGGTGGTGAGGTCGAGCGCGGGCTGTCGATGGTGGACGCGATCGTGCTGCTGGTGGACGCCTCCGAGGGGCCGCTGCCGCAGACCCGGTTCGTGCTCCGCAAGGCGCTGGCCCGCAAGATGCCGGTGATCCTCGTGGTGAACAAGGTGGACCGTACCGACGCCCGGATCGCCGAGGTCGTCGACGAGACGTACGAGCTGTTCCTGGACCTGCTCGACCACGACGCCGACCAGAGCGCGCTGGACTTCCCGGTGGTGTACGCGTCGGCCCGGGCCGGCCGCGCCTCGCTGAACCAGCCGGCCGACGGCGGCCTGCCGGACTCCGAGGACCTCGAGCCGCTGTTCGAGACGATCCTGGCGAACGTGCCGGCTCCGGAGTACGTCGAGGACGCGCCGCTGCAGGCGCACGTGACGAACCTGGACGCCTCGCCGTTCCTCGGCCGGCTCGCGCTGGTCCGCGTGCACGAAGGCACGCTGAAGAAGGGCTCGCAGGTCGCGTGGTGCAAGCACGACGGCTCGATCGAGCGGGTGAAGATCACCGAGCTGCTGGTCACGGAGGCGCTCGAGCGGGTGCCGGGTGACTCGGCCGGCCCGGGTGACATCGTCGCGATCGCGGGCATCCCGGAGATCATGATCGGCGACACCCTCGCCGACGCCGAGAACCCGAAGCCGCTGCCGCTGATCACCGTGGACGAGCCGGCCATCTCGATGACGATCGGTACCAACACGTCCCCGCTGGCCGGCCGCCAGAAGGGCACCAAGGTGACCGCCCGCCTGGTCAAGGACCGGCTCGACAAGGAGTTGGTCGGCAACGTGTCGATCAAGGTGCTGCCGACCGAGCGTCCGGACGCGTGGGAGGTGCAGGGCCGTGGCGAGCTGGCGCTGGCGATCCTGGTCGAACAGATGCGCCGCGAGGGCTACGAATTGACCGTCGGCAAGCCGCAGGTGGTCACCCGGGAGATCGACGGCAAGCGGCACGAGCCGGTCGAGCGGCTGACCATCGACTGCCCCGAGGAGTACCTGGGCACCGTCACGCAGCTGCTCGCGGTCCGCAAGGGCCGGATGGAGCAGATGACCAACCACGGCACCGGCTGGGTGCGGATGGAGTTCCTGGTCCCGGCCCGCGGACTGATCGGCTTCCGGACCGAGTTCCTCACCGACACCCGGGGTACCGGGATCGCGCACCACGTGTTCGAGGGGTACGAGCCGTGGTTCGGCGAGCTGCGCACGCGCCCGAGCGGTTCGCTGGTCGCGGACCGGGCCGGCGCGGCCACGTCGTACGCGATGATCAACCTGCAGGAGCGCGGCACGCTGTTCGTCGAGCCGACCACCGAGGTGTACGAGGGCATGATCGTCGGCGAGAACTCGCGGTCGGACGACATGGACGTCAACATCACCAAGGAAAAGAAGATGACCAACGTCCGGTCGTCGACGGCGGACGAGTTCGAGAAGCTCGTCCCGGCCCGGAAGCTGTCGCTGGAGCAGTCGCTGGAGTTCTGCCGCGAGGACGAGTGCGTCGAGGTGACGCCGGACGCGATCCGGATGCGGAAGGTCGCGCTGACCCAGATCGAGCGCGCCAAGCTGGGCCGCAAGACCAAGAGCTGAGACGCCCAGGACACGAACCGGAAACGGTCGGTCACGGGATGCGGCAGAGGTCCATCCGGGTGTGATACACCATTCCTCGGCCGATGGTGGGGTCGGCCGGGGGAAAGAAAGTTTTGATTTGTTACCAACCAGACGTGAGGCAGCGACGTCTGTCTTGTGGAAGCACTCTTTGGGGGAAGGACAAGGGAATCATGAGCATTCTGCGTAAGCTCGGCGCGACTCTGACGGCCGCCGCGTTCGTGGGTGTCGGGGCACTGTCTGCGGCCACCACGGCCGACGCGGCGCCCCAGATCGTGAAGTCGGCGCAGAACTCGGTCACCGCGCTGCCGCCGTCGGGCCAGGTGCCCACCGCAGCGATGACCACCGCGGCGTCGACCCGCGCCACGATGGCGAAGTACCGGCTGGACAGCCGTTGTATGACGAAGGGCCGGGTGCTGTGCATCAACAAGGCCACCCGGAAGCTGGTCTACCTGGTGAACGGCAAGCCGATCCAGGTCGTGGACGTCCGGTTCGGTGCGGTGAAGACCCCGACGCGGAACGGCGTCTTCAAGGTCTACCGCAAGGACAAGAACCACGTGTCCACGCTGTACCACTCGAAGATGCCGTACGCGATGTTCTTCAGCGGCGGCCAGGCGGTGCACTACTCGTCCGACTTCCGCGCCCGCGGCTACAACGGCGCGTCGCACGGCTGCGTGAACGTTCGCGACAAGAAGAAGATCGCGTGGATGTTCGCCCGCGTGCACGTCGGCGACAAGGTCGTCGTCTACAAGAAGTGAGCTGACACACCAGCACAGCGGCCGGGGAGCTACTCCCCGGCCGCTGTCGCGTTCCGGAACGCCTTGTACAGCCTGGGCTCCACCAGACAGAACGTTGCCTTGAGCACCTTCGTCGGCGTCCGGCGGAGGGTTTGTACGGCGATGTCAGCCGCGGACTGCGCCGGCCATCCGTAGATCCCGGCCGACACCGCGGGGAACGTCATCGTGGCGCAACCGAGTTCGTCCGCGATCCGCAAGGCGTTGCGGTAGCAGGACTCGAGCAGCGCCGGATCCCGCTGGCCCGCGGTGTAGTTCGGCCCGACGACGTGGATCACGTACGACGCCGGCAGCGCGCCCGCGGTCGTCCACACCGCCGTACCGGTCGGAGTGCCGTTCGGGTACCGCTCGACGAGCTCGTCGAGGATCTCGGGACCACCGGCCCGATGGATCGCCCCGTCCACGCCACCACCGCCGCGGAGTGCGTGATGGGCCGCGTTCACGATCGCGTCCGTGGGTACCGTAGTGATGTCGGCGGTGCTCAGAACGATTTCCATGAACGGTTCCTCCGCTACCCTGAGGATCAAAGGGGGTCCGATGCGCGGGCTGTTGGTTCGGAAGTTCGTCTCGACGATAGCTGCCGGTGCTGCGATTGCGGCACTGCTGAGTGCCGGATCGCCGGCGAACGCGACCACCGCCGACGTGCGCGCGACGCCGTTCGAGATCAGTGGTGAGCTGCCGATCTACCCCAAGGCCCTGTACAAGAACGGTTCCAGCGGTGCGAGCGTCCGCAAGGTCGAGGCGCGGCTCGTGCAGCTGAAGTTGCTCGAGAAGCGCTACCAGGACGACAACTTCGGGACCATGACCCGGTCCGCGGTGAAGAAGTTCCAGAAGTCGAAGGGCATTCCCCCGCTCGGGTACGTCGACCAGAACACGCTGGACCAGCTGGTCAAGGTGACCCACGAGCCGACGCAGACCGAGCTGTACCCGCCGGCGCCGGTGGTCGACGGCAAGAAGCTCGACCCGCGCTGCGCGACCGGTGTGGCGCTGTGCATCGACAAGACGACCCGCAAGCTGCGGTACGTCGTCGACGGCGTCGTGAAGATGCAGATGGACGTACGGTTCGGCGCGGTGAAGACTGCGACCCGCGAGGGCAGCTTCACGGTGGGCTGGAAGAGCCGCAACCATGTCTCGAAGCTGTACGACTCGAAGATGCCGTACGCGATGTTCTTCAGCGGCGGCCAGGCGGTGCACTACTCGTCGGACTTCGCCGCCCGCGGCTACAACGGCGCATCCCACGGCTGCGTGAACGTCCGAGACCTCGCCAAAATCAAAATCCTCTTCGACGAAGTCCACGTCGGCGACAAGGTAATCGTCTACCGCTCGTAATCACCAGACGCACCGAGAACAGCGGCTAGGTGCTGCGCCGGGGGGCCTGTCGACGGCGACCAACTGCGGCGGCGCTTGCGGGTCGTCCTGCCCGGTTCGGTGAGGTGGCTGGGAAACAAACTGTCGCCACGGCGACCCTTGTTTCCCAGCTGACCTAACTTCGGAAGAGCTGTCAGCTGTTGGAGCACTCAGAGGGGGCGGGGGCCTCGGCGGCGGCGGAGGGCGCCCCAGCCGCCGCGGCCGCGGCCGGTGGCGGCGCGCAGGGCCGGGCGGGCGTCGACCAGGTAGACGGCCGACGCGACGATGCCGATCAGGCCGAAGAAGCTCAACCAGCCCTGGAACACCTGGCTCAGCGCGAACACGGCCAGGATCAGCACCCAGCCGGGCTTGGTCAGCTTGTCGGCGGCGATGAACACGGCCCGTGGCCGGACCAGCGCGTCGGCGAGGGCGACCAGCTTGATGGCCATCAGGACCCACCAGATCACCGACAGCGGATCTGCGAATCCGGGGATCAGGCTTTGCCAGATGCTCATGCTACGAGCCTAACCGACAGCCGGGCGGCCCACCTCTGCTCAGCAGCAGCTGCGGACCGCCCGGCGTCAGGATTCACCGCGAAGTGGGTGAATCGTCACACTCAGTTGTGATTCAGTCGCCGACCTTGTCGGCCGCGGACTCGGCAGCCTTGGCGGCGGCCTTCGCGGTCTTGCGGGCGCTGGTCGCGGTCGCCTTCACGTTGCGGGACGCGGTCTGCGCGGTCTTCTTGACCGTGGTGCGGGTCGCCTTGGCCTTGCTCACCGTCGTCTTGGCGGCGGTCTCCAGGTCCTCGGTGGCCTGCTGGTGGCGGATCCGCTCGACCAGGTCCTTGCCGCGGCCGGCCAGGTCCTCGTACGTCTCCTCGGCCTGTCCGAGGACGACGGTCAGACCGGCCTGCGCGGTCTTCGGCAGCTCACGGAGCTTCGCCGGGGCGGTCCGGGCGTCGGCGACGATCGCCTCGAAGCGCTTGGTCAGTTCGGCCTGGGCCTTGGCGAGCTCGGACTGTGCCTTGGTGAGCTCGGTCTGCAGGGTCTTCTGGTCGAGCTTGGCGAACCGCGCGGTCACGTCGACGCCGACGGCGCGGACCTTCTCGACCGCGAGGTCGCCGGCGCCGGCGATCGCGTAGAACGGGGTAACGGGCGTACGGGTAGCCATCAGGCTGCTCCTCGGGGTTTCGTCTCAGTCAGCAGGTGGGGTGTTCTCGCGGACGAACGACGCGTACACGTCCAGCAGCACACGCTTCTGCCGCTCGTTCAACGCCGGGTCGAGCAGGACGGCGTCGACCACACCGGAGGGCTGCTTGCCCTCCTGGCTCTCGTCCGGATCGAGAATGCCGGCCCGTACGTACAGGGTCTCCGCGGAGATCCGCAACGCCTTCGCGAGCTGCTGCAGCACTTCGGCCGACGGTTTCCGCAGGCCGCGCTCGATCTGGCTGAGGTACGGGTTCGACACTCCGGCCAGATCGGACAACTGCCGCAGCGACAACTGCGCGTGCCGCCGCTGCTCGGCGAGGTACTCCCCGAGGGAGCCCACCGCCCCAGCCGCCCGATCACTCAACTTGGCCATGTACCCAGTGTGCTAGCAACCTGCTTGCAATTGCAAGCAGGCCGGTGGTGAGCCCGCTCACTGCGGCGCATCGGGTAAAAAGCTGACAGGTGGTGTGCTGCATGAAGCTGAAGAGCTCGCAGGCGCTGTTCAGCGTCGAGTGTGAAGAGCTGCCAGGTACCGGCGCACTGAGGCCGGAAGAGCTGACAAGTGGGGACCCGCCTGAAGGGCAGCTGTAGTGCCTGGGCGGAGAGTCCGTGTCGCGCTCGCGGGAGGACCTGCAGCCGCCATCACCTCATGGTCTGTTGCATCCGTCAGCACGTCCCGACTGATGCGGCACAGCACCTGTCAGCTCTTCCCGACCCGGTTTCGGCGCCGCACTTGTCAGCTCTTCCCGACCGGGGCGGCGCAGCACTTGTCAGCTTTCTCACCTGAGGTGGTGCAGCACCTGTCAGCTCTTCCCGAGTGAGTCGGCGCCGCACCTGTCAGCTCTTCCCGGCCGGGGCGGCGCAGCACCTGTCAGCTTTCACCGGATGTGGTGCAGCACCTGTCAGCTGTACTGAGGCTGGATCTACTGCTCGCGGTGGACCTTGTGTTGGGCGGCCTGGGCTCGGGGGCGGACTGTGATGCGGTCGATGTTCACGTGGGCGGGGCGGGTGGCGATCCAGGCGACGATGTCGGCGACGTCGTCGGACGTAAGCGGCTCGCGGACGCCGGCGTACACGGCGTCGGCCTTGGACTGGTCGCCGTTGAAGCGGGTCAGCGCGAATCCCTCGCTCTGGACCATGCCCGGGGCGATCTCGGTGACTCGGACCGGCTGGTCGTACAGCTCCAGGCGGAGCGTGTCCACCACGGCCTTCGCACCGTGCTTCGCGGCGACGTACCCGCCACCACCCTCGTACGCGACCTGGCCGGCTGTGGACCCCATCACGATGATCGTGCCGCGACCGGCGATAAGGGCCGGGAGCAACGATTTCGTGACCGCGGCGACCGCGATCACATTCACCTCGAACATCCGCCGCCAGGCGTCCAGGTCCGCCTCGGCCACCGGTTCGAGCCCGAACGCACCGCCGGCGTTGTTCACCAGTACCTGCAGTTCGCCGCCGACGGCCGCGGTCAGCGCGGCGACGTCCTCCGCGGACGTCACGTCGCACTGCACCGCGCGGCCGTCGATCTCCTTGGCCAGTGCCTCGATCCGGTCCAGCCGCCGCGCGGCGCAGATCACCTCGAAGCCCTCCCGGGCGAGGTACCGCGCCGACGCGGCCCCGATCCCACTGCTAGCACCGGTCACCACCGCAAGAGGACGAGTCATACCCCAAGCTTCTCAAACGCCTTCGCCGGCTCGACGGGCCGTCTCACCGGCCGTCGGGCGGCCGCGACGACCGCGGCCAGTGCGACCAGGCTCACGGCCATGAACCCACCGAACATTCCGAGGGTTTGTCCGTCCGGGTGGATCAGCGACTGGCCACGGAACGCTTGCACCGCAACGGTCGTCATCACACCGGCGTACGCGAACGCAGCCAAGCCGACGAGCCGCGCCCGTACCCGCTCCGGCCGCAGCCAGGTCGTCCGGCGGCCGAGGAGGTGCAGCGCGAGCAGGACGAGCAGCAGGAAGTGGATCGCGTGCAGGCCGACGAAGTGCGGGATCCGCAGGTCGCCGCCGACGGTGCTCCAGTGCGTCAACGGCATCCCCGGACCGCCCGCCTCGACGCCGATCCCGTGGCTGCCGGCCAGCGTCACCGGATGGCCGTACGCGTCGGTGACCTCCGTACGGTGCCCGTTCGCCCCGACCAGGTAGAACGCGATCGCCATCCCGGCCACTGCGAGCCCGAGGCCGACCCGGATCGCGCGGTTCAGCGGTGCGTCGCCGACCTTCTGGAACAGCAGCATGATCGCGACCACGAGGCTCGCGCCGAACAGCCCGAGTACGCCGGACATGAACACCTGCTGCCCGACCTGGTTGAACGTGTCGGTGTTCGCGTTGAAGTGGCTGAACGTACCGCGTGCGGCCTGTACGGCGATGAAGCCGACGTCGACCAGCCCGGTGATCGCGAAGACGGTCCCGGTCCACCAGCCGAAGCGTTTCGCCTTGCGGAGCTTGGAAAGCAGCCAGGCGAGCGTCCCGCCGTACAGGACGAACGAGATGCCGAACTTGAACGGCTTGAGCCAGACGGACTCGTTGAGGATCTCGCGGTGGTCGACCAGTTGGCCGACGCCGGAGGTCAGGACCAGGCCGGCCATGACGAGCACCATCAGCATCAACGGGCGATGCCAGGACTTGACTGCTTCGAGGGCTGTACGCATGGCTCAATGGTTTCGGCGGACGGGCGTGACCGCAGTGGTGCGAATCCGCCAACCGGGGTGGAGTTAGACCCACCTTGGGGGAGACTGCGGGACATGATCGCGTTGCGGGCGGAGCGAATCTTCGACGGTGAACGGATCGTCGACGAGAACCTGGTACTGGTGGACAACGGCAAGATCGTCGCTCTGGTGCGGGAGGGTGCGGCGGGCGGGGACGCGTCCGGGGGCAGTGGGCTGCCGGCGGGCGGGGCGGGCCGGGACGCGTCGGCGGGTGGTGGGCTGCCGGCGGGTGGGGTGGACCGGGATGCGTCGGCGGGTGGTGGGCGGCCAGCGGGTGGTGGGCTGCCGGCCGGTGGGGCGGGCGGGGATGCGTCGGCGGGTGGTGGGCGGCCAGCGGGTGGTGGGGTGCCGACAGTTGGTGGGGTGCCGGTGGGGGTGGAGGTGCGGGAGTTCGTGGGGTGCACGATTCTTCCTGGGCTGGTGGATGGTCATGTTCATCTCACGGCCGATGCCGGGCCCGGCGCCCTGGACCGGCTGGCGAACTTGCGGATTGCTGCGCAGACCGCCGGGCTCGCGGCCACCCGGCGTGCGTTGGCAGCGACGATCGAGCAGTCGCTCCGGGTGCATCTCGCCGCGGGCGTCACCACGGTCCGGGATCTCGGCGACCCGTACGACGCCGTCCTGAAGTGGCGCCCGCAGGCTCCCTCCGGGCTTCCGACGGTGGTCGCCTCAGGCGCGCCGCTCACCAGCGTCGGCGGCCACTGTCGCGGCTTCGGCGGCGAGGTTTCCGGCATCGACGAGATCCGCGCCGCGGTCCGGGAACGGGCCGCGAACGGCGCCGATGTCATCAAGATCATGGCCAGCGGCGGGGCGATGACCGCGGGCTCCGACACGATGAGCCCGCAGTTCAGCCCGGCGGAACTAGCCGCGGCGACGGACGAGGCACACGCAGTCGGTCTTCCGATCACGGCGCACGCACACGCGGCGTCTGCCGTACGTCAGGCGATCGACGCCGGCGTCGACGGGATCGAGCACTGCACGTGCCTGACCCCGGACGGCGTGGTCATCGACGACGAGCTGGTCGCACGGCTCGTAGGTGTTGTCGTGTGCGGGACGCTCGGCTCGGACCGTTCGATCGTCGTACCGCCGCACATCCTGAAGATGGTCGCGAAGGCGGGGCTGACCGAGGCCGCGCTCCAGCAAGCGGTACGCCGGCTGTACGACGGCGGCGTCCGGATCGTCGCCGGTTCGGACGGTGGGATCGGCCCGGCGAAACCGCACGGGCTGCTGCCCGCGACGCTCGCCGAGTACGTCGAGGCCGGGATCCCCGCGACCGCGGCGTTGATCGCGGGTACGTCGGCGGCCGCGGACGCGCTGCGGGTGCCGAAGGGCCGGATCCGTCCCGGCGCGGACGCGGACCTGCTCGTCGTACCGGGGGATCCGACCGCGGACATCACGGTGTTGGCCAACCCAACGAACGTGTATCTCGCCGGCGTCAGGCTTGCCGGGTCGGCAGCGCAATGATCTGACGAAGGTTCAGCTCCCGCCGGCGGCTGACCGCGAACGTGACCACGTCGGCGATGTCGTCGGCGTGCAACGGGCCGATCTGCTCGTTCATCGACGCGATCAACTGCTGCCCGGCGTCGTCCAGGTGGCCGGCGAGTTCGGTGTCGGTCAGTCCAGGCTCGACGTTCGTGACGCGGACGTCGTACGGCGACAGGTCTGCGCGGAGCGCCGCCGACAACTGGGTGAGCGCGGCCTTCGTCGCGCCGTACACGGCGTACCCGGGGAAGATCGCGTGCGCGCCGATGGAGGAGATGTTCACCAGGTCGGCAGTCCGTCCCTCGCCGGCCGCCTTGATCAGGTCGGGCGTGAACGCGTGGATCAGCCGCAGTACGCCGGTCACGTTGGTGTCGATCATCCGGGTCCAGTCGTCCAGCCGTCCGTCGGCGATCGGCGCCGCCAGCATCACGCCGGCCGCGTTCACCACCAGGTCGACGGTCTCGAGCCGCTCGTGGATCTTCGCCACACCGGCGTCCACGGACTGCTGCCGCGTGACGTCGATGCCGACACCGAACGTACGGTCGCCGAGCTTGCCGGCCAGGTCGTCGAGGCGGTCCTGCCGCCGGGCGACCAGCCCGACCGAGGCGCCGGCCGCGGCCAGTTGGGTCGCGATCGCGGCGCCGATCCCGCTGGCGGCGCCGGTGACTACTGCGTTGCGAATGCTCAAGTTGGTCATGGCACCGATCCTGAGGTGGTCGCGACGGCTTACCCAGGTGTCTGCTGAGCCTGGTCCTGGCAGGACCAGGTTGGCGATCCGGCCGGTCTGGATACTGGAGGGCATGGATCGTCGTGCGGAGCTGAGCGAGTTCCTCAAGTCGCGCCGGGCGCGGGTACAACCCGAGGAGCTCGGTATCAAGGTGTACGGCGGGCGCCGCCGCGTCCCCGGCCTGCGCCGCGAGGAGCTCGCCCAGGCCGCGGGTGTCAGCGCCGACTACTATGTACGCCTCGAGCAGGGCCGTACCGACAATGTCTCGCAGGAGATCCTCGACGCGGTCGCCGACGTCCTCAAGCTCACCGACGACGAGCGCAAACACCTGGCCGTACTGGCGAAACCTGTACGCCGGAAGCGCCGCCGTACGACCCAACGGGTCCGGCCCGGCGTCCAACGGCTGCTCGACTCGATGACGGACGTACCGGCGTTCGTCCTCGGCTACCGGATGGACGTGCTGGCCTGGAACGAGCTGGCCGCGGCGCTCAACGGGTTCGGTCAGCAGCAGCGGAACGTACCGCGGATGGTGTTCCTCGACCCGGCGATGCGCGACTTCTACCCGGACTGGGAGGCGGTCGCGGCGGAGAGCGTCGACTACCTGCGGTTGTACGCCGGCCGCTACCCGGACGACCCGGAGCTGACCGAGCTGGTGGGGGAGTTGTCGATCCACAGCCCGGAGTTCCGCGAGTACTGGGCCCGGCACGACGTGAAGGACAAGACGTTCGGCGCGAAGCTGCTGCACCACCCGGTGGTCGGGGACATCGCCGTGGACTACGAGACCCTCCAGTTGCCCGGAGACGCCGACCAGTTGCTCGTCACGTACACCGTGGAGCCAGGCTCGGCGTCCGAGCAGAACCTGCGGCTGCTCGCGAGCTGGCAGGCCCCGGCTAGGGAGAACTCCCGATTCCCGGCGGAGGCCCCGGAGATACCCTGACCAGGTGACCGAAACCCCGCTCTCGCAGATCCGGCGGGTCGCGATGATCAGCCTGCACACATCGCCGCTCGACCAGCCGGGCACCGGGGACGCCGGCGGCATGAACGTGTACGTCGTGGAGCTGTCGAAACAGCTCGCCGGGCTGGGGATCGAGGTCGACGTGTTCACCCGCGCGACCGCGTCGGCGCTGCCCGCCCGGGTCGAGCTGGAGCCCGGTGTGACGGTCCGCAACGTTGCCGCCGGCCCGTACGAGGGTCTGACCAAGAACGAGCTGCCCGCCCAGCTGTGTACGTTCGCCCGCGCGGTGTTGCGCGCCGAGGCGATCCACGAGCCCGGCTGGTACGACGTGATCCACTCGCACTACTGGTTGTCCGGCCAGGTCGGCCTGCTCGCCCGCGATCGTTGGGCGGTCCCACTGGTTCACACCATGCACACGATGGCCAAGGTGAAGAACGCCAGCCTGGCCGAGGACGACGTACCCGAACCGCCCGCGCGGTTGCTCGGCGAGGAGCAGGTCGTCGAGGCCGCGGACCGGCTGCTCGCGAACACCGACGACGAGGCGCGCGAGCTGATCTCGTTGTACGGCGCTCAGCCGGCGAAGGTGGGTGTGGTCAACCCGGGTGTGGACCTGGACCTGTTCCACCCCGGTTCGCAGGCCGCGGCGCGGCAGGCCGTCGGGTTGCCGGCGGATGCCGTCGTACTGGCGTTCGTCGGGCGGCTGCAGCCGCTGAAGGCTCCCGATCTGCTGATCCGGGCGGCGGCGCGGATGATTTCGCGCGACCCAGGGCTGCGTTCGCGGCTGGTCGTGGCGATCATCGGCGGGCCGTCCGGGAACGGGATGGAGCACCCGGAGTCGCATGCGGAGCTGGCGCGGGCGCTGGGGATCGAGGACGTGACCCGGTTCGTGAAGCCGATGGAGCGCGCGCGGCTGGCCACCTGGTACCGGGCGGCGTCGGTCGTGTGCGTACCGTCGTACTCCGAGTCCTTCGGGCTGGTCGCGCTGGAAGCCCAGGCATGCGGTACGCCGGTGGTCGCGGCGGCGGTGGGTGGCCTGAGTACGGCGGTGGTCGACGGGCGGACCGGGTACCTCGTCCACGGGCACGGCGTGGACGACTTCGCCGACGCGCTGGCGCGGATCGCGACGGATCCGGCCGTCCGCGAGAGCATGAGCCACGCGGCGGTCTCGCACGCCCAGGGGTTCGGCTGGGAACTGACCGCGCGCAGGACGCTGGCGGCGTACCGGACCGCCGCGCAGACGATGGCGGCCGAGATCGCCGCGGAGGTAGCCGGGTGAGAGTTTCTGCGGCGGACGTGATCCGCCAGGTACTGACCGAGAACGAGCTGTCGTTCACCGAGGACCAGCCGGGAGTTTTCGCGGCTGATCTGCCCGGGGAGCGGAAGCTCAAGACGACCGTGCAGCTGTCGGTCGGGCCGCAGGCGGTCCACGTACACGCGTTCGTGGCGCGGCATCCGGACGAGAACCACGCCGCCGTCTACCGGTGGCTGCTGGAGCGGAACCTGAAGATGTACGGCGTCGCGTTCGCCGTCGACCATCTCGGCGACATCCACCTGGACGGACGCGTACCGCTGCACGCGATCACGCCCAGTGAGGTGGACCGGCTGCTCGGGGCGGTGCTGGAGTACGCCGACTCGTCGTTCAACACGATCCTCGAACTCGGGTTCGCCACGTCGATCCGGCGCGAGTACGACTGGCGGGTTTCGCGGGGTGAGTCGACTCGAAACCTGGACGCTTTCAAGGGCTGGCTGGAGCCTCGGTAGTCTTCGGGTATGACCTATCGCCTGATCCTGCTCCGCCACGGCCACAGCGACTGGAACGCCAAGAACCTCTTCACCGGCTGGGTCGACGTCGACCTGAACGCGCAGGGCGTCGAGGAGGCGCAGCGCGGTGGGGAGCTGCTCCGCGACCGTGACCTGCTGCCCGACGTACTGCACACCTCGGTGCTGCGCCGCGCGATCCGGACCGCGAACATCGCCCTCGAGGTCGCCGACCGCCAGTGGATCGACGTACGGCGCTCCTGGCGGCTGAACGAACGCCACTACGGCGGCCTGCAGGGCAAGGACAAGAAGCAGACCCTGGAAGAGCTCGGCGAGGAGCAGTTCATGCTGTTCCGCCGCTCGTACGACACCCCGCCGCCGGCGATCGAACGCGGCTCCGAGTACGACCAGGCAGGCGACCCGCGCTACGCCGGCCTGCCGCCCGAGCTGCTGCCCGCGACCGAGTGCCTCAAGGACGTCGTCGAGCGGATGCTCCCGTACTGGTACGACGCGATCGTCCCCGACCTCCGCGCTCAGAAGACCGTACTGGTGACGGCCCACGGCAACAGCCTCCGCGCCCTCGTCAAACACCTCGACAACCTCGACGAGAAGACGGTCGTCGGCCTGAACATCCCGACCGGCATCCCCCTCTACTACGAACTCGACGACAACTTCAAGCCACTCACCCCCGGCGGCGAATACCTAGACCCCACCGCCGCCAAAGAATCCATCGAAGCCGTCAAAAACCAGGGCCGCTGATCCAGCCCCGAACCCGCGCCGAAAGGACACGCCTTCGGCGCGGCTGTCTTGTTGCCGGCTTCGCCGGGTGCGCGTCAGGTACTGCCGGGCCAGGTCCCGGCGAACCGCTGGTTTCGGGTGAGAAGATCACGCCCTCGGCGGGCTGGTCTTGCCGGCTTCGCCGGGGCGCGTGAGGCAGAACTGGCCGCCGCCGTACTCCCCTCGGGACACAGAAATGGAAGTGTGTTGGTTTGCTAGCGCGGCTTCGGCCTGTCTAGACTCTTCCTATACCGCCCGTCTCCTTCGTGGGACGGGTTTACCTTTGCCCGGGTCGCTATGAAGCTGCGGCCGTGTGTGGTCACCACGGAGCGGGCTTCTCGAGCCTCCCTATCGTGGCGGGCAGTTGGGAGCCGAAGAGGTCGGCGGGCGTCAGCTGGTACCACCAGTGTCCGCCGACACCCTCACTCGGCGCGCCGTTGAGTGCGCCGGCGGTGTAGTTCTTCGTCGGGTTGACCGTGCCGACCGGCACGCGATCGCGAGCTTGACGGATGGGGAACTCCAGATCGCTGTCGTTGCTGATGACGACGGCGGCGTCGACGTTCTGCTGGAGGACGTCCAGGAGCAGGTGCGCGGCGACGTTGACGTCGCTGCCCTTCTCCTCTCTGCGGGCCACCGAGACCATGAAGGTTGCATCGGGGATGTCCGTGGAGCACGTGCCGTCCTTGATCATCACGGGCCAACCAGGACGGGCGAGCACGGGCCTCCCGCGGCGACCCGCGGTGGCCAGCGGTGCGGTCGTGACGCGGCTGACGTAGGTGCCGTACGCGATCTCGTCGGCAGATCCCGACGCGGCCAGGGCTCGGAGGTAGATGTCTTGCTCGCGGGGGCCGGCCGCGCTCGGGTTGTTCGCGTCGGCCCGGATCCTGGCGGTGCAGTAGACGACGCGCAGCGAGGTGGCCGGCGCCCAGCCCGAGTTGGCGGCGATGACGTTGGCCGCCAGCCCGCGAAGGTCGAGCCAGCGCCACCCGGGCAGGCCACCGCCGCCGACGAGGAACTTGCCACCGTAGTAGAGATTGAACCCGTCGATGTAGACCCCGACGCGCATGCTGGCTACCTTCCGGTCCGGTTGCTGGGATGGATTGCAGCGGCGGCGATCTGCCGAAGTTCGTCGACGGTGAGCAGATAGTCTGTACGCCGCCCTCGGCGGTGAACGACGCTGTTCCAGATCGGCTCGTAGGCCTCGAGCATCCGCCGGTACGCCCTGAGCCGGGGCGAGTGGGAGTTGCCTGCGTCGTTTTCCCGCGAGAAGACTTCGGCCTGCTCCTGCCACCGTTCCTTGTCGGACACGAGCCACCGGGCGTAGTCGAGGAGCCGCCCCTCGACGTTGTCGTTCCCGTCGAAGCCGTCGAACTCCAGCATCAGGAGTTCGTCTTCGGACAACTCGGCCGCGACCTTTGCGACGCTGACCTTCAGGATCCGGAACATGTCCAGGAGATCCATCACCAGCCCGCATTCGCGGCGGGACAGCTCCGGCTGCATGACGTAGAACTCCAGGTCATACTCCGTGGTCCAGCCCTCCTCGAGCGCCTGGGCACGATCGAGCTGGTAAGAAGTGTTTCCGTCGTCGCCAAGCCGATCGTCATCGATCTTCTCCTCGACGAGCCGTGCGAGGATCTTGTGCAGCAGCGCGAGCTGCTTGCGGTCGACCGCGGTCATGCTCTCGGGTACGACGGTGCGACGCGGCTCTGCCCGATCGTCCCGATCGAACAGCCCGTCGATCAGTGACCGCACGAGGTCACTGACACTGACCCCTCTCCCCTCGGCCATGGCCTGGAGCTGCTCGCGCACCGGGTCGTCGACCCGGAGGGTGATTGTCGCCATGATTCCCAACGTATTTCGTATCCCGCAATGTATTACGTACTACATCAGACTAGCAGACAGGAACCTCGCTGCCGAGCCACGCCGCAACCGGGACCCCCGCGCCTCGATCAATCCCACGGCTCCACGTCGGCGGGCAACGTGCGCCGGCGAAGCCGGCAAGAAAATACAGGCGCGCCGAAGGCGCGTCCTTTTCGCGGCGTGTCCCGGTAGCCGAAACAGAAAGGAGCCCCCGGCAACTACTTGCCGGGGGCTCCTTTGCGGGAAGGTCAGTTGCCGTTGGGGTTGGGGGTGGAGGCGCCGGCGCCGGAGCCGGCGGCGGTGCCGCCGATGGCTACGGGGAGTTCGCCGGTGACGAGGTAGACGACTCGGCGGGCCATTGCGACCGCGTGGTCGGAGATGCGTTCGTAGTAGCGGCTGAGGAGAGCCATGTCGACGGCGACCTCGACGCCGTGCGGCCAGTCGGCGTCCATCATCAGCCGGAACTGGTTGGAGCGGAGCTTGTCCATCTCGTCGTCGGTGGCCTCGAGCTTGCCGGCCGCCTCGACGTCGCGGGTCGAGATCACGTCGCCGGCCGCGTCGACCATCTTGCCGGCCACGGCGCCCATCGCCTCGATGACGTCGTGCAGTTCGTTCGGGATCGCGGGCGCCGGGTAGCGCATCCGGGCGATCTTCGAGACGTGCGCGGCCAGGTCGCCCATCCGCTCCAGGTCGGCGACCATCCGCAGCGCGGCGACCAGCATCCGCAGCTCGTTGGCGACCGGCGACTGGCGGGCCATCAGCTCGAAGACCTTCTCCTCGACGCCCTCACCGGCGGCGTCGAGCTGGATGTCGGCCGCGATGACCTCTTCGGCCTTGCGGATGTCGGCCTCCAGCAGGGCCGAGGTGGACCGCCGTACGGCGGTGGACACCGTCCGCGTCATCCGCTCCAGCTCGGCGAGGATGTCGTCGAGCTGCTCGTGGTAACTGTCACGCATGGTGTTCGAATCCGATCTGTGGTGTCCGGTGCCACGGTGGGGCACCCGCACGGTACCCGCCCACCGGTGACCGTATGCCGTCGAGGTTGCCGGACGGCGACGAGTGGTGAACGCCTGATGAACAGTTGAGTCGTGTCCCGGTCATCCGGTGCTCATTCGGTCTTTCCCTGCTGGTTGCCCGCGTAGCATCGTTGCCGTGGACCCCACGCTGGCTGCGGTGCTGGGCGGCGTCATCGGCGCGGCCCTGGCCCTGCTTTCGCTCGGTGCGATGATGCTGTCGGAGCGGGCCCAGCGCAAGATCCCGGAGTCCCCGGAGCCCGCCGTACCGTCCGGTGTCGCCACCGTGCTGTCCGTACTGCGTTCGAGTGCGGTCGTGATGGGCCCGGAGGACCAGGTCCTGCAGGCCAGCGCTCCGGCGCACGTGCTCGGCATCGTCCGCGGCGAGAGGCTCGTGGTGGACGACATCCTGCACATGGTCCGCCAGGTCCGCCGGGACGGGGAGATCCGCCAGCAGGACCTGGAGATCGTCCGCGGCCGGCTCGGCGCCACGCAGTACGTCAGTGCGCGGGTGGCGCCGCTGGGCAGCCAGCTCGTCCTGGTACTGGTCGAGGACCGGACCCGGGAGCGCCGTCTGGAAGCGATCCGGCGGGACTTCACCGTCAACGTCAGCCACGAGCTGAAGACCCCGGTCGGCGCGCTGATCCTGCTCGCCGACGCGGTCTCGGAGGCGTCCGACGACCCGGAGGCCGTGCAGCGGTTCTCGGACCGGATGCGGATCGAGGCGTCCCGGCTGAGCCGGCTGGTCAAGGAGATCATCGAGCTGTCCCGGCTGCAGGGCGACGACCCGCTGGAGAACCCGGGCCCGGTGGACATCAACTCGATCATCGAGACCGCGGTGGACCGCTGCCGGATCGACGCCGAGGACCGCGACATCAAGATCGTGGTGAAGACCGAACCCGAGCTCGAGGTGCTGGGCAGCGAGGACCAGCTCGCGATGGCGATCGGCAACCTGGTCGAGAACGCGATCAACTACAGCCCGGACGGCACCCGGGTCGCGGTCGCCGCGCACCCGATCGGCGACCTGGTCGAGGTGACCGTGTCCGACCAGGGCGTGGGCATCCCGAGCAGCGACCTGGAGCGGATCTTCGAACGCTTCTACCGGGTCGACCGGGCCCGCAGCCGGGAGACCGGCGGTACCGGTCTCGGCCTCTCGATCGTCAAGCACATCGCCTCCATCCACGGTGGCGACGTACGGGTCTGGAGCGTCGAGGGCCAGGGCTCCACCTTCACCGTGAGACTCCCGCTGCGGTTCGAACCCGCGCCGGGCCAGACCGACTCCCCCAGCCAGGAGGAGGCGGCCGTTCCCCTGACGCCTACCCCGTCAGGTCAGATCGCAAAGGAGACAGCTTCGTGACCCGAGTGCTGGTCGTCGAAGACGAAGAGAGCTACAGCGACGCGCTGTCGTACGTGCTGCGCAAGGAGGGGTTCGAGGTCGCCGTCGCGGAGACCGGACCGGACGCGCTGGACGAGTACGACCGCGCCGGTGCGGACATCGTCCTGCTCGACCTGATGCTGCCGGGCCTGTCCGGCACCGAGGTCTGCCGGGCGCTGCGCAGCCGGGGCAACGTCCCGGTGATCATCGTCAGCGCCAAGGACACCGAGGTCGACAAGGTCGTCGGGCTCGAGCTGGGCGCGGACGACTACGTCACCAAGCCGTACAGCCCGCGCGAGCTGCTCGCCCGCGTGCGCGCCGTACTGCGTCGTGGCCAGGACGTCGAGCTGCTGCCGGACACCCTCGAGGCAGGGCCGGTACGGATGGACGTCGAGCGGCACGTGGTGACGGTCGGCGGTACCGAGATCCGGCTGCCGCTGAAGGAGTTCGAGCTGCTCGAGATGCTGCTGCGGAACACCGGGCGGGTGCTCACCCGCGGGCAGCTGATCGACCGGATCTGGGGCGCCGACTACGTGGGCGACACCAAGACCCTGGACGTGCACGTCAAGCGGCTGCGCTCGAAGCTCGAGAAGGACCCGTCGAACCCGCAGCACCTGGTCACCGTGCGTGGCCTGGGGTACAAGTTCGAGTCCTGAGTCACACCCTCGCGGGTCGCGACAGCCTGCGAGGTTAGCTTAGGCTCTCCTTAGTTGAGGCACAGCTAAGGAGAGTTACTCATGTCCTGGTCCCGTACCAAGGTCGTCAGCGCAGTCACCACTGTGCTGCTCGCCACGACCTCGCTGGCCGCGTGCGGCAGCGGCGACGACAAGACAGCCGACACATCGGCCGGTACCGCCTCGTCCGGGTTCCCGGTCACGCTGAAGAACACGTTCGGCGAGACGACCATCACCAAGAAGCCGGAGCGGATCGTCACGCTCGGCTGGAACGCCCAGGACGTGGTCTACGCGCTCGGCGAGACCCCGGTCGGGATGCCGAAGGTCACGTACGGCCCGACCGCCGACGGCGTCACCGCGTGGGACGCCGACAAGTTCGACAAGTCCAAGACGACCCTGCTCGACACCGGGGACAAGTACCCGTTCGAGAAGATCGCGGCGCTGAAGCCGGACGTGATCCTGGCGCCGTACGAAGGGTTCGACGCGGCGACGTACAAGACCCTGAGCGACATCGCGCCGACCGTGGCGTACCCGGGGGCGCCGTGGCAGACGACCTGGCAGGACCAGACGCTGCTGGTCGGCGAGGCGCTCGGCAAGAAGGCCGACGCGGAGAAGCTGATCACCGGCATCCAGGACAAGATCAAGCAGGTCGCTGCCGAACACCCCGAGTTCAAGGGCAAGACCATCACGGTCGGCTCGTTCGGCGCCGAGAACTACGTCTACATGCCGGGCGACCCGCGCGTGCAGATCCTGAACGAGATGGGCTTCAAGAACTCGCCGGGGGTCGAGGCGCTGGAGAAGACCAACACGAAGAAGGACTTCTCGCTGGCGGTCAGCAAGGAGAAGGTCGCGGACGTCGACGCCGACGTACTGATCGCGTACGTCGACGGCATCGGGACGCAGAAGTTCCTGGCCGACCCGGTCTACTCGTCGCTGAAGGCGGTCAAGAGCGGAGGCGCGTACCCGCTGCAGGACCAGCAGGTGATCTCCGGCATGAGCGCGGTCAGCGTACTGAGCGTCCCGTGGGTGCTGGACAAGGTCCTCCCGGGCCTGTCGAAGGCAGCCTCCGCCAGCAAGAACTGACTACTGCGCCGGGACCGGGGTCGGCGAGTAGTGGTCGTCGGTGAGGACCGGGACGTACGCCGAGACCGGGGCCGCGGTGCCGAAGGTGACCGTGACGTTGACCATCTGACCGGGCTTCGCGCCGGTCACGGTGATCGCCGGGCCGCCGTCCTCGGCGCCCGGAGTCGGGGCCGACGGCGTCTCGGTCGGTCCCGCGGACGAGCTGGGCGACGGGGTCGCGGCCTCGGCGCCGCCGGTGCTGGAGCCCGGCAGTAGCAGGGCGGTGTGCGGCGCCAGGTCGATCGGGTCGGTCAGCCCGGTGAACTGGACCTGGCCCGGCTGCGGCTGGTCGCTGCCGGCCTGGCCGTCGGACGTGCTGGCGTCGGCCTGGGCGATCTTGACCAGGGTGTCCGCGGTGTCGCTGTCGTTCACGATCACGCCGTGCAGCTCACCCTTGCCGTCCGCGTCGGCGAGCACCAGGAAGTTGCGGAGCTTGAGCTGACCGCTCTCCACGTTCGTCCCCTCGGCGGCCTGGTACGGCTGCAGGGTCGGCGCGGAGAAGCTCGCGCTGCATGCCGCCAGCGCGATACTGAGAGTGGCGGCGGCACCCGCCAGCGCGGTGCGCCGGGCGATCCGCGAGGACAAGCTGATCGGCACTGGAATCCCTCTCGTGCAAGCTGGTTGCGACCTGGTTGCGACAACTGCGGTGCCGTCAGGCAGCGGCCTCCGGCGCCCCAAAGCGTAGCCCTCGCATCCGCGACCCTTGATGCCGGGATGCCCATAATGGAGTGGCCAGGTGGTGCGGGAGGCAACGGTATACGCGCGCACGAGGCACGCCGCAGATCGTTTGTCAAGGCGGGAAGTGGCCCCTGACCAGCGCAAACGCCCGAACCGGACCATGCGCCACGTGGTAGTATGGATCTTGGAAAGGGGCACTTCACACATGACTTTCACAGTCGGCGAGACGGTTGTTTACCCCAATCACGGAGCGGCCGTCATCGAGGACATCGAGACCCGTCAGATCAAAGGTGAGGACAAGACCTATCTGGTCTTGAGGATCGTCGCTCAGAACGACCTGGTCGTCCGGGTCCCCGCGTGCAACCTCGATCTCGTCGGCGTGCGTGACGTCGTGGATCAGGCCGGCCTGGAGCGCGTCTTCGACGTGCTGCGTGCACCGCACACGGAGGAGCCGACCAACTGGTCGCGTCGTTACAAGGCGAACCTGGAGAAGCTGCACTCCGGTGACGTGCTGAAGGTGGCAGAGGTCGTCCGCGACCTGTGGCGCCGCGAACGTGACCGCGGTCTGTCCGCCGGTGAGAAGCGGATGCTGGCGAAGGCTCGCCAGATCCTCGTCTCCGAGCTGGCGCTGGCCGAGCACACCAACGAGGACAAGGCGGAAGCCATCCTCGACGAGGTCCTCGCCTCCTAACACAGTTCCGATGAGTAGCGCGGTCGTGATTCCCGCGGCCGGGCTGGGGCTGCGGCTTGGTGGAGAGACACCGAAGGCATTTCGAGAGGTCGGTGGCGATTCGCTGCTGGTCCACGCGGTGCGTGGCCTGAAGGCAGCGACCGCCGCCGACCTCGTCTGCTTCGTGGTCGCCGTACCGGCGGGCGCGGAGGATGCCGTCGGCAAGGAGCTCGAGCCGTACGTCGGTGACGCCCGGCTGATCGTGGTCGCGGGCGGCGCCGAGCGGCCGGATTCGGTACGGGCGGCCTTGGACGTGCTGCCCGTGGACGGCATCGACTGCATCCTCGTCCACGACGCCGCACGCGCGTTCGTACCGGTCGACGTGATCGAGCGGGTGGTCGCGGCGGTGCGGTCCGGCGCCGACGCCGTCGTGCCGGTGGTGCCGGTGACGGACACGATCAAGGTGGTCGGACCCGGGGGCGAGGTGGTCGACACGCCCGACCGGTCGACGCTGGTCGCCGTACAGACGCCGCAGGGGTTCGATCCCGAGGTGCTGCGGCGCGCGCATGCCGCGGGCGCGGATGCCGGCGTGACCGATGACGCGATGATGTGCGAGCGTCTTGGTGTGACAGTACGGACGGTCGAGGGGTCTCCGGACGCGTTCAAGGTGACGCGGCCGCTGGACCTGCTGCTGGCCGAGGCACTGCTCGCGGAGAGGCGGACGTCGTGAAACTCCCACGCGTCGGCAACGGGATCGACGTACACCCGCTGGAGGAAGGCCGCCCGATGTGGCTGGCCGGTCTGCACTGGCCGGACGAGCCGGCTGGGTTGTCGGGGCACTCGGACGGTGACGCTGCGGCGCACGCGATCTGTACGGCGTTGCTCACTGCCGCGAAGCTGGGTGACCTCGGGTCGAACTTCGGGACGTCCGAGCCCGAGTGGGCGGGCGCCGCGGGTGTCGTGCTGGTGGCGGAAGCGGCCCGTCGGGTGCGCGCCGCCGGGTTCGAGATCGGCAACGTCGCGGTGCAGGTCGTCTGCAACCGCCCGCGGATCGGCACCCGCCGCGAAGAGGCCGAAAAGGTGCTGTCGGCCGCCTGCGACGCCGACGTATCGGTCAGCGCCGCAACCACCGACGGCCTAGGCTTCCCCGGCCGCTCCGAAGGCATCACAGCCCTAGCCACAGCCCTCATCTACTGACGGGCTCCGTCGAGAAGCGAGCCTCTCGCGGGTTCAGCTCGTTGCCTGTTCGCTCGGTCAGCAGGTTGTAGAGCTCGGGCCGCCGTCCCCGGAGCCACCGGCGCCCGGTGGAGAGCGGGACGAGAGACAGATCCAGCTCGCCGAGCACGACTGCCTCGGCCGCGACGGGGGTTTCCGAGACGATCCGGCCGTACGGGTCGAGGATCATGCTGTTGCCGGTGCGGACCTCGTCGTCATCCCGGCCGACTCCGTTGCTGAACAGCACGAACAATCCGTTGTCATGGGCCCGCGACGGCAGCCAGCGGAGCAGCCACTCGCGGCCACTGGGACCGTTGAAGGCGGCCTCGACGGCGGCCGGGTCGGTCCGGCGGTGCTCCCAAACGGACAGCGGGATCGGCTTCATCCCGTACGGGCTGCGGGAGTTCGTCCCGCCGGTCTGATGCGGTGCGATCAGTACCGTTGCACCGAGCAACGCCGTGATCCGGACGTTCTCGACCAGGTTGTTGTCCCAGCAGATCAGCACCCCGGCCCGGAACCCCCACGGCGTGTCGAAGACCGTGTGAGCCGATCCGCTCGCGATCGCCTCGTGTTCGAAGGCATGCAGCTTCCGGTGTACGTGGACCCGCCCGTCCGGCAGGCACACGGCGTACGCGTTGAACAACACGCCGTCGGCAACTTCCAGGAACCCGACCCCGAGTCCCACGCCGAGCTCGGCGGCCAGCGCAACGACCCGGCTGACCAGCGGGCCGTCGGCAGGCTCGGCCAACTCATGCAGTCGCGTCGCGGTCTGCCGCCGCAGATGCCAGTACCCGAGCAGGCACATCTCCGGGAACACGACCAACCTCGCGCCACCACGAGCCGCGTCTCGAGCCAGCCGCTCGACCGCGGCGAGATTGGCCGAGGTGTCGTCGGGAACCGGTTCGAACTGGACAACCGCTGCGCGAAAGGACGTCATACCCCCATCGAAACGCCCGAGCATCCATGACGTCCAATGACTGTTTGTCCAGATTCCATATCCTGTTGTTATGGATCTCCGTCTGCTCCGGGCGTTCGTCACAGTGGCCAGGCTGCGGAACTTCGGTGCCGCGGCGGCGGAGCTGTCGACCAGCCAGCCGGCGCTGACCAAACAGATCCAGGTTCTCGAGCGCCGGGTCGGTGCGGTGCTGTTCACCCGCGGCCGGCACGGCGCCCGGCTGACCCCGGCGGGTGAGCTGTTGCTTGCTGACGCTCTGGAGTTGCTGGAGCGGTCGGAGGCGTTCGAACGGCGGGCCGCGCAGGTCGCGTCCGGTGCCGAGGGATCGCTCGCGATCGGGTTCGGCCTGTCCGGGATCGAGTTGGCGCCGCGGGCGGTGGCGCTCTTCCGGTCCCGGTGGCCGGGAGTGACGATCTCGCTGGAGGACCTGCCGTCGGCGGTCCAGTGCGAGCGGCTGCTGGCGGGGAGTCTGCAGATCGGGTTCGTCCGGTTGCCGGCGCCGGCCGGGCTGGAGCATCTCCGGCTGCGGCGCGACCGGCTGACCCTCGCCGTACCGGCCGATCAGACGCTGCCGCGCGATCTCGTCAGCTGGATCGACGCCCGGCCGCTGGTGCGGTTGACGCCGGCGCGTGGGCCGGGGCTGACCGCGCAGATCAACAGCCTGTACGCCGAGCTTGGTTGCCATCCGCAAGTACTTCAGGAAGCCGGGGATCTGCAGACCGTACTCGCGCTGACGGCCGCGGGCGCCGGGCCGGCCGTCGTACCGCAGACCGCCGAACGGATCGCACCGCCGGAGATCCGCCTCGTCCCACTCCCCGGCCGCGCGGCGACCTGGTGGACCGGCGCCGCGTGGGCCACCCGTACGCCACTCACCGAACGCTTCGTCAAGGCAGCAGCCGAGGTGGCGCGGTCGGCCTAGAAGTCCCCAGTGCGTTCAAGCGTCTTTCGCGAGATCGTGCCGCCGTCACCGTCGCGCCACGTCAAGGTGCAGTAGATCTCGTCGGTGCCATCCAGATCCTCGTTGAAGAGCCCGCCCTTCGGCGCGTCCTTAAAGCCCGAGAGATGGATGTTGGCGTCGTCCGCCCAAAGGTTCTGTGCGGTATTCATGGTGTGAACGGTGCTGAACAACAACGACCTTGTGGAGCCATCGTCGCCGTAGCAATTCACGGTGATTGATCCGCCGTTGTAGAGGTACCCCCAACCGCTGTCGGTCGGAAGGTCGGCGGTGTAGATCGCGGCGACGCGCGGGTTGCCGTAGGCGTCGGTCGTGGTGCTCATTCGCAGAGTCACGCTCATGTCTGTGATCGCCTGAGCCGGCGCAACTGCCAGCCCCGCAAGGCATGCCGTGACGATCGCGCCTCCGATCACGCCTCTGCGTGTGAACCGCCGTAGTGCCGCACCTTTGAACATATTTCCTGCCTGATCACGAGTCTGTCTTCCGGGTTCGGTGCGGAACCTAGGCCATCGGCCTGGAATGACCCTGAAGCCTGGGAATGAGGCGCGCTGCCTAGGGACCTGAAGAGTAGGGCGGTTTGACGACATGGGGGACTTCACCGTGCAGGCGCTTCCGGTTGTACGCCGCGGCGCCGACGATGGCTGCCGCACCGAACAGAGCGAGGCCGCCGCCGACGAGATCTTTTGTGAGGCTCTCCTCGCCGACGTACTGGGGTTGCAGGATTCCGTGCGGGTCGACGACGACCTCTACGTTCCCGCCTGGGAAGTCGTGCAGACCGTGCTTGTGGAAGTCGTAGCTGTGGCCGTCCGGGCAGTCCGCGGTGAAGTCCGTGACCGAGAACCCGTCCCAGCCGCGGACCCGGCAGTTGATCGTCTTGCCGACGAGGTGCAGCCCGATCGGCGTCGGCAGCATCAGGAACGGTACGGCGGCCATCCCGCAGGCCGCGGCGCCGTAGAAGCTGAAGTTGCCACCGCCCATCGTCGCGACGCCGATGGCGAAGAACGCCACGCCCATGATCATCACCAGCGCCGCCAGGACCACGTTGTGCGGGGGCAGCGCGTTCAACGCGCCGGCGGTGACGAAGAGCATCAGCCCCAGCAGGATGTACCGCCAGGTCGGTCCGTGCGGCGAACCGGGCCGCCGCAGGTGCCGCCCGGCGATGACGCTGACCAGGATGATCAACGACACCCCACCGAAGAACTCCAGCGGCACGTACTTCATCAGCCCACCTTTATCGATGCCGTCGTGGCAGTGGCGGTAGTTCGTACGAGTCCAGCCAACCCGCGAACAGGTGCCGCAGCGCCTCCTCGTCCGGGCTGAACCGCATGGCCAGCGCGATGAACTCCGCCGTGGTCACCGACCCGTGGCGGTGCTCCTTCGTCCACGTCCGGAGCAGCTCGAAGAACGCCTCGTCGCCCAGGTGCTTGCGCAGTACGTGCAAGGTGATCGCGCCGCGCTTGTAGAGCCGGTCGTCGAACATCAGCTCCGGACCCGGATCCGACAGCATCAGGTCCTGCGGCAGGCCTTTCAGTCGGGTATGGGCCTTCGCGACCTGCTGATCGGCGGTCAGCCCGCGCGACTCCTCCGACCACAGCCACTCGGCGTAACAGGCAAAGCCCTCGTTGAGCCAAATGTGTTGCCACGAAGACGGGGTCAGGCTGTTCCCGAACCACTGATGCGCGAGCTCGTGCGCGACCAGCCGCTCCGCGCCGCGCCGCCCGTCGACGTGGTTGCTGCCGAACACCGAGATGCCCTGCGCCTCCAGCGGGATCTCCAGCGGGTCGTCGGTCACGACGACCGTGTACCCGCCGAACGGGTACGGCCCGAACTGCCGGCAGAACAGCTTCATCATGTCCTGCTGCCGCCCGAAGTCGTACCGGAACTCGCGGATCTGCCCACCCGGCAACACACCCCGGATCGTGACCGGAGCGGCCGCCAGGTCCACCTCGTCGTACCGCCCGATCTGCACGGTCGCGAGGTACGTCGCCATCGGCGCGGCCTGGTCGAACACCCAGGTCGTACGGCTGGCCTTGACCCGCCGCGACACGAGCCGTCCGTTCGCGACCACCTGGTACGGCGAGTCGGTGGTGATCGAGATCCGGTAGTGCGCCTTGTCGCCGGGGTGGTCGTTGCACGGGAACCAGGTCGCCGCGCCGCTCGGCTGGCTGGCGACGATCACGCCCTCGGTCAGCTCTTCCCAGCCGAGCTCGCCCCACGGGCTGTCCTCGGGTTTCGGGTTGCCGTTGTACTGGACGTCGACGGTGAACTCGGCGCCGTCCGGGATCACCGTCGGCGGCGTGATGTGCAGCTTGCCGGCCCGGTGCGCGTACCGCTGCGGGCGGCGGCCGTTCACCGCGACCTTCGACACGCGCAGCCCGGACAGGTCGAGGCTGAACCGGGACAGCGCCTGCGTCGCGAACGCGGTGATGGTCGCCTTGCCGGTCAGCCGGTTGCTGTTGACCCGGTAGTCGAGGTCGAGCTCGTACGACTCGACCTTGTAATCGGTGCTTCCATGGCTCGGGACATAAGGGTCAACCATCAGCCCTGCCAAGGAGCGATCGGGTTCCCCGCCCAGCGCGTACCGGCTGGAACACCTTCACCACGCATGACGAGAGACACCGGGCCGATGGTAGCGCCTGCTCCTAGACCGGCGGCCGGAAGGACGATGCCATGCGGCCCGAGTGTTGCCCCGGGCCCGAAGGTGACTGTGTTCATGGAGAGAACTCGATCATGAAAAAGGTGCGTCTGCAGCACACAACCGCGATTCACCGTGGCGCCGTCGCCCAGGGTGATCAGATCCGCCTCCGGCAACCAGTACGTCTCGCACCAGACGCCCTTGCCGATCTTCGCTCCGAGTGACCGCAACCAGAGGTTCAGCACCGGCGTACCGGCGGCGGCGTTCGCGAACCACGGCGCGGCGACGAGTTCGACGAAGCTGTCGACGACCTCGTTGCGCCATACGAACGAGCTCCACAGCGGGTACTCGACCGCGCGGGTCCGGCCGACGATCAGCCACTTCGCGACGGTCGCCATTCCGCCCGCGACCGCGCCGGCGGCCAGGATCACCGCACCGGACAGCAGGACCGCGAGCCACGGGCCGAGCCAGATGTCCAGCGCCTGCAGCCCGAACAGCACGCCGAGCGCGATCAGCACCGTGCACATCATCGGCACGAACCGGCACAGCTCGACCAGCGCGCGAGCGACCTTCAGCTTGTACGGCGGGTTGTACGTACGGCTCTGGTCGCCCGAAACGGCCTGGCGCCGGAGCTTCACCGGAGGCGAGCCGAGCCAGGACGTACCGGCCTTGGACTTCTTCGGCGCCGCGGACAGCACCGCGACCAGGCCGTTCTTCGGAACACTGCGGCCGGGCGCCGTCATACCCGAGTTGCCGAGGAAGGCACGCTTGCCGACCTTGGCGCCGGCCACGTGCAGCCAGCCGCCGCCGAGTTCGTACGAGGCGATCATCGTGTCGTCGGCGAGGAACGCGCCCTCACCGACCGTGGTCATCTTCGGCAGCAGCAACACCGTCGACGCCTCGACGTCGCGGCCGATCTTGGCGCCGAGCGCGCGCAGCCACCACGGCGTCAGCAGGCTCGCGTACAGCGGGAAGAGCAGAGTGCGGGCTGAGTCCAGCAGCCGCTCGGTGGCCCAGACCTGCCAGCCGATCCGGCTGCGGACCGGGTAGTGACCGGGCTTGATGCCGATGCCGAGCAGCCGGACGCCGATCAGCGTGAGCACCGCGATCGTCGCGAAACCGACCAGCGTCATCAGGGGGACCGCGCCGAGCGCATGCAGTGCCGCGTCGCCCAGGGTGTCGGTGCCGCGCAGGGCATGGCCGAGGACGGCGAACGCGGCCGCCGCGCCGGCGACCGGGATCAGCGACATCAGCGCGGACTGGGCGCCGTACGCCGCGACCCACCACGGCGCGCGGTTCGGACGGTGATCCGGCCACGGGTGCCGCGCGCGGCCGATCCGGGCCGCGGGCGAACCCGACCAGCGCTCGTTGTCGGGGACCTTGCCGGACACGGCCGAACCGGCCATGATTTCGGCGCTCCGGCCGATGTCGGCACCGGGAAGCAAGGTACTGCGGGAGCCGACCACCGCGTCGGCGGCGACCGACACCCGGCCGACGTGCAGCTGGTCGCCGTCGGTCCAGTAGCCGGCCAGGTCGACCTCGGGCTCGATCGAGGCGCCGCGGCCCATCGTCAGCATGCCGGTGATCGGCGGCAGGGTGTGCAGGTCGACGCCGCGGCCGATCTTCGCACCGAGCGCTCGGGCGTAGTACGTGATCCACGGCGCGCCCGCGAGGTTCGCGGCACCGGCGGCGTCGGCGAGGTTCTCGGCCGCCCACAGCCGGACGTGCACGTTGCCGCCGCGCGGATACGTACCGGGTTTGAGGCCTCTCAAGAGGATGCGAGCGCCGACGACAGCAATGCTCATCCGGCCCGCCGGGCTGATCAGGATCAGCCAGCCGGCCAGGATCCACCACCAGGACACGGTCCGCGCCCATGGCAGCGGCTCGATCAGTGCCGCGAGCAGGTTGTTCAGCGTGAACAGGTAGACCAGCCAGCGGACGCCGACGACCGTCTGCAGGATCAGCGTCAACGCGGTCTGGAGCAGTTGCGTGCCTCGCGGCGTCGGCCGGATCTCGCGCAACTCGACGGGTTCCTGCTCCGCGGGCTTGAAGTCGTCGAGCCGCTCGGCCAGCGCGCCGAGCCGCGGGTACTCGTAGATGTCGCCGACCGTGACCTCGGGGTACTTCTCCCGCAGTGCCGATACCAGCTGCGCCGCGGCCAGGCTGCCGCCGCCGTGCAGGAAGAAGTCGTTGTCGGCGCTGGTGACCTTCGCGCCGAGGACCCGCGTCCAGCGCTCGGACAGCCAGCCCGCCGTACCGCTGAGCTCCGCGGCCGGGCCGTCGCTGTCCATCCCGGGCAGCGGCCACGGCAGCGCGTTCCGGTCGACCTTGCCGGACGTCCGGGTCGGCAGCGTGTCCACGATCGCGAGCAACGGTACGAGCGCGGCGGGCAGGGCCTCCCGTAGCCGCTCGGTCGCCTTCGCGTTGTCGAACGCCTCGGGGTCGTCCGGTACGACGTACCCGACGAGGAGCTGGTTTCCCGCGGCGCTGTTCCGGACGGCGGCCGCGGCGCCGCTGACACCCGGCAGCGCCTGCAACGCGGCATCCACCTCGCCGAGCTCGATCCGCCGGCCACCGAGCTTGACCTGCTCGTCGGCGCGGCCCTGGAACAGCAGGCCGAGCGGGTCGGAGCGCACCAGGTCGCCGCTGCGGTACGCGCGTTCCCAGCCGAGCGTCGGCATCGGCGCGAACTTCTCCGCGTCCTTCACCGGATCCAGGTACCGCGCCAGGCCGACGCCGCCGATGATCAGCTCACCGATCTCGCCGTCGGCGACTTCGTTGCCTGCGGCATCTACTACGGCGAGGTCCCAGCCGTCCAGCGGGAGGCCGATCCGGACCGGGCCCTCGCCGGTCAGCTGTGCGGCACACGCGACCACGGTGGCCTCGGTCGGGCCGTACGTGTTCCAGACCTCGCGGCCTTCGACCGCGAGCCGCTCGGCGAGTTCGGGCGGGCAGGCTTCGCCGCCGAAGATCAGCAGCCGGACCTGGTCCAGCGCGTCGGCCGGCCACAGCGCGGCCAGCGTCGGCACGGTCGAGACAATAGTGATGCCTTGGGCAACCAACCAGGGGCCGAGGTCCATACCGGTGCGGACCAGACTGCGGGGCGCCGGGACGAGACAGGCACCGTGCCGCCAGGCCAGCCACATCTCCTCGCAGGACGCGTCGAACGCGACGGACAGTCCGGCGAGCACCCGGTCGTCCGGTCCGATCGGCTCGTTCTGCAGGAAGAGCCGGGCCTCGGCGTCCACGAACGCGGCCGCCGAACGGTGCGTGACCGCGACACCCTTCGGTACGCCGGTCGAGCCCGAGGTGAAGATCACCCACGCGTCGTCGGTCGGCTCCGGGCCGGTGCCCTTGGGGTCGGTCGTACTCGACGCATCCATCCGTGCGGAGTACGGGTAGTCGAAGGCGCCGTTGGCCGCCTCGGGGTCGATCGGCTCGGGCTGCGGACGGGTCAGGGTGAGCTCGAGGTCGTCGCCGACCGTGGCCGCGACGTCGGCCTCGCCGAAGACCAGTTCGGCGCGCTCGTCCGGGTCGTCGGCGTCGACCGGCACGTACGCGGCACCGGCCTGCAGGGTGCCGAGAATCGCGATGTACAGGTCGTTGTGACCGGACGAGATCCGGATCCCGACCTTGTCGCCCGGACCGATCCCCGCGGCGGTCAGCCGGCCTGCGAACTTGGTGGTCTGCACCAGCAGTTCGCGATAGCTCAGGCTGACACTGCCGTCGTCGAGCGCCGGCTCGTCGGCGTACCGGGTGGCCGTGTCCTCGAGCACGTCCACCAACGTCCGCGCGGCCGTCGCCAACTCCCCGCGTCGCAACGTCACGGGCGGATAATACGCCGCCCGGTTACCGTCCCGATAACCCAAAGCAAACACGCGGGGCCGCCCATCAACTGCTCGTTCCAGGGGATCCGCCCTTCGGCCACGTGACCCAAAGGCTCACCCGAGGACCCGCGCCTCACCCGTCCAGCCTGCACTGTCCCGGCCCACCAGCCGGTGCAACTCGAGGGTGTTCGCGTTGCATCACGTCCCGGCCTGCCATCCGATGGATCGGCGGCGCACTTGCTCTGCCCCTGCCTGCGGGTGGTTTCAGTTTGTGTTCAGGTCGGTTGCGGGGCCGTAGCTGAAGGTAGTGCGTGGCCCGGTGTGTCGGGCCGTGTCGATGTGCCCACGCGGTGTGCCCGCCGTGTGGTGTTGTCCCTATCTTCTTCTGTTTGGCGGAGGCAGCGTGATGCGTGGTTTCGGTTTGTTCGGGTTTGGCGAGGCTCGGGTGTCTTCGCGTTCTGGGGTTGATTGGTTCAGGCGGTTGTTGCGTTTGCGTCTTCTCGTGCTGGGTGTGGTGTTGGCGGTCTTGGTGGGAGTGCCGGCGCGTGCGGGGGCGGCGTCGGTGGGCTTGTCGGGGCGTGTAGTGCAGCGCGCGGCAGGTGTGCCGCGGTTGGCGACTGCGGCAGCTGCATCTGGTGGTGGTTCGGTGTCTGCGCCGGAAGGTCCGGGTGGTGTGTCGTTTGATCCGAATCAGTTGAAGGGTGTGACGGCGGGTACGCCGACCGCTGGGGTGGGTGTGGCGTCGGGTGGGGGTGGTTCGTCGTCGGGTGATGCCGGGGTGAGTTATCCGGTCGTGGTGCCTGGGGGCCGGGGTGGGTTGCAGCCGTCGGTGGGGGTGGCGTATTCGTCGTCGGGTGGGGATGGTTGGACGGGTGTGGGCTGGGGTGTTGGCTGGCCGGTGATCAGTGTGGATACGCGCTGGGGTGTGCCGCGGTATGACGCCGCGACCGAGACCGAGTCGTATTTGTTGAACGGTCAGGAGTTGACGCCGGTGGCGAATCGTGGCCCGGCGGTGCCGCGGGTTGGGGAGCGGGTGTTCCACACCCGGGTGGAGGGTGGTTTCGCGCGGATTGTGCGGCACGGCACGGACCCGAAGACCTATTCGTGGGAGGTGGTGGACAAGTCCGGCACACATTTCTTGTATGGCGGCGCGGGCGCGACGCTGGCCGACGACGCGGGCGATATCGCGGAGTGGGGTTTGCGGGAGGTCCGCGACACCCATGACAACGTGATGCGTTACCACTACGCGCTGGTCGAGGACCCGGGCGTGGACGGCGGCACGGTGATGGGCCGGAATCTGTATGTGCAGAAGGTCACCTGGACCGGCCGCGGCGA
>NZ_JBIALY010000005.1:0-524101 GCF_042873835.1 Kribbella sp. NPDC004536 | reverse complement strand
CCGACATATCCAATTCAAGACCCGAAGTCAGTGAGTGCTTGAGTCAGGACGACCACTGCGGGGGACCACACCCATCATCCTCACTGTGAGTGCTGGGCGTCCGCTACCTTCGAAGCATGCAGCTCAGTGCCGAGGAAGCGGACATGCTCGGCGGCGGGCAGGGTGCGGGTGTCGCGCTGGCGATGCGGGTGGTTGCCGGGCAGGCGCGGGTACTGGGGGCGCCGCGGCTGGTTGAAGTCACGTCGGCGCACGTCGACTCGTGTCTGTACCACGGGCAGGTCAGTCTCGACTTCGTGCGCCGGCTGGCCGAGCTGCGGGCGAAGGTCCGGGTGCCGACGACGCTGAATGTCGGCTCGACCGACCTCGTCCATCCGTCATTGGTCCGCGACCGCACGCTCGCGGCGGCCGGGCGGGAGTTGATGGACGCGTACGTCGGCCTCGGATGTGCGCCGACGTTCACCTGTGCGCCCTACCAGCTGCCGAACCGGCCCGGGTTGGGTGAGCACCTCGCCTGGGCGGAGTCGAACGCGATCGTCTTCGCGAACTCGGTGCTCGGCGCCCGCACCGATCGGTACGGCGACTTCCTCGACATCTGCGCGGCGATCACCGGACGGGTCCCGTACGCCGGCCTGCAGACGCCGGAGGCGCGGCGCGGGACCGCGGTGTTCGACTGCCGCGCGCTCGGCGAGTTCACCGAGCTCACGTATCCGTTGCTCGGTCACCACATCGGCTCCATGGTCGGCGGCGGGATCCCTGTCCTGGTGGGGATTCCCGCGGACGTGACCGAGGATTCGCTCAAGGCGTTCGGCGCCGCGGCGGCGTCGGCCGGGGGCGTCGCGCTGTTCCACGTCGTTGGCGTGACCCCCGAAGCGCCGACTGACCTCGCCGGTCTGCCGGTGCACGTTGTCGACGATCTGCAACACGTCAGGAGGGAACTCTCGGTGCCCGGCTCGGACCTCGACGCGATCAGCATCGGTACGCCGCACGCGTCGTACGACGAATGCGTCCGTCTTGCCGAGCTCCTCGACGGACCGCCGTTGAAGCTCCCGTTCTACCTCTCGACCTCGCGCGCGACGCGCGACCGGCTCGGCGACACGCTCGCCGTGCTGGAGAACGCGGGCGTGACGGTGGTCGTCGACACCTGTACGTATGTGACCGCGATCCTTCAGCCGACCTGGAAACGCGTGATGACGAACTCGGGCAAGTGGGCGCACTATGCCCCAGGCAACATCAACGTCGAGACGGTACTGGGATCATCAGCCGAGTGCGTCGCCTCCGCCCGCGCCGGTCAGGTGGTGCTCGACGGATGATTGTCCACGGCCGGACGCTGCATCCCGGTGCGGCGAGCGGCGTGCCGATCCGCCTCACCGCACCGCTGTCGTTCTGGGGCGGTACGGACGCCAGCGGCCGGATCGTCGACGCGCATCATCCGCAGTGCGGTGCGATCCTCACCGGCCGGATCCTGCTGATGGAGTCCGGCCGCGGTTCGAGCTCCGCGTCCAGCGTTCTCGCCGAGCAGATCCGCGCCCGCACCGCCCCGGCCGCGATCGTCCTGGCCCGCCCCGACCCGATCATCCCGCTCGGCGCCCTCGTCGCCGCCGAGCTCTACAACCTGTTCCTCCCGGTCGTGGTCGCACCGTACGACACCATCCCGGACGACGCCTTCCTGCAGGTTGCTGCCAATCGCGAGGTGTCGACGATCCGCTGGTCTACATTCGACGCGTGAAGCGCCTGATCGCACTCTGTGCCGCCGTGACCTTGCTCGCCGGCTGTGGACAGAAGAGCTCCGTCTCCGACGCCGACAAGGCAGCCGCGTCGGAGGTGGCTCGGGCCCGGGCCGGTGTGTCGACCACTTCGGACACTCCGGTCGCCGGGGACACACCGACCGCACCGGTCTCGGCGCCACCGTTGCCGAAGGCGCTCACCGCGAACCCGATCTACCGGGTCGGGCTACTCCCGTCGTCGGACTGCCGGCAACCCTCCTACCAGGCGACCTCGCTCTCCGACGTACGCGCGTACTTCACCGAGTACGTCGCCTGCCTGAACAAGGTCTGGGCGCCGGTGATCCGCAAGGCCGGCTTCACGTTCAGCCCGCCGAAGCTGGTGGTCGTACTGGGCGAGTCACCGTCCTCGCCGTGCAACGTCGACGACGGCCGCGACTACTACTGCGGCGACACGATCTACATGGACGCCGCAACGCACATCGACTACGCGAAGACCGATCCCGACGAGGCGCGGGCCTGGATGGCGCTGGCGATCGGCCACGAGTACGGACACCACGTGCAGGCTCTGATCGGGGTCCTGACCGCGTACCTGCAACGTGAAAAGTCGCTCAACGGCGTCGAGGCGCATCTCGAGGACAACCGGCGGATGGAACTGCAGGCGTCCTGCTTCAGCGCCGTCTACATCGGTGCCGACCGCAACAAGTTCCCGGTGACCGCGGACTGGTTGCGTACCTGGGACCTGGTCCGCCTGGACACCCAGGACGACGATCACGACCACGGCAGTGGCGTCAACCACGGCCACTGGACCGGGGCTGGATTCACCGCGGCGAGCCCCGCGGCGTGCAACACCTACACGGCTGCGTCGTCCGTCGTCGCCTGACGCATCAGTAGGGCGGTTGCCGCGAACAGGACCGCGCAGGCGACCAGTGCGAGTGGGAGCGTGCTCAACGCGGCGATCGCGGAGATCGTCAGGCCGCAGGCGATCTCGCCCAGGTACTCGAGCTGGGCGAGGAACGAGTGCGTGGTCGCGCGTACGTCCGCGGTCGTCCGTGTGTTGACCCAGATCGTGCTGATCACGCGCGTGAGCGGCGTGACGATCCCGTTCAGCAGTACGACGGCGACGGCGCCGGCCACTGGATCGCGCGCGAAGGCGAGCAGCAGCATGCTCAGTACGCCGACCACCGCCGCCAGCGCGTAGTCCGTCGCCGCGTGCGAGCCGTTGATCCGTCGGGTGGCGAGCCGCAGTACGACAGCACCGATGACCAGACCGATCACGCCGAGTCCGGTGAACCAGAGGATCGGGTCCGGTGCGGTCGGTAACCCCAGGTCGAGAAGCCGCTTCTGGGCCAGCCGACCGGCCGCGTCGGACGCGCCGTTGACGAGGAAGGTCGCGGCGAAGATCAGCACGATCGCGCGGCTCCGCCGGACCAGCGTGATCCCGCGGCGGAACGTGGTCCAGGACGCCGACCAGCGCGCGGTCCGGGTCGGGACGAAGTTGTGTTCGGTGAAGCGGACAGCGATGTAGATCGCGAGCGACATCATCGCGACGCCGGCGATCACGATCGTGACGTCCCGGCGGGTCGTCCAGGCGAGCAGGCCGAGCAGCACCAGACCGGTCGCGGCGCCGGTCAGCTGGGCGCGGGCGGCGCGGGTGAGGACGAGGTTGATCCGCGCGGGGTCGTCGAGTTCGTCGGTGATCAGTGCGACGTCCGAGCCGCTGGCGAACGTCCACGAGACGCCCCACAGCACCTGCGTCGCGAGCAGCGCCGGGAACGCGGTGACCAGCCCTGTCGCGAGCATCGCCGTACCCATCAGCACCTGCGAGATCACCAGCGACCACTTGCGGCTGACGGTATCCGCGACGACCCCGGCCGGTACTTCGAAGACCAGCGAGAAGACACCCTGCACGGACCCGATCAGCACGAGCTCCGCGGGGGACAGCCCGGCGTCGACGACGAGATAGACGCTGGTGACCAGCCACCAGCCGTTGTGCAGTACGGCCCGCAGCCATGTCCAGCGGATGAAGACCTGCTGCATACGCCGATCCTCCCGGCGGAGCCGTACCCGCGGCCAGCGGATTTTCAAGGTGCTGTGAGGAGATTCATATTCTTCGCAACTATCAGCAAACAGCGATAATTTGGAAAGAACGAACGTTCGGTTTGAGCTGGGGGCGGGATGGCACAGGCGACGCTGGAACGGGTGGGGCAACCGGAACTGCCGGAACTGCCGGAATTGGCAGGGCTGGGCCGGCGCCAAGGGCTCTGGCGGATCGCACGGGAGATCGCGCTGCTCGCGGCTCTGTTCGGCGTCTACAACCTCGGCCGGTTCCTGTCCGCGGAGCACTCCGGCTCGGCGTTCCGGCATGCGCACGAGCTGATCCGCTGGGAGGCCTGGCTCGGGCTCCCGAGCGAGGCGACCCTGCAGCAGCACGCGCTGCAGATCGACGGCCTCGCCCGGGGCGCGAACCTGTTCTACGCCGGCGTGCACTTCCCGCTCACTGCGGTCGTGCTCCTCTGGCTGATGGTGCGCCGCCCGGCCCAGTACGCGAACGCGCGCTGGGCGTTCGCCTCGCTGACCGGGCTGGCGCTGATCGGGCACATGTTCTTCCCACTCGCCCCGCCGCGGATGATGCCGGGCTGGGTGGACACGGGCGTGCTGCTCGGTCAGTCGGTGTACGGACCGAGCGCGCACTCCGGGATCGCGAACCAGTTCGCAGCAATGCCGAGTCTGCACGTCGGCTGGGCGTTGCTGGTCGCGGTGTTCATGATCCGCGCGACCCGTTCACGCTGGCGCTGGCTGTGGATCGCACACCCGCTGCTCACGTTCACGGTCGTCGTGGTGACGGCGAACCACTACTGGCTGGACGGTCTGGTCGCCATCGTGCTCGCCATACCGTTGCTCTTGATCTTCAACAGTTCCTCGTCGCAGCGCTCGAGGAACGGCGCGCGATCCACCACCGACCGCGCGGTCGCGGCGCCGATGTCGAACCACAAGCCGATCAGCTCGAGCCGTCCCTGAGCCTCGGCCCGGCGGACCGACGGGAACGTGCGCAGGTTCTCCAGCTGGACGGCGACGTTCGCGACGGACAACTTGTCCGCGGCCGACAACTGCACTCCCGTCGCCGGGTCGAAGATGTCCGGGAACGCCACGGCTCTGCGGATCGACGGCTCCAGGTGCCGCAGCCAGCTCTCCAGCCCCGATCCTTCGGGTACGTCGGCCGCGAGCGCGGCAGCTGCCGCACCGCACGAGGAATGTCCGCACACGACGATCGACTGCACGCCGAGGACATCGACGGCGTACTCGATCGCGGCGTCGACCGAACTGCTGTTGGATCCCTTCGGCGGTACGAGATTCCCGATGTTCCGTACGCAGAACTGGTCGCCGGGACCGCTCGTGGTGATCATCGTCGGCACGATCCGGGAGTCCGCGCAGGTGATGAACAGGTGCGCCGGCTGCTGCCCTTCGGCGGCCAGCTTCGCGAGCAGCGCCTTCAGCGGTACGTCGTCGAGCTGTTCCGCGACACCGCCGCGATGGACCTCGACCGACCCGCCGCGCGCGATGTGCCCGCGCCGCCAGTCCTCGATCGCCTCGTACGCGGCGTGGTCGAGATGATCCACGGTCAACTCCACCCGAACCGCTGCTCCGACAGGGATTGCACGCAACGTCCGCACCAGCGACGCGACCCCGAGAAACACCAGCGCACCACGGATCCGCACCGTCCACAGGCCGTCCGCTTCGGTCGCGGTCACGGTCGCCCGCGCCAGCCTGTACAGCACCCGGACGAGCGCGAGGACCAGTCCGAGCAGGACTCCTTCGGCGAGTCCGAGTACACCGACGCCGACCGCGGTCACGACGTACACGAGCAACTCGTCGTGCCGTTTGAGCGTACGGATGTGGGCGAGCTGTACGAGCCGCAAACCGGTGACGAGCAGTACGCCGGCCAGCGCGGCCATCGGGATGAGTTCGAGCATCGCCCCGGCCGCAAGGACGAATGCGGCGATCCACAGCCCGTGCATGATCGCGGACGCACGGGTTCGCGCACCGGCGGCGACGTTGGTGGACGACCGCACGATCACGCCGGTGACTGGCATGCCGCCGAGCGCACCGGAGACCGCGTTCGCCGCGCCTTGGCCGATCAGCTCGCGATCGAGATTGCTCCGGGTCCCGCGATGAAGCTTGTCGACGGCAACGGCTGACAGCAACGACTCCACGCTCGCGACGAGGGCAACAGTCAGCACGGCGGTGCCGATCTCGAGCGGCGTGCCATTGGGCATCGCCGGGAGGATCAGACTCTGCAACGGGTTGTCCGGCAGGTCGACCCGGGTGACGTCCGGCATGGCGAACGCGGCTAGTGCGGTGACTGCGACCACGGCGACGAGGGGTGCCGGAATCACCTTTAATTTGGGCACTTTCGGCCAGGCGAGCACGACGAGGACCGTCAGTACGCCGACCGCGACCGAGTGGCCGTGGTGCGCGATGAATTGCGCGGGAAGCGCGGTCACGTTGGCGATCAGCGAACTCTGCGCCTTGCCGCCGAGCACGACATGCAACTGCTGGACGGCGATCGTGACACCGATCCCGGCGAGCATGCCGTGCACGACCGCGGGGGAGAGGGACAGCGCCAGCCGGCCGATCCGGGTGACACCGAGCAGGATCTGCAGGAGGCCGGCCGCGCACGTGATGGCGGCGGTCGCGGCCCAGCCGAACTGGTTGACCAGGCCGGCGACGACCACGGTCAGGCCGGCGGCCGGGCCGCTGACCTGGAGCGGGGACCCGCCGAGCGCGCCGGCCACCACGCCGCCGACCACCGCGGCCACCAGGCCGGCGATCAGCGGGGCGCCGGACGCGGCGGCGATCCCGAGGGAGAGCGGTACTGCGATCAGGAAGACGACAAGTGAAGCTGGTAGATCGTGGTGCAGGAAGTCCTTCCAGGGCAGGCGTTTGCCGGTACTGGGAGGTGAGTGGGATGTGGTCGGCACGAGGGATTCCTCCGGCGTCGGGTGCTCAGTGCAACTACGTGGGCATCAGGCGTCGAGACTAAGAGTGTCGATCTGGTCACCTACTGTACTGACCGAATCAAGCCCAGAACAACGGTTCCGAAGAAGATGACGATTGCTCAGGGCACCTACCCGAACAGCACAGTGCGCGCATGGTCGGTGTCGAGGAACTCGCGGACCGAAACGATCGCTCCGTCCCGCACGGTGAACACGCCGCCACAGCGGTTCCGGTAGGCGGCGCCGGACCTCGCCGTCGCCTCGGCGGTCCACTCGGCGAACACCTGCTCGCCGTCGGCGATCACGTTCGTCAGCTTGATCGTGACGGGAGTGTCCGGCGCGAACAGTTGCCCCGCGACCTTCCCGAGGAACTCGTCGACGACGGTGTCGCGGCCCTTCCAGTCTCCGGACAACGGCAGGTCTCCCGGGTACGTCCACACGACGTCGGGCGCGAAGCTGGCCCGGATCGTCGGTAGATCGCCGGCCGCGACAGCTTCGACGTACCGGGTGACGACGGTCCTGGGGTCCATGGGGGTGTGCTCCTCTTCGATCAGGGTGAGTACGGCGTTGCCGCGGATGCGGCGGTTCCGGAGGTCGCCGATGACGTCCGGCGTCCGGGTCCAGTCCTCGATCCGCCCGAGCTCCGGGTGCAGCCGGCCGGACGCGACCAGGCGTACGAGCGTCGCGAGATCGGCCGCGTCGTCGCCGTCGGTGTAGTGGAAGTGCTCCAGGCGGGCGTTCTCGGGGCCGCCGAACAGGCTGAAGAAGTCGAGCTCGACCGGCTTCCGGCTCGCCTGGCCGAACCAGATCAGCTGCCCGCCGGGCCGCACCTTCGACAGCGCGACCGGGAGGCTGTCGCCGCCGACGGATTCCAGTACGAGGTCGTACGGCCCGGCCGCGTCCGCGACGTCGTACACGATCTCGTCGGCGCCGAGTTCGCGGAGGCGCTCGCCGCGGGCGGGGGAGGACACCACCGCGGTCAGCGATGCCCCGGCGGCGGCTGCGAGTTCGGTGAAGTAGTGGCCGACTCCGCCGGAGGCTCCGGTCAGCAGGATGCGCCGGCCGATCACGGCACCCGCCCGCCGGAGCAGGCGGAGCGCGGTCAGACCGGCGAGCGGAAGGGCGGCGGCCTGCTGGTACGAGACCTCGTCCGGGAGTACGGCGACCTGCGAGCGTGGAGCGCTGACGTACTCGGCCCAGCCCGAGTGCGGTACGTGCGCCACGACGCGCGACCCGATCGCCGGGCCGCCGTCGACGGTCGCCATGACCCGGCCGGCGATGTCCTTGCCGGGACGCCAGCCGGCCGGCGGGTTCTCGACCTGGAACGTCTCGCCGCGGTTCAGCGAGTAGGCCGCGACCTCGATCAGGACCTCGCCCGGACCTTGCCGTACGTCGTCGAGCTCGGTGAGTTCGATCGCGTTCGGTCCGGTGGGCAGGAATGCTCTCATTGCGGTTGCCTTTCGTGCGTAGACTCACCGAGGACGCTACGAATCCCTCGTCGCGGCCGGAAGACAGCACTAATTACTGCTATAGGCACCAAATGGATACCGACCAGGTCAGCAGCAGATGGGACGCCACCAAAGGCGCCTGCCCGACACGTCAGGTGCTCGGGCGGATCGGTGACACCTGGACGATGCTCGTCATCAGCACGCTGGAGAAGCACGGCGAGCTGCGCTCCGGTCAGCTCAAGCTGATCGTCGAGGGCATCACGCAGAAGATGCTCACCCAGACGCTGCGGCAGCTCGAACGGGACGGTGTCGTCCGCCGTACGGTCGTACCGACGGTGCCGGTCACTGTCACGTATACGCTGACGCCGCTCGGGCTGAGCCTGGCGGTGGCGGTCGGGACCCTGCGGACGTGGGCGTACGACCACATGGACGAGATCGCGCAGGCCCGCGACGAGTACGACGCCACTACCTGAAGGAGTCACGTGGAGCTGGAACTGGCCGGGAAGACCGCGGTGGTCACCGGGGCGAGCAAGGGGATCGGGCTCGCCTGTGTCGAGGCGCTGGCGCGGGAAGGCGCGACGGTCGTCGGGATCTCGCGGGACGCGGGCAACCTCGCGAAGGCGCAGGAGGAGCTTGCCGCCAAGGGGTTGAGCTTCGAGGTGGCGGCGGTCGACCTGACCGATCCGGAGGCGACCCGGGCCGCGTTCGAGCGGATCGGCGTACCGGACATCCTGATCAACTGTGCGGGCGCGGCCCGGCGGACTCCGGTGGACGAGCTGGACAGTGCGGCGCTGCACGCGACGATGGACGCGAAGTACTTCACGTACATGCACGCGACCGAGGCGGTCATCCGCGGCATGGCGGAGCGTGGCAGCGGTGCCGTGGTGAAGGTCGTCGGTCAGGGCGGCCGGGCGGCCAACCCGCTGCACATCGGTGGTGGGGCGGCGAACGCGGCGCTGATGCTCGCGTCGGTCGGGTACGCGAAGGCGTACGCGGGGCGCGGCGTCCGGGTGAACGTGATCAACCCCGGGACGACGCGGACCGGCCGGGTGGACGAAGGCCTCGAGGCCGCCGTCCGCGCGACCGGCAAGCCGAAGGACGAACTGCTCGCGGAGCTGGTCCAGGACATCCCGATGGGCCGCGTCGGCGAACCCGAGGAGGTCGCCGACGTCGCAGTCTTCCTCGCCTCTCCCCGCGCCGGCTATGTCACCGCCTCGATCATCACCATGGACGGCGCGTCGACCGCGGCGATCTGAGCTGGCCCTCGGGTCCGTCACGGCGCAGCATGAGGGACATGGCGGATCTGAGTCGGCGCTCGGCACGTGAGGTGCTGGACGACCATTTGAACATCGCGAACGAGTGGACCGGTACGTCGCTCGAGGACGTGCTGGCCGAGGACATTCGGCGCAACGTGTCCGAGGACATCGTGATCCTGATCAACCGCGGGACGTTCCGCGGACACGACGGGGTGCGGGAGCTCGCGCTGATGCTGGCCGACGAACTGCCGGAGCACGGGGCCTTCGAGTACACCTACGTCGTCACCGACGGCCGGATGGGATTCCTGGAATGGACGTACCAGGACTCGAAGGTGCAGGTCCGCGACGGCGCCGACTCGTACCTGATCGAGGACGGCCTGATCGTCGCGCAGACGATCCACTACACCGTCGAACCGCGCTGACGGAGAACGCGGGGCCGGCCCTGGTGGTGCCGGCCCCGCGGGTTCCGTGGGCTAGACGGTGATCCAGTCGATGTCGGCGATGTAGCCGTTCGGGTTGCTGATCTTCAGGGAGTTGCTGCCCGCGGTGAGCTCGACCGGGAGATACGTGGTCTGCGGCGTACCCCAGTCGTTGTCGCCGAGGCCGCTGTAGTTCACCCAGTAGTCGTCCGTGCCGTTGACGGTGAGCATGCTCTGCCGGCTCGTGTCGCCGTCGGTGTAGGCGATCTTCACCAGGTACGTACCGGTCTTCGGCACCGTGATCCCGTTCAGCGTGACCGTGGACGAGTACCCGATGTTGCCGACCTTCGAGCCGCCCGAGCACTGGCTGCACCCGTTGACGCTCGCCGATCCGGTCAGCGTGCTGGTCGGCGCCTCCGCCTCGTACCGCACGGGGCCGGGCGACGTCAGCATCGTCACCGGCGCGCTGGCCCGTGAATTGTCACCTTTCACGGTGAACGTGTACTGCGTCTGCGGCGAGAGTCCGCTGACGACGGCGTTCGTGCTCGAGCTGACCGCGACCTGCTTGCCATTGGCAAACACCTTGTACGACGACGCGCCGGCGCTCGGCCGCCAGGTGAGGGACACGGTCGTACTGCTGACGTCGGTAGCGGTCAGGTCGGCGGGAACACGTCCGCCGTTCGGCCAGATCTTGTAGAGCTTCGACCCGTGCGCGGGCAGCTGGGCACTGACGGAACCGGACACGTTCGGGTGGTTCTGGTTCGCCCAGATGTCGCGGACGGTGGCCTTGCCGTCGATGCCGAGCTGGGCGAAGTCGCCCGTCACGGTCGCGGGGGAGTCGGCCAGGTTGAACAGGGCGACCGTCGTACTGCCGTCGGCGTTCTGCGCGTACCAGACCTGCTGCAGCTGGTCCTGGTTCAGCGGGCGCGCGGGGTTGCCGGACTGGTCGATCGCGATCACCTCGCGGTTCGTCAGCAGCTTCAGGCCGTACGCGTCCAGCTTGGTCAGGTCGTCGCCGGAGAACAGCGGCGCGGCGTTGATCGCCCAGAACGTCATGTACGACTGGCGTTCCGCGTCGGTCAGGCCGTCCATCGCGCCGACGCCGACGTCCAGCGCGTCGAGGTTGTTCCAGTGTCCCGGCCCGGCGTCGTCGACCCACTGCGCGACGTCCCACCAGCGCTGCTTCACCGAGCTGTCCCACTTCACGATCGTGTCGCAGTAGCACTCGACGTCGGTGTCGATCCGCCAGCCGTTCGAGTTCTGCTTCCAGACACCGGCGTAGCGGTGGCTGAGCGACCAGGACAGCGTGTACTGCATCGGCCGGCCGGCGTTCTGGACCGCGCGCCACCACGCCTCGACGTCGGCGGTGTTGTTGTGGTTCGGGTCGTCCGGCGAGCCCTTCCAGGAGCCGGGGCCGACGCCGTCCATCTTGATGAAGTCCACGCCCCAGGACGCGAACAGGTTCACGATCGAGTCGGCGTACTTCTGCGCGCACGGGCTCGCGTAGTCGATCTTGTACGCCGCGTCCCAGCCGTTCGTCTTGCGCAGGTCCGGGTAGACGATGTCGCGCGTGAAGCACCCGGGCGCGTCGTAGATCGGCGTGTTGCCGTCGCGGTACACGTCCGTACCGAGGCCGACCGTGGTGTAGATCCCGAACTTCAGCCCGAGCTTGTGGATGTCGTCGCCGACGGCCTTCATCCCGCGCGGGAAGCGCTTGGCCATCGCGACCGGGCGGCCGTACTCGTCACCGCCGTCCTGCCACCCGGCGTCGACGTTCACGTACTCGTAGCCGTACGGCTTCAGCTTGGTCGCCAGCGCCTGAGCCTGGGTGAGGATGTTCTTCTCGCTGATGAAGCTGCCGGGGCCGTCGGGGTTCACGCCCGGGTAGTTGGTGGACTGCAGACTCCAACTGCTCCAGCCCATGTAGGGCTTGGCGGCGAGCTGCGGGTGGGTGGGCTGCTGCTCTTGGGTCGCATCGGCGGTGGCGGCTGCCGTCGACACCAGAGCGACAGCAGCCAGGACGGTCGTAGTACGTCTGAAGAACATGAAAACGTCCTCCGGGGGAGGAGTGAGCGGACCTGGCCGAGCCTAGGTCGGCTTAATTTACGCAGTCAAGTATCAAGCCTCTGCGACTTTCAAGTGACTTCCTGTGACAGGACTGCCATGGAACCTTGATCAACCTCGTGCCGGTGCCTGGGCGTCCTACGAGCAGTGGCCGGCCTCGTGAGGACGCCGGCCGGATGCACGAGGGGGTTCCACGTGAGGACACGAAAGCTCGGCCGGGCGGCTGTCGCCGCGGCCGGGGCGGCCGGACTGGTCGCAATCGCAGCCGCCGGCGCCTCGGCGGCCTCGAGTTCGGCGACGCCGGCCCGCCCGCCGCTGAAGTTGGTTGCCGGCAGCATCGACGTCACGCTCGACAACCAGCCCGACTACGGCGTCGACCTGGATCTCGGTACGCACCTGGTGGCCGGCAACGGTCCGGTCGAGGTTCGCGCGACCCGGGCGACGTACGCGTCGCCGGTGGTCGCGACGCAGTACGTGAACGGCAAGGCGACCCGGCAACTGCCGAAGGGACTCGTCACGAACTTCGGTGGGCTGGGGAAGTTCCTGCACGTCACGATCACCGACGCTGCAGGCAAGAAGGTGCTCGACCGGGATCAGACGATCTGCCTGAACGGCGAAGGCTCGCGGACCCGGCCGGACGCGCCGGCCACCTCGCCGTACCCGGACGGCTGTTCGGCGAACCCGTTCACGCAGGGCGCGGTCTGGGGCCTGCAGACCGGCTGGTCGGCGCGGACGTACGACTACAACGAGGCTCCGGTGAAGCTTGCCAACGGCAAGTACAAGGCGACGGTCACGGTGAACAAGGCGTACCGCGACTTCTTCAGGATTCCCGCGAAGGAGGCGTCGGTCAAGCTGAACCTCACCGTCGAGAAGGCGCCGGACTGTCTGCGTGGGTGTGGCGTGGGCAAGAGCCTGGCAGCGAAGTCCGCTGTCCTGAAGCCGAACGCGGCCCGTCCGACCGGTAAGGCAAGCGTGCCGAAGGGTCCGAAGCCGGACCTCCGGCCGGTGCCCGCGTGGGGAATCGAGGTCGCGCCGGGCGACGCGGGGACGCCGGACGCGAACAAGGACTTCCTGCAGTTCTCGGCGACCGTGTGGAACGCCGGCCCGTCGCCGCTGGTGCTGGACGGTTTCCGTCGCCAGGGCAAGGACCTGATGGACGCGTACCAGTACTTCTACGACGCGCACGGCAAGCAGGTCGGGTACCACAACACCGGCACGCTGGAATGGGACGGCCGGCCCGGCCACAACCACTGGCACTTCACCGACTTCGCCCGCTACAGCCTGCTGAACGCGAAGCAGAGCGAGGTCGTCCGCAGCCAGAAGGAGGCGTTCTGCCTGGCCGCGACCGACTCGATCGACTACACGGTGAAGAACGCGAACTGGCACCCGGACAACACCGACCTGCACACCGCGTGCGGCGACCACGGCTCGCTCTCGGTGCGTGAGGTTCTCGACGTCGGCTCCGGCGACACGTACGTACAGACGCTGCCCGGCCAGTCGTTCGACATCACCAACCTGGCCAACGGCACGTACTACGTCCAGGTCACCGCGAACCCGGAGCACCGGCTGTACGAGTCCAGCACGACCAACAACGTCGCGCTGCGCAAGGTGATCCTCGGTGGCACGTTGCACCACCGCACCGTCAAGGTGCCCCCGGTCGGCGTCATCAACATCCCCTGATGCCGCCACCGCCGGCCCGCCTGCCGGCAAGCTCGCGCCCCCGGCCAACGATCCAGCCGGGGGCGCGAGCCTCTTCTCAGCTTGTTCCAAGCAGGCCTTACCTATCGTCGGAACGACCTGAGGGAGGGCCCATGCGCCGAGGTTTCGTCGGTGTCGTCGGATTGTTGGCAATCGTCTTGTTGACCGGATGTCAGGGCAGCCCGAAGCATCCGGCGGCCGCGCTCGGCGGCTCCGTCTCGCATGCCGTGACCGCCGGATCCCGTACCGCGGCCTGGGTGATCACCGACAGCCGGATGGCCGGCCCGGCCGACCTGGCCGGTTACACGGACCACGTCAGCGTCACCAGCGGCGAACCGTTCCGGCTCTTCGTCTCCTCGTCCGACGGCAACTTCACGGTCCGCGCCTTCCGCCTCGACTGGTACGACGGAACCGGTGCCAAGCTCGTCTGGACGTCGAGCGTCGTACCCGGTGTGACGCAGCCGCCGCCGACGCTCACGCCGCTCCGGATGATCACGACGAACTGGAAGCCGTCGCTCACCGTCCCGACGAAGGGCTGGCTGCCGGGCGCGTACGTGCTGCTGTTGCGCGCTGCGAACGGCAAGGAGAAGTACGTGCCGATCGTGGTCAGGTCGGAGTCCGCCCGCGACGCGGTCCTGATCGTCGACGCGGTCAACACCGAGGAGGCGTACAACGCGTGGGGCGGCTACTCGCTCTACCACGGGCCGCGCTCGGTGGCGGCACATCGTTCGCTCGAAGTCACGTTCGACCGGCCGTACGACGACGGTGGCGCGCGCGGGTTGCTGAACTACGCGGCGCCGGTGATCCAGGAGGCGGAGCAGAGCGGCGTACGGCTGGCGTACGCAACCAGTGCGGACCTGGACGCCGATCCCGGACTTCTCGCCGGGGCGCGCGGGATCGTGTTCGGCGGGCACGACGAGTACTGGACGCTCGCGATGCGGAACGCAGTGACCAACGCGCGCGACCACGGGACCAACCTCGCGTTCCTCGGCGCGAACTCGGTGTTCTGGCGGGTCCGGTACGCCCCGAGCCGGCTCGGGGCGCGGCGGATCATGATCGGCTACAAGGACGCGCGGCTCGATCCGGTGAAGAACCAGCCGGTGACGACGGTGCGCTGGCGGAGCAACCCGTTCGCCGATCCCGAGAACAGCCTTACCGGGATGCTGTACGAGTGCTTCCCGGCCGTCGGGGCGTTCACCGTGCGGGACCCGGGCTTCTTCTTGTTCGCGGGCACCGGCGCGCGGGCGGGTACGGCGTACCCGGGGCTCATTGGCGACGAGGCGGACCGGGCGTACCCGATCCCGGGGACACCGGCGAACCTGCAGGTGGTCGCGCATTCGCCGACGACGTGCGGGCCGACGCATCACACGTACTCGGACGCGTCGTACTACACGGCTCCGTCCGGCGCCGGGGTGTTCGACACCGGTTCGATCGAGTGGGTGCGGGCGCTCGCCGGCCCTGACCCGAAGGCCGGCGTCGGCCCGGCCGCGGTCGCGTTCGCGCGGACCGTGACGTTGAACGTGTTCCGCGCACTCGCTTCGGGGCCGTTGGGGCGGACGCACCCGGCGCACGGCGATCTGTCGAGGCTGCACGAGTCGCCGTCGACCGCGAGTGGTACGGGAGGCGTCGTGGGGAAGCTGCCTGCGCCGGTCGACCTGCATGTGAAAGCCTGAACCTATGGTGCGACGGAAGTTGTTGGCGGTCTTGTTGCTGTTGGCAACCGGCTGCAGTGCGCATCCGTCAGCGTCGACCCCGACCACTCCGTCTGTCACGCAGCCATCGACCTCACGACCGCCTGCGGCCCACAGCGGGACCGCCGTGGCGGAGAACGCGAAGCGCGGTACGACAGCCTGGCGGATCGACACCCAACGCATTGCCGGGCCGCTCGAACTTGCCGGGTACGCGGACCACGTCAGCGTCCGCAGCGGGCAGCCGTTCCGGTTGTTCGTGACGTCGGCTGCGGGTGCGTTCACCGTTCGGGCGTTCCGGATCGGCTGGTACGGCGGTACCGGCGGACGCCTGGTGTGGACGTCGGCGAGCGTTCCGGGACGAGTACAACCCGCAGCCGTCGTACGGCCGTCCGACCATTTCGTCACCACGACCTGGCAGCCTTCGTTGACCGTGGCAACGACCGGCTGGCCGGCAGGTGCGTATCTCTTGCTGATGACGGCGGCCAACGGCAAGCAGAAGTACGTCCCGCTGACGGTCCGCTCCGATTCGGCGCGCGACGCGGTGGTGATCGTCGACGCCACGAACACGTACGAGGCGTACAACGAATGGGGTGGATACTCGCTCTACAACGGCCCCGACAAGTCGTTCGCGTCGCGGGCGCACCGGGTCAGCTTCAACCGGCCGTACGACGGCAACGGCGCGCGCACGCTGGTCCAGTCCGAGCTGCCGTTGATCCAGTTGGCCGAGCGCAGCGGCGTACAGCTCGCGTACCTCACCAGCCTCGACCTGGCCACCGACCCGAACGCGCTCGCCGGCGCGCGCGGGGTGGTGTCGCCCGGGCACGACGAGTACTGGACCGTCGCGATGCGCGCTGCCGTCACGAAGGCGCGCGACGCCGGTACGAACCTCGCGTTCCTCGGCGCGAACGCCGTCTATTGGCGGGTGCGTTACGAGTCCGGTGGCCGGGTGCTCGTCGGCTACAAGGACGCCACCCTGGATCCGCTGCGCAACCGGCCCGACACGACCGCGAAGTGGCGCAGCAAGCCGGACCCACGCCCCGAGAACTCGCTCACCGGAATGCTCTACGAGTGCTTCCCCGCCGTCGGCGCCTTCACCGTGCGCGATCCGGCCTTCTTCCTGTACGCCGGAACGGGCGCCCGCAAAGGCTCGACGTACCCAGGCCTGGTCGCCACCGAGGTGGACCGCGCCTACCCGATCCCCGGAACCCCGGCGACGCTCCAGGTAGTAGCCCACTCACCGGTGACCTGCGGCCCCACCGTCCACACCTTCTCCGACGCCACCTACTACACAACCCCTTCAGGCGCAGGAGTCTTCGACACCGGCTCGATGAACTGGGTCCCTTCCCTCCACGGCCCCAACTCCAAACACGCCCTGACCGCACGAGAAGTGGCGTTCGCCCGCACCGTAACCCGCAACCTGCTCCGCGCGATGTCCACGGGCCCGCTCGCCCGAACCCACCCCGCGCAACCCGACCTGAACACCCTCGGAGCCTCACCCTCCACCTCCACCGGCTCAGGCGGCTCCATCGGCTGACCGGCGCGTACGGAACCCAGCCATCGGTTGAGGGCTGCTGGGCATACCTCTTCCACCACAGTGTTAGGTCTTGACCGCGGTTCTCCTGCTGACTACCTTCGAACCATCCGGTCCGGGAAATCGATTTCTCCCGCCTGCCCGCACCGGCGTTCAGGAGGCTGGCATGCGAAGAATCGCCTGTGTTCTGTTAGCTGTTTGTTTGGCCGGAGTGGGGTCGGCCCGGGCAACGATCACCGCCTCACCGCCGGAAAGTACGTTCTTCTCGACTGTCGGCGTAGATGCCGGCGCCACGGTAGGCGCACCGGCGATAGGGGACGACAAGGACCACGGTGACCTCTGGCCGAACTGCTGGTCCGACGACGACAACGTCTACGCCGCGTACGGCGACGGCATCGGCTTCGGATCGACCTCGAGCGACATCGGCGTCACCAGGATCTCCGGCCTGCCAGGATCACTCACCGGCACCCAGCTGGCCCAAGGCGACCAGTTGGGCAAGGTCTGGACCGCCAACCACAGCCGCAAACCAACCGGAATGGCCTGCGTCGGCGGCAACCTCTACCTCGCCGTACAAGACCTCGCCTTCGACTTCGACGACGCCCCCGCCGCGACCATCGCGAAGTCGACGGACCACGGCCAGACCTGGACGTTCGACACCAGCGCGCCGATGTTCGGCGGGTCGAAGTTCACCACGATCTTCTTCCTCGACTACGGCAAGAACTACGCGAACGCCCCGGACGGCTACGTCTACGCGTACGGCCTCGACAACAACTGGCGTGACTCGTTCTCGAACCGCGTACCGGACCCCGTCGACCTCTGGCTGGCGCGCGTCCCCGCGACCAGCGTGCAGAACCGTTCCACCTGGCAGTTCTACGCGGGTACGACCAACGGCGTACCGCAATGGACCGCCGACATCAACGCCCGGGTTGCGGCACTCCACGACGACCGCCACATCTACACGAACGTCGGTACGGCGGGACGCGCCCACGACCTGACCACGATCAGCCAGGGCGGAGTCGTCTACGACCAGCCGCTGAACCGGTACATCTACACGTCCTGGACGGAGTACACCTTCGAGTTCTACGAGTCGCCGACGCCGTGGGGTCCGTGGACGCATTTCACGCCGAAGGACTTCGGTGGCTATCCGTGGACGCACACGAAGCACGGCGGCTACGCGACCACGATCCCGTCGAAGTACATCGGTGCCGACGGCAAGAACATGTGGCTGCAGTCGAACGTCTGCACCTGCGGCGGCGGCCTCAACGATCGCTGGGCGTACACGTTCTCGCTGCGCAAACTCTCGCTCACCCCGTCCGTACCGACGACTCCGGACAACACCCTCGACGGCACCCGGAACCTCGCGCGCGAACCAGGCACCGTACCGGTCGAGCGCTCCACGCACTTCGGCCAGTCGAGCTACAACGACGGCGTCCGCGCGCAGAACGAGGACGACTGGAACGACGAACGCAAACCGCTCAGCTGGTGGGGCTACACGTGGCCGCGTACGTACAACCTGAATAAGGTCGTCTACACCACCGGGACGATGTTCAGCGACGGCGGTTGGTTCGCCTCGGCGCCGAAGGTGCAGGTACGACGCAACGGCGTGTGGAGCGACGTGACCGGTCAGACCGCGACGCCGGCGTACCCGACGAGTTCCGCGGCCGGGACGAACGCGACGTACGTCTTCAGCTTCGACCTGACGTCGGGCGACGGCGTGCGGATCGTCGGTACGCCGGGAGGCACGCAGACGTTCACGTCGATCGGTGAGCTCGAGGCGTACTACGGCTCCGCCGTCACGGACCCGAGCTTCGAGGCGCAACCGGCCACTGCCGTCGGCGCGCCGTGGCAGACCGAGGGGACCGGGACGAAGGGGATCGACCACGACAAGGGCGCCTGGGCGGAGCAGGGCCGCAACAACGGCTGGATCAACGCGACCGACGCGACCTGGAACGCCTTCAAACAAACGGTTCCCGTGCTACCGAACACCAACTACCGGCTGACCGGCTGGGTCGAGGGGTCGGGCAACTTCACCGGCGGCTACTTCGGCGTCCGCGCCGGCACCACCCCGTACGCCGAAACCAACTACACCGCCCCACCCGGCTACCAACAACTAACCGTCGACTTCAACTCCGGCACGAACACGACGATGACAGTCTTCACCGGCTACTGGGGTGTGAGCGCCCCGACGTGGCTCCGGTTGGACAACATCTCCCTGGTCCCACGCTGAGCAGAGCCCGGGACAGGGCCGAGGTGTGGAAGGCAGCGCTCGGCCCTGTCCCAGGAGTTTCTAGTGGTGTTGTGGGCGGCGGCGGGCGCGTGCGGGGCGGAGGTGGGAGTCCGCTCGGGCGTGCTGGCGGCGGCCGAGGACGAATGGGCGGGAGGTGCGTAGGAGCGGCGTGCTCTTGGGGGCAGACAACTGGATGGAGGTCTGCTGCAGGTTGAGGCGGACCGGGACCTGGTGCCACGGGGAGCGGGTGCGTACGAGGACCAGCCGGAACTGCCCGTCCCGCCGCAGCCGCAGGCCGATCGCGACCGTGGCGACCGCCGGGACCAGCCCCGCGATCAGCAGCGCCGACCGGGCACCGAAGTGCTGCGCGAGGAACCCGACCAACGGACCGCCGATCGCGCCGCCGCCGATGAACACCAGGTTGTAGATCCCGGACACCCGCCCGCGCAGACCGTCCGGCGTGGTCAGCTGGACCATCGACTGCGCCGCGGTCAGGAACATCAGCGTCGCCATTCCCATCGACGCGAGCACCGGGATGAACGTCCACAACGACGGCTGGACCGCGGCGAGTACCTCGGTGACCGTCAGCAGACAGGCGATCCCGATCAGGTTCCGCAGCCGCGTCGGCCGCACCCGCCGCGCCGAGAGCAGCGCCCCGGCCAGCGCCCCGAACGCGACGACCGAGTTCAGTACGCCGTACCCCGAGGCGCCGGTCTGGAAGACCCGGTCGGCGAACGCGGTCAGCGTCACCGGCAGGCTGATGCAGAACATCCCGTAGATCCCGACCAGCGCGATCGCCCAGCGCACAGCCGGCTCGTGGAACGCGTACCGTACGCCGTCGCGCAACCCGTCCCGGATCCGCAGCCCCGCGCTCGCCTTGCGCGCCGCGTGGAAGCCGGGCATCTCGCTCTCCCGCATCCGCAGCAGCGCGCTGATCGACGCGAAGAACGTCAGCCCGTTGAGCGCGAACGCCCATCCGGCTCCGATCGTGCCGAGCAGTACGCCGCCCAGCGCCGGGCCGATGAGGCTGCCGAGCTGGAACGTCGACGACACCATGCTGATCGCGTTCCGGACGGTGTCGCGCGGAACGAGTTCGGTGACGAACGACTGCCGTGTCGGATTGTCGACGGCGGTCGCGAGGCCGAGGACGAACGCCATCGTGTAGACGTGCCAGACCTGGACGCTGCCGGTGAAGGCGGTCAGCGCGAGCAGGCCGGCGCAGGTACCCATCGTGATCTGGGTGACCAGCAGGATCTTGCGCTTCGGGAAGCGGTCCGCGATCACGCCGCCGTACAAGCCCAGCACCAGGGTGGGCAGGAACTGCAGCGCGGTGGTGATGCCGACCGCGGTGGCACTGCCGGTGAGCGTGAGCACCAGCCAGTCCTGGGCGATGCGCTGGATCCAGCCGCCGGTCGAACTGACCAGCAGACCGCTGACCAGGAGGCGGAAGTTGCGGACCCGCAGCGCGCTGAAGGTGTCCTTGAAGCCCGGGCGGCGCGCCTGCGTTTCCCGGAGCTGGTTCGAATCGGTGGAGCGGTGGAGGTGGAAGTCGGTGGACGGGACAGTACCGGTGGCCCGGGTGGTCAAGAGCAATCCCTACACTCGTGGGCTTGTCAGGGGAGGACACGTCCATCCTCACCGTTCGGTACTGAATTCCGACAGCGAATTACTCCTATTAGTCTTATAGCGTCACGCAATGAGAGGGGAATCGATGTACGACCCGGACCAGTTGCGGACGTTCCTGGCCGTCGCGCAGTCGCTGAGCTTCACCCAGGCGGCCGAGCGGCTGGGGATCCGGCAGCCGACCGTGAGTCAGCACGTACGCAAGCTCGAGACGGCGGTCGGGCGGCCGCTGTTCGTCCGTGACACCCGCACGGTGACGCTGACCGCGGACGGCGAGGCGATGGCCGGGTTCGCCCGGACCATTCTGGCCGCGCACGAGGAGGCCGCCGGGTACTTCACCGGCTCCGAGCTCCGCGGCCGGCTCCGGTTCGGCGTCACCGACGACCTGGCGCTGACCCCGCTGCCGAAGATCCTCCGCGACTTCCGCCAGCTGTACCCGCGGATCGACCTGGAGCTGACCGTCGCGCAGAGCCCGAACCTGCTCCGCCGGGTCGAGTCCGGCCATCTCGACCTCGCGTACGTGAAGCATGGTGCCGGCGGCGGCTACGAGCCGAACGGGCGGCTGGTCCGGCGCGACTCGCTCGTCTGGGCCGGGATCTCCGGGACCCGGATCGCGCCCGACGGCCCGGTCCCGCTGGTCACGTACCAGGCGCCGTCGCTGAGCCGGTCGCTCGGTGTGCAGTCGCTCGAACAGGCCGGCCGGACCTGCCGGATCACGTGCATCGTGCGCGGTGTCAACGGCGTCCTCGCGGCAGTCCGGGCCGGCCTCGGCATCGCGATCTTCGCGCGCTCGCTGATGCCCGCGGACCTCGTCGAGCCCCCGCCGAGCGCCGGGCTGCCGGAGTTGCCGCCGATCGACCTGGTGCTGATCACGAACCCGCGCGCGGCCAAGGAACCGGCCGAGGCGCTGACCGCCGCGATCCTCGGCAGCAGCGCACCCCTCAAACCGGACGCCGGGTAGGGGACCGTTCGACAGGAGGTGTTCGGCCGGCCGGGCAGCGCCCCCGCTCAGCGGACCGCCCGATCCGGCGCAGTGAACGGATACCACCTGTCGAACGGCACCTAGACCAGCGCGTGTCCGCGCAGGACGAGGGAGACGATGCTGACGCCGGCGATCGCGATCGTGACCAGGAACGGCGCGTTCCGCCACCACACGATCGTTGCGAGGAGCGCGGCAACGACCGCGAGTGCGATCCAGCCGACGGCGCCGATCGGGCCGGCCGGAGCGATCACCAGCAGGCCGGTCGCCGCCGCGAGCGGGGCCGGCGCGATCAGGCGCGCGTACCGGCCCAGCCGCTGCGGCCAGCCGCGTACGCCGGTCGCCAGGTCGTCGGCGAGATCCGGTACGACGTTTGCCAGATGGGCACCGATCCCGAGAAGGGCGCCCGCCGCGGTCGCCCACCACGGCGCCCAGACGTGCGCCGTCCCGAGCGTCACGAACGAGGGCAGCCCGCCGAACGCGACGGCGTACGGGAGCCAGGAGATCACGGTCGACTTGAGGCCCAGGTTGTACGCCCAGGCGCAGGCGACGAACAGCAGATGAACCAGTCCGGCCAGAAATCCGTTGGCCAGGGAGACGGGGACAGTGATCGCCAGCATGACGCCCGCACCGACCGCGAGCGTCCGGCGACTCACCAGTCCACGCACCACCGGCTTGTCCCGGCGGTTCACAATGGTGTCGCGGGCGGCATCTATCGCGTCATTGCTCCAGCCGATCGAGAGGTGGCCGGTGAGGATCGTTGCTGCGACGAGGAGACACCCGGCGGGACTTCGCCCGGCAGACCACGCGACAGCCGTGACCAGGGCGGTGACGGCGACGGTCGGCCCCGGATGGCACGCGAGCGCCAGACCTTTGAGTACGGTCCTCACGAACGCAACGATGCCACGATGACGCGGATCGCAGCGGTCCGCCCCGCGCTCCCGCCGTACCGCTATCCGCAGTCCGCGCTGACCGAGGCCTTCGCGGCGATGTGCCTGCCGGAAGGCGCTGGTACGGCGTTGCTCCGCCGGCTGCACGCGAACGCCGGCGTGTCGCACCGGCACCTGGCGCTGCCGCTGGAGGAGTACGCCGAGCTCAAGGACTTCGGCGCCGCGAACGACGCCTGGATCGCGTCGGCCGTCGACCTCGGCGCGGAGGCGGTCGCGGGTGCGGTGAAGGAGGCGGGGCTGACGCTCGACGACGTCGACGTACTGATGTTCACCACGGTGACCGGGGTGGCGGCGCCGTCGATCGACGCGCGGGTGGCGATGCGGCTCGGGTTGCGGGACGACGTGAAACGGCTGCCGTTGTTCGGGTTGGGGTGTGTCGGGGGAGCGGCCGGGATCGCACGGCTGCACGACTACCTGACGGCGTGGCCTTCGCACGTGGCCGTACTGCTGTCGGTGGAGTTGTGCTCGTTGACCTTGCAGCGGGACGACGCGTCGTTGCCGAACCTCGTCGGTGGCGCGTTGTTCGGGGACGGCGCGGCGGCAGTCGTACTGACGGGGTCGGCGCATCCCTTGGCGTCGGGGCCTTCGGTGGTCGCGACGCGTTCGCGGCTGTACCCGGACTCGGAACGGGTGATGGGGTGGGACGTCGGCGCGGGCGGGTTCCGGATCGTGCTCGGGGCCGACGTACCGGAAGTGGTACGGACCTATCTCGGTGGCGACGTACGGGAGTTCCTTGCCGCGCACGGGTTGACGATCGACGACATCGGGACCTGGGTCAGCCACCCGGGCGGTCCGAAGGTGCTCGAGGCGGTGTCGGAGACGCTGTCGTTGCGGCCGGGGGCGCTCGAGCTGACCTGGAAGTCGCTCGATGCGGTGGGCAACCTGTCGTCGTCCTCGGTGCTGCACGTCCTCGGTGACACCTTGAAGCTGGATCCTGCAGGCATGGGTCTGCTGCTCGCCATGGGCCCGGGGTTCTGTTCCGAGCTCGTTCTCCTGGAGTGGTGATGACGGATTCGCTGTGGTGGTACGTCGCTCTCGTCGTGGCGGTCGGGCTGGAGCGGGTCGCCGAACTCGTGGTGTCGCTGCGGAACGCGAAGTGGAGTTTCGCCCACGGTGGGGTGGAGTTCGGGAAGGGGCACTACCCGTTCATGGTGGTGCTGCACACCGGGCTCCTGGCCGGCTGCGTCGTCGAGGCGATCGTCTCCGGCCGGCCGTTCGACCCGAAGGTCGGTTGGGCAGCGCTGGCCGTCGTCGTGACGATGCAGGCGCTGCGCTGGTGGTGCATCTCGGTGCTTGGGTACCAGTGGAACACCCGCGTGATCGTCGTACCTGGCCTCGGCCGGGTGACGCGCGGGCCGTACCGCTTCCTCCGGCATCCGAACTACCTCGCCGTGATCGGCGAGGGCATCGCACTGCCACTCGTGCACTCGGCGTACATCACCGCGATTGTCTTCACGCTGCTCAACGCTCCGTTGCTGGGGATCCGGATCCGGACCGAGGAGACCGCGCTGAGTACCGTGCTGACCCGATGATCGACCTGCTCGTCGCCGGCGCCGGGCCGGCCGGTGCGGCGACTGCCATTCGCGCGGCGCTCGCCGGGCTCTCTGTTGTCGTCGTGGAGCCGCGTACGGCGCCGATCGACAAAGCGTGCGGCGAGGGAATCGCGCACAGCGCCGTCGCGTACCTCTCCCGCCTCGGCGTGGAACTCCCGGGCCGTCCGTTCCACGGCATCCGCTACCTCGACGGTACGCACTCCGTCGACGCGCACTTCACCCGCGGACCCGGCCGCGGAGTACGCCGTACCGCACTCCAGTCCGCCCTGTCCGACCGCCTGGCCGCCCTCGACATCCCCGTACTCCAAGCCCACGTCGGCCCCATCACCCAGAACACCACCTCCGTAACAGCAGCCGGCCTCACCGCCCGCTACCTAGCCGCCGCCGACGGCCTACATTCCCCCATCCGCCGCCAACTAGGCCTCTGCACTGCCGGTTCGAGTGAGGTACGACGCGGACTCCGGCGGCACTTCGCCGTGGCGCCGTGGACCGATCTGGTGGAGGTGTACTGGTCTCCGCTGGGTGAGGCCTACGTGACCCCGGTGGCTGACGACCTGGTCGGTGTGGCCGTGCTCACCTCCGCCCGCGGCAGCTTCGACTCGCACCTGGACGCGTTTCCGCAACTCAAGCACCGCCTGCGAGGAGCCGTACCGGCCGGCACCGTAATGGGCGCCGGCCCGCTCCGCCAACGCGTCCGCGCCCGTACGGCCGGCCGCGTCCTGCTCGTCGGCGACGCAGCCGGGTACGTCGACGCACTCACCGGCGAGGGCATCGCCGTAGCCCTCCGTACCTCCGCGGAACTCGTCGACTGCCTCCGCGCCGACCGCCCACAGGACTACGAGGCCGCGTGGCGCCGAGTGTCCTGGGAGTGCCGCCTGCTCACCGCGTCGTTGCTCTGGGCCCGCAACCGCCCGCTGCTCGCACCGCACATCGTCCCGGCCGCCGCCCGCCTCCCGGCGGTGTACCGCACCATCGTCAACCGGTTGTCCTAGGCAACCTCACCGACCGGGAAATGCCGTAGGCCCGGCGGTCGCTCAGACATCGCCGGGCCTACGGGTGGCCCCAGCTTCCTGGTGAAAAGCTGGGACCGGGCAGCCTTTCCGGCCTCCTGGTGAAAGGTCGGACCTGCTGACAAGGAAGACTCTGTCAGGCGGATGTTGCCCAACAGTTGCCGGAATGTGAAGCCTTGTTACATGGACCTGTGGCGTACATCTCAGTGCTCCGTCCGCACCGCCGCAATCTGCAGCTGCAACGCCAGCCGCTCCCGCGGATCCGACAGATCCAGCTTCGCGATCTCGCCGATCCGCTTCATCCGGTGCCGCAACGTGTTCGTGTGCAGATGCAACTCGCGCGCCGCCCGCTGCGGCTGACCCGGAAAGTCCAGCCACGCCTGCAACGTTTCCACGTACCCGGTGTCGTGCTCGATGTCGTGCCGCAACAACGTCGCCAGCGGACCATCCATCTTGGTGGTATCAAGCGAAGTCACCGCCCGATGCACCGTCAGCACATGCCACGCCTCTTCCACCCGCAACGCCGGCCCCGGCGCGACACCCCGCCGTACGAGCCCCAGCAACTCGACCGCCTCCGCGCGTGAGCTCGGCAGATCCGCGGGTCCACGCGCAGGACCGCCGGCAGCCGCGTACGTACCAGGTGACTGCTCCACGACCAGCTTCTGCAGCCAGCTCCAGGAACCAGGCCCGTCGGCATCGGTGACAACAGCCAAGACCGTGCCGTCAAGATCGGCCAGCTGCGGCTCACTCCACCCGTGACGACGCCCCAGCGACTCCCACAGGTCCAGCTGCTGCGGTACGTCATACCCATCAGGAGAACCCAGTGCGACCACCCGCCACGGCTGGCGTGGAAGACGTACGTCGACCGGGTTGTCAGGGGAGAACTGCCGCAACACCGTGCGCAGCCGGTCAATCGCACTCCTGCGAGCTACGTCGGCCTGTGCCCGCAGCCGTAGGAGGTGCAAGGCCAGCACCGATGCGGCATTGCTGAGCTCCGTGGTGACCGCTTCACTCACGGGCCCGTCCACGACAGCCCAAATGGAGCCCAGCCACTCACCACCAGCCCGCACCGGTACGACGAGACGCGGGCGAATACCGTTCGGTCCATCAGGCACCAAGAACGGCTCACTGGACCTGGCGAGCCGCCGGAAGATGCCCCGGGCGCGGAAGTGCGCAATGACTTCAGGTGGCACCCGGCGACCGACGATGGTGGACACCCGGGTCGGGTCGGTGAAGTCCTGACCGGAGGAGTACGCCAGTACTCGCGACTGGTTGTCCTCGATCGTCACGGGCGCATCGACGATCGCAGCGGCCGCGTCAGCCAGTGCGAACAGCTCCTGGTGTACGCCTGCATCGCCGGCGGCGGGGGAGTCCGGTGCGGCGGCACGGTCGAGTACACCGCGCAGCAGCCAGACCACGTGTGCCCAGGTGACGCTCGGCTGGAGCGCTACGAGCGTGAGCGCCTCCCGCTCCGCTGCGGCGACAACGGCCGGCTCGTGCGCGAGGGTCGTACGTAGGACGACTCCGGACGCGTTACCGGCTGCGCAGCGTTCCACGAGCTCTACAGAGTCCTCTGCGTCGCGTAGACCGAGTCCTAGCACCAGGTCGCCCGGCTGGCCGGTCGCAGGTTCCTGTGGGTCGGCCAGGAACACGTCGCGTACCTCGCTGTCGCCCTTGCCGGGCACGACCACCTCGAACAACGCAGGACCGACAGCGACGATCAGATCGGATGAGGAGATCACCAGGTTATTGTGCGCTGAGCACAGTCATTTGTCTCGGCAATGGTGTGATCGCACCATGACAGAGGCGCGTTGCGGCCGCACCATCGATACATGACCACAGCTGGTTCCACTCACCTCGTCCCGGATCGCGTCGCCGTAGTCGGCGCGGGCATGGTCGGCCTAGCGACCGCCTGGTTCCTCCAGGAAGCCGGTGTCGAGGTGACAGTGCTCGACCGTGAGGGTGTCGCCGCAGGCGCGTCCTGGGGCAACGCAGGCTGGCTGACGCCGGGCCTGGCCACCCCGCTGCCGGAACCAGCGGTCCTCAAGTACGGCGTCCGTGCGGTGCTGAGCCCGTCCTCCCCTGTGTACGTGCCACCCACTGCGAGCCCGCGGCTCCTCAAATTCCTCACCCGCTTCGCTCGCAACAGCACCGCCGGACGCTGGAAGACCGCCATGGAAGCGCTGGTGCCGATCAACCGGCAGGCGCTGACCGCGTTCGACTTCCTGGCCGAGGCCGGCGTCGAGGCGCAGACCCATGAGGCCAAGTCGTTCCTGGCCGCGTACCGCACCGTCGAGGAGCGCAAGGTGCTGCTCGAGGAGATCGAGCAGATCCACGCCGCCGGCCAGGGCATCGAGTTCGAGGCGATCACCGGCGACGACGCCCGCGAGATCGAGCCGTCGCTGTCCGACCAGATCGGCGCGGCGATCCGGCTGCACGGGCAGCGCTTCATCAACCCGGGCGAGTACGTCAACCAGCTCGCCGGCTCGGTGATCGCGCGCGGCGGCCAGATCATCAGCGGCGTGGTCGTCAAGGACATCGTGGACGAGATCCGCGGCGTCCGGCTGGTCACCGCCGACGGCGAGACCGACCCGTTCGACGCGGTCGTGATGGCGACCGGCGCGTGGCTGGGCGATTTGGCGCGGCAGTTCGGCGTCCGGACCGTCGTCCAGGCCGGACGTGGGTACAGCTTCAGCGTGCCGATGGCGCACGTACCGTCCGGACCGGTGTACTTCCCGGCGCAGCGGATCGCCTGCACGCCGCTCGGCGACCGGCTCCGGGTGGCCGGGATGATGGAGTTCCGCAAGCCCGAGGCGAAGCTCGACCCGCGCCGGATCGACGCGATCGTCGACGCCGCCCGGCCGCTGTTGCGCGACGCCGACCTGGACGCGCGGACGTTCGAGTGGGTCGGCCCGCGGCCGTGCACCCCGGACGGCCTGCCGCTGATCGGCGCAACCACGTCGCCGCGGGTGTTCGCCGCCGGCGGGCACGGCATGTGGGGTATCACGCTCGGCCCGATCACCGGCCAGTTGCTGGCCGAGACCATCACCACCGGGCGTACTCCCGAGGAGCTGCGGCCCTTCGACCCGACCCGCTGACCGCGCTTGGAGAGGCCCCGACGACGTGGCCTCTCCATCCAGCTGACCGTCACCTCGAGCAGCCCTCCCGGTGAGCCTCACTCGGGCAGCGCCTCATCTGCCCGCGCCTCCTCCGGCCACCTCGTCGCCGCTCCGGTCAGCCACAAGAGCGGGCCCTGGCTTTCGTTCTCCTGCCCAGGGCCCGCTCTTTCTCCTTTTTGTCGGTGCCCTGTGCCAAGGTGTCCGCCATGGTGCTCAGGTGGTACACGGTTGTCGTCGACTGTCACGACGTACGCAAGCAAGCGGCCTGGTGGGCCGAGGCCTTCGGCTGGAAGACGATCTACGCAGCGGACGACGAATGCGTGAACGTCCCCGGCTGGGTCGACGAGGAAGCCGTCAAGAACACTCCCTGGGAACGGATCGGCCCAGGCATGGTCTTCGTCCCTGTCCCCGAAGGCAAAACGGTCAAGAACCGCCTGCACCTCGACTTCGCACCCCACACCACCCAGGATCGCGAGGCGGAAATCGCCCGCCTCGAATCCCTGGGCGCCCGCAGAGCCGACGTCGGCCAACCCGCCGACGCCTCCTTCACCGTCCTCACCGACCCCGAAGGCAACGAGTTCTGCGTCCTCAGCTCCCGCGACCGCTGACGCCCTTGGCCCGGTCTCGCGTACGGGTTGCTCGTTCAGCGATCGCGGGTGGGACCGGAATCCCGGCTTTCTTGAGCGCGTCCTCGAGGAGTGGCCAGTCCGCCCTGGCGTCGAAGTTGGGTAGCCAGCCTGTCATGGGGAACTCCGAGCGAGGGACGCTGCCGGTAGCTGCGAGCGCCGAGATGTATGCCTCGTCGCGGACTATGTCCTGCTCGGCGACGTCCACCGTCACCGCCAGGAGTTGCTGAAGCAGCTCTGGATCGTTTGCGGCAAACTTGCGCAGTCCCATGGCCGCGACCTGACGAACTCCTTCGTCAGGGTCGGTGTGCAGCAGACGGATCGCGTCCGCCTTGTACTGCGGCAGTTGGAAGTAGAACACCAACGTGCGGACCGCGGCCTCGCGCAGGAAGTCGGTCTCCGAGATGAGGTAAGGCACAACCCGATCGGCCAGGTCATGGTGCTCGCGCTTGCCGATGTCGATGAGCGCGCTGTAGACCTCCTCGAGATCCTCCGACGCGAGGCGCTCGTCAATTGCCGCAACAAGCCCGGTGGCGGTGTCCTGACGGCCGCCGGGATACATGAGTAGGTGCTCGTCCACCTGGTGCTCACGACAACGGTTTGCAAACTCGAGCGCGGAATCGGGATCCCTGCGGTACCGCTCGAACGCCGGCCGGCCGATCTCGTAGTACTCCTGGTAGTCGACCATGCCCCTGCTGACCGGAACCGAGAGGTAGCACCGTCCGGAATCCAGCTCGACCCCCAACGAGTACTGCTCCTCCCGATTCACCAGGAGATCCTCGAACCTCATTCGGACACAATAAATCCGGGAGCCCGCCTTGCGGGCTCCCGGATCGGTTGGGGTGGATCAGTGGGTGTGCGGCTCGGTGCCGTGTTCCGCCTCGTGGGCGGCGATCTGGGCCTTGACCTCTTCCATGTCGACCGCGCGGAGCTGGCCGATCAGGTCCTCGAGGCTGGCGGCGGGCAGCGCGCCTGCCTGGGAGTAGAGGACGACGCCGTCGCGGACCGCCATCAGGGTGGGGATCGAACTGATCTGGAAGGCCTGCGCGAGCTCGCCCTGCGCCTCGGTGTCCACCTTGCCGAACGTGATGTCCGCGTGCGTCTCGGACGACTTCTCGAAAACCGGTCCGAACATCTTGCACGGGCCACACCACTCGGCCCAGAAATCCACCAGCACGAGACCGTCGCCACCGACCACCTCGTTGAAGTTGTCCTGGGTCAGCTCGACCGTTGCCACTACGACCTCCGAAAGTAGTTGAGTACGCCGTAGTCAACACCGGCGACCCCGCGACTTGTTCCCGTACCCCGGCGCAGGCCACCCGGGCGGTCTCGTACTGACCGGAATGCGGAGTCTCGTATGTGACCTGCGCCACGTTCTGAGTGCTTTGTCAGATCGGCATGTCCACGAACGGTGACTCGTAGTCCTGGACCTCGCCCAGGATCGAGGCCGCGTCCTCCGGCGTCAGGTCGGCGCGCTCGCGCTCCGCGACGATCATCTGCCGCAGCAGCCGGGTCTCGCCGGCGGTCGCGAGGCCGGTGATCTCCGGGTGCCCGTTCAGCAGCCACGCCGTCGCGGCCGTGATGTACCGCTGCTCGTCGAACGGCCGGTACCAGGTGTCGTATGCCTTCTCCTCGCCGTCGGCCCAGTTCCGCCGGGCGATCATCTTGATCGTCATCAGCGCCGCGTCCGACGCCTGCACGGCCTCGACCAGCTCCGCGTAGTCGGCCGCGTACTGCGGATCCGTGGACAGCTTGTAGTTGAGCGGCGTGAGCACGCTGTCGAAGTCGAACCGGCGCAGCCCTTCGGTGTGCACCGACGGTGCCTGCGCGGTGTGGCCGGTGATGCCGATCGCGCTGACCATGCCTTCGTCCTTGGCCCGGATCGCCGCCTCCAGCGAACCGCCCTTGCCGGTGACGAGGTCGAGGTTCTCCAGGTCGCAGACCGCGTGCATCTGAATGAGATCCAGGTGATCGGTCTGCAGCCGCTCCAGCGACCGGTTGATCTCGCTCCAGGCCTCCTCGAAGGTCCGGCGGCCGGTCTTGGTGGCGAGGAAGATCCGGTCCCGGATCTCCGGCATCCGCGGGCCGAGCCGCAGCTCGGCGTCGCCGTAGTCCGCGGCCACGTCGAAGTGGTTGATTCCGGCGTCGAGAGCTTCCTGGATCGAGGCGTCGGCGCGGTCCTGGTCGACGCCGCCGAGCGACGCGGCGCCGTAGATCAGTACCGAGCTCTGGTGGCCGAGTCGGCCCAGCCGGCGAGTTTCCATCCTGGTCCTCCAGGGGGTAGCAGGGATCACCCTGACCTTATGCCCCGAGCCGCTCCCGGCAAGCGGTTGTCCACAGGCGATTTTGACCCCCTCGCCACGGGAGAGTTTTCCACAGGCAGGCCGCCGGATCGGTTACTATCTGTGATCAGCTGGTGTGTTCTTTTACCATGTTGTTCGCACGGATTTTCGAACCTGTCCGCGGCGTGTGGCATGGTGTGCGCTGCCTGGTCGACCTGAGCGGGCATGAGAGAGGAGCTATGACGACGGTACCGAAGGTGTCACGCTTGGCCGTTATGAGTGACGGTGAGGGTGGCACTGCCCGCGTGTGGGGTAACAGTATGGCTGCGGGGAGCGATGGACTATCCGGATCCTGGTCTCAGGTCTCCCGGAGGACAGTTGCGTGCCGTATCCTCCCGGCTACTGTCCGCGTAACTGCTGTCTGAGGGGCGGGTAGGGATGAGTTGGTGGCGAACAGTACTGAATCTGCCGCCAAAAGGTGAGCACTGGTCGGACCAGCGCCGGACGAAGAAACCCGGCAAGGGCCGCCCGCAAAGTACCGCGCCGGAGTGGTGGGCCCACCCAGGCGGGCCGGTCTCACCTACCCCTCGCCAGGCGCAGGGGGTAGCCGCGCAGTACTCCGCTCCGCAGCAGCCGGCACCGCCGCCGAACGGTGGCGTGATGGCTCCGCCCCGCCGCCCGGCGCCGCGTACTCCGGACGCACCGCAACAGGACCACGGCCCGCGCGCGCCCGAGCGTTTGAAACAGCGCTCACCGCACGGGGCACACGCCGCGCCCGCTCCGCCGCGGGAGGTGCTGGCGCCCGGTCAGACCCCGTGGTCGACCGAGCCCGAGTCGTCGTTCTCCACCTGGGCGCGGCGATTCTTCCGCGGCCTCGTCGTCGTCGTACTGCTGCTGGCCGCGATCAGCGGTATCCGCTCCTGGATCGCCCCGAACCGGACACCCCAGACAGTGGTCAGCGGGCAGAGCAGCTTCCCGTCGGACGATGCCCGCGCGGTAGGCACTCGGTACGCAGTCGCGTACTTGACGTGGGACGAGAACAACCCGGACGCCCGCCCCGCCCAGACCGGGCTGGACCTCGCGGCCGGGCTGGACAGCCGGGCCGGGTGGAACGGCCGCGGCAAGCAGACCGCCGACGTGGCGTACCCGGGGCAGGTCACGCCCGATCCGAGCGGCGTCACGGCCGTCGTCGACGTACGGGTTCGGGTGCACACGTTCATCAGGCAGGGCAGCAACGCGTTCGCGGCCGGCCCGATCGTCTGGGAGCGGCTGTCGGTCCCGGTCGCCCAGACCGCGTCCCGGGTGGTGGTCAGCGGGCCGCCCACGTTCGTACCGGACGAGCGGGCTCCGCTGCCGAGCAACATGCCCGACGCCGGCAAGCCCGACGACGACCTGACCGCCGCGACCGAGAAGGACGCCGAGGCGTTCTTCAGCGCGTACGCCGAGTCCGACAACAAGGTGTCCGCGGTCACCGCGCCGGGCTCGACCATCCGCAGCCTGAACGGTGCGGTGAAGTTCGGCGAACTCAAGGACTGGCAGGTGTACGCGGGCAACGACGACGAGCGGCAGGCGACTGCGGCCGTCACCTGGAACGGCGTGGGCGATACCACGCTGGACCAGACGTACACGCTCACGCTGAGGCGTACTGTCGCCACGGACGGAGCACAACGATGGCAAGTGGCTGCCGTCGGATGAATCCAGCGACCGGCCATCGGATGACCGAGGCAACAAGGGAGACACCGCAATGACGACGCACGAACTGGCTGCGAGCGTGGTTCAGCTTGCCGTGCCCATGGCCGACCCCAACGTCCCCACCGGCGCGGATTTCAAGGACTGGGTCCTGGTCATCGCGGGCAACATCTTCATCGCCATCCTGGTGCTGCGCGCGATCGGTCACTACTTCAAGCGCGAGTGGGGCGAGCTGTTCGGCCACATCGCGGCCGGGGTGCTGGTGGGTGGTCTGATCTACGCCAACAACCAGACCATCAATGTGCTCAAGGGCTTCTGGGGACTGCTCTCCGGGGGTAATTGATGCGCGTCGGCCGTACCCTCACCCACCACTTCGAGATCGAGACCCGGCAGTACGACCTGCTCGGTATCGACCTCGGCGAAGGCGCGCGCCGCCGGATGATCATCTTCGGCGCGGTCGTCATCCTGCTCTGGGTGGCGCTGCTGTTCCCGTTCATCGGCGTACCGCAGAAGCCCACCGTCAGCCTGTACGTCGTCCCGCCGTTCGTGATCACCGCGTTCGGCTGGCGACCGGGCAAGTTCCACGAACGCCGCCGCCGGGTCACCGAGTGGGCGCTGGCCGTCCGGTACGCCTTGCGTGCGCACCGGCCGATCATCGGCCTCGGGGCCCGGGCCGCGGACAAGTCGGAGTACCTGCCCTGGCGGGAGCGGATGTCGACCCGCAAGGTCGCCGACTTGGCGAAGGCCCGGATCACGCCCGAGTGGGAACGCGAGGTCGTGGTGGAGGCCGATCCGATGGTCCGCGCCGGTGCGGACATCACCGTCAACCAGCGGGCCCGGCTGCTGGGAGCCGAACACGTACAACGGGTGAGTCGCAGGACGTCGTCAGGAAGAGGCCTGAATGAAGATCGCTGACAAGCTCCTGAACCTGGTGGGGGTCGGTCGCGAGCGCGGCCTGCCACCGCCGCGGCTGGTCGCCATCGCCGACGGCCTGCTGGTGACCGAACGCAGCGCCGAGGCGTGGTTCCTGATCTCGGTCGCGAACACCGACCTGGCGACCGAGGCGGAGCAGGACGCCGCCCTGGACGCCGCGGTCAGTGCCGCCGCGACCATCCTCGGCGACCGGCTCAGCCACCTGAAGGTGGTCTGGGGCCGTTCGACCGGCCAGGACTACATCGACTCGGTGGCCGGCCACTACCGGCTCGGCGACCACGAGGCGTGGGCGCAGACCCGGGCCGACCGGATCGACGAGATGCGGATGCCGGAGCGGTACGTCGCGCTCGGCGTGCACCTGTCCGACCGGGACCCGCGGGCGACCGCGCAGGTTCGCGGCTCGATCAGCGACGCACTCGGTACGACGTCGTGGCGGGTGAGTGCGCGCGAGCTCGCGCACCTCGACGAGCGGGTGCGCAAGCTCGCTCGTCAGCTCGGCTCGACCGTCTGGCGGGCGCACACCGCGCCGGCCGAGGTGATCTCCTGGCTGATCAGCCGCGAGATGCACCGCGGTGCCGTCGCGGCGCCGCGGCGTGGCCTGATCACCGGCGCCTCGCTGGCCCGGCTGACGTCCGGCCGCGTCGTGCCGTACACCGATCACCTGCGGATCTACGACACCCGCGGCCAGATCGCGGCGTACACGACCGTGCTGGCGATGACCGACTTCCCCGAGGAGCTCGAGACGCCGGGCGCGGGGGAGTGGCTGCGGACGCTGTCCGAGATCAAGGCGATCGACGACGACGGCGACGAGATCGACGTCACCGTCGAGGCCTCGGTCCGGTTCCGCGTACTTTCGAAGAAGACAGCGCGCCACCTGGTCGACGAGACCCGCAAGAGCGCGAAGGAACAGCGCCGCTCGGCCGCGAAGGGTACGGCGGAGGAGACCGCCGACGAGATCGTCGAGACCGAGCGGGTGATGCGTGAGGTCAAGCGCGACATCAACCGCAGCGGCCTGACCCTGGTCGAGGACCACCCGCGGCTCCTGGTCAGCGCGGACACCCGCGAGGACCTCGAGGCGTACGTCGACGCCGTCATCGCGCACTACGCCGACCGCGGCATCACCGTCGCCGCCGGCGCCGACGAGCAGCGCGACCTCTGGCTGGAGTCGCTCCCGGGCGATCAGTTGCGCGTCCCCGACCTCGGACACGTCCGGGAGTCGACCGCGTTCTTCGGGTCCTGGTTCTGGGGCGGCGCGTCGATCGGCGACGCCACCGGCCCGGCCATTGGCTATCTGACGGGCTCTACACCCGGTCTGGTGCGTTTCGACGCTGCTGCTGGTTCTGCTTTGGGTGACGCCACCACGACCCTCTTCCTCGGCCGCTCGGGCCGAGGCAAGACGACCGCCGCGATGCTGGGCGGCCTCGATTCCGCCTTCGCCGGCGCCTGGGTCCCGCTGCTGGACCTGAAGGGCGACGCCGCGGGGGTATCAGCGGTCGCCGCCGAGTACGGCGTACCGACGGCCGTCATCGAGATCACGGCCCAGTTCTCCGGCGCCGCGGACCTGCTCCGCGTACTCCCCGTCGACGACGCGCTGCTACAGGCGCCGTCGCAGCTGATGCTGCTGCTCCCGCCACACCTGCGGGGCGCGGCCGAGGCCCCGGTCGTCGCAGCCACCCGCGCCGAGATCCAGTCCCCGGATCCGTCCTCGTGGGGCGTCATCCAGCGACTGTGCAACTCTCCCGAAGAGACCGTTCGGACCGTCGGTTTCGCGTTGCGCGACCTGGTCGAGACAGGCCTCGGTTCGGTCGTCGCCGGGCCACCGTCCGGCCTCTCGTCCCTCACGACGAACCCAGGACTCTGGGTCGTCCAGATGCCCGGCCTCACCCTGCCGTCCCCCGAGTCGGCCCCCGAGTCCTGGTCCCCGATCGAACGCGTCGGCATGGCCTGCCTGCGCGGCTGCCTCGCCTGGATGATCCGCACGACCGGCCGCCGCGAGTTCCGGGGCCGCTCCAAGGTCGTCATCGTCCCCGAGGTGCACCTGCTGACCAAGACCCCCGACGGCGCGTCCTTCCTCGACTACATCGCCCGCGTCGGCCGCGCCCTCGGCGCGTCGCTGGTCCTGGACACCCAGGACCCGGCCTCGATCCTGAAACTCCCCGGCCTGGTGGAGCAAATCACCACCCTGTTCGCCTTCAGCCTCCGCTCCCGCGAACAGGTCGACTCGCTGCTGGAACTCCTCGGCCGCCCGCAAACCGCCCCGTACCAAACCCTCGTCCGAGGCATCAACACCGCCGCCAACGGCAAATCCATCCGCCACGGCCACTGCATCATGCGAGACCGCTGGGACGAAGTAGCCACCGTCCAAATAGACATCCCCAGCCAACAAGTAGCCACCCTCCTCCGAACCACCCCCGAATCCGAACACACCCCGGACTCGCCCCCGCCGACCCCAACCCCCAACCCGGACCCGTTCGCCGACGACGACTACGAGTACGCCGACCCCGCCCCGGCCGCCACTGGCTACTCGGAGCAGGCCGATCCCGCCTACGCGGAACCGGCGTCCGCGACCTATGCGAGCACGACCACCGCGAATCACTCGGACGCACCTCCGCCCTCAGCGACTGGCGGCCCATCACCGGCGACAGGCGGCCCGCCAACCGCGACCTACAGCGCAACCGAGCCTGCTGATCCGGCGTATAGCAACCGGCCTCCGGCTGCCTCAACAACACGAGCCGAGCAGTCGTCTGCCGGACGCGCCTCGGATCAGCAAACCAACGCTGCGGCCAGCGCACCCAGCACTACCCAGGCAGCGACAACGCCACCGAGCGAACCCGCCCAGTCGTCCACCCCTGTTCCGCAGCCCGCCCCCCAAGCCAACTCGCTCGACCCGGCAGCCTCGGCCGCAGCCAACAACGGGTCCGCGCCGTCAGCACCCAACGAGCCAGCAAACACTCAACTCGATGGTGCGGACACATCCGTCCCCGTGGCCCAGCAAAACGGCCACCCAGCCACCCCCAACGGCCAAGACACCCCCCAACCCCAACGCCACCCCCTCCGCTACGAGTCCCCGATAGGCCCCGACGAGGTCTACGACCAGGAGGCCGACGAAGCCGCCTACAACGAGGCCATGTACCCGGCCTACGGCGACGACCAGGACCCCGACCGCCCCCCCACCGGCAACAAGGAGCACGTAGCATGAGGTGGCCCCGCCGCCTCCGCACCGCGGCCACCGTCCTAGCGGTCTCCTTCATAATCACCGCCCAACTAGCCCTAGCCGCCGACCCCAACCAGGGCCCAACAAACCCCGCGGGCTTCGGCGACCTGCTGCCGGCTCCTGACTTGACGCATGGCGACACAAAGACGCTGTTCGAGCAGTACAGCCCGATGGTCTACGGACTGGATTTTGAGACCAGCCTGAGGGACCCGATGCAGGGCGTATTCAACGGATATGCCCACATGACGATGATGTACATCGTTGCGATTACGCGTGGCGCGATTGCGGTGGGCTGGTGGCTGTTCTCCTTCACGGACATCAAGTCTTTGACCGACACCGCATCGGCGGCGATCGGTAACGTCAATATGGAGTTGGTGGGATGGTTGCTGCCGTCCGCACTCGCACTCGGAGCGATCGCGGCATACGCGCAGCGCCGCGCTAGTGGCAGTGCAATGGGGCAATTGGTGTGGGTGCTGGTCGCCGGCGTCGTGGCGACGAGCTTCGCAATGGCCCCAAAGAGCTGGTTGGCAGGAGTCGACGGCGCCCGTCAGGTTGGAGCCGACGCGGTTGTGTCAACGTCAACGGATGCCCTTGGCGGGAGCATGAATACGCCGATTGCGTGGCCGCAACCGAGTTTCGCTGGCGACAAGAAAGATACCTTGTTACGCAAGTCGGGCGATGCGACTTGGAGAGCGTTCGCCGTAACGCCATGGTGTGTTGCTGAGTTTGGTTCGATTGCCGCGTGCCAGAGGTACGGCAAGGCGATTCTGGACAAGGGAACCGATGGTGACGCGCGGAACAGCTACATCGACAATGAGATCAGCAAAGCCGAAGGCGGCGGCGACGCAGCCACAGTCAAATGGGCGAAAGGAAAGAACCCTTTCGGACGAATCGGTGTGCTGACACTTGGCGCGATCGCTGCATCGTTGTTCGCATTCCTGACTATTGCCTTGGCCCTCACCGCTCTCATGGCGTTTGTCGGATGCATGATGCTGCTTGTCGTCGGAGTCCTCTTCGCGTGTCTTTGGGCGATTCCAGGAAGACCGCGTCAGTGGGCGATGAACTGGTTCGAAGCCTTGCTGGGGCTGGTGTTGCAATCGATTCTTGCGCTGCTGGTGTTCTCGACCACACTCGCACTGGTGACCGCAGTGTTCGGCATGACCGACACGCTTGGCTGGCTGCCGGTGAGCGGCCTGGCGATTGCAGTTCTGGTCGCAGGATTCCGCTTGCGCAGGTTGTTCGAGAGCATGAGCACGATGATGCGTCCAGGGGTCGGCAGCCTCATGATGGGCGGTCTCGCGCGACGCGGCGCTATGAATGTTGTTCGTCGGGTGATGGGTGCGGTCGGAAGCCGGGCTGCGAGCCCGACGATCGCAGATCGGGTAACCGGTAGAGATCGCGATCGGCAAACGCCCACTCAGCGGGTATCGAGTGTCAGGATCTTCCGCCAGGCGCCAGCACTTGGGTCAACGAGTGAAGGCGCTGGGGCCAGACGCTCTCCTGCTCACGCGCTTGGGGCTAGTCCGTTGCAACGGGCTATTACCGGCGGTTCTGAGGTAGGACGGAACGCTGGCTTGGGCGCACAGGGGGATGGTCGTGGGCAGGCCTCGGGACGGTCGGCCGGGCGAAACGCAGCCGATGGTTCGAGGCCCGCAAGCCTCCAAATCGTTTCGGACAGGAAGAAGGATCGGCTAGCCGCCCGAGCAAACGGAGGCGTCGCGGTCGTTTCAGGCAAGCAGGTGTCGTCCGCCTCGGGGACGGCAGCCGGGGGCTCCAGCGGTGACCTCAAGCGCGGTAAACACGTTCGTGAGCGTCGGTTGGACCGACCCCCGGCTGCGCCTTATGAGACCCGTTCGCGGGTGCATTCAGCGAGCCTACGTGACGGACCACCGCGAATCCGTCGTGATGCCAGGCGGTTGCCGGCGGCCCCTGCATCCCGGCGGTACCGGGACTACACCGCATCGACGAAGGAAGGCACCAGCGTCGTGGTGCCGACGCGTCGGTGACCCCAGATGAGGAGCCCTGATCGCCGAGGCGATCGTCAAGAAGACAACAAAGAGCCGCGTCCGCAGGAGCCCGAGACCTGGCGTGACGTCATTCGGAGCGACTACAAGTATCCAGACGATCTGGACGATATGGATCGCCGCAGCAGGCGGCGAGCGAAGAAATCGTGGCGCCGCGACGACTATGCCCAGCGCATGGCGTGGATGCGTCGACAACGCCAGGCGGAGCCGACCAGCCCGGTCGCGATCGTTGTAGTGGTGTTGCTGCTCGCGATCATTGTCCTCGGATTTGGCGGTGGACTGCCAAAGCTGTTCGGGCATGACCAGTCGAAGAGTGGTGGGGTTGGCCTGCTCACGCCCTCCGCGCCGGCGGTGCCCGCGACGTTGGATACCGAGGCACCCACGAGCAGCGTCGGGACGCCAACCGTCATTGCGCCACCGCCGCTGACTGAGCGGCCGTCGCCGGCGGCAACCGCTGCCGCGGACGGTTCTGCCCGAAGCTGGGCTCAGGTGTTCTATACGCGGAACCCTGCATCCGAGACCTACGACGATCTCGTTACGAAGGCGTCGAAATTCACCAGCAGCGATGTTAGCGACAGCCTCCGGCGGGCCGGCGATTCGACCTATACGGCCCTGAAGGCCAGTCAAGGTACATCTCGGGTCGTCAGTATCGATGTGAAGCCGCCGAAAGAGGGCACCGCTCCGGTTGATACGCCGACGCGTATCACGCGATTGGCAACCGTGACCATCGACGTCACCGGAAAACAGCCGCAGCGGATCGTACTTCCCCTTCTCCTCACCCTGGCTTTCGATGGTGATGCGTGGGTGGTCAGTGATATCGACGGCGGCACTGGCCCATGAGCACGAGGTGACGAGCATGTTCATGGAGACGCGAGCTGGCACTGCGCTAGGACTGAAGATTGCCGGCGTCGCCGGCCTGGTAGCACTTCTGGGTGCGGTGATGATCGCGCCGTTCGGTGCAGGTGGCGAGACGAATCTCGCAAGTTGTCCCATCGGCGACGCAGGTCGAGGTGGCGAGCCTCCTGCTGATGCTTCCACCCAGGCACGGCAAGTTGCCTTTGCGAAGATTATCGACGGCGTCGCCGTAGCACGCGGTCTACCTGGACAGGCGACCCTCATCGCACTAATGACTGCACTGCAAGAATCTCAATTGGAGAATATCTCGTACGGCGACCGGGATTCTGTCGGGCTGTTTCAGCAGCGCCCGTCTGCCGGATGGGGAAGCGTCGCACAGATCATGGATCCGGTCTATGCGACGCAGGCATTCTTCGGAGGAGCCAATCCGCCCAGCCCGCGAGGTCTCGTCGACATCGATGGCTGGCCGGCCATGACCTACACCGAAGCAGCGCAGGCCGTGCAGGTGTCAGCTTTCCCCGATGCTTACGCGAAACAAGAGCAACGGGCGCGGGAGATTGCGGCAGCGGCGGGCATCAATCTCGACCGCTCGGGCGACCCCTACGCAGGCCGCGCGGGAACCAAACCCGCTGGAACTACGGCAGCCCCCCTGCCATTGGACCCGTGCAACGATGGCGGCGGCCTTGCCGGCGGCAAGCCGATCAACGGGGTATGGCCGCCTCAGGAAGCGACGGTTCCGGATCCGACGGGCACCGGTGGCAAGGTGACCCCGCGCACCGCCGCGTGGGTGGCCTTGGCCCGCGCAGCTCTGGCCAACCCCTCCATGAGCTGTTGGGACGCGCATGCCTGGAACCCGACGAGCGATCATCCCAAGGGAAGAGCCTGCGACGTCTTTGTGGGCGGAGACTCCCGAAAGTCGCCCGCGGAGCGCGCGAAAGGCGACGGGTATGCAAACTGGACACTTCAGACTGCGGCGAAGACCGGAGTCCGATACGTCATCTGGTATGGCAAAATCTGGAGCGCCCGCACGGGCCAATGGAAGCCGTACAACGGCGGGGGTATCTACAATCCGACCGATGCGACGGGTGGACACTATGACCACGTGCATGTGTCTCTCTACTGACGATCTGGGAAGCCGATGAGCGGTGAAAATGGCGACGTCGAGCGTCCGGATGCTCTCGGTCAACCGGGTCGCCCGAGTCTTGGAGGCGGTCAGCACGGCTTTCGACCGCCATTGCCCGAGCCTCGCGCCAGCACAGGCGGTGGTCGTCCGGCACGGCTTGGTGGGGTTGGTCTCCTCATGGCCCAGTCGGTCAACAGTGTCGTTCGAGCTCTACTCGGATTTCTGATCATCTTCTGGTTCTCGCAGCTCTTTGGACTCGAGGACGGCAGTTGGTTAGTACTCCTGCTCTGGATCTTGTCAGGACTGATCGTGCTGTGGCCTGGGATTGACGATCTGCTGGCCCGATATCTGTTCGAGCTGCGGCGGCCAACACTTGTAGAGAGCCAGCGGCTCGCACCAAGTTGGTTCGCCGTCGCCCAACGCGCCGGAATCGACCCGCGGCCATTCAGCATGTGGATTCAGCTGGGAGAGGTTCCAACTGCAGGTGCTCCAGGTGGGCGCACAGTAGCTGTTACAAGTTGGGCAATGGCTGGATTGCCACCAGGACACCTTCAGGCTGCTCTGGCATTCGACTACGTCGGTCATCTGTATGGCAGCAGTTCGATCGGTCGGTTGCTGCACTGGTATACGGCCCCGACTCGGTTGGTCGGCGCCGGGGTGCGGAAACTACTGCGCCTCAGCCGGACGATCCCTGCGGTCGGCTGTACCATCGTTGGCTTCCTGATCCTTGCCTACATAGGCCTGTTCATGTTCGTGCTGGTCTTCTATGACGGCTGGACGATTCCTCTCCTCTACTTGTCGCCCCTGCTGCTCCCGGCTGTGTTCGCTGGTCTTGCTAGGTGGAACGAGCGGATGGCGGACCAGGCGGTCGCGGACCTTGGATTCGGTAGAACGCTGCTCGAGATCCTGTATGGATGGCAGGCTCAGCATCAGCAGGCCGTTCGGAGGATGGGCATCACTCAGCCTGATTGGCTCAGCGGTCAACCGGTGGTTGCCGAGCGCATTCGGGCGCTCGAGCTCTATTTGCAAGGAGCGTGAATCCGTCGAGACCGGATGGTATCGGAGAGGGTTACTGGAGGAACGCTCATCGAACGGCGACCAAGGAGCCTCCGGCGGTCGTAGGTGCGAGGTGCGACGGCTCGATCCCTTTGGGGTCGGGCTGTTGTGCTTTAGAGGGTGGTCTCGAAGGTGGTTAGGAGTTGGTGGCCTTGGGGCCAGGGGCCGAGCTTGGATTGGGTGTTGATGTGGCCTAGGTCGGGGAGGGGGATCAGGTGGGCTTGCCAGGTTTTGGATAGGTGGATGGCGGCTTGGAGGGTGCAGTAGGGGTCGTTGGTGCTGGCTATCAGGGTGGCGGGGATGCCTAGGGGGCCTGTTGGTGGGGTGGCGAAGGTTGGGAGGCGGTGGGTGGGGAAGGTGGGGGCCGTGGGGTCGGGTGGGGCTACCAGGAAGGCGCCTCGGACGGAAGTCGAAGGGTGGGTGGTCAGCCAGTGGGCTGCGGCGTGGCAGCCGAGGCTGTGGGTTATGAAGGTGATGGGGGTGGGGGCGGAGTTGACGGCTCGGGTGATGGCGTTGGTCCAGTCGGTCAGGTCGGGGGTCGTCCAGGAGGTGGGCTGGATGCGGATGGCGGGGAGGGTGGTTTCCCAGTGGGACTGCCAGTGGTGTTCGTCGGAGCCGTCGAGGCCGGGGATGATGATGTACGTCATCGCGTCATGATGGTGGAGTCATCGCCGGACGGCGGCGGCTGCTGATGAAATGAAGGTCGATGGGCGAGGCAACGACTGGGTCATTGGATTCGATCGACCGGGCGATCCTGGCGATCCTGCAGTGTGACGGGCGGTTGAGTGGGGCCGACATCGGCCGGAAGGTGGGGTTGTCGCAGCCGGCGGTGTCGGCGCGGATCCAGCGGCTGGAGCGGTCCGGGGTGATTGCCGGGTACCGGGCGGTGGTCGACCCGGCGCGGATCGGGCTGAACATTCACGCCGTCGTACGGCTGCGTACGTCGCACGCCCGGATCGTCGAGGCGCTCGAGCTGTTCGAGAAGCTGCCCGAGGTCGTGAGCACGTACCGGCTGACCGGCGAGGACTGCTTCCTCCTAGACGTCCACACGGCTGACGCGCAAAGGCTCGAGCAGGTGGTCGACACCATCGGCCGGCTGGGGCCGGTGAGTACCTCTTTGGTGCTGCGGGAGTACCCGGCCAAACCCCTCCCGCTCGGCTGACAAGGTTTTCCCTTGTCGTGGTCACGGTTTGCTTCCCTCTGGGTACTGGGCGGAACTAGGGTTCGACGGACCGTAGTGGTTGCGTTACGCAACGCGGACGTGGGAGGGAAAGGGTATGACGAGACGCCGTAAGGTGCTGGTGGCTGTTGCTGCTGGGTTGGCCTCGGTTTCGCTGGGGTTGGCGGGGACCAACGCAGCGGGTGCGCAAGCCAACCCGAACGGGTTGAAGTTGATCAAGACCAAGACGTCGTTGCTGGGCAAGCACTACTGGTACCAGCAGACCTTCAAGGGCCTGCCCGTGGTCAACGGGTACTACGCGAAGCATGTCGGCAAGAACGGCAACGTCGAGATCGCCGACGGGCGCGACGCCGTACCGGCGAACCTGGACGTCAGTGCGAAGGTGGCTCCGGCCTCCGCGGCCCAGTCGGCGAACGCGGCGGTCACCGCCCGCGCGCAGCGCGACGCCGCCCCGAACAAGAGCCTGGTACGGCAGCCCGCCGCGACCAGCAGCGCCACGCAACTCGCGGTGATCGGCGGACCGAACGCCCGCCTGGTCTGGAACGTCACCAGCCGCTCGACCGAAGGTGTCAGCCGGTCGCTGGTGGACGCGAAGACCGGCAGCGTCGTCGAGTCGAAGGTGATCAGCGACAACATCGACGGCCGCGGCTCGGTGTTCGACCCGAACCCGGTGGTGAGCGAGCAGAACGAGAAGCTCACCGACATGAACGACAAGAACCAGGACGCGCTGTTCCTCGCCCAGAAGAACGTGATCCTGCGCAACCTGGACGGCTCCGGGAAGCTCGACGGCTCCTACGTCAACATCAAGGAGGCCAAGGGCGGCATCGCCCAGAGCAAGACCAACACCTTCGTGTACCAACGAGCGAACGACAAGTTCGAGCAGGTGATGGTGTACTACCACATCAACCAGACGCAGGAGTACATCCAGAAGCTCGGCTTCACCGACGTCAACAACGAATCCCAGGACTTCAGCGTCGACACGTACGCGGACGACAACTCGTTCTACGATCCGTCGACGGACATGATCACCACCGGTGAGGGCGGGGTCGACGACGCCGAGGACGCCGAAGTGATCTGGCACGAGTACGGGCACGCGATCCAGGACGACGTGGTGCCGGGCTTCGGCGAGTCGGAGCAGGCCGGCGCGATCGGCGAGGGCTTCGGCGACTACTGGGCCGTGACGAACTCGGTACCGGTGAGCAAGGGCTTCAACCTGCCGTGCGTGATGGACTGGGACGCGACGTCGTACACGACCGACGAGCCGCACTGCCTGCGCCGGACGGACGGGACCAAGACCACCGACGACATCGACGGTGAGGTCCACGACGACGGCGAGATCTGGTCGCGGGCGCTCTGGGACATCCAGCAGTCGCTCGGCCGGACCAAGGCCGACAAGCTGATCCTCGAGGCGACGTTCTTCTACGACCCGGACACCTCGTTCGCCGGTGCGGCGCAAGACACCGTCCAGGCTGCCCGGCTGATGTACGGAAAGGCCGCCGCGCAGACGGTGACCGACGCGTTCAAGGCCCGCAAGATCCTCTGAACCACACCAGCCCATGCGCCCACCACTAGGGTGGGCGCATGACCTGGAGTACGGCGGACATTCCTGACCTCACGGGGCGACGGGCGCTGGTCACGGGCGCCACCAGCGGACTCGGGTACGAGACCGCGCTGGAGCTGCTCCGGCACGGCGCCGACGTGATCGTTGCCGCGCGCAACCCCGGGAAGGCCGCCCAGGTAGCGGAAACGCTCACCCGACGCGGCGGTCGCGCGCCGACGGTGCTCGAGCTGGACCTGGCCGATCTGGCGAGCGTGCAGCGGGCCGCGGAAGAAGTCGGTACGAAGTACGACCGGCTCGACCTGCTGATCAACAACGCCGGCGTGATGGCGCCGCCGTACCGGCAGACCGTCGACGGGTTCGAACTGCAACTCGGGACCAACCACCTCGGGCATTTCGCGTTGACCGGCCGGCTGTTTCCGTTGCTGCTCAACGGCAGCCGCGTCGTGACGGTCAGCTCCTTCATGCACAGGACCGTCCGCGGTATCAGCGAGGCCGACCTGCGGCGCCCGGCCGGTACGTACCGGAAGTGGGAGGCGTACGGGAAGTCCAAGCTCGCGAACCTCCTCTTCATGCTCGAACTCGACCGCCGCGCCCGCGCCGCCGGAGCCGACCTGCTGAGCGCCGGCGCACATCCCGGGTACGCGTCGACGCACCTGCAGGCCGCCGGCCCCGAGCTCGCCGGGAACGCGTTCCAGGCGCGGTTCATGAGCACCGCGACCCGGCTCGTCGCGCAGTCGGCCGCGGCCGGCGCGTGGCCGAGTCTGTACGCCGCGACGTACGCCGATCTGCGTCCGGGATCGTTCGTCGGGCCGGGCTTCCTCGAGTACCGCGGTGCGCCGCGGATCGTGCTGCCGACCCGGACCGCCCAGGATCCGGAGCTGGCGCAGCAGCTGTGGGCGTGGTCGGTCGAGGCGACGGGAGTGAATCCGGTACTCACCGTGCCGAGGTAGTGACACAGTGGCAACTTTGTGGTTACCCTCCGGTAATTCCCGAAGCCGGAGGTCCCCGTGCGCAGACTTGCCGCTGCTCTCGCAGTCGCCCTGACCCTCATCGCGATCGGTCCACGGGCCGACGCCAGCGAGACCTCAGCTGGCTTCAGTACGGCGTACGAGCGGATCCCCGGCGCCGACGGGATCAGCATCGGCGCGGTCGTACTGACGCCGACCGGGCAGGGCGACGGCCCGTTCCCGCTCGTGGTGATGCCGTCGAGCTGGGGCGTGCCGAACGCCGAGTACGTCGGCCAGGGCGCGAAGCTGGCAACCGCCGGGTTCCAGGTCATCTCGTACTCGAGCCGCGGCTTCTGGGACACCGGCGGCGGGATCGACATCGCCGGGCCGCCGACCGTGGCCGACGTCAGCAAGGTGATCGACTGGGCCGGTCAGCACACGCTCGCGGACACGAGCCGGGTCGCGGCCGTCGGGATCTCGTACGGCGCCGGCACCTCGCTGCTCGCGGCCGCGAAGGACCCGCGGATCAAGGCGGTCGGCGCACTGAGCGGCTGGGCCGACCTGATCCGGTCGCTGGACCCGAACGACACCGTGTCGCTGCAGGCCGTCGCCGGTCTGCTTGCCCTGGGCAACGTTACCGGCCGGCCCGGGTCGGAGATGGCGTCGCTGCAGTCGAAGTTCGTCACCGGTGACTTCGACGGCGCGATCGCGGAGGCCAAGCAGCTCTCGCCGGTACGCTCGGTCGCGACGATTGTCGACAATCTGAATGCGAACAATCCGGCAGTCTTCCTGGCGAACGCGTTCGAGGACTCGATCTTCCCGCCTTCGCAGTACACGGACTTCTTCACCAGGTTGACCGGTCCGAAGCGGCTGTTGCTCGCGCACGGCGACCACGCCACACCGGAGGCGAGCGGAGCGGTCGGCCTGCCCAACGAGACCTGGGACGAGCTCGCCGGCTGGCTGCGGCACTACCTGACGCGTGCGGACAACGGTGCGGACCGGGAAGCACCTGTGCAGCTCAAGTCGCAGCGGGGGACCTGGCGCGGGTACGCCGACTGGGCCGCGGTCGGCCAGGCGCGGACGTCGTACCTCACCAAGGCGGGGGCGCTGCAGGATGCGGCGTCGACCGGTTGGAGCCGCGTGATCGGCGCCGGCGTACCGACGGTCGCGGACAGCGGGGTCGCGCTCGTTTCCGGTGCGTTGCAAGGATTGTTGACAATCCCCACAGGTGTCGCGACGCCGCTCGTCGACCGGTCGTTCGCGGGGGTGTGGTCCGGTCCGGCGTTCGACCGGGCAGCGGTCGTGAACGGCGCGCCCGAGCTGCACGTCACCGTACGGCCGTCGGCGGCATCCACCTCGTTGTTCGCGTACCTGTACGACGTCGACGCGCTCGGCGTCGGCTCGCTGATGTCGCACAAGCCGTACACGCTGCTCGGGGCGACCCCCGGGCAGGCGGTCGCGGTCGACGTACAACTGGAGGCGACGAGCTGGGAGGTGCCGGCCGGGCATCACCTCGTACTCGTCGTGGACACGGTCGATCCGCGCTACCTCGGCCGCAGCGTGATCGGCTCGACGGTGACGTTCAGCTCACCCACCAACGACCCGTCGACGATCAGCGTCCCGATGGCAGCGTGACGGTTCCGCGCTGAGCCGTCCTTCGTGATCCCACGGTTTACGCCACCGCGCGATTGATCGGGTAGTGGAGCCAGGTGTAGTTGACGGGTTGAGGTACGTTCCACTCGGCTGCCACGGCCTCGGCGACGGGTCGAAAACCGACTCGGAAGTAGGTGCGGATGGCCGGTTCGTTGTCGGGGCGTACTCGCAGGAAGACGTTGGAATAGCCGGCGTCGAGTGCGGGCATCAGTAGCGCACGGACGAACGCGGTTCCGAGTCCTCTGCGGCGGGCTTCCGGGGCGACGATGATTCGTGCCAGTTCGACTTCGTCCTCTTCGTCGTCGAGCCACAATTCACCGTAGGCAACCGGCGTCGGACCCTGGAAGAACAAGTAGGACTTGATGTCGTCGGCGATCGTCCGCCAATTCGTCAACAGATCGGCCGGGAACGGGAAATCGTCGCGGCCTGACAAGAGGCCGACTTCCTGCGCCGAGCTCGCCCAACCGGCAACCAGCTTCGTGAACTCACTCTCGAACGCCCGCAGGTCCATCAGAACTCCCTATCGGTAACGACCTCTCCATCGTAGGGAGCGCGATGAATCGAAACTGACGCTGCGCTGAAAGCGCTCGGTCAACGCACGGGGCCATGCAAGGTTGTACGAATTGGGTGTTAGTTCGAGATGCGAAGAAGTCGTCGAGCCACGATCCTGGAGGTAGCCGACCAGCGGAGGTGAGTGCGATGGCCGCACCCAGCCAGGTACTCGCGCCGCGCTCGACGGTCCGCTTCCGGCCGCCGCGGTTCGGGCTCGGAGGCTCGCATCTCGGTGCGACCGACGAGCAGACGGCGATCGCGACCGTCGACGCGGCGTACCAGGCCGGCATCCGGTTCTTCGACACGTCCGCGGCGTACGGCGACTCCGAGGTGCGACTCGGTACGGCGCTGCAGCGGCGGCCGCGCGGCGAGTACCTCCTGTCGACCAGAATCCTCGGCGACGACCCGGAGGCCGAGGTCCGGACAAGCAGCGAGCGGCTGGGCCTGGCGGTGGACGTGGTGCTCGCGGAGAACCTCACGGAGAACCTCACGGAGACCCACGCCCTCCAGCAACTCAAACGCGACGGCATGATCAAGGCCGTCGGCGCGGTAGCCGACGACTGGCAGCAGCTCGACCACGTGGTCCGCGACGTCGAGCTGGACTGCGTACTCCTCACCGGTCACTACTCGCTGCTCGACCAGCAGGCCAAGCCGCTGCTCGATCGTTGCCTCGCCCGCGGCGTCTCAGTCATCGTGGCCGGTGCCCTGGTACTGCAACCGGAGACCGTCCAGGCCCGCCGGATCTCGGCCGTCTGCGAGCGGTACGGCGTCTCGCTGCCGCAGGCCGCGCTCGCGTTTCCGAGCAGGCACCACGCCGTCACGTCCGTACTGATCACGGCGAGTTCACCGGCCGAGATCCGCGCCGACGCCGTGCTCGTCCGCCAGCCCGTACCCGAGCGGCTGTGGAAGGATCCGGAGCTGAGCCGCTTGCTATCGTAGGAAGCAGGAGTCAGCAACTCCCCGGACGAGCGGTGTCGTACCCGGACCGACAAGACGACGCCGAGCCCTCGTGGAGGGGCCGTCCAATGCATGCGCTCGATGTCCTCGAAATCGTTGGTGCGCTCACCGTTCTGGTCGCGTTCGCGGCGGCCCAGGCCGGCCGCCTGCGGCAGCGCACGGCGACCTACCAGCTGCTGAACCTGCTCGGATCGGGTGTGCTGGCAACAATCGCCGGCGTCCAGCTGTCCTGGGGCTTCCTGCTCCTCGAAGGCAGCTGGGCGATGATCAGCCTGATCGGTCTGATCAGCCTGCGGCAGCGGTCAGAACTTCGACCCGGGGTCGGTGGCCGTACCGCCCGGTGACTCGGTCGGCGCCGTCGTCGGGATCCCCGTCGTCGGCGTCACCGACGCCGTCGGGCTGCCGCTCGGCGTACCGGTCGCGGGCGGCGGGGTGGTCGGCGTGATCGTCACGGTCGCGGTGTTGGTCGGCGTCGGTACGACCGGCGGCGGCTCCAGTGGCGGCGCGTTCCGGAACAGCAGCCACGCCAGGAACACCGCGAGCGCCATGATCAGGGCCATCGTGAGCAACGCGAGCGCCAGCGCCCAGCGGGACGCGGGGCGCAGCGCGTTCGGCCACGGGAGCGGCCAGATCCGGAACAGGCCGGGACGCCGGCGGTTCTCCCAGTAGTGCCGGAAGTCCGGGCCGCGGAGCTTCCCGGGCTGCGGGATCCGGTCCATCAGCACCGCGGACAGGATCTCCTCGCCGCGGCGTTCGGCGATCAGCCGCTCGTCGGACGCCGCGCTGGACCCGTCGTCGGCGCGGATCGGCCCGAGCGCGGCCCAGAGCGCCAGATCGTCGTCGTCGGCGTCGTTGTGCGCCAGTACGGCGGTCTCGGGCAGCTCGTCGACCGCGTTCACGAACCGTTCCCGGGCCGCGGCGTCGTCGGCCGAGCCCTCGGTCATCATCGCGACGATCGCGTCCCGGCCGTCGTTGGTACTGGCCTCGTACAGGAAACCGGCCGCGTTCGCGCCGAGCCGGCCACGCAGCCAGAACTCGCCGACCCGCGGCGGGTCCTCCGGCTGCAGCGGCAGCGCGACCGGAATCTCCAGCGCAGGCGGCGGCGCCGGCTCGGCGGCCGGCTGCACCTCGGTCTGGGATTCGGTCGCAGTCATCACCCCAATCCCACCACATCGCTGGTAGCACTGTCGCGACAGCACCGATTTGGACCACGGGGGGAGGATGGGACGGGGCTCCGCGGGCGCTGGCCCCGGTGATCTGATGGAATACCGGATGTTGCAAGTGGGGATTGACAAGGCTCGCGCGCGGGCCCCGGAAGGACAGGCATGACCGAAACCACGGTGCCGGCGGGAACGGTGGCCCAGCAGTCCCGGCTGATCGGCGAGGCCGTCGGCGAGGTCAAGCGGGTGATCGTCGGCCAGGAGCACATGGTCGAGACGCTGATGGTGTCGTTGCTGGCCAAGGGTCACTGCCTGCTCGAGGGTGTTCCGGGCGTCGCGAAGACGCTCGCGGTCCGGACGTTCGCCAGTGTCGTCGGCGGTTCGTTCGCCCGGATCCAGTTCACCCCGGACCTGGTTCCGTCCGACATCGTCGGCACCCGGATCTACCGGCAGACCCGCGAGGCGTTCGACATCGAGCTCGGCCCGACGTTCGTGAACTTCGTGCTCGCCGACGAGGTCAACCGGGCGCCGGCCAAGGTGCAGTCCGCGATGCTGGAGCTGATGGCCGAGCGGCAGGTGTCGATCGGCGGCCAGACCTTCCCGATGCCGAAGCCGTTCATCGTGATCGCCACCCAGAACCCGATCGAGTCCGAGGGCGTCTACCCGCTGCCCGAGGCCCAGCGCGACCGGTTCCTGGTGAAGATCGACGTACCCCATCCGCGCGGCCACGAGGAGTTCGAGATCCTCCGCCGGATGAGCGTCGACCCGCCGGAGCCGCGGCAGGTGCTGAAGCCGGAGACGATCCTGGAGCTGCAGCGGTCCGCGGAACAGGTGTTCGTCCACAACCTGGTCGCGGAGTACGCCGTCCGCCTGGTGATGGCGACCCGGACCCCGACCGACTTCCACCTGCCCGACCTGGAGCCGATCATCGAGCTCGGCGTCAGCCCGCGGGCCACCCTCGGCCTGATCGCGGCCGGCCGGGCGCTGGCGCTGATCCACGGCCGCGACTACCTGCTGCCGAGCGACATCCAGACCGTCGCGCTGGACGTGATGGGCCACCGGCTCGGCCTGACCTTCGACGCGGTCGCCGACAACATCGACCCGCGCGCCGTGATCGAGCGGATCCTGGCCACCGTCCCGCCGCCGCAGCCGGTCTGGCGCGACGGCGCCGACGGCACCGGCCGCCCGGAGTTCGTGTAGTGCCGAACCGACCCGACCCACGAGCTGCGATGACGATCTCGCAGCTCGCTCCCGAGCGTGCGTTGCGGCGGCTGGAGCTGACCGTCGTACGGCGGCTGGAGGGCTACCTGCACGGCGAGCACCTCGGGCTGCTGCCCGGTCCTGGTACGGAGCTGGCCGAGGCCCGCGAGTACCAGGTCGGCGACGACGTCCGCCGGATGGACTGGGCGGTCACCGCGCGGACCACGATCCCGCACGTCCGCGACCTGATCGCGGACCGCGAGCTGGAGACCTGGGCGCTGGTCGACCTGTCCGCCTCGATGGACTTCGGTACGTCGAACCTGGAGAAGCGCGAACTCGCCGTCGCTGCCGTCGCCACCGTCGGGTTCCTGACCCACCGGCTCGGCGACCGGTTCGGCGGGCTGATGCTCCGCGACTCGGCGCTGCGCCGCTGGCCGGCCCGCTCCGGCCGGCTCGCGCTGTACGGGCTGCTCCGTGCCCTGCTGGCCGAGCAGTTCGAGGGCGACCAGGAGGCGCACCGCAGCGATCTGGCGGCCGCGCTGGAGTCGATGGCGCGGACGCAGCGCAAGCGTGGTCTGCGGGTCATCGTGTCGGACTTCCTCACCCCGCAGGACGGCGAGGTGGCCAGCCAGATCGAGCCGTCCTGGGAGCGCGCGATGCGCAAGCTGACCGCCCAGCACCAGGTGCTCGCGGTCGAGATCGTCGACCCGCGCGAGCTCGAGCTGCCGAACATCGGCGTGGTCACGATCGGTGATCCCGAGACCGGCGAGGTCCGCGAGATCGACACCCGGCGACGCAAGGTCCGGGACGCGTTCGCGGTGGCCGCGCTGGCGCAGCGGGAACGAACCCGGGCCGCCCTGCGTAGGGTAGGTGCGGGACATCTGGTACTGCGGACCGACCGGGACTGGGTCGCCGACACCGTACGGTTCGTGCTCGCCTACCGGCGGGTCGCGCCCCGCTTGCACCAACCGCCGAAGGGAGTGGCTCGCTGATGCAGTTCCTGTCGCCCGGGCGGTTGTGGTTCCTGCTGCTCATCCCGCTGATCGTCGCGGGGTACATCTTCCTGCAGCACCGCCGCTCGCAGTACGCGCTGCGCTTCACCAACATCGCGCTGCTGGACCGGGTCGCGCCGCGCCGCCCGCAGTGGCGGCGGCACCTCGCCGTCGGGCTGGCGCTGCTGGCCGCGCTGTCCTGCATCGTGGCGTTCGCGCAGCCGAAGGACCAGGTGAAGGTGCCGCGCGAGCGGGCCACGATCGTGGTCGCGATCGACGTGTCGCTGTCGATGATGGCCACCGACATCGAGCCGAACCGGCTGGAGGCGGCGAAGGAGTCGGCCAAGGAGTTCGTGAACTCGCTGCCGGCCAAGTTCAACGTCGCGCTGGTCAACTTCGCCGGTACGGCCTCCATCATCGTGCCGCCGACCACCGACCGGGCCACCGTCGACCGGTCGATCGACGGGCTGGAACTGGCCGAGTCGACCGCGACCGGTGAGGGCATCTTCACCTCGCTGCAGGCGCTCACCCAGGTCCCCGCCGACCCGGCGCACCCGAACGACCCGGCTCCGGCGCGGATCGTGATGCTGTCCGACGGCAAGCGGACCGTCGGCCGCACCGCGCAGGAAGGCGCGCAGGCGGCGAAGGCGAAGAACACGCCGATCTACACGATCTGCTTCGGTACGGACTCCGGCTTCATCGAGATGGACGGGATCCGGCAGCGCGTCCCACCGGACCGCACCGAGCTGCGCAGCATCGCCGAGATCAGCGGCGGCGAGGCGTACACCGCCGAGTCCGCGGGCGAGCTGAAGGACGTGTACAAGAACATCGGCTCCTCGGTCGGCTACGACAAGGTCGACAAGGAGATCACCGCGCGCTTCGCCGGGATCGCGATGCTCCTGACCCTGGCCGCCGCCGGCGCCTGCATCGCCCTGGCCACCCGCTTCCCGTAACAGGGATCTGGCGGCGCCGGCCGTTCGGGCGGACGCTGGACAGGTGGAACATCGCGACTACCTGGACACCGCGGTCGAGCGGACGACGATGTCCGGGCACGTGGGGAAGTCGGGCGCGACGCTCGAGCGGCTGGTTCTCGCGGACGGCCGGCGCGTCGTCGTGAAGCGGTCCTCGCCCGGGACCGATCTGCTGATGGCGCTGACCGGCGACTCGTTCGGGCGCGAGTACCTGATGTGGTCGAGTGGCGTACTCGACCTGCTTCCGCCGTCGGTCGGGCACGCGATCGTCGACGGCTGGCAGGAAGGTGACGTCACGGTCGTGGTGATGCGCGACCTGGGCGACGGCGTGCTCACCTGGGAGGACCGCCTGAGCCGCGAGCAGTGCCGGACGCTGTTCGGCTCGGTCGGCTCGATGTACGACGGATTCCTGGGCCGCGTCCCGGCCAACCTGACCCCGCTGCCGGCGTTGGTCGGGTTGTTCACGCCGGATCGCGTTCGTCCGTACGTCGGTGGCGAGAACCCGCTGCCGGAACTCGTACTGCGCGGGTGGGAACTGTTCCCCACCCTGGTACCGAACGACGTCGCCGAACCCGTCCTGCGACTGCTCGACCGGCCGGCACCTCTGGGGGACGCGTTGCTGGCCAGACCGTGCACGCTGGTGCACGGTGACCTCGCGACGGTGAACCTGGCATTCGAGAAGGAGGGCGTGACGTTGCTCGACTGGGGCATGCCGGCCGCGGCGCCGGCCGCGCTGGACCTGGCCAGGTTCCTGGCCGGCTGCGCGTCCGTGGTCGACGCGACCCGCGAGGAACTGATCGAGGACTTCCGTGAGCTCGTCCCGGCCGGGCGCGACGAGCCGGCACTGCGCCTGGCTCTGCTCGCGGGCCTGGTCTGGCTGGGCTGGAACAAGGCCCTGGACGCCGCCGAGCACGAGGACCCGGTGATCCGGACCCGCGAGCGGGCCGACCTCGGCTGGTGGGTCGACGAGGCGCGCCGGACCTTCGCGGCGGGTCTACTGCCCAGCTGATCGCGACACGACGGTGATGTGGTTGACACGGCGAGGTTACTGGTGTTCACGGGGGTGGTGGTGCAAGATGGTCCAGAGTTTCGCGGGTCATGTTGTGATGCCCAAGAAATCCAGCACTGAGAGACTTGATACCCAAGCACCGACGATCGACGAGTTGCTTCGAGAACGCTGGGGAAGGCGCCCCTCGAGCACAGGAGGTCCCGGTGGCGACGACTCGTGGCGTTCTGTACGTCCACACGGTGCCGTCAGCGTTGTGCCCGCATGTCGAGTGGGCCGCGGGCGGCATCCTTGGCGTGCCCGTGAAACTGGATTGGACGCCGCAACCAGCGGCCCAGGGCACGTACCGGGCCGAGCTGTCCTGGCAGGCCGAGGCCGGCACCGCGGCCAAGCTGGCGTCCGCGCTGCGCGGTTGGCAGAAGCTGCGGTTCGAGGTCACCGAGGAGCCGAGCAACGGCGCCGAGGGCGAGCGGTACTCGTTCACGCCCGAACTCGGCATCTTCCACGCGACCACCGGCGTGCACGGCGACATCATGGTCCCGGAGGAGCGGCTGAAGGCCGCGATGCTGAAGGCTGCCGCCGGGGAGGCCGACCTGACCGAGGAGGTCGAGCGTTTGCTCGGCCGTCCGTGGGACGACGAACTCGAGCCCTTCCGGTACGCCGGTGACGGCGCTCCGGTGCGCTGGCTGCACCAGGTCGTCTAAGGGGTTCCTGAGAACTTCTGAAGAAAGCCGTGAACGGCCGGCTTTCCCCGAACTTTTCGGTGAGACTGAGCATCAGACATTCCACAAGGGTGGGAGGGGCCGTGGCCGCTGGGCCACCGGGTGTCGGGACACCCCCGGTGGTTGTGAAAAACAGCGGCCGCACCACGTGAAGGGCGCGAACCTCAGGGTTCGCGCCCTTCAGGCTGTCTAGGCCTTGTCTACAGGGGAATGTTGCCGTGGGCACCGCGGACGCGCCCGTCCGCCTCGGCCTTCGCGAGCGCGGTGGCGAGCGCCGTACGCGTACGGGTCGGCTCGACCACCTCGTCGACGACGCCGATCTCGCGGGCCCGGTCGATGCCACCGGCAATCTTCTCGTGCTCGGCGGCGAGCTCGGCCTCGACCTGCGGCCGGAGCTCCGGGTCGACCTCGGCGAGCCGGCGCCGGTGCAGTACCCGGACAGCGGCCACCGCGCCCATCACGGCGACTTCGGCCCGCGGCCAGGCGAACACCCGGGTGGCGCCGAGCGACCGGGCGTTCATCGCGATGTATGCGCCGCCGTACGTCTTCCGGGTCACCAGGGTCACCCGCGGTACGACGGCCTCCGCGAACGCGTGCAGCAGCTTGGCACCCCGCCGTACGACGCCGTCCCACTCCTGACCGACGCCCGGCAGATAACCAGGTACGTCGACCAGTACGACGAGCGGAACGCCGAACGCGTCGCACATCCGGACGAACCGGGACGCCTTCTCGGCGGACAGCGCGTCCAGGCAGCCGCCGAGCCGGAGCGGGTTGTTCGCGATCACGCCGACGGTGCGGCCGCCGAGCCGGCCGAGGGCGGTGACGATGTTCGGCGCCCACCGCTGGTGCAGCTCCACTCCGGAGCCGTCGTCGAGTACGCCGCCGACCAGCGGGTGCACGTCGTACGCGCGTTTCGCCGACTCCGGCAGGTACCCGGACAGGTCGGTGTCGGGGATGTCCGTGGCGATCGTGCCCTGGTTCGCGAGCAGGTCGGTCAGCCGCCGGGCCTGCTCCAGCGCGGCCGCCTCGGTGTCGGTGGTGATGTGGACGACGCCCGAGCGCCGGCCGTGCGGTTCGGGGCCGCCGAGGCGGAGCATGTCGACGTCCTCGCCGGTGACCGAGCGGACCACGTCCGGACCGGTGACGAAGATCCTGCCCTCCGGGCCGAGGATCACGACGTCGGTGAGGGCCGGTCCGTACGCCGCGCCGCCGGCCGCTGGTCCGAGTACGACGGACAGCTGCGGGATCTTCCCGGAGGCCTGCGTCATCGCGTAGAAGATCTTGCCGACCGCGTGCAGGCTGAGGACGCCCTCGGCCAGCCGGGCGCCGCCGGAGTGCCACACTCCGATGATCGGCACCTGCTCCGCGCGGGCGACCTCGTACGCCCTGACGACGACGTCACAGCCCTCGTCGCCCATCGCGCCACCCATCACGGTGGCGTCCGAACAGAACGCGACGACGGGAGCCCCGGCGATCGTCCCGCGCGCCGCGACCATCCCCGACAGGTTGTCGGGGGTGATCAGCTCCAGGCTGCCCGGATCGAGCAGGTTCGTCAGCCGGGTGACCGGGTTCCGCGGATCCTGCTCACGAGGAAGCTTGACGGGTTTCGCCGGGGCGACGGTCATGGGGCCTACACCGACTTGAACGCGATGGCGGCGTTGTGGCCGCCGAAGCCGAAGGAGTTGTTCAGGGCCGCGATGTCGCCCTCGGGCAGCTTGCGCTGCTCGGTCGCGACGTCCAGCTCGATCTGGTCGTCGAGCTTGTCGACGTTGATCGTCGGCGGCGAGACCCGGTGGTGCAGGGCCAGCACGGTGGCGATCGACTCGACCGCGCCGGCGCCGCCGAGCAGGTGGCCGATCATCGACTTCGGCGCGGTCGCGACCGCGTGGTCGGCGTCCTTGCCGAGGGCCTGCCGGATCGCGATCGACTCGGCGATGTCGCCCTGCGGGGTCGAGGTGGCGTGCGCGTTGATGTGGAAGATGTCGGCCGGGGTCAGGTCGCCCTCGGACAGCGCCCGCTGCATCGCCCGCCGGGCGCCCGAGCCGGTCGGGTCGGGCTGCGCGATGTCGTGGCCGTCGGCGGAGATGCCCGCACCGGCGAGCTCGGCGTAGATCTTCGCGCCGCGTGCCTTCGCGTGCTCGTACGACTCCAGGATCAGGATGCCGGCGCCCTCACCGAGCAGGAAGCCGTCCCGGTCCACGTCCCACGGGCGCGACGCCTTCTCCGGGTCGTCGTTGCGCTTGCTGAGCGCCTGCATCATCCCGAACGCGGCCAACGGCAGCGCCATGATCGCGCCCTCGGCGCCACCGGCGATCACCACGTCCGCGCGGCCGAGCCGGATCTGGTCCAGGCCGAGCCAGATCGCCTCGTTGCCGGAGGCGCAGGCCGAGACCGGGGTGTGGACGCCGGCCTGCGCGCCGAACTCCAGGCTCACGTAGGCGGCCGACGAGTTCGGCATCAGCATCGGGATCGCCAGCGGCGACACCCGGCGCGGGTTGGACTGCAGAGCGTCGTAGTTCGACAGCGTGGTGTGCAGGCCGCCGATGCCCGAGGCCACCGCGACACCGAGTCGCTCCTTGTCGAGCCCGGAGTCGGCCAGGCCGGAGTCGGCCCAGGCCTCGCGGGCGGCGACCACGGCGAGCTGCGCGGTCCGGTCCAGGCGACGGGCCTTGACCCGCTCGATCACCTCGGTCGGCTCGACCGCCGCCGGTGCCGCGATCTGCACCGCCAGGTTCTGCACCCACTCGTCGGTCAGCCGCCGCGCGCCGGAACGCCCGGCCAGCAGCCCTTCCCAGGAGCTGGCCACGTCGCCTCCGAGCGGGGTCGTGGCTCCGAGCCCAGTGATGACGACTCGGGTCTTCGACATGGTTACCTCATCCTTCACATGGACGTTGTGCGGTTGGGAGCGAGGGGTGGGTACTGCTGGTGCTCACCGGAACGGAGCCGATGAGCACCCGGGCCAGCACGGGTGACGCAGAGGTCAGCCGTTCTGGGCGCGCTCGATGAACGCGACCGCGTCGCCGACGGTCTTCAGGTTCTTGACCTCGTCGTCGGGGATCTTCACGTCGAACTTCTCCTCGGCGGCCACCACGACCTCCACCATGGAGAGCGAGTCGACGTCGAGGTCGTCGGTGAAGGACTTGTCCAGCTGGACGTCCTCGACCGGGATGCCGGCGATCTCGTTCACGATCTCGGCGAGGCTGGAACGGATCTCTTCGGTGCTGGCCATCTCTTGGTTCCCTTTCGGATTTCTGCTGGCTGTGCTGCTTGGTGCAGCCGGTGCAGCCACCTGAGCTGCTCCGGACAACTATGGACTACGGAAGCCTGATCACCTGGGCGGCGTAGACAAGCCCCGCGCCGAAGCCGATGATCAACGCGAGGTCGCCGCTGTGCGCCTCGCCGTTCTCGCGCATCGCGGTGATCGCGAGCGGGATCGACGCGGCCGACGTGTTGCCCTGCCGCTCGATGTCGCGGGCGACCTTGACGTGTTCGGGCAGCTTGAGCGCCCGGCGCATCGCGTCGGTGATCCGCATGTTCGCCTGGTGCGGTACGAACAGGTCGAGCTGCTCGGCCTTGACGCCGGCCACATCCAGCGCCTGCTGCGCGGTCTTGGCCATCTCGAACGACGCCCAGCGGAACACCGGGTTGCCGTCCATCGTGAGGTGCGGCCAGTTGAAGCTCCCGAACACCTCCTGCCAGGACTCCTTCTGGCTGATCACCTGGTGCTGCGTACCGTCCGACCCCCACACGACCGGGCCGATCCCCGGTTCGTCCGTGGGGCCGACGATCGCGGCGCCGGCGCCGTCGGCGAAGATGAACGCCGTACTGCGGTCGGTCCGGTCGGTGATGTCGCTGAGCCGCTCGACGCCGATCGCGAGCACGTACTTCGCGCTGCCGCCGCGGACCAGGTCGTTCGCCATCGCGACGCCGTAGCAGAAGCCCGCGCAGGCCGCGGAGATGTCGAACGCGGCCGCTGTCGGGGCGCCCACCTCGACCGCGATCCGGGTCGCGATCGCGGGCGTCTGGTACAGGTGCGTGACGGTCGCGACGATCACGCAGCCGATCTGCGCCGGGTCGATGCCGGACTCGGCGATCGCGTCCTTGGCGGCGCTCACCGACATCATCAGGACGGTCTCGTCGTCGTCGGCCCAGCGGCGTTCCTTGATCCCGGAACGGGTCTGGATCCACTCGTCGCTGGAGTCGATCTGCTCCAGGATCTCCGCGTTAGGTACCACGCGACGCGGCCGGTACGACCCGATCCCGAGGATCCCGGCGTACTGCGCTCCGGTCGACGCGGTGATCACGAGGCGCTCCCGGCGGGGTGCAGGCGGAGCAGTGGCTGGCCGGGTGCGACCGGGTCGCCCTCCTCGGCGAGCCACTCGACCACGATGCCGCCGTGCGGTGCGGTGACCTCGACCTCGTCGCGCAGGCTGGCCACCTTCGCGACGACCTCACCGGCCTCGACGGCGTCGCCGGACTCGCGGCGGGTCTGCTCGGAACGGGTGAAGGTGCCCTTGATCGGGGCGACCAGCAGGCGCCAGGTGGGAGAGGCGTCGATCTCGGACGGGCTGCCGTGCTTGTCCACGAACGCGCGGGCGTCGTCGAGCTGGTCCGGCGTCTTCAGCGCGAACGTCTCGACACCCTTCAGCGCGCGCCGCGCGATCCCGGTCAGCGTGCCCGCCGGCGGCAGCTCCAGGATGCCGGTCACCTCGAGGTCCGACATGGTCTGTATGCACAGGTCCCAGCGGACCGGCGCGTTCACCTGGGTGACCAGCCGCTGGAGGACGTCGCGGCCGTCGTGGACGACGTGACCGTCGCGGTTCGAGATCAGCCGGGTGCGCGGGTCGTGGGTGCTGATCGCGGTCGCGTACTTCGCCAGCGTCTGCACCGCGGGCTCCATGTGCCGGGTGTGGAACGCACCGGCCACCGAGAGCGGGATCAGCCGCGCCTTCGCCGGCGGGTCCGCGGCCAGCGCGGCCAGCTCGTCGACGGTGCCGGCGGCAACGATCTGGCCGGGGCCGTTGTCGTTCGCGGGGGTCAGGCCGTGCTCGGCGAGCTTGGCCAGGATCTCGTCCCGGTCGCCGCCCAGGACGGCGGTCATCGAGGTCGGGGTCAGCGCGGCCGCGGCGGCCATCGCCTTGCCGCGCTCGCGGACCAGGACCATCGCCTGCTCGGCGGTCAGTACGCCGGTACCGGCCGCGGCGGCGAGCTCACCGACGCTGTGCCCGGCGACCGCGCCGACCTTGGCGAACGCGTCGCCAGGGTGCGGGAACACCGCCAGTGCGGCGAGCATGCTGGACGCGACCAGCAGCGGCTGCGCGATCGCGGTGTCCCGGATCGTGTCCGCGTCGGCTTCGGTGCCGTAGTGGGCGAGGTCGAGACCGGCGACCGCGGAGAGCCAGTTCAGCCGGCTCTCGAAGACGGGGTCCGCCAGCCACGGCTCGAGGAATCCTGGAGTCTGGGCACCCTGACCGGGCGCGACGATGACGAGCACGACACCACTCTCCCTCAGCCGGGCCCGCTCGGAGCCGCACGGCGAGCACGAATTCTACCGGGGCGGATTTGTGGAGATCCTACAAAACCGGGTTCCCTGGCTCCGGGCTGAGCAGGCGGCCCAGCGTCAGTGCGACACGTAAGGTGAAACTGTCGCGGGGATTCAGCGGGTTGTAGCCCGTGAGGTCCGCCACACGCTTCAGCCGGTACCGGACGGTGTTGGCGTGGACGAACAGCGTGCGGGCCGTCGCCTCGATCGAACCACCGGAGTCCAGGTACGCCGAGACCGTGTCGAGGAGGGCTCCGTCGCCCGCGGTGAGCGGGGCGTAGACCTCGTTCGCGAGCTGCCGCCGGGCGTGGCCGTCTCCGGAGAGTGACCGTTCGGGCAGGAGTTCGTCGGCGTGGACGGGCCGCGGCGCACCCGGCCAGGCGGCCACCGCGCGCAGTCCGGCGACCGCCGCGCGGGCCGAGGTGACGGCCGCCATCAGGTCCTTCACGACCGGTCCGACCACGATCGGGCCGGGTCCGAACCAGCGGGCGAGTTTTTGTACGATCTCGACAGGTTTGCTCGTACCGCCGAGTACCACCACCAGCCGGTCGCCCTGGACCGCACACAGTGCGTCAGCACCCGCCTCGCGGGCGGCGTGCCGGACCATGTCCACGACGTTCGAACCACCGGTGGCCGGCGCGGGTGTCTCGGCGGCCGGTGCCCGCCCGACGACGACGGCCACCTCGGCCGATCCGGTGGTCCCGATGGCGCCGGTCCAGCCGAGGGCGGAGGCGCGGGACCGTACCGATTCGTCGGTCTCGCCGCGGATCACCGAGTCGACCAGCAGCGCCTCGAGCCGGGCGTCCCAGGCGCCGCGCATCTCGGCGGCCTGCGCGTAGACGGTGGCAGCCGCGAACGCGACCTCGCGCGCGTACCGCTGGATCGCCTCGTGCACGATCGGTACGTCGGCAGGCGGGAGCAGCGTGCCGATCGTGGTCTCGATGGTCTCGATCGTGGTCCGGACCAGGTCGACGGTCTGATGCAGCGAGATCACCCGGGTGAACTCGCGCGGCGCGGACCCGAAGATCCGGGTCGGCATCGACGAGTGCGCCTCGGGATCGCGGAACCAGTCGACGAACGCGGAGATCCCGGACTGCGCGACCAGCCCGATCCACGACCGGTCCTGCGCCGACAACTTGGCGAACCACGGCAACTGGGCCTCCATCGCAGCCATCGCCGCCGTCGCCAACGCCCCGGTCGCCAACTGCAACCGGTCGGCCCGCGCCCGATGCCCGTCTCTCGCCACGCCTCGACCCTAGACCCCGGACCGCCACGCCATCACAATCCCACTTCCCCGCGCGGTGCACGCGTGGCCGGCGGCGGTCGCGCGGATTGTGATGGCTTGGGGGTCCGCGCTGCCATGATGGGCGTATGACGGACAAGGCGGGGGTCGAGCACGCGGTGGCCGCGTTGCGGGCGATCGGGTACTACCTGGAGCGGGATCGGCAGCCGACGCACCGGGTGAAGGCGTACCGGCGGGCCGCGGACACGATCGCGGCGCTGCCGGCCACCGAGGTGCGGGCGCGCCGCCGGGCCGGGACGCTGACCGAGCTGCCCGGGATCGGCCCGAAGACCGAGGCCGTGATCGTCGAGGCGATGGACGGCGCCACCCCGTCGTACCTGGTGAAGCTCGAGGAGGCGGCGGGGGAGCTGACCACGGCCGGCAACCGGCTGCGCGCCGACCTCAAGGCGGACCTGCACCTGCACTCGGAGTGGTCCGACGGCGGCAGCCCGATCGAGGAGATGGCCCGTACGGCGCACCGCCTCGGGCACTCCTACATCGCGCTCACCGACCACTCGCCGCGGCTCACCGTCGCCAACGGCCTGTCCCGCGAACGCCGCCTGCAGCAGCTCGAAGTCGTTGCCGAGCTCAACAAGAAACTGCGGGACGAGCTGGACGGGTTCACGATCCTGAACGGGATCGAGGTGGACATCAACGAGGACGGCACGCTGGACTGCGACTCGGAGATCCTGGCCCGGCTGGACGTCGTGGTGGCGAGCGTGCACTCGAAGCTGCGGATGGCCTCCGAGCCGATGACCGAGCGGATGGTGCGCGCGATCGCGAACCCGCACGTCGACGTCCTCGGGCACTGCACCGGCCGGCTGATCACCGGCGGCCGTGGGACCCGGCCGGAGTCGGAGTTCGACGCCGAGGTGGTGTTCGAGGCCTGCCGCCAGTTCGGTACCGCGGTGGAGATCAACTCCCGCCCCGAACGCCTGGACCCGCCGAAACGCCTGCTGTCGATGGCGGTCGAGACCGGCTGCCTGTTCTCGATCGACACCGACGCGCACGCGCCGGGGCAACTCGACTGGCAGGTCTACGGCTGCGAACGCGCCGAGGACTGCGGGGTCACCCCGGAGCGCGTCATCAACACCTGGGACCAGCAGGTCCTGCTGGATTGGACTGCATCATGAGTGATCTAGAGAAGGACCCCGCCGAGCTGATCGGCACCGGCGACTGCGAAGGCCCCGCGCTGGAGATGCTCGAAGCACGCGAGGTCGTCCTCGGGCGGAGTACGACCGTTCGCCGGCTGCTCCCGAACAAGAACCGCCGGATGGTCGGCGCGTGGTGCTTCGTCGACCATTACGGGCCGGACGACCTGACGCAGCGGGTCGACCCGTACGACGTACCGGGGGAGCGCGGCATGCTCGTACCGCCGCATCCGCACACCAGCCTGCAGACGGTGAGCTGGCTGTTCGAGGGCGAGATCGAGCACCGCGACAGCGTCGGCTCGCACGCGTTCGTCCGTCCGGGCGAGCTGAACATCATGACCGCCGGCAACGGCATCGCGCACTCCGAGGTGTCCACCCCGGATGCTCCGCCGACGCTGCACGGCGCGCAGTTGTGGGTCGCGCTGCCGGACAGCGTCCGGACGACGACCCCGCCGGCCTTCAACGCGTACGCCGACCTTCCGGAGCTCGACCTCGACGGCGCCCACGCCACCGTGATGATCGGCACCGTCGCCGGCGTCACCTCACCGGCGCCCGCGTACACGCCACTCGTCGGCGCCGACGTCACCGTCGACCCCGGCCGCCGGCTGGAACTTCCGCTCACCCCGTCCAACGAGTACGCCGTCCTGGTCGTGGACGGTTCGCTCACGGTCGGAACGCTGGCTCCGGGATTCGGCGAGATGGTCTACCTCGGCTCCGGTCGCGACGCCGTCGAACTGGTTGCCGCCGACAACGGTGTACGGTTCCTGCTGCTCGGCGGCGAGCCGTTCGCGGAGGAGCTCGTGATGTGGTGGAACTTCATTGGCCGGTCCCACGAAGAGATCGTTGCCGCACGCAACGCCTGGCAGACCGCCATCGCCACCGGCGACCCGCGCTTCCCGATGGTCCCCGGCTACGAAGGCGATCCGCTCCCGGCGCCGCCGCTGCCCGCGACGACCCTCAAGCCGCGACCACGCTCGCGTTGACGCGGCGGCGGTAGTACGCCCAGGTGACGAGCAGCAACGCCGGGCCCCACAGGTTGAGAGGGCTGTAGCACGTCAGCATCAGGACCTTCCAGGCCGTGCTGCTGAACGGGATGAAGTGGTCGGTGTACGCGTCGCGGAAGCCGTAGGTCCAGATCGCCATCAAGCTGAGCGCGCCGAGCGTTGCCGGGACGATCGCGGCGTACGGGTGGACGCGGCGGCCGCCGATCAGCGGGATCCATGGTGGCGCGACCTCGCCCCAGCGACTGACCAGGCCGAGAGCCGTCAGCGCGACCAGTTCGGAGAAGATCGTCAGGCTGACGACGTACAGCTTCTGCCCGAACCCGGCCAGGTGCGCGGGTGCGCCGGTGTCGTCGAGCATGCCCATCGACGAGCCGAACACCAGCCCGAGTCGCCACAGTCCGGACGGCAGCGTGAGGAACGGGATCACATGGGCGAGGACGTAGGCCCAGCGGGGGACGGAATGTTCTGTTGTGCTCACGTTCCGAGCATCGGCGGCCGGGCGCCGCGCCGCCTCACCCCTCGGAGTGAAGCTGCTCCCTCCGAGGACCGATTCCCTGCTCCAGTACGTCGAAGCCGTCGTCGATGACCGCGACCTGATCCCGTCGTACCTGCTCGACGTCGTCGCCGGCAATGATCCGGCCGACTGCGGTGTGCCAGATCGTGGTGATCGTCGCGGTCAGCAGGCTGCCGACCAGGCGGGACCGGAACTCGTCGCCGGTCTCCTCGGCCAGCAGACGGGCGAGCAGTTCGGCGATCTCGTGTTCCTGCTCGACCATCCGGCTCATCAGCGCCGGGCTCTCGTGCAGCACGCTCCAGAAACCGCGCACGCCTTCGATCGCGCCGGACAGCGGGTGGTGGGCGGCCAGTAGTTCGTGCTGGTAGTGGCGCATCGCCACCGAGACCGGCTCGCCGGCCGGGCGCTCGCGGACGACGGCCTCGAGTTCGCGCAGCCGGTCGAGGTGCCGGTCCAGGTACAGGTCCTCCTTGCGCGGGAAGTAGTTGAAGACCGTCATCTTCGACACGCCCGCGGCCTCGGCGATCTCGGCGACCGTGACGGCGTCGAACCCGCGCACCACGAACAGCCCGGTGGCGATGTCCGCGATCATCCGCCGGGTCGCCAGTTTCTTCCGCTCGCGCAGTCCCTGCTCCGCCATGGCAAGGATTGTACTGGACCAAATTTTGTACTCGGTCTAAGATTCTTCGCATGGACTCCAAAGACGTAGTGATCTCCGGGGGCGGGCCGGTCGGCCTGATGCTCGCCTGCGAACTCCGGTTGGCCGGGCTGGACGTGCTGGTCGTCGAGCGGCTGCTCGACATCGACCCGACGATCAAGGCGGGTTCGATCAACCTGCCGACCGCGGAGGCGCTGTACCGCCGTGGCCTGCTGCCGGCATTGCAGGAGGTGCAGCAGCAGGCGTTCGAGCAGATGAAGGCGTTCCGCGGCGGGAAGGCGCCGAGCGGGCCGCGGCCGGCCGGTCACTTCGCCGGGATCATGGTCAGCGGCGCCGGGATCGACTTCGCCGACCCGGACTTCCGGGACGCCGGACCGGCCGCGACGGTCTTCGTGGTCGGCCAGCAGGCCCTCGAGGCGATCCTCGGCGCCTGGGCGACGGAGCTGGGCGTCGAGGTACGCCGCGGCGTCGAGCTCACCGGCTTCACCGCCGACGACTCCGGCGTGACCGTCGAACTCAGGCCCGTCGATTCCGGCGTAACCGTCCAACGCGGGTCACTCGGCCCAGTTCGGGCGGGTTGGTTGGTGGGGTGTGACGGCGGGCGGAGTGTGGTGCGGAAGCTTGCCGGGTTCGACTTTCCGGGGACCGAGCCGGCGATCACCGGGCGGCAGGCGATCGTCGAGCTGGCAGGTGCTGAGGGGCTGAAGCCGAGCTGGAACTACACCGACACCGGTATCTACGCCCACGGACCGGTCCCGGGCCGGATCCTCACCGTCGAGTTCGACGGTCCGCCGGAGGACCGGGACGCGCCGATCACCGCCGACGAGATCCAGGGCAGCCTGCGCCGCGTCTCGGGTGTCGACGTCACGGTCACGAAGCTCGTGTCGGCGACCCGCTTCACCGACAACGCCCGGCAGGCGACGTCGTACCGGAAGGGTCGCGTGCTGCTCGCCGGCGACGCGGCGCACGTGCACTCGCCGTTCGGCGGTCAGGGTCTGAACCTCGGCATGGGCGACGCCGTCAACCTCGGATGGAAACTCGCCGCGACGATCCGGGGCACCGCGCCCGAAGGCCTGCTCGACACGTACACGACCGAACGGCATCCGATCGGCGAATGGGTGCTGGACTGGACGCGGGCGCAGATCGCGTTGATGCGTACGGATTCCCGGACCGCGGCACTGCGCAGTGTCGTCGGGGACCTGCTCGCCACGCCGAGCGGGTCGACGTATCTGGCGAAGAAGTTGTCGGGCGTGCTGCAGCGGTACGCGATCGAGGGGGAGCACGAGCTGGTCGGTACGAGTGCGCCGGACTTCGAGTTCGCCGACGGTACCCGGCTCGGCGAGCACCTGGCCGACGGCAAGGCGTTGCTGCTCGACCTGGCCGACTCGGCCGCACTCCGGGAGGCCGCCGGCGGGCGGGTGCGCGCGCTGACCACGAAGTACGGCGGTGAGCTGACCGGCGTTCTGATCCGGCCGGACGGGATCGTGGCCTGGGCCGCTTCGGACGGCTCGGCCGCCGGTCTGGACGCGGCGCTGGTGAAATGGGTCGGTCAGAGCAGGTCGTGATCGCGGGCGTACGCGACCGCCGCGGTGCGCGACGGTACCGCCAGCTTCGTGAAGATGTTCGTGAGGTGCCGGGCAACGGTCTTGTCGCTCAGCACGAGCCGGCGCGCGATCTCGGTATTACTGTTGCCTGCGGCAACCAGCTTCAGTACCTCGAGTTCGCGGCCGGTGAGTCCGCCCGGCGTGGCGCGGCCGATCAGCCGTTCGGCGTCCAGCCGGGCGGGAACGGCGCCGAGCTCGGCGAACGTACGGCAGGCGGCGGTCAGCTCGGCCGCCGCCGAGTCCTCGTCACCGAGCAGTCGGACGGCCCGCCCGACCAGGACCTTGGCGCGGGCCACCTCGTACGGCGCGCGCAGTTCGCCCCAGAGCTGTGCCGCCGTACGCGCCTGAGGCAACGCGCGCCGCGGGTCCTCGGCCGCCAACGCGACCAGGGCCTGGCAGTACGCCGCCGACGCGCGGAGTCCGGCGCAGCCGAACGATTCGGAGATTGCCGACAACTGCGTTGCGGCATTGTCGGCTTCGGGCAACTCGTCACCGGCGAGCAGTACCTCGACCGCGCCGGCCAGGAGTCGCGAGCGGTGCACCGGGTCCAGGGTCTCGGCGAGAAGCCGGCGTACGGCGGCCACCGCGGCCGGGACACGACCGCGGGCGACCATCAGCAACGCCCGGCCCGGTTGCGGTTCGTACCCGTACCGGGCGGCCTCGTCGTACGACGCTTCCGCTGCCGCGTAGTCGCCACGGATGCGGAGCACTTCGCCGTGCTCGCCCATCGCCAGGCCTGCCGCCATATCGGATCCGAGCGCCTGGTAGCGGCGGCACGCCTGTTCGAACTCGGCCAGCGCTTCCGGGTAGGCCGCGTGCAGCCGCAGGATCTGCCCGCGGTGCACGGCGCACTGGCCGGTGAACGGTACGAGGTCCGGCTGGCTGTCGCACCAGCGGGTCAGGGCCGCCGTCCACATCGCGGCGCGGTCGAAGTCGAGGACCTCCTGGCAGCCTTCGATCATCGCGCAGTAGATGGTGCCGGCGAAGATCGGGGAGAGTTCGCCGGCGGCGACGCCGATCATCGCCTCGTCGAGGTGGGCGAGGCCCTCGGGGACGCGGCCGGAGTACATCAGCAGCCGGCCCTTGCAGACCAGGCCTTGCGCGAGCAGGTCCGGGTCGTCGTGGCGGCGGGCGATCGCGACGATCTCGTCCCCGACCGCGAGCGCGGTCGGGAAGTCGGCTGCGTCGAGGTGCCGGAAGAAGTCGTGGATGCGCAGGTAGCCGCGCTCCACGACGTCCTCGGGCTGGTCGGCGATCAGCCGTTCGGCCCGCGCCGCCCAGCCGCTGCCGATCGCGCCCTCGCCGCGGCCGTGCAACACCCGTGCAAGCCAGAACGCGAACCGGATCGCCCCGAGCACGTCGCCGGCGTCGATCCGCAACCGGTACCCGCGCTGCAACGCCCGGATACACGCGTCCATGTCGCCGAGCAGGAACGCCGCCGTGGCCAATGCCATCAACTCGTCCGCCGCCAACCCCGGCTCCACGTCGGTGTCGGCGGCGGTCAGTCGGGCGTACGCGGTGGCCCAGTCGCGGCGTTCGAACGCTGCTCTGGCTCGGTGCAGATCGTCGACAATCCCCATCAGACCCCCCACCGCGAGCATGCCCTTCCCGGTCAGGCGGCGGCAAGGCTCCGGTCCGCGTGCGCTCGCGCCGCGATCCGGCGGGCGACGTACGCCGCGTCCCGCCCGACCCCGGGCAGCACCATCGAGCTGAACGCGTACTGGAACGACAACCCGCAGAAGAACAGCCCCGGCGCATCCTCGGCCACCCCGCGGTACTCGCGCGGCCACCCGTCCGCACCCGCGACCGGCAGCTTGATCCAGTCGAACACCTGCCGGAACCCGGTCGCCCACACCACGTTCGCGACGTCGAGTACCCGCCCGTCCGCCAGCATCGGCATCCCGTCCTGTGTGCCGGTGACGCGGGCCGGCACGCGCTCGACCCCGCGCGCGAGCAGGTCGGCCCGCTTGACCCGGATCATCGGACCACCGTGGTGCCGGATGTGTCCCATCTCCTTGCGGCCCATCGGCGTACGCCGGGTGAGCACGTGCCGCCACGCGAAGAGCATCAGCGGCCAGAAGAACGCCTGACTCGGCTTGCCCGGAGTGAACGGCACCTGCCCCGGATCGCGCCCGCACAGGATCGTCGGATGCGTCTCGGCAACCTCGTACGCGATGTCCGTCCCCGAGTGCGAACCGCCGACGACCAGCACCGGCCCGTCCTTGAGCTGCCCCGGCCGCTGGTACTCCGACGAGTGCAGCTGCCGGATCGCCGGATCCAGGTCGACCGCGAAGTCCGGCAGGTACGGCGTCCGCCCGAACGTCCCGGTGGCGACCACGACGTTGTCGGCAACCATCCGGTCCGGTCCGGCCGTGACGACCCACTGGTCGTCGAGCCGCTCCAGCCGGTCGACCCGGGCGTTGTGCCGGATCGGCAGCCGGAAGCGCGCGGCGTACGACGTGAGGTAGTCGGCGACCTCGTCCTTGCCGGGGTAGTGCCACGGCTCGCCCGGGAACGGGAGGCCCGGCAACCCGTCGTACTTCGCCGGCGAGTACAACCGCAGGCTGTCCCAGTGCGACCGCCACTGGTCGCCCAGCCGCGCGTTGCCGTCGAGGATCGTGAACGGCTCACCGAGCCGCTGTAGGTGGTAGCCGGTGGCGAGTCCGGCCTGTCCCGCGCCGATGATGATGGTGTTCATGCCCCGACGGTAGAAATCCAGGCCTGCCCACCGCGTCGGACGGAATACCCAATCCCGCGGCGCCGCGGCCTACGACATTCCTCGTACGCCGGTGGAGCAGAACGGGCCGCCCACCAGGTGGTGGGCGGCCCGTCGGAGCGTCGGCGTCAGGCGCCGGCGCCCTCCTGCTTCACGCCGGCGACCGCGGTCGGGTCGTCGATGCGGTACTTGCGGGCGGCCTCGGCGGCCACCTCCGGCTTCACGTCGCCGCGCTTGGCCAGGATCTCCAGCGTGGCGACCACGATCGACTCGGCGTCCACCTGGAAGTGGCGCCGGGCCGCGGCCCGGGTGTCGGCCAGGCCCCAGCCGTCGGTGCCGAGCGACGTGTAGTCGTTCGGTACCCAGCGGGAGATCTGGTCCTGCACCGCGCGCATGAAGTCGCTGACGGCAACGACCGGGCCCTTGGTGTCCTTCAACTGCTCGGTCACGAACGGCACCTGCTCCGGCTCGTCCGGGTGCAGCAGGTTGTGCTGCTCCGCTGCGACCGCATCCCGGCGCAGCTCGTTCCACGAGGTCACGGACCAGACGTCCGCGGCTACCGAGTACTCGTCGGCGAGGATCTGCTGGGCCTTCTGGACCCACGGCAGCCCGACACCGGACGCGAGCAGCTGCACCCGCGGGGCGTCCTCGGCGTCAGCGACCTGGCCCTCGCTGAAGCGGTACATGCCCTTCAGCAGCGCCGCGACGTCGAGGTTCTCCGGCTCGGCCGGCTGCGGGACCGGCTCGTTGTAGACGGTCAGGTAGTAGAACACGTCGTCACCGAGCGGCTTGTCCGCCTCGAGCCCGTAGCCGTACATCCGGCGCAGGCCGTCCTTGACGATGTACGGGATCTCGTACGCGAACGCCGGGTCGTAGTGCACCGCGGCCGGGTTGGTCGAGGCCAGCAGCGGCGAGTGCCCGTCCGCGTGCTGCAGTCCCTCACCGGTCAGCGTCGTACGTCCGGCGGTTGCGCCGACCAGGAAGCCCCGGCCGAGCTGGTCGCCGAGCGCCCACATCCAGTCGCCGGTGCGCTGGAACCCGAACATCGAGTAGAAGATGTAGAACGGGATCATCGGCTCGCCGTGGGTGGCGTACGCCGTACTCGCGGCCAGCACCGAGCCCATCGCGCCGGCCTCGCTGATGCCCTCGTGCAGCAGCTGACCCGCCGTGGACTCCTTCCACGACAGCAGCAGGTTGCGGTCGACGGCGTCGTAGTTCTGGCCGTGCGGCGAGTAGATCTTCGCGGTCGGGAACATCGAGTCCATACCGAAGGTGCGGTACTCGTCCGGGGCGATCGGGACGATCCGGTGGCCGATCTCCGGGTCCTTCATCAGGTCCCGGAACAGCCGGACCAGCGCCATCGTGGTCGCGACCGGCGCGTGCGAGCCCTTGGACAGCGGCTTGTACACGTCGTCGCCCGGCAGTGTCAGCTGCTTCGGCTGCACCCGGCGCTCCGGCAGCGAACCGCCGAGCTGCTTGCGGCGCTCCATCATGTACTGGTACTCCGGCGAGTCGGTGCCGGGGTGGAAGTACGGCGGGTTGTACGCGTCCTCGAGGTCCTTGTCCTCGATCGGCAGGTACAGCCGGTCGCGGAACGCCTTCAGGTCGTCCGAGGTGAGCTTCTTCATCTGGTGGGTCGCGTTGCGGCCCTCCAGCGCCTCGATCGTCCAGCCCTTGATGGTCTGGGCGAGGATCACGGTCGGCTGCCCGACGTGCTCGGTCGCGCTCTTGAACGCGGCGTACACCTTGCGGTAGTCGTGACCGCCGCGGGGCAGCTTGCGCAGGTCCTCGTCGGACAGCCCGCTGACCATCTGGCGCAGCCGCTGGTCGCCGCCGAAGAAGTTCTCCCGGATGTACTCACCGGACTCGACGGAGTACGTCTGGAACTGGCCGTCCGGCGTGGTGTTCATCTTGTTCACCAGCGCGCCGTCGTGGTCCTGGGCCAGCAGGTTGTCCCACTCGCGACCCCAGATCACCTTGATCACGTTCCAGCCGGCACCGCGGAAGAACGCTTCCAGCTCCTGGATGACCTTGCCGTTGCCGCGGACCGGTCCGTCCAGCTGCTGCAGGTTGCAGTTGATCACGAAGGTGAGGTTGTCCAGCTCCTCGCGCGCGGCCAGGCCGATCGCGCCGAGCGACTCCGGCTCGCCCATCTCGCCGTCACCGAGGAACGCCCAGACGTGCTGCTGGCTGGTGTCCTTGATACCGCGGTTGTGCAGGTACCGGTTGAAGCGCGCCTGGTAGATCGAGTTCAGCGCGGCCAGCCCCATCGAGACCGTCGGGAACTCCCAGAACTCCGGCATCAACCGCGGGTGCGGGTACGACGACAGGCCCTTGTGCGGGCCGCGGGAGACCTCCTGGCGGAAGCCGTCCAGGTCGTCGGCCGACAGCCGGCCCTCGAGGAAGGCGCGCGCGTACATGCCGGGTGAGGCGTGCCCCTGGATGAAGATCTGGTCGCCGCCGCCCGGGTGGTCCTTGCCGCGGAAGAAGTGGTTGAAACCGACCTCGTACAGGCTCGCGGCCGACTGGTAGGTGGCGATGTGACCGCCGACCTCCAGACCCTTGCGGTTCGCCTTGCTCACCATCACCGCGGCGTTCCAGCGGATGAAGGCGCGGATCCGCCGCTCGATGTGCTCGTCGCCGGGGAACCACGGCTCGCGCTCGGGCGGGATCGAGTTGATGTAGTCGGTGCTCCGCAGTGCGGGCACCCCGACCTGTCGCTCCCGGGCCCGCTCGATCAGCTTGAGCATCAGGAAGCGCGCTCGCGCCTTGCCCCGTTCGTCCAGGACGGCGTCGAGCGATTCGACCCATTCACGCGTCTCGTCGGGGTCGATGTCGGGGAGCTGGGTGGGCATCCCCTCGGTGATGATGGCTGGTGGTTCGTGTCCGGAAGCCACGGTGTCCTGCCGTTCTCTCTGGTTGTCTTCACCGCAATCCTGTCACCTGTTCGGAATGCGTTCTACTTGGCCTTGCTTTCCGGCCGGATTCCGGCTGGTCAGGCGTGATCTGAGCGGACACGCCTGGTACCCGCCACGCGGATACCGGACACGTCACGGAACCCTGGTGCATACTTGCGCGACGCGGTACGTCACGATGGACTACCGCTAGCTGTATCGCTAGTAGTAGAGCTATGACACCTACCCCCGGGCAAGCGGGGACCACGGAGGAGGACACGTGAGCGCGACCGCGGATCACGCGGACGGCAAGAGCGGCGGCCCGAACATGGCCTCCCGGCTCGGCTTGGAAGCCGGTTGGGTTGTCCAGGAGATCGGGTACGACGACGACTGCGACGACGACCTGCGTGACGCCATCCGGGAGGTCACCGGAGAGGATTTCGTCGGTGACGACACCGACGAGGTCGTGGACGCGGTCCTGCTCTGGTTCCGCGAGGACGACGGCGACCTGGTCGACGCGTTCTTCGACATCCTGACCGACCTGAAGGCCGGCGGAGTGGTCTGGCTGATGACTCCGAAGGTCGGCCGCGACGGTTACGTCGAGACCAGCGACATCGCCGAGGCGGCCCCGGTGGCGGGCCTGGCCACGACGAGCACGCTGAGCGTGACCGACGACTGGTCCGCGACCAAGCTGGTGGTCCCGAAGTCCGGTCGCCGCGGGTGACCTTCCCGGCTGCGGGCAGCCGGGCACCCGACTTCAGCACCCAGAACCAGTACGGCGAACCCGTCCGGCTGAGCGACTACGCCGGCCGGCGGGACGTCGTACTGGTCTTCTATCCGTACGCCTTCAGCCAGGTCTGCACCAGCGAACTCGCCGCGCTCCGCGACCGCCCTTCGCTGCTGGCCGCGGCGGAGTTCCTCGCCGTCTCGTGCGACCCGCTCTTCACCCTCCGCGCGTACTCCGACGCGCAGGCGTTGCCGTTCAGCCTGCTGACGGACTTCTGGCCCCACGGCGCGATCGCGTCGGCGTACGGCGTCTTCGACCCGGCCCGCGGCTGCGCCCTCCGCGGCACTTTCGTCATCGACCGCACCGGCACCATCCGCTGGTCCGTCGTCAACCCCCTCCCCGAACCCCGCAACCTCGACGACTACGCCGAGGCACTGGCAAAGCTCGGCTCAGATCTCAGGTAGACTCCTCCGGTCGTTTGATCCGGGCGGATAGCTCAGTTGGTAGAGCGCTTCCCTTACAAGGAAGATGTCGGGGGTTCAAGTCCCTCTTCGCCCACCTTTCAGTTGAACACCGTCGCGACCAGGCGTTCGAGTGCTGGCGGGAAGATCTCGAGGATGTTGGCATCCGAGTCACCCATGGTGATGGCGGCGGTGAGGGTTTTGGTGCCGTCGGGGGTGCTGTACATGAGGGCGCCGTAGCCGCCGGGGGCGCTGCCGTTGTGGTGGTAGAGGGTTTGCGAGCCGACCTCCTCCTTGAACAGGCCGAGGGCGTAGTTGAGTGGGCCGCTCTTCGGTTCCGGCGTACGCATCTCGGACAGTTGGTCCGCGGGGATCAGCTTGCCGCTCTGCAAGGCCGACATGAACACCTGGAGGTCCCGCGCGGTCGAGAGCATGCTGCCGGCCGCGAACAGCAGCGACGGGTTCTGCTCGGTCACGTCGACGACCTTCCACTCCTCGCCGTCCTGATAGCGGAAGTACCCGTGCGAGTGCGGCCCGGGGATGTCCGTACGGTCGCCCGGCTCGATCGTGCCGCTCAGGCCGAGCGGCTTCACGATCCGGCTGTCCAGTTCCTCCGCGAACGTACGGCCCGTCACGGCCTCGATCAGCAACGCGGCGACCGAGTAGTTCGTGTTCGAGTAGCTCCACTCGGCGCCCGGCTCGAACCGCGCCGGCTTGGACAGCGCGAACCCGACCAGCTCGTCCGGCGTGTACCCGCGCAGCCGGTTGTCGGCCCACTCCTTCCCGGTCGCGGGCAGACCGGCGACGACCGTGCCGTCGGGGTAGTACTCACCGGTGTAGTTGAACAGCCCGCTCGTGTGGTTGAGCAGCATCCGGACGGTGATCCGCGGGTCCAGTTCGAACCGCGGCAGCCGGTCGGCGACCGAACCGTCCAGCGCGAGCTTGCCCTCGGCCACCAGTTGCAGGACGACGGTCGACACGAACGTCTTCGTCACGCTGCCGACCCGGAACTGCCCGCCGACCGGCGGCGGATCGGTCCGGCCCAGTTCCCGGATCCCGGCGGTGACCGTCTGCTCGCCGTGTTCGTCGGACACCCGCAGTTCGAGCCCGCCGAAGCCGGCGTCGACGAACTCCTGGGCGGCCTGCTGCAGATCCTGTACGGACATTCGTTGCTCCTCGTCGTCGTTGTTGCTGTACGTCGACGACGATCCCCGGGCGGCCTGACACGACACCGCCACGGCGCTGACGCGGAGTGCTGGTGTACGGCATTCGTGCGGGGCGTATCGGAACCTTCCGTCACTCGTTGGAACCATGTCGGCAGTCCCGGGATTCTTAACCATTGGCTGGCGAGAACGGACTCCTCCAGGGCGGGTCCCGGCTGGTAGGGTTCACGGCTGTCGGTCGGCGAGATGTTGCACCGGGTGTGCCCGGTCGCGGCGTCTGTTCCGGCTGCTGGAGAACGGGGCTGCAGTCGGTGAGAAGTGAGGCGGGTCTGCCCGGATCCGCTCCGTCCAGTTGGGGAGGCACGTGTCCGTGGGTCGCCAACAGACCGGCGTCTGCCCGTGTCCCGGCGTACCCGCTGGTGAGGCCCCGCTGGTGGTGGCATCGGCGTGAGAAGTGGTGCGGACCGGCCGGCGATCTCCACCGGGCCGGCGTTGATGATTCCCGCCGGGTACCCGCGCGACCTGCCGAGTGCGCTGCTGCGGGCCGCGCGTGACTTCGCCGGCGCCGGGGTCGTCGAGATCGGCCCGGACGGCCGTGAGACCAAGCTGGACTTCCCGACCCTGCTCGAGCTCGCCGCGCGGATCCTCGCCGGCCTACGCGCGAACGGCGTACGCGCCGGTGATCCGGCGGTCGTGCACTGCACCGAGCCGGTCGGTTTCTTCGCCGCGTTCTGGGCCTGCACGCTCGGTGGCATCCGCCCGCTGCTGGTCGCGCCGAATCCGGGCGGCGACCGGACCGAGGAGGGCCGCGAACGGCTCCGCCGGATCACCGACCTGCTCGGCTGGACGGTCCTGATCGGCCGTCCGTCCGACCTGCCGAACGACCTCGGCCTGCCGGTCCTCGACCCGGACGCGCTGGCCGGACACGAGCCGACGTCCGACTTCCACCGCCCGGCCGCGGACGACGTCGCCGTACTGATGCTGTCCTCCGGTTCGACCGGTGCGCCGAAGATGGTTCAGCTGACGCACCGCGGGTTGGTGGAGTTCGCCGCCGGTACGCCGGCGATGCTCCCGGTCCGCCCCGGCCAGACCACGCTGAACTGGCTGCCGCTGGATCGCAGCGGGGCGTTCCTGCTGTACCACCTGCTGCCGGTGTTCACGGGATGTACGAACATCCACGTCAACACGGACTGGGTACTCGCGAACCCGCTGCGGTGGTTCGACCTGATGGAACAGCACCGGGTCAACCACTCCTGGTCGCCGAACTTCGGGTACCGGCTCGCGACCGCGGCCGTCGCGGGGGAGCCCGACCGGCACTGGGACCTGTCCGCGCTGCGCAGCCTGGTCAGCGGCGGCGAGCAGATCACGGTGCCGGTGATGTCGGAGTTCCTGCGCGTCACGAACCGGTTCGGTGTCGTACCGGAAACCTTCGTCGCGGCCTGGGGAATGACCGAGACGGTCACCGGGATCACGTTCGCGCGGCCGGGGCTGACGCCGAACGTGCACCGCGTACGGATCCCACCGACCGGCGTCGTCGAGTGGGTCGACCAACGCCCGTCCTCCGGCAAGGTCGCCGTCGCGCGGCCGGGTGCGCCGCGGGTCGAGGCGCCTGGCGTTCTCTCGCTGGTCTCGGTGGGGGCGCCGGCGCCCGGTACGACGGTACGCATCGTCGCGCCGAACGGTGCCGTCCTCCCCGAAGGCCGGATCGGTCAGCTGCAGGTCGCGTCCGCGCGGGTGACACCGGGGTACCTCGGGAACCTCGAAGCGGACCGGGTCGCATTCCCGGTCGGCAACTGGCCCGCCCGGAAGTGGCTCGCGACCGGCGACCAGGGCTTCATCACCGGCGGGCAGGTCGTCGTCACCGGCCGGGACAGCGAACGCATCATCATGTCCGGCAAGCTCCACTACGCCCACGACATCGAATCCGTCGCCGCGACGGTGGTCGGCGCCTCGTCAGGCCTGGTGGCCGCCTGTGGAATCGCCGACGAGGAAACCGGCACCGACCGGCTGGTCGTCTTCTACGCCCTGACCGCCGACTCGGTCCCCGGCATGGACCAGGCCATCCGCAGCCTGATCCAAACCCGCCTGGGCCTGGCCGCGCAGGTCGTCGGCGTCCCGCGCCGCGACTTCCCGACCACCCCCGGCGGCAAGATCCTCCGCCCGCTCCTCAAGCAACGCTGGATCGACGGCACCCTCGACCCCGCCTCGCACCCGCACGTGGAACCCGCCGGCGCCACCCAGTCCAGCGGCCCCACCGGCCAGGGCCCGTCCACGACCCCCGAGCTCACGCCGTACGCCGACGAGGACCCGTCCGAACGCACCACCGAACTCCCGGTCGTACACCTCGCGTGGAAACGAGAGCTCCAGCAATCCATCCCCACACCCCCCGAACGCCCCACCCTCGGCACCACCACCGAGCCGGACTCCCGCAGTTACGTTCCCACGCCGACCGACGTGCGTACGGACCTCGCGTCCCCCACCGCTCCGGAGCAGTCCCCCCAGACCACCCCGCCGACCGCGAAACCGGCGACCGCGCAAGCGCAGACCGCGGAAGCGCAGACCGCGGAACCGCAGACCGCTCCGCCCCCAGCCGTACCCCTGTCGGAGTACGGCCCCGCCCCCGTCTCCCGCCCCGCCGACCCCACCACAACCGTCCCCGCCCCACCCCCAACCGACGAGCCCGCAACCACAGAACTAACCCGCATCACAGCCACCACCCCACCACCAACCGAACAAGCCGAAGCCACCGCCGCACAACCCGACCCCACCCCACCCAACCCAAACCCCCAAGCCGCCGCCTCCCACCCCGACACCACGATCACAACCGACGGCGCGGGCACGGCTGACGCCTCTGGTACGACCGGCGAAGCGAGCGCAGCCGACGGTGCGGGTACGGCTGGCCGCGCGGGTACGGCCGGCGATGCTGGTACGGCTGACGGTGCGGGCGCAACCGGCGACGCGGGTATGGCTGACGGTGCGAGTAGGGCCGGCGCGAGCGCATCCGGCGGCGTGGGTGCAGCCGCCGATGAGACTCCCGCCGCCTACGCACCCATCCCGACCGACGCAATCTCGGACGCCCGCACGGACGCCGCAGGCGCGCCCGAGGACCCAGCCGAAACCCCGGCCCTCTCCACACAAGCGGGTACGGCGGACGTGGTTACGGGTCGTACTGCGGAGGCGTCGAACGCTGGCAATGGCGAAACCGCGGCAGTGACGGCCGAAGATGCGAGCGGAACGCACGCCGAGGTTCAGCCTGCCGACCATGCAGCGAACTCCGAGGACCTGAGCGCGCGGAACGACGAACAACCGCCGCTCGTATCGGACGCGCCCGACGAACTGTCGGAGGCCGCGGACACCCACCTCACCGACGACGTACAGGGCAGCTCGGACCAGACAACCTCCGAGCGCACCAACGAAGACGCCCCCACCGCCGAACAGCAACCCAACGCCGAACCGACCGCACCCACCGCCGAAGACTTCGCCGACGAGAACCCGGCCGACGACAAGTACGACACACGCGACGGCGACAAGGCGACTGCCGAGCACGCGCAGCCGGACGCCGACCAGCCGAGCGCCGATCACGAAGCCGCGACCACCCAAGCCGAACAAGCCACGAACCAACAGACCGCAGCCCTCGCCGCCGACACAGCCCCCGACGCTGACACGACCCCTGCCGACGACACGACCGTCGGCGAAGACCACGCGTCCGGTCTCCACGACGAACTGGCCGACACCGAGCACGACGCCCCCACCAAACCCCAGGCGGCAGTCGAGGATCACAACTCACCGGCGCCCCACACCGAGACGCCCGCCGACACCGAGACCCAGCAAACGGCTGCCGACGAAACCGGCTCGACTGTTCCGCAGAGCCGGCCTGTTCTCGACGCGGCGGGGGCCGAGTACGCGGGTGTGGACGAGGACGATTCGGCTGTTGGACAGAGCCGGCCTGGTGTCGGTGCGGCCGGGTCCGAGTACGCGGGTGCGGACGAGGTCAGCTCGGCTGTTGTGCAAAGCGAGGCGGTTGTCGACGGGGCTGACGTTGAGGCTCAGCAAGCAGTTGTTGACGAGCACGGCCCGGCTGTTGCGCCGACCGAAGCGGCTGAGGGCGAAGTCCTGCACGAGGTAGCTCTCGGTGCGGACGCCCCGGCCGCCGTCGACGGTACTGCAGCTGAGGCGGCAGCGTCCGAACAGGACGAGCCAGCCGACGACGCGGACGGCGCGCCGGCCGCAGAGCCCGACGCGACTGCTGCGGCTGTCGCGGGGCTCGACGCGGATGGTGTGTCCGACGCAGACGATGCGTCCGTTGCGGGGCCCGACCTGGATGGTGCGTCCGTCGCGGACCCCGACGCGGGCGATGTGTCTGTCGCGGAGCCTGACGCAGATGGTGTGTCTGTCGCGGGGTCGGGGGTGCTCGCGGAGTTCGGCGAGGCTGGTGCGGACGACGTCGGACTCGTACGCGATGAAGCGGCGGTTGGCGCGGACCACGCGGTCGCTCCGGGAGAGGCGGGCGAGGACGCCGTACTCGAACCCGCTGCGGGCGTGGCGGGCGAGGGTGCCGTACTCGAACCGGCTGCAGATGTGGTCGGCGTACGGTCCCGCGACGAGTCGGCAGGCGACGTTCAGACGGCTGGCGAGCAGGCTGACGAAACGGTCGGTGAAGCAGGCGGCGAGGCGGGCGAGGACGCTGTACTCGAACCTGCCGCCGGCGAGGGCGCCGTACTCGAACCTGCCGCGGGCGTGGCGGGCGAGGGTGCCGTAGTTGAACCTGCTGCAGGTGTGCCCGGCGTACCGTTCCACGATGAGTCGGCCGGCGACGGTCGGACGGCTGACGAGCAGGCCGAGGGAACGGACAGTGAAGCTCGCGGCGAGCTGGCTGAGGAGCTCCGTTCGAGCGATCGTGAGTCCGAGGGATCGGATGTACCTGCGTCTGACGTAGCGGGTGAGGGAGAAGCCGGGGCGGATGGCGGCGGCTCGCAGCCGGTCGACGGGGGCGGGGCGGGCGCGAGTACGACGACTGCCGAGGCTTCGGAGGTGGAGTCGGAAGCTGCGAACGCGCATACCACCCTGGACGTCCACGACGCCGCAGGCGAGAACGCAGATGCCGCCGAGACGCTGAGCCTCTCGGCAGAACCGCCGACAGTTGCCGCCACGCAGGGCGCGGCCGCCACTGACGAGCCCGACGTCGGCCTCGAGCCCGAGGACATCTCCGACGCCGCGGACGACAAAGCAGTCACAGTCGATGTGCGCGCTACCGGCGAGGGGCAGACGACAGGTTGGGCGCGTGGGGTTGGGGAGGCGGATGCGGTCGAGGGCGCGGCGGCCGCCGGGAACGCGAATGCTTCCGGGGATGCAGCGGTCGTCGAGGACGTGGATGCTGCCGGTGAGACGCCTGTCGCTGGGGTAGTGGGCGCTGCCGACGACGCTGCGATCGCCGAGGACGCAGATGCCGCCGATGATGCGGAGGCTGCTGACGACGTACGTGTTGTCGAGGACGTACGTGTTACCGGGGACGCGAATGCTGCTGGGGACGCGAGTGCTGTCGATGATGCGGAGGCTGTCGAGGACGTACGTGTTGTCGAGGGCCTGCGTGTTGCCGGGGACGCGAGTGCTGCTGGGGACGCGAGTGCTGTCGATGATGCGGAGGCTGTCGAGGACGTACGTGTTGTCGAGGGCGTGCGTGTTGCCGGGGACGCGAGTGCTGCTGGGGACGCGCGTGCTGTCGATGATGCGGAGGCTGTCGAGGACGTACCTGTTGTCGAGGGCGTGCGTGTTGCCGGGGACGCGAGTGCTGCTGGGGACGCGCGTGCTGTCGATGATGCGGAGGCTGTCGAGGACGTAGGTGCTGTCGAGGGCGTGCGTGTTGCCGGGGGTTCGGAGGTTGGCGGCGGTGCAGAGGCGACGGGGCACGGGAATGTCGGCGAGGACGTCGACGCTGCTGACGCGGATGCTGCCGCCTTGGGTGTCGAGAGCGTGGACGTTGCGGTGGGCTCGCAGGGCGTCGGGGGTTCGGTTGAGGACGCCGCCATAGCAGCTGCTGAGGACGTGGATGCCGGCGCCGGGGTTGTCGATGGCACCGGGGCGGTGGACGTTGCCGAGGGTGCCGGTAGTGCCGGTGCGGCGGACGCTGCGGAGATCGCGGACGCGGCGACCCGAGAGGACGTGGTCTCTGCCGGGGCGGTAGACGCTGCGGGCGAGGCGGCTGCGGAGTCGGGGAGCGCGGGCGAGGCGGATGACGGGGCTGCCGGGCGTGTGGAGAGCCTCGGTGGCGTGAAGCGTGCGGCGGGTGGCGACGGCGCGGGTGGCGACGGCGCGGGTGGCGACGGTGCGGCGCTCGTGGGAGTCGGTGGCGAGCGGGTGGTTGTCGCCGGGGATGCGGCGGAGATGGACGGTGTGGTTGCTGAGGGCAACGACGGCGCGGCGGTCGTGGGGGTTGGTGGCGAGCGGGTGGTTGTCGCGGAGGACGCGGCGACGGTCGGCACGGTGGTTGCTGAGGGCAACGACGGGGTCCGGGAGGGTGCGGGTCGTCCCGGCGGTGAGGGGAACGGCGGCGCGGACACGGGTGCCGGTGCGAGCGGCGTAGCGGCCGCGGTGGTCGGGCCGGGTGTGACTGCGGCGGGTGTGACTACGGCGAGTGTGACTGCGGCGGGTGTGGCTGCGGCGGGTGTGGCTGTGGCGGGTCGTGGTGTGCGGGGAACGGAGCACGTAGCTGCGCCTCCTGCTGAGGTGGTTGCGCGGGCTGGGGTTGTGGAGCCGGTGGCTGTGGTGGGGGTGGCTGGGCGGTTTCCGGGGGCGGAGACGTTGGAGGGGTTCTGGGAGAACCTTGTGGGGGGTGTGGAGAGTGTCCGGCGCGGGCGGCCGGAGGCGGGGGACGGGGTTGTTGCGGTTTCGGGTGTGTTGGAGCATGTGGAGGCGTTCGACGCCAAGTTCTTCGGGTTGAGTGATCGTGAAGCCGAGTTGATGGAGCCGGCGCAGCGGTTGTTCCTCGAGGTTTGTCATCAGGCGCTGGAGCACGGTGGGTACGCGGGTACGTCGGACCGCGTCGGTGTGTTCGCCGGTTCCGGCATGAACCTGTACAACCGCCAGCACCAGTCCCGCGACTCGATCGCCACCCGGGTCGCGTACCGGCTCGGCCTGACCGGTCCCGCGATCGGCGTGCAGTCGGCGTCCTCGTCGTCGCTGGTCGCGGTGCACCTGGCCTGCCAGGCGCTGCGGTCGGGCGACGCGGATCTCGCGCTGGCCGGTGCCGCCGCCGTACAGGTGCCGCAGGCAACGACCTACCACCCGACGCCGGACTCGATCCTGTCGCCGAGCGGCCACGTACGCGCGTTCGCCGCGGACGCCGACGGCACCGTCGGCGGGAACGGCGTCGCCGCCGTACTGCTGAAGCGTCTCGACCAGGCCCTCGCCGACGGCGACACCGTTTACGCCGTGATCCGCGGCACCGCGGTGAGCAACGCCGACGGCAACCAGGTCGAACTGGTGGAGCGCGCGCTGCAGCGGGCCGGGTTCGACGCGGACTCGCTGAGCTACATCGAGGCGGACGGGATCGGCAGCGCGGCCGCGGACGCCGCCGAGGTGAAGGCGCTGACGATCGCGCTGCGCCGGCACACCGACAAGGTCGGGTTCTGCACGCTCGGGTCGGTGAAGCCGAACATCGGCCACCTGGACAGCGCCGCCGGGATGGCCGGCCTGATCAAGACGATCCTGATGCTGCAGCACCGCACGCTCGTGCCGACGATCAACTTCACCGCGCCGAACCCGGCGCTCGCGCTGGACGGCAGCCCGTTCGTGATCGGTACCGACGCGCGCGAGTGGACCGTACCGCTGCAGTCCGGCGGTACGACGCTGCGCGCCGGCGTCAGCGCGCTGGACCCGAGCGGTACGAACGCGCACGTGATCCTCGAGGAGGCGCCGCGCCAGATCCGCCGCGGCGACGACGGCCCGGTCGTCCTGCCGCTGTCCGCGCCGGACCCGGACGCGCTCGCCGATCTGGTCGAGCTGTACCGCTCCGACCTCGGCCACGGCACCGGCCACCGGCTGATCGACCTTGCCGGTACGGCGGCCCTCGGCCGGCCCGCGCACCGGTACCGGATCGCGGTCGCGGGCGCTTCCGAACTGGAACTCGTCAGCGCGCTCGGATCCGCGCAGCCGACCGAAGTACCGCGGGGCGGGCCGGGCCCGCTCGGGTATGCGTTCACCGGGCAGGGCGCTGCGCGCCGTGGGATGGCTGCCGGGCTTGCGGCGCGGTTCCCGGTGTTCCGCTCGGTGCTCGACGAGTGCGACCGGGTGTACCACGAGGAGACCGGCGGCAGCCTGAACGAGCTGCTCCTCACCCCGGCCGGCGGCGCGGAAGGTGTCTGGCCGACCGAGACGGCGCAACCGGCGTTGTTCGCGTTCGAGGTCGCGTTGGCGCGGTTGTGGCAGTCGTTCGGTGTGCAGCCCGCACTCGTCGTGGGCCACAGCGTCGGTGAGTACGCGGCTCTGTGTGTCGCGGGCGCGCTGTCGGTGGCGGACGGCGTACGGCTGACCGCCAAGCGCGGCGAACTCATGCAGCGCGGCACCGTGCCCGGCGCGATGGTCGCCGTCCGGGCCGATGCCGACCGGGTCCGCGAGATCGCCCGGACCGCTGGCGTGGAGGTTGCCGCGGGCAACGGTCCGCAGTCGTTCGTGCTGACCGGGTCCGAGGTGATCGTCGGGCAGCTGGCGGCGCAGCTGGACCAGTTGCAGGTCGCGTGGCAACGGCTGGACGTGGACCGGGCGTTCCACAGTTCGTTGGTCGACCCAATCCTTTCGGACTTCGCGGAGATCGTTCGAGAGATCACGCTGAAGCCGCTGCGGACGCCGATGGTGTCGAGCTGGTCGGGTGATCTGCTCGAGTCCGGAACGGTGCTCGACAGCGACTACCTGGTCGGTCAGCTGCGGCAGCCGGTGTTGTTCGGGGACGCGGTCGAGGCGGTGACCGCGGCCGGGTGCCGGCGGTTCCTGGAGCTCGGGCCGGATGCCGTACTGAGCCCGGCCGGTCGCCGGATCGCGCCGAACAGCACGTGGATTCCGGCGCAGCGCCTCGGGCAGGATCCGGTACTCGCGACGATGAACGGGCTTGCCGAGCTGTACGAGCAGGGGACCGAGATCGCGTGGGCGAAGGTGTACGCCGACGGCGGTCGCGTGCCGCTGCCGACGTACCCGTTCCGTCGCGTGCACCATCCGGTCGACCCGTCCGTGACGGTGCTCGCCGGTCCTGGTACGGCAGTTGCCGGGGACAACAATGCGCCGCGGCTGAACGCGTTCGAACGGGCCGCGCGGGCGCAGTCGGTGGTGTTCGAGCCGCCGTCGAGTGCGGCGGTGAAGCGGATTCCGCTGGACCCGCCGGTCACGCCGGAGCCGGTCGAGCCGGAGCGCGACGAGGCGGAACGGGACGAGCCGGACGCGTTCGCGTTACCGGCCGAGACGCATGCGATCGACGCGGACTACCTGGCGCAGGCGGGGTCGTTGTCCGGCAACGAGATGTCGGCGGAGCGGTACCGCGAGTCGCTGGATGTCGTACTCGATCTGACGTGCGAGGTGCACAACCTCGATCCGTACGACCTGACCGTGGACCACACGTTCGCGGAACTGGGTGCTACACCGGCGTCGATGGCGCCGGTCATCGACGAACTGAACAGCCGCTTCGAGGCCGGTCTCGCGCCGGACGACCTGTTCCTCACCTACACAACCCCACACAAACTCGCCACCGCAGTCGCTGTCCAAACAGCTGAGCCTGTCGTGGAGGAGCCCCAGCCTGAGGAACCAGTACAGATCGAAGAGCCGGTGGAGACCGAGAGTGCTGCAAGGGATCCGCGGGCGGCGTTGGCGGTGTTGGGGTCGGGGCTTGCGGAGTTGGCGGCGAAGGTTGACGAGGCGGCGGCCGCCACCAGTGAGGCGGACCTGCCCGGTAGCGGTATGGCCGCGCTCATGTCGCAGCAGTTGCGGGTAGCCGGTCAGTTGGTCGACGGCGTCACCAAGCTGATGCGCGAACAGTTGGCCCTCCTCACTGAATCAACAGAAGAGCCGGATGCGAACGCTCTGCAGGTCCGGGTACTGGATTCCACCTCCTGGGACGACCTGCCGGCAGTCGCCCCGAAGCCGGACGACATGCGCCGCGACCTCGCGTACTGGGAACAAGTACTCGCCGGAGCCGAGCCGTTGGTCCTGCCGTCGGATCGCGTGCGCGGACCCGGCGACGACGCGGTCGCCTCGGTCGAACGGAAGCTCGACGAGGAGCTCGCCGACGCCGTCTTCGCGTACAGCCGGGACCGCAAACTCAGTCCGGTGATGACGATGCTCGCGGCCACCGCGACCGTACTCGGCCGCTTCGCCGCGCAGGACGACGTGACGATCGGCTCCGCGCTGATCCGCCCGAAGGGCGAGCCGGATCCGCGCCCGGCGCTCCCGCTCCGCATCGACCTGTCCGGCGAGCCCGAGCTGGGCGAGTTGACCGAGCGGATCCGCGACATCACGACGGCCGCGTCCGACCACGCCGGCGCCGACCTCGGGTTCTTCGAGCGCGACCCGCTGTTCCAGATCCTCGTCGACTTCGAGGACGGCGACGACGAGCTGCCGCCGTCGATCGACCTGAGGTTCCGGCTCACCCACAACGGTGCCGGCATCACCTGTACGGCGGACTACCGGACCGGCCTGTTCGAGCAGCGCACCGTCGAACGCCTCCTCGGCTACCTGGCCGAAGTGTTGCGCAGGGCAACGACCAACCCGCAGCTCCGGCTGCCCGAGCTCGTCCTCCCGGTCGACTCCGACCTCGAACTCCTCCGCGAACTCGAGTCGGATGCCGACCCGATCGCCCCGATCGGGCGAGTACGCCGCGACGCCGTGGTGGCCGGCGAACTCAGCGGACTGCACACCCTGTTCGAGCAGCAGGTCGCCCGGACCCCGGACGCGATCGCCGTCATCCAAGGCGATCGCGAGCTCACGTACGCCGAACTCGACCGCCGCTCGAACGCCGTCGCCTGGCAGCTCGCCGACCTCGGCGTGAAGCCCGGCGAGATCGTTGCCGTCCGTGTTGCCCGCGGCACCGAAATGGTCGTCGCCGTGCTCGCGGTGCTGAAGTCCGGCGCTGCGTACCTCCCGCTCGACCCCGGCGTACCGGAGTCGCGCTGGGCGTTCATGGTGCACGACGCGGCCGCCGTCGCGCTGGTCGGCGACGACGCGGCACTGGCGGATCGCCTCGGCCTGCGACTCGTACCGGTCGTCGCCGCCGACGGCGACGCGCGAGCGCGGCAGGCGCCGCCGGTCCGGGCCGCGGCCGACGACATCGCGTACTGCATCTACACCTCCGGTTCGTCCGGCAACCCGAAGGGCGTCGTGGTCCCGCACCGCGGCCCGGTGAACCTGGTCCGGCACTACCTGCGGACCAGGCGGTCGCTCAGGACGTTGCAGTGGACCTCGTTCGGCTTCGACGTCCACGTACAGGAGATGTTCACGACCCTCGCGTCCGGCGCGGCGCTGGTACTGATCGGCGAGGACGACCGGTACGACCCGGACGCGGTCGTCGCGGCGCTCCGCGATCACGGCGTACAGCGGCTGTTCATGGCGTTCAGCCCGCTGACCGCGTTGCTGGCGACGATGCGCCGGCTGCCCGAGCTGCCCGCGCTGCGGGAGATCGTCGCGGGTGGCGAGGCGATGGTGCTGACGCACAAGGTGCGGGAGTTCCTGGACGCGCATCCGCAGTGCCGGCTGTTCAACGAGTACGGGCCGACCGAGGCGTCGATCGTGACCACGATCCACGAGGTCGACCCGGGCGAGGACCGGCCGTCGATCGGCCGTCCGATCGAGGGCGTGGCCGTCCGCCTGCTCGACGCCGCGCTGCGCCCGGTACCGGTCGGCGCGGTCGGCGAGATCCACCTCGGTGGCGCCGCGGTTGCCCAGGGCTATCTCGGCCGGCCGGAGGAGACCGAGCACGCGTTCGTCGGCGATCCGGGTCACCCGGGCGCCCGGCTGTACCGCAGCCGCGACCTCGGCCGCTGGCGCATCGACGGCACCTTGGAGTACCTGGGCCGCGCGGACGACCAGGTGAAGATCCGCGGCCACCGGGTGGAGCCGGGGGAGACGGAGCACGTACTGGCCGACCAGCCCGGCGTGGTCGACGCGGTCGTGGTCGCGCAGGCGGACCCGGCCGGCGACACCTGCCTGATCGGGTACGTCGTCCTCGAGGACAGCGACCCCGCCGTCCTGGCCCGGCTGATGCTTGACCTCGGCAAGCAGCTGCCGATCTACCTGGTCCCGGCGGACCTGATCCCGATCGAGGAACTCCCGCTCGACGACATCGGCCGCCTCGACCGCGCCCGCCTCCCCGAACCCGAATGGCTCAGGCCCTAGTTCTGCACCGCGGACGGGGGGTCAGGCCGGTGGCAGACCCCTCCGCTGCCATCGTCCACCGTTCACGGTGCAGAACCCGCGTTCGATTCCGTCCCTCCACGGGATCGATCGCGACCGAACCGGTCGGACGTTGCCGAAGGCATGCGGGTTCCCGACCGGTGCTGCACACGGTTGCGGCGGGGAGTCTCCTCACCCGCCGCTCGCGTGTTCCGGAAGATCCAAGGCCCCCCTCGATCTCCCGTTGTGGCGTCCGGCCCGAGCCCCCTCGGCCGGTCGTGGATGACGGTGCCCCCACCCCATCCATCCCTTGAATCGCTGCGCGTAGGGCAGTCGTTACACGGATTCGGGAGATTCGTAAAAATTGCGCAAAATTGCGCGGGAGAAGGGTTACCGCGCGACGCGAGCTGTGCGAATCAGCTGGTGCGGATCAAGATCAGCGGAGCGCGGCCCAGGCCTGGTGCGCGGCGCCGAGCAGACCGGCGTTGTCCAGCTGAGCGGGTACGACGGTCAGATCCGCCACGAACGGCAATTGCGCCAGCCGCTTGACCCACGCCTGCACCGGGTCGAACAGCACCGGTCCGGCCTGCGCGACCCCGCCGCCGATCACGACCGTGGTCAGGTCGACGGTCACCGCCGTCGCCACGATCCCTGCGGCCAGCGCCTGCGCGCCGTCGTCGAACGCTGCCAGCGCGAGCTCGTCCCCGGCCGCCGCGTCGGCAGCCAGTACTTCGGCGTCCACGTCCTCGTCCGTACGCCAGCCGCTGCGCTGCGCCCGCGCGACCATCCGCGGACCGCTCGCGTACGCCTCGACGCATCCGTACGAACCGCAGGCGCACGCCTCGCCGTCCTGGTCCACGACCACGTGACCGATGTGGGCGGCGTTGCCGGACTGCCCGACCAGCGGCTTGCCGTCGACCACCAGGCCGCCGCCGACGCCGGTCGACACGACGATGCCGAGCAGCGTGTGCGCGCCGCGGCCGGCACCGCTCCAGAACTCACCGAGCGCGAAGCAGTGTCCGTCCATGCCGAGCGCCACCGGTACGTCGCCGGTCAGCGCGCGCACCCGGTCGACGAGCGGGAAGTTGCGCCACCCGGGGATGTTCACCGGGGACACCAGACCGTGCTTCTGGTCGAGCGGACCGGCCGAGCCGATCCCGACGGCGAGCGGCGTCAGCTCGGGCGCCTGACCGCGGATCCGGCCGATCAGCTCACCGAGCGCGCCGAACACCTGGTCGGCGCCGCCGGACGGGGTCCGGATCCGGTCGCCGGTGAGAATCGTGCCGTCCGCGGACACCAGAGCGGCGGCCATCTTGGTGCCGCCGATGTCGATTCCCAGCACGGATTCCCGCGCCACCACTGTGCCGTCCCCCGTGTCGTCTACGGTGTCGTCGCTCATCGTCCCCCCGGTCAGGGCGGTCAGGTCGAGAGACAACGTTATCTGTAGTCGGCCCGAACAGACAGGGGTGATTCCTGGTAATCACGGAAAACCCGCAGGAAGGAGGCCGTTAACGGTCGTGAGAGCGCTTGACAACGATGCCCCTCGGAGCCTGTCGAGGCGGAGATTTGTCAGCCCTGCGTGACCGGCTGGCGCGGCCGGCCCGGGCTGCGAGAGGGTTGGGGGATGAGTGCTCAACTGGATCGTGACGCGGCCGGATCGCTGGTCGTCGGCTTCACCGGGACGACGGCTCCCGACGACCTGCGCCGCGCGGTGGCCGGCGGACTCGGGGCGGTCATCCTGTTCACCCGGAACGTCGCCGACGCCGAGCAGGTCGCCGCACTGACCGCCGCGCTCCGTGCCGAGCGCCCCGATCTGATCGTGGCGATCGACCACGAGGGCGGCGAGTTCAGCCACCTCGCCCCGGCGAACCCGTGGCCGCTGGCATCCCCGCGGCTGCTCGGCGACCTGGACGACGTCGAACTGACCCGTGCCGCCGCCCGGGACGCGGCCGCGACGCTGGCCTCGCTCGGCATCGACCTGATGCTCGCGCCGTCGGTCGACGTGAACAGCAACCCGGCGAACCCGATCATCTCGACCCGCTCGTTCGGCCGGACGGCGGACGTCGTCTCGCGGCACGGTGTCGCGTTCGTCGAGGGCGTCCACGACGCCGGCATCGCCGCCTGCCCGAAGCACTTCCCGGGTCACGGCGACGTCTCCGTCGACTCGCACACCGACCTGCCGCGGGTGGACCGCTCGATCGAGGAGGTACAGGCCGTCGAGCTGGCGCCGTTCCGCGCGACGATCGCCGCGGGCGCCGACGTCGTGATGAGCGCGCACATCATCTTCTCGGCGTACGACGACAAGCCGGCGACGCTCTCGCACCGGATCCTCACCGGGCTGCTCCGCGACGAGCTCGGCTTCACCGGTGTCATCACCACCGACGCGCTCGAGATGCAGGCGATCACCCAGGGCCGCTCGATCGAGGACGCCGCGGTCGCGTCGATCGGCGCCGGCGCGGACCTCGCGATGATCGCGGTCGGTACGGCGGACCCGCAGGCGCTCACGGCCCGTGTGGTCGACGCCGTACGGACCGGAACCCTCCCGGCCGAGCGGGTCGCCGACGCCGCGGCCCGGGTCCGTACGCTCGCCGCCTCGCTCGGGCAGCGTTCCCGGCGGGCCGGTCTGGACGGCGCCCCGATCCGCGAGGTAGCTGCGCGGGTCGTGGCCCGGCAGGCGTTCCCCGCGCTCGGCGCAGCGCCGTACGTCGTGGATCTGACGCAGGGCCTGCACCCCGCGTGGAACCCTTATTTCTCAGGGCTTCCGGAGATCTTCACGCGGGTGGCGCCGCAGGCGGACGGCGTCGTACTGCGCGGCGAGCACCACCTCACCGCCAACGGCGAACCGCAGAACGACGCGATCGCCCAGGCGGCGAAGGCAGCGCAAGGCCGCCCGCTGGTGATCGCCGTCCAAGACGCCGGACGTACGCCGTGGATGCGCGCCGCCCTGAACCACCTGGTGGAAGGTCACCCGGACAACGTCTTCGTACTCTGCACTGGCATCCCCGAAGACCAGGCGCTGGTGCCCGCAGGCGTCCCGTCCGCAACCACGTCCGGCCGCAACGTGATCGTCCTGGAAGCGATCGCTCGGGAGCTGACCCGCTAGGGTACGGACCGCCAGGCCATCACAATCCAGCGCGCCGAGCGCGCCTGAGCGGGGCACGGGCCCCGACGGGCGATTGTGATGGCCTGGGCGTCCGCACCCTCACGGACGGCAGGTGAGTTCCAGGTCCAGGGCGTGCAGTTCGACGTAGTTCAGGGCGTGGCGGACGGCGCCTACTGAGACGATCGCGTCGCCGAGGGATGACACCGCGACGCGGAGCGGGGTGCTGGTGTAGCGGGGGAGTTGCTCCTCGAGGTCGGGGAGCAGCGCAGCCGCCGCCTGGGCGACGGCGCCGCCGATGACGACCAGTTCCGGGTTGAAGAGGGTGCCGAGGGTGGCGATCACCCGGGCGGTCCGGTCGGCGATGTCGTGAAGGATGCCCTGGGCAACCTTGTCGCCGTCCGCTGCGGCCCGGAACACCTGTTCCGCCGTCACTTCACCGTCGGTGGCCAGTTCCCGCAGTGATGTCTCCACCGCCTCGTCCGCGACCGCCGCGGTCCCGTCCTCGCGCGCGATCCGGGCAATACCGTGGGTGTCACCAACGCCTTCAATCAGCTTCAGGAACACCATCTCGCCGGCGCCGCCGCGACTGCCGTGCAGCAGCCGCCCGGAGTCCATCAGCCCGGACCCGAACCGCTCGCCGGCCAGCAGTACGACGAGGTCGTCGACGTTGCGCGCCTCGCCGCGCCAGTGCTCGCCGAGCGTCGCGAGGTTCGCGTCGTTCTCGAGCAGGACCGGCCAGCCGTGCAGTTCGGTCAGCCGCGAGGACAGCCCGGAGTCGAACCGCCGCCAGAACTCGTCGTCGACGAGCAGGTTCCCGTCCCGGTCGACCGGCGCCGCGACCCCGACACCGGCGGCGAGCACCTCGGCGTCCGACACCCCCGCGGACGCCAGTGCCTCGACCACCGTCTCGTGCACGAGCTCGGTCCGCTCGCCGGGCGTCTTCACGCCGGCGATCGACCGGCCGACCTTCGCCACCGTCTCGCCGCGCAGGTCGGAGACCAGCACCGTCGTCCGGGCCGCGCCGATGTCGATGCCGAGCACGTACCCGGCGTGGCTGTTGAACTCGAACCGCCGCGACGGCCGCCCCACCGACGTCCGTCCCGGATCGAGCTCGACCACCCAGCCCATCGAGATCAGGTCGTTGCAGACCGCGTGCACGGTGGCGCGGGTGAGCCCGGTGGCCTCGATGAGGCCCGTTCCGGTCATCACCCGTGCGCGGGTCAGCACGCCGAGTACCTTGCCCGCGTTCACCCGGCGCAACATCGTCGGCGTGGCCGTGGGCGGGGTAGCCGGTGGTTTCGCCATGAAAGCCCCTTGACCTCGTCGTTGTTCCACCGCAGAATACATGCAGATTCTAAATTTAGAGCCTATATATAAACCCCGGGTTACCGGCAGATTTCCGAGTGAGGCGATCGTGACGAGTCCGCAGACGACCCAAGCCACCCGAACGACACCGTCCGACTGGTGGCGGCAGGCCGTCGTCTACCAGATCTACCCGCGCAGCTTCGCCGACTCCAACGGCGACGGCGTGGGTGACCTGCCCGGCATCATCAGTCGAGTCCCGTACCTGGTGGCGCTGGGGATCGACGCGGTCTGGCTCAGCCCGTTCTACCCGTCCGCGCTGGCCGACGGTGGCTACGACGTCGACGACTACCGCAACGTCGACCCGCGGCTCGGCACCCTGTCCGACTTCGACCAGTTGGTCGAGGCGCTGCACGCCGAGGGCATCAAGCTGATCGTCGACATCGTCCCGAACCACACCTCCGACCGGCACGAGTGGTTCGTCGAGGCACTGGAGGCGGCCAAGGGACACCCGGCCCGGGACCGGTACATCTTCCGCGACGGCAAGGGTGACCAGCCGCCGTCGGACTGGGACTCGGTCTTCGGTGGTTCGGCGTGGGCGCAGACCGACGACGGCCAGTGGTACCTGCACATGTTCGCCGCCGAGCAGCCCGACCTGAACTGGGAGCACCCCGAGGTCCGCGCGGACTTCCTGGAGACGCTGAAGTTCTGGTCCGACCGGGGCGTGGACGGCTTCCGCGTCGACGTCGCGCACGCGCTGGTGAAGGACCTGTCCGAGCCGTTCCCGTCGAAGGCCACGCTGCCCCGGCAGTCCGAGTCGTACGGCAAGCACCCGCTCTGGGACCAGGACGGCGTGCACGAGATCTACCAGGACTGGCGCAAGCTGTTGAACACGTACGACCCGCCGCGGTCCGCGGTCGCCGAGGCGTTCGTACCGGCGGCCCGCCGGCACCGGTACGCGAGCGCCGACGGGCTCGGGCAGGCGTTCAACTTCGACCTGCTGCAGGCCGACTTCGAGTACGAGAAGTTCCGCAAGGTGATCGAGGCGAACCTCGAGTTCGCCGAGCAGAACGGGTCGTCGTCGACGTGGGTGTTCTCGAACCACGACGTGGTCCGGCACGCCACCCGGTACGGCCTGCCGAAGAACCCCAAGGGCGGGTGGCAGGACGGTAAGGACTGGCTGCTCAGCAACGGCACCGAGCCGACCGTCGACGTCGCGCTCGGCCTGCGCCGGGCCCGCGCCGCGACGCTGCTGATGCTCGCGCTGCCCGGATCGGCGTACCTGTACCAGGGCGAGGAGCTCGGTCTGCAGGAGGTCGGCGAACTGCCGGCCGCGAACCTGCAGGACCCGGCGTACTTCCGGTCGAAGGGTGCCGAGAAGGGCCGCGACGGTTGCCGCGTCCCGATCCCGTGGACGGTCAACGGCCTGTCGTTCGGGTTCGGCTCCGGCGGCTCGCACCTGCTGCAGCCGAAGTGGTTCGGGGCGTACTCGGTCGAGGCGCAGCAGGACGACGTCGAGTCGACGCTGAGCCTGTACCGCAAGGCCCTCGCGGTCCGGCGTGGGCTGCGCACCGGCAGTGCGCTGACCTGGATCGACGGCGCCGACGACGTACTGCACTTCGTCCGCTCCGGCGGCTGGCAGTCGGTGACGAACTTCGGCGCGGCCCCGATCGAACTGCCCGACGCCGCCGTGGTCCTGTCCAGCGGTCCGCTCGACGGCGACAAGCTGCCGAGCGACACGACGGCCTGGCTGATCTGAGCCAGGCCCCCAGAACGCGCCCCGGTCGACCGTCCCGAGACGGTCCTCCCCCTGTGTGACCGGGGCGTACCCGCCGGTGCGGGTGTTGTGGTGGATGCGGCGGGGCGGCCGCACCAGCACGCCGTCACCGGTACCGGCGGACATGGTCGTGGCGGGGGCACCGGGCGGTTGCCCCCGTCGCGATCCATGCAGCAACGACAACTGTCAAGATAAACGTCGTGACGACGCTTGGGGATGTACTCGCGGTACTTGATCGGCTGTACGACCCTGCCTGGGCGGAGGACTGGGACGCGGTCGGCCTGGTCACCGGCGATCCCGATCAAGAGGTACGGCGGGTGCTGTTCGCCGTCGATCCGATGCGGGCCGTGGTCGACGAGGCGATCGACGGCGGTTTCGACCTGCTCGTCACGCACCACCCGCTGTTGCTGCGCGGAGTGAACAGCGTCGCCGCGACGACACCCAAGGGCCGGGTGATCACCGACCTGATTCGTGCCGGTGTCGCTTTACATGTGTGTCACACGAACGCCGACAACGCGAACCCCGGTGTGAGCGACGCACTCGCCGCCGCGATCGGCCTGCGCGACACCCACCCGCTGAAGGCAATGCCGGCCGAGCATCAGCTTCCGAGCGGGCTGGGTGGTGGGCGGGTCGGCGTGCTCGAGGAGCCGTTGCCGCTCAGGGAGTTCGCGCGGTTGGTTGCGGAGAGGCTGCCGCGGACCGGGCACGGCGTGCGCGTCGCCGGTGACCTGGACCGGATGATCGGGACCGTCGCGGTGGTCGGGGGAGCGGGCGACTCGGAGTTCGCCCGGGTCCGCGAGGCCGGCGTCGACGCGTACCTGACCGCGGACCTGCGGCACCACCCGGCGACCGAGGCGCAGGCGTACGGTGACCCCGCGCTCGTCGACGTCGCGCACTGGGCCAGCGAGTGGCCGTGGCTCGCGGACGCGGAGCGCCTCCTGCTCGAAGGTCTCGCGACCCGAGGCAGTACCGTGGACACTCACATCTCAACACTCTGCACGGACGCATGGACGCTGCGGATCTGAGTACGCCGCCAACGATCTAAGGAGCCGACTCTGAACGCCGAGCCCGCCGTCCAACGCCGGCTGCTGGACCTGCAGGATCTCGACCTGCAGCTTGATCAGGTCGCGCACAAGCGCGCGTCGCTGCCGGAGCACCAGGCGCTGAAGGAGCTGGCCGCCGAGAAGTCCGTGGTCGACCGCGAGCTGGTCACCGCGGACACCGAGGTCAGCGATCTGCAGCGCGAGCAGAAGAAGGCCGACACCGATGTCGAGCAGGTCCGGCAGCGCCGGGCCCGGAACCAGCAGCGGCTGGACTCCGGTCAGGTCACGTCGCCGCGCGACCTGGAGAACCTGCAGCACGAGATCGGTTCGCTGGACCGGCGGATCTCCGACCTGGAGGACGCCGAGCTCGAGGTGATGGAGAAGCTCGAGGCCGCCGAGGTCGTACAGACCGACCTGCGCTCGCGCGCGGAGGCGTTCGCCGGCCGGCAGACCGAGCTGGAGACGTCCCGCGACGCCGCGATCAAGGAACTGGACGAGCAGCGCGCCGGGGTGGCCGACAAGCGTGCGGTCGTCGCGGCGGAGCTGCCCGAGGGGCTGATCGCGCAGTACCAGCGCCTCCGTGAGCACAACGGCGGCATCGGTGCCGCGCCGCTGGTGGGCAAGCGCTGCATGGGTTGCCGGATGGAGCTCGCGCCGTCCGACCTGAACGCGATCAAGGCCGCGGCACCTGACGCCGTACTGCGCTGCGAAGAGTGCGGCCGCATCCTGGTGAGGACGGCGGACAGCGCGGTATGAGCTACAACCACGTCATCGTCGAGGCTGACGGTGGATCGCGGGGGAACCCGGGGCCGGCGTCGTACGGGGCGCTCGTGCGGGATCCGGTGTCCGGCAAGGTCATCGTCCAGCAGGGTAAGACGATCGGGATCGCGACGAACAACGTCGCGGAGTACTCCGGGCTGATCGCGGGCCTGGAGCTCGCCGCGGAGTACGCGCCGGACGCGTCGATCGAGGTACGGATGGACTCCAAGCTGGTCATCGAGCAGATGGCCGGGCGATGGAAGATCAAGCACCCGGACCTGCAGCCGCTCGCGATCAAGGCGCAGGGCCTCGCACCGTTCGGGACCGAGTGGACGTGGGTGCCGCGCGCGCAGAACGCGGCGGCGGACGCGCTCGCGAACAACGCTCTCGACGGCGTACCGATCCCGCTGCAGCCGGCCGATGCGCAGGTGCCTGCGGCGCAGCCGGTCGCGCCGCCGAGCGATCAGCAGAAGGCGATGCGTGGTTGGGGTGCGCAGGCCGAGCCCCCGACCCAGCTGATCTTCCTGCGGCACGGCGAGACGCCGCACACCGCGGAGAAGCGGTTCTCCGGTTCCGGCGGCGACGACCCGTCGTTGAGCGAGACCGGCCGGGCGCAGGCGGCCGCGGCGGCGGAGTACATCGCTCGGCTCGGTGGGGTCGACGCGATCGTGACGTCCCCGATGCGGCGGACCCGGGAGACGGCGGCCGTGGTCGCCGAGAAGCTCGGTTTGGATGCCGTGGTCGACGAGGGCTGGGTCGAGTGCGCGTTCGGTGACTGGGACGGGCACACGTTCGCCGAGGTCCAGGAGAAGTGGCCGGACGCGCTGAACGCCTGGATGGAATCGACGACGGTGGCGCCGCCCGGCGGTGAGTCGTTCGACGCGTGCGCCCGCCGAGCCCGCGCCGCCCGGGACGGTCTGCTGGCGCGTCACCCCGGCAAGACGGTTGTCGTGGTCACCCACGTCACCCCGATCAAGCTGATGGTCCGATCGGTGCTCCAGGCCCCGATGCCCTCCATCTTCCGGATGGAACTCCGCCCCGCCACCATCACCGAAGCCCACTGGCACGCCGACGGCCTGGCGTCCTTACGCTCCTTCAACGTGGTGCCGCAGCTAGTCTGACCCCATGCCGCTGCAGAGGGTTCGTTTCGCTGAGGGTGTGCCGGAGGTCTTCCGGGCGTCGTTGCAGGACATCCGCCGGGAGCAGGAAGTACCGGCGGAGTTCCCGGCCGAGGTGACCGCTGCCGCGCTGCAGGCCGCCCGGAACGTACGGCTGCCGGACCTCGATCGGACCGACCTGGAGTTCGTCACGATCGACCCGCCGGACTCGATGGACCTCGACCAGGCGTTGCACATCGAGCGCAGCAACAGCGGGTTCACGGTCTACTACGCGATCGCCGACGTGGCCGCGTACGTCCAGGACGGCGACCCGATCGACACCGAGGCGCGCCGCCGCGGCGAGACGTTGTACGCGCCGGACAAGCGGACCCCGCTGCACCCGCCGGAGCTCTCCGAGGGAGCCGCCTCGCTGCTGCCCGACCAGGTCCGTCCCGCGCTGCTGTGGACGGTCACGCTCGACGCGACCGGCGAGATCACAGGCGTCACCTGCCAACGCGCCTTGGTCAAGTCGCGCGCCAAGCTCAACTACGCCGGCGTACAGAAGGACCTTGATGCCGGTACGGCATCCGAGTCGCTGCAGCTGCTCCGCGAGGTCGGGAAGCTCCGCGAGCAGCGCGAACTCGAACGCGGCGGCGTGAATCTGCCGATCCCGGACCAGGAGGTCGTCACCTCCGACGGCGGCTGGGGACTCGAGTTCCGCGCACCGCTACCGGTCGAGGGCTGGAACGCGCAGATCTCGCTGCTCACCGGGATGGCCGCCGCGCAGCTGATGATGAAGGGCCGGATCGGCATCCTGCGGACGCTGCCCGAGTCGCACGACGACCTGCGCCGCAAGCTCGGCAACACCGCGAAGGCGCTCCGGATCGACTGGCCGGCCGAGCTGTCGTACGCCGAGTTCATCCACGGCCTCGACCCGAAGGTGCCCGCGCACGCGGCGATGCTGGCGGCCTGCACCGTACTGTTCCGCGGCGCCGGCTACACCGCCTTCGACGGCACGGTTCCGGACAAGCCGCAGCACGCCGCGATGAAGGCGGAGTACGCGCACGTCACCGCGCCGCTGCGGCGCCTCGTCGACCGCTGGGCCGGGGAGATCTGCGTCGCGCTGTCGGCCGGCGTCGAAGTACCCGCGTGGGTGCGCGAGTCGATGGACGAGATCCCGAAGATCATGGACGACGCGGACCGGCGCGCGCACGCGTACGAGCGGTCGATCGTCAGCATGGTCGAGGCCGGGCTGGTCGCGGACCAGGTCGGCGCCGCCTTCGACGGCGTGATCACCGATGTCGACGAGAAGGAGAAAAGCCGCGGCGTCGTCGCGCTCACCACGCTCGCGATCGAGGGCCGCGTCACCGGTACGGACCTGCCGCTCGGTCAGCAGGTCCGCGTCAAGCTCGTCGAGGCCGACATCGCCAAGCGCACTGTGGCGTTCGAGCTAATCGGCTAGGTAGTCCTCGACCGCAGCGGTAGTCCGCTCCAGGTCGCCCGTCGCCAGCAGGTCGATCAGCGCGCCACGCAGCATCGCCAGTACGGCCGTGCGGCGGGCCTCGGTCTGCCCGGGTTCGCTCGCCTTCAGCAGTTCGAGCCAGTCGTCCACTGTCGAGCGGGCGAAGTCCGCCCACGGGCCCTCGGGCGCCACCAGCGAGCGGCCGTACGCCTCGACCCAGAACGTCATCAGCGGCCGGCGTTCCGGCGCGGCCAGCCAGGTCCACAGCTCCCGGGCGATCACGGTCAGGCCGGGCGGGGCGGCGTAGCGCTGCTCGGTCTCGCGGAGCAGCTCGAGCTGGTCGGCGCGTCCGCGGGCGAGCAGGGCCCGGATCAGGCCGTCCTTGCTGCCGAACAGGAACAGCAGCACGCGCGGGCTCGAGCCGATCGCGCTCGCCAGCGGGCGCAGCGACAGGTCGGCCAGCCCGTGGGTGAGCGAGTAGGAGTACGCGCGCTCCAGCAGTTCTTGCTGTCGCGCGGATGGAGCTTCCGTTGTGGTCGGCACGGGTCTAGTATTGCTCACTGAAACAGTCGTGTCAGTAGATCGGGTAGGGTTGATGACGAAACTGATCAGGAAGCTGGGGCAGCCCGGAGACCTCGGCTGGGTGGTGCAGGCGCACGCGGAGATCTATGCGCAGGAGTACGGCTGGGCCGTGGCGTACGAAACGCTGATCGCGCAGATCGTGGCGCAGTACGCGACCGACCACGACGACGAGCGCGAGGCCGCGTGGATCGCCGAGGTCGACGGGGAACGGGCCGGGAGCATCTTCTGCGTCCAGGGGCCGGACGAGACGACGGCGCAGCTACGGCTGCTGCTCGTGACGCCGGCGGCACGTGGGTTGAAGCTCGGCGCGGAACTGGTCGACACGTGTCTGGAGTTCGCGCGGTCGGTCGGGTACAAGCGGATGGTGCTGTGGACGAACGATCCGCTCGTCGCGGCCCGGCACATCTACCTGTCGCGCGGGTTCCGGCTGACGGGTTCCGAAGTGCACGAGATGTGGGGCGACCGGCTGACCGGGCAGACGTACGAGCTCGACCTCTAGCGTTTGCAGACCGGTGCGCCGGGGGCTGCGGTCTTGTAGATCACGTGCGACAGGAAGGTGTTGAGGTAGCCGCTGGTGACCGTCAGCGCGTGGCGTGGGCCGACGCTGCCGAGCGGCAGGAACTTCCGCAGCGGATAGGCGAGGTAGTACACGCCGTAGTCGGTGAAGTTGAAGTGGCGGGTGCCGGGGATCGTGGCGCACCACGACGTACCGGTACTTGCCTTGAGCAACGACAAGGCGCGGTCGCGGTCGGTGTCGTTCTTGGCGTCCGGGCCGCAGACGCTGGTGATACAGGAGTTGTCGGCGCCGAGCAGCATCATCGGCGCCTTCACGCCCTTCCTCACCACGTCGCCGAACTGGCTGCCGTCCAGGTCGACGGCGGCCGCGCACCGTGCGTCCAGGCGGCAGGCCTCCAGCGCGGCGGCGCCGCCGAACGAGTGGCCGACGTACGCCGGACCGACAGCGGACTCGACCGAGTTCGGCAGCTCCTTCGCGACCATGCCGGCCGCGAACCGTGCGTCGGCCGCCCAGATACCGACGAGATGATCGCCGACCTGCTGCGAGCTCTCGCTGCTGTCGCCGAGGTTCGACGGGTTCGCCTCGGGCTTGCTGGCCACGACCTGACCGCCGAGCACGGTGAGGTTCGCGCTGTACGTCGGGGTGACACCGGCGACCAGGTATCCGTGACTGGCCAGGTCCTCGGCGAGCGCGGCGTACATCGGAGCGGACAGGCCCATGCCCGGCATCAGCACGACGACGGGGAACTTGCCCGGCGCGATCGCGACCCGGTCGAGGGCCCGGTCCTGCAGCGTGTCGAAGGGGCCCTGGAAGATCGAGATCGGGGCCTTCAGGTGCAGGCCGTTCCAGTCGTCCGGTGCGTACTGGACGTGCTGGCCGGTGGTGGTCTTGGCGACCGGGTACCAGAGCCAGACGGCGAGCCGGCGCGGACCGTCCGCGTACGGATCGCGGCGCGGCGTGTCCGTCCACTCGAACGTGCGCCGCCCGACCTGGAAGTCACCGGTCGTCTCCGGGAGCGACACCGGCTCGGATCGCTGCACGAGCACCCAGCCGACGTACCCGGCCCCACCCAGCAGCACGATCAGCAGCAGGATCACGACCCCAGTACGCACCCGCCTCCGCATGTCCCAACCTTCTCACTCCGGCTGGGTCGGCCGGGGGAGAAACTCCTGCGGTCGATGTCGAACTGAGACCGGCGGCTCCGACGTACCCGGTGTTCTGTTGGGTTCAAGGAGGAATGGGAATGAGTTTGCCGGATGTGGTTGGGCGTGACGAGTGGCTGGTGGCGCGGCGGGAGCTGCTCGCGGCGGAGAAGGAGTTCACGAAGCAGCGGGACGCGTTGAACACGCGACGGCGGGAGCTGCCGATGGTGCTGGTCGACAAGCCGTACGCCTTGACCGGAGCGGACGGTCCGGTTGGGTTGGCGGACCTGTTCGAAGGGCGGCACCAGCTGGTCGTGTACCACATCATGTACCCGCCGGAATGGGACGCGGCCTGCCCGAGCTGCACCGGGTTCGTCGACGACATCGGATCGCAGCGTGCGCTGAACGAGACCGACACCACGTTCGTGCTGATCTCCCGCGGACCGTACGAGAAACTCGCCGCGTACAAGGCCGAGCGGGGTTGGCAGCATCCGTGGTACTCGTCGGCCGGGACGGACTTCAACTACGACTACCACGTGACGCTGGACGAGTCCGTCGTACCGTTCGAGTACAACTACCGCTCGAAGGCCGAGTGGGACAACCGGCCCGACGCCGGCTTCATCCAGCAGGACCAGCCCTTCGACCTCCACGGTCTGAGCTGCTTCCTCCGCGTCGACGAGCGGGTCTACCACACGTACTCCACGTACGGCCGCGGCCCGGACGCCATGACGTTCTCCACCAACGCGCTCGACATGACGGCCCTCGGCCGCCAAGAACCCTGGGAGAAGCCGGAGGGCCGCTCCGTACCACCAACCGAGCACTGCCACTGAGCACAGGCGTTCGAGGGTGAAGGGAACGGGCCGGTCTGTAAGCCGGATTCTGTGGTGGCGATCATCCATCTACGGTGACCGTTGCCGGGCACCTCCAGCGGCCTACCCGCGAGCTCGGGCGGGCCGCCCTCGAACGCTCGCGCGGACGGTGGTCTCCCACCGCCCTTCTTGGCCTTGCTCCACGTGGGGTTTACCTAGCCTCCGCAGTCACCTGCGGAGCTGGTGGTCTCTTACACCACCGTTTCACCCTCACCCGCACTCCTGTGAACCACGGGGTTCACCGGAGCCGCTGGCGGTCTGTTCTCTGTGGCACTGTCCCGCGGGTTGCCCCGGGTGGGCGTTACCCACCACGCTGCCCTGTGGAGTCCGGACTTTCCTCGGCGCCCTGGTCACGAGTACCAGGACGACGCGATCGCCCGACCGACCCGTTCCGTACCGTCAGGATACGGCCTCCGCGGAGACCTCCGGCCACAGGCCGTCCGGTCCGCGGTGGTACGGCCGTACGTCGACCACGGCGTCCAGGTTCAACGGCCCGTAGATGTGCGGGAAACTCATCCCCGTACCGTCCAGGTCCTCGTCGCAGAGCGCGGACACCAGCCGGGTGGTGTCGATCACCAGCAGGAACAGCGGCCCGTCCACGTCGTCGTACGCGAAGTTCGCGACCATCGCGACCTGTTCGGAGCGCGAGGCGTGGATGAAGGTCGCGCCGTCGTCGAGGCTCTTGCCGCGCGTCGACCACCGGTAGCACCCGGCCTCGACCGCCGCCTCCCACTGGTCCGGGAACGCGATGTGGAAAATCGTCGCCATAAAGGCAACGCTAGTGGTTCCGGGCGTGGATTAAGGTGCTCGACATGGCGAACGAGGAGCAGACGGACACCGAGACCAAGCGCGCGGAACCGGCCGACGACCTGGTCGCGACGCAGCACGCGATGACCGTCGACGGGCAGGAGTTGCGGTACACCGCGACGACCGGGCGGATCGTGCTCCGCGAGGAGGTGTACACCGACGGCAAGTTCGACGGGCTGAAGCCCAAGGCCGAGGTGTTCCTGACGGCGTACACGCTGGACGACCCTGATGGCTCTGGCGCGAAGGACCGGCCGGTGACGTTCGCGTTCAACGGCGGGCCGGGTTCGTCGAGCATCTGGCTGCACCTCGGGCTGCTCGGGCCGCGCCGCGTGGTGTCGGGTGACGCCGGTGCGCTCGCGCCGCCGCCGTACGAGCTGGTCGACAACGCGGAGACGCTGCTGAAGTACAGCGACGTCGTGTTCATCGACCCGGTGTCGACCGGGTTCTCGCGCGCCGCGGAGGGGGAGAAGCCGGCCGACTACCACGGGTTCACCCGCGACCTGGAGTCGGTCGGCGAGGTGATCCGGCTGTGGACGTCGCGCAACGGGCGATGGATGTCGCCGAAGTTCCTCGCGGGGGAGTCGTACGGTACGACCCGCGCGGCCGGGCTCGCGGCGCATCTGCAGGAGCGGTACGGGATGTACCTGAACGGCGTGATGCTGATCTCGGTGGTGCTGGAGTTCGGGACGCTGGACTTCACGCCGGGCAACGACCTGCCGTACACGCTGTTCCTGCCGACGTACGCGGCGATCGCGCACTACCACGGGCTCGTCCCGGACCGGGAGCTCGACGAACTGCTCGCCGACGCCGAACGGTTCGCGGCCGGGCGGTACCCGAATGCGCTTGCCCAGGGCAACAGGATTCCGGCGGACTACCGGGCCGAGGTGGTCACCCGGCTGGCTGCGCTGACCGGGTTGAGCGAGGACTACATCGACCGGGTGAACCTGCGGATCGAACACGGCCGCTTCTACGCCGAACTGTTGCGCGCACGGCGCCTGATCGTCGGCCGCCTGGACGGGCGCTTCGCCGGCTGGGATCCGGATTCCGGTGGCGAACGGCAGGACCGCGACCCGTCGATGAACGCGATCACCGGTCCGTACTCGGCCGCGCTGAACCACTACGTGCGGGTCGAGCTCGGCTACGAGAACGACGTACCGTACGAGATCCTCAACATGGACGCCGCGAAGAACTGGTCGTTCAAGGAGTTCGAGGGCCAGCAGATCACGGTCGCGGAAAAGCTCGCCGAGGCGATGCGCGTCAACCCGCACCTGAAGGTCTACGTAGCCTCCGGCCACTACGACGGCGCCACCCCGTACTTCGCCACCGAACACACCCTGGCCCGCCTACAGATCCCCGCCGAACTCACAACCAACATCGAAACCAAGTACTACCCAGCCGGCCACATGATGTACATCCACGAACAATCCCGAATCCAACAATCCACCGACCTGGCCACCTTCATCCAGTCCGCCTCCAACCGCTGACGGCGTACTGGGTGATTGTCACGGGAGGGTTAGTACTTCGGCGGCGGTGTCGGTGACGACCAAGGTGTGTTCGAACTGGGCGGTGCGGGACTTGTCCTTTGTGGTGGCGGTCCAGCCGTCTTCCCACAGGTCGTAGTCGTACGTGCCCAACGTGAGCATCGGCTCGATCGTGAACGTCATGCCCGGCTCGATCACGTCGTCGAAACGCTCGTCGTCGTAGTGCGGGATGATCAGCCCGGAGTGGAACGACGTCGAGATGCCGTGACCGGTGAAGTCACGCACCACGCCGTACCCGAACCGCTTCGCGTACGACTCGATCACCCTCCCGATGATGCTCACCCGCCGCCCGGGCCGGACCGCCTTGATGCCGCGGTTCAGCGCCTCCTGCGTCCGTTCGACCAGCAGCCGGCTCTCCTCGTCGACGTCACCGACGAGGAATGTCGCGTTGGTGTCGCCGTGCACACCGTCGAGGTACGCGGTGATGTCGACGTTGACGATGTCGCCGTCCTCGAGCGGCCGGTCGTCGGGGATGCCGTGGCAGATCACCTCGTTGACCGAAGTGCACAACGACTTCGGGTATCCGCGATAGCCGAGCGTCGACGGGTACGCACCACGGTCGATCAGGTACTGGTGCCCGACCGCGTCCAGTTCGTCCGTCGTCACGTCGGGCTTCGCCGCGGCACCGACCGCCTGCAACGCCTGCGCGGCCAGTTTGCTCGCGACGCGCATCTTGTCGACCAACTCCGGCGACGTCACGTACGAACCGTCGAACGGCGTCGGCGCCGCCTTGCCGACGTATTCCGGACGGGTGATGGACGCGGGTACGTCGCGGCGCGGCGAAATGACGCCAGAAGTAAGGACAGACATGGTGAGATCATTCTAGAGAGCCGCGACAAAGACCCCGGGAGGTGGTCATCCAGATGAGCGACGATCACAGCAACGAGTGGTACTACAACACCAAGACCGGCAAGGTCGAGCCGTACCAGGGTGCGAAGTCGGGCGACCGGCTCGGTCCGTACAGCTCGCCGGAGGAGGCTGCCCGCGCGCTGGAGAAGGTCCAGGAACGCAACGAGAACTGGGACAACGACCCGAACTGGGAAGACGACTGACAACGTGCCGAGGGGCACCACCGCGCAGTGCGGTGGTGCCCCTCGGTTGTGTTGCGTCAGCGAGCGGCCTTGCGGGCCGGCGCCTTACGCGCCGGAGCCTTCTTCGCAGCGGTCCGCTTCACCGCGGTCTTCTTGGCGGCCGTCCGCGCGGGCGCCTTCTTCGCGGCAACGCGCTTCGCCGGCGCCTTCTTCACGACCGTCTTCTTCGCCGGGGCCTTCTTGGCGGCGACCTTCTTGGCCGGAGCCCGCTTCGCCGGCGCCTTCTTCGCCACGGTCTTGCGGGCCGGAGCCTTCTTGGCCGGGGCCTTCTTGGCGGCGGTCGTCCGCTTCGCGGCCGTCGTCTTCTTCGCGACCGTCTTCTTGGCGGTCACCTTCTTCGCCGGGGCCTTCTTCGCAACGGCCTTCTTCGCGGTGGTCTTGCGGGCCACGACCTTCTTGGCCGGCGCCTTCTTCGCCACCGTCTTCGTGGCCGCGGTCTTCTTGGCCGCACTCACCTTCTTCGTCGCTGTCTTCTTTGCTGCGCTGACCTTGCGCGCGGTTGTCGTCTTCGCGGCGCTGGCCTTCTTCGCGACAGTCTTCTTGGCGGGAGAAGCCTTTTTGGCTGTCGCCTTCCCTGCGGCTGCCTTCTTGGCTGGCACTCTGCCTCCTTGGTGCGGCTGAGGAAAACCACGGTGGATTCCTCGTCGTCCTGATGATGACAACACTTGTGCGTTACGTAAAGCACCGGAAACACACCCAGGCTAAGGCGAACTGGCGGCGTGTCGGGGCACAAATGCCGAAAATCCTTGTAGAGAAGGGATTCCGCCGCGCCAGCAGCATGCCGGATGCCCGGAATATTTTCTTCGCGACACGCGGCAGTTTCGCCCCCGAAAGTGCCGGATCGGCGAGTGTTGTCCTCGGCAACGTCCTGCGAACAGAGGAGCTGAAGCACGTGTACGACGACCTGGACAACGTCGTCGAACTACCGCGCGAGGTACGTCGGGTGGTCAGCATCGTGCCGTCGTTGACGGAGTCGATCGCGATCACCGACGTAGAGAAAATCGTTGGTGCGACCGACTGGTGTACGCATCCCGCGGACCTCGACGTGGTGCGCGTTCGCGGTACCAAGAATCCCGACCTCGATCGCATCCGCGAGCTCGCACCGGATGTCGTCGTCGCCAACGCCGAAGAGAACAGAGCCGTCGATCTCGACGCGTTGCGCGCCGACGGAATCGCGGTCTGGGTGACCGCGCCGACGACCGTACCCGAATCACTCGACTCACTCGGTCGCATGCTGTCCGCGATCATCGGCACCGAACCACCATGGCTGCACGCAGCACGCGACGTGTGGAGTACGCCGTACGACGGAATGCGCCGGCGGGCGGTCGTACCGATCTGGCGTAGACCATGGATGGCACTAGGACGGGACACGTTCGCCGGCGATCTGCTCGCGCGTATTGGTATCGACAACATCCTGAGAGATTCCGGTGAACGCTATCCCCGATTCGACCCGGACGCGTTACCCGAGTACGACATCGCGGTACTCCCGGACGAGCCGTACGCGTTTTCACCGGACGACGGACCGGAGGCTTTCGGCAAACCCGCGAAGTGCGTATCGGGCCGGCATCTGACCTGGTACGGACCGTCACTCGTCGAGGCACGCCGCCTGCTGAGCGGACAGCTCGGTGCCCCGTGAGTGCTGAGGCTCGGCGCTATCGGCGCCCATGCACGCACCTCGCGGCACTTCGCCAGCGCCCACGATGCTCCGCATCGAGGTCACTGCCGAAGCACCCCGATGCACGCACCTGGACACCGCTATCGCTCGAGCCTCAGCACTCACGGGGCACCAGCGTGACGTCCGCCACGATCGGCGCTCGACGTCTGGACGGGTTAGGTATGCCTCACCTACGCTCACCGGGTGCCGTCGATGACCGCGAAGAAGAAGTGCTGCAAGGACAAGCCGAGGTGCAAGAAGTGCCCGGTGGTCCTGCTGCGCCTGTCCAAGGCAGGCTGCGCCGAGCGGCTCGATCGCGTGCACTACAAGGTGGACAAGAAGATCCCGAAGAAGGTGCTGAAGGAAGCGCGCGCCCGCTGAGCTACGAGGCCCTCCGCAACGTGATCGCGTCCGTGGCCTGACGGAGCAGTCCCGGGATTGTGACGTGCGCGGCCAGACCGGTCGCCTCGAGGTCGTCGCCGTACCACCAGCCATGTTCGCTGATCGTCTGCTGCTCGATCTCCTCCTGGTTCGCGAACGTCACGTCGACGCGGTCCACCGCGACCGCGAAGAACGTCTGCCGCTGGACGATCAGGCTGCCGCTGTACTCGAACTCGATCGTGTTCGTCGCCACCGGTGCACCGAGTTCGCCGGCCGGCAGTTCGATCCCGACCTCCTCGCGCAGTTCGCGGCAGGCCGCCTCGGCGATCGTCTCGCCGTCCTCGACGCCGCCGCCGATCGTGAACCAGTACGTCGTGGCCGGCTTCAGCGGGTCCCACCCGTGCAGCAGCAACACCTTGCCGTCCGGGCGCACCGGCAGTACGCGGGCCGTCGTCCGCCGCCGAACCGTAGCTTCAGTCACACCACAAAACGCTAGAGGACAGTGCCCACCGGGCGTCGACCAGTGCGGCGCGTCTCACAGTTGTTGCCGTCCACATCTACGATCGGACACATGGCAACGATCGGGCTGGGTCTTGCGGCGCTGGGGCGTCCTGGGTACATCAATCTCGGGCACGACCAGGACCTGCCGCCGCGGCGTGCGGTCGAGGACCTGCGGGTACGTACGCACGAACTGCTCGAGCAGGCCTGGCACGCAGGTGTTCGGTACTTCGACGCCGCGCGTTCGTACGGGCTTGCCGAACAGTTCCTCGGCGAGTGGCTGACACCCGAACGCCGTCGCCAACTCACTGTCGGCTCGAAGTGGGGCTACACGTACGTCGCTGACTGGCGGCACGACGCGGACACGCATGAGGTGAAGAGCCACGACCTCGCGACGTTCGAACGGCAGTGGCCGGAGACCTTGCAAGCGCTTGGCGGACCGCCCGATTTCTACCTCGTCCACAGCCTGACCGCCGACAGTCCTGCGTTGGAGGACAAGCGTTTGCTGGATCGTCTTCGCGAGTTGGCCGACACCGGCGTACGCGTCGGCCTCTCCACGAGCGGCCCGCGCCAGGCCGAGACACTCCGCAAGGCACTGGCGTCGGATACGCCGTTCACCGCGGTACAGGCGACCTGGAACGTACTGGAAACCTCTGCCGGCACCGCACTTGCCGAAGCGCACGACGCCGGCTGGTTCGTCGTGATCAAGGAGGCGGTCGCGAACGGCCGTCTGACGGCACGTGCCGGCGAAACCCCGTTCAACGAGTTCGCGCGCCAGCACCGCGTTGCACCGGACTCGCTCGCGATCGGCGCCGCGGTGGCTCAACCCTGGGCGGACGTCGTCCTCAGCGGAGCCACCACGACCGAACAACTCGAGAGCAATCTCGCGTACCACGTCGACGGCCCGCTCCTCGAGTTCACCCAGCAACCCGAGGAGTACTGGACCGAACGCTCAGCCCTGCCGTGGATCTAGTAGTCGGGTGAGCGCTGCACGCTGAGCCCCCATGCTCGAAGCGGTGGGGCTCAGTGCGGTGAGCGGCTCCGGTGCGGGCACCGGGTCGCACTGCACGTCGGACCGGTTCCCCGGCACCCGTGCCGGTAGCGCACCGGTCAGCAGGTACGCCGCGATCCGGTCGTCCGTACACGAGACCCCGGACAGCGAGCCCGCGTGCGTGGTACCGCCGACACCTTCGATCAGGACCGAGTTCGGGAACGTCTTCCGGGTCTGCAACGCGCCCGAGTACGGCGTCGCCGCGTCGAGCGTCTCGTTGATCAGCAGCAGGCTCTTGACCCGCCGCCCGTCGACCTTGACCGGGTGACCGGCCTTCACCGGCCAGAACGCGCACGGTGCGTTGAACCACGCGTTCGCCCAGGTCAGGAACGGCGCCTTCGCGAAGTAGTTCCAGTTGTCGCGGCGCCACGTGTTCCAGTTCGTCGGCCACTTGGCGTCGGTGCAGGACACCCCGAGGTAGATCGCGAGCCCGTTGTCGTCGAACGGCGGGCCGCCGTACAGGTCGACCAGCGGCGCGGCGTCACCGTCGTGCACCCAGGCCGCGAACGCGTTCGCGACATCGACCCAGCCGTACACGTAGTAGGCCGCCTGCGTGAAGATGTCGGTCCACTCGTCCGGCCCGATCTTGCCGTCTGCCGGATGCCCGACGAGCTTCAGCATCTCCTTGTAGTAGAGCTTCTCGACCGCGGCCTCGGTGGTCCCGAGGTGCCAGGTGGAGTCGTGCGCGGCGACGTACGCGAAGAACACCTTGACGCTCTTGTTGAACGCGACGTCCTGGTCGAGGTTGGCCTGGTACCAGACGCGGGTCGCGTTCACGACGCCGTCGAAGACCGCGCGGCGCAGCCGGTCCGGGTACAGCGTGCCGTACACCTGGCCGAGGTACGTGCCGTACGAGAAGCCGTAGTAGTTGATCTGCGGTGCGCCGAGCGCCTTGCGGATGCTCTCCATGTCGCGCACCGAGTCCAGCGTGGTCAGATGCCCCAGCAGTGCATGCTGGGCGCTGTCACAGGCCTTGGCGTACGCCTTGGAGCGGTTGATCCACACCTGCTCGATCTGCTTCGTCACCGGGATGTAGAACGGGCGGTTGTACCCGGAGTAGTCCGCGATGCAGTGCAGCGACGGCAGGCTCGAACCGACACCGCGCGGATCGAAGCCGATCCAGTCGTACGGGTCGCCGCCGCCGTTCGGCACGAACTCGCCCAGCACCGACAGTGTCAGCCCGGAACCACCCGGTCCGCCCGGGTTCACCAGCATCGGGCCTTGCGCCTGAGCGTCGGGCGTCTTGTGTTTGATACGCGACACCGCGAGCTGGATCTTCGTCCCGTCCGGATGGCTGTAGTCCAGTGGAACCCACACCACACCGCACTGCGCACCGCGTCTTGCCAGCCCGGGGCTCGCGCACGGGCCCCAGTTGATCGGCGGCGGTGTGTAGCTCGACGGCTTCGCTCGGTCAGGTACGGCGCTCGCCGCCGGCAGCGACGTTACCGCCCCGGCCACCAACGCGAACGAAACCCCTGCGGCAACAACGAATCGACGGATCATGATCGGCCTCCCCTTTGCCGCGCAACATCCTGAACCCACCCCAAAGCAAGAACAAGAGTTTGTCAGCCGAAGAACCTGTTGTTTCGGAGAGCGACGTCACTCTCACGGAGCGTCGATCAACTCGCTTCCCGGAGCTTTTCGAGTTGGTTGCGAGCCGCGCGGAGTACCGGGTTGTCGTCCGGAACTCGGGGCGCCAAGGCTGCGACCACTGTCCGGTACGCTTCGCGAGCCTCGTCCACGCGACCCGCCGTCCTGTGGAGATAGGCCAGGTTGTTGAGTGTCCGCATCGTCTCCGGGTGGGACTCGCCGAAGAGATCTCGCTCGAGCTCCAACGCTTCGTTGTACAGCTTTTCGGCTTCGGTGAACTGTCCAGCTGCCTCACTGACCGCCGCGAGATTGCTGAGGTTGATGGCTACCTCCGGGTGCCGGCGACCGTGAGCCAGCTCGAAGATCTCAACAGCGCGACGAAAGCATCCTGCGGCCGCTTCGAACTGCCCCTGCGCCTCCAAGAGTCCGCCAAGAGCCGCCGTGTCTGCCGCTACCAGCAGGTGGTCGTTGCCATGTAGAGCGATCCGCATCGCGAGTCCGTCCCGAGAGACGACCTCGCCCTCGGCGTAGCGGCCTTCGCTGTGGGCAAGACCCGCCAAATTGTGAAACAGCGATGCCACCATGTCGCCGGCTGGATCATGTTCTTCGAAGATCGGTTGCGCGTGGGCATACATCTGCCGCGCGTCGGCAAACCGGCCGAGGTATTTGTAGACGACGCCAAGATCGTTCGATGCCCGGGCCGCGGCAAGGCTGTCCCCGCCAATGGTGATCATCACCTGCGCCCGAGCCTCGCGGAGTGTCGCTTCCGCATCGGTATAGCGCCCGAGATCGAGTTGCAGGCCACCGAGTTCCTGCCGGATGTCAAAGGCGAGCTGATTGGATGAGTCTTCGGCGGCGTCCGGATCAGCGGTCCACGAATATTCTTCGGCAAGCTCAATGAGAATGGCCTCGGCCTCCGCTGGACGACCGTCTTGCCGGAGTTGGCGAGCTGTTCCGAGACGGTTGCCGGCGGCGCCGTTTTCCTGCTCAGTAAATGATCTGTCCATCGAGGCTCCTGATGCTCTGATAGCTGCTGGAGCCAGGATTCCCGAGGGAGTTGGAGTTGGCCTGAACCTGACCTGTGCTGACATTCTTGCGATCGCCAGGACAGGTGCGAGCGGATGTACTCGCTCCACTCGCACCGTCCCTCACGCGACCGAAGTCACGGCAATCAGGCGCCACGCACGATAAGCGCGTGGTTCAGGTTCACGCCTCGACGAACCATGATTCTCTCCTCTCGTCTCTCTGGTGGCCGCGGGATGCAGGCCTGTTGACGCGAGAGTCGCAGAGGGATTTGGAGCTGGGCTGAATCAGAACTGACTCAGCGCAGCCGGGTACAGCGGCAATTCCGCCGCTGGAGTATTGCAATCTCTATGGTTTCGGAAAACAGGTGCGAGCGGGGCGAGTACACCCGCTCGAACCTGTCGTGTATTTGTATCCCGCGGTGCGCGGGTGGTTCATGATCTGTCGATGATCAGATCATGGCGCAGGACTGACTAGATCTTGCCGGGAGCTGACCAGTGGTGCAGCTTCCTCCGGGTGATCTGCGCCAAGGGCTTGGCGCCGAGAAGCTCCAGCTCCTCCAGTCCGGCGAAGACAGCGGCCGGGTTCGAACTCTCGGTCAGCGCCAGTGCATGCTCATAGGTGCAGCCGGCCGCGCGCCAGAAATCGGCCGCCTCCTGCCATCGACCGGCAAGGAGAAGACCGTACGGCTCGTCGGACGGACGAACTGCCAGGGAATGGCCTGCCTTGCGCATCCAATAGGCAAGCTCCGGAGTGAGGCACGGTGAATCCAGAGCGGACAGCTCGTCGTAGAGGTCGGCCCCCAAGGCGACCGCGCCGAGCGCGTCGCCGCGCAGCCAGGCTGCTTCAGCCGCGGCATTGACCGCCAGGCCAAGTGTTTGCAGGTCACCCATCTCGGTCGCGAGCCGGACTGCCTCTGTCAGCGTGGCGGCCGCATCCGGGTCGCCACGGCGGGCAAGTACGCGCCCAACGATGGTCCGCTCGGTGACGCGAACAACCGGGACCGGGTTCGTGATGTGGGCCAATGTCGACAAGGCGCCGTCCCAGTCAGCCCGGCCGAGCTGGATGTAGGCGCGTTGCGCGTGCATGAGGTCGAGAGCGACGAGTTGGTCGGTGCGCTCGGCGAACGCGATGGCCGCATCGACGTAGGGATCTGCTTCGTCCAGCCGAAAGCGGCTGTGCAGTTCGGAGACCATGTTGTTGTACGCGCGGCTGGTAGCGTCGTCGTCGCCTGCGGCCATGGCCACGGCCAGGCTCTCCGCCATCAGTTCGCGACCGTCGCCGCCCAGGAACCACCGTGCCAGCGCGAGGTTGTTCAGGGCGTACGAGAGCGTTCCGTCATCGCCGGCTGCCCGGGCAAGCTCGATCGCTCGCTCGGCGACCGGTGCGGCCCGGCTCGCTCGGAAGTCCATCACTTCCAGCGCGGCCTGCTGTGTGAGAGCGGTCGCCAGTAGACGAGGATCGCCGATCCGCTCGGCAACGCTGACGGCTTCTTCTGCTGCGACTTCGGCTTCTCTGCGATGTCCGCTCCACCAATAGGCCCGTGACAACCAGCGCAGGCCGGCGCCGACGGCGGCGTCGTCACCAAGGCTGCGTCGTAACTCGATGGCCTCCTGCTGTGCGACGACGCCCAGGTCGCTCTGGCCGATTGCCCTGCTCTCGACTGCGTAGGCCTCCAGGAGATCGGCGCGTTCGTCGAGGGTAAGCAGCTCGGAGTACTCGAGGACCGAGGTGAAGTGGATTGCCGCTTCCCGATGAGCACCGCTGGATGCTGCTGCGCGTGCCGCGGCCGGCCCGAAGCGCAGAATCGCTGCACGGTCTCCGGCTTGCGTAGCGTGGTGCATGATTCGGGTGAGATCGGCCGTCGGATCATCGGCGAGTGCGGCCAGGACTCTGCTGTTGAGTTGTGCGCGGCGCATGCCCGGCAGTGCGTCGGCGATGGCGCGGCGGGTCAGCTCGTGGCGAAACGTCACCTCGTCCGGGGTGACATCGAGCAAACCGCATTCTTCAGCCGCGATCAGCGCGCCCCACCCCTCGGGCAGTAGGGCGTCCACGAGCTGACAGTCGATCGCGGTCGGCACCACGCTGAGCTGCTCGACGGCCCGCCGAGTCATTGTGTCGATGCGGGCGAGTCGCGCGAGAGTTGCATCGACAACGGTGGCCGGCACTCCGGCGTGAGTGCCACTGGCAAGCACCTCGGTCACGAAGAAGGGGTTGCCCGAGGTCACGGCAAACAGCTCGTCTGCGTCAATGCTGCTGCCCGCGCTCAGTGTTCGGACGCCCGCCGGCGACAGCGGCCGCAGGGCGAATCTGTGTACTTGCCCGCCCCCGATGCCGAGCAGTTGGCGGAGCGGGTGTTTGCCCGACAGCTGATCCTCGCGGTACGTCAGCAGAACGACCAGATGCATCCGCGCGACGCGCCGGGTCAGGTAGCGCAGAACATCGAGGGTGGCATCGTCGGCCCATTGTGCGTCCTCGATGACCAGGATTGTTGGGTGGTCCGACCGATCGAGCTCGGTTCGCAGGGCTGACAGTGTGTGATCTTGATCGGTTCCGTCACGAAGTGCTTCTGCCGCGTCGGCCCCTATGCTGCCGATCAGATCCCGGAACGGGCCGAGCACGCGTGCCGCGGTGAGGTCGTCGCAACGGCCGATCAGAAAGCGCGTGTCAGCCGGAAGGCCGGCCCGCAGGGTATCGACGACACTCGTCTTGCCGATGCCGGCTTCGCCGAACACAAGTGCCGTGGAACCATGGCCGCGCTCGGCGTCCAGGCGAGCTTGTTCCAGAGCCGCCAGCACGTCGTCCCGCTCGAGGATCCGCGCCCCCATGCCCCGATGATGGCACACCTGGGCACCGCTCTTCGGGTGAAAGCCGGCCTCGGCGACTCCGGATCAGGCAGACATCACCAAGGATTCAGACTCGTTCGTTGAAGTGCACACTGCGTGCACGAGCGTTGCTGGAGCGTGTGCGTCGCCGGTGGAGGCGCCCGCGATGATTCAGGAACTTGTGCCCGCCGATGCCGCGGTGCGGCGACCGGATCTTGGCAGCAGAAGAGCGCCGGTGGCGAAGGCGAGGAGGATCGCGAAGAGGTCCTTCTCCAGGGCGAACGCGAGGACGGCACCGGTCATCCCGGTGCCATCCAGCCAGCCACTGGTGAAGGCCAAGTGCTTGAGCGCCGTTGTAGCGACCACGAAGAGACGGCTCAGCCGCGGTGTTTGTCAGGCTCGCCGAGCTGAGCGTCCGGGTCTGATGCTCCGGGGGTCAGATGTCCCAGCAAGGTGCCGAGAGCAACAACCAGGACGGCGCCGCCGACACCGTAGGCAAAAGGAGGCCGCCGATTCCGGCCGGGACGGTTGTCAGGGGAATGGCTTGGAGGGTCGCCCCGGAACTGAATGCGGACACGCGATTGCCCACGATCAACACGCGAATGGCGAGTGGCAGTCGCGTCTTCGCAAGCATTCGGCCCCCTTAGGTGTGACGAGCGCGGTGGGCAAGGTCAGCCCACCCGATTCTTCGCCATCTGGCTGAATCACAGCTGAACGGAATCTGACTCCGGTCTCGTCGGCAACAAACAAGCGTGTGGGCGGAACCGTCGGTTCCGCCCACACGCTGTGGTTCAATCAGGCGCCGCGAACAATCAGGGCGTGGTTGAGGTTGATACCGCGCTTCGGCTTCATGGCCCAATTCCTTCCGTAGTAGTGTCCATTTGGATGATCGAAATCATTTGTGGACATTTTTTGGAATTGCATCCAGATTGCTGATGCTCTTCCTCTTGGAAGGTATTTATACGTTGGTTGCCGTGGGCATCTCGTGATCTGCTGCTGATCAGATCGACGGCGCAGGCTGACTAATTCTCTGCCTGGGCTGACCAGTAGGCGGCAGCTTCGTCCCGGCTCTGGACTCCGAGTTTGGTGAGGATCGCGGCCACGTGGTTGGCGGCTGTGTGTACCGACATGACCAGCTCATCGGCGATCTGGGCGTTGGTCAGGCCGCGCGCGATGAGGTTCAGCACGTCCAGCTGGCGAGCGGTGAGGCCCGCCGGGTTGTCCCGGGTCGTGGCGATCGGGCCGCGAGGAACGCGGGTGATACCCATCTCCTGCAGCTTGAGTCTGGTGATCCGCGCAAGGGGCTTGGCGCCGAGAGCGTCCAGCTTTTCCAGCCCGGCCAGGATGTCGGTCGGGTCAGGACTTTCCGTCAGCGCCATCGCGTACTCGTAACTGCAGCCAGCTGTCTGCCACGCCCTGGCCGCGTCCCGCCAGCGCCCGGCAACCAGCAGTCCGTACGGCTCCTCGGAGGGGCGAGGCAACGTAGAGTAGCCCGCTTTCATCAGCCAGTAAGCAAGTTCTGGCGTCAAGCAGGGCGAGTCCAACTCGGACAGCTCGTCGTACAGCCCGGCTGCCAACGTCCTGACGGCTTCGTCGTCACCGCGCAGCCACGCAGCCTCGGCTGCTGCTGACACGGCGATCCCGAGCGTCTGCAGATCACTCATCTCGTAGGCGAGTGCGACCGCCTCGTCGAGCTGGGCCACAGCCTCCGGATCGCCCCTGCGAGCCTGGATACGCCCGGTGATCGTCAACGCGGCGAAACGAGCGATCGGGACCGGGTCAACCATGGAGGCCACGGTTGCCAAGGCCGAAGCCCACTCGGCGCGGCCGAGCTGAAGATACGCACGGTAGGCATGCATGAGGTGGAGAGCCACAACCTGATCGGTACGCTGTGCGAACTCGGTACCGGCATCGATGTAGGCGTCGGCGGCATCGAACTGGAAACGACTCCACAGCTCGGAGACCATGTTGTTGTAGGCCCGGCTGACCGCGTCGTCGTCGGCGGCGTCGAGAGCAACCTGCAGACTCTCCGCCATCAAGTCCCGGCCGTCTCCGCCCATGAACCAGCGTGCCAGCGCCAAATTGTTCAATGCATGCGACAGCGTTGATCGGTCGTCGATCGAACGGGCCAGCTCGGTGGCACGCTCAGCATCCGGAGCCGCCGACCGCGCACGAAAGTCCATGATGTCCAAGGACGTCTGTTGGGTGAGGCAGGTTGCGAGAAGATGCGGATCGCCGACGCGTTCGGCGATCCGGACCGCCTCGCTGGCAGCCTCTTCTGCTTCTCGACGGTGACCACTCCACCAGTACACCCGCGAGAGCCAGCGCAACCCAGCGCCGACGGCGGCGTCGTCACCCAGAGTTCGGCGCAGAGCGACGGCCTGCTGCTGGGCAAGTACTCCACGATCGCTCTCACCGATCGCGCGGCTCTCCACCGCGTACCCCTCGAGAAGGGCGGCACGTTCGACTGCGGAGAACGAGTCGGCGCGTCCGAGAAGCAATTGATAATGCGCTGCGGCCTCACGGTGAGATCCACCAGCAGCGGCGAGGCGGGCTGCCTCGGGACCGAATCGCACGATCGCGGACCAGTCGCCTGCCTCGGCGGCATGGTGCATGATCCTGGCAAGGTCGGCAGTCGGGTCTTGGAGCAGGACGGACAGCACCCGTCGGTTCAACCTGGCTCGTCGCATACCGGCCAGGGAGTCCACAATCGCACAACGGGTCAGTTCATGCCGGAATTTGACCTCGTGCGGAGTGACCTCCACGATGCCGTGTTGCTCAGCAGCGATGAGATCGGCCGACCTACCGGGCAGCAGGGCGTCGAGCAACTGATGATCTATCGCGGTCGGCACCACACTGAGCTGCTCGACGGTGCGACGAGTCCCGTCGTCGACCCTGGCGAGCCTGGCGAGCGTGGCGTCCATGACCGTCGCCGGCACTCCGCTTCGTGGCGCGATCCCGAGAACCTCGGTCACGAAGAACGGGTTGCCCGAGGTGACGGTGAAGAGCTGATCAGTGTTGATCCCGGTTCCGGAGCTCAAGGTACGTACGGCGCCCTTGGACAACGGGTGCAGCGGAAACCGAAGGGTTCTGTCAGACATGTTACCGAGCAGTTGCAGCAGCGGATGAGTCTCGAGCAGCTCGTCGTCGCGATAGGTCAGGAGCAGAACGAGATGCATGTCCGCAACTCTGCGGACCAGATAACGAAGGACATCGAGAGTTGCGTCATCTGCCCACTGGACATCCTCGATGACCAACAGCGTCGGTTGATCGGGCTGGTCGAGCTCGCTCCGGAGGGCTTCGAGTATGCGACCTTGCTGTGTGCCCTCCACGAGGGCTGTTTCGGCCTCCTCGCCCACCTGTCCGATCAGGTCCCGGAAGGGCCCGAGCACACGAGCCGTCGCAAGGTCGTCGCACCTGCCGATCAGCAGTCTCGCCGGTGTCGATATCCGGCTCTGCGCAGCCTCGACCACGCTGGTCTTGCCGATTCCGGCCTCGCCGTACACCAACGCAACACAGCCGCGACCGGTTGCCGCCTCAGCTGCAGCTTCAGCCAGGCACTCGAAGACATGCTCCCGCTCGAGGATCTGCGACCTCATGGTTCGATGATCGCACGCAGGATTGCCCAGTTCGCAGGACAGGATTCGGTCCTGACACAGGCAATCAAGCAGACGTCATGTCCGGATCAGGTTCGCTTCACCTCGTGCACTCCACGTAGTCGATCACTTCCTAAAAGGTGTGTTCGTCTGCCGGGAAGGCGCCGGCGGCAACCTCGGCGGCGTACGTCGTGGCCGCGCTGGTGAGGATGCCGCGCAGGTCGGCGTACTGCTTGACGAAGCGGGGCATGGTGCCGGACCGCAGGCCGGCCATGTCCTGCCAGACCAGCACCTGGGCGTCGGTGTCGCGGCCCGCGCCGATGCCGATCGTCGGGATCGGCACCCGCTTGGTGATCTCGGCCGCCACGTCGCCCGGCACCATCTCGAGCACGATCGAGAACGCACCGGCCGCGGCGAGCGCGACCGCGTCGTCGATCAGGCCGGCCGCCTGCTCGCCGCGGCCCTGCACCCGGTACCCGCCGATGCTGTGCTCGCTCTGCGGGGTGAACCCGATGTGCGCCATCACGGGGATGCCGGACTGGGTCAGCTTCTCCACCATCGGTACGACGGTGCGCCCGCCCTCGAGCTTCACCGCGTGCACGCCGGCTTCCTTCATGAACCGTACGGCGGTGTGGAACGCCTGCTCCGGTGACGCCTGGTACGAACCGAACGGGAGGTCCGCGACGACCAGCGCGTGCTCGGCCGCGTTCGCGACGGCGCGGGAGAGCGGGATCAGTTCGTCGACGGTGACGCGGAGCGTGGTGTCGTAGCCGTAGACGTTGTTCGCGGCGGAGTCACCGACCAGCAGGACCGGAATGCCTGCCTGGTCGAAGATCTCGGCGGTGTACTGGTCGTACGCCGTCAGCATCGCCCACTTCTCGCCGCGGCTCTTGAAGTCGCGCAGGTGGTGGACCCGGTACCGCCGCGGTCGCTTGGCCTGGTTGGTTGGTGGCGCTGCCGGTGTTGCCGCCGTCGGCTCGCTCGGTTGGGTCGACGCGGCCGGCTTGGCTGCGGGTCCGCCGTACGGCGACACTTCTTCGGTGGTGTTCTGCGGCTGTGGTTCCTCGGCTGCTGGCGAGGCGAACGCGCGGCGCGCGGCGCGGTGCGACGTTACCTGCTCGGCCGGGACCTGGCTCGGTGCGTCCTGCTGGACGTCGGCACGGCGGCGTGCACCGAGCGGGCGCGAGGCCTCGGTCGCCTGCGACTGCTCAGCGGCCGGCTCTTCGGTCACCGGCGCGTGGATCTCGTACTCCGCACTCGGATCGGTCAGGTACCCGTTGTCCCGCGGCCGCCCCGACTCGCGCGGCTGCCCCTCGGCCCGAAGCCGGATCTCCTGCGGCTGAGTCGTCTCCTCAACCACCTGCTCTGCTTCCCGCACCTGCTCCTGTTGTTGCTGCGCCGCCTGAGCCTCGTACCCCCGCCCGGCTTCGCCCCGACCCCCCGCCTCATACCGCTGCCCGCCCTCGCGCCGCCGCGCCTCCTCAGGCTGCGCCTCGTACCGCTGCCCGCCCTCGGGCCGCGCCTCCGGTTCGTACCGCTGCCCGCCCTCGCGCTGCACCTCGGCCTCGTACCGCTGCCCAGCCTCGCGCTGCGCTTCCGGTTCGTACCGCTGCCCGGCCTCGGGCTCGTAGCGCTGTTCGGGTTCGCGGCGCTGCTCTGCCTGCGGTTGTGGTTCGTATCGCTGCTCGCTCTCGCGACGCCGCTCTGCCGGCGGCTGTGGCTCATACCGCTGCCCGGCCTCGGGCCGTACCTCGGGCTCGTAGCGCTGCTCGGGCTCGCGGCGGCGTGCTTCGTCCGGCCGGGTGCCTTCCTGCGACCGACCCGCGCCGTACGCCTGCGCGGCATCGCTCAGCCGCGACGTCTCCGGCGGACGCTGCTGCGGCGGCTCCGGCTGACGGGCCGGCTCATGCCCCCAGACCGGCTCCGGACCCGGTCCCGGCTCGTACCGTCGAGGCGGTTCTTCCTGTGCACGCGGGGCTTCCGGCGGCTGCAGACGCTGCGGCGGCCGTGGCGGCTGCTGCGGCGGCAACCCGTTGCCGCTCCCGAGACCGTTGCCGCCCAACCCGTTGCCGCTGACCCCGTTGCCGCTGACCCCGTTGCCGCTGACACCGTTGCCGGTGTGGCCGTTGCTGCCGTGGCCGTTGCTGCTGGCCGGCGGTGGGGCGAACGGGTTCGGCTGCTGCGGCGCCGGGCTGCTCCAGTTCGCGTTGCCGTTCGAGGACGGACGCGGCGGCGTACCGTTCCCGCCGGCCGGACGAGCCGGTGCGCCGTTCCCGTTCGAACCCGGACCGAACGGACTCGGCCGCCCCGGTGCCGGCGGTGTCGCCGGGGGCTGCTGCGGCGGGCGGAACGGGTTCTGCTCCTGGTGCTCCCGTCCGAACTGCTCCTCGCGCTGCGGCTCGTAGTACGGCTGCCGGCCGGGAGGTGGCGGCGCACTCGGCAGGTACGGCGGCTTCGGTACGTACGGCTGCTGCGGCACCGGGCCGCGCTCGTACGTCCGCGGCGCGTTCGGCAGCGACGGCGACGGGTCGAGACCGAGACCCCGGTCCCGCCAGTTGTCGTCCTCGTAGTCCGAGCTGTCAGCCATGGCCTCATCGTCCCACCGATGCGGAGGGTGAGCGCCACCGGCTGTGGAGGAGTTCACATCCTGGTTGGGCAGGCCGGAACGATCGTACGGCTCTTCGCGCGAGCCCCACGGGGAGTCTTGGCCCGGGTTGTCGGGCTGGGATGGGCGGTACCGCCAGGAGTCGCTCAGTGCTCGGCTGCCTTCCGTGCGTCCTCACGCCATGCGTTCGTGATCGGCAACCGGCGGTCCCGCCCGAAGGCCTTGTGGGTCAGCTTCGGGCCCGGTGGGTACTGCCGGCGCTTGTACTCCGCTCTGTCGACGAGCCCGATCACCTTCGTGACCAGCTCGGGGTCGAATCCCGCCGCGACCAGTTCCGCACTGCCGCGGTCCTGCTCGACGTAGTCGTCCAGCATGTCGTCGAGCAGGTCGTACGCCGGCAGCGAGTCGGTGTCCTGCTGTCCCGGGCGGAGCTCGGCGGACGGGGGTTTCGCGATCGAGTTCTCCGGGATCGGCGGCTGCTGGCCGCGCGCCTTCGCGTCCTCGTTGCGCCACTTCGCCAGCCGCCAGACCAGCGTCTTGGGCAGGTCCTTCAGCGGTGCGTACCCGCCGACGGCGTCGCCGTAGATGGTCGAGTAGCCGACGGACAGCTCCGACTTGTTGCCGCAGGCAAGTACCAGGTGGCCGTCGGAGTTCGACAGGCCCATCCAGATCACCGCGCGGACCCGGGCCTGCAGGTTCTCCTCGGCCAGGCCGGTCAGCCCGAGAGTGTCCAGGAACGGCTGCACCATCGGCTGGATCGGGATCACCCGGTAGTTCAGGCCGGTCCGCGCGGCCAGTTCGGCGGCGTCGTCCTTGGAGTGGTCGCTGGAGTAGACGCTCGGGTTGGAGATCCCGAACACGTGCTCGGCACCGATCGCGTCGCAGGCGATCGCGGCCACCAGCGAGGAGTCGATCCCGCCGGACAGGCCGAGCAGTACGGACTTGAAGCCGTTCTTCTGGACGTAGTCGCGCAGCCCGGTGACGATCGCGCCGTACATCTCGGCCTCGTCGGACAACCGCGGCGCGACGTTCGGGGCCATCGGTTCGTACGGCGCGAGCTCGTCGGACTGCAGCACGGTGTGGACGATCTCGATGCCCTTGTGGGTACCGGCCGGAGTGCCTGTCGCGGAAGGCAGTTCGAGGTCGACGATCATGCTGCCCTGCTCGAACTGCGGGGCGCGGGCGAAGATCTTGCCCTCGGCATCCGCGACCAGCGAGTCGCCGTCGAAGACCAGTTCGTCCTGGCCGCCGACGAGGTTCACGTACGCCAGCGCGCAGCCGGCCTCGCGGGCGCGGCGGCGGACCAGGTCGCCGCGGACGTCGTCCTTGTTCGCCTCGTACGGCGAGCTGTTCACGACCAGCAGCAGACCGGCGCCGGCCTCGCGGGCGACCGCGACCGGGCCGCCGTCCTGCCAGAGGTCCTCGCAGATGACGACCGCGACGTCGATACCGTGGATGCGGACGACCTGCAGCGTGTTGCCTGGTACGAAGTGCCGGAACTCGTCGAAGACGCCGTAGTTCGGCAGGTGGTGCTTGACCGCGCTGGTGACGACCCGGCCCTGGTGGATCACCGCGGCCGAGTTGGTCGGCGAACCCTTCGGCCGGCCGAGCCGGTCGATGCCCATCGCCGTACCGCCGGCGCGATCCAGGTACCCGCAGACGACCACGATCTCGCCGAGCCCTTCGTCGGCCAGGCGCTGCGCGAGCTTCTTGATGTGCGCCTGCGAGGCATCCACGAACGAGGCCCGCAACGCCAGGTCCTCGACCGGATAACCGGTCAGCCCGAGTTCCGGAAACGCGACGACCTGCGCACCCTGCTCGACCGCGTTCCGGGTCCACGCGACGATCTTGTCGGTGTTCCCGTCGATGTCACCCACGGTCACATCGATCTGAGCAAGAGCAACCCGAAGCTGAGGCACGAGAGCACATTACTGGTTCCCCCCGCCCGACCCCACGCCCCTCACCAACTCTTACGAATGCCTTAGAAAAGTCCGGACCAACTCCAGGTCACCGCGACCCCGTTCGGGAGAGGAAATAGGGGAGTCCATCGAACAGCGACGAAGGTTCAGTTGGTGGGGACTTTGGTTGGATGTGGGGGCGGGGCGGGATGGGTTGACTTGGCAGTATGGATGCGCGAGGGCCGACTGGGCTGCGGGAGCGGGCGCTTGGGCCGGATCTTGCGCGTGGGTTCATGTTGTTGTTCATCGCGTTGGCGAACTCGCACTACTTCGTTTCAGGTGGCGCCTACTTCGGTGGGTTTCCGGTCGGGGGGTCGGGGCTCGACCGGATCGTCGGTGGGCTGATCTCGACGTTCGTCGACGGGCGCGCGTTCCCGATGTTCGGTGTCCTGTTCGGGTACGGCGTGGCGCAGATCGTCCGCCGCCAACGCGAAACGGGCAACACCTGGTGGGGGATCCGCAAGCTGCTGTGGCGCCGCAGCCTCGTCCTGGTCGTCCTCGGTTTCGCCCACGCGATGCTGCTCTACATCGGCGACATCCTCGCCGCGTACGGTGTACTGCTCTTCCTCGGCGTCTGGGCCCTGCGCTGGAAGGACCGCTGGCTGTTCGCAGTCGCCGCGTTCGTACTGATCCTGACCGCGCTGCCGAGTAACGAGAGCCGCACCGACGGACCGGACCCGGCGATGGTGCCGAACAGCTTCCTCGGACAGTTCGCCGAACGGATCACCGTCCAGCCGTTCATCGCCGGCCTCGGCTGGATCGGCTTCGTCACCCCGTTCCTGATCGGTCTGTGGGCCGGCCGCCGCCGCATCCTCGAACGCCCCGCCGAACACCTCACCCTGCTCCGGACCACCGCCCTGCTCGGCCTGACGATCGCGGTCGCCGGCGCGCTCCCGATGGCGCTCGTCGTCGGCGGCGTACTGGCCCGGCCGAGCGACCATGCGCTGACCATCGCCGGACCGTTGCACGACGCAACCGGCGTGTTCGGCGGTTTCGGGTACGCCGCGTTGATGGTGCTGATCGCCCACCGCGCCGGCGTACGCCCGGTCACGGCGGCGATCGCCGCCGTCGGACAACGTTCGCTGACGTGCTACCTGTCCCAGTCGGTCGTCTGGGCCGTCGTGTTCACGCCGTACCTGCTCGATCTCTCGGGCACACTCACCACCACGACAGCGCTCCTCGCCGTCGCGACCTGGCTCGCGACCGTCGTACTCGCCGACCGGATGCGGCGCGCCGGCTACCGTGGCCCGTTCGAGCTGCTGATCCGCCGCATCACCTACCGACGCCCCACCACCGTTACTTCCGGATGAAACTCAAGTGGGTCACGCCGCTCGGCGCCGTCACGCTCTGGATGTCGAACTGCTGCTCGAGCGACTCCTGCTCGTCCCACAACCGGACCCCGCGGCCGAGCACGATCGGCACCACCGCCAGGTGCATGTAGTCGACCAGCCCCGCCTTCAGGAACTCGCGGATCACCGACACCCCACCACCCAGCCGTACGTCGCCGGAACCGGCCGCCGCCCGCGCCTGCGCCAGTACTTCCGCAGGCGTCGCGTCGACGAAGTGGAACGTGGTACCGCCCTCCATCTCCACCGACGGCCGCGGGCGATGGGTGAGTACGAACACCGGGCTGTGGAACGGCGGGTTCGGCCCCCACCACCCTGTCCAGTCGGCGTCGTCCTGCCACCCGGGCGGACCGAACTTGTTCGCGCCCATGATCTCGGCGCCGATCCCGCGCTCGTGCTGCGCGGCGAACGCGTTGTCGACACCCTGCGTGCCGCCGGGCTCGCCGTCCATCGAATGGAAGTACTGCGTGGCGACGAACCAGTCGTGCAGCCGTTCGCCGGCGTGACCGAACGGGGCCTTCCTGGACTGGCCCTCGCCGGTACCGAACCCGTCCAGGGAGATCGAGAAGTTGTGAATCCGTACCTGCGACATGTGAGTGCTCCTCCGTCTGGCTGCTGTCACCCTACGGTCGGAGCACCCACCGTCACTTTGACATCAGCCGAGCAGAACCGCGGCGACCCGGTCCCGCAGCTCCGGCAGCCGGGCGTAGAACACGTCACCCGGGCACTGCGTGGTGTTGTAGTCACGGTGCCCGACGATCGCGGCATGCGGATCGAGGCCGTACTTCGCACACAGCCAGGCGCACGTCAGTACCGACATGTCGAACAGCGCGACCGGTACGTCCTCGCTGACGTAGATACCCTCGTGCTCGATCCCGATCGTGTGGCTGTTGTTGTTCGCGGTCTGCGCACCGAGCACGTTCTGGCCGTTGTTGATCGAGGACAGCGACTTGCTGCGGCCCTCCATCAGGAAGCCGCCGCGGCTGATCGTCAACTGGTTGCCGATGTCGATCCAGCCGTTGGTGTCCATGTGCAGGTCCTGGATCCAGTGCTGGACCTTGTACGCCGCGGCCAGCGAGTAGTCGGTGACGTTCGGGCTCGCGGTGTGGTGGATGACGATGTGGTCGGGCTTGCCGATCACCTGGGTGGGGGACTTGGGCGGGCGCGCCGACCACTCGGTGCGCGTGTAGCAGCGCGGCGCGGGAGCCGCGTGCGCTGCCGTCGGCAGGGCGAGTCCGCCGAGCAGTACGCCGCCGGCGGAAGCGCCGAGCAGGGTACGCCGGGAGACCCGTTTGAAACTTTCTGGGGCGGTCATGTTATAGAAAATTCCCTACGAACAAGCCCTCCAAACCGGAATGGTGTAATGGCCCGCGTGACTGATGGTGAGCAGGTCCGGCTGGGGCGGGTCGGCAAGGTGCTGCGGGTCCTGGTCGCGGTGGCCGGGATCGCTCTGCTGATCAACGGCTCGGTCCGCGCCAGTGACGACGCCTGGCCGTTCGGCCCGATGTCGCAGTACGCGATGTCGGTACCGGACGACGCGAAGATCGACTACACCCGGATCAGCGCGGTCACCGACGCCGGTACGACGGTCGACGTACCGCTGAACATCGAGGGCGCGGGCGTCGCCCGGGCCGAGATCGAGGCGCGGGCCGGCGAGATCGAGAAGGACCCGTCACTGCTCCAGCAGGTCGCGGACGGATGGGCACGCAAGCACCCGGACAAACCGAAGTACGTGAAGCTCGAACTGATCCGCGACACGACCCAACTGGTCAAGGGCCGGGTCGAAGGGCCGCCGACGTCGCAGGTGCTCGCGACCTGGGAGGTGCGGCGATGAGTTGGTTCACCCCACCGATCGCGATGGGCCGGATCGCCTGGTTGCGGACCGTCCTCTATCTGTTCGTCATCCTCGACATGCACGCCTTCGTCCGCGACACCCTCGACAAGGGTCAGCATCCGGGGTTGTACCAGCCGTTGCTGCTGGCCCGGTTGCTCGACCTCCCGAAGCCGTCGGTGGCGAACACCACGACGCTGTACGTCGTACTCATCGTCGCGTGCTTGATCGGCGCGACGAACCGCTTTCCGCGGATCGCCGGCTGGATCGTCGCACCGGCGTTCACCTGGTGGGTGCTGATCGGGATGAGCGACGGCAAGGTCGACCACGACCACCTCGCGCTGGTCATCGCGTTGTGGGTACTGCCCACGGTCGGGCGGGCGTCGTACGGCGACCAGACGAAGTCCGAGGCGGCCGGCTGGGTCGTCCGGTGCATCCAGATCTGTGTGATCGCGACGTACTTCCTGTCCGCGATCGCGAAACTGCGCAGCGCCGGCTGGGCGCTGACCTGGCCCGGGAGCGCCATCCTCACCTGGGCGATCGTGCGGCGGCCACATCCGGTCGGGGAGTGGCTGCTGAACTACCCGTGGATCCTGCACGTCATGCAGTGGGTCGGCATCATCGGGGAGTTCTGCTCGCCGGTGATCCTGTGGCTGAAGGGCCGGTGGCAACTGTTCGGTGCACTGTTCTTCCTCGGGTTCCACGCGGCGAACACGGCGATCCTGCTGATCCACTTCCTGCCGACCGTGGTCTGTTGGCTCGCCTTCGCGCCGCTCGAACGGATCGTGCCGTGGTACCGGGCGCGCCGAGCAGACCGTGCAGACCGTTCAGGCCGGGATGCCCGAAAGGCCGAAGACCAGGCCGAACAGGGCCGGCAGGCCGAGCAGCAGGCCGGCGCGTAGCTTGAACCGGCGCCCGCCGGGGCCGGGCGTCCGGACCACCCGGGACAGCACCGCACCGGCGTACCCGAAGACCAGGGCCGCGAGCAGGATCTGCCGCGTCGGCAGGTCGGTCGCGTCGTGATGCGTCAGGCCGAGCGTGACGAGTCCCGGGCAGCAGAACGCGACCATGCCGAACCCGAGCTCCGGCACCGGCAGCCAGCGGCGGCCGAGGACATCCCGCTCGGCCGGTCGCGTCCGGCGCAGCGACTGCACGAAGCGGGCCGTACCGACGATCAGGTCGCTCAGGCAGAGCACTGCCGCGACAATCAGTGCGGCCCGGAAGATCGTCTGCACAAGAGGACACGCTAGGCCCTGAACGTACGCCGGGTGGCGCCGCCACGTAACGTCTGGTTAACAACGGCAAGGCACACTGTGAGAGTCTCCAGACTCGGTTGAGAGGTGGACTGATGGACAAGCAGCAGGAGTTCGTGCTGCGCGCGCTGGAGGAGCGCGACGTACGTTTCGTGCGGCTCTGGTTCACCGATGTACTCGGGTTCCTGAAGTCGGTCGCGGTGGCGCCGGCCGAGCTGGAGAGCGCGTTCGCCGAAGGGCTCGGATTCGACGGGTCGGCGATCGAGGGGTTCGCCCGGGTGACCGAGGCCGACATGCTGGCCAAGCCGGACCCGTCGACGTTCCAGATCCTGCCGTGGCGCGGCGAGACCATGGGCACCGCGCGGATGTTCTGCGACATCAACATGCCGGACGGGTCGGCGTCGTTCGCGGACCCGCGGCACGTGCTGAAGCGGACGCTGTCCAAGGCCGCCGATCTCGGGTTCACCTTCTACACGCACCCGGAGATCGAGTTCTACCTGTTCAAGTCGCTGGTCGGCGCGCCCGGTACGACGCCGGAGCCGGTCGACTCGTCGGGGTACTTCGACCACACGCCGCAGGGGATCGGCAACGACTTCCGCCGCGAGGCGATCACGATGCTCGAGTCGATGGGCATCTCGGTCGAGTTCAGCCACCACGAGGGCGGGCCGGGCCAGCAGGAGATCGACCTGCGGTACGCCGACGCGCTGTCGACCGCCGACAACATCATGACGTTCCGCGTCGTGGTGAAGGAGGTGGCGCTCTCGCAGGGCATCTACGCGTCGTTCATGCCGAAGCCGCTGTCGGACCAGCCGGGTTCCGGGATGCACACGCACATGTCGCTGTTCGAGGGCGACCGGAACGCGTTCTTCGAGGGCGGCGCGCAGTACCAGCTCTCGAAGACCGGTCGCGCGTTCATCGCCGGCCTGCTGCAGCACGCGGCCGAGATCACCGCGGTGACGAACCAGTGGGTGAACTCGTACAAGCGCCTCGCCGTCGGGGACGAGGCGCCGTCGTTCATCTCGTGGGGCCACAACAACCGGTCGGCCCTGGTGCGGGTGCCGATGTACAAGCCGCACAAGGGCCAGTCGTCCCGGGTCGAGTTCCGTTCGCTGGACTCGGCCGCCAACCCGTACCTGGCGTTCGCGCTCATGCTGGCGGCCGGCCTGAAGGGGATCGAGGAGGGCTACGAACTCCCGGCGGAGGTCGAGGAGGACATCTGGTCGCTGACTCCGCGCGAGCGCAAGGCCCTGGGTATCAAGCCCCTCCCGGGCAGCCTCGCCGAGGCCATCAGCGCGATGGAGGACAGCGAACTGGTCGCCGAAACGCTCGGCGAGCACGTCTTCGACTTCTTCCTCCGCAACAAGCGCGCCGAGTGGCAGGACTACCGCCGCCAGGTCACCCCGTTCGAACTGAACAAACTCCTGCCCGTCCTCTGATCAGGCCTCGACCCGGAACGGGTCGTGTTCGGTGAGGAGTTTGTCCAGGCGTGCCTGGTCCACCCGGTTGGTGACCTCGGAAACCTCCTGGCGGTCGCGCACCACCTTGCACAGCACGACTGTCGAGGTGACGACGTACAGGAGGCCCAGGGTCAGGAACGCGCGGATCCAGGGCGACGCGGGCAGGTAGATGAGGGCCAGCGTCATCGCGGTGAGGGAGATGCCGAAGGACGCGATGGCCTGGGCGTAGAACGCGGGAGTCTGCTGAGGCTGGATTCGGTTCGTCATGAGGAGATCGTCGGCGCCGGACCGCCGGTCCCGCATGAGGAGAACTACTTGTTCAGACCCCCGCGGGCTCCGACGGTACGTCGTCCGAGGCGTGCCGCGACGTCCAGCGGGCGGCCGCGGTCGAGTGCCGGTACGGCGGTTCGGTGGCGGGCGCAACCTCCGCGACCACCTCGGGAACCGAGGCGGCTGGTGGTACGACCGGCGTACCGTCAGGTGCCAGGAGCTGCACCTCTTCGACGGTCAGGAACCCGACCGGGCGGACTCCTTCGGTGATCACGACGACGCAGCCAGGGATGACCTGCTGGGCGCGATTCCCCTTGGCAGGAACGAGAATCCCCTCGGCCGGTGTCCGCCACGCACCCGGCGCGAACCGGCGCAGCGCGATCCCGGCCTGACCGTCCTCGGCCGTCCGCGGCGGCAGGTACGCCGTCGCGGTGTAGTCGTAGTCGTAGTCCGGATCCGGCGGTCCGGACACCCGGCCGCCTTGCTGCGGCGTCAACCAGACCACCATGCCGCTCACGGCGAGCGACCCCGTCATCATGACCATGAAAAGTCATCATGCCCGACTACGCACCGAATCCGCTACACAACACCGTGTATCCACTGCAATCTGGTTGAGACGTGAGCAGGACCGCTGGTTCCAGGCGTGGTCCGGTTGGGTAGCCTGCGGGAGTGGCTGAGGGTCGGAGAGGGTCGTGGGAGGGACGGCTGGTCCGGCTCGGGTTCGAGGACCCGCAGCGGGCCGCGGGGATGCTGGAGGAGCTGGACGCGCTCGACGCGCACACCCCGATGGCGACCGAGCAGCTGATCACCACGCTGTCCGAGTCGGCCGACCCCGACCTCGCCCTGCACGGTCTCTGTACGATGGCCGAGTCGTTGCACCGCCACGGCCATGACGTGGCCGCGTTCGCCCGCACGCTCGGGATGGACGACGACTTCCGCCGCCGGCTGGTGTACGTCCTCGGCGCGAGCGAGGCGCTCGGCCGGCACCTCGGTGTCCATCCACGGCACTGGTACGACCTCGCGGACCCGTCGCTCGCCGGTTCGCGTCCGTCGGTCGAGGATGTCGCGGCCAAGCTCGCAACCGCGATCGACGCGGCCAACCCGATCGATGCCCTGCGCATCGAATACCGCCGACTGCTGCTCCGCCTCGCCGCCCGCGACCTGGCCGAAGGTCTGCTCGTCGACGAGGTGGCCGCCGTCCTCGCGGATCTCGCCGCCGGCGCGCTGGAGACCGCCCTGCACATCGCCCGCAACGACTACTTCGCCGCGCATCCCGGCGCTGCCGACTGCCGCCTCGCGATCATTGCCATGGGCAAGTGTGGCGGCCGGGAACTCAACTACGTCAGCGATGTCGACGTACTGTTCGTCGTCGAGCCGCTGGAGGGCGACGCCGAGGCGCCCGCGCTGAAGACCGCGACCCAGCTGGCCGCGGCCGCGATGCGGATCTGCTCGGCGCACACCGGCGAGGGCACACTCTGGCCGGTCGACGCCGCGCTCCGCCCGGAAGGCAAGTCCGGCCCACTGGTACGTACCCTCGACAGCCACCTCGCCTACTACCAGCGCTGGGCGAAGACCTGGGAGTTCCAGGCGCTCCTGAAGGCCCGCCCGGTGGCCGGCGACGCCGAGCTCGGCCGCGAGTACTCCGAGCGGATCGGCCGCCTCACCTGGTCCGCGGCCGACCGCGAGGGCTTCGTCGACGACGTGCAGGCGATGCGCCGCCGCGTCATCGACCACATCCCGGCCGCCGACGTCGACCGGCAGTTGAAGCTCGGCCCGGGTGGACTGCGCGACGTCGAGTTCGCCGTACAGCTCCTGCAGCTCGTACACGGTCGCAGTGACGAGTCGGTCCGCAGCGGTACGACGCTGGTCGCGCTGGAGTCCCTCACCACCAGCGGGTACGTCGGCCGTACGGACGGCGCCGTACTCGCCGACGCGTACCGCTTCCTGCGCTCGATGGAGCACCGGATCCAGCTGTACCGCCTCCGCCGTACCCATCAGGTCCCCGAGGACGAGGCCGACCTGCGCCGCCTCGGCCGCTCGCTCGGCTTCACGAAGAACCCGGTGGCCGACCTCACCGCGGCGTGGAAGAAGCACGCGCTCGAGGTCCGGCGCCTGCACGAGAAGCTCTTCTACCGCCCCCTGCTCGCGGCCGTCGCGCGGATCCCGGGCAACGAGGTACGGCTGACGCCCGAGGCCGCGAAGCAACGCCTGACCGCCCTCGGGTACGCCGATCCCGCGTCGGCGCTGCGGCACATCGAGGCGCTGTCCGAAGGGGTGTCGCGACGTTCGTCGATCCAGCGGGCGTTGCTGCCCGCGATGCTCGGCTGGTTCGCGGAATCGCCGGCCCCCGACGCCGGCCTGCTCGCGTTCCGGACCATCTCCGACGCGCTCGGCTCCACGCCCTGGTACCTCCGCCAGCTCCGCGACGAAGGCGCCTCCGCCGAACGCCTCGCCCACCTGCTGGCCAGCGGCCGATACGCCGTCGACCTCCTGCAGCGCGCACCGGAAGCGACCGCGATGCTCGCCGACGAACGCGAGCTGACGCCACGCACCCCCGAGGCGCTGCTGACCGAGATGTCCGCGGCCGCGCGCCGGCAGGACAACCCGGAGGCCGCCGTCGCGGCGATCCGGGCGGTACGGCGCCGCGAGCTGTTCCGGATCGCGGCCGCCGACCTGTCCGGGATGCTCGACGTGGAAACGGTCGGGGAGGCGCTCACGGTGACCTCGATCGGCACGCTGACGACCGCACTCGAGGTCGCCCGGAAGGCTGTGGCGAAGGGCGAGCCCGAGCCGACCCGGATGTCGATCGTCGCGATGGGCCGGTTCGGCGGTCACGAACTCGGGTACGGCAGCGACGCCGACGTGATGTTCGTCCACGACCCGCTGCCGGGTGCGGACGAGAAGAAGGCGACCGACTTCGCGACCCAGGCGGCGACCGAACTCCGCCGGATGCTGGCGCTGCCCGGTGCCGATCCCGCGGTGGCGATCGACGCGGACCTCCGCCCGGAGGGCCGGCAGGGACCGCTCGTCCGGACGCTCGCGTCGTACGCCTCGTACTACGCGCGCTGGTCGGCCGTCTGGGAGGCGCAGGCGCTGCTCCGGGCGGACCCGCTGTGCGGTGACGCCGACCTGTGCCGGTCGTTCCGCGAGCTGATCGACCCGCTGCGCTATCCGGAGAAGGGGATCAACCAGCGCGACGTGATGGAGATCCGCCGGATCAAGGCACGGGTCGACGCCGAACGGCTGCCACGCGGCGCGGACCCGGCGACGCACACCAAGCTCGGCCGCGGCGGACTGGCCGACATCGAATGGACCGTCCAGCTGCTGCAGCTGCGCGAGGCGCACCGCGTTCCGAGCCTGCGGACGACGCGTACGCTCGCCGCGCTCCGGGCCGGTGTCGACGCCAACCTCGTCGACCCGTCCGAGGCGGACACGCTCAGCGCCGCCTGGGAGATGGCCACCCGGATCCGGAACGCGATCATGCTGGTCCGCGGCCGCCCCGGCGACTCGCTCCCGCAGGACCCCCGCGACCTGGCCGCGGTCGCCCGCATCTGCGGCTACCCACCGGGGGAGTCCGGCCGCTTCGCCGACGACTACCTCCGCACCACCCGCCGCGCCCACAACACCGTCGCCCACCTCTTCTGGGACGACTGACCGTACCGAAGAACGGGTAGTCCTCCCGCCCGACCGCCGGACCCCACCCACCATTCCGCTGACGCCCGCTCACGCCTGCCCGCCGAGGCCGACCACTACCCGTTCTTCGGTACGCAGCATTGACAGGCAACCTTTTGGTTGCCTATTGTCGGGACGTGGAGTTGGTGTTCAAGGCGTTGGCCGACGAGGGGCGACGGCGGTTGCTGGACGCGTTGCGGGAGCGGAACGGGCAGAACCTGCAGGAACTGTGTGAGCTGCTGCCCGAGCTGACCCGGCAAGGCGTCACCAAGCACCTGCGGATCCTCGAGGACGCGAACCTCGTCGTCACGGTCCGGCGCGGCCGGCACAAGCTCCACTACCTGAACCCGGTACCGATCAACGAGATCGCCGAACGGTGGCTGAGCAACTACGAGCGGGACAAACTCCGCGCCCTCAGCGCACTGAAATCCGCTTTGGAGGACAACGATGAGTAAGCCGGCCATGATCCACGTCACCTACATCGAGACCACACCGGAGAAGCTGTGGGCGGCACTGACCTCGGGTGCGTTCACCCAGCTGTACTGGTTCGGCCGCCGGATCGAGTCCGACTGGACGGTCGGCGCGCCGGTCCGCTTCTACGACAGCGCCGACGACAGCCTCACGGACTCGGGTGAGGTCCTGGTGTACGACGAACCGAAGACGCTCGCGTACACGTTCAAGAACGAGTTCATGGAGTCACCCGCCGCCCCGGGTCGGGTCACCTTCACGATCGAGCCGCGCAGCGAGACCGTGGTGAAACTCCAGGTCGTGCACGACGAGATCGCCGAGGACACCGTCGAGGGCTGGCGGAACGGCTGGGGCCCGATCCTCGCCAACCTGAAGACCTACCTGGAAACCGGCCACACACTGCAGCTATAGACTCCACCTGGTGGGAGCAACGGATCAGGTCAGGCAGGCGGGTGTGTTCAGCACCGTCCGCCGCAGTGTGCGGATGACGGCTGGGCAGCAGCGTGTCTGGCAGTCGCACTGGTCCGAGCTCGGCCGGACGCAGGAGGACCTGCCGCCGGGCGTACTCGATCTCGCCGAGTGGTTCGGCCGCGAGGCGCCGACGGTGCTGGAGATCGGCTCCGGGATGGGCGAAGCGACGGCGCAACTGGCCGTCGCCGCGCCGGAGGTGAACCACCTGGCCGCGGAGGTCTACCCGGCCGGTCTGGGTCAGCTGATGCTCTGGGTCGAGAAGTACGACCTGGAGAACGTCCGCCTGCTGCAAGGCGACGCACTCGACTTCCTCCGCGACCACGTGGCCCCTGGGACGATGTCCGGCGTGCGGATCTACTTCCCGGACCCGTGGCCGAAGAAGCGGCACCACAAGCGCCGCCTCGTCACGGAGTCGTTCGTCGCGCTGATCGCGTCCCGCCTGCGACCCGGCGGAACGTTGCACCTGGCAACGGACTGGGCGGACTACGCGGACCGGATGCTCGAGGTCTGCACGGCCGAGCCGTCGCTGCGCAATTCCTACGACGGGTGGGCCCCGCGCCCGGAATGGCGTCCGGTCACCAAGTTCGAGTCCCGCGCGCAGGCCGAAGGCCGCGACGTCCGCGACCTCATCTTCACGAAGCGGACCGACTCGTGAACGACCACTGCCCGGCGCCGACGGTGTAGACGGTGTAGCCGTTGTCGTACGACGGCGAGCCCGCGAACGACCGCGGTACGGCCTCCACATCGGCCGCCCGCGCCGACGGCACGTACACCTCGGCCGTCGTACCGACCGGGACCTGTACGTCCAGCGACAGCACGCGTCCCGTCTTCTTCCACGACACGGCGACCCGCCCGCGGATCGTCTCGGTCCGGATGCTCGCCGAATCCACCTCGGCGCGCGCGTCCGGCCGTACGACGATCCGCTCGGCGCCGGCGTCGATCACCCGCAGTCCGGCGACGTTCTCGAAGATCCACTGCACGACCGTGCCCTGGAAGTAGTGGTTGCGCGACCGCGAGTCGTCCTCCCACATCTCCCACATCGTGTCCGCGCCGAGGTCGATCCAGTACCCCCAGCTCGGGTAGCTCCGCTGCAGCGCGACCTTCGTTGCCACGTCGCCGTATCCGTACTTCGTCAGCACCGGCAGCAGTACGCCGACGCCCAGGCAGCCGGTGTTCAGGTGGAACCCGCGCGCTCGCACATCCGCCGCCAGGCCCGCTGCGACTTTCGGGGCCAGGTCCTCCGGGACGATCCCGAACGCCAGCGGGACCGCGTTCGACGTCTGCCGGTAGTCGGGGTCCTCGGCGGACCGGTAGCGACCGGCGTCGCGGTCCAGGAAGGCCCGGTTCAGCCCGTCCGCGAGTTCACCCGCCGCCTTGCGGTACTCGTTGGCCTGCCCAATCACCTCGCCGATCTCCGCCGCGACCACGAGCGCGCGGTAGAGGTACGCCGTACCCGTCAGCCGCCGGTCCTCCGGCGCGGGACCGTCGCCGTAGCCGGGCGGCAACCAGTCGCCGAGCACGCTTACCGACAACCCGTCCTCGACGCGGTCGAGTTCCCACGCGAGGTACCGCGTGAGCGAGTCCCAGTGCTCGCGTAGCAGCCGGTCGTCGCCGTACCAGCGATACATCTCGCGCAGCAGGAACGGATACACGGTCGGCCATTCGGTCGCGGGGGAGAGGTCGGTGAAGCCCCAGCCGCTGGTCGGCACGATCACCGGCAGCTGCCCGGACTCCGCCTGGCTGTCCCGGATGTCGCCGAGCCATTTGGTGAAGAACCGTGCGAGGTCGAGGGCCGCGAGCATCGTGGGCGCGCCGACCTGCGCGTCGCCGGTCCACCCGTTCTTCTCGTAGAACGGTGTGTCGGTCGGGATCCCGTGCAGGTTGCCGAGGATCGTCCGCCGCATCGCGCGCTCGAACTGTTCGTACGGTCGCTGCGACGAGGCGAAGGTGGTCGCCGACGCGACGTCGGAGTGCACCACCCGCAGCTGCACGTCCGCCTGGGCGCCCTCGATCTGCACGTAGCGGAAACCCTTGTAGGAGAACCGCGGCTCCCACGTCTCCGCGCCGGTGCCGGCCGCGATGTACTCGTCGCGCTGGATCCGGTCGCCCTCGACGTGCCGGTTCTGGGCCACCACGTTGCCGTCAGCAACTGTTTCGCCGTGGGTCAGGCCGATCGTGGTCCCGGCCTCCGCCGTCACCGTCAGCCGCGTCCAGCCGGCCACGGTCCGCCCGAAGTCGGCGATCCACACCCCCGGACGTACCTCGGTGACCTCGACCGGGTCGACCGTCTCGATCACCCGGATCGGTTCGTGCGCCTGGGCCCGCAACGTCCCGCGAGGTGCCTCGACGACACTCGCGGGCGCCCAGGACGAGTCGTCGAAGCCGGCCGCGTCCCAGCCGGGCAGTGCGCGGCGGGCGTCGTACGTCTCGCCGACGTACAGCGAGTCGGACAGCGTCGGCCCACCGGTGAGCCGCCAGGTCTCGTCGCTGACCACCTCGTCGACGCGGCCGTCGTCGTACTCGATCACGAGCCGCGCGATCAGCCGCGGGTCGGCGGTCCACGGGGCGTCGTGCCACCGCCAGACGTTCACCGACGTCAGCCCGAAGAACCCACGCCCGAGCTCGGCCCCCACCACGTTGTCACCCGCCTGCAGCAGATCGGTCACGTCGTGCGTCACGTAGAGGACGGTCCGGTCGTAGGCGGTGAAGCCAGGATCGAGTACGGCGTCGCTCACCGCCTGCCCGTTCAGCCGCAGATCGGCGTACCCGAGACCGCTCGCGTACAGCCGCGCCCGCCGGACCGTCCCGTCGACGGCGAACCCACGCCGGAGCAGCGGCGCGCTGTCCGTCGTGCCGCCGATCCACCGCGCGGTCTCGAACCCCTCGTCGAGCAGTCCGGTCTCGAACCATTCCGGTGCAGCCCACTCGCCGGGTTGTTCGTCCGACAGCCGGACGGTCCAGTAGTAGTGCGTCCGCGCCGTTATCGGCCCGTCGTACGCGATGCCGAACGTCCGCGCCGACTCGACCGTGCCCGAGTCCCAGACATCCGCGCGCTCCGGCGTCAGCAGCTCCGGCGCACTCGCGACCAGCACCTGGTACGCCGCCTGCACCGCCCCGTACCCGGGCGCCTCGGCGACCCAGCTGAAGCGCGGACGGGATACGTCGACGCCCAGCGGTCGCACGGCGTACTCGGTCTTGAGAGAGCGGGGGATCAGCACGCTGACGACCGTAAGAGCGTGCTCACGCCGGTTCAACCCTTCTGTCCGTATCCGGCATTCGATTTCTCGTCTCACATCGCGAAACCAGAGCAGGTTGCTTGACTTTGTCCGCTTTCATAGACCTATGCAGATCATCGCGAACGCGCCCGGAGACGCCCTCACGCGGCGCCGGCACGTCGATCTGTTGCGCGTGAACTCTTCGGGTTGTCGGGCCCAGGCGTAGCACCTCAGCGTCCGCCGTTCGTCCCGTCCACGAAACACGCATACCGCAAAGGTCCCCCTGTGAGCATCTCCACCTTCCGTCCGTTCCGCCTGCTCGCGGCCGCCTTGGCCCTTACTGTCGCTGCCGCGGGCTGCTCGCGCGCCGGTGGCAGCGACGACACCCAAGCCGCCTCCAGCGACAAAGGTCCCGCGACCGAGCTGCGGCTCGGGTACTTCCCGAACGTCACGCACGCGGCCGCGCTCGTCGGTCTCGGCAAGGGGCTGTTCGCCAAGGACCTCGGCAACACCAAGCTCGTCCCGACCAAGTTCAACGCCGGGCCTGAAGAGGTCGGGGCGCTGCTCGGCGGCTCGCTGGACGCCGGTTTCATCGGCTCCGGTCCCGCGATCAACGCGTACGCGAAGTCGAACGGCGAGGCGGTCCGGCTGATCGCCGGTGCGACCTCGGGCGGCGCGCAGCTCGTGGTGAAGCCGTCGATCACCAAGCCCGCCGACCTGGTCGGCAAGACCGTCGTCACGCCGCAGCTCGGCAACACGCAGGACGTGGCGCTGAAGAAGTGGCTCGCCGGGCAGAACCTGACCGGCAAGGTCAAGGTGACCAACCTGGAGAACGCGCAGACCCTCGACGCGTTCAAGAAGGGCGACGTGGACGCGGCCTGGCTGCCGGAGCCGTGGTCGTCGCGGCTCGTCCTGGACGCGGGCGCGAAGGTACTGCTCGACGAAGCGTCGCTCTGGCCGGACGGGAAGTTCCCGACCACCGTGCTGATCGTCCGTACGCAGTTCCTGCAGGAGCACCCGGAGACCGTGAAGGCCCTGCTCACCGGGCTGGTCGACGCGATCGACTTCAGCGCGACGAACACCGCCGAGGCGAAGACCGTCGTGAACGACCAGCTGAAGGCAGCCACCGGAAAGTCGCTGAAGCCGGCCGTCATCGACCGCGCGTTCCAGCACATCCAGATCACCGCGGACCCGATCGCGAGCACCTTCCCGCAGCTCGCCAAGGACCAGGTCACCGCGGGCATCGCCAAGCAGGCGCCGGCCGTGGCCGGCTTCGCGGACCTCGGCCCGCTGAACGAAGTACTCGCCAAGGCAGGCAAGCCCGCGGTCGACGCCGCCGGCTTGGATTCGAAGTAGGGGAGAGGCCGATGACCGTGACCGTCGAAGCTGAAGTGACGACCCGGCCGGACCAGCTGAGCCCGGTGCGGTTCCACCAGGTGGGCAAGGCGTTCGGCAGCGGCCGCAAGTCGGTGGTCGCGCTGGACGGCGTCGACCTCGAGGTGCGGGCCGGTGAGTTCGTCTGCCTGCTCGGCGCGTCCGGATGCGGCAAGACGACCCTGCTGAACCTGGTCGCGGGTCTGGACCGGCCGACCACCGGGCGGATCGAGCTGCACTCGTCACGCCCGGCGGTCGTCTTCCAGGAGGCCGCGCTGATGCCGTGGCTGACGGCGGCCGGCAACGTCGAGCTCCCGTTGCGGATGGCCGGCGTACCGAAGGCACAGCGCCGCGTGAAGGCGGCCGAGCTGCTCGAGCTCGTCCGGCTCAAGGGCCTCGGCGACAAGCGGCCGCACGAACTGTCCGGTGGCATGAGGCAACGAGTTGCATTGGCCCGGGCGTTGGCCTCTACGACGGACAGCGGCGACGCGGGCAAGCCGTCGCTGCTGTTGATGGACGAGCCGTTCTCCGCGCTCGACGCGATCACGCGGGACGTCCTGCAGGGCGAGCTGCTGCGCATCTGGCGGGCGACCGGTACGGCGATCCTGTTCGTCACGCACGACGTCCGCGAGGCCGTCCGGCTCGGGCAGCGCGTCGTACTGCTGTCCTCGCGGCCCGGTCGCGTCGTCCGCGAATGGGACGTCGAGGACGCGCCCAATGCTGTGGAGGAAATCAACACCGCCCTGCGAAAGGTGATCAGCAGCCATGCCGCAGCTTGACCTGCACGAAGAAGGTGCGGTCGAGGCGGGACTTGATGCTCTAGACACCCCGGTCAACGCGGTAGAAGGCTCACGGTTCCGCCGGATCGCTGCCCGCGTCCTCCCGCCGGTCGGTGCGGTGGTCGTGTTCGTGGCGATCTGGCAGGCGTTGTGGGCGGCCGCGTTCTGGCCCGAGTACAAGCTGCCCGCGCCGGTCGCCGTGTGGAACCAGATCTGGCAGGTCGTGTCCAGCGGTGACATCCTCGGGCTGTTCTGGGTGTCGGTGCACCGGGCCGTGATCGGGTTCGCGTTCTCGCTGGTGATCGCCGTACCGCTCGGGCTCGCGATCGCGAACCTGCCGGTCGTCCGCCGGGGGATCGGGCCGCTGGTGTCAGGGCTGCAGAGCCTGCCGTCGGTGGCGTGGGTGCCGGCCGCGATCCTGTGGTTCGGGATCAACGACCGAGCGATCTACTGGGTGGTGCTGCTCGGTGCGGTGCCGTCGATCGCGAACGGACTCGTGTCCGGGCTCGACCAGGTGCCGCCGATCCTGCCGCGGGTCGGCAAGGCGCTCGGTGCCGGCCGTTGGGGCGGCATCCGGTACATCCTGCTGCCCGCCGCGCTGCCCGGGTTCCTCGGCGGACTCAAGCAGGGCTGGGCGTTCTCGTGGCGGTCGCTGATGGCCGCCGAGCTGATCGCGACCTCACCGGAACTGGGCGAAGGTCTCGGCCAGTTCCTGCACAACGGCATGTCGCTGTCCGACATCTCGATGGTGTTCGCCGGCATCGTGCTGATCTTCGTGGTCGGCGTCGGCATCGAGCTGCTCGTCTTCCGCCCGCTCGAGAACAGCGTGCTCCGCGCGCGAGGACTCACCTCCTCCGCACACTGAGACACCTCGCGCCGTACTGTTGGAACGTGGTCCGATTTCTGCCGTTCCTGATCAGCCTGGTTCTGACCGTGTACGCGCTGTTCTCGTGCATCCAGACCCCCGACGAGGACGTACCGCACCTGCCGAAGCTGCTGTGGATCGTCCTGATCGTGTTCGTCCCGTTCGCCGGGCCGATCGTCTGGCTGCTGATGTCCCGTGCCCAGGGCAGCCCGCAGGAGGCCGTGGTACGACGGCCCGCGTCGCCACCGGCCGCGCGGCCGACGGCACCCGACGACGATCCCGACTTCCTCAAGTCGCTGGACCGCTACCGGGACCCGCGGACGACGATCAAGCCGCCCGAGGACAAGCCCGAGCCCAAGGACACCAAGGGTTCCGACGACACCCCGTCCGACAGCGACGACGGCAAGGCCTGAGTTTCCACAGGCCTTGACGCCGTACGTTGTCAGCAGGTCAGGCGGACTTGCGGTGCTCGGGCAGCACCGTGGTGTCGCGCTCGGACTCGGTCGTGCCGCCCCAGACGCCGTACGGCTCACCGACCGACAGCGCGTGCTGGCGGCACTCGGGCTGGACCGGGCAGGTGCCGCACAGCGACTTGGCCACCATCTCGCGAGCGCGTTTGCGAACGCCACGCTCCGATTCGGGTGAGAAGAAGAGCTCCGGGTTGACGTCCCGGCAAGCAGCTTGCGACTGCCAGTCCCACAGATCCATGAGCGGGCGGGGCAGGCGAGGCATCCCTCTCGACATGGCAACCTCCTTGACTCACCGTAAGCGCGGACGGGCGCTCGGTGAAAACTATGCTCATCTCTTACGTAGTTCAACCCTTGTTGTCTCGAAGTTCGGGCGCATCGTTATCGCAGCGATCCCGGTTGAGGGCCGTCGCGGCCCGTGATCGGCGGTTTTCAGGCGGAAAGCGTGTTCACGTCATCAATCCGTGTGACATAGGTCACTTCAACGGTGCAAAGTCGTCTGCACGTGCAGATGCCCAAGCAGCGTTTAAAGCCCTTGCTCAGGGCCCCGATCAGCTTGTTGCCGAGGGGTCGTACCGGTAGTACTCGTGCGCGCCGTGCGCGGTGTTCCGCTCGCCGGTCAGGGCCCGGATGACGGTCGCGTGCGTGATCGCGAGGACCGGTCCGTCGGTGCTCGCGGTGTGCCGTGCGAGGGCCGCGAGGGCGCGCTCCCGGACCCGTGACAACGGTTCCCAGGCGCGTTGGATCCCGTCCGGCCACTCACCGTCGTACGCCTCGAACTCGGCCTGTGCGGCGCGCACGTCGGCGACCCCGCGCCACAGGCCGGTGTGGTCCGGCGACCAGTCGCGCAGGTCGTGGTCGACCTTGACGCCGAGCGCGAGCCGGTGGCCGACGATGGCGGCGCTGTGCAGCGCGCGGGTGTACGGCGAGCTGACCAGGTAGGTCGCGCGGATACCGCCGAGCAGGTCCGCGAGTTCCTCGGCCTGTTTCATGCCGACGGCACTGAGTGGGGCGGAGTCGGCCGCCGGTCCCGGCAGACCGCGGGAGTCGATCGGTTCGTAGTCCGGCTCACCGTGCCGGACCAGGTAGATCTGCGTCACGGGCATCGGCGTTGCCCTCTGTGGATCTGGATCACGGGCACGTTCTACCTCAGATGTCGTGCCCCTGCCCATCCACGTGGGTGGCCGGGCGGCGGCGAGAGCGGATCGCTGGCGGAGGTCACGGACCGGATCTGGTGGAGTTCCTCGAACAGGTTGCCCGGAGCCCTCGGTGCGTCGGTCCAGCGGATCTCGGTCGCCCCCTGGTGCCCGTGCACGGCCAGGATGGACTCGACGTTCGGCCAGACGGCCGTCGCCGGATTGTCACCGCGCCAGCGCAGGGCCACCGAACCGTCGGTGAACTCACACCCTTCCGCCACCACGCCTGTCCCCGACACACCACTGGGATCCCGGTACCGAACCAGCTCGAAGGTCCGCGGCCTCACCACCTGTCAGCAACTCCCCGATGTCTCGACCCGTCTTGCAGCAGTCAACGAAGCCGGCACCGGATGGTTACTGGTCGGTGGGTCCTGGCCGCGGGTGCTATGGTCGTTCCCGTGAAGCGTTGCTATTGGCGATTTTTTGAGTGGCCGGCCTTGGTGCCGGGCGACTCAGCCGATCGCTGACGCCCACCCGCAGACACCAGAGCCGGCCCGAAGGCAAGGACATCGTCCTTGCCTTTTCTCGTATCCACAGCCGGCTGCCTGCGCTGCAACGCGAGCGGACCGGCGGAAAGGTCCCCACCCATGAACACCCTCCCGAAACCGAGCGAACAGAGTCGCGTCGTCGACCGCCGGATCGAGAAGACCGTCCCGTTGGTGACGCCGCAGGCGCTGCACGACGAGTTCCCGCTCGGTGACGAGCTCGCTGGTACGGTCGCGTCCGGCCGGCAGGCGGTGGCCGACGTACTGAACGGCGCCGACGACCGGCTGATGGTTGTCGTCGGCCCCTGTTCGGTGCACGACGCCGACGCCGCCCTCGAGTACGCCGAACGCCTCGCGCCGGTCGCCGAGCGGCTCTCCGACGGCCTGCTGGTGGTGATGCGGGTGTACTTCGAGAAGCCGCGTTCCACGCTCGGCTGGAAGGGCCTGATCAACGACCCCGGTCTGGACGGTTCCGGCGACGTGAACCGCGGGCTGCGGATCGCCCGGCAACTGCTCGTCCAGGTGACCGGGCTCGGCCTGCCGGTCGGCTGCGAGTTCCTCGACCCGATCACCCCGCAGTACATCGCCGACACCGTCGGCTGGGGCGCGATCGGCGCCCGGACCGTCGAGAGCCAGGTACACCGCCAGCTGTCGTCCGGCCTGTCGATGCCGATCGGGATGAAGAACCGCCCCGACGGCTCGATCGCGACCGCGGTCGACGCGATCAAGGCAGCCGCCGTACCGCACGTCTTCACCGGTATCGACCACGACGGCGCCCCGGCGATCCTGCACACCCGCGGCAACCCGGACTGCCATCTCGTCCTGCGTGGCTCCGACAGCGGGCCGAACTACGACGCGGACTCGGTCGCCGGCGCGGTCGAGCTGCTCCGCAAGGGCGGCCTGGCCGAGCGGGTCGTCGTCGACGCGAGCCACGGCAACAGCCGCAAGGACCACAAGCGGCAGCCGGTCGTGGCAGGGGAGATCGGCGCGCAGGTCGCGGCCGGGAACCGCGCGATCGTCGGCGTGATGCTGGAGTCGTTCCTGCAGGAGGGCCGCCAGGACCTCGACCCGACCCGGGACCTGACCTACGGCCAGTCGATCACCGACGCCTGCATGGGCTGGGAAACAACCGTAGAAACACTCGAGAAGCTCCGGAACGCAGCAATCGCCCGTCGCGGCTAGCTGTTCACCTGGAGGTCTCTCGGCCGTCAAAGGACGCTTTTAAGGTCCGGACCATGACTGAGATCTCCCGGCGCTTGGTGCTCGGTTCGGTGGCGGGCGGGGCAGCGGTCTCGCTGCTTCCGCCGTCACTGCACACCGCGATGGCGCAACCTGTGAGGCGTGGTGGTCTGCGCGCGATCGAGCACGTGATCGTGCTGATGCAGGAGAACCGCTCGTTCGACCACTACTTCGGGACGCTGCGCGGCGTACGCGGGTACGGCGACCGCCAGCCGCTCCGGCTGCGCAACGGCAAGAGCGTCTTCCACCAACCGAAGTCCGGTGGTGGCGAGGTGCTGCCGTTCTCGCTCCGCAAGGCCGCTGCGGCCGAGGGTCGCAACCCCGACGACATCCAGTACCTCGGTGCGCTGGCGCACGGTTTCGGCGACGCCACGCAAGCGTGGGCCGGTGGCTGGAACGACGACTGGGTACAGGCGAAGACCGCCGCCACGATGACGCACTACGAGCGCCGCGACATCCCGCTGCAGTACGAGCTCGCCGAGACGTTCACGATCTGCGACGCGTACCACTGCTCGGTCAACGGCTCCACCAACCCGAACCGCAACTACCTGTGGTCCGGAACCGTCGGCTACGAGCCCGGTACGACGCAGCGCGCGGTGACGAACGCGGCGTACTCGTACGACCACAAGGGCTACGACTGGACGGCGTACCCGGAACGGCTGGAGCAGGCCGGCGTCTCCTGGCAGATCTACCAGGAGTGGGACAACTTCACCGACAACGCCGTCGAGTACTTCAAGACGTTCAAGGACATCGGCCACCGGATCCTCGCCAACGTCCCTGGCGGGTACCGGACCACCGAAGAGTTCTACGACAAGCTGTTCGCGAAGTCCGACGCCGAACGGACCGTCGCGCTGCAGCAGCTCGACGCGGCGGTCGGGAAGCTTTCCCCCGCGGACCAGAAGCTGTTCCGCAAGGCGATGTACCGCTCCGAGCCGGAGTCGCTCGTGCCGCGGCTGCGCGCCGACATCAAGGCCGGCACGCTGCCGAAGGTGAGCTGGCTGGTTCCGTCCGCGGTCGACTCCGAGCACCCCGGCTCGTCCACCCCGGTCGGCAGCGCGAACCTGATCTACGACGTCCTCGACGCGATCGCGTCCGACCCGGAGACCTGGTCGAAGACCGTGCTGTTCGTGAACTTCGACGAGAACGACGGGTACTTCGACCACGTCCCGCCGCCGGTCGCGCCGCAACCCAGCTCGGGCGACGGCGACGACTGGTACGCCGGGAAGCCGATCGGCCTAGGCCCGCGAGTCCCGATGACGGTCGTGTCCCCGTGGACAGTCGGCGGTCACGTGAACTCGCAGGTCTTCGACCACACGTCGGTGCTGCGGTTCCTCGAGCTGTGGACCGGAGTAGGGGAACCGAACATCAGCACCTGGCGCCGGACGGCGTGCGGTGACCTGACGTCGGCGTTCGACTTCGACCGCAGCTACCGGCAGCCGTCGGTCGACAAGCCCGGCCCGGTCCCGGCCCCGATCAACCGCTGGCACCCGAACCCGCCGGCCGACCAGGCGCTGCCGCTGCAGGAGACCGGCCGCCGCCCGGCCCGCGCACTCCCTTACGGGCCGTCGGTTTCGGGATCCGTGGCCGACGGCAAGCTCATGCTTGCCCTCAGCAACCACGGCGCCCAGTCGGCGCACTTCACCATCTACCCGTACGGCGGCGAACTCCCCGCGCCGGCCCACCTGGACGTCCACCACTCGGCGGCCGACCGCACGCCGGGCGACACCCCGGCCCTGGTCGAGATCCCGGTGAACGGCCCGTTCGAACTCGCAGTCCAAGGACCGAACCGCTTTTGGGTGGAAGTAGCCGGTTCGTCCACCGGCGAAGCAGCCGGCCTCGACGTACGGATCGAGAACCGAGCCGGCGCCCTGCAACTCCACCTGGTCAACACGACCCGCAAACAGCTGACGGTCAAGCTGAAGGCCCGCGGCTACATCAGCAAGACCACCACGCTGGAACTCCGCGGCAAGCAGTCCTGCCCGCTCTTCTGGCCGACCGACCAGGGCTGGTACGACGTCGAGGTCACCACCCCCGATGACACCACCTACCGCCGCCGCCTCTCCGGCCACCTCGAAACCGGCAAACCAACCATCACCGGCTGACGCTCAGGCCGCATCAAGGCACCGGCCCGGCGGTCGGGCCGGCAATGCGTCCCGGTCAGGCCGACAGGAAGGCGTCGGCGTGGACCCGGGTGGCGTCGATCAGGCGTGCGTTCGCCTCGTCGCTGCCCGCGGTCCGCGCTCGCGCCTCGTCCTCGGTACGGCCGTGCCGGACGTGCCGCGCGGTGAGTCGGTGCCGGCGCACCGCCGGGTCCAGTTCGAGGAACCAGCACTCGTCGAGCAGCGGCCGAACAGTTGCCCAAGGCCCCTGATCGAGCAGCAGGTAGTTGCCTTCGGTCACGACCAGCCGAGTCTCGTCCGGCACCGCCAGACCCGCGGCGATCGGCTCCTCGAGGTCCCGGTCGAACCGCGGTACCCAGACGGTCCGTCCGGACCGCTGCCGTAGCCGCCGCAGCAGGGCCGCGTACCCGTCGACGTCAAAGGTCTCCGGCGCCCCCTTGACCGCCGTCAGGCCGAGTTCGGTCAGCGCGGTCTGCGCGAGGTGGAACCCGTCCATCGGCACCAGCGCCACCGGATGACCCAAGGCCTTCAGCTCCCGGACGAGTCGTTCGGCGTACGTCGACTTGCCCGCACCGGGCGATCCGGCGATCCCGAGGATCGAACGCTGCGGCTGCTGCAGGAGTACGACCGCACGCGACAGAGCGGCGGCGCCGTCGTACCGCGGCGTCGTGCGCAGCGTCATCCGGACACCTGCGCCCCGGGATCGGTGACCGTTCGCGACGCGACCCGGCAGCCGCAGCTCTCCCGGTGCTCGATCTCGGCCGGCAGCCGTTCGATCCGGCGGGGTGCGAACGGGTCCGCCAGCCGTCGCAGCAGCAACTGCACGGCCCGCGCCCCCATCGCGTGGAACGGCTGTGCGGCCGCGGTGAGGGCGGGCGACATGGCGCTGGCCCACTCGAAGTCGTCGAACGTCACCAGTGCGACGTCCTCGGGGATCCGCCGCCGGGTCTCCTTGAGCGCGAGCAGCGCTCCGATCGTCATCGCGTTGTTGGCACCGAAGATCGCGGTCGGCGGATCCGGCTGGTGCAGCAGCGAGATCACTCCGGCCCGGCCACCGCTGACTGTCGAGTGGGCATCGACGATCAGCCCCGGGTCGACAGCGATCCCGGCCGCCTCGTGCGCTCGCTGGTACCCGCGTCGTCGCTCGTCCGTGGTGGACAGGCCCGCGAGACCCGCGAGCATGCCGATCCGGCGATGGCCGACCTCGATCAGGTGTTCCACCAGGGCAGCGGCCACCGACTCGTTCTCGGTACCGACCTGGTCGGCGCGGACGTCGCTCATCCGGTCGACGAGTACGAACGGTGTGTTGTGCTTGCGCAACACAGGCAACGTTGTCTCCGTCCAGCCCGGGGTCGGTGCGATGATCACGGCCTCGACGTGGTGCGCGAGCAACGTGGCGACCGCCTTGGCCTCGAGTTGGGTGTCGTCGTGGGTGTCGCAGAGCAGCAGCGCGAACCCGGCCCGGCTGGCCTCCGACTCGACGCCGGCGATCAGGTCCCCGAAGTACGGGTTCGACGCTCCGGTGATGGCCAGCCCGAGGGCGCGCCCCGACCGCTTCGGCACCAGCGGCCCCGGCGGCGCGTAGTCGAGCGCCTCGAGCGCGTGCCGGACCCGCTCCCGGGTGTCCGGCGCGACGTACCGGGTGCCGTTCAGGACATGGGAGACGGTGCTGATCGACACCTCCGCCAGCTTGGCCACGTCGACCAGCCGAGCACCGCGACGTGGACCGGCCATGTCGGAATCGTCGCTGCCGGGAAACAACTCCGCAATCTTTTGCGCAAATCATTCCGTGCTCATCTGAGCGGTTCTAGCTTGGCTGCACCGCTCGGCCGGGTACCGGTCGCGCAAACAGTTCAGGAAACCAGGAGGTGCTCCGATGAAGTTCACCGGATTCCGGCGATCGACCGCCGCCGTGGCTGTGCTCGCATGCGCCGGCGCAATGGCGCTCAGCGCCTGTACGACGACGAAGAAGTCAGGTCCCGGGTCGGACTCGGGCGGCTCCGGACCGGTCAAGGTCGGGCTCGTGACCAAGACCGAGACCAACCCGTACTTCGTCAAGCTGCGGGAGTCGGCGAAGGCCGCGGCCGAGGCCAAGGGCGGCTCGCTGATCGCGCTGGCCGGCAAGTTCGACGGTGACAACGAGGGCCAGGTGACCGCGATCGAGAACCTCGTCCAGCAGGGCGTCAAGGGCATCCTGATCACGCCGAGCAACTCGGCCGGGGTGCTGGGTGCGATCAAGCAGGCGCAGGACAAGGGCGTCGTGGTGATCGCGCTGGACACCCAGACCACGCCCGCGGACGCGGTGGCCGCGACGTACGCGACCAACAACGAGACCGCCGGCAAGCTGATCGGCCAGTACGTCAAGGCCCGGCTCGGCAGCACCAAGCCGCAGCTGGTGATGATGGACCTCGACCCGAGCGCCAGCGTCGGCATCCAGCGGCACAACGGGTTCCTCGAGGGCATGGGCCTGCCGCTGAACACCCCCGACATCATCGGCACCGCACTCACCCAGGGCGACCAGACCAAGGCCCAGGCCGCGATGGAGAACCTGCTGCAGCGTGTCGGCGGTCAGGTCAACGCGGTCTACAACATCAACGAGCCCGCGGCCCGGGGCGCGTACCAGGCGCTGAAGGAGAAGGGCCTGACCGGCAAGGTGCTCGTCGGCGCCATCGACGGTGGCTGCCAGGGCGTGCAGGACGTGAAGAACGGCCTGTTCGTGGGCACGGTGATGCAGTTCCCGAAGAAGATGGCCGAGGACGGCGTGAACGCGGTCTTCGACTACGCCAAGACCGGCAAGAAGCCGTCCGGCTTCATCGACACCGGTGCCACCTTGATCACCGACAAGCCCGTCGCGGGGATGGCGTCCAAGGACACCACCTGGGGCGCGCAGAACTGCTGGGGGTGACGATCGATGTCCACGGCAACAACCACTGTTGACACCGGCAGCCGCGGCGATGCGGTCCGGGCGTTGTTCGCCCGCAACCCGGTGCTCGGCCCGACCGCCGCACTGCTCGTCGCGATCGTCTTCTTCTCGCTGGCGACGAGTACGTTCGCGAGCATCGACAACTTCTCGTTCATCGTCCAGCAGTCGATCGTCGTCGGCACGCTCGCGCTGGGCCAGACCCTGGTGATCCTGACCAGCGGCATCGACCTGGCCAACGCCGCGATCGCCGTCTTCGGCACGCTGCTGATGACCCGGCTCGTCACCGGGCATCTGCCCAGCCCGATCGCGCTGGTCGTCTCGATCGTGGCGTGCGCGGTGGTGGCGACGCTGTCCGGTCTCCTGGTGAGCCGGATCAAGCTGCCGCCCTTCATCGTCACGCTGGGGATGCTCGCGGTGATGACCGCGGTGACGAACCTGTACAGCAAGGGCACCACCTGGCCGGTACCGGACGGGCTGCTGACCTGGCTCGGTACGTCGCTGTACCTGTTCGGCCGGGTCCAGTTCACGATGGGCATGGTGCTCGCCGCGGTGCTGTTCGCCGCCACGTGGTTCGTACTGGCGAAGACCGGCTGGGGCCGGCATGTCTATGCCGTCGGCAACGAACCGGAGGCGGCCCGGCTGACCGGTATCCACATCGACCGCACCCTGGTGAGCGTGTACGCCGTGGCCGGCATCATCTACGGGTTCGCTGCCTGGATGGCGCTCGGCCGGACGCCGACCGCCGACCCGAACGCGTACCAGACCGGCAACCTGGACAGCATCACCGCGGTGGTGATCGGCGGCACGAGCCTGTTCGGCGGGCGTGGCGGTGTCGTCGGCACGATCGTCGGTGCGCTGATCGTCGCCGTACTGCGCAGCGGTCTGACCCAGATGGGGATCGACTCGAACTACCAGAACCTGGCCACCGGTGTGCTGGTGATCGGCGCCGTGGCGTTCGACCAGGCGACCCGGAGGAGGAGCTCATGACCACCGAGACCGCCGTACGGACGGCGATGCTGAGCGCCCGCGGCCTGGTCAAGCGGTACGGCCACGTGACGGCGATCAACGGTGCCGACTTCGACCTGTACCCGGGTGAGGTGCTGGCGATCGTCGGTGACAACGGCGCCGGCAAGTCCAGCCTGATCAAGGCACTCACCGGCGCCCTGCAGCCGGACGCCGGAACGATCGAGCTCGACGGGCACCCGGTGCAGTTCCGTTCGCCGCTGGACGCGCGGCGCAGCGGGATCGAGACGGTGTACCAGACCCTCGCGGTGGCACCCGCGCTGGACATCACGACCAACCTGTTCCTCGGCCGGGAGATCCGCCGCGAAGGACTGCTCGGCAAGCTGCGGATGCTGGACCGCAAAGCCATGCGGGTCGAGGCGCGGAACCAGCTCGACGCACTCGGCATCGCGACCATCCAGGACATCACCCAGCCGGTCGAGAGCCTGTCGGGTGGTCAGCGGCAGGCGGTCGCGGTGGCGCGGGCGGCGATGTTCGGCAGCAAGGTGGTGATCATGGACGAGCCCACGGCGGCGTTGGGCGTACGGGAGACCGCGCACGTGCTCGAACTGATCAAGCGGATCAGTAATCGCGGCCTGCCGGTCGTCCTGATCTCGCACGACATGCCGGCGGTGTTCGAGGTGTCCGATCGCGTCCACGTACACCGGCTCGGCCGGCGGACGGGGGTCGTCGATCCGAAGAAGGTCTCGATGAGCGACGTCGTGTCGTTCATCACCGGCGCCGAGGAGATCCCGGACGAGGCAACGGCCGACTGATCAGCCGGGCAACGGCCGACTGATCAGCCGGGCGGCGGCCGGCTGGTGAGCGCGCGACGGCCGGCTGGTCAGCGGGCGATGGCTGCGGTGCGGGCCTTCGTCACGCTGATCAGGTCAGCGGGGGACAGGCCGATGTCGAGACCACGCCGGCCGCCCGACACGTAGACGGTCGGGTGGCTGGTGGCGGTGCTGTCGACGACCGTCGGGAGCGGGCGCTTCTGGCCGATCGGGCTGATGCCGCCGACGACGTACCCGGTGCTGCGCTCGGCGGCGGCCGGGTCGGCCATCACCGCCTTCTTCCCGCCGGCCGCGGCCGCGATCGCCTTCAGGTCGAGCTGCTTGTCGACCGGTACGACGCCGACCGTCAGCTTCCCGTCCACCTCGACGAGCAACGTCTTGAACACCTGCTCCGGCGCGAGCCCGAGCACCTCCGCCGCCTCCAGCCCGTACGACTTCGCGGCCGGGTCGTGCTCGTACGCATGCGTCGTGAACTCGACCTTCGCCTTCGTCAACGCAACCGTCGCCGGCGTCCCCTGCCCTTGCTTACCCTTCGCCACGCGCCGAGCCTACCGAGCCGAACCCCCACCACTCACCAACGCCCCGCCGCGGGCTCCGCGGCGGCGTGCGGCGGCGTGCGGCCGGCTCAGCCGTCGGCCGGCAGCGCCTCGCCGGTCGGGCTGGTGAGTGCTGGAGCTCCGCTGGTGCGGGTGATGCGAACGCAGCAGTTGCCGGAGTTCGGGCCGAGCTCGGCCTGGAACGAGGCGCCGAGACCCGCGAGCAACCCGGCGACCAGGTGCAGGTTCATTCCGCACACCAGCTGCGGATGCTCCTTCGCCAACCGCCGGAACGGACAGTTCCCCAACACAATCCCGTCCCCACCTGCCCGAGGCTCGAACCCGTGCGCCTCCAGGATCTGTTCCAGTTGCTCTCCACGGGCTTGCGCTGTGTGAGCGAGCGTTTCGCCGTACTCCTGCGCTCTGCGGTTGACCGCTTCTCGGGGCGTGAGGTTCGTGGTTTCGGCGTCTTGGATGGCTGCGGCGAGGAGGTGGCCCGCGATGGCGTACTGGCGTTCGGGGAGGGTGATTTCTATCTCGCGGTCGGAGCGGTGGTACAGCTTGGCAGGCCGCCCCGCGCCAGGTCCGGTGCGGCCGGTCCGGCGCTCGTAGCAGGTGTCGAGCAGACCCTCGCCGGTCAGCCGGTCCAGGTGGAACGCGGCCGTCGTCCGCGGAATCCCGAGCGCGGCCGCGGCATCGTCCCGGCTGACCGGCTCGGCCTGGCCCGCGACGTACTCGTAGAGCCGGCGCCGCGTCGGCTCCTCCAGTACCGCGACTGCCTGAACCGAGGCGTCCCAGGAGCTGTCCACGGGATGATTCTATCGACAACTTCGGTTGGTCAAACAGTATGATGTCAGTTCGTTGAGACCTCAGGGAGTAGCGCATGGCGATCTCGGCCGACCTCGAGTCCGTCCCCCTCCATATCGTCGCCCGCCGGGAGCAGATCGACCTGCCGGCGGCGCAGCGTGCGGTCGCGGACCTGCTGACCGCGCTCGGGCGGGATCCGCACAGCGCTCACCTCGCGGACACCCCGCGCCGGGTCGCGAACGCGTACGCGGAGATGCTCACCCCGCGGGAGTTCGAGCTGACCACGTTCCCGAACGACGAGGGGTACGACGAACTCGTCCTGGCCAAGGACATCCCGGTGCAGTCGCTCTGCGAGCACCACCTGCTGCCGTTCCAGGGCGTCGCCCACGTCGGGTACCTGCCCGGCGACCGGATCCTCGGGCTGTCGAAGCTGGCCCGCGTGGTGGAACTGTTCGCGCGCGACTTCCAGGTGCAGGAGCGGCTGACCAAGCAGGTCGCTGACTGGCTGCAGGATCACCTGGCGCCGAAGGGCGTCGGCGTCGTGATCGAGGCCGAGCACCAGTGCATGTCGTTGCGCGGCGTCCGCGCGACCGGTTCGAAGACGGTCACATCCGCGCTCCACGGCACCCTTCGCAACAACCCCAGTTCCCGCGCCGAGTTCTTCGCGCTGACCGGCCTCACCCCGTAAGGGCAGCCAGCCGCGAGGTACGTACGTCAGTCAGGCCGAGGCGGCGGCTGGGGTGTGGGTGCGCCGGCCGGTGGCGAGGATGTGGGTCAGCTCGCCGGGCAGCAGGTCGGTGCCTGGGACGGGTTCCATCTCGGAGACGTCCAGCCAGCGCACGACGGTCGCACCGCGGTGGCCGTGGACGGCGAGGATCGAGTCCAGGTCCGGCCAGACGGCCGTGGAGGGGTTGGCGCCGTGCCAGCGGAGCGCGACCGAGCCGTCGGTGAAGACACAGCCTTCGGCGACGACTCCGGTCCCGGAGACTCCGCTGATGTCGGTGTAGCGAACGAGTTCGAACGTCTGGGGTTTCACCGGCGGTACCCCTGGGTGCGTGAAAGAGCTGCCATGATCCTTTCCCCGTAGTTGTGGCGTGGGTAGACCTTCGCCACAAACCGGGGACGTGTACAGAATGTCAGCGGGGAAGAACGGCCCGTAGCGACTCTTCTTCTGTTCTCAAGCTAGAACCAATCTGCCCGAACGCGCCAGACCCTAATCCGCGTGTCTCGATCCGCGACACGTGATCGAATACCTCAGGTGTTCCTGACGCTTGGTACCGACCTGTCCGGAGTAGGCGCTCCCGCGAGTGATTTCGGGTTCCTGTTGCACAAGAACCCGGAGCGACCGCAGGCGATCGACGTGACCGGTGGTTCGGCCCATGTGTTCTACCCGGAGGCCACGGCCGAGCGCTGTACGGCGGCCGTGCTGCTGGAGATCGACCCGATCGGTCTGGTCCGGGCCGGCCGCGGCAAGGCCGCCGAGGGGTTCACGCTCGGGCAGTACGTGAACGACCGCCCGTACGCCGCGTCCAGCCTGCTCGCAGTCGCTCTCGGAAAGCTGTTCCGTACGGCGATGAACGGCCGCTGCGACGCCCGCCCGGAGCTCGCCGCGCGGGCGATCCCGCTCAATGTGCACGTACCGGCGCTGCCCTGCAACGGCGGTACCGAGCTCGCGGAGCGGCTGTTCGGGCCGCTCGGGTGGGCCGTCGACGCCCGCCCGGTACCGCTCGACCCGGAGGTGCCGGCGTGGGGCGATTCGCGGTACGTCGACCTGCGGCTGAGCGGCGTACTGCGGCTCGCGGACGCACTCAAACACCTGTACGTGATGCTGCCCGTGCTCGACGACGCGAAGCACTACTGGGTCGGGTCGGACGAGGTCGACAAGCTGGTCCGCGCCGGCGAGGGCTGGCTGGCGGCGCACCCGGACAAGGACCTGATCTCGCGGCGCTACCTCGCGCACCGGCGGTACCTGGCCGACGCCGCCCTGGAACGGCTGGCCGAGGCCGACGGCATCGCGCTCCCGGACGAGTCGTCCGAGGAGGACGGGGTCGCGTTCGCGGCGGAGCCGACGGTGTCGCTCGCGGTCGAGCGGCGTACGACGGTGGCCGGCGTACTGCGGGAACTCGGCGCGCGCCGGATCGCGGACCTCGGCTGTGGCGAGGGCGCGCTGGTCGGCGAACTCCTGAAGGACCCGATGATCGGTGAGCTGATCGCGACCGACGTGTCCGCCCGCGCCCTGATCTCCGCGAAACGCCGCCTGCACTACGACGACCTCCCGGACCGCCAGCGCGAGCGCCTGTCATTCCTCCAGTCTTCGGTGACGTACGCCGATGAGCGCCTCGCCGGCCTCGACGCCGTCGTACTGATGGAGGTCGTCGAACACGTCGACCCACCCCGCCTGCCCGCCCTGGCCGACTCCGTCTTCCGCGCCGCCCGCCCGGCCGCGGTCGTGATGACCACCCCGAACAGCGAGTACAACATCCGTTTCCCGACCCTCCCCGCCGGCAACTACCGCCACCCCGACCACCGCTTCGAGTGGACCCGGGAGGAATTCCGCACCTGGTCAACCCAGACCGCAGACCGCTACGGCTACCAGGTCGACTTCCGCCCCGTGGGTTCCGACGACCCAGAGGTGGGTCCGCCGACCCAGCTCGCTCTGTTCCGTCGGGAGGAGGCGAACTGATGCAGATTCCGAAGCTCTGTCTGGTGGTGCTCGTCGGTGCGAGCGGGTCCGGGAAGTCGACGTTCGCGCGGAAGCACTTCCTGCCTACCGAGGTGATCTCGAGCGACTTCTGCCGGGGGCTGGTGTCGGACGACGAGAACGACCAGGCCGCCACGAAGGACGCCTTCGAAGTACTCAACTTCATCGCCGGGAAACGCCTCGCCGCCGGACGGCTGACCGTCATCGACGCGACGAACGTCCAGCCGGAGGCCCGCAAGGAACTCGTCAACCTGGCGCGGGAGTACGACGTACTCCCGGTCGCGATCGTCCTCGATCCGCCGGAGCGGGTGTGTGTCGAGCGGAACGAGCAGCGCGCCGACCGCCAGTTCGGCAGCAAGGTGGTGGTCCGGCAGCGCTCGCAACTCAAGCGCGGCCTGCGCAGCCTCAAACGCGAAGGCTTCCGCACCGTCCACGTCCTCGACACCGTCGACGAGATCGATGCCGTCAGCATCGAACGTACCCGGCTCTACAACGACCTCACCGACCAGACCGGACCGTTCGACATCATCGGCGACGTCCACGGCTGCCGCCCGGAACTCGAGCGCCTGCTCACCGACCTCGGCTACACCCTGACGCGTGACGACCTCGGTCGTCCTGTCAACGCTGCCCACGCCATGCAGCCCGGCCGTCGCGCGGTCTTCGTCGGCGACCTGGTGGACCGTGGTCCGGACAGCCCCGGCGTACTCCGCCTCGTCATGGGAATGGTTGCTGACGGCAACGCGTACTGCGTGCCGGGGAACCACGAGGACAAGCTGCTCCGCGCGCTCCGCGGCAAGAACGTGAAGATCAGCCACGGCCTGGAAACGACGCTGGAGCAACTCGCCGGCGAGCCGGAAGAGTTCCGCGACCAGGTCGCCACCTTCATCGACGGTCTGATCTCGCACTACGTCTTCGACGGCGGGAACCTGGTCGTCTCGCACGCGGGGCTGGTCGAGCGGATGCTCGGCCGTACGTCCGGACGCGTCCGCTCGTTCTGCCTGTACGGCGAGACGACGGGCGAGACCGACGAGTTCGGGCTGCCGGTGCGCTACCCGTGGGCGAACGACTACCGCGGCCGCGCGACCGTCGTCTACGGCCACACGCCGACGCCGGAGCCGGAGTGGATCAACAACACGATCTGCCTCGACACCGGGTGCGTGTTCGGCGGATCGCTGACCGCGCTGCGCTATCCGGAGCGGGAGCTGGTCTCCGTACCGGCCGCCGAGGAGTACTACCCGCCCGCGAAACCGTTGCACGTGGCAACCGCACCGGCGCGCGAACCCGACGTACTCGAACTCACCGACGTGACCGGCCGGCGGGTGATCGAGACCGCTACGCACGGGCGGCTCAGCGTCCGCGCCGAGCAGGCCGGCGCGGCGCTGGAGGTGATGAGCCGGTTCGCGATCGATCCGCGGTACCTGCTGTACCTGCCCCCGACGATGAGCCCGGTCGCGACGTCGCCGGAGCCGGGGCTGCTGGAGCACCCGCGGCAGGCGTTCGAGACGTACCGCGGGCAGGGCGTGACCGAACTCGTGTGCGAGGAGAAGCACATGGGTTCGCGGGCCGTCGTACTGCTGACCCGGGACGACGACGTGGCGGAGAAGCGGTTCGGCCTGGGCGGACGCGGCGCGATCCACACCCGCACCGGGCGTTCGTTCTTCGGTCCGGAACTGACCGACGAGCTGTTGCTGCGCCTGCGTTCCGTCGCCGAGCAGGCCGGGTTGTTCGCCGAGCTGGACACGTCGTGGATCCTGTTCGACGCCGAGCTGCTCCCGTGGAGCGCGAAGGCCGAGGACCTGCTTCGGAACCAGTACGCCGCCGTCGGCGCGGCCGCGCGTACTTCGTTGCCCGCTGCAACCGCTGCGCTACGGGCTGCTCGCGACAGCGGGTTGGAGGTTGGTGGGCTGCTGGAGTCGATGGAGCGGCGGGCTGCGAACGCGGAGCGGTTCACCGAGGCGTACCGGCGGTACTGCTGGCCGACGGACGGGCTCGACGGCGTGCGGCTGGCGCCGTTCCAGGTGCTCGCGTCCGAAGGCGCGACGTACGAGGAGCAGCCGCACGCCTGGCACCTCGCGATCGCGGACCGGATGGTTGCCGAAGGCCCGGAACTGATCACGCCGACGCGCCGCCTGTGGGTCGGCGCGGACGACTGGGACGCCGGCATCGCGTGGTGGGAGGAACTGACCGGTGCCGGGGGAGAGGGGATGGTCGTCAAGCCGGCCGCCAACCTCACGCGGACGGCGAAGGGTCTCGCCCAGCCGGGGCTGAAGGTGCGCGGGCAGGAGTACCTGCGGCTCATCTACGGCCCCGACTACACCGAGCCCGCCAACTTCACCCGCCTGCGGGACCGCAACCTCGGCCACAAACGGTCGCTCGCCCTCCGCGAGTACGCCCTCGGCCTCGAGTCCCTGGCTCGCGCCGCCCGCGGCGAACCACTGTGGCGCATCCACGAATGCGTCTTCGCCGTCCTGGCCCTCGAATCCGAACCGATCGACCCCCGCCTCTGATGTGCAAGCTCGACAGGATGTGTCGCGTGGACGGGTAGTGCACCTGAGCGTGAACGTGTCCGCGCGTACACCGTCTCGCCGGTGCACTACCTGTCGAGCTTGCACGTCATCACCCCGCCGCGAACAGCCATCCGGCAGAAGACCGGATTGGGAGCGGTGGTTGTGTCCGGCTTGTAAACGTCTGACGGAATCTCTTGGCAAGGTGTGACATTGCACTTAAGGTCTGTGCAATGTCACACGGTACAGAGGTGGAGCTGACCGGGGGACTCCTGCGCGGGTGGCAGGAGCGGAACCGGGCGGCGACGATCCCGCACGCGATCGCGGAACTGCGCAAGGCCGGGAACCTGGAGAACCTCCGGCGGCTGAGCGATCCGTCGGTCGGGGCGTACCGCGGGCGGTACCCGTTCCTGGACACGGACCTGTACAAGACGCTGGAAGGGCTGGCGTACGAGGTCGGGCGAGCGGATGCACCGGCCGGGGCGCGCGAGTTCTTCGACGAGGTCGTCGTACTGCTCGAGGAGGCGCAGGCCGACGACGGGTACCTGAACTCGTACTTCCAGGACCCGGACCAGCCGAAGCAGCCGTGGTCGGACCTCGGCTGGGGGCACGAGTTGTACAACCTCGGTCATCTGATCCAGGCGGCGGTCGCGGCCCAGCGGCAGTTGTCTGACGGCAGATTGCTGACGATCGCCCGTCGGTTCGCGGACCTCGTCGTGCGGAAGTACGGCGTGGACGGCGAGGCGGTGATCGACGGTCATCCCGAGGTCGAGATGGCGCTGGTCGAGCTTTATCGAGAAACCGGCGAGCTGGACTACCTGACCCAGGCGCGGTTGTTCGTCGACCGGCGCGGGCGGGGGAAGCTCAAGCACACGATCTTCCCGGGGGAGTACTTCCAGGACCACGTGCCGTTCCGTGAGCTGCCGTCCGTCACCGGGCACGCCGTACGGATGGCGTACCTCGCGGCGGGGGCGGCCGACGTACACCTGGAGACCGGCGACCCGACGCTGCTCGTGGCGCTGGAGCGGCTGTGGGACGACATGGTCGCGACCAAGCTGTACCTCACCGGAGGTCTGGGCAGCCGGCACTCCGACGAGGCGATCGGTGACCGGTACGAACTGCCGTCGGAGCGCGCGTACGCCGAGACGTGCGCGGCGATCGCGACGATGCAGTGGGCCTGGCGGATGTTCCGCGCGACGGGTGCCGCGAAGTACCTCGACGTGTACGAGACCGTGCTCTACAACGCCTACGCCGTTGGGCTTTCGGCCGATGGTACGGCGTTCTTCTACGACAACCCGCTGCAGCGGCGTCCCGACCACGAGCAGCGTTCCGGTGCCGAGGACGGCGGCGAACTCCTCCGCCGCTCCTGGTTCGGCTGCCCCTGCTGCCCACCCAACATCATCCGCTGGATGTCCGAACTCCAGGACCACGTCGCACTGGTCCGCGACAACACCCTCCACATCGGCATCTACACCAACGCCCGCATATCCACCGAGGACCTGTCCCTCACCGTAACCACCAACTACCCGTGGGACGGCGACATCACCCTCACCATCAACCAAGCACCCCCGACCGAACAGACAATCGCCCTCCGCATCCCAACCTGGACCACGACCCCAACCCTCACCACACCTGGCCAAACCGCCGAACCTCTTGTCCCACAGCTGGAGGAAGACGGGTGGGTTCGCGTTCGGAGGACATTCGTCGCTGGAGATGTCATCCGGCTGACGTTGCCAATGGCCCCCAGAGCACACGGCGCCCATCCGTACCTGGACGCGGCCCGGGACGCGATCGCTGTCGCCCGAGGCCCGGTCGTCTATTGCGTAGAGCAACAAGATGTGGAAGCCCCGGTGGACGACCTGCTCCTGTCACCGACAGCCGTCGCGAAGGCGGCGGTACGGGTCGACGGCGAGCATGTCGTACTCGACGCGACTGTGGGAGTCGCCCCACCGCCGGCGCGCGAGCTGTACCCGGTGATCACCGAAACGCCCAAGGAAAAGGCCTCCCGGCACGTCCCGGCGACCTTCGTGCCGTACTTCCTGTGGGGAAACCGTCAGCCCCTGGCCATGCGTGTGTGGCTGCGAACCGAAAGAGAAGACTGATGAAGAGAACCTCCAAACTGGTCGGGTTGGTGGCGACAGCCGCCCTCGCACTCACCGCGTGTGGCGGCGGCGGAACGTCCGGCACCAAGGGCGAAGCGGCCGGTCCCGGCGCGAAGGCCGTCAAGGGCGGCACCCTGCAGGTACTGGCGAACGCAGGCTTCTCGCACCTCGACCCGGCCCGCGGGTTCGACGGCGGCGTGAACAACTTCTACCGGCTGATCTACCGAACGCTGACCACCCAGGGCGCGGCGCCGGGCGCGGACGGTACGAAGATCGTCCCGGACCTCGCCACCGACACCGGCAAGCCGACCGACGGCGGCAAGACCTGGACGTTCACGCTGAAGGACGGCCTGTTCTTCGAGACCGGCGCGCCGATCACCAGCGCCGACGTGAAGTGGGGTGTCGAACGCGCCTGGGACCCCGAGATCGGGATCGGTTCGCCGTATGCGAAGCAGCTGATCGAGGCGCCCGCCTCGTACCAGGGCCCGTACAAGTCCGGCGATCTGCCGACGATCCAGACCCCGGACGCGAAGACGATCGTCTTCCACCTGAAGAAGCCGTTCGCGGACTTCGGCAGCGTGGTCGCGCAGAACACCTTCACCCCGATTCCGAAGGGTCAGGGCACGGGTAACACCCTGGACAGCAAGCCGATCGCATCCGGCCCGTACAAGCTGGCCGAGTACAAGCCCGGCGCGTCGCTCAAGCTGGTCCGCAACGACAAGTGGGACAAGAAGACCGACGACGTCCGGACCGCGAACCCGGACGTGTTCCAGTGGACCTTCGGGCTCGACCCGGCGACGATCGACGAGCGGATGATCGCCGGCCAGGGTACGGACGCCGACGCGATCGCCGGTACCGTCCAGGCCGCCAGCGTCGCCCGGATCCAGACGCCGCAGCTCAAGCAGCGCACGATGAACGGCATCAACGGCTGTACGACCTACCTGGGGCTGAACACCACCAAGAAGCCGCTCGACGACGTCAAGGTCCGGCAGGCGATCAACCTCGCCGTCAACAAGCAGACGGTCCGGGACGCCGACGGCGGCTCGGCGCTCGCCGAGCTCGGGACGTCGATCCAGCCGCCGACGCTGATCGGCCGGGTGGACTACGACCCGTACCCGAGCCCGGACCACAAGGGCGACGCCGACGGCGCTCGTAAGCTGCTCACCGAAGCGGGCTTCGCCAATGGCTTCACGATGACGCTCGACACCCGCGCGCAACCGAAGATGCAGGCGATGGCGGTCGCGATCCAGCAGGCGCTCGAGCCGCTGAAGATCACCGTCAAGATCAACACGATCGACACCGCGACGTACTACGAGGTGATCGGTACGACGTCGCAGCAGCACGACGCCGCGATCACCGGGTGGTGCCCGGACTGGCCGTCCGGCGCGACCTTCCTGCCGCCGCTGTTCGACGGCCGCAACATCACCCCGAAGGGCAACACGAACCTGTCGCAGCTGAACGACCCGGGGGTGAACGCGAAGATCGACGAGATCTCGAAGCTCGCCGACGTGACCGCCGCGAACAAGGCGTACGGCGAACTTGACAAGCAGATCATGGCGCTCGCGCCGATCGTCCCGCTGCTGTACGAAAAGGTCCTGATGCTTGTCGGCAGCAACATTGGTGGCGCCTACCTTCACGACGGGTTCTCCGGCGGCATCGACCTGGTGTCGGTGGGCCTGAAGGACGCGAGCAAGTGACCACGAGCCCCACCCTGGTCGAGGTCGAGGAGGTGGTGCCGACTGCGGCACCACCCGCCTCTGGTCGCCGGCTGCTCACCACGATCACGCGGGACAAAGGCGCGCTGGCCTGCCTCGTGTTCCTCGGGATCGTGGTGCTGATGGCGGTCGCCGCGCCGCTGATCACCAAGCTCAGCGGCTGGGGGCCGTACCAGTTCGACTCGGCCGCGATCAACTCCGACCTCGGCGGCGTACCGCACGGTGCGCTCGGCGGGATCAGCGGCTCGCACTGGTTCGGTGTCGAGCCGCAGAACGGCCGCGACCTGTTCGCGCGGATCGTGTACGGCGCGCGGGTGTCGATCACGATCTCGTTGTCGGCAACCCTGCTGACCGGAATCCTCGGGGTCGTGCTCGGCATGCTGGCGGGCTTCTACCGCGGTTGGGTCGACCAGGTGATCTCGCGGTTGATGGACTTCCTGATGGCGTTCCCGGCGCTGATCTTCATGATCGCGATCCTGTCCTCGCTGCCGTCCGGGAACCGGCCGGTGCTGCTGGTCGTGGTGATCAGCGCGTTCGGCTGGCCGTACCTGGCGCGGGTGATCCGCGGCCAGACGATGACGCTGGCGAACCGTGAGTTCGTCGAGGCGGCGCGGGCGTCCGGGGCGAAGGACAGCCAGCTGGTTTTCCGCGAGATCCTGCCGAACCTGCGCGGCTCGATCGTGGTGATGACCACGCTCGCGATCCCCGGCTACATCGGTACCGAGGCGGGCCTGTCGTTCCTCGGCGTCGGAGTCTCGCCGCCGACGGCGTCCTGGGGCCAGATGATCTCGAGTTCGGTGAGCTGGTACTCGGTGGACCCGATGTTCTTCGCGATCCCGGGCGCGTTCCTGTTCCTCACCGTGCTCTCGCTGACCGTGCTCGGCGACAAGATCCGCACGCTCATCGACCAAGGAGAAGCCGCATGACGCGCTACGTCCTCGGCCGGTTCGGTGGCGTCGTACTGATCCTGCTGGCCGTTTGTCTGTTCACGTACCTGATCTTCTTCGAGCTGTCGCCCGATCCGGCGGTGATGATCTGCGGCAAGACCTGTACGCCGGAACGGATCGACTCGATCCGGAACGTGCTCGGGCTGAACCAGCCGATCCTGACCCAGTTCTGGGAGTTCGTCAGCGGCATCTTCGCCGGCCGCGACTACGGGTCGGTGCACTGCTCGGCGCCGTGTCTCGGGTACAGCTTCCAGACCAACGAGTCGGTGTGGAGCATGATCACCGCGCGGCTGCCTGTGAGCATCACGGTCGCCGTCGGTGCCGCCGTACTGTGGCTGCTCGCCGGTGTGATCGGCGGGCTGATCAGCGCGGTCAAGCAGGGGACCTGGTGGGACCGGTCCGCGATGGCGCTCGCACTCGGCGGGGTCAGCGTGCCGAACTACGTGCTCGCGCTCGTGCTGCAGTACGTCCTGGTCGTGAAGTTGCAGGTCCTGCCGTTTCCGTCGGCGGTGTCGTTCGTCGACAATCCTGTTGTCTGGTTCGAGTCGTACCTGATGCCGTGGGTCGTGCTCGCGGTCGGCTACGCCTGTCTGTACGCGCGGTTGACCCGGAGCAATGTGATCGACACGTTGTCGGAGAACTACTACCGGACAGCCCGCGCCAAGGGACTGAGCAGCTCGCTGATCATGCGCCGGCACGCGCTCCGCCCGGCGCTGACGCCGATCACGACGATCTTCGGGATGGACTTCGCCGGCCTGCTCGGCGGCGCGCTGATCACCGAGACCGTTTTCGGGCTGAACGGGATCGGCAAGCTGGCGGCCGATTCGATCGCCAAGAACGACCAGCCGGTGATCATGGCGGTGACCCTGCTGGCCGCGTTCTTCGTTGTCATCGGCAACGTTGTCGTGGACCTGCTGTACACCGCGCTCGATCCGCGGGTCCGGGTGGTGTCCGCATGAGTGACGAACTTTTGATTGTCGACAATCTGACAGTCACGTTGCCGACCAGCCGTGGGCCGGCCGACGTGGTGAAGAACGTGTCGTTCACGGTCGGGCGGGACGAGACCGTCGGCATCGTCGGCGAGTCCGGATCGGGCAAGTCGATGACCGCGCTCGCCGTCCTCGGCCTGTTGCCGCGCGGCGCCCGGACGTCGGGCAGCGTCAAGCTCGACGGCCAGGAGCTGCTCGGCCGTTCGGACCGGGAGCTCAGATCCGTACGGGGCAACGCGATCTCGATGGTGTTCCAGGATCCGTTGTCGTCGCTGAACCCGTACTACACCGTGGGTCTGCAGATCTCCGAGATGTACCGGACGCACCGCGGCGGATCGCGGCAGGCGGCCCGCCAGGTCGCGATCGAGGCGCTGGAACGAGTAGGGATCCCCGACCCGGCGCGCCGCGTCGACCACTACCCGCACCAGTTCTCCGGCGGCCAGCGGCAACGGGTCATGATCGCGATGGCCTTGTGCTGCTCGCCGTCGTTGCTGATCGCCGACGAGCCGACCACCGCGCTCGACGTGACGGTGCAGGCGCAGATCCTGGAGTTGCTGGCCGAGCTGCAGTCGACGACCGGTACCGGGCTGATGTTCATCACCCACGACCTCGCGGTGATCAGCTCGATCGCCCAGCGAGTACTGGTGATGCAGTCGGGTGATCCGGTCGAGTACGGGACGGCGGAGCAGGTGTTCTCGGATCCGCGGCACGAGTACACCCGGATGCTGCTGGACGCCGTACCGCGAATCGACGACGAGGTAGCGTCATGACATTGCTGGAAGTGAAGGGCGTGACGAAGGAGTTCGTCACCCGGGGCGAGGGTGCGCGGGCCCGGAAGTCGACGTTCACCGCGGTGGACGACGTCAGCTTCGAGGTCGAGCTCGGTGAGACGCTGGCCATCGTCGGCGAGTCCGGCAGCGGGAAGTCCACCACGGCCCGGATCGCGGCCCGGCTGCTGGAACCCACGAGCGGTACGGTCGTCTTCGACGGACAGGACGTCACCCGGGCCCAGGGCAAGGATCTCGCGACGTTCCGGAACAACGTGCAGGTGGTGTTCCAGGACCCGTTCTCGTCGCTGAACCCGCGGTACACCGTCGAGCGGATCATCACCGCGCCGCTCACGTACCAGGGCATCGCGCCGACTCCGAACCGGACCGCGTTCGCGCAGGAGCTGATGGAGCGGGTCGGCCTGAACCCGGACCACTGCCGGCGGTACCCGGCGCAGTTCTCCGGCGGGCAGGCGCAGCGGATCGGGATCGCCCGGGCGCTGGCCGTGAACCCGAAGCTGGTGATCTGCGACGAGGCTGTCTCGGCGCTGGACGTGTCGATCCAGGCGCAGGTACTGGAGCTGCTGATGCGGCTGCAGCGGGAGAGTGGGTTCAGCTACGTCTTCATCGCGCACGACCTGGCTGTGGTTCGGCAGATCTCGCAGCGGGTCGCGGTGATGAACCGGGGCAGAATCGTGGAGCTGGGGTCGCGGGACCAGGTGTTCGGTGCGCCCCAGGATTCCTATACCAAGACGTTGCTGGCGGCCGTACCGCGGATCAATCCGGAGTGGGATGCGCGGCGGCGGCAGAAGGAGGCGGGATGATCAGCTACACGATTCCCCGGATGTACGTACGTGAGCACACCGTCGACGTCCCCTTGGACTGGGATGCCAAGGGAGCCGCTCTCGGTGAAGCGGGCCGGGGCGGGGTGGGTGAGTCGATCAGCCTGTTTGCCCGGGAGTTGGTTGATCCGGCTCGAGTGGACGAGGAGCTGCCTGTACTGCTGTTCTTGCAGGGCGGGCCTGGTGGGAAGGGGCCGCGGCCGGTCGGGGCGGACGGGTGGATCGGGCGGGCGTTGAAGACGCATCGGGTCGTGCTGATGGACCAGCGCGGCACCGGGCGCAGTACGCCGGTGAGCGGCCGGAAGATGGCGTCGATGACGGCCGAGGAAGGCGCCGCGTACCTCGCGTGTTTCCGGGCGGACTCGATCGTGGCGGACGCGGAGCACCTGCGGAAGACCGTGTTCGGTGGCAAGCGCTGGTCGACGCTCGGCCAGAGCTACGGCGGCTTCCTCACGCTCACCTACCTGTCGCAAGCGCCTGAAGGTCTGAGTGCTTGCTACGTCACCGGCGGTCTCGCGTCGATCGACCCGTCGGCCGCCGAGGTCTACCGGCGGACGTATCCGCGGGTCGCGGCGAAGAACCGTGAGTTCTACCGGCGCTACCCGCACAACGTGGAGCGGATCGCCCGGATCGCCGATCGGCTCGCGGCGGACGACGTACGGCTGCCTGATGGTGACCGGTTGACCGTACGGCGCTTGCAGTCGCTGGGCATCGACTTCGGGATGAAGCCCGGCTACGAGCGGATCCACTGGCTGATCGACGAGGCGTTCGACGGCGACGAGCTGTCCGACACGTTCCTGGGCCAGGTGCAGGCCCAATCGTCGTACCTCGGGAATCCGCTGTTCGCGGCGCTCCAGGAGAGCATCTACGGGTCCGGCGACGGTGCGACCGCCTGGGCGGCCGAAGCGGAGCGCGCGCGGCATCCGGAGTTCGCCGAGGATGCGCGGCCGCTGCTGTTCACGGGCGAGATGATGTACCCCTGGATGTTCGCCGAGATCCGCGGGCTGCGGCCGTTCCGGGGCGCCGTCGAACTGCTCGCGCAACGCCCGAGCTGGCCGGCCTTGTACGACCTCGAGAAGCTGGCGGCGAACGACGTACCGGTGGCCGCCGCGGTCTACTTCGACGACATGTACGTCGACTCCGGGCTGCAGCTGGACACCGCGAACCGGGTCGGGAACGTACAGGCCTGGGTGACGAACGAGTACGAGCACGACGGACTCGGCGCGGACCGGGTGTTCGAGCGGCTCCAGGAGCTGGTCGCCTCGATCGGGGGTGGCGTCCGGGATCGGTGACCGGCGTGTTTCACAATAGGCCACCAGGGAGGTGAAGAGATGACTGCCGATTCGACGGAGCCGATGCAGCCGCAGCCGAGCGTACGGCGGCTGGCGCACCGCGAGAACCTGCGCGACAGCGTCGCGAACGCGCTCCGGGCGGCGGTGATCTCCGGCGAGCTGAAGCCGGGGGAGGTGTACTCGGCGCCGACGCTCGGTGCCCGGTTCGGCGTCTCCGCGACCCCGGTCCGGGAGGCGATGCTCGACCTGGTCCGCGAGGGCCTGGTGATCTCGCTGCGGAACAAGGGCTTCCGGGTCACCGAGGTGTCCGACGACGACCTGGACAACGTGGCCGCGGTCCGGCAGCTGATCGAGCCGCCGACGGTCCGCGACGTGGTGCCGGTGATCCCGGTGAAGGACTACCCGCGGCTGCGCCGGCTGGCCGAGGACATCGTGGTCGCGGCCGAGGCCGGTGACCTGATCGCGTACATCGAGGCCGACCGGGTCTTCCACGTCACGCTGCTCGCGTACTCCGGGAATCAGAAGCTCGTCGACGTCGTGTCGGACCTGCGGTCGCAGACCCGGCTGCTCGGACTCACCCCGCTGGTCGAGAGCGGCCGCCTGGTCCCGTCCGCGACCGAACACCACGAGCTGCTGGACCTCATGGAGACGGGCGACGGCGAGGGCGCCGAGCAGCTGATGCGCCGCCACATCGGCCATGTCCGCGGTCTCTGGGCCCGCTCTCAGAGCAGCTGACGGTTCAGTGAGTCCGCGACAAACGCTTCGAACTCGGCCGGCGTCCAGCCGGACTCGCTGACCAGCTCCTGGTACACGCCCGGGGCCGCAAGCGCGCGGTAGATCGCCTGCGCCTGGTCGAGCGGGACCCGCAACACGTCGCCGAGCGAGGCGATCATCGCGTCCATCACTTCGTTGCGCCCGGCAAGCTTCGAGCGCAGCAACGCCTTGGTTTCGGGGCTCTCGTCGGTCGCGGCCTCGAAGATCAGCACCACGTCGAAGCCGGCCGAGTACAGGTTCGTCAGCCACCCGGCCGCGCCGCTGAGCCGTTCGACCGGGTCGGCGATCGCGAACACCTGCTGGGCCCGCTCCAGCGCGCCGGCCTCGGTCAGCCACAGGTCGCAGATCAGCGACAGGATCTCCCGCTTGGTGCCGAACGCGGAGTAGACCGTCCGGGTCGCGACGCCGGCGTCCTTGGCGATCGCGTCGATGCTGGTGGCGCCGTACCCCTGCGCACCGAACAGCCGGCGCGCCGCCTGCGCGATCCGGATCCGGGTCTCCTCCGCCTGCACCTGGCGATAGGTCTTGACAGGCTCGGCCATGCCGGAACATTATCACTGTGTTCAGTGCAGTAACACTGCATCGAGTGCACGACTACTGAATTGGGCACGATTCGTCAATTGGGGGAGTCATGGAAGGACCGTTGGAGGTTCTGGAGCGGATCCTGCACGAGGGGTTCGCGACCGGGAACGAGGCGATCGTCGACGAGGTGTGCGCGCCGGACCTGATCGAGCACCAGTTCGGCCTGGCCGGGCGTGGCGAGCAGGCGCGGGCGCAGGTGAAGGCCGCGATCCGGCAGGTGCACGAGCTGATGCCGGACATCGTCTACACGCTGGAGGACTCGGTCGTCGTCGGCGACCTGGTCTGGGCGCGCGGCCGGGCCCGCGGTACGGCGACCGGCGGGTTCTTCGGACCGCCGAGCAACGCGCCGATCGACATCGCGCTGTTCGAGCAGGCGCGCGTCCAGGACGGCCGGATCGTGGAGCACTGGGGCAACCCGGACCGCTTCGCCCTGCTCGCCCAAACCGGCGCCCTGGATCGGCTGGCTGGGAAACAATTCGCCACGGAGTGACGCTTTCTTTCCCGACCGCCTTTCCTGACCGCGAGGGGGGTCAGGCCGACCTGAGGGCCTGCTTGGCGGTGGCGGCGGCGGTCGCGCCGTAGGCGCTGGTGAGCCGGTCGAGGAACGTCGGGTGGTCCAGGGTGTACTCCTGGGTGCCGACCGTCTCGAGGACCGTGGTCGCGAGCGTGCAGCCGAGGTGGGCGGCGGCCTCGTGGTCGAGACCGGCGGCGCGACCGGTCAGATAGCCGGCCCGGAACGCGTCGCCGCCGCCGGTCGGGTCCACCAGTCCCGGCGCCGGCACCGCCGGGACCTTCGCCAGGATGCCCGTGCCGCCGGACAGTCCACCAGCCTCGATCACCACGCCGTCGCCGCCGTGCGTGGTGATCCGTACGCCGACCCGCTGCAGGATCTCGTCGTGGCTCCAGCCGGTCTTCTGCGCCATCAGGCCGGACTCGTACTCGTTGCTGAACAGGTACGCCGCCCCGTCGACGAGAGTCCTGATGTCGGCGCCGTCCATCCGGGCCAGCTGCTGCGACGGGTCCGCCGCCACCGCGATCCCGTGCTCCTTCGCCAGCCGGGTGTGCTTGAGCATCGCGTCCGGGTCGTCGGCGCCGATCAGCACCAGGTCCACACCGCCCGCGGCCTGGTGGATCGCGCCCAGGTCGAGCTCCCGCGCCTCGGCCATCGCACCGGTGTAGAACGAGGCGATCTGGTTCGCGTCCAGGTCCGTCGTACAGGTGAACCGCGCGGTGTGTACGTTCTCGCAGACGCGGACATGCGACACGTCCACGCCGGCCGCCGTCAGCGCCGCGCCGTACTCGGCGAAGTCGGCGCCGACCGAGCCGACCAGCAGCGACGGGTACCCGAGCTGGGCCATCCCGTAGCAGATGTTCGCGCCGACCCCGCCGCGGTGTACGACCAGCTCGTCGACCAGGAAGGACAGCGACACCTTGTGCATCTGTTCTTCGAGGAACTGGTCCTTGAACCGGCCCGGGAACGTCATCAGGATGTCGGTCGCGATCGATCCGGCGATGGCGATTCGCATGCTTGGTGCTCCCTCGTCTTTTATGGCAGAGCTGGGGTGGGTGTACGGGCTTTGGGCAACCCATAGAGACTACAAGGCGACGACTTAATACACGGAGGGCGGAACTTCCATGGGCCATCAGGTGCCGGTGACCGAGGAACTGCACGACTACATGCTCGCCCACGGGATGCCGCTGGACGAGATCGCGACCGAGTTGCGGGCCGAGACCGAGCAGCTCGGCAGCCCGGCCGGGATGCTGACCACCGCGGACCAGGCCGGTCTGCTGACCACGCTGACCCGGCTGATCGGGGCGCGCCGGGCGGTCGAGATCGGGACCTTCACCGGGTTCTCGGCGCTGGCGATCTCCCGCGGGCTGCCCGACGACGGCGAGCTGATCTGCCTTGACGTCAGCGACGAGTGGACGTCGATCGGCCGCAAGTACTGGGAGCGCGCCGGGGTCGCGGACCGGATCGACCTGCGGATCGGCGACGCGCACGAGTCGGTGACCAAGCTCGACGGCTCGTTCGACCTGGCGTTCGTCGACGCGGACAAGGACTGGTACGTCAAGTACTACGAGACCGTGCTGCCGCTGATCCGGCCGAACGGGCTGCTGCTGTTCGACAACACGCTGGCCGGCGGCCGGGTGATCAACGCGGACGGACCGGCCGACCGCAAGGAGTTCAACGCGCACGTCGCCCGGGACGTTCGGGTCGACGTCATCATGCTCGGCATCGGCGACGGGCTGACCCTGGTCCGCAAGAAGTGAGCAAGAAGGCGGCGCCCAGGCTGTCCGTGGCGGGGCTGCAGCACAAGTACGGCGACCGCCCGGTGATCGAGGGGCTGAACTTCACCCTCGCCGCCGGGCAGGCGATCGCGCTGGTCGGGCCGAACGGCGCCGGCAAGACGACCGTACTCAAGTGCATCGTCGGCGCGGCCGTCCCGGCGGCCGGGAAGATCCTGCTCGACGGCCAGCCGATCGACGAGCGCGCCGAAGTGGTCCGCCGCGACGTCGCCACGCTGCTCGACGACCTGGACTTCTTCCCGGACCTGACCGCGGCCGAGCACCTCGACCTGCTCGCGCGCGCCCACGGGAACGCGACGCCGGAGGACCTGGTCGACACGATCCTCGACGACATCGGCCTGCTCCCGGCGGCCGACCAGTTGCCCGGCTCGCTGTCGTCGGGTCAGCGCCGCCGGCTCGCGCTCGCGACCGCGCTGGTCCGCCCGCGCAAGCTGATGGTGCTCGACGAACCCGAGGCACGGCTCGACACCGGCGGCGTGCAGTGGCTGTCCGACCGGCTGGTCGAGGAGAAGAAGTCCGGTACGGCGATCCTGTTCGCCAGCCACGACCCCGCTCTCGTCGAGACGGTCGCGGACTCCGTCGTCACGCTCACCCCGCTGCCATGAGCGCCCATCATGCACCACATCGGGTTTCCGGAACATTTTCGGCGCCTGGAGCCGAATTGTTTCCGGAGATCGGCGGTCCGGCCGGGAACGGGGCTGACGGATGAGCGGAGCGGAGGGACCGGTGCAGTTCGACCCGGCGGACTTCGGTGCGATCCCGACGTCGCGGTCGATCCGGCAATGGATGCGGAACACCCGGCGCCAGCACGCGGACCGGTCGTTCTGGGAGATCTTCGAGGACATCTACCTGGTCGTCTTCACGTTGCTGATGGCCGGCGCGACCGGCGGCAACGTGGTCCGGCACCTGAACTCGAACGCGGCCGGCTGCTCGTCGCTGAGCTGCCACCAGTTGACCTCGTGGTTCCCGTTGATCGTCATACCGTTGCTGCTGGCAACCACACTCCGGGTGCTGCTCGCCGTCGGCCCGGTCTCGGCCTCCCGCGCGACCGGCTTCTGGCTCCTCGCCACCCCGATCAACCGGTCGTCCCTCCTGCGCCCGGCCTATCGGTTGGTGATGTTTACGGTCGCTGTGATCGGCGTCATCGTCGGCGCCCTCATCTGGGCCCTCATCGGCGCCCCGCTGCACGACGTCTTCGAAGCAGCCGTACTGATCGCCGCTGCTTTGGTGTGCGCATCAGTCGCAACGGTATGGGCTCAGCAGACAGCACGGCGTACCTGGTGGACACTGCGGGTGGCGGATGTGCTCCTCCTGCTGGCCGTCGTACCAGCGGTCGCTCTCGCGCTTCAGCCTCGTCCTGAGGCGAATGTGCAGCACGTCGACGTGGTGCTGACGTTCGCCGAGGCTCAGCAGGTCGAAGACGACGGCGGTCAGTTCGTTCTGCTGTCCGCGGTCGCGGTGGTGGTGTGCCTCGCCTTGGCGCTCTTCATGTCGCGGACGCTTGATCGGCTGGGGCGGATCAGTGTGATTGCGGGTGGTGAGCTGCTGGCCGGGCTGGCGGGTGCGGCGAGCAGTCTGGACATCAGCATGCTCGGTGACGTGATCGCCGGCCGGCACTGGCGGTTGAAGGGGCGGGTGCGGTCGCATCGCGGGCGCGGCGCGAACGGGGCCGCGATCGTGCAGCGCGAGTTCCGGCGGATCCTGCGCTGGCCGCGGCGGCTCGCGGTCGCGTTCGGGCTGCTCGTCGTTCCGTACGCCGTCCACGGCGCCGGGTTCCACGTACTCGTACCGATTGCCGCCGCGATCGCCGGCTTCATCGCCGTACGACCTCTGCTCGACGGACTCCGTACGGCGTGCCGCTCGACCGGGCTGGTCCGCGCCCTCGGCTGGGACCTGCGTGAACTGCGAGTGGTGATGGCCGTCGTACCGGCCGGTGTCACGATCCTCTGGGCGGCGTGCGCGTCCCCGGCGATCGGCAGCGCCGCGTCGACGTTCGCCGTTGCCGCGGGCATCATCACCGGTACCGTCCGGCAGGCGTCCGCGCGCCCGCCGTCGTACGCTGGCCCGCTCGTCACGTCGCCGATGGGCGCGATCCCGCCCGGCCTGTTCTCGCAGCCGGCCCGTGGGTTCGACCTGCTGATGGTCTGCCTCGCGCCGGTGCTGCTCAATCTGAGCAGTCTGTGGGTGGTGGTCATTCCGTCGGTCGTGATCGCCGGGATGTTCGCGGTCCGGCCCAAGACCGACTGACGGGTCAATCTTTCTTGCAGGATCTTGGTGCGGACAGGTACCTTGTGTCGCATGGTAGCCGAGAAGGTCTTCACGCAGCTGCGCCGCGGGACGCTGGAGTTCTGCGTCCTGGCGCTGTTGCAGGGAGAGCCCCGGTACGGTTTCGAGTTGGTGAAGGCGTTGGGTGAGGTCGACGGTCTGGTCACGACCGAAGGCACGATCTACCCACTGCTGGCCAGGCTGCGCCGCGAAGGCCTGGTCGAAACCAGCTGGCAGGAGTCCGAATCGGGCCCGCCGCGGCGGTACTACACCTCGACACCCGAGGGCAGCCAGGCGCTGGCCGCGTTCACCGCGGACTGGCAACGGTTCTGCGCCTCGGTCGACAAGATCTTGCAGAGTGGGAGACGGGGATGAATATGGAACTGGACAGCGACCGCCTGGTCGAGGCGTACCTGAACGAGCTGGCCACGGAGGCCGCGGCGCTGCCGGCCGGACGGCGCGACGAACTGCTCGCCGACATGAAGGCGCACATCGCCGAGGCGCGGGCGGGCGGTGCGACGTCCGAGGACGAGATCCGGGAGGTGCTGCAGCGGCTCGGCCGGCCGAGCGAGATCGTTGCCGCCGCCACCGAGGGCCTGGTACAGGTCGAGATCGGACCGCGGCTGCGCCCGCAGGACTTCGTCGCGGTCGGGCTGCTGCTGTTCGGTCCGTACCTGCTGTCGTTCAGCGTGATCCTGGCTGTGGTCGCCTGGGGGGTCGGCCTCGGGCTGCTTTGGACGTCGAACCGCTGGACCACGCTGTGGAAGCTGATCGGCACTTTGAGCTGGCCGCTCGGGTACACCGCCGCGTTTGTGCTGGACGGCTTCTTCCAGGCCCCGATCTGGCTCAGCATGACGGCCGACACGGTGGTCTCGATCGGCGTGATCGCCGCCCTCCTACTGACCGCCCGCCCCCCGCGTCAGCGCTCGTAGACCAGCCACTTCCGCCCGACCCCGGCCGGTCGCGCCCTTCGGACGGGCGCGGCCGGTGTGCTGGAGGTAGGCCTGCGTCAGCTCCAGCCGCGCCGCCAGCTCGGTGAGGTCCACGGGCTACTGCTGCTGGCCGTCCGCCGGGGGTTCCGGGTCCGGGGGAACCAGCGGCTGGTCGAGGCCGGTGTTCTCGGCGACGGCCGCGTGGGTGACGGCCGCCTCGATCCGGTTCAGTTGTTTGCGCAACGCCGTACCGGTGCCGGTGGGAGCGGCCCAGAACCGCTTCATGTACTCCTCGATCTCGGCCTGCATCATGGCCCTGAGCTGAGCTTGTGTGTACGGCAAGTCGTCCTCCACGTGACCTGGGGTGAAGTCGCCGCGGGCAATCGCGGCGCGGGCGGGATCGCCGGGGCAGTCGGTCGGCTCCGGGCGGACCGCGGAGTGCGGCCGGATCGCCGTACCGCGGGGGTAGAGCTTACGGAAATCGGCGATCACCGCGCGAGTGGTTGCCTTCATCGCCGCGGACGGCTGCTCGCCGGTGACCAGCACCAGCAGGATCGCGCCGTACCGGTCGTTCACGTCGGCGTCGCCGTTCGCACCGGACTTGGTGCGCATCCCGCGCAACGTCCAGGCCCGGCCGGCCTGGTCCACCGCGATCTGGTACGCGATGTCCGACCAGCCGCGCGTGTCCATGTGGTAGTCCTGCCAGCCACGCAACGCCGACGCGACCGCCGCCTGCGTGTGGATGACCTTCGTCGAGCCGGTCCCCGGCCAGTGGATGACCGCGCCCTGGACATGGGACACGATCAGATTCCCCGGCCCGGCGTTCGGCGGCCGCGCATTCCACGCGGACCGGGGCAGATAGTTGACCATAGTGCTCCTCACATGCCTCACCACGCCACATACCCACTGCTGGCGCTCGGTAATCAACCGATCACACAGGGCATGCGGAGTCAAGCCGTGACCACATCCAATCAGTTCAGGAGAGCAGGGGGAGGAGTTGGTCGCCGATGCGGACGGTTTCTTCGCGGTACGGGGTGTCGGAGAGGATGAAGTGGGTGATGCCTAGGTCGCGGTAGCGGCGGAGGGACTTGGCTACGTCGTCAGGGGAGCCGACCAGCCAGGTGGTGCCGGCGCCTCCGCCGCCGTACTTGCCGGGGGCGGTGTAGAGGTTGTCGTCGAGGACCTCGCGGCGTTCGGCCAGGTCGAGGAGCCGTTGCTGGCCTACTGCTTTGAACCAGCGGTGGTCCCGGGAGCCTTGTTTTTCGGCCATCTGCGCGACCTTGGCCTCGGCGTCGGCCCAGGCCTTCTCAGTGGTGTCGCGCACGAGCGTCGTGATGCGCAGGCCGAACTCCAGCGGCGGGTGCTCGCGGCCGAGCTCGTTCTCCAGTTCGCGCAGCTTGGCGATCCGGGCGGCGACGCCGTCCAACGGTTCGCCCCAGAAGAGTTGTACGTCGGCGTCGGTCGCGGCCACTCGTTGCGCCGCGTCGGACGCGCCGCCGAAGTACAGCGTGGGATGCGGGCGGCCCTCGCGGACGACGGGACGCGTGGCGACGGTGGATCCGCTGACGGAGAAGTACTCTCCGTCGTATGTGACGTCCTCCTCGGTCCACAGGCGCCGTACGAGTTGGAGAAACTCCTTCGTACGGGCGTACCGCTGCGGCTGATCACCTTCGCTGTCGCCGTACGCCGCGAGGTTGTCCTGGCCGGAGACGATGTTGATCAGCAGCCGCCCGCCGATCAGCTGGTCGAGCGTGCTGGCGGCGGACGCGAAGTGCGCCGGATGCCAGTAGCCGGGACGGATCGCCGCGAGCGGCTGGAAGGTCGTCGTACGGGCAGCGAGCGCGGTCGCCACCGTGAAGGTGTCCGGCCGGCCCCAGCCGGTGCCGAGCAGGGCGCCGGACCAGCCGTGGTCCTCGGTCAGGCGGGCGAGTTCGGTGAGGCGCTCGATGCTGTTGTGTCCCTGGACGGTGTCGTCCCCGCGGTGGCCGGGGTCGACCTGGTTCGGGATGTACCAGAGGAAAGTCATGATCAGCAGAGTAAGTCTATTCGATTACTTGACTTTGGGTGTCTCGGGTCGTGGTCTGCTCCGTCGGCGGTGGATCGTGGGACGCTGAGGTGCATGGACGAGCAGTTGACCGCGAAGGAGCGGGCGGCGCGGGGCAAGGCGGTGCGTCAGCAGGTCCCGCTGGACGCGCACGCGGAGGTCCGGCTGAGCCCGACGCGGGATCCGGTCGGGTTGCTGCTGACCCAGGCGGAGGGGCGGGTGCCGGCGCTGGTACCGATCCGGCACGGGCGGATGCTGGTCTCGCCGTTCACCTTCTACCGTGGCGCGGCGCTGGTGATGGCGGCCGATCTCGCGGAGACGACGCCGACCGGCCTCGAGGTGCAGCTGTGTGGTGACGCGCACCTGTCGAACTTCGGCGCGTACGCCTCGCCCGATCGGCGGCTGGTGTTCGACATCAACGACTTCGACGAGACGCTGCCGGGATCGTTCGAGTGGGACGTGAAGCGGCTGGCGGCGAGCTTCGTGGTGGCGGGGCGGGACAACGGGTTCGACGCCAAGCAGTGCCGTGAGGTGGTGCGTACCGTCGTACGGCATTATCGCGAAGCGCTGCGGGAGTTCGCCGGGCAGCCGATTCTCGCGGTCTGGTACGCGCGGCTGGATGTCGAGGAGGTCGCCCGGCAGTACAAGGCCTATACCAGGACCAGCATGCAGGCGATCGGCAAGCTGACGTCCTTGGCCGACGGGCATCGCCGGATCGTCTCGGATCCACCGTTGGTCGTCCCCATGAACGAGCTGACCGACCTCGACGGACCCGCCGTTCTCGCTCAGTTGCGGAATCTCATGGAGGGGTACCGCGGCACACTGCAGCCCGACCGCCGGCACCTGCTCGACAACTACCGGCTGGCCGACATCGCGCACAAGGTGGTCGGCGTCGGGAGTGTCGGTACGCGCGCGTGGATCATGCTGCTCGAGTCGACCGTCGCCGACGAAGCGCTGCTGTTGCAGGCGAAACAGGCCGGCCCGTCGGCGTTGTCGACGTACGCCGGTCCTTCTGCGTATGCCAATCAAGGCGAGCGGGTGGTCGCCGGGCAGCGGCTGATGCAGGCTGCCAGCGACATCTTCCTCGGCTGGCTCCGCGCCGACACCGCCGACGGGGAGCAGGACTACTACGTCCGCCAACTCCGCGACTGGAAACTGTCCGCCGACATCGACACCCTCAACCCCGAAGCCATGACCCTGTACGCCCGCCTCTGCGGCTGGACCCTCGCCCGAGCCCACGCCCGCTCCGGCGACCGCTTCGCCCTGGCCGCCTACCTGGGCAAATCCACCCGCTTCGACGAAGCCATCACCACCTTCGCCACCACCTACGCCGACCTCAACGAATCAGACCACCAAACCTTCACCCAAGCCGCCACCTCCGGCCGCATCGAAGCCCGAACGGGAGTCTGACTCAGTAGCAGCAGTTCTCGCGGTCAGCAGAAACGTTTGTTGGACCGTCCAGCGGGAACGTGAGGAGGATGGGGTGGGGGCACATCGACGACGGTGAGTCGGTGCGGGCGTTGCGGCGGGCGTTCGAGTTAGGGGTCACGTTCTTCGACACCGCTGACGTGTACGGGTGTGGGCACAGCGAGAGGCTGATCGCGGACGCGCTCGGGGATGTGCGGGACGAGATCGTGGTCGCGTCCAAAGCGGGATACACGTACGTCGAGGAGACCCGCGAAGCGCCCGGTGAGAACGGTGACCCGGAGTACATCCGCTGGGCGTGCGACGAGTCGCTGCGGCGACTGAGCACGGACCGGATCGACCTGTACCAGTTCCACCTCGGTGGCTACGACCTCGCCAAGGCGGAGGACGTGCTCGCGGTCTTCGAGGAACTGGTTGCCGCAGGCAAGGTTCGTGCGATCGGCTGGAGTACGGACGACCCGGAGCGGGCCGCGCTGTTCGCGAAAAGCCCGCACTGCAAGGCGATTCAGCAACACTTCAACGTGTTCGGCGGCAACGAGGACGTGCTGAACCTGTGCGAGCAGCGCGGGCTCGCGAGTATCGTCCGCGGTCCGCTCGGCATGGGGTTGTTGACCGGCAAGTTCGCCGCGGACAGCATCCTCCCTGAGGACGACGTACGACACGGCTGGAACTTCCGTACCGGCGACCAGGCCGAGTCGCTCCGCCGCCTCGACGCGATCCGTGACGTACTCACCTCGAACGGCCGAACCCTCGCCCAGGGTGCGCTCGGCTGGCTGTGGGGACGCAGCGACGCGTTCGTCCCGATCCCCGGGTTCAAGACAGTAGCCCAGGTGGAGGAGAACGCCGGCGCGCTGCAGCACGGTCCGCTGACCTCCGCGCAACTGGCCGAGATCGCGAGCCTGCTGACCCATTGACATCGTTGTCTGGCCCGACGACGATACTGCCTCGAAGCTCGGTGAAACGTTTCCAAGCTCGAGGAGCCCGCCCATGCCCGTCCGCCGTCCTACCTTCCGCCTGCTCGTCGCCGCAGCGGCGACCCTCGCCCTCGGCCTGGTGTCACCACCCGCCGGCGCGAGTCCTGACCAGGCCGCGTCCGGCCCGACGGCCGTGGCCCGCGCCCGGGTCGCCGCCGACCAGCTGATGAGCTCGTACGAGCCGAACAAAGCCTGGTTCCCGTCGAGTTGGTGGAACTCGGCGGTCGCCTTGCAGACGATCGGCGACTACATGCAGCGCACCGGCGACCGCCGCTACCTGCCGCAGCTGGACAACACGTTCGAGAAGGACAAGGGCGCGTTCCCGGCCGGGTACCTGTCCGGCGACGAGCTGCTCGGCAACTTCACCAGCCGCGCGATCGACGACTCGGAGTGGTGGGGCCTCACCTGGGTCCAGGCGTACGACCTGACCAAGAACCCGAAGTACCTCGACATGGCGGTGAAGATCGCCGAGTACGTCGAAGGCTACTGGGACCCGAGTACGTGTGGCGGCGGCGTCTGGTGGAACGGCGAACGGACGTACAAGAACGCCGTCACCAACGGTCTCTGGATCCGCCTGACCGCCGAACTGCACAACCGGATGCCGCACGACCAGCGCTGGCTCGGCCGCGCGCAGGAGGGGTGGAACTGGTTCACCCACAGCGGCATGATCAACTCCGCCGGCCTGGTGAACGACGGACTGAAGGACAACTGCGAGAGCAACGGCGACACGGTCTGGTCCTACAACCAAGGCCTCGCGATCGGCGCCGGCCTCGAACTCTGGCGGGCGACCCACAACCCCGCGCTGCTGACCACGGTACGGCGGCTCGCCGACGCGGCGATCGCTCCGGGCGGACTCGTCACCGACGGCGTGCTCACCGAGTACTGCGATGCGCCGGGCCGGACGTGTGACGACAACGGCAAGCAGTTCAAGGGCATCTTCATGCGGTACTGGATGGACCTCGCGGACACGACGCACGACAGCCGCTACACCGCGTTCGTCGCCCAGCAGGCCGCGACGGTCTGGGACAACGACCGCGACGCGTCCGACCGGCTGGGGGAGCGGTGGTCCGGCCAGGCCCCGAACGTCTTCGACTGGCGTACGCAGGCAAGCGCTCTGAGCGCCCTACTCGCTGCGGTACCCGCGACGCCGCCCGTGCGATCGTTGTCCGCGACAACCGATCCGGCCCTGCCCGTGGTGATGCCGGCGACCGGCAGTGCGACGCACGTGAAGATCAAGGTCGGCGTTCAGGCCACTGGTCCGGTCGGCGACCGCACCACCGCCGTAGTCCAGGCTGCGGCTCCATCGGGCTGGACGGTGACCCCCGCGAAGGCAACGGTGACGCTGACAACCCGTGGTAACGCCGTACCGGTCGAGACGTCAGTCAACGTCGACGTCACGATCCCTGCCGATACCGCGGACGGCCTGCACTCCGTGACGGCCATGGTGACGTCCGGTACGCAACTGTCGTACACGACCCGCGCGGACATTCTCATCGCCCACACGGCCGACTTCGACACAGGTACCGCGGCCGAGACGCCGTGGCTGTACGACGCCGACGGGTCGCAGAGCAACGGCGTACAGAACCGGTTCGCGGACGGGAACTCGTACTTCGTCTACCGGTTCCCGTTCCCGTCCGACGCAACGTCGGCATCGGTAGCGTTGACGATCGACAACGAGTTCGTCGTCCAGCTCAGCGGCGACGGCCAGAACTGGACCACGGTCGCCACCGAGACGAACCAGTACCACGACGGTCAGAACAAGGCCACCCGCACCTTCGACCTCACGCCGTACCTTGGCACCGCGAAGGCCGGCTACGTCCGCATCTCCGACTCGTTCCCGAACGACGGCTGGGGCGGCCGCGTCTACCACGTCACCGCGACGTACAACTGAGCCCGTCGATCAGCAGCGCGAGCAGGCGTTCGGTCTGCTCGCGCTGCTGGGTCGGGTCGGCGGCGAAGACCGCGCCCGCCATGGCCGCGACGACGTCGCCGGGTAGTACGTCGGACCGGAAGATGCCGGCGGCCGTACCTCTCGCAAGGAACGGTTCGACGGCCGCGGTGAGACGAGCGCGGGTGTCGGTCTGGGTGATGGCGCCGGAGGCGACCATCGTGCGCAGGTCCGCGCCCATAGCGCGCTTTGAGTCGACGAAGTCCAGGTAGCGGCGCATCCAGGTGAGCAGAGCCTCGTCGGCCGGCGCACCGGCGGCCAGGTCGGGCGCGGCCTCGCAGAGCCTCGCCAGTTCCTGGTGGTAGACGGCCTCGAGCAGCGCCTCGCGAGTGGGGAAGTGGCGGTAGAGCGTCGCCACGCCGACCCGTGCCCGGGCCGCCACCTTGTCGAGCGACAGGCGGATCGGCTCGCCGTTGCGCGCGGCCACAGCGAGGTCGGCCAGCTCTTCACCGGCCGCCGCCACCACCTGCTCACGTTTGCGCGCAGCATCGGCACGCAGCGGCCGGACACCCTCGGGCATAAGTGGAGAAACCTCCAGATAGTGCTATCGTCGAACCAAGCGGAGAATTCTCCGTTTCCGTCGACTCTACCTGAGGAACCTCAGCTGATGACATTCCAACGCCCCCGAGGCACCGTCAAGCTCGGGCAGTACGAGATCGCCCGGATCGGGTACGGCGCGATGCAGCTCGAACACGTGGACACAGCCGCGGCTACCGCGGTACTGCACCGCGCTGTCGAGCTCGGCGTCAACCACCTCGACACCGCCTCGTTCTACGGCCACACGACCGGGAACCAGCACATCCGGGCCGCCCTGCATCCGTACCCGGACGACCTGGTGATCGTCAGCAAGGTCGGCGCCCGCCGCGTCGACGGGCCGGTTCCGCTGACGCTCGCCCAGCAGCCACACGAACTGCGCGAGCAGATCCACCTCGACCTCACGTCGCTCGGCCTCGAACAGGTGCCGGTCGTCAACCTCCGCCGGGCGGACCAAGGTCCGGGCCTCATCGCCGAGGGCGACCAGGTCGTCCCGCTCGACGACCAGCTCGCCGAACTGATTGCCCTCCGCAACGAAGGCCTGATCGGCGCGATCGGCCTCAGCAACGTCAGCACCGCCCAGCTCCAGCAAGCCCTGCCGGCCGGCATCGTCTGCGTGCAGAACGCCTACAGTGTCCTCGATCGCTCGTCCGAGGAGCAGCTGGAGATCTCCGCCGCGAACGACCTCGCCTGGATCCCGTACTTCCCGCTCGGCTCGGCCTTCGACCGGATTCCGTCTCCGGCCGAACATCCGGTCGTACGCCGGATCGCCGATCGCGAAGGCCTCACGCCGGCCGCGGTCTGCCTCGCCTGGATCCTTGCCCACGACAACCACACCGCGCTCATCCCGGGCACCCGCAGCGTCGGGCACCTCGAGGACAACGTCCGCACGGCCGAGGTCGAGCTCGGCGAGAGGGTCCTCGCCGAGCTCGACCAACTGGGCGTCAGCGCCTGAGCGGGATGCTCTGGGTGTAGGCGTCCTGGTTGGGGGTGTTCGTGCCGGGCCGGCCGCGGAAGTCGGTCCAGCTCGGGTGGATGCGGAGGTCCGAGCCGATCGCGACGGCTGAGTAGTCGCCGACGAAGACGCCCTGGACCGCCGAGCCGTCCGGGTTCGTCGAGGCGAACTGGACCTGCGGGTTCTCGGAGACGGTGGTGATCCGTTGGGTGGTTGCCCGGCCCAGCGACTGGGTGCCGTCGGCCGACCAGTACGCGTAGTCGAGGTTGATCCCGTTCGGGTCGTAGTGCCTGGTGTACGACGTGATCGCGACCTTGCCGTCGCGCGCCGCCACCGCGCTGAAGAACTCGTCCTGCGGCGTGCCGATCACCAGCGGCCGGGACCAGGTCCTGCCGTTGCCCGAGGAGGAGACGACGTTGTCGCCGTTCGTCTTCACCGACGCGCCGGTGGTCGCGTCGTACAGGCCGTTACGGTCGTCGGACCAGACCACGGTCAGCTTGCCGTCGAGCCGGTCGTAGGCGAGTTGCGGGTAGCTGTTCTCCCGGAAGTTCTCCCCGGTCAACGTGTCCGGGAAGTCGTAGTTGGTGTCGACGATCGCGTGCCGGAAGGTCCGTCCGTGATCGGTCGACGTGGCAACGACCGTGGCGTCCCGGTCGCCCGCACCGTCGCAGGCGGCGGTCGCGCACACCGACGCCTCGTACGCGACGTACAGCCGGCCGTCGTTGCCGACCTGCGGGTTCGAGCCTTGGTCGTACGGCGTGATGCCGCCGGAGAAACCGTTCAGCGACGGCGGGATCCGGACCGGTGCCGCGAAGTGCGACCCGAAGTCGACGCTCGCCGACACCATGATCGGCGACTCGAGGTAGTTGTCGTCGTTGTCGTACGTGAACCTGGTCCAGCTCACGTACACCCGGCCGTTCGACGGGTCGGCGGCCATCCACGGCTTGTCGTTGAAGAAATGCGTGACTGTCGGCGTCCCGTCAGGGTTGACGCCGTCCATCGCGACCACGTGCGGGGAACCCCAGTGCAGGCCGCCGTCGTGGGACGTGTTGACGACGATCGCGCTCGCCTCCTGTCCGCCGAGCGGTGTCGACCGGCTGAACAGCAGGCTGGCGAAGTACACCGTGTTGCCCGGTCCGAACGCGACCACCGGGTCACCGGATCCGTCGAACCAGCTGAACGGGCCGGTGCCGCCGGCGGTCACGGTCAGCCCGGGGATCATCACGTTCGCCCAGGTGCGCCCGCCGTTGAACGACGTGTACGCGAAACTCGAGCTGTCGTTGCGGTTCTCGCGCGCGTTGAACAGCCGGTAGTCGTTGGCGCCGGCCACGACGTTGTCCGGGTTGCGCGTGTTGACCGCGATCGTGGTCTCGTTCTGTGCCGCGCTGCAGCCGGCCTGCGAGCCGACCGGTACGACGGTGTCGCCGACGATCTGGTCGACGTTGGGCGCCGTTGCCGGGTACGGGTTCGGCTGCCCGAGATACGACTGGCACAACGCCGACAGGTTCGGACCTTCCGGGTCCGGCTCCTCCTCCTCTGCCAGGGCGTCCTTGAGCAACGGATTGTGTACGGCGGGACCGCCCGGCGCGGGTGCCGCGCCGGCCGGTGGACCGACCGCCACGAGTGCGAGCGCCCCGATCAGACCGATCGCCCCGAGCGCCGCGGTGCGGCGCATGCTGGAATGCCTCACTGTTCTTTCCCCCATCTGAACCTCCCCCGAGGGACATAAGGCGCATTCTGCGCCCGCATTCCGGACCGGTCCAGGGCAAACGAAAACCCCGCCCGGATGGGATCCGGACGGGGCTCTCAGCTGAAGCTCAGCGACAACTCAGACGTCGTAGTACAGCTCGAACTCGTGCGGGTGCGGGCGGAGCTGGATCGGGGCGATCTCGTTCTCGCGCTTGAGGTCGATCCAGGTCTCGATCAGGTCGGACGTGAACACGTCGCCCTCGAGCAGGAAGCTGTGGTCGGCCTCGAGCGAGTCGATCACGGCCGGCAGCGAGGTCGGCACCTGGGCGATGCCCGCGTGCTCCTCCGGCGGCAGCTCGTACAGGTCCTTGTCGACCGGGTCGGCCGGCTCGATCTTGTTGCGGATACCGTCCAGGCCGGCCAGCAGCTGGGCGGAGAAGGCCAGGTACGGGTTCGCCGACGGGTCCGGGCAGCGGAACTCGATGCGCTTGGCCTTCGGGTTCGAACCGGTGATCGGGATCCGGATGCAGGCCGAACGGTTCCGGGACGAGTAGACCAGGTTGACCGGCGCCTCGAAGCCCGGCACCAGCCGGTGGTACGAGTTCACGGTCGGGTTGGTGAACGCCAGCAGCGACGGGGCGTGCTTGAGCAGACCGCCGATGTACCAGCGGGCCACGTCGGACAGGCCGCCGTACCCGGACTCGTCGTAGAACAGCGGGTCGCCGTTGCTCCACAGCGACTGGTGGCAGTGCATACCGGAGCCGTTGTCACCGAAGATCGGCTTCGGCATGAAGGTCGCGGTCTTGCCGGCCTTCCACGCGGTGTTCTTGACGATGTACTTGAACTTCATCACGTCGTCGGCGGCCTTGAGCAGCTCGTCGAAGCGGAAGTTGATCTCGGCCTGGCCGGCCGTACCGACCTCGTGGTGCGCGCGCTCGACGATCAGCCCGGACCGCTCCAGCGCCAGCGTGATGTCGTCGCGCAGCTCGCCGAAGTGGTCGGTCGGCGCGACCGGGAAGTAGCCGCCCTTGTAGCGGACCTTGTAGCCGCGGTTGCCGCCGTCCTCGACCCGGCCGGTGTTCCAGGCGCCGGCGATCGAGTCGATCGAGTAGTGCGCGCCGTTCGACCTGGTCTCGAACCGGACGTCGTCGAAGACGTAGAACTCGGCCTCCGGCGCGAAGAACGCGGTGTCCGCGATGCCGGTCGACTTCAGGTACTCCTGGGCCTTCCGGGCGATGTTGCGCGGGTCCCGCGAGTACGCCTCACCGGTCAGCGGGTCGTGCACGAAGAAGTTCACGACCAGCGTCTTCGCGGTCCGGAACTCGTCGATGAACGCGCTGGTCGGGTCCGGCAGCAGCTTCATGTCCGATTCGTGGATCTGCTGGAACCCGCGCACCGACGAACCGTCGAAGGCCAGGCCCTCCTCGAAGACCTCGGGACCGAACGACGACACCGGGACGGTGAAGTGCTGCATGATGCCCGGAAGGTCGCAGAACCGGATGTCGACGATCTCGACGCCCTCGTCCTTGACGTAGGCGAGCAGCTCCTCCGCGCTGGAAAACATACGTACTCCTAGGGTGGCTCAGAGATTGCATCTGAACGTAGGGCCCGCCGGTTTCTCCGTCGTGACCCTGATGTTTCGCGGATGTTACGCCCAGCGTGTCCGCGCTGACCCACTGGTGTACGGCGGTTACGCCCTGAGATATCCCGGGAGAGATCCGGCCCGCGCGGGGCCGCCTCCGAACGTGTCCGTAGGCTAGACATCATGGCATCATCCGCGTCGCCCGCAACCGGACCCTCCGAAGAATTCCGTTACCCGGGCAATCGGCTGGGTCTTCCCGAGGACGGACCGGGCTCGGTCGGCACCTGGGGACGGCGGGTGCTGGCGCTGGTGGTCGACTGGCTGATCGCGGGCCTGATCGCCTCCGCGCTGACCGGTCGGCCGATGTGGGCGGGCGGCAACAACTACAGCCTGATGCACACCACGGCGTTCTTCGCGATGTCCGCGATCCTGGTCGGCCTCGTCGGCAGCAGCATCGGCCATCGGCTGTGTGGTCTGCGGGTCGCACCGGTGCGCGGCAGCAAGGCGTACGACGGCCCGCCGGGACTGCTCGCGGGCATCATCCGGACCGTGCTGATCTGCCTGGTGATCCCGGCCGTCGTGTTCGACCGCGAGCGCCGCGGCCTGCACGACCTGGCCGCGAAGACGATCGTCGTACGCCGCTAACGCCGCGTCAGCACCAGCTGGACGTCGTCGAGGTACCCGGTGCGGAAGCCGGCCTCGGAGTACGCGAGGTAGAACTCCCACATCCGCCGGAACGTGTCGTCGAACCCGAGCGCCGCGATCGCCGGCCAGTGCTCGATGAACCGGTTCCGCCAGATCCGCAGTGTGCGTGCGTAGTCGGCGCCCAGGTGCCGGAGCACCTCGGCGCGCAGGCCGGTGTGCTGGGCGGTGACGTCCTCGATCACCTTGATCGACGGGATCAGGCCGCCCGGGAAGATGTACTTCTGCACCCAGGTGAAGGTGTTCCGGGTGGCGAGCATCCGTTCGTGCGGCATCACGATCGCCTGCACGACGCCGATCCCGCCGGGCGCCAGCCGCCGCTCGATCGCGTCGAAGTAGACCGGCCAGTACTTCTCGCCGACCGCCTCGATCATCTCCACGCTCAGCACCGCGTCGAACTCGCCGATCTGGTCCCGGTAGTCGCGCAGCGCGACCTGCACCCGGTCGCCGACGCCGGCCTCCGCGATCCGCCGCTGCGCGAGCAGGGCCTGCTGCGAGGCGATCGTGATCGCGGTCACCCACGCGCCGCGCTGGGCGGCCCGGATCGCCAGGCTGGCCCAGCCGCAGCCGATGTCGAGCACCCGCGACCCGGACTGCACCTTGGCCGCGTCGAGGATCGAGTCGAGTTTGCGGAGCTGCGCAGCGGTGAGTTCGTCGTACGACGCCGAGGCCAGGTCGAGGCCCGCGTCGGCACCGAAGTAGGCCGCGGAGTACGTCAGCGTGGGGTCGAGGAACTCCGCGAACATCGCGTTGCTCAGGTCGTAGTGCCGGCTGATGTTCTCCCGCGCACCGGCCCGGTCGTTCTCCTGCTCGCCCGGCTGGGACCTGGTCACCAGCCAGCGCAGCGACTGGGCCCACTTGGGCAGCAGGTGCCGGGTCTCGTCGTTGCTGAAGCGTTCCGCGAACGGGACCAGCAGATCGGCCAGGTCGGTGCCCGGCTCCGGGTCCCAGTCGCCGGCCAGGTACGCCTCGCCGAACCCGGATCCCGCGTCGGCGCCGAGCCGGTCGAGGAACGCCGACGTACGGTGCACGCGCATCGCCGGACCACCCAGCCCGTACGAGCGGTTGCTGTCCAGGTGGATCGTCGCGGGCAGGTCCTTCGCGATCAGCTTGATCGCGGTGGCGGCTCCGTAGCGGCGTACCGGATTGGAACGCGGGCGGGCCAGCGTCGGCCACGTCTCGGCTTCCGGCTGATGGACCGCCGGCATGAGGTCCGTCATGTCGTCTGTTCCCCTGTAATCCCGTCCTGGTCGCACTCTATGGGCAACCAGCCTCCCCACGGCGCATGTCGGAACAGTTCAACTGCCGAACATGCCTCTTGGTTACAGTTTGATCACCGGCCGCGCATGGCCTGGCGCGCGCCCTTCAGGCTCGTCGGCACCGGGCCCTTGGGCATCGGCACCTGCGGGCGGACCGCGTCCAGCGCCTTCAGCCGCTGCAGCAGGTCGGTGATCTCGGACGGCTGCAGGACCGCCGGCAGCTTCATCACGTGCTTGGTCAGCTTCCGGATGTCGACCTCGCCCTCGCCCTGACCGGCGATGATCTGCGTGACCGGCGCGCCGCCGGCGACCCGGGTGTGCTTCTTCGCCTCGGCGGCGAGCAGGTTCTTCACCCGGCTCGGCTGGCCCTCGCCGACCAGGACGATGCCCGGCCGGCCGACCACGCGGTGCACGATGTCGGAGTTCTTGGTGACCGCGACCGCCGGGGCGACGCTCCAGCCGCGGCGCAGCGTCTGCAGCGCGGACGCGGCGGCGCCGGCCTGGCCCTCGATCTGGCTGTACGCCGCCTTCTCGACCTTGCGGCCGAAGACGATCGTGGTGGCCAGGAACGCGATCGCCACGCCCAGCGGCAGCCAGACCAGCAGCGGCCCGACCAGCAGCGCGAGCACGACGAACACCGCGACGATGCCGAGGAACATCCCGGCCAGCACCAGCCCGACCTTGGGGTCGGACTTCCTGGTCATCTGGTAGGCCTGCAGAATCTGCTTCAGCCTGCCGGTCTTCTCCGCGGGGGCGTCGTTCTTGGCCATCTCTACCCTGTCCTGTTTTATGCCTGCGTGGCGTTCATACGTGACTCGACCGCCTGACGGTACAGCCGACCGGCGCGGTAGGAGGACCGTACCAGCGGACCGGACATGACTCCGGCGAAGCCGATCTCCTGCGCCTCGGCGTCCAGCTCGACGAACTCCTCCGGCTTCACCCAGCGCTCGACCGGGTGGTGCCGCACCGAGGGACGCAGGTACTGCGTGATCGTGATGATCTCGCAGCCGGCGGCGTGCAGGTCCTTGAGCGCCTGGCTGACCTCGTCGCGGGTCTCGCCCATGCCGAGGATCAGGTTGGACTTGGTGACCAGGCCGTAGTCGCGGGCCTGGGTGATGACGTCCAGCGACCGTTCGTAGCGGAAGCCGGGGCGGATCCGGCGGAAGATCCGCGGCACCGTCTCGACGTTGTGCGCGAACACCTCCGGCCGCGACGAGAACACCTCGGCGAGCTGTTCGGGGACGGCGTTGAAGTCCGGCGCGAGCATCTCCACGCCGGTGCCCGGGTTGAGCTCGTGGATCTGGCGGATCGTCTCCGCGTACAGCCAGGCGCCGCCGTCGTCCAGGTCGTCGCGGGCGACACCGGTCACGGTCGCGTACCGCAGGCCCATGGACCGGACCGACTCGGCGACCCGGCGCGGCTCGTCGCGGTCGAGGGCCTCGGGCTTGCCGGTGTCGATCTGGCAGAAGTCACAGCGCCGGGTGCACTGGTCACCGCCGATCAGGAAGGTCGCCTCGCGGTCCTCCCAGCACTCGAAGATGTTCGGGCAGCCGGCTTCCTGGCACACCGTGTGCAGTCCTTCGGACTTCACCAGTTTCTGCAGCGCCTGGTACTCCGGGCCCATCTTCGCGCGGGTCTTGATCCACTCGGGTTTACGCTCGATCGGGGTCTCCGCGTTGCGCACCTCGAGCCTGAGCAGCTTCCGTCCTTCTGGGGCGATGGTCACGACTCCAAGGGTACGCGCCACGAATCAGCAGCGTTTCACCCGTAGGCTGATGAGAATGTGGACACGTCCGGCGCCGACTCCGCGCGAGCGGCGCTACGACCTACTGCTCGGACTCGGGATGGCGGTTGCCGGGGTGTTCGGGACCGAACTCGCCCGGGGTGGAGCGCCGCAGCACGTCAGCCTGGGCATCGGCGGCGTCGAGCCGTACGTCCTGAGCGCCGCGATCGCGCTGCCGCTGTGCTTCCGGCGGCGGTGGCCGGTCCCGGTGATGCTCATGGTCGCGGTGCTGTTCGTGGTGATCGGTGAGCGGTCGGTCTTCGCGTTCTCGGGCAATCTCGTCACCCAGTCGGCGCTGTTCATGTCGATCTACGCGGCGGTGGCGTGGTCGCGGGACCGCCGGCTGATGAAGGCCGCGGTCGCGCTGGTCTTCATCGGGATGTTCGGCTGGCTGACGATCAACTTCGTCAAGGCCCTGCAGGCGAACGCGATCGAAGGCCCGAACCACGGGCTGTTCTCGCCGTACGTCTCGAACGTGATCATCACCGTCGCGCTGAACGCCCTGTACTTCTTCGGCGCGTACTTCTGGGGCCGTACGGCGTGGGCGACCGCACGCCAGCGGTACGAACTGGAGCAGCAGGCGACCGAACTCGCCGCCCAGCAACAGGCGAACGCCCGGCGCGCGGTGATCGACGAGCGGCTGCGGATCTCCCGCGAGCTGCACGACGTGGTCGCGCACCACATCAGCAGCATCGGCATCCAGGCCGGGGGAGCGCGGCGGGTGATGGACAGCGACCCGGACGCGGCGAAGAACGCGCTCAACGTGATCGAGGACTCCAGCCGGAGCGCGGTGAACGAGATGCGCCAGCTGCTCGGCATGCTCCGCGCCGCCGACCCCGACCTCGACGTCGGTGCGCCGGACCCGAAGGAGCCGCAGGCCGGGGCCGACCGGCTGCCCGCGCTGATCGCGGAGGCGAACGCGCTCGGCCTGGAGGTCGGCTTCCACCAGATCGGGTCCCCGGCCGAACTGCCCAAGACCGTGTCGGTGTCGGTCTACCGGATCGCCCAGGAGGCGCTGTCGAACGTACGTAAGCACTCGACGGCCCGCAGCGCCCACCTCACGCTGCGTTATCTCGGTGACGCGGTGGAGCTGGAGGTGCTCGACGACGGCCGTCCGAAGCATGCGCCGGTCGGCAGCCGGCTCGGTCACGTCGGGATCCGCGAACGGGTCGCGCTGCTCGGCGGCGAGAGCGAGATCGGCCCGCGGCCCGTGGGAGGATTCCGGGTCCGGGTGCGGATCCCGTTGAAGAGTCCAATTGGAGTAGCAGGTGACTGACCCGATGCGGGTGCTGTTGGTCGACGACCAGGATCTGGTCCGGGCCGGGTTCCGGATGATCCTGTCGGTGGAGCCGGAGATCGAGGTGGTCGGCGAGGCGGCCGACGGCGAGAAGGCGATCGAGCTGGCGCTCGCGTTGCGGCCCGACGTCGTACTGATGGACGTCCAGATGCCCGGGATGGACGGGATCTCCGCGACCCAGCGGATCGTCGCCGAGGACGCCGGGAAGGTCGTGATCCTGACCACGTTCGACCGCGACGACTACCTGTTCGAGTCGCTCGGCGCCGGGGCGAGCGGGTTCCTGCTGAAGAACACCGCACCCGAGGACCTGGTCGAGGCGATCCAGATCGTGCACTCGGGCCACGCGCTGCTGGCGCCCGAGGTGACGCGCCGTGTCATCAAGCGCTTCGCCGGCGGCGGCGAACGCGTCTACCGGCCGGACCTGCTGGCCGACCTGACCGACCGCGAGCGCGAGGTGCTCAGCCTGATCGCCCGCGGCCTCACCAACACCGAGATCGCCACCCAGCTGTTCGTCGGCGAGGCCACGGTCAAGACCCACGTGTCCCGGGTGCTGCTCAAGCTCGGTCTTCGCGACCGCGTCCAGGCCGTCGTGTTCGCGTACGAGTGCGGCCTCGTCACCCCCGGAGACGACACCTCCAGCTGACCCCGTCCGTCCCGCGGATGACCCCGGCGATCACCCTCACGGCCGACGTGTCCGTACGCGTCGGCTGACTAACTTGGGGAGGGTCGGGCGACAGGCGTCCGGCGGATAGGAACGGTGACACATGCTGACGGTGGCTGGGCTCACCCGGCGCTTCGGTGATCAGCTCGCGCTGGACGACGTGACCTTCGACGTCGTACCGGGACGGATGACCGGGTTCGTCGGGGCCAACGGTGCCGGGAAGACGACGACGATGCGGATCGTCCTCGGCGTCCTGGCCGCGACCGCCGGCGAGGTGCGCTGGCAGGGCGCTCCGCTGACCCAGGAGGTCCGCCGGGACTTCGGCTACATGCCGGAGGAACGCGGGCTGTACCCGAAGATGAAGATCCGCGACCAGCTGGTGTTCTTCGGCCGGCTGCACGGGCTGGGCCCGGAGCAGGCGTTGGAGCGGACGGACCGGCTGCTCGAGCGGCTCGGGCTGGCCGAGCGCGCCACCGACGTCCTCGAGACCCTTTCGCTGGGCAACCAGCAGCGCGTCCAGATCGCGGCCGCGCTGGTACACCGGCCGATCGCACTGGTGCTCGACGAACCGTTCAGCGGCCTCGACCCGCTGGCCGTCGACGCGATGGTCGACCTGCTCCGCGAGGAGGTCACGCCGGAGGTGCCGGTGCTGTTCTCCAGCCACCAGCTCGACCTGGTGGAGCGGCTCTGCGACGACCTCGTCGTACTGTCCCGCGGCAAGGTGGTCGCGGCCGGCTCCGTCGCAGAGCTGTCGGCCGGCGCGGCGTCGACGTACCGGCTGGTGCTCGACGGCGATGCGGGCTGGTTGCGCGACCTGCGCGGGATCGAGGTGCGGGACGTGGCCGGCGGTACGGCCCTGTTCGACGTACTCGACACCGCGATGGAGCAGAAGATCCTGCAGGAGGCGATCAGCCGCGGGCCGGTGCTCGAGTTCGGGCCGGAGCGGGTGGCGCTGAGCGACGTCTTCCGGGAGGCGACCCGATGAACACTCTGGACAGGCCGTGGGTGCTGATCGCCGAGCGCGAGATCAGTACGAAGCTGCGGGACAAGACCTTCCTCGGCTCGACCGTCGTGATGTTGTTGATCGTGATGGCCGCAACGATCCTGCCGGCGGTGCTGGTGGGCAAGAGCGGCGCTTCGAAGATCGGCGTGGTCGACGATGCGGGTGCTCAGGTGGTGCAGAAGGCGTCTGCCACGGTCGGTGGCAAGGGCTACGACGTCGTACGGCTGGCGGATCGCCCTGCCGCCGAGAAGGCCGTCACCGACGGCGATGTGAAGGCAGCACTGCTGCCCGGCGACGACGGGTACGTCGTACTCGGCAAGGACCACCTCGACAGCAGCATCGAGGGCGCGCTGCGGGAGGCCGCGGCGGCAGTCGGTACGGAGGCGAACGCGGCGAAGGCTGGGCTGACCCCGGCGGAGTTGCACGTCGGTACGAAGGTTCAGGTCAGTCTGCTGAAGCCCGGTCCGTTGCCGGACATGGTGTCGCAGTTCGTCAATGTCGGGCTGGCGCTGGTGTTCTACATGACCGCGCTCGGGTTCGGCATGATGATCGCGCAGAGCGTCGTACAGGAGAAGGAGAGCCGGGTCGTCGAGATCCTCGCGGCGGCGGTACCGATCCGGTCGCTGCTGTGGGGCAAGGTGCTCGGCAACACGGCGCTCGCCCTCGCGCAGATCGTGGTGATCGCGGGGGCATCGCTGATCGGGCTGCTGGCAACGGATCAGGCCGCCATCCTCGAGGTGGTGGCACCGGTCGCCGGGTGGTTCGTGGTGTTCTTCGTCCTCGGGTTCGTGGCGCTGGCCGGGTTGTGGGCGGTCGCCGGTTCGCTGGCCACCCGTCAGGAGGACCTCGGCTCGACCACGCTGCCGGGGCAGATGATCCTGATGATCCCGTTCTTCCTCTCGGTGTTCGCCGGGTCGTCGGCGAAGACGGTGGCGTCGTTCGTCCCGATCGCGTCGTCGATGTCGATGCCGGGGCGGATGCTGACCGAGGACGTACCGGTCTGGCAGCCGTTGGTCGCGATCGCGTTGTTGCTGGCGACGACGGTACTGATCGTCCGGCTGGGCGCCCGGCTGTACGAGCGCACCCTGTTGCAGACCGGCCGCCGGCTCGGTTACCGGGAGGCGCTGGCACTCAAGGCTTCGTAGCACATCGTTACAGCCAGGCCTGGCGTTACAGGGGAGGGCCTGGCTGTGACGAAACCGCAATGAAGGGCGCCTGTGAGCTGTGTCGGGACCTCGACTACGGTCTCAACGCATGAACGTCGAGCTGCGCCACCTACGAGTGGTCGTCCTGGTGGCAGAAGCCGGGTCGGTCGGACGGGCCGCCCGCTGGCTCAAGGTCAGCCAGCCGAGCCTGACGGCGCAGCTGAAGCGCATCGAGGCCGCGTTCGGGGGAGAGCTCTTCGAACGCTCGCGGACCGGCGTCACCCCGACCCCGTTGGGGCGGTACGCCGTCGACCGCGCGCGGGCGATCCTGGTCGACGTCGACCATCTGGCGGCGACCGTGTCCGCGATGACCGCGGTCGAGTCGTCGGCGGTCCGGCTGGGTGGGTTCCCGACCGCGCCGATGTCCGGGATCGCCTCCCGGTTGCGGGACCACGGGGAGATCGAGCAGGTCAGCGTCGAGGTCGAATGGTCCTCCAGCGTGTTGCTGCAGCAGCTCGAGAGCGGGCGGCTGGATTTTGCTTTGCTGCGTGAGTTTCCTGGGTTCGAGCTGCGGCTGCCGTCGGGCGTCGAGTCGACCACGGTGGTCGAGTCGGAGTCGGCGTACGTTGCCTTGTCCGCCGACCACCCGGTGGCGGCACGTACCCGCGGTGAGATCGAGTTGGCTGCGCTGTGCAACGAGGAGTGGATCGGGGAGCCACCGGACGACAGCGGGTTCCACGTACTGTTCCGGGCCGCCTGTGAGGCGGCAGGGTTCCAGCCTCGGGTGGAGCACCACTCGGTCGATACGTCCGTACAGATGGGGTTTGTGACGAGTGGACAAGGCGTGGCGTTGATCTCGCCTACGTCGTACCGGATGCTCTCGTCGGACGTGACCACGCGGACGTTGGCGGGGGATCCGATTCACCGCAAGCTGGTGCTGGCGTGGAGTACTGACTCACCGCGCGCGCAGATGGCGCGGGAGGTGCTGGCGATGGCCACGGCGGCGTACGACGAGGCTATTACCGAGCATGCGCGGCGGGGGGCTCACCAGCAGCGCATGCACGTCGCGTGAGTTTCTAGGCCGGCTTGACGGCCGGGTTCTCAAACGCCAGGAAGAACTCCCCGGTGTCCTCGGGATCCTCCATCCGCTCCCGATACTGAGACCCCACCTGCTCCTTCGGCGAAACCTTAGGCCCCTCAACAGCCTCGGCCTTGGACGGCCTGGTCTCGTCCGGCTTGGTCTCGATCGGCTTGGTCTCGATCGGCTTGGTCTCCTCCGGCTCGACAACCGCCTCCTGCTTTGCAACAGGAACAGTCGGCTCCTCCACCACAGCCTCCTGCTCCGCAACCACCGGCGCGGGCGCCGCTACTGGCTCTTCCTTGGCCACAGGAGCTACCGGCTCTTCCTCAGGCTCCTCCACCACAGGCTCAGTCGCAGCAACCGACTCCTGCTTTGCCGCAGGCTCCTCGACCGCCGCCACAGGCTCCTCTACCGGCGCTGTGGGCTCCTCCATCGACGCCGCAGGCTCCTGCTTGGCCGCGGGCTCGTCCACTGGTGCCGCGGGCTCTTGTACCGGAGCAGCGGGCTTCTCGGCTACCGGCTCCTGCTGGACCGGCTGCTCCTGCCGCTCCTCCTGCTCCGCCGCGACAGGCGCCGGTGTGGCGACGGTGTCCTCGGAGTAGTTGCTCTCGGCACCCGGCGCCGGGAACGGCCGCGTGTGATCGAACTCCTCGTCCCCACCCACCGAGAACTGCCGCGTCTGCTCGTCCGCCTGGTTCCGCGGCTGCACCGGCTCCGGCTCGTCGAACAGATCGTCGTACGAACTGTGACTCTGATAAGCCGCCGGCGCCTGATAGGTGCCCCCAGCAATCGGATACACCGCAGCGACGTCCGCCTCCTGCTGCGCCTGCGCCGCCTCCTGCTCGCGCTGCACCCGCTCGGCCTCGACCCGCTCCCGCCGCCGGCGCTGCACCCCGCGGACGATCAGCTGGACCGCGTACACCAGCGAGATCACCCCGAGGATCGGCACGACCCCGTTCAGCGTGTACTGCTTCGTCCCGTCGATCATCCCGTTGGTGACGCCGGGGACGTCGTTCAGGAAGTTCGTGGTCCGGTTCGGGATCCAGAGCCAGCAGTAGACCAGGGTGCCGAAGGCCACGAACGCCCCGAGCGCACCGGCGCCGGAGAAGTACGACACGACGGCCCAGAAGACGAGCGCGCCGATGCCGAAGGCGAGCGCCATCCCCTTGGCGTTCAGCTCGATACCACCCGGAGCCGCGAGGACCCCGAAAACGGCCGGTCCGGCCAGAGCAACGGCTACGCCGAGCAAGAACCCGAGAAATTTGGACACACCCCCAAGGTAGCGACGAACTGCCGCGACACCTCGCAGACACTTCGGCACCGTACAGATAGGCAATCGCTTGCCTAGGGTGTTGTCATGGACCGTCCTCCGAACATCCTCCTGATCGTTTCCGACGACCACGGGTACGCCGATCGCGGCGGCCTCGGCGTACACCCCGACGTACTGACCCCGTCCCTGGACCGGCTGGCCGCGGAAGGGGTGACCTGCACCGACGCGTACGTGACGGCTCCGATCTGCAGCCCGTCCCGCGCATCGATCATCTCCGGGCGGTACCAGCAACGATGGGGCGGCCAATGGTTCGACTCGGCCGCGTTCCCGCCGGACGACGTACCAACCCTGGCAGAGCTCCTACGTGACCAGGGCTACCGCACCGGGTACTTCGGCAAAGTGCACTACGGCAAGGAGACCGTGGGGGACAGGGCATGTCCACCGCACCACGGCTTCCAGGAGACGCTCTACGGGTTGGCAGGGCAGTCCTTTGGCCGACTGAACTACCTGCACCACTCAGAGGACGCAATGCAGTCCTACGGCCAGCCGGCCGCACACCACATGGCTGTGCAACCTCTTCTCTCGGGAGACGAGCCGGTCGAGCACGAGGGATTCCTGACGGCAGAGTTCGGCCGACGGGCAGCTGAGTTCATGCTCACGGAGGACGAGCGGCCGTACTTCTGCATGGTTGCCTTCAACGCCGTACACAACTTCTGCTGGCAACTACCGGAGGAGGAGCTGAAGAAGCGCGGACTACCGACGTTCCGCGACTGGTCGCCGGACGCCGACGGCCCGTTCACGGAGTGGTACGACGACGTGATCGTGCCGAACCTCCCACACGGCCGCGAGTACTACCTGGCCCAGCTGGAGCTGATGGACGCCGAGATCGGCCGCCTGCTCGACACGGCCGGCGACGACACGATCGTCGTGTACGTGACCGACAACGGCGGATCCACCTGCAACTTCGGCGACAACACCCCGCTGCGCGGTACGAAGTACACCCTCTGGGACGGCGGCATCCGCATCCCGATGCTCTGGCGCTGGCCCGGTCGGCTGCCGGCTGGTGGCCGTACGAACGCACTCATCAGCACGATGGACCTAGTACCCACGCTGGCTACTGCCGCGGGCGCAACCGTGGACGGCGCTGACGGCATCGACATCCTGCCGGTACTGGCCGGAACCACCGACGCCGCGCACCAGGACCTGCACTGGGACTGCGGATTCCAATGGGCCGTACGGTCAGGCGACTGGAAGCTCAGCTGGGTCGACGACAACGAAAGCACCCGCCACCTGCGCGACTACGAACACGCACCGATGGGGGAGGGCTGGTTCCTGGCGAACCTGGCCGACGACGTAGGTGAGTCCAGCAACGAACTCGCGACGCAGCCAGAAATCGCCGCGCGCCTACGCTCCCTGCACGCGTCGTGGCGCGCTGAAGTAGGCCTGGACCCTCAGACCGTCAACCCGTAAGTGATCGCGGTCGGCGGCTCCTCGTGGTGGTCGATGTCCGGGCTGCGCTCGTACTCGTTCCACGCGAGGAGCTCGTCGAGATGCCGGCGAACCGGCTCGAGCACGTCCGCGACCGTCACCTCACGCCCCAGCTCCTTGGTCAGCGTGGTGACGTCGGCGTCGGAAATACCGCACGGAACGATCCGATCGAACCAGGCCAGATCGTTGTTGCAGTTCAACGCGAACCCATGCATCGTCACGCCCTGCGCGACCCGGATCCCGATCGCCGCGATCTTGCGCTCCCGCCCACGATCATCGGCCGCGACCCACACCCCGCTGCGCCCCTTCACCCGGCCCGTCTTCACCCCGAGCTCCGCGCAAACCCCGATCAACGCTTCCTCGAGCCGCCGCACGTAGTCCACGACGTACACATGCGACGCCAGCTTCACGATCGGATACCCGACCAACTGCCCCGGCCCGTGCCAGGTGATCTTCCCGCCCCGATCCACATCCACCACCGGAGTACCGTCCACCGGCCGCTCATGAGGCTCGGTCCGCTTCCCCGCCGTATAAACCGGCGGATGCTCCAGCAAGATCACCGTATCCGCCCCCGCACCCCCCACAACCGCCCCATGCAACCGCCGCTGCTCAGCCCACGCAGTCTCATAATCCACAACGCCGGCATCCACATACTCGATAGCACTCACACCCCCGAGTGTAAGCACCACCTCCTCACCCCCGGACTCCCCGCTCCCCATCCACCCCCAGAGCACCCAGCCCGCCCCGGAGCGCGGAGATGAGGCTGTGGATAACTTCCACGGCGGCAACTGCGATCAGTGCATCCTCTTGGACATGGACCTCGCAGACCTCGACGGCTACAGCCTGCGCCGGCAGCTCGCGTCCGGACCGACCGGCACCGTCTGGCAGGTCCGGGACCGCGCAACCGGCCGCAACGCCGTGCTGAAACACATCCCGATCAGCGCCCTCCCCGACCGCCGCCGCGTCCGCGAAGACCTCAGCATGCTGGCCCGCCTCCGCCACCCGCACATAGCCCGCCTCATCGACTACCGCGAAACCGAAACCGGCTGGACCCTCATCACCCAGCACTTGGTAGCGGGCACCCTAGCCGCCCTCCTGACCCGCCGCGGAAAACTCACCCAAGGCGAAGCAGTAACCCTCCTGATCCCCCTCGCCGAAGCCCTCTCCCACCTCCACAACTCAGGCCTCACCCACGGCGGAATCACCCCCGACAACATCATGTTCGACGCCGACGGCCGCCCCATCCTGACCGACCCGGCACTACACCCCAGCACCCCCACAGCCGACGCAAACGCCCTGACGACCATCGCCCATCACTCAGCCACCCACCCCGACTCCTTCCCCCAACAGCTCTTCACCTCAACCCCACTCCACGTACTACCCACCCGCCTCCTGACCATCTCCCCACCCGCCCCCATAGAACTAGCCATCCCACCCGAAGGCCTACTACCACCAACCTGGCCCCCAACCCCCACCCCACCGACCACCGCCACCCCAACCACCGCCACCCCAACCACCGCCACCCCAACCACCACGGCCACCCCAACCACCACGGCCACCCCAACCACCGCCACCCCAACCACCACCACCCCAACCACCACCACCCCAACCACCACGGCCACCCCAACCACCACGGCCACCCCAACCACCACCACCCCAACCACCGTCCCCACGACCGACTCCACAACCTCCGCCCCCACGACTGACGCCACAACCTCTGTTCCCACGACTCAGCCCCCACCCTCCGCCCCGACCGAGCAATCACATTCCGCAGTCACAAACGAACCGCCGCAGTCGGCCGCCACACCCACCAAGCCCTCACCTTCCGCCACACCTGAGCGCCAAAGCCCCGCCACCACGAGCGCCCCACCGCCACCTGCAACGACCACGGCCGAACGCTCACTCTCCGCGGCCACAACCGAACCCCCGCCCCCCGCCGCCACAACCGCGGAGCGACACGCTGCAGCTAAGAGCGCGCCCGCGCCGTCCAGCCCGACAACTGCGCGCCCAGTCCTCTCGCCACAGCCGACCACCTCGAGCCCCGCGTCTCCCGCCCCCGACTCCTCGCTCATTCGCCTCGGCTGGCTACCGACCCCACCCCACCCCGCCGCAACCCCGACGATCCCCGCGGCCTGGCTACCCAAGCCCCACCATCCCGACCCACCCCACAACCGCCCCACGCCCAACAACCACAACGCAGCCCACGACCACGACGCACAAAATGACCGCCCTGCGCCGTGGTACCGCCCTGCGCCACGCGACCACGATGTCGCCCGCCACGACGCGCCCGACAACAGCCTCCCCCCGCACAACCCCGACGCGGACAACCCCGACGCACCGGACAACCCCGACGCACCGGACAACCCCGACGCGCCGGACATCTCCGAGGCGACCGACACTGACGCGTCCGACAACGGTGACGCGCCCGGCAACCGCGTCGCGCCCGGCAACCGCGTCGCGCCCGGCAACCGTGACGCGCCCGGCAACCGTGACGCGCCCGGCAACCGTGACGCGCCCGACAACCGTGACGCGCCCGACAACCGCGTCGCGAGCGACAACCGCGTCGCGCCCGCAGGCACTTCCGAGCCTCCAACCAACGCCGGCCGCTCTCGGCTTCCCACCGCTCCATCTGAGCCAAATGCCGAGATTGGCAGCTCCGCTCCTCCCACGGCGCACCCAGCCGGCAGTCCCGACGACCAGCCCGTCGACAACCTGACCGGTCAGCCCGAAGGAAGCTCCACGACCAACGACATCCGTCCCCCAACCAAGCCAAACCCCACCCAAGACGACGACGAACCGCCGGCAACCGCGCGAACCCCGCTAACGCCCCCGCCACCAAGTTCCCCCCAAACCCAACCACCCCACCCGGAACGCCCGACCTCACAACCCGCCCCGTCCGCCAAATGCCCATCCACTCGCCCCCGAGCCACCCGCCACACAAAATCCCCATCGGGCACCACAATCCGCACAGTCCAAACCGCTCGAGGCACCCACACCACCCAAGGCCCAGGAACCAAAAAGACCCCCACAACCAAGAACCCTCCCGCGAGCAGACAACTGTCTGCAACGGACGCACAGACTCCCGCGACTACGGAGCCTCCCGCGATAGCGGAGCCCCCCGCCAGTACGCGGCCTCCCGCGAACACGCAGAGTCCTGCGACTACGGAGCCTCCCGCGGCCAGGCAAGCACCCCAAGCAAACAAGGCGGTATCCACGAGCCCGGAAGCTCCCAGCGATGACGCCCGACCTGCGGCCGCGTCCAGAACCGATGGCGAACGCGATCGTCGCGACGTCCACATTGCTACGACCCCGTTCGCCGGTTCACGCCCTCCAGGCCAGGAACCGCCGTCAGGATCTGGTTCCACCACCGCGCCCGAACCGCAGCCCAACGCATCGCTCAAGCATCCAGGCGATACCGGCCGAGATCTCGCTGCCGCAGACTCGCTCACACCGAGCGGCCGTGCCCTCTGGGACCTGCGCCGTCCGGTCGCCCGTCTCCGTGACGCGGTCCTGAATCGCCGTGCTGAACGCCGAGACAAAGATCCAGGACGTCGCGACGCACGGCCCCGCAGGACCTGGCACGACCAGGACGCCTCCAGCGACCTCCGCCGGAGCCTCCGCGACGCCGAGGACCGCTCTGGCTGGCTGCGCGATGACGATGACGGTTCCGGCGGACTCGGTCCGCGCGAACTCCAGCAGGACGGGCAACGCATCGGCTGGCTCCGCGACGGCGAGGACCAGTCTGGCGGGCTCCGCGATGCAAAGGACCGCTCCGGCGGGCTACGCCATGGCGAGGACGGTTCCGGCGGACTCGGTCCGCGCGAACTCCAGCAGGACGGGCAACGCATCGGCTGGCTCCGCGACGGCGAGGACCAGTCTGGCGGGATCCGCGATGCAAAGGACCGCTCTGGCGGGCTCCGCGATGGCGAGGACCGTTCCGGCGGACTCGGTCCGCGCGAACTCCAGCAGGACGGGCGAAACACCGGCTGGCTCCGCGACGGCGAGGACCAGTCTGGCGTTATCCGGGATGACGAGGACCGTTTTGGCGGGCGGCACCTGGGCAAACTCGCGCACCGCCAGCAGGACGGGCAATGCTCTGGCCGGCCTCGTCGCCGCCGACGTCGACTTCGCAACGACTGGTCCACCAGACGCGGTCGGCGCGGAAGGCGGACTGGTCTGCGACGAGCTGGTGACTTCGGTCGGCGAGGGCGGACTGTCGTTGGTGGCTGGACTTTCGGTCGATTCGGGCGTCCGGCGTTCGGGCGCTCCGCTCATTCGCAGTCCCGTCGCCTCGCGCATCCGGCCTACGGAATCCTCGCCGCAGTTGCCGTCGGAGCGATCATCGTGCTGGCGTTCGGGATCGCGACGATCCACACCATCGACGCCACGCCGACCGCCCAATCAGAGCCGACGTACCCGCAACCAACAGTTGAGACTGTCACGCGTTCAGCACGGCCCACGTCGGCGCCGCCGTCCGCAGGCAGTTCGACGCAGTCGTCATCTGCAACAGCTTCCGCCCCGGAGCAGGCAGAGCGAACGGCAGCCAGGCGGACCCCGCGAGCCCAATCCGCGAGTCCGACCGCCACGCAGACCCAGCCGTCCCAGCCGACGCGCTCGTCGACCGTAGGTGTGCGGCCGCCTGGCGAGCCGGCAAGCACATCTGCGAATGCGGCACCTTGGGTTCGGACTCTGCGGGCACTGGATGCCCAACGTGCGCAGGCGTTCTGGACTCTGGATGTAGATGCCCTCAACAACATCTACGTACCGGGCAGCGCGCCGTGGACCGCCGATCGCGCGCTGCTGTCGCAGTACCGAAGCCAGAACGTCCGCGTACAAGGCCTCCGAGTCACGATCGACAGCACCAGCATCACCCGTCGTACGCCCACCACCATCACCCTGCGCACCACCGACCACCTGACCGGCGGCGAGGCCGTCGACCATACCGGCGCCAGAACCCCACTCCCACGGGGCAAACCAACCACCCGCCTGATCACCCTGACCAGCAATCCCGCCACCACCGCACCCGGCTCACCCACCGCATGGCGCATCAGCACCATCACTCAAGCCTGACCGCTCACACCGAGGTCAGCCTGAACCGCAGCGCAAACGGGCACCGCAAACACAGCTGATCTGTAGGTGCGGGTTGCCGCGCAGACAAATGGATGTGGTGCTGTGCAAGCCAGGCAGCCGGCAGCCGGCAGCCGGCAGCCGGCGGCGGGCGGGGAGCCTCCCGACGCGGGGAGCGGCACGAGTGGGGGATCGCCGCGGACAGTGGCGACGACTCGGCCGTTGGGCACTCGGTCGCGCGCACCGGGTAGCCCAGACCACAGAACGATCCGCGACTAGGTGCGACGGTGAGCGGGCTTGAGAAAAGGAGCACTCGACAGCATTCGGTCTCTGGTCCGACGGTCGTCGGGTGGGAGAGCGTCGGGTCGGAGGGCGTCGGCTTGTCCGATGTCGGCCTGGTCGCGACGGCATAGTGGCGCCGGCATAGTGGCGCCGGCATAGTGGCGCCGGCTTCGTTTGTCTCGGCTGGGGTCGTGTCCACTTGCGTGGTGTCAACTCGGAGGGTTTGAGTCCGCGGGGTGCACGGGCGGAATACAGACAGTGGAGCGGTTAGGTTCGCGGGCTGGCGAGAGTGCGAGGTTGGTGTGTGCAGGCTCCGGTGTTTACCTACGAGCGTGTCTGGGCCGTTGCCGCGTACGGCTTCTCGGACGCGCGTGCCAGCAAGCATGGCGCTGCTGCTGCTGCTGGTGGTGGGTGGTGTCGGGGGCGATGGTTTTGTTCAGAACGGTGGTGGGCCGAGTACCGGCTGCGGTGTGGTCTCTTGCTTGGGTGATGACGGGGATCGGTGCGGGAACAGTCGTGGTTGGGGAGCGACGGTTTGTCGCTCGGATGGTTCGGATGGTTGCGGTTGGGCAGGGGTGTACTGCGGCTGGTTCTGTGGGTTGGCGGGTGGAGTTGTTTGGGCTGGATCGGCTTTCAGGGTTGGGGGATGGGCGGTTCGGGCAGGTGTTGGGGCGTGGGCGATTGGGCCGCGGGCGGGTGGGACTGTGGTGTAGCGGTGGCCTGTCGGTGTTGTGAGGGTGACTGAACCGTCGGGGTGAGCCGTGGCGCGCCAGCCCCAGGCGGGCGTGTCTTTGATGACGTGGTGGTACTCGCAGTACGGGACCATGCCGGTGAGGCTGGTGCGGCCCGATTTTGCGAAGGGGGTTGCGTGGTCGAGGTCGCACTCGCGGGAGGTGCGGTTGCAGCCTGGCCAGGCGCAGACGGGGTGGCGGGCGAGGAGCGTTTCGGTGACGGGTGCGCCAGGGTCGTGGCGGGTGGTGGATGCTTCGAGGACGACGCCGTTCGTGGGGTCGGTGAGGATTCGGCGCCAGGTACCGTCGGTGGCGATGCGGCGGGCCATCTCCGCGGGGATGGGGCCGTAGCCGGTGAGTTCGCAGGGGTCGTCGTTCATCCCGAGCAGCGTGGTGATCGGGGTGAGGACTTCGATGTGGGGGCGTCGGCGGTGTTGGTCTGGGAGCCGGCGACCGAGCCAGTCGAGTCCGTTGTGGAGCATGTGCGCGAACAGGTCCGCCATCGCGTCCGCACGCCGCTGTGGCGCCAGGCGCCCGTCCCGTGCCGGTTCACCCGGTTCGACCGGCTCAGCAGATCGAGCCTCCTCAGCCGCGGCCAACCGTTCGGCGTGCTCAAGCGAGCTGGCGTGTTCACGCGAACCGGCGCTCTGACACAGGTCGACGTGCTCACCCAGGCAGGCGCCTCCGGTCGGACCGGCGTGCCCGCCGGGACAGGTGTGTGCGGTGGAACCGGCGTGCTCACCCGGACGGGTGCGCTCACTCAGGCTGGCGGGCTTGCCCGGACAGGGGCGCGTGGTGGAACCGGCGTGCTCACCCGGACAGGCCTGGGAGGTCGGACTGACGTGTTCGCGGGGGTCGGCGTGTTCGCCTGGACTGGTGTGCGTCGTCGACTCGGGGTGTGCGCCCGGACTGGCGTACCGGTAGCTCGCTTGGTCGGTCGGTGGGTTGTGCTGGGGTGTTTCGGGTGGGGTGGGGCGTTTGGCTAGGTCGGCCATGGCTTGGATGACTACCCACATTTGCTGGATCTTGTCGGCGGTGTGGACGACCCAGAGGCCGGCCATGCCGTCCGCGAGGGGGACGATCTTGCAGGTGCGGTCGGCGATGGCGGCGCGGTGGGCGTCTGCGTCTTCGCGGGTGGTGTGTTTGGCGATCTGGCGGCGGAGTGAGGCGTTCAGGTTTTTGTGGGTCTGGCCTGGGGCGCGGCGCAGGACGTGGGCTTCGACGGCGCGGGCCGCGTGCTCGGGTAGTGCACGGGTGGCTTCGGAGATCGCCAGGGCTTTGGACGGGGTCAGGGCGCCGCAGCGCAGTGCGGTGTGGGTGGCGGCCAGGGTGTCGGTCAGGTGCAACGCGGTGTCGATGTGACGGCTCGCGGTGGAGGGTGCCAGGTGGAGTGCGGCGGCGATTTCGGCGGCCCAGGATCGTTCGGGGTCGATGGGTCGGCCGGACGAGTCGAGTTGGGTAGGGCGCGGGATCTCGCTCGCCTGGGCCTTGCGCTGGCGGACGAACGAGGCCATGGCGGCGCTCTTGATCGCTGCGGCCCAGGACTCCATCCGGGCCGCGGCCTTCATTGCCTCGAGCGACGCGATCGGTGACTCGCACTGCGGGCGCAGCTCCTCCAGCGCCGCGGCCAGTTCGGCGCCTGGCGGCAGGAACACCCAGGCCGGTGCCTTCAGGCGCAGCATGAAGCGTTCGGCCTCGTCCTGGTCGACGCCGGCCCACTCCTCCCACTCCAACGCATCAACGCGCGACATCGGCGGCAGTTCGTCGTGCCGGTCCGGGTCCCACACGTCGTACCAGTCGTCGGGAGGCAGGGACGACTCGCCGGGCGTGGGTACGCCGGGAGCCGGATTGGTCACCACCGCTGTCATGCGTGTATATTAGAACACGTGTTCGATTGAATCCAAATCAACCGCCGAGAGCGGCGGAGAGGGCGGTGGCGACCGTGGGGTGGTGGAAGGTGAAGCCGGTGGACTGGAGGCGGGTTGGCAGGGCTCGCTTGCTGCCGAGTAGTTCCCACGCGAATTCACCTAGCGCGAGCTTCATCGCGGGCGCGGGGACCGGAACTGCGGAGGGGCGATGTAATGCGGTGGCGAGGGCTTCGGTGAATTCGGTGTTGGTTGCCGGCGTGGGGAGCGCGACGTTGACCGGGCCGCGCACCGCCTCGGTTTCGGCCACGTGGCGGACGGCTCGGGTCCAGTCGGTGAGGGAGACGACCGGGAAGTACTGGGTGCCGGAGCCGAGGCGGCCACCGAGGCCCAGTCGGAAGGGGAGGGAGAGGAGTTGGAAGGCGGGGGCGGCGCGACCCAGTACTACGCCTGTACGGAGTGCGGCGACCCGGCTGCCTGCGGCGCGCGCCGGCTCCAGTGCGCCCTCCCACAGGCGGACTACTTCAGCCAGGAATCCGTCGCCGAGCTCGGAGTCCTCGGTGAGGATGCGGTCGCCGAGATCCGTGCCGTACCCGCCGATGCCGCTCTGCGTGATGAGTACCGGGCGCCGGTCGAGTTGGGTCGCGGCGGCTGCGAGCGTTGCCGTGGTGCTGACGCGACTCTCCCGGATCTTCAGGCGGTACGTCGGTGTCCAGGGGCGCCCGATGTTCGCGCCGGCCAGGTTTACCAGTACGTCGGGGTCGCCGAGCGCGGACGGGTCCAGGTCGCCGCTCGCCGGATCCCAGCGGATCTCGCCGGGCGTCGACGGTGTCCGGCGTACCAGCCGGACCACTTGGTGGCCTTCGGCAACCAAGTCGCGGGTGAGGGCTTTGCCGAGGAAGCCGGATGCGCCGGCCAGTACGTATTTCATCCCGCAGGAACTCCTTGTCGAGAAAGCGAAAGGCGCCGGCGCCCGTCCCGCGGGGGAGACAGACACCGGCGCCGTTGGCCGACCGGATCAGACGCCGATCGGATCAGACGTCGAACTGGGCCTCTTCGAGGCGCTGCTTCACGGCCGTCAGGTAGCGGGCCGCGTCGGCGCCGTCGACCAGACGGTGGTCGTAGGTCAGCGCCAGGTACACCATCTGCCGGATCGCGATCGTCTCGCCGAGTTCCGGGTGGGTGATGACGACCGGGCGCTTCACCACGGCACCGGTCCCGAGCATGCCGACCTGCGGCTGGTTCAGGATCGGGGTGTCGAACAGCGCACCCCGGCTGCCGGTGTTGGTAATGGTGAACGTGCCGCCCGCCATCTCGTCCGGCAGCACCTTGTTGTTGCGGGTGCGGTCGGCGAGGTCGGCGATCTTCTTCGCCAGGCCGGCGATGTTCAGGTCGCCGGCGTTGTGCACGACCGGGACCATCAGGCCGCGCTCGACGTCCACGGCGATGCCGAGGTGCTCGGCGGCGTGGTACGTGATCTCGCCCTTCTCCTCGTCGATCGAGGCGTTGAGCTTCGGGTACTGCTTCAGCGCGTCGACCGCGGCGAGGGCGAAGAACGGCAGGAAGGACAGCTTGACGCCCTCGCGGGCCTCGAACTCGGCCTTCTTCTTGTTCCGCAGCTTGGCGATCTCGGTGACGTCGACCTCGACGACCGTGGTCAGCTGGGCCGAGACCTTGAGGCTGTTCACCATGTGCGCGGCGATCGCCTTGCGGATCCGGCTCATCTTCTCGGTGGTACCGCGCAGCGGGCTGATCGCCGGAGCCGTCGCGGCCGCGGCGGCGGGCGCCGGGGCAGCGGCTGGGGCCGGTGCGGCAGCGGCAGCAGCCTTCTTCGCCTCGGCGGCGGTGATCACGTCCTGCTTGCGGATGCGGCCACCTACACCGGTGCCCTGTACGGCGTTCAGGTCGACGTCGTGCTCCGCGGCGAGCTTGCGGACCAGCGGGGTGACGTAGTTCGGGCCGTCGGAGGCTGCGCCGTTCGGCGAAGCGGCCGGGGCGGCGGGGGCGGCGGATGGAGCGGCCGCCGGGGCCGGAGCAGTCGCGACTGGGGCGGGAGCAGGTGCGGGAGCCGCGGCCGAGGCGGGAGCGGCAACCGGGGCCGGGGCGGGGGCGGGGGCCGGAGCAGGCGCCTGTGCGGGGGCCGGGGCGGCGGCGGGAGCAGCGGGGGCCGGAGCGGCGGCGGGGGTCTCGGGGGCGGCGGCGGGGGCGGCCGCGGGGGCTGCGTTCGCGGAGCCGACGATGGCTAGTTCGGCGCCGACCTCTACGGTTTCGTCCTCGGCGACCTTGATCTCCAGGAGCTTGCCGGCGACAGGGCTCGGGATTTCGGTGTCGACCTTGTCGGTCGATACCTCGAGGAGGGGCTCGTCGACGGCGACGTCGTCGCCTACCTGCTTCAGCCAGCGGGTGACTGTTCCTTCGGTGACGCTCTCGCCGAGGGCCGGGAGGGTTACGGAGGTACCGGAGGATGCCTGGGGTGCGTTTGCTTCGGCGGCCGAGGACTCAGCCTGGGGCGAGTTGGCGGCGGCCGAAGAAGGAGTGGGGGGAGTGTCGGTGGCGGGCTGGGGGGCGGCCTGGGCGGGGGCCGCGGCCGGGGCGGCTGCAGGAGCCGAGGCGGCGGCGGGGGCGGCGGCTGGGGCGGCCTGCGCGGCGGCGGGGGTGGCCTGGGGGGCCGGGGCTTCGGCCGCGGGTGCCTCGGTGGTCGGGGCTTCGGCGGTGGGAGCGGCTGGGGTGGGGGCTTCGCCGGCGTCGCCGATTACGGCTAGTTCGGCGCCGACCTCGACGGTCTCGTCTTCGGCGGCCTTGATCTCCAGCAGGGTGCCGGCGACGGGGCTCGGGATCTCGGTGTCCACCTTGTCGGTCGACACCTCCAGCAGGGGCTCGTCGACGGCAACCGTGTCACCGACCTGCTTGAGCCAGCGGGTGACGGTTCCTTCGGTGACGCTCTCCCCGAGGGCCGGCAGGGATACAGAGGTCGGCATGACGGTCGTTGCTCCTTCGTCTGATCGGTCGAGTGTCAGCCTACGGTGCCGCCGGAGCGGACAGGATCCGGGTCACGGCGTCCTGATCACGCTCCGGCAAGCTCAAACCTACTGGGGTCGACCAGCAGGGTCAGTCATGGAAGTGCAAAGGTTTCCCGGCCAGCGCGAGGTGCGCCTCGCCGAGGGCTTCGTTCTGGGTCGGGTGGGCGTGCACGAGCGGCGCGACGTCGGCCGGATACGCCTCCCAGTTGTAGATCAGCTGCGCTTCGCCGATCAGCTCGCCGACGCGCGAGCCGACCATGTGCAGTCCGACGACGGCGCCGTCGCGGGCCCGGACGAGCTTCACGAAGCCGGCGGTCTTCAGGATCTGCGACTTGCCGTTGCCGCCCAGGTTGTAGTTGAGGATCTCGACGTCGCCGTACTTCGCCCGCGCCTGCTCCTCGGTCAGACCGACCGACGCGACCTCGGGCTCGGAGTACGTCACCCGCGGGATGCCGGCCTCGTCGATCGGGGTCGGGGCCAGCCCGGCGATGTGCTCGGCGACGAAGATGCCCTGCTGGAACCCGCGGTGCGCGAGCTGCAGGCCCGGCACGATGTCGCCGACCGCGTACACGCCGGGGACGCTGGTCTGCAGCGTCGCGTCGACGGTGACGAACCCGCGGTCCAGCGCGACGCCGACCTCCTCGTACCCGAGGCCGGCGGTCTTGGGTCCACGGCCGACCGCGACCAGCAGTACCTCGGCCTCGATGACCTCACCGCCCGCGACGCGGACCTGCACCCCGGAGTCGGTCACGGACACCGACTCGAACGGAGTGCCCGTCTTGAACGCGATCTTGCGCTTCCGGAACGCCCGCTCGAGCGTCTTCGAGCAGTCCGCGTCCTCGGCCGGGACGAGCCGCGGCAGCGCCTCGACGATCGTCACCCGGGTACCGAACGAGGTCCACGCGGACGCGAACTCGACCCCGATCACGCCGCCGCCCAGTACGACCGCCGACTCCGGGACGCGGTCGAGGGTCAGCGCGTGCTCGCTCGCGATCACCCGGTGCCCGTCGATCTCCAGACCGGGCAGCGAACGCGAGTAGGAGCCGGAGGCAAGGATGACGTTGCGGCCGGTGTACGTCGTGTCGCCGACCTGGACCGTGGTCGGGGAGGTGAGCCGCCCCTCGCCCTCGATCACGGTGATGCCGCGCGCCTTCAGCTGACCCTGCAGACCCTTGAACAGCCGGTCGACGACGCCGTCCTTGTACTTGTTCACGCCGCCCATGTCGACGCCCTCGAGCGTCGTCCGGACACCGAACTGCTCACCCTCGCGGGCCGAGTCCGCGACCTCGGCCGCGTGCAGCAGCGCCTTGGTCGGGATGCAGCCGCGATGCAGACAGGTCCCGCCGACCTTGTCCTTCTCGATCAGCGCCACGGACAGGCCGAGCGTCGCGGCCCGCAGTCCGGCGGCGTAACCACCGCTGCCGCCGCCGAGAATCACCAGGTCGTACGTCGTACCACTGTCAGTCACAGGTTCCTCCGTGGGTCTGGTCCGAAGCAGGCGGTCCCGGATCGCGGGTCCGGCCCGGCGTCATCCTTTCACCGATCCGGCCCGGATCCACCCCCGGGCCGCTCCCGGCGTGCCCGTGCCGATCGGCCGCAACCGTTATCCAGGACTCCGGACCCGACTTGCACAGATAGTGGACACTTACGTCATGAAGTGGTTCGGTCGCCGGCGGAAAGCCGGAACGATGCGCCGGTCGGACAGTCCGGATCAGGCGCACCTGCGGGATTTCGCCCAGAGCCGTCAGGGCGTCGAGGGGTTCGTCGAGCCCAAGACGGCCGTCACCGACTACACCTTGCTGCTGGTCGCGATCGACGGTGAGTGGACCCGTCGGCGCGTGCCGTCGGTGAAGTGGGCCCACGACTTCGCGAACCGGCTCGGCATTCCGTCGTACGACGCGGCTGTGGTCGGCTACCCGCCCCGGATGCGCGAGTACAACGCCCGGATGAAGAGGAACGGACGCTAGAGGATCGGCACCCTGGCTCGGACCGACGTGACGACGTCCGTGTCGACCGTCGCGTGCAGGATCCCGGGTGCGCCGTCCAGCCGCGCGTGGGTCTGCCCGAGCGGGCCGGTGAGGCTGCTCCGCCCGATCCCGAGCGGGTCGGTCCCCGTCGGCCGCACGTACGCCTGATCGCACGCCAGCAGGTACGCCTGCGCGTCCGCGGCCCGTGCCCGGGTGAGCAGGTCCCACTGTTCTTCCTTGCCCGGCCCGGCACCCCAGGACGCCGGTACGACGACCAGTTCCGCCCCGAGCCGCCCGAGCTCCGCGAACTGGCCGGCGAACCGCAGGTCGTAGCAGGTCGCCAGCCCGACGGTCAGCCCGCGGTATCCGAAGCTGACCAAGCTGTTGCCCGGAGCAACGGTATCGGACTCGCGGGATCCGAACGCGTCGTACAGATGGATCTTCCGGTACGCCGCCTCGACGCCCGGGCCGGTGGCGAGCAAGGTGTTGTGCACGCGCCCGTCCGGCGACGGCTCGAACAGGCCTGCGACGACGACGATCCCGAGGTCCGCGGCCACCTTCCGCAGCCCGGTCGCGAACGGGCCGTCGAGCGGCTCGGCCACGGTCGCGAGATCGGTGCCGAAGCAGGCCGACGTGGCCTCGGGGAGCGCGACCAGCTCGGCTCCGTCGGCAGCCGCACGGCGTACCGCGTCGGTCGCCGTGGCAAGGTTGGCGACTGGGTCGGGACCGGCGGTGAGCTGGGCCGCGGCCACGTGTAGGACTGCCATGAGGACCTCCAGGACTGTATACATGAGGTATGCAACTGAGTGGGGATTCCGGCCGGGACCGCGCGTACCAGCACCTGCGGGCGGTTGTGCTGAGTGACCCGGCCGTGTCGGGGACGTTCATCAACGAGCAGGCGGTCGCGACCGAAGTGGGGATCTCGCGGACGCCGGTCCGGGAGGCGTTGCTGATGCTCGCCGCCGAGGACCTGGTGCAGCTGGTTCCGCACCGGGGTGCGTTCGTGGCGCCGGTGCCGGGGCGGGAGATCGCGGAGATGATGCAGGCCCGCGGCGTGATCGAGTGCTGGGCGGCGACTACCGCCCTGGCCGCCGGGAACGCCCCGGTCGACGCGATGTCCGCAGTACTCGACCAGCAGCGCGGGATCGTCGGCGACGGCGACGCGAAGCAGTTCATCGAGCTGGACAGCCAGTTCCATGCGCTGCTGGTCGCGGCGGCCGGCAACTCGGTGCTCGGTCGGCTGTACGACAACCTGCGCGCCAAACACGTCGTACTCGGACTTGTCGCCCTGCAACGAAGTGCGACCAGAAGACAAGAGGTCGTCGCCGAGCATCAGGCGATCGTCGACGGTCTTGCGGCCGGCAAGCCCCACGCGGCCGAGAAGGCGATCCTCAGCCACCTGGACTCCACCGGCGCTCTTCTCATGCACGGCTGACGCGATTGCGTAGCCGGAGCCGCCATTGAGCTGCCCGTGTAGCGCAGCCGTGCTGTGAACTGCTCCGACACGAAGACGTACTCCGTTGGAGGGCAGTGTTCCGAGGCGGCCCGACCTGTGCGGCCGACGCCCAGAAGCCACGCTGGTCCGGGCTGCTGAACTCACTGCTCAGCAGCACCGCGCCGCCCGAAGAAGGTGCGCCGAGTGGGCGGGTGACGTAGCCGACGGCGTACGTCGCGAACGCCTGCAGCGTGCAGGTGAGTGCGTCGCTGCCCCGAAGAAATAGGTCGCCGAAGACGAGCGCGGCGGCCGGAGGTAGGCGGCGAAGTCGTACAACTCCAGCGAGGTGCCGGACAGGCTCGCGGCGCCTTCACGAGCCCGCGGCGGCCAGAGTCAGCGCCAGAGTCAGCGGCAGAGTCAGCGGCAGAGTCAGCGCCAGAGTCAGCGGCGGGGTCTGGGGTTGGCATTGGGTGGACCTCCGGGTGGGATTGCTACATACTCGTTGTATACGACGTGTTCACGCAAGGCCGGAGGAGGTATCGATGCGATTCGAGCTGCCGGATGGGAGCGCACGGGAGGTGGCGGTGCGCTATGCGTTGAACGCCGGGTATGCCGGCCGTGACACCGCGGAGGTCCGGCGGCACGTCGACGAACTCGCGGCTCTCGGGGTACCGGCGCCGAGCCGGGTGCCGGCCCTCTACCCGCTGTCCGCGTCGCTGGTCGGCCGGCCCGGGACCGTGCAGGTCGGGCACGGGCAAACCTCCGGGGAGGCGGAGTGGGCGCTCGTCGTCACGCCGGACGACTACCTGCTGACGGTCGCCTGCGACCACACCGATCGGGCGCTCGAGGTACACGGTGTTGCCTGGAGCAAGCAGTCGGCACCGGACGTGCTGGGCGACCTGGCCTGGCGGCTGGCGGAGATCGAGGACGAGCTCGACGGGTTCACGCTGCGGGCCTGGGTCCGGCGTGAGGAGCGCGAAGAGCTGATCCAGGACGGGACGCTCGGGCAGCTGTTGCCGCCGGCGTACTGGATCAAGGAACTGGGGGAGCGGCTGGTCCCCGGCACGGTGTTGCTGAGCGGGACGATCCCGATGATCGCGGGGGTGGACCAGTTCGGCGACGGGTGGCGGGTGGAGCTGACGGATCCGCGCGGAGTGAGCAGCCGGATCAGCTACACCGTCGAAGAGCTAGCGCCGGCCTGGGACTGACCGATGAAAGCGGAGCGGGAGTTCTTCCCGAGCGGTCAGGTCGAGTGGGCGGATGCCGGCGGCGGGATCCTGGAGCGGGTGCTCAGCCGGGGCGCCGACGGGATGCTGACCAGACTGGCCAGGTGGGCGCCGGGGACGACCACGAGCGACGGCGTGATCCGGCACGAGTATGTGGAAGAGGTTTACCTGCTGGAGGGAGAGCTGACCGATCTCACCCTCCAGCGGACGTTCCGCCCCGGCGACTACGCCTGCCGGCCGCCGGGGATGCCGCACGGCCCGTACACCACGGAGACCGGCTGCGTGATTCTGGAGATCCGTTACTCAGCCGGCTGAGGCGGCCAGCTCGATCAGGGTCCGGACGGCGTACCCGGTGCCGCCGTTCGGGATGTAGCCGGACGCGGCGCCGGCGTTGAAGGCCGGACCTGCCACGTCCAGGTGCACCCAGTCGATGCCCTCGGCAACGAAATCGCCGAGGAACGCGGCCGCGGCGAGCGCGCCGCCCCACGGCTCGCCGGTGATGTTCGCGAGGTCCGCGACCTTCGAGTGCGACTTCAGCTTGTCCAGCATCTCCGACGGGATCGGCAGCGGCCACATCGACTCACCGGCCGCGACCGCGGCGTCGACGACCCGGTCGCGGGCGCCGTCGGTGTTGCCGAAGGCACCGGCCACCTTGGTGCCCAGGGCAACGACACACGCGCCGGTCAGGGTGGCGACGTCGACGATCAGGTCGGGCCCGTCCTCCGACGCCCGGACCAGCGCGTCGCCGAGCACCAGTCGGCCCTCGGCGTCGGTGTTCAGTACCTCGACGGTCTTGCCGCCGTACATCGTCAGGACGTCCGACGGGCGGGCCGCCGAACCGGACGGCATGTTCTCGGCCATCGCGGCGTACGTCGTCACCTGCACCGGCAGGCCGAGCCGTGCGATCGCGAGCGTCGCGCCGATCACCGCGGCCGCACCGGCCATGTCCGACTTCATGCTGACCATGCCCGTCGACGTCTTCAGCGACAGGCCGCCGGAGTCGAACGTGATGCCCTTGCCGACGAAGGCCAGGTGCGTCACCGGCTTGCGCGGCGTGTACGTCAGGCGGACCAGGCGCGGCGGGTTCGTCGAGCCCTGGCCGACGCCCAGGATGCCGCCGTACCCGCCCTTGGCGAGCGCCTTCTCGTCGAGCACCTCGACCTTGACGCCGTACTCCTTGGCGAGCTTGACCGCGTCGGCGGCGAACTCGACCGGGTGCAGGTCCGACGGCGGGGTGTTCACCCAGTCGCGCACCTGGGCGACGGCCTCGGCGGTCACCTGGGCGCGTTCCAGCGCGGCCTTGGCGTCCTTGTTCCGGGCGAGGTCGGTCAGCACGGTCAGGTTGCCCGGAACCTCGGAGTTGTCGGCGGACTTGTACGCCGTGAACGCGTAACGGCCCATCAACGCGCCCTCGGCCACCGCGCGGACGCATTCGGCGTCGGGCGTCGGCAGGGCGAAGGCGACCGACTGCGCCGTCTTGGCGGCGCGCACCCCGGTGCCGGCCGCGGCGCGCAGGTCCTCGGTCTTCAGCGAACCGTCGGGAGCGGCACCCAGCCCGACCGCGATCAGCGTCGCCGACTTGCCGGGCTTGCTCAAAGTGGGCCCCGGCACCTTGGTCACCTCACCGGTCTTCCCGGTGGCGCCGAGCCCGGACAGCACCTCCACCAGCTTCCCGCCGTACGCGGCGTTCAGCGACTCGGTGCCGGCCGGCAGGGTGACGCCGCCGCCGAGTTTGACCACGCCGATGACCACGGCGTCGGTCTTGACGCCGGCGGCATCGGACTTGCTCAGGGTGATGGTGGTCACGAAATCCTCAGTCCTCCTTGACCAGGCACTCAGATGGCCGGTCGTGACGGTACGTGCAAGCTGCCTCCGCATGCTACGCGTCAGGTAGTTTGCGCTCCATGACCGAGTCGACCGATTTGAAGAAGTCCCCGTTGCACGAGCGCCATCTGGCCCTCGGTGCGAAGTTCGCCGAGTTCGGCGGCTGGGAGATGCCCCTGGAGTACAGCGGCGTCGTGGCCGAGCACACCGCGGTGCGTACGTCGGTCGGCGTCTTCGACGTCAGCCACCTCGGCAAGGCCACCGTCAAGGGGCCCGGCGCCGCGGCGTACGTGAACGCGTGCCTGACCAACGACCTCGGCAAGATCGCTCCCGGGCAGGCGCAGTACACGCTGTGCTGCAACGAGCGCGGGGGCGTCGTCGACGACCTGATCGCGTACCTGCACGCCGACGACGACGTGTTCCTGATCCCGAACGCCGCCAACACCGCCGAGGTGGTCCGGCTGCTGCAGGCGCAGGCACCGGACGGCGTCGAGGTCACCAACGTGCACGACGACTACGCGATCCTCGCGGTCCAGGGCGCCAACAGCGACGAGGTGGTCGCCGCGATCGGTCTGCCCATCGGGCACGACTACATGGCCTTCGCCACGGCCGACTTCGGCGGTACGCCGGTAGTGGTGTGCCGGACCGGGTACACGGGCGAGCGCGGGTACGAGCTGGTCGTACCGAACGCGGCCGCGCTGCCGGTGTTCGACGCCTTGCTGAAGGCCGGCGAGCAGTACGGCATCGTTCCGGCCGGGCTCGGCGCCCGCGACACGCTGCGGACCGAGATGGGCTACCCGCTGCACGGCCAGGACATCTCGCCGGACATCACGCCGGTCCAGGCGCGTTCCGGCTGGGCGGTCGGCTGGAAGAAGGAGCACTTCTGGGGCGACGCCGCGCTGCGCGCCGAGAAGGAGGCCGGCCCGGCCCGGATCCTCCGCGGTCTCCGCGCGGCCGGTCGCGGCATTCCCCGGCCGCACATGACCGTCGCCGACCAGTCCGGCACCACCATCGGCGAGGTGACCTCGGGAACGTTCTCGCCGACCCTCAAGAAGGGGGTCGCGCTGGCACTGCTGGACGCGGCGGTGAAGGAGGGCGACCAGGTGACCGTGGACATCCGCGGCCGCCAGGAACTCTTCGACGTGGTCAAGCCGCCCTTCGTCACCGTCCACGTGCGGTAGGGCTTAACCCCAGTCCCAGGCGCGCGCCATCTGCTGTCCTTCCTCGAGGGGTGAGGGCAGCAGGTTCGCCTGGGGCTGTTACCAGGCGCTTACCATCCGCAGCCATATGATCAGGCCATGGAGTTCCGCCTGCTGGGTCCGGTTCAGATCTGGTCAGGCACCGGCCTCGTCGACCTGAAGCGCAGGCAGGAACGCCTGCTGCTCGCCGTACTGCTCCTGGAACCCGGCAGGCCTGTGCCAGCCGAGCGTCTGATCGAGCTGCTGTGGCCGGACGCGCTACCTGCGAACCCCCGGCGTGCTCTGCAGGTGTACGTGTCCCGGCTGCGCTCTGTACTGGACGTTGAGCTGACAAGCGGGCGTGACGGCTACGCGATCCGTTCCCGGCCAGGACAGACCGACGTGGAACAGTTCAGGTCTGTCGTCGAGCAAGCACGCCGTCAGGACGACCTGGAGCAACGCAGCAAGCTGCTGGCAGACGCCCTGGCTCTGTGGCGCGGTCCGGCGCTGGCTGACGTCACGACAGACGACGTACGCCGCCGTCTGTGCCGCGGACTCGACGAGGCGAAGCTGGCGGCGCAGGAGCTTCGCCTGACCACCGAGCTTGCCCTCGGCCACCACCAGGAACTGCTGGCCGAACTGGCTGACCTGACGGCAGCCGAGCCGTCCCGGGAAACGTTCGCCGCGGCCCGCATGCTCGCCCTCTATCGCTCCGGCCGTCAGGCAGACGCTCTGGCCGCGTACGCCGACGTCGTACGGCACCTGGACGATGAACTCGGTGTCGAACCGGGCGCCGACCTCAGGGACCTGCAGGTGGCGATCCTGCGCCAGGACTCGTCGCTGGACCTCACGGCCGCGTCTGCCGTACCACGGGAGCTGCCGGCCGACATCGGCCTCCTACTCGGGCGCGACGATGTACTGGAGGAAGCTGCCGACGTACTGCTCCGTTCCGGCAGGCGATCCGGAGTACCGGCAGTCGTCTGTCTGTACGGCGCCGCCGGCACCGGCAAGTCTGCCGCCGCCGTCCGCCTCGGGCACCAACTGGCGGACAGCTACCCGGACGGCCAGCTGTTCGTGCGGCTGCAGGACGTCGACGGTCAAGCGATTCCGCCCAGCACGATCCTCGGCCGGTTGCTGCGCTCGCTCGACGTGGACGAGATTCCGGATGGGCTGGAGGCTCGGTCCGGTCTGCTCAGAACCCGCCTCGCCGGACAGAACGTCCTGTTGGTGTTCGACGACGCGCTGGATGCCGGCCAGCTCCGGCCGCTGCTGCCGGCCGACGACGGCTGTGGGGTTGTCGTCACCTCACGCCGTCCGATGCTCGGCCTGGAGGACGCCACCCATCGCGAACTCCTGCCGCTGCCCGACGGGACGAGCGCCGAGCTGCTCGGGGCGCTGTCCGGTCTCGGCGGGGCGGCCGTCGGGGACGTCGTCCCGTACTGTGCGGGGCTGCCGCTGGCGCTGCGCATCGTCGGCGCGCGGCTCGCGCTGATCCGGGAGGACGTCGCGGACGTGGTCCGGATCCTCGACGACGAGTCCCGGCGCCTCGACTACCTGGTCGCCGGCGACCGGGCGGTCCGCGCCAGCCTCGATCTGTCGTTGAGCGTCGCGAGCGGCATCGCGCGCGAGCTGTTCGCCCGCCTGGCCGTGGTCGGCGCGGACGAGTTCGCGCCCTGGGTCGCCGCGCCACTGCTCGATCAGGACGAAGCCTCCGCGGCGGCCGTCCTCGAGAACCTTGTCGCGCTCGGCCTGGTCCAGCAGCGCCGCATCGACCCACCCCGCTACGGCCTGCACGGACTCGTCCGCGGGTACGCCGTCGAGTTGTTCGGCCCGGCCGGCGAGCCCGCGCTGGAACGGCGCTACCTGGACACGGTGCTCCGCCTGGTCACGATCGCCGACGAGCACATCGACCACGGTGCGGTGATCCTGGAGCTCGACCGGGGCGGCGACTTCGAGCTGCCGGACGCCGAGCTGCGGGCGGAGGCCGGCGCGGCCTGGCTGGACGTCGAGGGCCCGGTGGTACGGGCCGCTGTCGAACGAGCGCTCGTACGGTGGCCGCGGCTCGGCGCGATGCTGGCGCTCCGGTTCACCGGCTACCTGGCGGTCCGGGACGATCGAGAGGTACGGCGTTCCGTCCTCGAGGACGCACGTCAGGTCGCGGAAACGGCGGGGGAGGTGGATCTCGAGGCCGAGCTGGGCCGTTGCCTGTTCGCCGCGCTCGCCCAGGCCGGAGCCCCACCTGAAGAACTCCGTCCGGTGGCCGAACGCGCGCGGACGGCGGCGGACCGATCCGGTGTCGTGGCGCTCCGCGTCGGCGCCCGCAACCAGCTCGGCTGGCTGGCCGCCGCGGCCGGCGACTTCGAAGGCAAGCTCCGGGTCGGCGAAGAGATGCTGGCGATCGTCGACTCCGATCCCGAGGCGGAGGCCTTGCGGTCTCGTGCGCTCGACCAGATCGGCGGCGCGTTGCTGCTGCTCGGACGAGTGCCCGAATCCCTGGTCTTCCGTCGCGAGGTGTGCAGGCTGGACGAGCCCGGCACCAGGCTGCGGGCGATCAGGCTGGTGCTGCTCGCCGAGACACTGCTGGCCGACGACGACCTGGGTGCCGCCCACGTCGCCGAGCTGGCCGTCGTGCTCGCCGACGCGCGCGCGATCATCGAGCGGATCGGGGACGAGTTGGGATCGGCACACGTCGACAACACCGAGGCGCAGCTCCTGGTGCTGACCGGGCGGCCGGCCGAGGCGGAGGTGCTGCTGCGGCGCTCGGCGGAGGTGCTGAGCCGTCGGCCGGACGAAAGCGGGGAGGGCGCGAACGCGATCGGATGGGCGCGTCTGCAGGTGGCCGCCGGGCGGCCGGACGAGGCGCGGCGGACTCTCGCGACGGCGGTCGGCAGGGCCGGGTCCTCGGCCTTCACCAGACGCGAGCTGAGGCACCAACAACGGCTGCTCGGGCTGGTATGAGCACTCAGCCACCGAATGCGTCTTTTCGTTACATTCCGTAATATCTTGGCACAAAATGGCCACTGTCGGTGCTGTGCCGACGCGGATTGCGAAGATTTGACTGCCCAGAGTGACGATTTGGGGCAAATATTCCGTTCGAGTACGCGTTCCGGTAACGATTTGTGCACTGGTGCCAGGCACCGCTGGTTTGGTGTCACAGTGTCAGGCAGGCTAGCGCGCGGTTGTGGGGGAAGCGCCCTGTCAAGGGGATTTGACGCCACCGCACCGGAAAGCAAAGGCTCGGCACGCTATCCACCGATGAGTGCCGGATCAACGGACCGAAATCCGGCCGACGAACTGACGGAGTGCGAATGAGTATTGGGTCGCCAGACTCGACCGTAGGAGTCGAGGACCACCCGGCGTCGGCGGAGCCGGCCCGCACGGCCGCCACTCCGCACGGCAAGTCGCCGAGCCGGATCGCGTTCGACCGGCTGCGCAAGGACCGCGTCGCGATGATCTGCGCGTCGGTCGTGCTGTTCTTCATCCTGGTCGCGATTCTGGCGCCGCTGCTGGCCAAGCTCGAAGGCCAGAACTACAGCACCTTCCACACCGACCTGGTCGACGAGTACGGCTACCCGACGATCGGCGTCAACGGCGCGCACTGGCTCGGCGTCGAGCCGAAGACCGGCCGGGACAACTTCGCCCGCTGGGTGTACGGCGCCCGCCCGTCGCTGATCATCGCGTTCCTGGCGACCGTGGTCGGTACCGCGATCGGCGTCGTGATGGGCCTGCTGGCCGGCTTCCTCGGCGGCTGGACCGACCGGGTCATCTCCTGGATCATCGACTTCGTCCTGAGCCTGCCGTTCCTGCTGTTCGCGATCGCGCTGGTGCCGATCGTGGAATCGATGCGCGGCGGCTCGTTCAACCTGACCCCGAACCAGCAGGCGTCGATCAGGTTCTACGTACTGATCTTCGTGTTGTCGTTCTTCGGCTGGGCCGGCCTGGCCCGGATCATCCGGGGTGAGGTGCTGTCGCTTCGCGAGCGCGAGTTCGTGCTCGCCGCCAGGGCGATCGGTGTGCCGACCCGGCAGGTCCTGTTCAAGGAGCTGCTGCCCAACCTGGTCGCGCCGATCGTCATCTCGGCCTCGCTGGCGGTCCCGTCGTACGTGACCGCGGAGGCCGGTCTTTCCTTCCTCGGTGTCGGACTGGTCGAACCGATCCCCTCGTGGGGTCAGACGATCGCCGTCGCCACGAACTGGTTCAAGGCAGACCCGCTCTACCTCTGGCTGCCAGTGGTCGGCATCACCGCGTTGGTGCTCGCGCTGGCCCTGCTCGGAGACGCGGTCCGGGACGCCTTCGACCCCAAGACTCGCCGGTAGTTCGGCGATTGCCCCAGCGGCAGAAAAGGAGAAACCCGACCATGCAGTGGAAACGGATAACCGCGGTCGCGGCGACGGTCATGCTGGCCGCCGTGGCCTGTGGCAGCCCGTCCTCGAACAGCGGTAACAAGGGCGACAGCGGCAACTTGGGTGGTGCTCAGGTCAAGGCGACCGACCCCACTGCGAAGGGCCCGGCCGCGGACGTCGACGGCGCGAAGAAGGGCGGCACGATCACGGTCCTCTCGGACGTGACGCCGGACACCTTCGACCCGACCGCGATCTACTACACCGACGGTAACCAGATCGCGAAGCTGATGTTCCGGTCGCTGACCCAGTACCGGCTGGACGGCCCCGACCACAAGCCGGTCCTGGTTCCGGACCTGGCCGAGGACCTGGGCACCAAGTCGGCCGACGGTCTGACCTGGACCTTCAAGCTGAAGCAGGGCATCAAGTACCAGGACGGCACGCCGGTCAAGGCCGCGGACTACGCGTACGCGATCAAGCGCTCCTTCGCGCACGACCTGTACGACGCCGGACCGACGTACCAGATGCAGTTCTTCCTGGACGGCGACAAGTACAAGGGCCCGTACGCCGCCGGCGGTGCGCAGTACAAGGGCGTCGAGACGCCGGACGACCACACCCTGGTCATCCACCTGGCGAAGAAGTTCGACGACCTGCCGTACTACGCTGCGTTCCCCATGTTCACGCCGATCCCGCAGGCGAAGGACACGCAGAAGAACTACGAGCAGCACCCGATGGCGACCGGCCCGTACCAGCTGTCGTCGTACCAGCCGGGTAGCGAGCTGAAGCTGACGAAGAACCCGAACTGGGACCCGAACACCGACCCGGTCCGGCACCAGTACGTCGACGGCTTCGACTTCAAGTTCAGCCAGGACCTGATCAAGGTCCAGCGCCAGGTGCTGGCGAGCTCCGGGCCCGACGCCGACGCGCTGAACTACAGCAACCTCGACGTCTCGCTGCTTCCTGAGGTCAAGGACCAGTCGCAGCTGATCAAGGGCGAGTCCCCGTGCACGATCATGTACACGATGGACACCCGGAAGATCCCGTTGGAGGTCCGCAAGCTGATCGCCAAGGCGCACCCGTACGACGGTTGGCGCAAGGTGGCCGGCCTGAACCCGACCGACGACCCGCCGGCCTCGACGATCCTGCCGCCGGCCGTCCCGGGCTTCGAGAAGTACGAGCTGCCGGGTCTGACCGGTACCGGTAAGGGTGCCGAGGACGACGCGGTGGCCGCCGAGGTCAAGTCCGAGCTGGCCAAGATCGGCAAGTCGGGCTTCCAGCTGAGCTGGTACTACTCGATCGACGACAAGATCTCGACGCAGGTCACGCAGTTCCGTACGCAGATGTTCCAGAAGGCGGGCTTCACGGTCCACGCGATCGGTGTCCCGAAGGCGAAGATCCGTACCTTCACCGGTGACCAGAACGCTCCGGTGAACATCGGCAAGACCCCGACCGGTTGGTGCTCCGACTGGCCGAGCGGCACCAGCTGGTTCCCGGTGCTGTTCAAGTCGGACGCGATCGGCCTGGGCAACAGCGTCGGGCAGCTGCAGGACAAGGCACTGGACGCCGAGATCGACGCGGTCTCCGCGAAGGACCCCAACGACCAGGTCAAGGAATGGAAGAACGTCGACAAGGACATCCTGGAGAAGTACCTCCCGGTGCTGCCGCTGTACTACAGCGAGAGCAACTTCCCGGTCGGCAAGAACATCGGGCACGCGATCAACGACCCGACACAGGGTCTGCCCGAGTTCACTTCGCTGTACCTGAAGCAGCCCTGATCCACGCCAGTTCTGAAGCAGTAGTGATCCACTGAACGCCTGTCTGGTGCCCGGGCCACAAGCCCGGGCACCAGACCGGTCGGTGAGGAGACAATCCCGTGCTCTATTTCGTGGCGCGCCGCCTGGTCAGCGCGCTGAGTGTCGTGCTCGCGACGTTGATCGCGACCTTCGCGTTGTTCTTCGTCGCGCCGACCGACCCGGCCGGTGCGATCTGTGGTGACCGCAACTGCACCCAGCAGCGGTACCAGGAGATCAAGACCAACCTGCACCTGGACCGGCCGAAGGTGCAGCAGTTCGCCGAGTACACCGCGGGAATCTTCACCGGTCGTGACTTCACGACCTCAGGCGTCAAGCAGCACTGCGCGGCGCCCTGCCTCGGCTTCTCGTTCAAGAACGACCGGCCGGTCACCGACATGATCAAGACCCGGTTCCCGGTGACGTTGTCACTGGTGCTCGGGTACGCGGTCCTGGTGCTCACCATCGGTGTGTTCGTCGGATCGATGGCGGCCAAGAGACGCGGGACCCTGGGCGACCGGGCACTGATGACCAGCACGCTGGTGATCAGTTCGGTGCCCTACTACATCGTCGCGCTGATGGTCGCGCTGTACCTGACCGTGCTGTATCCGATCCTTCCCAGAGGTGAGTGGACACCACCCTCGGAGAATCCCGGCAAATGGATCGCCGGCCTGCTGACACCCTGGCTGGTGCTCGGCATCTACAACTGCGTCTCCTATGCGCGCTACGCCCGTGGCTCCATGGTCGAGACACTGAGTGAGGACTTCATCCGGACCGCGCGGGCCAAGGGCCTGTCCGACCGGGTGGTCACCTACAAGCACGCGCTCCGCTCCGGCTTGATCCCGGTGGTCACGATCTTCGGCCTGGACGTCGCCGGCAGCCTCGGCGGCGCGATCTTCACCGAGCGGATCTTCGACCTGCCCGGCCTCGGTCAGCTGGTGCTGGACAGCTTGAACAACTACGACCTGCCGGTGATCATGGGCACCGTACTGGTTGCTTCCGTGCTCATCGTGGTGATGAACCTGCTGGTGGACATCGGCTACAGCGTGATCGACCCGCGGGTGAGGCTGGCATGAGCACTCCTGCCCCCGAAGATCGAGGCACCGAAGACCGGAAGGACAGCATGGCCGAGAGCGATGCCGCCGCCGCGCCGCAGGACGCCGCGCCCGCCAAGCGGGGCCCGTCGGTCGCCACCCGGGAGCGCCGCCAGGGTTCGATCAACCCCAGCGGCGAGACCCCGTACCTGGTGGTCGAGGACCTGGCCGTCAAGTTCCCGACCGCGGACGGCCTCGTCAGCGCCGTGAACGGGCTGAGCTACTCGGTCCCGCTCGGCCGGACGCTGGCGATCGTCGGCGAGTCCGGTTCCGGCAAGTCGGTGTCGAGTATGGCCGTGATGGGCCTGCACGACCGCAAGCGGACCCGGATCACCGGGTCGATCCGGCTCGGCGGCGACGAGATCGTCGGCCTGAGCGAGAACGACCTGATGAAGATCCGCGGCGACGCGGTGTCGATGGTGTTCCAGGACCCGCAGTCGTCGCTGCACCCGCTGTACACGATCGGCAACCAGTTGACCGAGGCGTACCGGGTGCACCACAAGGTGTCCAAGGACGCCGCGAAGAAGCGTGCGCTGGAGATGCTCGACCTGGTCGGCATCCCGAACCCGCCGCGCCGGTTCGCGCAGTACCCGCACGAGTTCTCCGGCGGTATGCGGCAGCGCGCGATGATCGCGATGAGCCTGATCAACGACCCGAAGCTGGTGATCGCCGACGAGCCGACCACCGCGCTCGACGTCACCGTTCAGGCGCAGATCCTGGACCTGCTGAACAACCTGCAGAAGGAGTTCGGCTCCGCGATCGTGCTGATCACCCACGACCTGGGTGTGGTCGCCGAGATGGCCGACGACGTCCTGGTGATGTACGCCGGGCGTTGCGTCGAGTACGGCACCGCCGAGGACGTGCTGGCGAACCCGCGGATGCCGTACACCTGGGGTCTGCTCGAGTCGATCCCGACCGTCTCCGCCGCGAACGAGCGGCTGCGCCCGATCAAGGGCCTGCCGCCGAGCCTGCTGAGCCTGCCCGACGGCTGCTCGTTCAGCCCACGCTGTCCGTACAAGGACCGCGTGAACGGCGAGCTCTGTACGACGCAACTGCCGGAACTGCTGCCGGTGGACGGCGCCGGTGCGCACACGTCCCGTTGTCACCTGCACGACAAGGTCTCGGTGTACGAGACCGAGGTCGCGCCGAGACTGGGCTGACGAGGGGACTGAGGAACCATGACTGAATCTCTGCTCGAGGTCCGTGACCTCAAGATGCACTTCCCGATCAAGGAAGCGGCCGGCCTCGGCCGGACCAAGAAGGTCGTGCAGGCCGTCGACGGCGTCTCGTTCGACCTGAAGGCCGGCGCCAGCATGGGCCTGGTCGGCGAGTCCGGCTGTGGCAAGTCGACCACCGGCCGGATGATCACCCGGCTGCTCACCCCGACGTCCGGCGAGATCCGGTTCAAGGGCACGGACATCGCGAAGCTGAAGGAGCGGGACCTGCGCCCGTTCCGCCGGCAGCTGCAGATCGTGTTCCAGGACCCGTACAGCTCGCTGAACCCGCGGCAGACGGTCAGCAACATCATCAGTACGCCGCTGCGGGTGCACAACCTGGTGAAGCGGGGCGGTGAGCTCGCCCGCGTCCAGGAGCTGCTCGAGCGGGTCGGCCTGAACCCGGAGCACCACAACCGGTACCCGAACGAGTTCTCCGGCGGCCAGCGTCAGCGGATCGGGATCGCCCGGGCGCTCGCGGTCGAGCCCGAGGTGATCATCGCGGACGAGCCGGTGTCGGCGCTCGACGTGTCGATCCAGGCACAGGTGATGAACCTGCTCGAGGACCTGCGCAAGGACCTCGGCATCGCGTTCGTGTTCATCGCGCACGACCTCGGCGTGGTCCGGCACTTCTGTGACGAGGTCGCGGTGATGTACCTCGGCAAGATCGTCGAGCAGGGCAGCCGGGACCAGATCTACAACGCGCCGCAGCACCCGTACACCCAGGCGCTGCTGTCCGCGGCGCCGGACCTCGGCACGATCCGCGGCGTCCCGCCGAAGGAGCGGATCCGGCTGGTCGGGGACGTACCGTCGCCGATCGACCCGCCGAGCGGCTGCCGGTTCCGGACCCGCTGCTGGAAGGCGGAGGACATCTGCGCCACCCAGGAACCGCTGCTGGAGATCAAGCCGCAGTCGACGCCGGGCCACACGGCCGCCTGCCACTTCGCGGAGCCGAAGGTCGACCTGACCGCCGCCACCGCGTAACCCGCGGAGAGGGCCCCCGTCAACGACGACGGGGGCTTTCTCATGCTTGCTCTACTTGTGCGTCCAGACGTAGCCCATGAAGCCGTCCAGGTGCCAGCCGGCCTTCACGTACGCGGCTGCCTGCGCGCTGCGCATCACCCGCCAGCCGATGCCGTTCTTCGAGACCCGGTACACCTTGGTCCGGTCCGCGGCCGGCGCGAGCGGGATCCGGCCGACGACGCCCTCGTACACCCACTGGCCGTTCGCGACCAGCGAGTTCCGCTCGGCGGTCGAGATCGACAGCAGGTACGACGACGCCCGCTTGAGCCGCAGCCGGTACACCGGCACGGTGCCGCGGATCGCGGTGTTCGCGACGTACCCGGGCACCTGGCCGGTGAACCTGAACCCGAGCTTCTCCGCGCGCACGAACTCGGCCTGGTTCGCGGTGTAGAAGTAACCCTTCGCCCCGGCGGTCCGCATCTCGATCAGCTGCGTCTTGTACGGCACGGCGGTGGTCGAGGTCTCGGCCGCATTGGCGCCGTTCGCGACGGCGACACCACCCGCGACCAGCGCGGCCGTGGTCACTATCGCGCCGCCCCCGAGCGCCCGAGCCCGGCGGCTCCCCGGAATCTTCCACTTCATCGTTGTCAAGCCTTTCGATCCTGATGGAAATAGATGCTTCAGGCAACTAGCCCGGTCAGGACGCTAGTTCGCCGCGGGGTCGTGGGCTTGCCGTGGCTGAGAAGACTCACGGGTTTCGAGGGTGGCCAGGGCGGTGAGGAGGGCGGTGAGTACGACGAGTTGTGCTAGCGCCGGCAGGGCGTGTACTAGCGGTACGGCGACCAGTAGCAGGGCGGCCGTGATCAGCCGGGGTAGGGTCCAGCGGTGGATCGTGCGGCGTTTGAAGCCCACGAGTCCGGCGAGGTAGAGGGCCGTACCGGCGTACAGCGCGAACAGGCCGATGCCGTGCAGCGGACGGCTCAGGTCGTCCCCGACGTACTCGAGGACCTTCTTGAGGCCGAGGGCGAGCAGGACGATGCCCGCGACCATCGGGACGTGCAGGTAGGTGTATGCGTCCCGCGCCAGCCAGGGGCGGGTCTCGGCCGGCTCGGCGGTCAGCGCCCGTTCGCCATAGTGCACGGCGGAACCGAAGTACAGCCACCACAGCGCCGCGCAGACCGCGAGACCGAGCAGCGACGCCACCAGGATCGGCCAGGAGATCGGCAGGCCGGTCACGCCGACGCCGATCTCCACGATCGACTCACCGAGCGCGATGATGATGACCAGCCCGTGCCGCTCGGCCCAGTGCGCGGGGGAGTTGAACCGCCAGCCGCGGGCGTCGACGAGATACGTCGACACGTAGTCCGCGGCCAGCGCACCGGCCCAGAGCAGCGTCTGCGTGATCCCGTGGTACTGCGAGGCGACCAGCAGCAGCGCGGTCGCGACGACCTTGCCGACGGCGTAGTACGCGACCGTACGGCGCAGCACCCGGTCGCCGCGGGCGATCGTCCACAGCAGGGCCAGGTGCATCGCGCGGAGGACGAAGTACGCGATCGCGATCACGACCGGGCCGGACAGCCCGCCGGGCAGGTCGTCGAACGCCTCGGGGACCGCGAGCGCGATCACGAACATCGCCGCCATCGCGCCCAGCAGGACGGCGCGGACGGCGCCCTCGTCGGCCTTGGCGATGTTGCAGACCCACGAGTACGCCGCCCAGCTCCACCACAGCAGACCGAGCAGGAACAGGCCGCGGACGACGCCGTGCCAGGTCAGGTCGTGCGCCATCAGCTCGGTGATCTGGGTCAACGCGAACACGAACACCAGATCGAAGAACAACTCCAGCGTCGTCACCGACTGGTCCGCGCCGGTCCCGACCGTCCTGCCTCGCCTGCTTCCTGCCATAGCGGACATGATGCATCCGCGGCGGGCTCTTTACGCGCGCCCGTGGGCCTGGCGGCTTCGGCGGCTGAGGGAGTCGATCGTGACGGCGACGAGCAGGACGCCGGCGGTGACGATGTAGCGCACGTTCGAGTCCAGGCTGAGCAGGGCGAGCCCGTTGGAGATCGACGTGATCACCAGCGCGCCGAGCAGTGCGGAGGACGCCGAACCGCGGCCGCCGAACAGGCTGGTACCGCCGATCACCGCGGACGCGATCGCGTTCAGGTTGGTGTCCGTACCGCCGCTCGACTGGCTGACCGCGACCAGCCGGGCCGCGGCGAGGATGCCACCGACCGCGGCGAACGTCGTACAGGCCGCGAACACCGACAGGTAGATCATCCGGACGTTGATACCGGCGCGGCGGGCCGCCTCGACGTTGCCGCCGACGGCGAAGACCGAGCGGCCCCAGCGGGTCCGGCGGACCGCGAGATCCGTGACCACGACCAGCGCGAGGAACAGCAGGAACATCGACGAGACGCCGCGGTCGCCATTCAGGACGAGGACCGGGACCAGCAGTACGACCGCGAGCCCGGTCGCCTTCACCGCGATGAACGACGTCGGCGCGGCGGACAGCCCGGCCGCGGCGCGGGCGTTCCGGCCCTGCAGCCTGGTCAGCGCGTAGACCACGACGACGAGGGCGACCAGGGCGTACGCGATCGCGGGGGAGAGGAAGCTGCGGGTCGCGAAGCCGACCAGCGGCGAGTCGTACGGCAGGTTGATCGTGCCGTCCTTGCCGAGCACCAGCAACTGCAGTCCGAGGAACCCGAGCAGCCCGGCCAGTGTGATCACGAAGCTCGGTACGCCGAACCGCGTGTAGAGCAGGCCGTAGAACAGGCCGACCGCGATGCCCAGCGCGATGCCGACCAGTAACGACAGCACGACCGGCCAGCCCTTGTTGACGAACGTGACGCCGACGACCGCGCCCGCGAAGCCGCTGACCGAACCGACCGACAGGTCGATCTCGCCCAGCAGCAGCACCAGGACGATGCCGAGGGCAATCACTCCGACCGACGTGGTCTGCAGCGTCAGGTTGACCAGGTTGCGGCTGGACAGGAACGAGCTGTTCGCGACCTGGAACACCGCCCAGATGATGATCAGCCCGATCACCACCGGTACCGAGCCGAGGTCGCCGGACCGCAACCGCGCACCGAACGCCCCGACCGCGCCGCTCAGTCCGCGGCTCGCGATCAGCCGCTCGTCCTGGAGATCCGCGGGCAGCTGCGCCGAATCCTGGGCCGAATCCTGGGCCGAGTCCTGCAGGGTCATGATGGCTCCTCTGGGTTCCGCCGCGCGGCGCGCTCGGAGACCGCGTTGTCGACCGCGCCGGTGATGGCGGCGATGATGTCCTGGGTCCGCGTCTCGCTGACCACGAAGACGCCGTTGTTCCGGCCGAGCCGCAGCACCGCGACCCGGTCGGCGACCGCCATCACGTCGGCCATGTTGTGGCTGATCAGGATCACGGCCAGGCCGCGTTCGCGCAGCCGCTCGACCAGGTTCAGGACCTCGGCGGTCTGAGCGACGCCGAGGGCCGCGGTCGGTTCGTCCAGCATCACGACCTTGGGCTTGCCGAGCAGGCTGCGGGCGATCGCGACGGTCTGCCGCTGGCCGCCGGACAAGCTGGCGACCGGGATCCGGACCGACGGGATCTTCGCCGACAGCTGCCGGAGCAGTTCCCAGGACTGGCGTTCCATCTCGACCTCGTCCAGGGCGCCGGCCTTCTCGAGTTCGCGGCCGAGGTACAGGTTCGCGACCACGTCGAGGTTGTCGCACAGCGCCAGGTCCTGGAACACGGTGGCGATGCCGAGCTGCTGCGCCTCGGCCGGGCTGCCGACCCGGACCGGGCGGCCGTCGAAGACCATTGTCCCGTCGTCGGCGGTGTAGACGCCGGCGATGGTCTTCACCAGCGTGGACTTGCCGGCGCCGTTGTCGCCGACCAGGGCGAGTACTTCGCCGGCCCGGACGTCCAGTTCGATGTTCTTCAGGGCCTGGACGGCGCCGAACCGCTTGGAGATTCCCTGCAGCGTCAGCACCGTACCGGCGCCGACGTCGGGGGGAGCCGGGGTAACAGTCACGCGATCAGCCTCCTGAACCGATACGTAGACCCAAGCTTGCCCCCGCACCTCACTACGGGGGCAAGCTCACGGGGCGGTCAGTTGTTCGACAGTCCGGCTGCGGCGCAGGCCGCGGCGAACGCCGCAGTACAGATGTCCGAGATCTTGTAGATGTTGTCCTTGACCACGGTGTCCTTGATGTTCGCCTTGGTCACCGCGACCGGGTCGAGGATCGTCGACGGGACGCCGTTCTTGTCGGTGGTGGATTCCGGCTTGCCGCCGTTCGCCAGCGCCACCGCGCCCTTGGCGGCGGCCTCGGCCTGCGGTTTGACCGCCTTGTAGATCGTCATCGCCTGGTCGCCGGACACGATCCGCTGAATCGCGGCGAGTTCGGAGTCCTGGCCGGTGACCGGCGGGAGCGGCTTGACGCCACCGCCCTTGAGCGCGGCGATCGCACCACCCGCGGTGCCGTCGTTGGCGGCGTACACCCCGACCAGACCGTTCTTGATCGCGCTCAGCTGGCCTTCCATCCAGGCCTGCGCCTTGTCCGGGCTCCAGTCCGGGGTGTCGAACTCGGCGGCGATCTTGAAGCCGCTGGAGTCGAGCACGCTGTGCGCGCCCTTCTTGAAGTCCGCGGCGTTCGGGTCGGTGGGCGAGCCGTTGATCATCGCGATGTTGCCGGACGTCTTGCCGGCCGCCTTGAGCGTGTCGACCAGCGTCTGCGCCTGCAGCTTGCCGACCGCCTCGTTCTCGAACGACACGTAGTAGTCGGCGTTCTCGATGAACCGGTCGTACGCGACCACCGGTACGTTCTGCCCCTTCGCGGAGGCGGCGATCGCGGCGGCGGCCTTGCCGTCGACCGGGTCCAGGACGAGCACGTTCGCGCCCTGGGTGAGTGCGGCCTCGGCCTGCTGCTGTTGCTTCGACGCGTCCTGGTCGGCGTTGCTGTAGATCAGCTCGCACTTCGCGCAGGCGGCCTTCAGCGCCTCGGTGAACAACGGACGGTCGAGCGCCTCGTACCGGGTGGTCTTGGACTCGGGCAGCAACAGCGCGATCTTCTTCGCGCTGCCTGAGCCGCTGCCGGAGTCGTTCGAGCCACAGGCCACCAGCGAGACGGCGAGAGCCGACACGACGAGGCCGAGACCGACGAGACGGGGAACACGGACGGACATATGGCGGCTCCTTGACGACGCAGGCCCCGATTGGCCTGCCCGAAGTCAAGCCCTCCGCGGTCTTGTCGTCAAGACTTGAATTCAAGAAATGGAGATATTGGTGTGGCTCAGCACCGACGCACGGTGGATCGCGCCGACGATGTCGGCCTCGTCGCCGAGTTCGGCCGGGCGCAGTTCGACGGTCGCGGCCGCACTCGGGATCGCGCACCGGTCGAGCGCCTCGCGGAGCGGGCCGAGGATGAGTTCACCGGCCTCGGCCATCAGGCCGCCGACCACGATCGCCTCCGGGTTCAGCAGGTTCACCACCCCGGCCACGGCAACGCCGACCCGGCGGCCGGCGTCCTCGATCACCCGGCGGCAGCCGGTGTCGCCGGCCAGGGCGCGGGTGACGATGTCCTTCAGCCGCAGCGGTCCGTGCGAGGCGGCCAGGCTGTTGATCAGCGCTCGCGAACCGACGAACGTGTCCAGGCAGCCGCGGTTGCCGCAGCGGCAGATCGGGCCGTTCTCGTCGATCGTGACGTGGCCGATCTCGCCCGCCGTACCGGCCGAGCCGCGGAACACCTCGCCGTCGATCACGATCCCCGCGCCGACGCCGTACGAGAACTTCAGGTAGCAGCCGTTCCGGACGCCGCGGAGCGCGCCGGTCCGCAGTTCGCCGAGGGCGGCCAGGTTGGCGGTGTTGTCGAGCGCGACCGGGGCCCGCAGGTACGCCGACATCGCCTCGGTGACGTTGACGCCGCGCCAGCCGGGCAGTACGGCGTCCGACCCGGCCTCGCCGCTGATCGCGTCCACCGGCATCGGCAGGCCGAAGCCGATCGCGGAGATGTCCTCGACGCCGGAGCTGACCGTCTCGGCCAGGTCGGCGAGCAGCCGGGCGGCACGTTCCATGCCCTCGTCGGCGACGTGGTCGGCCTGCAGCGGCATCAGTTGCTGGGCGAGGATCTCGCGGGACCCGTTGGCGACCGCGACCCGGACGTCGCGCTCGCCGAACGCGACGCCTGCGAGCAGGCCGCCGCCGGAGGCGAGGGACACCAGGACCGCGCGGCGGCCGTTGCGGATGCTCCGGGATAGACCGACCATGCCGGCCTGGTCGAGCTCCTTCACCATGTTCGACACGGTGGCCGCGGAGAGGCCGGACGCGGCGGCGATCTCGACCTGGGTGAGCGGGCCGTGCTGACGGACGACGCCGAGAACGCGCGCACGGTTGGCTTCGCGCAGCGAAGCCTGCGAGCCCGGCGCCGGGCGAGTTGCGTTCATTACATAAAGATAACGGATCGCGGGGCGTACCCGGCCGTCCACTCGTCGTGAGCCACAAACATCATCCGCAACCTCACCGTCACTACCCCACTTGATCGTTCCACCGGCGACAGTAGACCACCGTGGGGACGGGGTGGTGGAGGTGAGCGCTCACACGGTCAGGGCGAGGGTCAGGAGTGCAACCGGGAAGGCGAGTTCGACGGTTGCACCGAGCACGTCGCCGGTGGTTCCCCCCAGCTTCTTGGTCGCCTGACGGCTGGTGATGAAGCTGGTTGCGACGGCCGTCAGCACGGCGGCTGCGACACCGCAGAGGCGAAGCCAGGTTGTCGCGTGCTGCTGGGTGAGGGCGGGGTGGGACAGCCACGTGAGGCCGATGGCTGGTGCGAGGACGAGGGCTGTTGCGAAATCGGCGGTGAGCGGGCGGACGGTGGTGGCTACTACGGTGCCGAGGCCGTCGGGGCGGGCGGCGGGGATTGTCGTACGGCAGGACCAGGGGAGGGTGAGGCGGCTTGCGACGGTGGCGATCAGCACTGCCTGCCAGCCGAAGCCGGCCTGCAGGCAAGCCGTCAGCGCGGCGACGTCGACCAGCAGTACGCCGACGATCGCGACCACTCCGAACGGCCCGATGTCGCTCTGCTTCATGATCCGCAGCATCGTCTCCCGATCCCGCCGGGACCCGAGCGCATCCGCGAAATCCGCCAGCCCGTCCAGGTGCAAACCACCCGACAACCCCGCGACCACCAGCACCCCGAGCACAGCCGCCAGCAGGTCGGCCTCCGGCCGCAGAAGCTGAGCCAGCGCAACCACGGCGGCCGCAACCGCACCGACCAAGACGCCGACCAGAGGCGCCAGCACCATCGCGCGCCCACCAACCACCCGATCCACCCGCCGGGGAACACCACTAGGCAGCACGGTCAGAGTCCCGAACGAGAGCCGGAAGCCATCACCCCAGCTACTCATGTGAGGGGGATGGTTCGGCCGGCGATGGTCCAGAGAGCTTGGGTGGAGGACAGCGAGATGGTGGTGTTGAGGCGGCCCATCAGGTCGCGGAAGAGCCGGGTGCCGGGGTCGGCGGGGACGATGCCGGAGCCGACGTCGTTGCTGACGGCAACTACACGGCGCGGGGTGGACCGCCAGGCGTCGGCCAGGCGGCTGATCTGCTGCTCGACGAGCTCGATGCGGGTGGGATGCGCTGCGCCGAGGTCGGTGCGCGCGAGGTCGTCCCAGACGTTCAGGGCATCCATGGTGCGGGACAGCCAGAGGGTCAGGCAGTCGATCAGCAGCGGTGGGCCGTCGGCTTCCAGCAATGGGACCAGGTCGACGGTTTCGGCGAGGCCCCAGGTTGCGGGGCGGCGGGCGCGGTGTTTGGCGACGCGGCCGGCCCACTCGGGGTTGCCGGCGTCGTCGCCGCCGGTGGCGACGTACAGGACGTCCGGTACGCCGGCCAGCAGCCGCTCGGCCGCGATCGACTTGCCGGAGCGCGCGCCGCCGAGTACCAACGTACGGTCAGGCATCTGTCCTCCCAGGTTCGAAGACCACCGGCGCTTCGAACGCCGCCTTGCGTGCGGTCCGCCGGAACGCGTTCAGGATCGGCCGCCCGAGCACCAGCACCAGCACCGCGCAGAGGATCCCACGGGGAATGTCCCACCCGAGCGAGGTCGCGACCACGAACAGGAAGTACCGGTGCAGGTTCTCCGCCAGCGAATCACCGGGCACGAACGAGAAGTCGCTGCCGAACGTCGCGTACGGCCAGAACCAGAGGTTCATGACGATCCCGTAGAGCACCCCGGACACCAGCGAGTACGCCGCCAGCACCAGCAACTCCAGCCGCCCGCCGACCCGCGGCAGCAGCCCGGCCAGGCACCCGACCCACGCGCACGCGAACATCTGGAACGGCATCCACGGCCCGACCCCACCGCTGATCAGCGCCCCGCCGAGCAGCGACACCGCCCCCAGGACGAACCCGAACCCGGCGCCGAACGCCCGCCCGGCCAGCACCAGCAGGAAGAATCCGGGCTCGAGCCCCGCGGTGCCGGGCCCCAACGCCCGCAGCGCGGCGCCGACCGCGGCGAGCATGCCGACGAGCGAGATCACCTTGGCGTCGATGCCGGACTCGGAGAGCTCCGCGAGTACGACGGCCACCAGCAGCGGGAGCAGCAACACGAAGAGCCAGGGGGCGTCGGTCGTGTGACCGATCGCCGACTCGCCGACCTGCGAGGTCTGGAAGAACAGCGGCCACGCGAAGGCGAGCACGCCGACGAGTGACGCGACGAGTAACGCGACGGTGCTGCGAGGCTTCAGGCGGATCAGATTCATGAGGCTCGGTCCAGAGCTTCGGCGACTTGTCCGACCGTCAGGAACGGCAGCGGTGCCAAGATCTTCGCGACCTGGGGTGCGAACGCCGGCGACCCGGCGATCACCTCGGCCGTCGGGCCGTCGCTGACCAGTTCGCCCTCCGCGAGCACGAGTACCCGGGTGGCGACCTCGGCCACCATCTCCACGTCGTGCGTCGACAGCACCACCGCGTGTCCGGCAGCCGCCAGTTCGCGCAGGATCGCCACCAGGCGTCGCTTGGCGCCGTAGTCCAGTCCACGCGTGGGCTCGTCCAGCAGCAGCAACGGCGGCGCACCGCACAGTACGACGGCCAGCGCGAGGCACAGCCGTTGTCCCTCGGACAGATCACGCGGGTGTACGTCCAATGCCACGTCCGGCGCGAGCCGCTCCAGCAAGCGCCTGCAGCTACCGGCAGGCACCTTGAAGTCGGAGTCCGCGCTGGCGCACTCGTCGGCGACAGTGGCGGCGTACAACAGGTCAGCGGGCTCCTGCGGTACCAGGCCGACCGCCTTGACGAGCTGCTTGGGTTTGGTTCGACGCGGGTCTGTCCCGGCCGAGACTGCGCTGCCAGCGCGCACCGGCACGATGCCTACCAATGCGTTGAGGAGTGTGGACTTGCCTGCGCCGTTGCGGCCCATCAGCGCGACCACCTCGCCGGCCTTGATGCTGACGGAGACACCGCGCAGCGCGGTGACAGTGCCGTAGCTGACTACCAGGTCCTTGCAGTGGGCAAGCTCCGGTCCTAGTGGTCTCGCACGCCGCGAGGGAGGAGGGGTGAGATGAGAGCGCAGGGTTGTTGCAGCGCGCCGTGCGTCCCGTACAGAAAGCGGAAGTGGTGACCAGCCAGCGAGCCGTCCTAGCTCTACGACAGGTGGTGCAACGGGTGCTGTGACCATCCGTTCAGCAGGCAGCCCGGTCGACACGGCGGCGGCCCCACCCGGTACTTCGATCACCCTGTCTGCGTACTGGATCACCCGCTCCAGCCGGTGCTCAGCCATGACCACCGTGACGCCAAGATCGTGCACCAGCCGCTGCAGCGCCGCCAGCACTTCCTCGGCCGCTTGTGGGTCGAGCGCCGACGTGGGCTCGTCCAGTACGAGTACGGCAGGATGCGACGTCAGCGCCGCACCGATCGCGGTCCGTTGCCGCTGGCCGCCCGACAACGACGTCAGCGCCCGGTCACGTACGTCGGCCAGCCCGAGCAGGTCGAGCGTCTCCTCCACGCGCCGCCGCATCACGTCCGGCGCCACGCCGAGCGACTCCATGCTGTACGCGAGCTCGTCCTCGACCGTGTCGGTGACGAACCCGGCCATCGGGTCCTGCCCGACCATCCCGACCACGTCCGCAAGGTCCCGCGGCCGGTACTCCCGGGTGTCCCGCCCGGCCACCAGCACCCGTCCGGCGAGCGTACCGCCGGTGAAGTGCGGCACCAGCCCGTTGATTGCCCGGAGCAACGTGGACTTACCGGAGCCGGTCCGGCCGATGACCAGCGCAAGCTCACCCTCCGGCACGGTGAAGCTCACCTCCCGCAGGGCAGGCTCGCGCGCACCGTCGTACGTCACCGTCACCTGGTCGAACTCGATCATGCGGCGCCCTTCTTGAGCGGTGGGGCGGCCAGCGCGGGCACCAGGCCGACCAGTACGCCGAGGACCGGCAGTACTGGGACCGGTGGGACGACCAACGGTCCCGCCAGTAGTAGACCGTTCACGCCGCGGACGGCTGCGGTCACCATGGCTCCGGCGGCGATCGCACCGGCCGCTACGACGAGCCACTCGGGCAGGGCCCACGGGTCGGGCCGGTAGCGCGTACGGCTGACCCGCTGGCGTCCTACGGCCATCGCAGCGACTGCCAGTACTACGCCGACCGCCAGCGCGCCGGCTGCGAGCGGGAACGCCATGGAGTCGGTCAGCAACGCGTAGACACCGAGCAGAATCCCCAGCAGGCCAAGTAGTACGCACAACGCCGTGAGCCGGCGCTGACCACGAGGAGCCTGTGCAGTACGCCCGTACCCGCGGGAATCCATCGCAGCGGCCAGCTCCACCGACCTGTCCAGTGCACCTTCGAGAACCGGCATGGCCGTCGTACGGAAGCCGGCGCGAGTACGGCCGCGTAGACGACGGGCTGCACGGATCCGGCGGCCGTCCGTGACCAGCTGTGGCGCGAAGGTCAGCGCAACGACGCAGGCGACGCCCATCTCGTACAGGGCCCCCGGTAACGACTTCAGCAACCGCCGCGGGCTCGCCAGCGCGTTGGCCGCACCAACGCAGCACAGCATCACCGCCAGCTGGCCACCGTCGTACAGAGCGGTCACCAGGGCCTCTGCCGTGACCTGACCGCCGAGCTTCACGCCGGCGGCCCAGTCAGGTAACGGGATCTGCGGCAGGGTGAACAGCACTGTGTTGCCCTGCGAGCGGGTCGAGAGCAATGCCTGCAGGACCACACGGATCCCGATGACCAGCAGACCGAGCTTCAAGAACGCCGTGAAGCTGTGCGCCCACGGTGCGTCGCTCCGGCGCGCGGCAACGACAAAGCCGGTCACGGCGAGGATGAGGACCAGCAGGACCGGGTTCCGCGTCCTGCTGGCTGCGACCGCCATGCAGAGCGCCCACAACCACCAAGCCCCCGGGTGGAGTGCCCGGGGGAGTGTGAGGTTGTGGACGGCACGCATCTACTTGCTTGCGGTACGCCGACGGTTCAGGAACAGGCCGCCACCGGCCAGGAGTACGACCACCACGATCGCGATGATGATGCCCGTCCACGGCGTACCGCTGCTGTCCGAGGCGGCCGGAGCGGGCGCGGCCGAACCCACCGCGGACTTGATCTCCAGCGTCACGGGAGGGTCGGTGGCCGGGACCTTGATGTCCTTCACCTGGTCGCCGCAGCCCTTCGCCGGGTACCCGGCGATCCCACAGGTCAGGCCCTTCTCGATCCGTACCGGCCCGGTCGCGGCGAGCACCTGCGCGCCGGTCGAGGCTGTCGCGGTCACGACACAGGTACCGGTGGCCGGACTGGGCTTTTCACCAGTCAGAGCGTCCTCCGGCGTACCGGGGTCGACGACCAGCGCCACCCGCTTCTTGCCGTTCTCCGCGGGGGTCTTGCCGCAGATCGCGGCGAAGTCGCCGGCGGCCCGCGGTACGCGCGGCTTCGCGCCACCGAGGGCGAACCGCCAGCCCTCCACGGCTCCGTCCGGCGGGACGTAGGCGTCGGAGCCCTTCTGGGAGAACGCCCACTGGCCGTTCGTCCACTGGTAGTAGCCCCAGAAGCGGTAGCCGTCCTCCGCGCGGGCTGAGGTGGCAACGGTCCCAGCCAGCAGGAGACCCGCCAGCAGGCTGAGGACCAGGCGTACGGTCCGGCCAGTTCGAAATGGTGCAGTCATTGTCGTTCCTCGGTCGGGCCGCAGCCCGATGGAGGAGGTCCCGCCTGCACCGGCAGGGTAGGGGCTCCACCCGCGGGCCACGGCGGGTAGTTGAGCCTGACTGCCTGCGTCCCAGTGTTCCGGCTCGTCACCAATCTGGTGACCTACGGTTGCGGGTCAGCGCCGGACTCGGACCGGCTTCCCTGTGACGCAGGCGTTGTGGTTCGACCGAAGCTTACTCTGCAGAGGAGAGGCTCATCGGGCCGTACACCTCACGGCCGTCCTCCAGCAGGTAGACCTGCCCGACCCCGCGGTCGGCCAGGTCCCGCCAGACCTCGCCCAGCCAGCTCTCCGCGTCGCCCTGGGCGGAGAAGTCGGCGCCGCCGACCTCACCGGGGTCGACCAGCGCACCGGTAGCGGTCTCGAACCGCCAGCTCCAGCTCACGAGTTCGGCCGCTTCTGCGGGGAGTTCTGCGCGGTCTTCGCCGGGTCGCTCTCGACGATGTGGCCGAGCACCTCGTCGATCCGCTTCAGCAGGTCGTCGTCCAGCTTGACGCCGGAAGCCTTGACGTTCTCGGTGACCTGCTCGGGCCGGGAGGCGCCGATGATCGCGGAGGCGACGTTCGGGTTCTGCAGCACCCAGGCGATCGCCAGCTGCGACAGCGACAGGTCCACCTCGGCGGCCAGCGGCTTGAGCTCCTGGACCCGGGTCAGCACGTCGTCGGTGAGGAACCGCTTGATGAAGTTCGACCCGTTCGCGTCGGTGGCCCGGGAACCCTCCGGCGGCTGCTGACCGGGCAGGTACTTGCCGGTGAGCACGCCCTGCGCGATCGGCGAGAAGACCACCTGGCTGATGCCCAGCTCCTCCGACGCCGGGACGACCTCACCCTCGATCACCCGCCAGAGCATGCTGTACTGCGGCTGGTTCGAGACGAACGGGATCCGCAGCTCGCGGGCCAGCCGGTGGCCCTCCTGGAGCTGCTCCGCGGTCCACTCCGAGACGCCGATGTAGAGCGCCTTGCCCTGCCGGACGACGTCGGCGAAGGCCTCCATCGTCTCCTCGAGCGGCGTCTCGGTGTCGTACCGGTGCGCCTGGTAGAGGTCGACGTAGTCGGTGCCGAGCCGCCGCAGCGAACCGTTGACCGACTCGTGGATGTGCTTGCGGGACAGGCCGGTGTCGTTCGGTCCGCCGGGACCGGTCGGCCAGTACACCTTGGTGAAGATCTCCAGCGATTCGCGGCGCTCGCCGGCCAGCGCCTCGCCGAGCACCGACTCGGCCTTGGTGTTGGCGTAGGTGTCGGCGGTGTCGAACGTCGTGATGCCGGCCTCCAGGGCCGCCCGGACGCAGGCCTTCGCCTGCTCGTTCTCCACCTGCGAGCCGTGCGTCAGCCAGTTGCCGTACGAGATCTCGCTGACCTTGAGACCACTGTTGCCCAGATAGCGGAAGTCCATAGCGAAACCCTACTTGCCAGGGCTCAGGACGGCTTCTCGCCGCGCTTCACCATCGGCTTGGGCAGCCGCCAGCGGCGCATCTGCATGGTCCGCCGGACCGCGTAGAAGCCGATGCCCTTGGTGGACTCCTTCGGGAACTTGATCCGCAGCTGCTTCTTCAGTCCCTGCGTGAGCAGGAACCAGTCCGCCGCGATCAGCAGGATCATGAACAGGAACAGCAGGTTGACCATCCCGGCCAGCCACGGGAACTGCGGCGAGAACACCACGCCGACCAGCGACACCACCAGCAGGATCGGCAGCGCGAACTCCATCACCGAGTAGCGCGCGTCCACGTAGTCCCGGGCGAAGCGCCGGACGGGGCCCTTGTCGGCGGCCGGCAGGTACCGGTCGTCGCCGGTCTGCATGGCCGCCTGCATCTTGGCCCGCTCGGTGCGCATCTTGTCCCGCCGGATCGCCGAGGCCTCCTTGCGGTTGCGCGGCTTCTTGAAGGCCTGCTTGCGGGCCGCCTCTGCTTCCTTGCGGCTCGGCGTGGGACGGCCCTTGCCGCCCGGCTTGCCCTGGGGCTCGGCAGGTACGGTGGTAGCTGTCTCAGACTTGGTACGACGGAACACGGGGTCAGAACCTCATTCGCAGGGCAGGTCGCGACTCGGGGTGGTCCCCGGACCTCACGACTACTTTATCCGGGCCGGTCCTGATGGTCTGGTGACCCATAGGGACATAGGGTGGATGACACGCACGCCGGGTCGTCAGTCCGGCACAGAAGGGGTACGGATATCGATGAGCATCTTCAAGCGGATGTCGACGATCTTCAAGGCCAAGGCGAACTCCGCCCTGGACAAGGCCGAGGATCCTCGCGAAACCCTTGACTACTCGTATCAGAAGCAGCTCGAGCTGCTCCAGAAGGTCCGCCGCGGCGTCGCCGACGTGGCCACCAGCCGCAAGCGGGTGGAGCTGCAGGCGTCCCAGCTGCAGTCGCAGTCGGCGAAGCTGCAGGAGCAGGCGCAGAAGGCGCTCTCGATGGGCCGCGAGGACCTGGCCCGGGAGGCCCTGACCCGCAAGTCCGGGTTGCAGGGCCAGATCGACGACCTGCAGACCCAGCACGCGCAGCTGCAGGGTGAGGAAGAGAAGCTCACGCTCGCCTCCCAGCGGCTGCAGGCCAAGGTCGAGTCCTTCCGGACCCGCAAGGAGACCATCAAGGCCACCTACACCGCGGCCGAGGCGCAGACCCGGATCAACGAGGCCTTCTCCGGCATCTCCGAGGAGATGAGCGACGTCGGTCTCGCGGTCCAGCGGGCCGAGGACAAGACCCAGCAGATGCAGGCCCGGGCCGGCGCGATCGACGAGCTGCTCGCCTCCGGCGCGCTCGACGACGCCAGCGGCACGGTCAAGGACAACATCACCCTGGAGCTGGACCGGATGTCGTCCGGCTCCGACGTGGAGAACGAGCTGGCCGCGATGAAGGCCCAGCTGGCCGGCGGCAGTGCGCCGAAGGAGCTCTCCGGTGAGGGACAGCAGGCCGCCCAGCCCGCCCAGCCAGTGCAGCAGCCGGCCACCCAACCAGTCTCGGAGCCGGCGCGACCTCAGGACGGAGATGTTCGGTGATCGTTCGCATCATGGGTGAAGGCCAGTGGCGACTGGCCGACGAGAAGCTGGACGCGCTCAACGCGGTCGACGGCGACCTGGAGAAGGCCGTGTCGTCCGGCGACGAGGCGGCGTACCAGTCCGCGTTCGCGGCCCTGCTGGACTTCGTCCGTTCCGGCGAGAAGGTGCCGGACGACGAGCTGCACGACTCCGACGCGATCCTGCCCCCGTCGGACAGCTCGCTGGCGGAGATGCGCGAACTGATCAGCGGCGACGGGCTGATCGCCGGCTGACGCAGCGCCGACTGACACTTGGCGATCCTTGCCCCGACCCGGCAACTGATCACTTGAAGTAGTCGTTTGAGGCCCCTGGGAATCCGGAAACGGGTTCCCGGGGGTCTTTGTATTCCGGAACCTGGGAGTCGGGTTGCTTGGGGGTAAACACTCGCCGCGGGTGCTGTTTTCCGCTGCGGCCACGTAGTACTCTCTGGTTCACGTCGTTGTGGGGGCGACGTTGGACGAGGTCCGTGACGGGGAGTGGGTTGGTCGCGGGTTTCGCTTTTTCACCTGTGGGGGGTGACTGTGCGTGACTGAGTTCGTCATGTCCGAGGGGTTGGCCGATCCGGCTGACTTACGGCCGGCGCCGTCGGGGGAGCGTCGTCGGCCGGTCTGGGTGGTACCGGACGAAGTACCGGCGATCGTGCCGCGCGCAGCGCGGTTCACCGAGCCGCGCTGGGTCGCGAAGTACCGGTGGGCAGCGCTCGCCGGTGACTTGGCGGCCGCGCTGTTCGGGGTGTCGCTGGCACTGGTGGTCCGGTTCGGGGCCCAGATCAACCTCGGCTACGTGCTGCTGGGGGCCGCGTTGCCGGTCGCCTGGCTGGTCTGTGTGGCGCTGGAGCGGGGCTACGAGTCCCGCTACTTCGGCACCGGGCCGGAGGAGTTCCGCTCGATCATCCGGGCGGCCGTCGCGCTGACCGCGGTGGTCGCCGTGACGTCGTACGCGACGAAGAGCCAGGTTGCGCGTGGCTTCGTCGTCCTCGCGGTACCGATGACCTGTCTGGCGGCGATGTTCGCCCGCTGGCTGCTGCACCGGCAGATCTCCAAGCGCCGGTTCCTGAACCGCTGCATGCGCCGGGTACTCGTTGTCGGCCGCAACGACCAGGTGACCACGCTGCGCCGGCACCTGGAGGAGCGGAAGACCGACGGGTACGTCGTGGTGGCGAGCTGCCTGCCGCGCGGCGACGCGTTCGAGGAGCCGGAACCGGAGCTGCTGGGCCGGGGCGAGATGGACATCCTGAAGGCCGTCGACGAATGGGACGTCGAGGTCGTCGCGGTGGCGGCCGACCCGGAGCTCAGCGGGCATTCGCTGCGCAAGCTCTCCTGGGCGCTGGAACAGCGCGGCGTGGACCTGATCGTCTCGCCGGGCATCGTCGAGGTGGCCGGGCCGCGGATCTCGATCCGCCCGGTCGCCGGGCTGTCGCTGCTGCACCTGGAGCGGCCGTCGGTGAGCGGCGGGCCGCACGTGCTGAAGAACATCTTCGACCGGATCGTCGGCTGCCTGATGCTGCTGGCGCTGACGCCGTTGCTGCTGGCCACGGCGGTCGTCGTGAAGCTCACCAGCCGTGGACCGGTGCTGTTCAAGCAGACCCGGGTCGGCCGTGGCGGCGAGCAGTTCCGGATGCTGAAGTTCCGCACGATGGTGGTCGACGCCGAGGAACGCAAGGCCGAGCTGCACTCGCTGAACGAGGGCAACGGGATCCTGTTCAAGCTCCGCGACGACCCGCGGATCACGAAGGTCGGCAAGTACCTGCGCCGGTTCTCGATCGACGAACTGCCGCAGCTGGTGAACGTGCTCCGGGGGGACATGTCACTGGTCGGCCCGCGGCCGCCGCTTCCTGCCGAGGTGGCGCAGTACCAGATCGACGACGCGCGCCGGATGCTCGTGAAGCCGGGGCTGACCGGCCTGTGGCAGGTGAGTGGCCGCAGCGACCTGACCTGGGAGGAGTCGATGCGGCTCGACCTGCGGTACGCCGACAACTGGTCGATCGCGCTGGACCTGCTGATTCTGTGGAAGACCGCGCGCGCCGTGCTGGGGAGCGACGGCGCGTACTAGGCGGTTGCAGTACTGATTGCTGTGCATTTTTGCTGTGCATTCCCGAGGGGGGAATTCGTGACCGTAGTAATGGAGAGGTCGGCCGACACCCGATCCGAAGCCGCGGCCCTGGTGATCCAGGCCGCGGCCGGGGACCAGGATGCCTGGAGCCGGTTGGTCGACCACTATGCGCGGCTCGTCTGGGCCGTGACCCGGAGCTTCCAGCTCAGTGACAGCGACGCCGCCGACGTCTCGCAGGTGGTCTGGTTGCGGTTGCTCGAGCACGTCAACCGCGTCGACCCCGAGCGGGTCGGTGCCTGGCTGGTGGTCACCACCCGCCGGGAATGCCTGCGGGTGCTGGCCTTCCGCAAGCGCGTGCTGCTCACGTACGAGTCGTCCGTACTGGAGGGGGTGCCGGCGGATCAGCCGGCGCTCGACGCGGACCTGATCGCGGGGGAGCGCGCCGACGACGTACGCCGGGCGCTGCGGAGCCTCCCGGAGCGGTGGCAGCAGCTGCTCGGCATGCTGATGGCGGACCCGCCGCTGCCGTACGCGGTGATCTCCGAGACGCTCGGGCTGCCGGTCGGCAGCATCGGGCCGATGCGCGGCCGGTGCCTGGACAAGCTCCGGGTGCTGCTCGACAACCAGGACAGCCAGCGCCGCGTTTCCTAGCGCGGAACCAATCTCCTAGAGCGGAACCCAGGCGGTGCGGACCGGCAGATGACCTGTCGACGGCCAGCGTACGACGAAGCTCGTGAGCTGTGGCCGCATCCAGGTCATCGTCCGGCCGCGCGACCACAGGATCGCCAGCGGGCCACGTACGCCGGGCATGTGTGACTCCACCACGACCGGTCCGTCAGGACTGACCGCGAGGTTCACGGTCAGCAGCCTGTCGCCGCTGGTCGTGACCTCGACGGTGCAGTTGTGCCCAGCGAACCGGAGCCGGCGGACCGGGAGCCGGGCCCCGTCCGGGGTGTCGACCAGGCTGTCGAACACCAGGTCGAGCACCGCGAGGTCCCAGTCGTGGTCGAGGTACGCCGCGCGGCCCGCGGCCGCGACCTCCGCCACCCTGTCGGCGTCGCCGCGCTCGCCTGTTGCACGCACCATCAGCGACCTCCCGGGGTGATGATCTTGACCACGCTGTCCTGGTCCTGGCCGTACGGAGCGCCCTGCCACATCGCCCAGTTCACGGAGTTGCCCTGGTCGTGGATCAGGAAGTGCCACGGGCCCGCGTAGGTGTTGTCGTAGAACGAGTTGCCCTGCTTGAACGTGATCCAGTCCTGGATCGCGTCGTCGTGGTACGGCGAGTCCTTCCAGGCCGGGTACGTCCCCCAGTTCGAGAACAGGCCGTTGTAGCCGCAGCCGGTTCGGGCCCCGCAGTTGTCGGCCATCTTGTCCGGGTCGAGCGAGAACAGGTTGTCGTGGACGAGGACGTTCTGGGTCTTCCACCGGCAGTCGTCCTTGTACGGCTCCTTCGGGAGGTTCGCCTCCGTGCAGGTTCTGGCCGTGACCGCGGGGTTCACCAGGGTGCTCGAGTGCGTACTGGTGTTGGCCGGCGAACCGGCGAACCGGTCCGCGTTCTCCCACAGGATCACGCCGGACCAGTTGTCGGTGAACACGTTGCCGGTGATCTCGAACTTCTTGTTGTACGGTCCGGGCACCCGGCTGTCGCTGCCTGACTCGGACACGTACAGCGCACCGGTCGGGAAGCCCTGGATCCGCGGACCCGCCTCCCAGCCGTTGTGGACGAACGTGTTGCCGCGGATCAGTGCGTTGTAGCTGGCTTCGTAGATGATGCCCTGGGCACTGTTGTCGGACAGGTAGTTGTTCTCGAACAGGAACCCGACGCTGTTCGTGTCCACCCAGAGGCCGACGCCCTTGTTGTCGTGGACCCAGTTGTTCCGTACGACGCCCTTGCTGGTCATCCAGAACTTGCCGCCGCCGGTACAGCCGCAACCCGGCCGGCGGACCTCCCAGTCGTCGGTGTTGTTGGCGGAGATCTCGTTGCCGTCGAGGACGACACCCGCCACGTTGTGCGGGTTGTACGCGTTGAAGCCGTACTGGCCGTTCGCGGTCAGGCAGTTGCCTCGCACAACGTTCTTGGTGCCGATCATCAGGCCGGCACCGGCGTTGTCCTGGATCGTGTTGTGCTCGATCACCCAGCCGGCGGCCGAGTCGTGGTTGACCACGCCCTCGTCGTTGTTGGTGCCGCGGCCGCCGAAGTTCTGGATGGTCAGGTTCTTCACCGTGACGTTGCTCGCGAGGCCCGTGAACGCGTAGCGGTTCTCCTTGGCGCCGTCCAGGACCGCCCCGGGCGCGCCGATGTAGGTGTTGCCGGCCTTCGGGATCACCTGGCTGTACTCGCCGGCGCCCAGCAGGTGGACGCCTGGAGCCAACCAGAACGTCGTACGCCTGGGGTTTGCCCTGGTCAGGTCGGCGAGGTTCTGCCTGGGGCTGACCGTGACCGCACCGGCCGGCGCCGCGGCCGGACCGGCGAGCAACGCGGCGTTGCCGCACACCTTGGCGGGTGGTGTCTGCGGAGCCTGCCCCGGCACCGCGGAAGTTGCGGCCGACGAGCCCGCGCGAGGTGTCCGGGCGTGGTCGTCCTGGTCGCCGAGGCGCACGATCGTGACCGTGGCGGCGGCGGCGAGGACGAGCGCGCCGACCACCACGACAGGTCTACGTCGGTACCACACGCGATGCTCCATTTGTCTTCCTCATCCGGGGGGCGATGGGGGGTCGATCAGCTGTGCACGAGCGGCATCTGACCCTCACGGGTGGATGCTTGATAGACGAGCGACGCCCCCAGCGTGAGCTCGAGCAGGTACGGCGTCGCCTCACTGAGTCCGCTCTCGGTGAACGAGGCGACCACGCAGTAGGCGACGAGGAACAGGGCGAGCGCCCGGTGCGGTCCTTGCGGTACGAACCAGGCGGCGGTCAGGACGAACAGCACCATCACGATCGTCAGCGCGACACCGACCAGCCCGACGTCGTAGTAGGTGCCGAGCCAGTTGCTGTCGATCGGCAGCCCGTGGAACGACTTGTTGGACAGGCCGAACCCGAACAGGGTCTCGAAGGTCGAGCGTGGCTGCGCCAGGATCGCGTCCCACACCGCCTTGCGACCGGTCAGCGCACCCAGCTGCTCGGTGTCCTGGCCACGAGCCAGCCAGGTCGCCACCACCGAGCCGAGCGTCAGCGCGCCGAGGGTGAAGACGACGACGCCGACCGCGAACGCCTTCCGTACCCGCGAGCGGGCAGTGAACAGGCTGAGTCCCGCGATCGTCACACCGGCCACCATCGCGACCAGGGCGGTCCGGGTGTGGGTGAGCAGGAGGACCGGGACGGACACCACGACACTGGTGAACGCCACCGTTCGCTTGAGCAGGCCGGACATCCAGAGCACGACCGTGAGGCCGATGGCCACCGCGGAGTAGTGCGCGACCTGGGTCGGTGGGATCGGCCAGAGAGCGCCGCCGAGCCGGTTCTCGGTCATCGCCAGGCCGGGTGCGACGAGGAACCCGACGACGACGGTGGCGATGATTCCCCACAGCGCCATCAGGTGCGTACGGACCAGCAGCAGGTCACGGCGTGTCCACCACGGAGTGAGCAGCCAGAGCACCAGAGCGAATCCGCAGAGCCGGCTCGCTCGGAACAGGGCGCCCAGTAGGAACTCGGCCCGGACGCTCGCCAGGAGACCCTCCACGGCCAACGTCAGCAGCAGGGCGACGTAGACACTGCGGCGGATCCGGACCGGCCGGTTCACCGTCAGCACGACCGTCAGCGCGCCGAGCAGGGAGCCTTGGGTGATGAGCTTCCCGACGGCCCCCGGGATCGGGAGGATGTGCGGGGCGCCCGGGAAGAACGTCATCACGTTCACCACCAGCAGGACCCAGGCCAGCTGGACCCGGCGGCGCCGTCTGACCTCGGGTGCGACCACCCGCCTGGTCGGACGGGGTCGGAGCCTCGTGGTCAGCTGGCTGCCGGGCTGGGTACTGACCGTGGTCATCGGCCGAACATCTCGACGTCGACGGACCGGGCGTGGCCGGCCTCGGCCTCGGCGACGCCGACGCTCTCGTCGGTGCGGTCCGGACGGAGCACCACGGTGGTGTCGATCTCGAGTCCGGCCAGCCTGAGCATCTCACCGGTCGCGTGGATCTTGGTCGTGGTCGTCTCTCCCGCGGTCACAAGGACGGCGGCGTGAGACGACCAGGTGGCCAGGTGGTCCGCGCCGAGGGCCGGCGTCAGCGTGGCCAGGCTGAGCACGATGTCGGCGGCCTCCCAGGCTGCGTCGAGCGCGATGTCCTGGGTGCCGGCCGGGCGGCCGGTGTCGCCGATCCGCAGGTACGCCCCCACGGACGGGCCGCCGTGCGGGTCGGCCAGATGTACGTCGATCCGCCGTCCGGCCGCACTGAACGTCGACTCGTGCGTACCGGACTCCTTGACGCCCAGCAGGTGCGCCAGGTCGCCGCCTTCGCTCAGGTCGCCGACCAGTACGTACTTGCCGTCCTCGGCCAGCGAGACCGCCAGCGACGCGACCGCGAGGGCACACGTCCGGACGTCGTCGACACTGACCACGGTGATCGCCGGTGTGGGTCGTTCGGCCCAGAAGATGCGCTGGTCGAGGTGCTGGACGATGAGCTTGTTCTCCGGGTTGCGGCGCTGCGACTCGCGCAGCATCCGCGGGAACGGGAGCAGCTGCCACCGGGGCGGCCGCGCCGTGCTCAGCCGGACGCGGGCGCCCAGCGCGTGGGCGATGTCCTGCCGCTTCCACAGCTTGTCGGAGATCAGGGCCCTGACGATGACGAACCCGAGGCCGAGGAAGAGTCCCGCGATGATGCCGGTGGCAGCACTGATCGCGATCGTCTTCTTCGCCGAGACGTGCACCGGTGCGGCCACGTCGAGGATCCGGCTGCTGTTCATCTTCGCGTCCTGGACCTGCTGGTCCATCAGCTGCTGGCGGACGAACGCGACCCGCTCGCGCGCGGCGACGAGCCGGACGCCCTGCGGGGTGTTCGGATTCTTCAGCGGGTCGGCCAGCGGGTCGTCGCCGGTCGCGCTGACCGCCTGCTCGGCCAGCGCCAGGGCGTTCTGCGACGCGACCAGGTCACGGCTGAGCGGAGCGGCCTGCAGGTCGATCTGCTCCTTGCGGTAGACGAGGAAGACCTGCGCGATCACCGTCGCCAGCTTGGTGGACTCGTCGGTGGTCTTGGCCTTGGCGGTGATCTCCATCACCCGGTCGGTCGGGGCGACGACGTCGTACTGCTTGAGCAGCTCGTCCGGGGTCTCGGGGAGCGCGAGCAGGTCGATCACCCGCTGGGCGACGGTGTGCGTGGTCGCCAGGCTCACGTCCGTCGCCATCTGGGTGACCGGGTCCTCGCCGTCGCGGTGGGTGATCAGCAGCCGGGTCAGCGACGAGCTCGGCGCGGGCAGCACGACGGTCGACGCCAGTCCGCCGGCCAGTCCGATGATCCCCAGCGTCACCCAGATCCGCAGATGCCGGCGGAGCGCGTCGCGGAGGAACCGGAAGGTGACAAGGGTGTCCGGCGGGAACGCCGCCGATCGCTCGGCGTCGAACAGGCCGTCGTCGTCGGTCCAGACCGGGTCGCCGGAGGCAGGCTCGGTGTAGGGCTGGTTGCTCATTTGGTCCTCCTCGCCGTGCCGGTGAGGAGGGTGGGCAGTCGCGAACTGGAGCGGCGGGTGGACGGCGAGACCCGGCCGATGGTGCGGTCCGTCGGGTCGGGATCGGTGACCACGAGGCCGTCGATCTCGCGGTCGTCGGCCGCCGCGGCGACCGCCAGCCGGGCCAGTTCCTCGGCCGTGACGACACCGGCCGACAAGGCGATGATCGTGTTCGTGGTGCGCTCGGTGCCGGCCAGGTGGGGCTGGTCCCGGTCGACCACGACCAGATGAATGGTCAGGGCGGTCGCGCCGGGCGGCTCCTGGAGCGTGTCGATCACGATCGAGGTGGAGATGCCGATCGAGGTCGCCAGCGCCGCCAGTTGCGCGCCGAACGGCAGCGCGCGCTCGTCGCCTGTGAACGAGAGCACGGTCAGCGAGACCGGGGTACCGCCGCGGACGTCGAGCCCGAGGTGGTGCAGCGTCTTGCGCAGGTTCCACGCCTCGACCGACGTCGGCGAGTAGTGGTCCAGCAGGTACGTCCAGTCGGACACGTCGGTGGCCCGGTACGACGAGACCGAGGCCAGTACGGGCAGCGCGACCGCGTCGGCGATCTCGTCCCGCAGCCGCAGCCGGCGATCGCCGCGGACCCTGGCCAGCACCCCGATCGAGCCGGCCGCGGCGCCCGCCAGCGCGCCGAGCAGACCGAAGATGCCGAGATGGACGGCCAGATTGCCGCCTTGTGCGGTGGTCGCTCGTTCCAGCACCCGTGCCCCCGTTTTCCTCCCCAGGTCGCCGGGCAGCTTCTGGTCCGTGGTGACGAAGACCAGGTAGACCTCGGCGACCGCGTTCGCCAGTCTCATCGACTGCTGTGCCGTCGTTCCCTTCGCCTCGATCTTGATGACGTAGTCGGTGACGGCGGTGACTTTCACCCGCGCGCGGACCTTCTCGGCCGACAACAGCGGCGTCATGTTCTGGCCGGCGCTGCTGAGCACCGGTTCGCTTTCGGCGATGTAGACCTGCGTGTCGATGCTCTGCGAATCCGCCGTGGTGGCCGTGTTGGTGTTCGTGGCCGGCGTCGGCGGCAGGACGACGAGCGAGGTGGCGGTGTGCATGGCCGGTACCAACAGCCCGTACGCGATCCCGCCGAGCAGGCCGACCGCTGCCGCGGCGGCCACGATCAGGCGGTGTCTGCGCAGTGCCCGCCAGGACTTCTTGACGTCGAGCTGCTGTGCGCTCACAGTCCCCTCCAGTCGAACGTCACGGTCATGTCCTGTTATTAGAGGGCGACCGGCGGGAGGTGATACAACTTCCGTGGTCAGAAACGGAAACGAAAGGTACTGACCGCGACCGAGCCGGCTCCGAGCGTGCCTTCGCCGACCAGGGTCGTGGCCGGCACCTTGTGACCGAAGCGCGGCGAGTACCAGCCGAGGAGCGGGTCGTCGCTACCGCGGTACGCCGTCCACGTCAGCCCGGCCGGCAGCTCGACCACGGCGTCTCCGCCCGTCCAGTGCAGCTGACCGGTTGCCAGGTCCGCCACCACGTCCGGCCCCAGCTGCCACGCGATCCGTACGTCCGCGGTGGCGTCGAGGCGGTCTTCCACGCGGAGTACGCCGTTCTCGAGGGTCGCCGTACGCCGGTGTGTCACGGGGGCGTAGCCGTCGTGTTCGGCTTCCCACGTGGTGGGGGAGTGCCGTACGACCTTGCCGGTTGCCCCGCGCAGCCAGAGGAACGGGCCGCCCCACGTCGACTGTTCGGCACGGGCCACCTCGACGGTGTTGTGGGCGATCGTCGAGCGGAAATAGTTCCGCCACTCCTCTTCGCCGTGGTAGCAGTACGTCCCGGGGTCTGCCAGGACGTCCACGCCGTCGACGCGCACCTCCAGGGACAGCGCGTCGGAGTGCGCGTGCGCGGCGATGGACAGGAAGCCGTGCGGGCCGGCGTCCGCTCGGCACCACACGTCGTCGCTGCGAAGGATGGTCAGACCGGCGTCCCTGAAGTGGCCTGGGCGTTCAGCGGGGCGGTCTGGCTGCCGGCCGTTGATCAGCGAGCCGACGATGACCGAGGTCGCCGTACTCGGGCTGTCCGGCCACCAAGGCGTTTTACCGACCACAGCAGCGCCAAGAGACAGGTACGCCGACCACGTGCTCGCGTCCGGCGGGTCCAGTACCAAGACCATGCCCTCGTCGTCGTCTCCTTGCCGTGGTGGGCGTAGCCGGTTGTCGACGATTGCTGCGGCTACGTCGACCGTGCGGGTCAGCAGGGACCACGTGTCTTGGCTGAGTGGGTGTCCGGCGTTGTCTGCTTCCAGTGCGGCGTAGAGGCCGAGCTCTGAGACGAAGCGGTGGTAGTCGGTGGCCAGCTCGCGATTCACACCGGAAGGGAACGTGTTGGCGTCCAGCTCCTTCTCCAGCAGGGCTGCGGCGTTCGTACGCCAGCGGTCGCTCTTGCTGAACCAGGGGAAAGCACAGGCGCCTACGAGCTGACCGGCTGCTTCCGCTATGACGTGGTTGTTCGCAGACGAGCCGTGGCTCTGGAACGCCGCCAGGTAGCGCTGGTGCCAGTAGAGCTGCTGCAGCGCCAGCTCGTTGTGTTCGAACAGACTGGTGATCTCAGGCCAGTCATTGAGCAGGCGGCGGATCCAGGTCCAGCTGATCAGCCGCAGACCGACCTCGATGCCGCTCGCCCAGTGCACACCGGACAGGAACGGGTTCGCGCGCCACCAGTCGTTGAGGTGGTCGGCGACACGTTCGGCGTACCGGTCGTCGTGGGTCAGGAACCAGGCGGCGGCCAGCTGGGTCAGGTGGTGGTGACGCGACAGCTCCCAGACCTGCTTGATGTTGCCGACGGCCTGTTCGTTGCGGTGGTTCAGCTTGAACACGTACTGCGCCGGGTCCGAACGGCGGCCCGTGACCGGGTCGCGGAACCAGTCCGGGGCCTTCAGATCCGTACGGTCGACACCTAGTACTTCGAGGTTGCCCGCCATGATGGCGTCGGCCTGTTCGATGACCGCCTTGCGGGCTTCCTCGGGGACGTCGCGGGCGGTGTTCGCCGCGAGCGTCGTACCGAACGTCCGGTCGTTGCGGATCGGGAGATGCAGGTTTGCGTCCTGCCCGGGCCTGACCTGCTGGTAGGCCCAGGCAGTCCGCCGTCCGGCATCGCTGGTGCGCTGGATGAGTTCGGTGGGGGACATCCGGCGCAGGCGGCGGACGTACCAGCCCAAGGGCTGGCGGGTCACACGGTCTCCGGTTTGCCGGAGGCCAGGCTGCGGTCGACTGCGATGGTGGCGCGGGTGGTGGCGACCAGTTGCTCGAACGGGATCGGCATCGGTCCGCCGGACTTGACGGCGGCGACGAAGCGCTCGAGTTCGGTGCGCTGGCCCTTGTCGGTACTGCGGGACTTGCGGGTGGCGGGTTTGCGCCCGGTCCACACCGACGCGGCCTGGAAGTTGTCGAACCGGGCGTTGCGGCCGCCGCCGGTGATGTCGATCGTCTCCTTCGGGAAGCGCGCGTTGCCGCCGCCGACGTACGCGATCGTGCCGACGGAGCCGTTCGCGAACCGGAGCGTGACGAGGACGTCGCCGGTGTCCGGGCCGGGTACCGCGTACACCTCGGTCGGCAGGCTGTTCAGCCACCAGGTGAGCGTGTCGATGAAGTGGCCGCCTTCGCCGGCGAACCTCGTACCTTCCTTGCCGGCGTCGAGGTACCAGCTGGTGGAGTCGAGCTTGCCGGCGTTCACGAGATAGCGGACCGAGCTGTTGCCGCCCGGGGTGCCGAAGCGGTCCTTCAGGTCGGTCAGCAGCGGCGCGAACCGGCGGTTGAACCCGACCATCAGCCGGTCGTTGCCGGTGGCATCCACTGTGGCAACGATCCGGTCCAGCTCGTCGTCGGTCAGCGCCAGCGGCTTCTCGACGAACACCGCCTTCCCGGTCTCCAACGCCCGGCAGGCCAACTCCGCGTGGGAGCTGTGCCGGGTCACCACGAACACCGCGTCCAGGCTGTCGTCCGCCAGCACCTCGTTCGCGTCGGTCGACACCCCCTCGAACCCGAACCGCCGCTGAGCGTTCGCGGCCGACAGACTCTTGTTGGTAGCAACCCGCGCCAACACTGCCCGCTCATCCTTCTGCAGATGCGGCAGCAGCATGCTGGACGCATAGTTCCCCGCCCCCACAAACCCCACCCGCACAACATCTGTAGGAACAGCTTCCTGTCGACGGCTGACTCCCACGACGGGGCGATGGTCGAGCTCGGCAGCTTCTTCTTTCGGGTATTCGAAGAGGAAGCCGACGCCGGGGTAGGTGTTGGTGCTGAGTTTTTGGTAGACGTCGGTGGCTTCGGTGATGGGGAAGGTGTTGGCGATCAGGGAGCCGATGTCGATCTGTTCGCGGGCGATCAGGTCGACGAAGCACTCCAGGTTGCGGCGTTCGGTCCAGCGTACGTAGCCGGCCGGGTAGTCGATGCCCTGCAGCTCGTACCGGTCGTCGTACCGCCCAGGACCGTACGACCGCGAGAACCGGACGTCCAGCTCCTTGTCGTAGTACGCGTTCCACGGCAGGTCGAGCTTCGTCTTGCCGATGTCGACAACCCGCGCGCGATCCCGCGCCAACCGCGCCGCCGTCTCCACCGGACCGTTGGAATGCCCACCCGCAGCCAGCAGAATGTGATCCGCGCCCAGCCCATTAGATGCCTGCAGCAACGACCGCTCGAGCGCGGCCACTCCCGCCTCGTCCGGCGACGAGCAGTGCAAAGCGCCGGCCTTCTCCGCCATCCGGCAGCGGTCGGCGACCGTGTCGATCCCCCAGACACGCACCCCGGCCGCGACCAGCAGCCGTACGACCAGTTGCCCGACCAGCCCGAGCCCGATCACGACCGCGGTGTCACCCAGCTGTACCTCGGCCTGCCGCACACCCTGCATCGCGATCGCACCGACGGTGGAGAACGCGGCCTGCTCAGCCGGGACCCCGTCCGGCACCGGCACACAGAGGTTCAACGGCACCCAGTTGTACTCCGCGTGCAGCGCGAACTCGTTCCCCGCCGCGGCAACCAGCTGCCCGACGCTGAACTCCTCGGCACCAGCCCCGACCTCGACCACGACCCCGCACAGCGAGTACCCGAGCGGCGTGTACGAGTCGAGCTTGTTCATCACCTTCTTGTAGGTACTCATCACCCCCTGCTGCGCGACGGTGTCGAGTACCTTGCGGACCTGGTCCGGCCGCGCCTTCGCCTTGCCGACCAGTGACAGCTTCGCCTCGCCGACCTTCATCAGCTCGGTGCCGGTGGAGATCAGCGAGTACAGCGAACGCACCAGCACCCCACCCGGCGCGCAGGCCGGCGGCGGTACGTCGAGCACCGCCAGCTCGCCGGACTTGTAGTTCTGGGCAACCTGCTTCATAGCCGTCCTTCAGAGTCTTCAGAGTCTTCAGAGAGAGGTGATGGTGACACCGAGGTCCCGCATGTGCCGGGTCCAGGTCTCGAGGGTGAGCAACTGCCAGATCTGCTTGGAGTAGTCCTCGCGCCCGGCCCGTTCGTCGTCGACGAGCTTCTGGACGGCGCTCTGCCGCAGGAACCCGCTCCCGACGAGCTCGCCGCGCAGCAGTACGTCGTCCACCAGTTCGCGCAGGTCGTTGCGTACCCATGCCCGCAACGGCGCGCTGAACGAAGCCTTCGGCCGGTAGATGATCTCCTTGGGCAACCACGCCTCGGCCGCCTGCTTCAGCGCGAGCTTGCTGACCCGGCGGTGGATCTTGGCGCTGCCGGGGATCGAGAACGCCGCGCGCGCCACGATCGGGTCGACGAACGGGGTCCGTACCTCGGTCGATGCGGCCATGCTGGCGCGGTCGGTGTAGGTGAGGTTGAGCCCCGGGAGGAACATCCGCGAGTCCGCCAGACACATCCGGTTGACGTGGTCGTCGAGCGTCGTGTCGTGGTAGATGTCGCTGTGTTCGGCGAGCAGCTTCCCGACGTACGGCTCGAGGTCCGGGCTGATCAGTGCGGCCAGCTGGTCCCCGTCGTACATCGTGTAGCTGCGCCGGAACGCCTCCTCCTCGGGCAGGTTCGCGAACGTCGCGAACCGTTTCGCCCAGCGCGCGTACCGCAGCCCGCGCCCGTTCGCGGTCACCGGGAGCCGTCGTACGGCAGGTCCGATCAGGCCGTTCCGCAGTACGCCGGGGAGCCGTTGGTACTGCGCTCCCATCACACACGCGAGGTGTTTGCGGTAACCACCGAACAGTTCGTCGGCGCCCATCCCGGACAGCAGCACCTTCACGCCGGCGTCGCGGGCGGTGTCGCACATCAGTAACGTGTTGATCGCGGCCGGGTCGCCGATCGGCTCGTCCAGGATGTCGACGATCCGCGGCAGCAGCTCGACCACGTCCGGCGCGATCTCGATCTCGTGCAGGTCGATGCCGAACTGCTGCGCGAGCTTGCGCGCGTACACCGCGTCGTCCGGCATCGCCTCGAGCTTCTGGTCCTGCGCGCGGAACGTGATCGTGTACGAGTCGATCCCCGGATCCAGCTGCTTGGCCAGGACCGTGACGAGACTCGAGTCGAGGCCGCCGCTGAGGAACGTCGACACGCCGACGTCGGCGACCAGGTGCGCGGCCACCGACTCCTCGATCACCTGGCGCAGATCGGCGGGCGGACCGGCCGCGGCCTCGGTCGCGACGTCGGTCACCCGCCAGTACGTCTCGTGCCGGTTGCCGCCGTCCGGCCGGAACTCCGCCCACGAACCCGGCGCGAGCTTCTCGACCCCGTCGATCGCGCAGCGCTGTTCGGGCAGCCAGTAGTAGAGCATCGACGCGATCAGCGCGCCGGGCTCGGTGCGCAGCTCGGAGCCGACCGCGGCGACGAGCGCCTTCAGTTCGGACGCGAAGATCACGCCGCCCTGCCGGCGCAGGAAGTACAGCGGCTTGATGCCGAGCGGGTCGCGGGCCAGGTACAGGCTGCCGCTCTCCTCGTCCAGCATCGCGAACGCGAACATGCCGCGGAACCGCTTCAGTGCGTCCGGACCCCAACGCCGCCAGGCCTCCAGTACGACCTCGGTGTCGCCCGCGGTGCGGAAGTGCACGCCGTACTTCGACAGCTCGGCCCGCAGCTCCTTGTAGTTGTAGAGCTCGCCGTTGTAGCAGATCGTCAGACCCTGCTTGCTGAACGGCTGGTCGGCCGCGGACGACAGGTCGATGATCGACAGCCGGCGATGCGCCAGGAACGCGCGGACGTCACCCTCGTCGAACGCGTACACCCGGTCCGCGTCCGGGCCACGGTGCGCGATCCGGTCGCTCATCAGTTCCGCGAGCGCGTAGCCGTCACGCTGCTGGTAGCAGCCGGCGATGCCGCACATGTCAGGATCCCGTCTTGATGCCGGTCACCGGGCCGAGGTGGCTGACCCGGCCGGTGAGCTGGTCGTACACCTGGAGGTACGCCTTCTGCTGGTGCTTCCACGCGAGGACCTTCTCGACGCGTTCGCGGCCGAGCTTCGCCATCCGGCGCCGGCGCACCTCGTCGTCGAGCAGTTCGACGATCGCCTCGCCGTACTTGGCCACGTCGTTCGGCTCGACGTACACCGCGGCGTCGGCGGCCGACACCTTGGTCTCGACCAGGTCGAAGGCGACGACCGGCAGCTCGAACGCCATGTACTCCATGGTCTTGTTCATCGTCGACACGTCGTTCAGCGGGTTCTTCGGGTCGGGGGACAGGCCGGCGTCCGCGGTCGACATCACCGCGCGGACGGTCTCGTCCGGTACCCGGCCGGTGAACTCGACGTACTCGCCGAGCCCGAGCTCGTCGCGCAGCGCGACCACCTCGTCGAACGAGTCACCGCCACCCATCAGCGTGAACGCGATGTCGGTCCGGTGCAGTCTGTTGACGATGTGGTCGGCTGCCCGGACGACGATGTCGACGCCGTCCTGCGGGCCCATCACACCGATGTACGTGACCAGGTAGCGGTGACCGCGGCGCAGCGACTCGTCCGCTGCGCCGCGGAGCAACTTGTCCGGGTCCGGCCCGGTGCGGACCACGGTCACGTCGTGGTTCGCCTTGCCGCTGCGGGTGATCGCGATCCGGCGGTACGAGTCGTTCGTCGAGATCACGTGGTCGGCCTGGCGGTGCGTGGTGCGCTCCAGGAACCGCAGCCCCTTGTACGGCAGGCTTGTCGTACCGCCGAAGCGGGACTGGAACAGTTCCGGGCACAGGTCGTGGTGGTCGAACACGAACCGGGTCCCGTCGAGCCGGCGCAACAGCATCGCGATCGGCCAGAAGATGTCCGGCGGGTTGCACGCCTGCAGCACGCGGAACCGGCCGGCCCTGCGGGCCCGGAACACCAGCCGCAGCGTCATCAGGAACGAGTACGCGTACTCCCAGACGAAGCTGACCTTGCTGCCACCGGGCGCGTACGCCTTGTACTTGTGCACGGTGACGCCGTCGATCACCTGGTACGCCGAGTCGCCCGGACCCTTCGGGCAGACGACGGTGACGTCGTACCCGGCCGCGACCAGCGCCTGGCACTCCAGCCAGACGCGGCGGTCGAACGGCACCCAGAGGTTCTGGATGATGATCAGTACCCGGGGACCGCTCACCAGCCCACTCCTTCGTAGCCGGGCAGCTCCTCGACGTCGGCGCCGAGCCGGCCGCTCAGGTCGATGGTCCGCGGCGGAGGCGTCTCCAGCAGCGCGCTGATCGCGGACCTGTCGGTGGCCGAGACGATGGCCACGTCGGCGCCGCGGAGCGCTGCGTGTGGGTCGTCGGTCAGCACCCGTTGCAGATGCGGCAGTTTGGACTGCACGTGGCGCAGGTTCGCTCCGACGAGGCGGGTCGGGTTCACGATGGCGTCGTAGATGCGCAGGTTGTAGCCCTTGCCGATCAGGCGTTCGGCGAGTTCGACGTTCGGGCTCTCGCGCAGGTCGTCGGTGGCGTGCTTGAAGCTCAGGCCGAGCAGCGCGATCTCGCGGCCGGGGCCGGCGATCACGCGGTCGACCACGTCGCGGACGCTGCGTTCGTTGGTCGCCAGGGCGCCGGACAGCAGCGGGAGTTCGGTGTCGTTGATCCGCGCCAGGTGCAGGACGCTGCGCAGGTCCTTCGGCAGACAGGAGCCGCCGAACGCGAAGCCGGGCTTCAGGTAGTACGGCGAGATGTTCAGGCTGGTGTCCTGCACGAAGATCTTCATCACCTCGCGCGAGTCCACGTCGAAGTGCCGGAAGATCCGGCCCATCTCGTTCGCGAACGACACCTTCGTCGCGTGGAACGCGTTGCAGGCGTACTTCAGCGCCTCTGCCGTCCGGACGTCGACGAGCTGCACGTCCTTGCCGAGGAACGAGAACAAGTCGGTCAGAGCGGTACCGACTTTCGGGTGCCGCGTGCCGACCACGACGAACGGCGGCTCGTAGAAGTCCGCGAGCCCCGATCCCTCGCGCAGGAACTCCGGGCACATCGCCGTACCGAAGGTGAGCCCCTCCGGCGGCGGTACCTCGGCGAGTACCTTGGCGACGACCTCGTCGACGGTGCCGGGCGGGACGGTACTGCGTACGACGATGCTGTGGAACCCCGACGCCGGCCGTACGACGTGCTGGGCCGCCTCGGCGATGTCCCGTACCGCGCGCTTGATGTAGGTGAGGTCCGTACTGCCCGCCGGCGTCGACGGCGTACCGACGCAGATCAGCGAGACATCGGCCCGCTCGAGCGCCAGCCGGGGATCGGTGGTCGCCCGCAGCCGCCCCGAGGTGGCACCGGCCGCGACCAGCTCGTCCAGCCCCGGCTCGACCACCGGACTGTGCCCCTCGACGATCGGGTCGACCTTGGCGGTGTCGACGTCCACCCCCCACACCTCATGCCCGGCAGCAGCCAGACAAGCCGCCGTCACCGACCCCACGTACCCCAAGCCGAATACGGCAACCTTCATAACGCCCCCCACAGGCTCAGTCCGACGTCCCCACACCCCAGCGCCCATGAGAGCAACCACCCCACCCCGCTGATACATCTCGCGCCGATTTCTCCGCAGAAATCTCCGCGGAGAAATTGGCTGTATCAGGGGGCTTGTCCGGTGATCTTTATGGGCGACGGGATGTGGCCGGGGTGAGGGGATCGGGATGAAGGTTCTGGTGGCGGGGGATCGGGGTTATATCGGGGCGGTGATGGTGCCGTTCCTGCGTGCTGCCGGGCATCAGGTGGCCGGGTTGGACTCCGGGTTGTACGAGGGGTGTGACCTGCTGGGTGGGCCGGAGGCGATCGGGGACCGGGCGCCGCGGGACCTGCGGGACGTGACCGCTCGGGAACTGAACGGATACGACGCGGTGGTCTGTCTGGCCGCGCTGTCGAACGATCCGCTCGGCAACCTCGACAAGGCGGCGACGTACTCGGTCAACCTGGACGGCACGCTCAACCTCGCCCGGGCCGCCAAGGACGCGGGGATCGACCGGTTCCTGTTCGCGTCCTCGTGCAGCCTGTACGGCGCGGCCGGGTCGGAGGCGGTCGGTGAGGACGCCGAGATGTTCCCGGTGACCGCGTACGGCGAGACGAAGGCGCTGGCCGAGCAGGAGCTGTCGAAGCTCGCTGACGACAACTTCAGCCCCACCTACCTACGGAACGCGACCGCGTACGGAGCGTCCACCCGGCTGCGGCTGGACATCGTCGTCAACAACCTGACCGCGATCGCGGCGACCACCGGCCAGGTCCGGCTGGAGAGCGACGGCACGCCGTGGCGGCCGCTCGTCCACATCGAGGACATCAGCCGCGCGTTCCTGCAGGTACTGGAGTCGCCGCGGGAGACGATCCACGACCAGGCGTTCAACGTCGGCCGCTCCGAGGACGTCGTCCAGGTCCGCGACATCGCCGAGATGGTCCGCGACGCGGTCCCGGGCTCGACGCTGTCGATCGCCGACGGCGCCGGACCGGACCTGCGCAACTACAAGGTCGACTTCAGCAAGCTCAACGACACCTTCCCGGACCTGAGGCTGCAGTGGTCGGTCCGCAAGGGCGTCGACGAGCTGTACGACGCCTACCAGCGGCACGGACTCACCCTCGACGACTTCAACTCCGCGCAGTTCGTCCGGCTGCGCCGCATCCAGCAGCTGCTGAACGCGAACCTCGTCGACGGCAACCTGCGCCGCCAGACCGGCACCCAGTTCCTCGGCCCGAAGGAGCTGCAGTGATGACGGACCCAGCCTGCCGGCTCTGCGGCGAGCCGTTGACGCAGACGTTCGTCGACCTCGGCATGTCGCCGCCGTGCGAGAGCTACCTGCGCGCCGACCAGCTCGACAGCGGCGAGACGTTCTACCCGTTGCACGTCCGGATCTGCGGCAACTGCCTGCTCGTCCAGCTGCCGGCGTACGTCGCGGCCGACGACGTGTTCAGCGACTACCTGTACTTCTCGTCGTACTCGACCAGCTGGGTCGAGCACGCGCGCCGGTTCGTCGTCGACATGCAGGAGCGGCTCGACCTCGACGAGAACAGCCTGATCGTCGAGGCCGCCAGCAACGACGGGTACCTGCTGCAACACGCCGTCGCACTCAAGATCCCGGTACTTGGCATCGAGCCGGCCGCGAACATCGCGAAGATCGCGAACGAGAAGGGCATCCGCACCGAGAGCTACTTCCTCGGCGAGGAGACCGGCAACGACGCGGCGGCCCGGCACGGCCAGGCGGACCTTGTCGTCGGCAACAACGTGTTCGCGCACGTACCGGACATCGTCGACTTCGCCAAGGGCCTGCGGGCGCTGGTGAAGGACGACGGCCTCGTGTCGCTGGAGTTCCCGCACCTGCTCCGGCTGATCGAGAACCGCCAGTACGACACGATCTACCACGAGCACTACCAGTACCTGACGCTGCGGACCGCGTCCGAGGCGCTGGCCAAGGCGGGCCTGCAGGTGGTCGACGTCCAGGAACTCGCCAGCCACGGCGGCTCGCTGCGGGTGTTCAGCACCCCGGTCGAGACCGCGGGCGAACCGTCGGACCTGGTCGTCAAGGTGCTGCAGGACGAGGAACAAGCCGGCCTGCACACCGTCGAGGGGCACCTTGGCTTCGCGGCCGAGGTCTTCAAGATCAAGTCCGACCTGCTGGAGTTCCTGATCCAGGCGCAGCGCGACGGCAAGTTCGTCGCCGGGTACGGCGCCCCCGGCAAGGGGAACACGCTGCTGAACCACTGCGGCATCCGCGAGGACCTGTTGCCGTACACGGTCGACCGCAGCCCGCACAAGCACGGCATGTTCCTGCCGGGCACGCACATCCCGATCCACGCCCCGGAGCGCCTGGCCGAGACGCGCCCCGACTACATCGTGATCCTGCCGTGGAACCTGCGCGCGGAGATCGTCCACCAGCTCAGTTATGCACGGGAGTGGGGCGCGAAGTTCGTCGTACCCATCCCGCGACTAGAAGTCATCTGAACCGTTCCGGGGGGAAGGGAAACACCGCGATGAAGGTCGTGATCTTCTGTGGGGGGCACGGGCTGCGGATGCGCAGCGGCGAGGGTTCCGCACCGAAGCCGATGATGACGATCGGCGACCGGCCGGTCCTGTGGCACGTGATGCGGTACTACGCGCACTTCGGGCACACCGAGTTCATCCTGCCGCTGGGGTTCGGCGGGGCGGCGGTGAAGGAGTACTTCCTGCGCTACGAGGAGACCGTCTCCAACGACTTCGTGATGACCAAGGGCGGCCAGCAGATCGAACTGCTCGAGTCCGACATCAGCGAGTGGAAGATCACGTTCGTCGACACCGGCATCGACACCAGCATCGGTGAGCGGCTGCGCCGGGTACGTCCGTACCTCGAGGACGACGACGCGTTCCTGGCCAACTACGGCGACGTACTGACCGACGCGCCGATGGACAAGATCGTCGACCACGTGCTGACCAGCGACATCACCGCGAGCCTGCTCGCCGTGTCGCCGCAGGACTCGTTCCACGTGGTCGAGTTCGGCACCGACTCCCGGGTCACCGGGCTGCGCTCGGCGACCGACCTGAACGTCTGGATCAACGGCGGGTACTTCGTGCTGAAGAAGGAGATCTTCGACGTCCTGCACGAGGGCGAGGACCTGGTCGGCGACGCGTTCCCGCGGCTGGCGGCGATGAGCAAGCTGGAGGCGATCCCGCACCACGGGTTCTGGGCGCCGATGGACACGCTCAAGGAACGCAGCATGCTCGAGGACCTCTACCGCACCGGCAAGAAGCCGTGGGCGTTGTGGAGCCACTCGGCGCCGCAGCAGCACCGTTCGGACCCGGTGGCGTCCTGATGCTGCCGTTCCAGCTGGGCCTCATCGACGGGCCGGTCCATCTGGTTGCCCTCGGCGCCCATCCGGACGACATCGAGATCGGCTGCGGCGGCACGCTGCTCAAGCTGGCCGAGTCGGTACCGGAGTTGACCGCCGAGTTCGTGATCGCGACCGGTACGCCGCTGCGCCTGGAGGAGGCGCGCCGGGCGGCCGAGCTGTTCCTGCCCGAGTGCGAGGTGACGGTGACGTCGGCGGAGCTCCCGGACGGGCGGCTGCCGGCGTACTGGAACCAGACCAAGGAGTTGCTGGAGGCAACGGCCCGGGGGAGCAGGCGTCCCGACCTGGTACTGGCACCGAGCCGGACCGACGCGCACCAGGACCACCGGCTGATCGCTGAGCTGGCGCCGACCGTGTGGCGCAACCAGCTGGTACTGCACTACGAGATCCCCAAGTGGGACGGCGACATCAGCCGGCCGTGGCTGTACGTCGAACTCACCGAGGAGCAGCTCCGGGACAAGATCGCGCTGCTGCACAAGGCGTACCCGTCCCAGGTCCCGCACGACTGGTTCGACGAAGAGGTCTTCGCCGGTCTGGCCCGGTTGCGCGGGATGGAGTGCCGGGCGCCGTACGCCGAGGCGTTCACGACGGCGAAGGCGGTTCTGACGTGGTGACCGACGGGGGGCAGCGATGAAGGCGACACCGGTCGAGGCGATCGCCGGCGCGTACCTGTTCGAGCCGGAGCCGCACGTGGACGAGCGCGGGTTCTTCTCCCGTACGTTCGACGCCGACGTGGTGCGCTCGGTCGGGATCGACCCGGACGCCTTCGTCCAGGACAGCCTGTCCCGCTCGGCGAAGGGTGTGTTGCGCGGCATGCACCTGCGCTCCGGCGAGGGTGAGGCGAAACTCGTGCGCTGTTCGTACGGTGCTGTGCTCGACGTGATCGTCGACCTGAGGCCGGAGTCCCCGACCTTCATGAACAAAGCCAGCTTCAGCCTGACCGGTGACAGCCAGCGTTCGCTCTACGTTCCGGCGGGCTGTGCGCACGGGTTCCAGGCGCTCACCGAGCCGGCGGACGTGTCGTACCGAATCGACCGCCGTCATGACCCGGCCGAGGACGTCGCGATCGCCTACGACGACCCGGACCTGGCGATCGACTGGCCGCTGCCGGTCAGCCTGCGATCGGACCGGGACGCGGCAGCGGGCTCGCTCGCCGACGCCGTCGCGCTGATGCGCAGTGACCACCAGCATGCGAAACACCGAAGGAGTACTGACGTGGTGACGTTCAACTGTCGCGGCTGCGGGTCGGCGGACACTGTACGCGTGGTCGACCTCGGCGCGCAGCCGTGCGCCGACTACTTTCCGCCGGTGGACACCACCGATGCGGACCCGCGCTGGCCGCTGGAGCTGTGGCTGTGCCACTCCTGCACGCTGGTCCAGCTGGGCCCGGTGGAACCGCAGTTGCCGGAGGCGCCGCTGGCGATCGAGTCGGCGACCAGCCTGGCGCACGCCGAGACCTCGGTGAAGGAGATCCTGCGCGACCACCCGGAGATCGCCGGCCGGGTCGTGCACGAGTTCGCCAGCCACCACGGCGGTTCCTGGCTGGACCACCTGCGCGCGGCCGGCTGCCGGACCGCGGAGGGCGACGAGCGCGCCGACCTGGTCGTCGACGTGCACGGCATCGCGCACGAGCCGGCGGTCGGTGAGATGCTCGCGCTGCGCGCGGACCGGCTGGCCCCGTCCGGCCTGCTGGTGCTGGAGTTCCACCACCTGTTGCCGCTGGTCGAGGGCAACCAGTTCGACACGATCCGCCACGGCCACTGGTCGTACTTCTCGCTGGGCGCGGTGGTCCGCCTGGCCGCGATCCACGAACTGGTAGTGGTCTCGGTCCGCGAGGTCGACGTGTTCGGCGGCAGCCTGCAGGTGATGCTGCGGCACGAATCCGCGGGGATCGGCGCCGACGACTCGGTCCGCGACGTGCTGGCCCGCGAGGCGGCCGCCGGCATCGACGCAGAGCCGCGCCTGACCACCCTGCACGAGCACGCGGCCGCCGCCGCGACCGCGCTGCACGACCTGCTCGCCGATTACCAGGCGGACGGCCGCAGCGTCGCCGCGTACGGTGCGCCGTCGAAGGCGCCGGTCCTGCTCGACCTGGCGAAGGTGGGGCCTGACCTGTTGCCGTTCACGGTCGACGCGTCACCGGCCAAGCACGGCCGCCGGATCCCGGGCAGCGGCGTACCGATCCGCTCGGTCGACGACCTGCGCGCCGCGCGGCCGGACGTGGTGCTCGTGCTGACCTGGGACATCGTCGACGAGGTGGTCTCCCAGCTCGAGGCGGACGGCGGCGGCTGGGGCGCGACGTACGTCGTCCCGCTGCCGGAGCCACACCCCGTGACAATCTCGCCCGACCACCCTGGGAGGCGGTAACGATGGGCCAGGCAGGAGTTCTGCTCGACCGGGACGGCACGATCATCGTCGATCACGGCTACGTGGGGACCGTCGACCGGGTCGAGTTCATCGAGGGTGCGATCGAGGCGATCGCCGAGCTCAACCGGGCCGGCATCCCGGTGGCGGTGGTGACGAACCAGTCCGGTGTCGCCCGCGGCCTGTACGGGATCGAGGACGTGCAGCAGGTGCACAAGCACATGATCGCCGAGCTGGCCCGGCAGGGTGCGCACATCGACCTGTGGCTGTTCTGCCCGTACCACCCCGACGGCACGGTCGAGTCGTTCGCCCGCATCAGCGCCGATCGCAAGCCGGCCGCCGGGATGGCGCTGGCCGCGGCCGAGACGCTCGACCTGGACCTCTCGGCGTCGTGGGTGGTGGGCGATAGCAGTACCGACATCGGATTGGCGAGGTCCGTCGGCGCCTGTCCGGTGCACATCGGTACGCCGGATACGGCCCAGCCCGATGTGACGTCGTTCCCGGACCTGACGGCCGCGGTCGGCTTCATCCTCGAGCAGCACGCCGCCGACGCCGGCAACGGCAACCGGCGGCCGCGGTTCCCGGCGCACCGGTTCGATCGCGCCGACGCGTATGGCGGCGAGTACGTCACCGAGCTCTCCCGCGCGTTCGCCACCGTCGATCTGGCCCAGCTCGACCGGGCCGCCGAGATCCTGCTGGCCGCCCATGAGCGGGACGCTGCCGTCTTCGCCTGCGGGAACGGCGGATCGGCATCGATCGCCAACCACCTGCAGTGCGACCACGTGAAGGGTGTCCGCGTCGGCACCGACCTCACCACCCGGGTGTTCAGCCTGAGCACCAACGTCGAGCTGTTCAGCGCGATCGCCAACGACATCGGCTACGACGCCGTCTTCGAGTACCAGCTGCAGTCGCAGGCCCGCGAAGGCGACGTACTGATCGCGATCTCGTCGTCCGGCCGGTCGCCGAACATCGTCCGCGCCCTGGAGTGGGCGAACGCGAACGGCCTGTCGACGATCGCGCTGACAGGCTTCGAGGGGGAGCCGTCGCGGTCGCTCGCGACGGTCTCGATCCACGTCGACACCCGCAACTACGGCGTCATCGAGGACGCGCACCAGGCCTGCATGCATCTGCTGGCGCAGTACGTGCGGCAGTCCCGGATGGCCGAGACCGAGGTAGCGGCGCATGTCTTCTGAACCGATGCGGGTTGCGATCAACCTGCTGACCGACGATCCGGACAACCCCTCGGGGGCGCACTGGTTCTGGACGCGGGTGATCCCCGAGATGGCCGCCCGGCTGCACGAGGACGAGGAACTGCACCTGATGGTGAGTCCCCGTTCCCGCAAGGACCACGCGAACTACGGTCCGGGCGTCCACTTCCTCACCTTTCCGTGGTCGAACGAGCGGCAGCGGCTGCGCGTGCTCAGCGAACAGTTGTACGCGCCGCCGCGTCTCCGGGCCGCGCGCATCAACGTGTTCAACACGCTGATCGCGCCGCTGGTGCGGCCGGCCCCGTCGATCGTGGCGCACTTCAAGACCATGCACGCGTTCACCGCGCCCGAGGCGATCAACCCGTTGGTACGGGCCTACCGGCGAACCAGTTACCCGCACACGGCCAAGGTGGCGGACGCGATCATCATCAATTCCGAGAGCCTGCGCACCGAGGTGCAGACCTACCTGGACGTCGATCCGGCCAAGCTGCGTCTCATCCCGGAGGCGGTCGACCACACCACGTTCAAGCCCGGCGACGTCGACGAGGCGCGGGCCCAGGTCAAGCGCCACGGGGTCGAGCGGCCGTTCGTACTGTTCGTCTCGTCGTTGTGGCCGTACAAGAACTGTGACGGCCTGCTGCGTGCGTTCGCCCTCGCGAAGCCGCGCCTCGACGGTCACCAGCTGGCGGTCGTGGGCCACGGCCGCGACGTCCCGTACGTGACGCGCCTGCACGCGTTGGCCGAGGAGCTCGGCATCGCCGACGACGTGGTGTGGGTGGGTGGCGTACGCCTCGAGGAGACCGTGCTCTTCTACCGCGCTGCGGCGGCGTTCGCGTACCCGTCGTTCAACGAGACGTTCGGTCTGCCGATCCTCGAGGCGATGGCGTGCGGATGCCCGGTGGTGACCTCGGACCGCAGCGCGATGGCCGAGACGGCCGGCGATGCGGCCCTGCTTGCCAATCCTGACGACCCGGAGTCGATCGCGGACGCGCTGGTGCGCGCCTGTGGTCCGGAAGGCGCCACGCTCCGGCCGCTCGGCCTGGCCCGTGCGGCGGAGTTCTCGTGGGCGCGTACGGGGGAACAGACCCTCGAGGTGTACCGCGAGGTCCATCGCGCCGGAGAGCGGGTGCGCGCATGAGGATCCTGGTGACCGGTGGGGCCGGGTTCATCGGCTCGCACACGTGCGACCGGTTGGTTGCCGAGGGCCACGACGTGACGGTCCTCGACGCACTCACGGCACCGGTGCACCGCGACGGGCGTCCGTCGTACCTGACTCCCGGAGCCGATCTGTACGTCGGTGACGTGCGCAACCGCGAACTGCTCGCGAACCTGCTGCGGCGTACGGACGCGGTGTTCCACTTCGCCGCGTACCAGGACTACCTGACCGACTTCTCCAGGTTCACCGAAGTCAACGTCACCTCGACCGCGCTGATCTTCGAGATCGCCGTGACCGAGGGCCTGGATCTCCAGCGCGTGGTGGTGGCGTCCTCGCAGTCCGCGATGGGTGAGGGCCTGTACCACTGCCCGAAGGACGGCGACCAGACGCCGGGCATGCGGCCCGAGTCGGCGCTGCGCCGAGGGCAGTGGGAGGTCCCGTGCCCGCAGTGCGGCGGTGAGCTCGAGCTGCGGCGGACACCCGAGACCGTGTCCAATCCGCAGAACGCTTACGGCATGTCAAAGTTCGGCGAGGAGATGGTCGCGCTGAACCTGGGGCGCCGGTACGACATTCCGACGGTCGCGCTGCGCTACAGCATCGTGCAGGGGGCCCGTCAGTCCGTCTACAACGCGTACTCCGGGGCGTGCCGGATCTTCAACCTGCACTACCTGCTCGGTAGCGCGCCCGTGCTGTACGAGGACGGCAACGCGATCCGCGACTACGTCAACATCCACGACGTCGTGGATGCCAACCTCCTCGCGCTGGAAGATCCACGGGCCGCGGGCAGGGCGTTCAACGTCGGTGGCGGCACGCCGTACACGACGATGGAGTTCGCGGAGGTCGTCCGGCGCCAGTACGGCTCGGACAAGCCGCCTTTGGTCAGCGGGGAGTTCCGCTTCGGCGACACCCGTCACATCGTCTCCGATCTCGCCGCCCTCGAGGAGCTCGGCTGGAAGCCGCGGCGTACGCCCGTCGACTCGGTCGCCGAGTACGCGGCATGGCTCGAAGGACTACCGGGGCTCGACGAGATCCTCGCGGACGCGAACGCGAAGATGCGGTCGCTCGGCGTCGTACGGAAGGTCGAGTCGTGAAGGCCTTCGTGCTGGCAGCCGGCCTCGGTACGCGCCTGCGCCCACTCACCGACCGGGTGCCGAAGTGCCTGGTCGAGGTCGGCGGACGGCCGATGCTGGACCACTGGCTCGACGCGCTCGCGTCCGCGGGCGTCGACGAAGTACTGGTCAACGTGCACCACCTGCACGACAAGGTCGAGGAGCACATCGCGGACCGCGCAGGCAAGCCGCCGTTCGTACGGGTGGTGCACGAACCGGAGCTGCTCGGCAGTGCCGGGACGCTGCGCGCCAACCGGGACTTCGTCGACGGCGAATCGCACTTCCTCGCGGTCTACGCGGACAACCTGACGACGTTCGACATCGGGCAACTGGTGGCAGCGCACCGAGCCACTCCGTCGCTCGCGACGATGGCCGTCTTCCACGCACCGCGCCCCGAGCAGTGCGGGATCGTCGAGGTTCAGGACGGACTAGTCGTCCGGTTCGACGAGAAGCCCGAGCACCCGCGCAGCGACCTGGCCAATGCCGGCCTGTACGTCTTCGGCACCGCGGTGCTCGACCTGATCGAGGGCGAGCCGCCGGTAGACGTCGGCCGGCACCTGCTGCCGCAGCTGATCGGCCGTACGCGGGTCGTGGACGTGGGAGACGCATTCTTCCTCGACATCGGAACACCGGAAGCGCTCGAGCGGGCGCGCCGGCACTGGCCACGAGGAGCAGAGCGATGATCATCACCCAGACCCCGCTGCGCATCGGCCTGGTCGGTGGCGGTACCGACCTGCCGGGCTACTACCGCGAGCACGGCGGCCGGGTGCTCAACGCCGCGATCGACAAGTACGTGTACGTGGTGGTGAAGCAGCGCTTCGACGACGACATCTACATCAACTACTCCAGCAAGGAGATCGTCAGCCGGGTCGCCGACGTGCAACACGACCTCGTCCGCGAGGCCCTGCACATGGCCGGCATCCGCGGTGGTGTCGAGATCACCACCCTGGCCGACATCCCGTCGAGCGGCTCCGGCCTCGGATCCTCCTCGTCGGTGACCGTGGGCCTGCTGCACGCACTGTTCGCCTACCAGGGCGTACAGGTCTCCGCCGAGGAACTGGCCGACCGTGCCTGCACGATCGAGATCGAACGCTGCGGAAAGCCGATCGGCAAGCAGGACCAGTACGCCGCGGCGTACGGCGGCATCTGCGACCTGCGGTTCGGCCCGGGCGACCGGGTCGCGGTGGACCAGATCCGGCTGCGTCCGGAGCTGCACCGCGAACTCCAGTCCGAGCTGATGCTCTTCTACACCGGCATCACGCGCAGCGCGGACAAGATCCTCAAGGAGCAGTCGGCCAACGTGAGCGACAAGCTCGCGCAACTGGACCTGTTGAAGATGCTGGCCGGCGAAGCCGCCGACGGTCTGCGCGCGGGAGAGACCGGCGCTGTCGGACTGGCCCTGGGGAAGAGCTGGGAAGCCAAGCGTCAGCTGGCCAGTGGCGTGAGCAGCTCCGCACTGGACCAGGCGGTCGACGCCGTGCTGGATGCGGGAGCGACCGGCGCCAAGATCGCAGGGGCCGGCGGCGGCGGGTTCGTCCTGGTCTGCTGCCCGCTGGAGCACCAGGCGGCCGTGCGGCGCGCGGTACCCGGGCTGAAGGAACTGCCGATCAACATCGACCCCCACGGGTCGCGCGTGATCTTCAACGTGCACCGAGACATCTGGGCCTGAGGGGGCAGCGTTGAACGCACAGATCCGCCTGAAGCTGGGGCTGTTGCGACGGCACGGCACCACGCACCGGCTGGGGTGGGGGCTCGCCGACCAGGCGGCGTCCAGCCTCACCAACTTCCTGGTCGTCGTCCTGGTGGCCCGGGCGCTCGGCCCGAGCGGGTTCGGCATCTTCAGCCTGGCCTACGTGACCTACGGCTTCGCTCTCAACGTCTCGCGTGGTCTGGCCACCGATCCGCTGGTGGTGCGCTACAGCGGCGTCTCGACCGAGTCCTGGCGGCAGGCCGTACGCAACGCCTCCGGTGCTGCGCTCGCCGTGGGGTGCGTGATCGGTGCCGGTTGCGCGACGGTGGGCCTGATCCTCGGAGGTTCCCTCGGCACGGCCTTCATCGTCCTCGGCGTACTGCTGCCCGGGTTGATGCTGCAGGACAGTTGGCGGTACGCGTTCTTCGCCTCCGGACAGGGACGCAACTCGTTCCTCAACGACCTTACCTGGGGGCTGGCGCTGATCCCGTTGATCGCCCTCGCCAACCGCGAGGGCGGCGTGTCCTGGTTCGTGCTGGCATGGGGCGGCGCCGGTTGCGTCGCGGCACTCCTCGGCATGTTCCAGGCCCGGGTCCTTCCGCACCCGGCCGGGATCCGGATCTGGCTCACCCAGCAGCGCGAGCTCGGGGCTCGCTACCTGGTCGAGAACCTGAGCATGAGCACGGTGACCCAGCTGCGCTTCTTCAGCGTGGGAGCGATCGCGGGCTTGTCGGCCGTCGGCGATCTGAAGGCCGCCGAGGTCCTGCTCGGGCCGTGGCTCGCGGTCGTGCAGGGCCTCAGCATGGTCGCCGTTCCCGAAGCCGCACGGATGCTGCGCCGCTCGCTCCGCTCCTTCGTCGTCTTCTGTGCGGCGCTCGCGATCGTCCAGGCGGTGGGCGTCACACTCTGGGGGCTGACCGTCATGTTCCTGGTGCCCGATGCGCTCGGTGTCCACGTACTCGGCTCCGTGTGGGCGCCGGCCGTCGCGCTGATGCTCCCCACCACCTTGGCCTTCGCAGGCATCGGCTTCTGGAACGGCGCGGCCGCCGGTCTCCGCGGACTGGCCGCGGCCCCGCGGAGCATGCGGGCCACGTTGATCTGCGCCTGCCTCTACCTGGCCGGCGGTGCCGGGGGCAGCTTCGCGGGCGGCGCGCTCGGATCCGCCTGGGGAGTGGCCGCGGCGACCTTCGTCGGTACCGCCGTCTGGTGGCGGATGTTCCGGGCCGGCATCCGCGACCGCCGCCGAACTCAGGAGGCGGCCGCGTCCACCGACACCGCCCCGGCCGGTCCGACTGTCCCGCCCATCCCGCCCGACGCTTCCGTACCGGTTCCATCACGACCATGAAAGCGAGACCATCGTGACCGGCATACCAAGGCTCACCGTGGGCCTCCCCGTGTACAACGGGCAGCGCTATCTCGGCGAGGCGCTCGATTCGTTGCTCGCTCAGAGTTTCACCGACTTCGAGCTGATCATCTCCGACAACGCCTCGACGGACGGGACGGAGGAGATCTGCCGCCGGTACGCCGACCAGGACCCGCGGATCCGGTACATCCGCCAGCCGCGCAACATCGGCGCCACCCCGAACCACAACTTCGTCGTCGACGAGGCCCGGGGGGAGTACTTCAAGTTCGCCGCCCACGACGACCTGTACGGCCGCGACCTGCTCGCCCGTTGTGTCGAGGCCCTCGACGCCCACCCGGACGTCGTGCTCAGCCACGCGGACATGGCCATCATCGACGAGACTGGGACGATCGTCCGGAACTACGACTACACCCTGGCCACCGGTTCGGCGGACCCCAAGGAAAGGTTCCGGGGCCTGGTCGTCACCGACGGCGCGGACGACGAGTACGGGGTGATCAGGACGCAGGTCGTGCGCAGCATCCGGCGCAAGGACAGCTACCACCACGGCGCCCGGCCGTGGATCGCCGAACTCGCGTTCCGCGGCCGCTTCCACCAGGTTCCCGAGTTGCTGTACTTCCGCCGGGACCACCCCGAGCGCGGTGACCGAAGGGCGACCATCCCCGCGCTGTGTACCAATCTCGACCCACGCCGGGCCGGTCAGAGCACTGCCCGGCTGCTCGCCGAGTACGGGTACCGCTATCTCGAGGCCATTGCCCGGGCACCGCTGTCCCGGGGTGATCGGCTGGCCTGCTACCGGATTCTCGTGTCCCACTTGGCGAGAAGCGGATTCCACCGGGTCATCAAGCGAAACACCGATCCGCTGTTCGTGGCGGGCGGGCCGAAGACACCGGGCGACGCGACGATCAATGCCGCACGAGGAGCTACCACATCATGACCACGACACAGCCGGTTCGTTCGACGCCCGGCACCGTGCGACCGGGCGACGTCGTCCGGGTGCGCAGCAAGGAAGAGATCCTGGCGACCCTGGACGCGAACGGAAGGATCGACGGGCAGCCGTTCATGCCCGAGATGCTGCAGTTCGCGGGGCGCGAGCTGCCGGTCTCGGCGATCGCCCACAAGACCTGCGACACGATCAACCGGCCCTCGACCGGGCTGCGGCGGCTCGAGAACACCCTGCACCTCACCGGTGCCCGCTGTGACGGAAGCGCCCATGGCGGTTGCCAAGCTGGTTGCCTGCTGTTCTGGCGCGAGGAATGGCTGGAGACGACCGACGGTGCCCCGCTGCTGGCCAAGCCGGCCGGACCGGGCCCGGCCGCTACCGAGCAGACCCTGGCGGACGACACTGTCGCCGGCATCGCCGATGACGGTGCGACCCTGTACCGCTGCGCGGCGACCGAGGTCATGCGTGCGTCCACCCCGCTGCCTGCCCTGGAGATGGGGCAGTACGTCGACGACGTGCGATCGGGCAACTTCAAGCTGCTGTTCGTGCTCCGCGGCCTGCTGGTCCTGTTCTTCAACAAGTTCCAGGCGCTGAGCCGCAAGCTCCCGCGCCGGCTGCGGATCGCCGACGGTCTCCCGTACCCGTTCTACAAGGGCACTGGTCCGGGGCCGAAGGCCGAACCGCTGGGACTGCAGCCCGGCGACCTCGTCGAGGTGAAGAGCAAGGAAGAGATCATGGCCGCGCTGGGCCCGAACAGCAAGAATCGCGGGCTCATCTTCGACGGCGAGATGCTGCCGTTCTGCGGGCGCCGGGCCCGGGTCCTGAAAACGGTCGACAAGATCATCGAGGAACACACCGGCCGAATGATTCACCTGCGCGACTGCGTCATTCTCGACCAGGTCACCTGTGTCGGCAGGTATCACCGTTTCTGCCCGCGGGCGATTCACACCTATTGGCGCGAGGCGTGGTTGCGCAAGATTGACGAGCCGAATGCCGGTACGCCGGATTCCGGCCCGCCGGGACCCGATTCGCGATGACCCGGGAAAGGCGGCTCGGCGCATTCGCGATCCTGCTTCTGCTGATCGCGATCGCCGGCGCCGCCCTGACGTCGACCGCGTCCCGGTCGACGAGGATCTCCACGTCGACCACCAGGGCGCCGTCGTCCACCAGGGCGCCGGCCTCCACCAGGGCGTCGACGGGTCGGTCCCGAGCATCGCTCCACAGCGACTCGACGTCGGCCGGGCCTGCTGCGATCAGCACACGTGCCTCGGCCCAGCCTGTCGAGGCCCGGCAACTCGCGCCGGCCGGCGGCCGGCGACTGTCCGGCAGCACGGTTCTGGTGACGGGAGCGCACGGGTTCATCGGGTCGCACCTGGTCGAACGGCTTGCCGAGCTCGGGGCGGACGTCCACGCCGTGTCGCGCAGGGGCCCGGCGAAACCCGGCCTCGCACCGGCATCGGCGACGTCGTGGCAGGTCGACCTCGCCGATGCCGCTGCGACGGACGAACTCGTCCGGACGGTGCGGCCGGACGTGGTGTTCCACCTCGCCGGCGAGGCGTCCGGATCGCGCGAGGTCGCAGCCGTACCGCGGACCTTCGCCGGCAACCTGGCCAGTACGGTCAACCTGCTGACCGCCGCGACCGAGGCCGGCCGGCCCAGGATCGTCCTGGCCGGCTCGATCGAGGAACCGCACGCCGGCGACGCTCAGCCGAGGGCGTTGTCGCCGTACACGGTGAGCAAGTGGGCGTCCGCTGCGTACGCCCACGCGTTCCACGACCTGTGGTCGCTGCCCACCGTCGTGTTGCGCATCGCGATGGTCTACGGCCCGGGTCCGCAGAACGAGTCCAAACTGGTGCCGTACGTGGTCAAGTCCTTGCTCGCCGGCCAGGTGCCGGAACTGTCGAGCGGATCCCGCCTGATCGACTGGGTGTACGTCGACGACGTCGTGAACGCGTTCCTGGCCGCGGCCTGCGCCCCGTCCGTCGAGGGCCGCAGTCTCGACATCGGCTCCGGTGCGCCGGTCGACATCCGGCAGACCGTCACGACGTTGCAGCAGATCATCGGCACCGAGGTCCCGGCCCGCTTCGGCGGGCTGGCGGACCGCAAGTTCGACGGCGCCTGTATCGCGGACCTGAGCGAGTCCGTCCCGTTGCTCGGCTGGCGGCCGCGAGTGGGACTGGTGGACGGGCTGACCAGAACCGTCGACTGGTTCCGCGGCGGTGCAATTCGTGATGTAACGCTGCCGCGCACGCAAGGGATTAACAAATAAGGGGAAGCGGCAGTTCTGTTCATACTTGAGGGCGGGGTTGGATCGATGCATTCTGTGTACTTCGATGCGGACGTCAGCGATGACGAGCGCAGGGAAAAACTGTACGACGGCGACCTGTTCGTCTATTCGCCGCGCCCGTCGACCTTGGCACTCACCGAGTTCGCGGGCGAAATGGCCCGGCAGGCGTTCGCGCCGCTGGACCCGGAGACCGCGCAGTTCGACATGGCGGTCGAGGACTACGCCGCGCTGCTGGCCGAGCTCAAGCCGCGGTTCATCCATCACCCGGAGTCGAAGCGGCTGATCCAGGAGATGCTGGCCGACTTCGGCTGCGATCAGGAGCAGACGTACTTCGACGTACCGCGGATGCGGAGCTCGACGTCGAACGACTACCTGACCACCGGGATCGCGTTCGCGTTCCACCCGCACCGCGACACCTGGTACTCCGCGCCGTACGTGCAGCTCAACTGGTGGCTGCCGATCTTCGCGATCAGCGACGACAACGGGCTGGCCTTCCACCCGAAGTACTGGCAGACGCCGGTCCGGAACAGCTCCCGGGTCTACAACTACGCCGAGTGGAACGCGACCAGCCGGAAGATCGCTGCCACCCAGATCGGCACCGACACCCGGGTGCAGCCGGTGCCGGAGGAAGAGGTGGAGCTGGTGCCGCAGATCCGGCCGATCTGCCAGGCCGGCGGCATCATCCTGTTCTCCGGGGCGCAGCTGCACTCGAGCGTGCCGAACACGTCGGGGCGGACCCGGTTCAGCCTCGACCTGCGTACGGTGCACCTCGGCGACGCGGTGGCCGGCCGGGCGGCGCCGAACATCGACTCCGAATGCACCGGCACGACGATGGGCGACTACCTACGGGTCAGCGACCTCGAGCACGTCCCGGCCGCGATCGTCGAGTCGTTCGACACTCCGAAGGTCGGGGTCTGAGCCCCGCCCGCACAGCGGCGGATCGGTCCGGCCGGCTCCTGGGGAGCCGGCCGGACCGCCTGCTTTTGCTGCCCTCTCGCCGACCCGCCGGCTCCGGCCGGACGGTCGTCCACAGGGACCCGGGTCGGTGGTCGCCCGCGACCTGTCCGCGTAGTAATCTTCGGTGACTCGGCGACGACGCGCGGGTTAACAAGGACACACTGCAGGCCGGGCCGGACACTGATAGTGACGGGGCCGTTGCAGGAGGGAACGAGGGCCGCTGTGAGCGGAGCAGAAGCGCCGGACGCTGTGGACAGCCGTCGGCCGCTCTGGGTCGTCCCGCACGAGGTGCCGGCGATCGTTCCGTTGCCCTCGCGGTCGACCGAGCCGCGCTGGGTCGGGGTCTACCGGTGGGCCGCGGTCGGTGGCGACCTGCTCGCCGCGATGCTCGGGGTCTCGGTCGCGCTGCTGACCCGCTTCGGGTACCACGTCGGCTCCAGCTATCTCGTGGTCAGCAGTCTGTTGCCGGTGGCTTGGGTCGCGGTGGTCGCGCTCTCGAAGGGGTACGACCCGCGGTTCTTCGGTGCCGGGCCGGACGAGTTCCGCTCGCTGCTGCGTGCCGGTGTCGGGCTGACCGCGGCGGTCGCGATGACGTCGTACGTGACCAAGGCCGAGATCGCCCGCGGGTTCGTGGTGCTCGCGATTCCGGTGATGGTGATCGCCGCGCTGCTGCTGCGGTACGCGCTGCGGAAGGACCTGCACCGGCACCGGGTCCGGGGTCGCTGTATGCACAGGGTTCTCGTGGTCGGGCGCAGTGGCCCGGCCGCGACGCTGTGTGAGCACCTCGAGAGCCGCCCGACCGACGGGTTCCGGGTGGTGGCGACCTGCCGGCCGCGCGGCGAGTCCGGTGACCTCGAGGCCCTGGACGAGCCCGACATCCTGGCCGCCGCGGACCGGCACGCGGTCGAGGTGGTCGCGGTCGCGACCGACCCGGAGCTGGCCGGCCAGTCGCTGCGCCGGTTGTCCTGGGCGCTCGAACAGCGCGGCGTCGAGCTGATCGTCTCGCCGGGCATCATCGAGGTCGCCGGCCCACGGATCTCGGTCCGCCCGGTCGCGGGTCTGTCGCTGCTGCACCTGGAGCGGCCGTCGGTCAGCGGCGGTCCGCACCTGATGAAGGCGGTCTTCGACCGTGTGGTTGCTCTCGGCATCATTCTGCTGCTGTCGCCGGTACTGATCGGGCTGGCGCTCGCGGTCAAGCTGACCAGTGCCGGGCCGATGCTGTTCCGGCAGCAGCGGGTCGGCCGCGCGGGCGTCGAGTTCACGATGCTGAAGTTCCGCAGCATGTACGTCGACGCCGAGCAGCGGCTCAGCGACCTGTACGCGTTGAGCGACGGCAACGGCGTGATCTTCAAGATGCGCAACGACCCGCGGATGACGCCGCTCGGCCGGTGGATCCGCCGGTGCTCGCTGGACGAGCTGCCGCAGCTGTTCAACGTGCTGCGCGGCGACATGTCGCTGGTCGGGCCGCGGCCGCCGCTGGCCGAGGAGGTCGCGCTGTACGCCGCCGACGACTCGCGACGGATGCTCGTCAAGCCGGGCATGACCGGTCTGTGGCAGGTCAGCGGCCGCAGCGACCTGTCCTGGGACGAGTCCGTGCGCCTCGACCTGCGGTACGTCGACAACTGGTCGATGACGCTGGACCTGCTGATTCTCTGGAAGACCGTGCGCGCGGTGATCTACGGCGCTGGAGCGTACTGATGGATCTACATGGACCAGTTTATGTTGCAGGCCATCGCGGACTCGTCGGTTCGGCGATCTGGCGACGCCTCGAGGCTGCCGGTCGGACGAACCTGATCGGCGCGTCCTCCGCGGAGCTGGACCTGCGTGACCGGGAGGCCACCTTCGCATTTCTGCGCGAGCACCGCCCGGCGGTGGTCATCGACGCGGCCGCGCGGGTCGGCGGGATCCTGGCGAACCGGGACCACCCGACGGAGTTCCTCAGCGACAACCTGCGGATCCAGGTGAACCTGATGGACGCGGCGCTCGAGGTGCGGACGCCGCGGCTGCTGTTCCTCGGGTCGTCCTGCATCTACCCCAAGTACGCCGCGCAGCCGATCCACGAGTCGAGTCTGCTGACCGGCGAGCTGGAGCCGACCAACGACGCGTACGCGATCGCGAAGATCGCCGGCATCATGCAGGTGCAGGCGGTCCGCCGTCAGTACGGCCTGCGCTGGATCTCCGCGATGCCGACGAACCTGTACGGGCCGAACGACAACTTCGACCCGGCCAGCTCGCATGTGCTGCCGGCGTTGATCCGCCGCTTCCACGAGGCGAAAGTCAACGGTGCCGAGGAAGTCGTGCTGTGGGGGAGCGGTACGCCGCGGCGGGAGTTCCTGCATGTCGACGACCTGGCGGATGCCTGTTTGCACTTGCTGGAGCACTACGACGCGCCGGAACCGATCAACGTCGGTGTCGGCGCCGACGTGACGATCCGCGAGCTGGCCGAGCTGGTCGCCCGGACCGTCGGCTATACCGGTGCCCTGAGCAACGATCTGTCGAAGCCGGACGGCACCCCGCGCAAGCTGCTGGACGTGAGCCGGCTGCTCGCGCTGGGCTGGAAACCCTCGATTTCATTGGAAGACGGTGTGGCCGCCACCTACCGCTGGTACGTGGAGAACGCCAGATGAAGAAAGCATTCGTGACAGGCATCACCGGCCAGGACGGTTCGTACCTGGCCGAGCTGCTGCTGTCCAAGGGCTACGAGGTGCACGGCCTGATCCGTCGGGCCAGCACCTTCAACACCAAGCGGATCGATCACCTGTACGAGGATCCGCACGCCCAGGACAAGCGGTTGTTCCTGCACTACGGCGACCTGACCGACGGCTCGCGCCTCGTCACGCTGCTCGCGTCGATCCAGCCGGCCGAGGTCTATCACCTGGCCGCGCAGTCGCATGTGCGGGTGAGCTTCGACGAGCCGGAGTACACCGGCGACACCACCGGGATGGGTACGACGCGGCTGCTCGAGGCGATCCGGATGATCGGGCTGGACTGCCGGTTCTACCAGGCGAGCTCGTCGGAGATGTTCGGCGCGACGCCTCCGCCGCAGAACGAGGACACCCCGTTCTACCCGCGGTCGCCGTACGGTGCCGCGAAGCTCTACGGGTACTGGATGACCCGCAACTACCGCGAGGCGTACGACATGTTCGCGGTGAATGGGATCCTGTTCAACCACGAGTCTCCGCGCCGCGGCGAGACGTTCGTGACCCGGAAGATCACCCGCGCGGTCGCGGCGATCAAGACGGGTCGCCAGGACCGGTTGTACCTGGGCAACCTGGACGCGTGCCGCGACTGGGGCTACGCGCCGGAGTACGTCGAGGGCATGTGGCGGATGCTGCAGCACAACACCCCCGCCGACTACGTGATCGCGACCGGTACGTCGTACTCGGTCCGCGACTTCGTCTCGCTGGCGTTCGAACACGTCGGGCTGGACTGGGAGCAGTACGTCGACCACGACCAGCGCTACGAGCGTCCGACCGAGGTCGACTCGCTGATCGGGGACGCGTCGAAGGCCGCCGTGGAACTCGGCTGGAAGGCCCAGGTCCACGTCCCCGAACTGGTCCGCATCATGGTCGACGCCGACCTCGCCGCGCTGCAAGGAGAGGACCGATGACCGACCTCCAGGCCGAGCCCACCACCCCAGGCAGCACCGCCACCGAGCGCGTCGACGTACTCGGCATCCATGTCAGCGTGACGAACCTCGACCACACGGTCGGCACCTTCGCGGGCTGGATCGAGCGCGGCGAGCGGCACCTGGTCTGCGTCACCGACATGAACGCGCTGCTGCACGCGCGCGCCGACGAGCGGTTGACCGAGGTGTACAACACGTCCGGCCTGACCGTTCCGGACGGCATGCCGCTGGTCTGGGCCGGTAAGAAGGCCGGCTTCGAGCAGATGGACCGCGTCGCCGGACCGGACCTGCTCGAGCGGGTGCTCGCCGAGGCGGCGGAGCGCGGCTGGACGCAGTACTTCTACGGCGGTGCCGACGGCGTGGCCGAGGAGCTGCGCGAGCGGTTCCAGGAGCGGCACCCGGCGTTGAAGGTCGTCGGCGTCGAGTGCCCGCCGTACCGGGCGCTGACCGAGGCCGAGGACGCGGAGACAGTCGCGCGGCTGAACGAGGCGCGGCCGGACATCGTCTGGGTCGGGCTCGGCGCGCCGAAGCAGGAACGCTGGATGGCCGACCACCGCGACCGGCTGAACGCGACCGTCCTGATCGGCGTCGGCGCGGCGTTCGACTTCCACACCGGCCGGTTGGACCGCGCGCCGCGCTGGATGCAGCGCGCCGGGCTGGAGTGGAGCTACCGGCTGTACAAGGAGCCACGGCGGCTCTGGAAGCGGTACGTGCTGGGCATCCCGCGCTTCCTGCTGGGCGTCCTGCGGCATCCGCCGCGTCCCGTCTAGGGTGGGGCGGTGAAGTTCCGGCGGCCGAAGTTACGTCGGCTGGCCGGTCCGGCCGGCCGCGCCACCTGGGGTCTGGCCGACCAGGCCCTCTCCAGCCTGAGCAACCTCGCCGTCGGGGTCGTCGTCGCCCGCTCCAGCACCGTCGCCGACTTCGGCGTCTACGCCCTCGCCTTCGGCGGCTACACCATCGCCCTGAACGTCTCCCGAGCAGTCTCCACAGAACCCCTCGCAGTCCGCCACTCAGGCAGTCGCACCCCCGCCTGGCAACGAGCCGTCCGGGCCAGCACGGCAACCGCTCTCCTCACCGGATTCCTGGGCCTACTGGTCGGTCTGGCGGTAGTAGCCGTTCCGCCCGTCCCATCGAAGGGCGTCCTCATCGCGTTCGCCCTCACCATGCCCGGCCTCCTGCTACAAGACGCCTGGCGCTGGGCGTTCTTCGTAGTAGGCGAAGGACAGAAAGCCTTCGTCAACGACCTGATCTGGCTCCTGGCGATGCTCGCGATCTTCGGCGGCCTCTATCTCACCGGTACGCAGTCCGCGTTCACGCTGACGTTCGCGTGGGGTCTCGGCGCGGTCATCGCCGCGATCGCCGGCCGTTTCCAAGCAGGCGTCGCCCCTCGCCGCCAACTGATCCGCGAATGGGTGCGCCGGAACTGGGACCTGAGCCCCAAGTACGTGGGGGAGATGCTCGCCGTCTCCGGCACCATCCAGGTCTACATGCTCGGTATCACCGCCGCGGCCGGCCTGGTCGCCACCGCGGGTATCCGCGGAGCACAGGTCCTGCTCGGCCCGGTCAACGTACTGAACCAGGGGATCCGGATGATCTCGGTCCCCGAGGCGGCGCGGGCCTTGCGGCACTCGTACCGCCGCCTCTGGCTGGTCGGGCTGGCGATCTCGTTCGGCGTCGGCGCCGGCGCGCTCGCGTGGGGCGCGGTCTTCCTGCTGCTGCCGGCCGTCGTCGGCCGCGAACTGCTCGGTCCGGGCGTCTGGAACCAGGCGCACACCGTCCTGATCCCGGTGATCCTGCTGCAGGCCCTCGGCGCTTCGAACGCGGGCGCGTTCGCGATCCTCCGGGCCCTGACCGCCGCCACCCGCGGCCTGCGCGTCCGGCTGATCTCGTCGGTCGTACTGATCACCTGCGGGATCACCGGCGCGTACCTGTGGGGCCCGAAGGGCGCGGCGTGGGGGCTGGCCGGAGCGTCGTTCACCACACTGCTCCTCTGGTGGAACGAAGCCCACCGAGCCATCGCCGCGCACCGCCGGCTCAGCGCACCTTGATGGTGGCGTAGCTGCCGCGTACGACGTGATGCCCGTCGTAGACCTCGATCCGGTAGGCCTGGGTGGTGCCCGACGGCGCGGCCGCGTCCGTGAGGACGATGGTCGGGCGGTACCAGAACGCGGAGCTGGCTCTGGTGCTGGCGACGACCGTGTTCGCCGTACCGCGGAGCAGGAAGTAGGTGAGCCGTACGTCGTCCTTGTCGAGCGACGTACGGACCGTGGCGTTGACCCGGTGCGCCGCCGTACTGGACAACGTCGGTGCCGCCGGACGGAGCGGTGCGGCGCCGGGCCCGAGGTTGGTGAACCGGGTCAGGCCCTGCTGCCCCGCGCCGTTGACCGTGGTGAAGTCGCCGCCGACCCACAGGTCGCTCCCGCCGCTGGTCGCCACGAGCGGGCCGACCAGCGTCGGCGGCCCGCCGTTCGTGTCCGGGAACCACGGCCCCAGCGTGCCGGTCGCCGGATTCTGCAGCAGCAGGAAATGTGTGCCGCTGCCGTCGGCGAACGTACCGGGACAGCTGTGTGCGTGCGAGCCCTTGAACAGCCAGCCATTCACCATCGCCAGCGCCTCGGTCGCGCCCAGGCAGTTGCTCTTCCAGAGGAGCTTGCCGGTGGCAACGTCCGCGGCCCAGGTCCCGTCGAAGCAGCCCCAGCCGTCACCGGCGTCGGCGAAGAACACCCGGCTCCCGGACGTCTCGATGTCCTTCACCCGCGAGGTGCATGAACTGTTCGGCAGCGGTACGGCGGACGCTGCGGGGAACGGCAGCACCGCACCGGTCGAGGTGTTGACGCTGGCAACCGCCCAGTGGTTCGCGCCGCGGACGGTGCCGAACGTCCCACCCAGGTAGACCCGCGAGTTGTCGTCGGCAACGTCGATCGCGTAGACGTCGTCGTCCGCGTCCGGGTCCCACGGCAACAGTGCGCCGGTGACCGTGCTGATCGCGGCCACCCGGTTCCGGGTCACGCCGTTCACCAGCCCGAAGGAGCCGCCGAAGTACAGGCTGTACCGGCCGATCGCGAGCGCCTTCACCCGGTACGAAACCTGCGGAGCGATGTTCGCGACCAGCCTGCCGGTCGCTGTGTCGAAGGCGGCGATCCGATTCCGGACCAGACCGTCGACGCGGGTGAAGTCGCCGCCGACGTACACCCTGGAACCGTCGGGTGAGGCAACGATCGCCCAGACGAACCCGTTCAGGACATGGTTCATCGCGGCGTCGAGAGCACCGGTGCTCTCGTTGAACGCGGCCAGATAGGTCCTGGTCACTTCGCGCGTGCCGGCCGGCGCACCCGGCGGACGAACCGTGGTGAACCGGCCGCCGACGTACACCTTGCCCTTGGCAACGGCCAGCCCGAGCACGCTGGCATCGGTCTGCCAGCTCGAGGCGGCGACGGCGGTCAGCCCGGCACCGGTGCTCGACGCGGGCTGCGCCGGCAGTACTGCCAGCACCCCCAGTACCAGACCACCGATGCCCAACGCAACAAAGAGTCGTTTCCCCATGATCGACACCCCCAGTCACCAAGCTACGACTGGGGGTGCCGATCGGGAAGAGCCAGTTACGGGATCTTGATGCTGGCGGAAGCGCCCTTCATGATGTTCCGCCCGTCGTGCACCTCGACGTGGTACGAGTACGTCGAACCGCGCTTGAGGCCGCGATCCACCACCTGGTAGGTCTTGCGCGGCTGCCAGAAGTACGTCGTCAGCTTCTGCGAGCCGACGTTCAGCGAGCCCCGGAAAACGTTGTACGTCAGCGTCAGGTTGTCCAGGTCGTACGAGTCGCCGTACGTCACGTACACCCGGCCGGCCGACGTGGCGGACAGCGTCGGAGCCTTCGGTACGGCCGGAGCCGCGCCGCCGGGCGTGTTCGTGAACCGGGTGATGCCGACCTGGAGCTGGCCGTTCACGTGCAAGAAGTCGCCGCCGACCCACAGGTCGGTGTCGGTGCCGGCCATCGCCAGCGGGCCGACCTTCGTGGTGCTCTTCGGGTTCGCGTCGGTGTTCGGGAACCAGGACCCGAGGTAGCCGTTGACCGTGCTCTCGACCAGCAGGTAGTGCGTGCCGGTGCCGTTGCCGAAGCCGTTCGGGGTCGAGGTGCAGTCGTGCGCGTGCGAGCCCTTGTACAGCCAGTTGCCGATCGCCTTGATCGCCTCGGTCGCGCCCAGGCACTTGTTCTGCCACAGCAGTTTGCCGGTCGACACCGAGGCGGCCAGTACGCCGTCGTAGCAGCCGGAACCGTCACCGCCGTTGGACACGTACACGTTGTCGCCGAGGGTGTCGATGTCCTTGACCCGGGTGGTGCAGGTCGCCGTCGGCTTCGGGATCGCCGCGGCGGCCGGGAAGTCGAAGGCCGCGCCGGTGGTGTTGTTCAGCATCGCCAGCGAGTAGTGGTCCTTGCCGCCGATCGTGCTGAACGGTCCGCCGACGAAGACGCGGGTGCCGTTGTCGGACACGTCGACCGCGTACACGTCCGAGTTGGCGTTCGGGTTCCACGGCAGCAGGTCGCCCTGGATCAGCCGGACCGCGCCGAGCCGGTTGCGGACCACGCCGTCGATCTTGCCGAACGCGCCGCCGATGAACACGCTGTTGCCGTAGATGGCCAGCGCCTTCACCCGGGCCGCGACGACCGGGTCCCAGGCGGCGACGAGCTTGCCGGTGGCGACCGAGAACATCGCGATCTTGCTTCGCCGGACCCCGTTGACCATGGTGAAGTCGCCGCCGATCACGACCCACTTGCCGTCCGGGCTGGTGGCGATCGCGTACACCGGACCGTTCAGTACCGGTGCGAACGCGGTCGGCGCGCCGGTCGTCCGGTTGAACGCGGCGACGTACGAACGCTGCGTCTCCGGCGCCTGTCCGGACGCCTTGCCGGGCTGGCGGAGTCTGGTGAACAGACCGCCCGCGAACACGGTGTTCCCGGAGATCGCCAGCGCGTTCACGCTGTTGTTCGTCTGCCACGACGGCTGCTTGATCGCTGACACCGCCGTTGCGAATCCCGGGGTGGCCGCCTGCACAGGCGGTCCCGAGGGGATCAGCGCCGCGGCGAGAACGGCCGCTGCGGTGACAAGGGCCAGCACTAACTTCTTCATTTATGTCCTAACACAGGCGGGGCCTCACAAGCGCATGCCTCATCACGCGCCAGCGTCGGACACTAGCGCTGCAGGAGGCCCACCGGAAGCGGACCTCCTGTACGCGTTATGACTTTGTGCCAGAGAGCCCTTTTCACCTGGCCGCGTAGTGAGACTGCACCTGCAACGGCGAGAGCGCGTACGGGTAGACCGCCGCCTCGTCGATGCCCATACCGGTCTGGGTCGCTCCGGCCCCCGGCCACGTGTATCCCAGGTCGTAACCGACCCGCCACCATCCGTAGTAGACCGACGCCGGACCCACCAGCGCACTGCCGCTGAGCACGCCGTCGACGTACAGCTTCATCGCGCCAGTGCCGGTCGTGGAGTCGTACGTACCGACGACGTGGTGCCAGTTGCCGTCGTTGTTGCCCGACGGACTGGTCAGCGTCTGCTGCGCGCCGTCGTCGACGCCGAACACGATCGAGCCGTTCGTCCGCATGTACAGCATCCGGTCGCCGCCACTTCCGCTGTTCGCGGTCTTGGAGTTGCCGAAGCCGATGATCCGGCCGCCGCGACCGAATCCGCTCTGCTTGACCCAGGCTTCGACCGTGAACTGCTGCGGCATGCTGTACGCCTTCTCGCCGACCATGCGGCCGGTGGTGGTGCTGGTGGTCATCGCGGTGTCGCCCGCGATCGCACCCGCACCACCGAGCGTGACACCGGTGAAGGTGCCGTTGTTGCTCTGTCCGGAGGAGTCGACCGACGTGGTCGTGCCGGCCGGCTCGCCGAGCCGCCAGTACGCCTGTGGGCCGTCCGCCTTGACGAGCTGGTCGTACGCCGTGGACGCGGTCGAGGCGACCGTGACCGGGTCCGAGTAGTTGCCGCGGACCGTCGTACTGCCGTCGGTGACCTCGACGCGGTAGTTCGTCACGTCGCCCGGCGCCGAGGACGTGTCGGTGTAGCTGAGCCACGGCTGGCTCCACGGCGTGGACTTGGCGGTCCAGGTCGCGATCGTCGTGTTGCTGAATCCCTTGAGCAGCCGGTACGTCAGCGTGCTGTCGTCGTTGTCGACGACGGTGGGGAAGTGGATCTGCACGACGCCGGGCTGCACGCTGTACGGCAGCAGCTTGGCGGGCTTGGCCGGTGCCGCACCTGGTCCGGCGTTGGTGAAGTGGGTCAGGCCCTGTTGCGCGACGCCGTTGACGTGCAGGAAGTCGCCGCCGGCCCACAGGTCGCTGCCGCCGGTCGCGAACGCCAGCGGACCGACGTTGGTGACGCTGTTCGGGTCGGCGTCGGTGTTCGGGAACCAGGGCCCGAGCGTGCCGTCGGTCAGCTTCTCGGTCAGCAGGAAGTGGTAACCGAAGCCCTGCGGGAAGCCGCCCGCGCCCTGGTTGGCGCAGTCGTGCGCATGGGAGCCCTTGTACAGCCAGCCGTTGACGACCTTGACCGCTTCGGTCGCGCCCAGGCACTGGTTCTTCCACTTGAGCGTGTTGGTGGCGATGTCGACCGCCCAGGTGCCGTCGAAGCAGCCGCCGCCGTCGCCACCGTTGCCGAAGTACACGGTGTCGCCGCTGGCGTCGATCGTCTTCACGCGGGTCGTGCAGGAGCCGTTCGGCGGCGGCACGGCGGAGGCGCCCGGGAAGGGCAGCACGGCGCCGGTCACCGGGTCGAGGCTGGTCACCGTGTTCTGGTTGGTGCCGTTGACCGTACTGAACTGGCCGCCGGCGTACACCTTCGACGCGTCGTCGGCCGCGTCGACCGCGTACACGTCGCCGTTCACGTCGGGTGCCCACGGCAGCAGCGTGCCGGTGTCGGTGGTGACCGCGGCGAGCCGGTTGCGGGTCAGGCCGTTCACCAGGCCGAACGAACCGCCGAAGTACACCGTCGTCCCGGAGACCGCGATGGTCTTCACCCGGTACGACACCGAGGGCTTCCAGTTCGCCACCAGGTCGCCGGTGGCCGTGTCGAAGGCGGCGATCCGGTTCCGGGTCTGGCCGTCGACGGTGGTGAAGTCACCGCCGACGAAGATCCGGGACCCGTCCGGCGAGGCGGCGACCGCGTAGACCTGGCCGTTCAGCACCGGGTTGAACGTGCTGACCAGTTCGCCGGTCGTCTGGTCGAAGGCCGCCAGGTATGCCTGGCCGACCTCGCCGGTGCCGGCCGCGGCGCCCGGCGGGCGGACGCTGGTGAAGCGGCCGCCGGCGTACGCCTTGCCTCCTGCAACCGCCAGCCCCTGCACGCTGGCGTTGGTCTGCCAGGTCGAGCTGTTGACCGCCGAGAGCCCTGTCTCCACGCTCTGCGCGGGTGGTGCGATGAGCAGCGTTCCTGCGATTGCCAGTACGGTCCCGGCGATCCCCAGCCGCGTGAACAGCCGTCGTTTCGTCAATGTCCCCCCTAGGACACAATCCGGCGCCGCCGCGCGGCGCCGTACCCCAGTTCTTCAGTTGAAGCTCCCCTGGAACAGAGAGTAGGGCACGAGAGCGAGATCGTGTGCGCAGGGCGCCCGGACCTGTGGATATCCTGGGTCGCTGGCGTCGATCGGATCGAGGTACGAATGGAACCGGGCACTGTGGTCTGGCGGGAGACCGCTCAGTCACTGTTGCGGCAGAAATGGCTCATCCTGGGCTGTGTCCTGCTCGGACTGCTCGGCGCGTCGGTGTTCGCGCTCTCCCAGACGATCCGCTGGACCGCGTCCAGCCAGCTGGTGATCGGCCCGGCCGTACCGCCCGCGCTGGTCGGGAAGCTGTCCACCGGCGCGGACAAGACCGGCCCGCTCGGGATGGACCTGCCGGCCGAGACCCAGGCCCGGGTGATGGCCAGCCCGACCCTGCTGGCCGCTGTGGTGAAGTCGCTCGGCATGCCGAACAACGACCAGACCATCCAGGACCTGGCCGCGGTCACCCGGGTGAAGGCGGTCACCGACAACGCGTACCTGGTCACCACCGACGGCCCGACCGCGCAGAAGGCGGTCGACCGGGCGAACGCGATCGCCACGATCTACCTCGCCCAGCGCAACAGCGAGGCCAAGGCGCTCCTGACGAACCTGGCCGAGCAGGCCCAGGGCCGGTCGAAGACCGCGACCCAGCAGTCGCGCGGTCTGGCCAGCCAGATCGACGAGGCCGTCGGCCGGGGCGACAACCAGACCGCGGCCGCGCTGCGGGACCAGCGGGTCACGCTCGCGACCGAGGCTCGGCAGGCCGCGGACGACGCCGCCGCGATGCTGAAGGCGCTGTCCACGGTCGGCGCCGGCAGCGAGCTGGTGACGCCGGCCACCACCGACACCGCCACCTCGTCGCCGATCGTTGCCCGCGACATCCTGGTCGGCGGCATCCTCGGCCTGGTGCTCGGCTTCGGTCTCGCGCTGCTCCGGTCGCACCTGACGCCGTACATCCTGACCCGGGACCAAGCGGCGCGGGCCGCCAGCGCCCCGGTGATGGCCGCCTCCGAGGGGCATCGCCGCCGGTTCTGGCAGCGGTCCGCCCCGGAGCTCCCGCAGTACGAGATCACCGCCCTCGGCGCCGAGGCGAGCGGCGCGCTGGCCCGGCGCGAGCTGAACCCGCGCGCGATCGCGGGCGGCAGCCCCGGCGCGCTGCTGGTCGTGTCCGCGTCCCCGACCCCGAACTCCGCCGGTATCGCGCTGGCGATGGCCGAGGCGAACGCCCGCGACGGCCGCGAGACCCTGCTGGTACTGGCCGACATCGAAGGGACGCCGGTCCTCCCGCACCTCACCGGCCACGAGGGGCTCACCGACCTGGTCAACGAGCCGGCCGCGACCCGCGCGATCCGCGCCCGCAAGCTGTTCCGTCCGGGCACGGTCGCCGATCTGTACGTACTGCCGCCCGGCCTGAACCACGAGGAGACGGCCGAAGCCGTCGGCCCGTCGCTGGTCCCAGGGATCGTCGCGGACCTCCCCCCGGGGTACTCGGTTGTCGTCCACGGCCCGGCCTCGGTCGGACGGCACGGGATCAGCCCGCTCGCTGCCGCCGTCGACGCGTCGGTGCTGGTCGTCCAGGTCGGCCTCGACAAGGAGATGGACGTCGCCCGGCTGACCGGCGCACTGCAGTTCGCCGGCGCCCCGGTGCTCGGTGTCGTGCTGATCGGTACGGCGTCGCAGGACGAGACACTCGGCATCCCGCTGAACTACAAACCGCTGGACTGATGTCTGTGTCACTCGGGACATTGGCAGCACCTGTTCCGGGCACGGTCGAGAACACCGACGAGCGACCGGCCTGGTTCTGGTTGCTGCTGTGGTGCCTGTTCGTCCTCGGCGTACAGCCGTGGTCGTCGCGGGTCGCCGCGCCGCAGGGCACGACCGGGTCCACGAACAGCATGGCCAAGGGCCTCCTGCTCGGCGCGGTCTTCCTGGTTGCATTCGCCGCGACCAAACCCGGTTTCCGCACCCGGGTGAGCCCGGCCAGCATGCTCTACGTCATGTACGTGCTGTTCGCGTGCGCGACGGCGTTCCTGCTGGCCGAGCCGATGGGGCCGCTGACCCGGCTGGCGCGGTTCATGATCGGGCTGGTCTTCGTCTTCCTGCTCTGGCGGCCGTTGATCCAGGTACCGGAGCGGCTGGTCCGGGCCCACCTGTGGGCCCACCTGTTGCTCGGGGCAACCGTCGTGCTGAGTCTGGCGTACGCGCCGTCGCAGGCGTGGCGGCCGCTCAGCTCGCTCGGCACCGGGTCCCGGCTGCAGGGTGTCATCATCCCGATGCTGCCGCCGCGGGTCGGCGAGGTCGGCGCGATCATGCTCGGGCTCGCGCTGATCGGGCTGCTCTGCCGCAAGCTGTCCGCGCTGCCCGCGTTCGCGCTGATCGGCCTCGGCGGCGTACTGATCGCGGCCAGCCGGACCCGGACGTCGGCCGCCGCGGTCGCGTTCGGGCTGGTGATCGCGCTGATCATCACCCGCAAGACCTGGCTCGGCCGCTTCGCCTGCCTCGCCGTACCGGGGCTCCTCGGGCTCGCGTTCCTGACCATCGGTTCGCTGCACACCTGGCTGCTGCGCGGCCAGGGCACGCGCCAGATCACCTCGCTGAGCGGCCGGACGACGAGCTGGCACGCGGTCGTTGACGAGAAGGTGTCGACGCAGACCGCGATCATCGGCCACGGCCTCGGCAACAAGCGGATCCTGCTCACCCGCGGCGAGGGCGACGTCGACGTGATGGCGATCGACAACAGCTGGCTCAGTCTCTATTGGGAGACCGGGCTGCTCGCGGTCGCGATCGTCGGGCTCGCGCTGATCCTGGCGTGGGTGTCCGTGCTCCGCGCGCCCACGCCGTACGTCCGGGCCTGTGGCGCGCTGCTGCTCGGGTACGTGACGGCCGCCTCGCTGAACGAGAGCGGCTTGTCCGACCTGTCCTCGATGACCGTGCACCTGCTGGTCGCCGCCGCGATCTGCGACGCCGACCGGCTGCGGCATCGAAGACGCGCGTTAGCTGCTCACTGAGTCCTGGTCGAACCCGGACTGCTGCCACTGCGACCACGTCAGCGTCCTGCCCCGGTACGCGAACTTGTCGGCGCCCTGGTAGCTGTTCCGGCGGAAGGTGATCGCACCAGGCTGCGTCGGCGACTTCTTGTTCTCCACCACGCCCAGCGACGCCGCCGGGTCCGTCATCACGAACAGGTTGCCCTCGACCAGCACGTTGCTGAGGACGTACGTACCGCGCGGGCCCTCGCCCCGGGTCCGCGACTGGATCGACAACGCGTTCCGGTTGTCCTTGATCAGGTTGCCCCGGACCTGGACGTCGGACGACGTGTTGACGTTGATGCCGCCGCCGTCCCAGAGCGTGCCGCCGGAGCCGCGGCCGGTACCGAAGCCGTTGTGCTCGACAACGTTCTGGTCGATCACGCCGGCGTAGCTGATCTCGTACCGGATGCCGTCGGCGGCGTTGTCCCGGATCCGGTTCCCGGTGATCCGCCGGTCGTACTCGGCGATGTCGCTCCACATCCCGATGCCGCGGTTCGCGACGATGTCGTTGCCGCTCACCTCGCCGGACGACCGGGTCGACTTGATCCCGCCGGACTCCCAGTCCGCGATCCAGAACCCGTCGGTGTTGTTCCGGGTGACCAGGTTCGCGCTGATCCGGACGTCCGCCGACCGGTACTGGCCGATGCCGAGCTGACCGTTGTCCGCGACTGTGTTGCGGGACACCTCGGCGTGATCGCCCTCGATCACCATGATTCCGACGGCGTGGTTCCAGCGGACCTCGTTCGACAGGACCTTCCAGCCAGGACCGGCCTGCAGCGCGCCGGCCTGCGGGCGGCTGGCGAAGTGTTCGATCGTCAACCCGGTCACGGTCACGTTGTCGGCCGACTTGTCGATCGCGGTCTGCGTACGCGACAGCTCTGTCACATGGCCTGCCGGATCGTCTCCGATGTAGACGGTGTTCGTCGTGTAGTCGCCGTAGAACGTGCCGGCCTTGACCTGGGCGAGGCTCATCACCCGGGTGAGGTGCTTGCCGTCGAGGAACAGCTGCTCACCGAGCTGGCACGGGTTAGTCTTGCTGTCCTCGCACTGCCCTTTGAGCTTGTACGCCGCCGGCAGCACGCCGCGCACCGACCAACTCGTACCCGCATGCTTCCAGCCGCTGAGCCTGACTGCCCCACTCAACACCGCACCCGGTGCGCCACCGAGCGTGTCGCCCGCTTTGGGCTGAACCGCACGCGTCAGCCGATGCACCCCCGTGGCGAAACAGAACGTCGTACCTTCGGCCGCAGCGTCGATCACCGGCTGCGGATCCGTGCCAACCGGTATCGCCGTACCTGTGCACGGTTTCGCCGTACTCGGCCCGGTCGGCCCAAGCACGGCGACAGCCGCAGCCGGGGGAGCAGTGGGGACGGTGACGGTTACCACGGGTGTGGGCGCGGGACCTTTGCCCGAGTTCGACGAACAGCCCGCCACCAGCAACACCGCGGCTCCAGCAGCCGCGACGGCCCCACGCCTCATCGCAATCCTCTCCACAAGATTGCGTGAGACTACCTGCTGGACAGGTACGTGTCCTTGGCCAGGTCGTAGGCGAGGGCTTTTGCGACCTGTAGTGCGTCGTCCTCGTCGAGGCGGTGTTGGACGACGAGGTTCGCGAGGAAGCCGGCGTCGATCCGGCGGGCCAGGTCGTGGCGGGCGGGGATCGACAGGTACGCGCGGGTGTCGTCGACAAAGCCTGAGGTGTTGTAGAAGCCGGCCGTCTCGGTGACGAGCTCGCGGAAACGCCTCATGCCGTCCGGACTGTCCAGGAACCACCACGGCGCTCCGAGCCGTACGGCCGGGTAGACACCGGCGAGCGGCGCGAGCTCACGGGAGTAGACCGTCTCGTCGACGGTGAACAGCACCAGCCGGAACCCGTCGACGTGCCCGAACCGCTCGAGCAGCGGCCGCAGCGAGCGGGTGAACTCGGTCGCGACCGGGATGTCGTGACCCTGGTCCGGCCCGTACGTCGCGAAGATCGCCGGATCGTGGTCCCGCAGTACGCCGGGGTGCAGCTGCATCGCCAGCCCGTCCTCGGCCGACATCACCGCGAACTGGTACAGCATGTGCCCCGCGAACGCCGCGGCGTCCTCCGCCGTCACGTCACCCTTCAACGCGCCCGCGTAGATCCGCGCCGCCTCGGCGTCCGTCAGCGGTGTGGCGGCCGCGCTCAGATGACCGTGATCGGTGGCCCGCGCGCCCGCTTCGATGAACCTCTGGCGGCGCTGGCGCAGCGCTGCCAGGAAACCGTCGTACGTGGTGGTGTCGACGTCGGCCAGCTTGCCGAGCTGCGCGATCAGGCCGGGCCAGCCGTCGCGGTCGACGTGCGCCACGGCGTCCGGGCGGAACGTCGGGATCACCCGGCCGGGCAGGTCCTTGTCCAGGCTCACGTGCTGCGCGAGGTCGTCGGTGGCCGCGTCGGTGGTGGAGATCAGCTCGATGTTGAACCGGTCGAGCAGCGCGCGCGGGCGGAACTCCGGCTCGGCGATCCGGGCCATGATCTGGTCGTACAGATGGTCGGCCGTTTCCGCGGACGGGTGGACGTCCAGGCCGAGGACCTCGGCGAACTCGTGCTCCAGCCAGTACCTGCTCGGCGTACCGAGGAAGAGGTGCCAGTTGGCGCAGAACTCGCGCCAGATGTCACGCGGCTGTGCGATCTCTTGGGCTGTGTGCTTGCCGTCGCGGCGGGGGAGGCCGAGCTTGCCGGGGGAGACGCCCTGGGAGATCAGCATCCGGGTCACGTAGTGGTCCGGGACGACCAGCAGCTCGGCCGGGTTGCCGAACGGCGCGTCGGTGGCGAACAGCCCGATGTCGACGTGCCCGTGCAGGCAGAGCAGCGGCAGGTCCTTCGTCGAGGCGTGGATCCGGCGCGCGACGTCGCGGGCCGGGCCGGCCGGTAGGGCACGGTCCGGGTGGGGCTGCAAGGCCTTCGGCATCTGTCCTCCGAGTGAGCGATCTCTGAAACAGGCACTGCAAAGGATTGCAGTCATGTCTTGGCGCCACAATAGCCGGGTTCTTGACACAGGCTGCAACCGATTGCAGAATCCTGCCCACCGGCAGAGGAGATGTGTGTGGCGGCGACGATTCGGGATGTGGCTCGGTTGGCCGGGGTGTCGGCCTCGACCGTGTCGCGGGCGTTGTCGTTGCCCGGGATGGTGAACGCCGGTACCCGCGCCCGGGTCGCGGCCGCCGTCGAGCAGCTCGGGTACGAGCCGAACCGGGCCGCCCGCGGCCTGATCACCGGCCGGACCGGGACCATCGGACTGGTCGTGCCGGATCTGGCCAACCCGTTCTTCGCCGGCCTCGCCAAAGGCGTGCAGGCCCGCGCCCGCCGCCACGACGTCGCGGTCTTCGTCGCGGACACCGACGAGGACCCGGCCGCCGAGGCCGGCCTGGTCCGGGCGCTGTCCAAGCAAGTCGACGGCGTCGTACTGTGCTCGCCGCGCGCGACCGACGCCGAGCTCGCCGCGATCGCCCAGGACACGACTGTCGTACTGGTCAACCGCGCCGCCGAGGGCCTGCCCGGGATCAACTACGACAACGAGGACGGCATGCGGCAGGCCGTCGCCCATCTCGTTGCCCTCGGCCACCGACGGATCGCCTGGGTCGGCGGACCCGCGTCCTCCTGGTCGACCCAGCACCGCGGCGCCGGGCTCCGGAACGCGACCGAGGCGCTCGGCGCCCAGCTGGCACCGGTCGGCAACTTCGCCCCGACGTACGAAGGCGGTATGGCGGCCGCGGACCAGGTGGTCGCGACTGGCGCGACCGCGGTGGTCGCGTACAACGACCTGGTCGCGATCGGCCTGCTCGCCCGGCTGGACAGCCGCGGCCTCTCGGTGCCCGCTGACCTGAGCGTGGTCGGGGTCGACGACATCGCGATGTCGCGGATGGCCCGGCCCGCGCTGACCACGGTCCGGCTGCCGAAGCAGGAGGCCGGGCGGCTCGCCGTCCAGCTGCTGCTGGCGATGCTCGAGGACCCGGAGGCCGCACTGCGACCACACGGGGACCTGCACGGGGAACTGATCGTCCGGGACTCGACCGGACCCGCACCACAACCAGCGAAAGGTGTTCGCGCTTGACCAGGCTGAGCTTCACCAACCTGCCCGTCGCCCCCGCGGTCGACCCGAAGGCGCTGTCGGTCGGCATCGTGCACCTCGGGATCGGTGCGTTCCACCGCGCCCACCAGGCCGTCGTCACCGAACGCGCGGCGGTCGAAACCGGCGAGACCCGCTGGGGGATCACCGGGGTGAGCCAGCGCTCCACCACGGTCCGCGACCAGCTCGCGCCCCAGGACGGCCTGTACTCCGTGCTCGAACGCGGTCTCGGCGATCCGTCGATCCAGGTGATCGGCAGCATTCGCGACGTACTCACCGCACCCGAGGACCCGGAGGCCGTGGTCGCGCGGATCGCGGACCCGGCGGTGTCGGTGGTGACGCTGACCGTGACCGAGAAGGGGTACCGGGCCGCGGGCGACGGGCTCGACCTGGACGACCCCGAGATCCGGGCCGACCTGGCCGGCCGGCCGCCGCGTACGGTCGTGGGCCAGTTGGCGGCCGCGATCACCCGCCGGGACGAACCGCTGACGATCCTGTCCTGCGACAACTTGGTTGCCAACGGCCCGTTCCTGCGCAAACTCGTGACCGACTACCTCGAGGCGCTCGGCAAGGTCCCGCCCGCGTTCGAGGGCACTCGGTTCCCGGCCAGTATGGTCGACCGGATCGTCCCCGCGACGACCGACGCGGACCGCGACGACGCCGCCCGGATGCTCGGCGTACGCGACGAGGCCGTGGTGGTCGCGGAACCGTTCCTGCAGTGGGTGATCGAGGACGAGTTCGCCGGCGCGCGGCCCGCGTGGGAGCGCGGCGGTGCGGTGCTCACGTCCGACGTCGCGCCGTGGGAACAGGCGAAGCTGCGGATGCTCAACGCCACCCACTCGATGCTCGCCTACCTCGGCGCGCTGCGCGGCTACGAGACGATCGCGGAGGCGGTCCGCGACGAGGAACTGGGCGGCCTCGCGCGACAGTTGATGACCGAGGACGTCATCCCGACCCTGACCCCGCCCGACGGTCTCGACCTGGCGGCGTACGGCGCCACCGTCCTCGAACGCTTCGAGAACCCGGCCCTCAAACACCGCACCCGCCAGGTGGCCATGGACGGCTCCGTCAAACTCCCGGTCCGCATGCTCGGCACGGTTCGCGACCGCCTGGCCACCGGCGCCGAACCCAACCTGATCTCGCTCGCCGTCGCGGCCTGGATGGTCTACGTCCTCCGCACCCCCGACCTGGACGACCCGCAAGCCGCCCGCCTCCAAACCGCCGTCGCCAACATCACCGACCCGACCAAACTGGTGGACGCCCTGCTATCCGTAGAGACCGTCTTCACCCCAGACCTCCGCAACTCCGAGCCCTTCCGCGCGCTTCTCATCAACCACGTAACCGCCCTCACCCGCTAGCTCTCCGGAAGGATGGTGAGGATGCCGGTGGGGTCGAGGACTGCTTTGCCGAGGGTGAAGAGGCTGGACGTGTCCTGGCCGGTGGACTGCCATTGCTTGGCGGTGTACCACTGGCCGGCCTTCTGGAACCGTTCGGCGCTGAGGCTGTCGAGGATGTAGGAGTTGTCGTTCATGGTGACCTCGCCGGCCGGGATCGCGGCGCCCGAGTTCTGCACCATGCCGGTCGCCGCGGTGCCGCCGCGCATCGTCACCTGGTTGCCGGAGACAACGATGTCGCGGAGGACGTTCGGCCCCCACGGGCCGGAGCCGCGGGTCCGGGACTGGATCGCGATCCCGTTCACGTTGTTCGCCACGACGTTGTCGCGGACCTGCACGTTCGACGACGTGTTCACGTTGATCCCGCCGCCGTCCCACAGCGACGTACCGGAACCCCGGCCGGTGCCGAACCCGTTGCCGCTGACCACGTTGTCCTCGATCACGCCGTTGCGGCCGATCTCGTAGCGGATCCCGTCCGCCGCGTTGTCCACGATCTGGTTGTCGGCGAACGTCCGGCTGTCGTCGTACGCATCGCTCCACAGCCCGATGCCGAGGTTGTCCGCGATCAGGTTGCCGCTCACCGAGCCGCCGCTCGACCAGGTGGTCTTGATCCCGCCCGACTCCCAGTCGGCGATCCAGAAACCGTCGGTGTTGTTGCCGCTCACGTCGTTGGCGCTGATCGTGCCCTTCAGCGTGCTGTACTGCCCGACGCCGAGCTGCCCGTTGTCGTGGATCCGGTTCTGCTCGAGGACGGCGTTGTCGGCGTTGATCAGCATCGCGCCGACGGCGTGGTTCCAGCGGATGTCGTTCGCGTACACGTGCCAGCCGAGCCCGAGGACGATCGCGCCGCCCTGCGGGGGAGTGGCGAAGTGCTCGATCGTCAGCCCGCGGACGATCACGTTGTTGCCGCCGGGCTCGATCGCGGTCGGCGTACTCGACATCTCGATCGTGTGCCCGTACGGCGAATCGCCGAGGTAGACCGCGTTCGCCGCGTAGTCCGCATAGAAGGTGCCGGAGGCAACCTTGTCCCGGGACGCCACCCGGGTCAGGTGATCGCCGTCGCGGAAGACCTGCTCGCGGAGGTAGCAGATGTTCGCCTGGTTGTCCTCGCACTGCCCGGTCTGCGGGTACGCCGGCGGCAACGCCCCAGTGGTCACCCAGGCACGGCTGAGCCCGGTGCTGTTCGACGGGGACCAGCGGGTCAGGCGGACCGAGCCGGTGAGTACGGCGCCTCGGTCGCTGGCCAGGACCTGGTTCGCCTTCGGGTGGATCGGCGCGCTGATCCGGTGCAGTCCGGCGCTGAAGCAGAACGTCGTACCGGCCGGAGCTTCGTCGACGATCGCGGCCGCGTCGTCGGTGGTGCCGATCGGGACGCCGGTGCAGGCGGGCGCGAGCGCGGGGCCGGTCCGGAACGTCCCGTCCCGTGGCGGCGGTGCGCTGTTCGCAGGCAGGGGGCCGACGGCAACCAGACTGGTGCCGACGACAACGACTGCCAGAAATGCTGTTTTCATAGCGGAGCCTCCGGTGGCACAGGTAGCCCTGAGCGCACCCCCCATGGCGCGGCTTCGCTACGCAGGTTACCCCTACGTCACGTAGTCATGGCAATACGTAGCGCACAAATGTGTTGCGAAAGGCAACCGAACGACACCGGGATCGGGTCAGTTCGCGAGGAAGCTGCCGACCTTGTCGAGCCCGGCCTGACGCCAGCCGGCGGCGGTCAGTTTGGTGCCGAACCGCGCGAACCGCTGGGTGCCGAGGCTGTCCAGCACGTACTTGTTGCCGCTGAACACGACCTCGCCGGCTGGTATCTCGGCGCCCGAGTTCTGGACCATGCCGGTCGCCTGCGTACCGGAGGTCATCTCGATGACGTTCCCGCTCACCTGGACGTCGCGCAGCAGGTACGTACCCCACGGCCCGGTGCCGCGCGTCCGCGACTGGATCGTGACGCCGTTGACGTTGCCGGAGACCCGGTTGCCCTTGATCGTGACGCCGGTCGAGGTGTTGACGTTGATCCCGCCGCCGTCCCACAACGACGTACCCGAGCCGCGGCCGGTACCGAAGCCGTTGCCGGTGACGGTGTTGCCCTCGATGGTGCCGTTCCGGCTGATCTCGTACCGGATCCCGTCCGCGGCGTTGTTCACGATCTGGTTGCCGGCGATCACCCGGCCGTCGTCGGCGACGTCGGCCCACATCCCGATGCCCTTGTTGGACTTGATCACATTGCCGCTCACGGTCCCCGACGAGCGGGTGGACTTGATTCCGCCGGACTCCCAGTCGGCGATCCAGAAGCCGTCGGTGTTGTTCGCGCTGATCACGTTCCGGGTGACGGCGGCCGCCGCCGAGCTGTACTGCCCGAGGCCGAGCTGCCCGTTGTGGTGGATCAGGTTCCGGTCGACCGTCGCCTTGTCCGCGTCGACGAGCATGACGCCGACCGCGTGGTTCCACGACACGTCGTTCGCGGTCACCTTCCAACCGGGCCCGGAGACGAGCGCCCCGGCCTGCGGTGCGCTGGCGAAGTGCTCGATCGTCAACCCGCGGACAACCACGCCGCGGGCGTTCGACTCGATCGCGGTCGCGGTCTTCGACATCTCGACGTCCCGCCCGGTGGGGTTGCTGCCGAGGTAGATCGCGTTCGCCGCGTAGTCGGCGAAGAACGTCCCTGCCTTCACCGCCGCGGCGCTCGCGACCCGCGTCAGATGCGTGCCGTCGAGGAACAACTGCTCCCGCAGATAGCAGATGTTCGCCTTGTTGTCCTCGCATTCGCCGCTCTTGCCGTACGCCGCCGGCAGCGCCCCGCGGATCACCCACGCCGACCCCGAGCGGACCCAGCCGCTCAACGGAACGGACCCGGTGAGCACGGCGCGCTGCGCGCTCGCGAGGACCTGGTTCGCCTTCGGGCGGATCGTCGAGCTGATCCGGTGCACCCCGGCGGCGAAGCAGAACGTTGTACCGGCCGGCTTGGAGCTGACGATCGATGCCGCGTCCTGGCCGGGCTTGATCACCACGCCGCTGCAGGGACCCGCGACGGCCGGACCGGCCTCGCCCGAGGTCACAACTGGCGGCTTCGGCGGCACGACCGGCTTCGTGGGTGTCGTGGTGGTGGAGGTCGGGGTGGGCTTGCCCGTCGGATGTGGCTTCGGCGACGAGCTACCGGTCGAAGTACCACTAGGCTTCGCGGTCGGCTTGGACCCGCGCGGAGCCGGTGTGGAACCTGCCTTGCCCGGCCGGTGGGAGGGCAGCACCCGGCCCGCTGCCTGCTCCGACTCCTGGAACTTCGCCGTCGTCGTTGCCTTGTTCTCGTTGGCGATCACGGGCACCGCGACCGCGACGACGGTCAGCGCTCCGGCAACGAGCGCCGCCGACCACAACTTCCTCAATGCACTCTCCTGGGAGCGGGCGAGACCAGGCGTAGTTACTGTGGGACTTAAGGTAGTGCTATGCGGGTCGCAATGCTGCACAACCGTTACCGGACCGGTCAACCCAGTGGTGAGAACACCGTTGTCTCGCAAACGGTTGATTTATTGGATAACTCAGGACATGAAGTCGAGTTGTACGCCCGAAACAGCGACGACATCGCCGATCTCGGCCGGAAAGATCGCGCGCTGTTACCGTTTCGCTCCGTCTGGTCATTTTCGGCGGAACGCGATTTAACACAGCTATTGCAAGCGCGGCGGCCCGATGTGGTGCACGTCCACAACACGTTCCCGCTGTTCAGCGCGTCCGTGCTGCGCGCGGCGTACCGCCTGGATCTCCCGGTCGTGGCGACACTGCACAACTTCCGCCTGCTGTGTGCGAACGCGGTCCTGCAGCGCGACGGCCGGCCGTGCGAGTCCTGTATCGGCAAGCTGCCGCTGGCCGCGGTACGGCACGGCTGCTACCGGGAGTCGCGTGTCCAGACGTTGCCGCTGGCGACGAGCATCGGCGTCCACAACACCTTGCACACCTGGCAGCGGTACGTCGAAACGTTCGTCGTACCGTCCGGGTTCGTCCGGGACCGGTATGTGGCGGCCGGCTTCGACGCGGAGCGGTTCGTGGTGAAGCCGCACGCCGTACCGCACGAAGGCCCGACTCGCGAAGGTGCCGGCGACGCGGTGGTGTTCCTCGGGCGGCTGAGCGAGGACAAGGGGTTCGCGGATCTCCTGCAGGCATGGGATTCCTCGCTCGGGCGACTGATTGTCGTCGGCGACGGTCCGTTGCGCGCGGCGGCCGAGGAACAGGCCCGCAAAGACCTGTCGATTCAGGTGCTCGGTCAACTACCGTGGGCGGACTGTATGGATGTGCTGAGATCCGCGCGCGTCGCCGTCGTACCGGCTCGTTCGTATGAGACCTTCGGACTCGTGGTGGTAGAGGCTTTCGCGCACGGCGTACCGGTGGTCGCATCCCGGCTCGGCGCGCTGGCGGAGCTCGTCGACGACGGGGAGACCGGGGCACTGACCGAGCCGGGCGATCCGGAATCGCTGCGGAAGGCGATCGGGTTGGTGGCTGATCCCGTGACTTCGATAGCCTGCGGCGAACGAGCCCGTGAGGTCTACCTGGAACGCTTCACTCCGGAGCGTGACGTGGTGGCCACGGAAAGGATCTACACCGATGCGATCGCCCGGCACGCCGCCCGCGGCCGGTCGCTCACGGGACGTTGGGCGGGTCGTGCCCGCCGCGGATAGAGTCGCGCTGGACGCGGGGGGCAGCGTCCGGCAAGAGGAAGTGCAGGAGTTCGTGTTGGGGGAGAGCAGTTTGCTACGCAGCGGATGCGTCGCCGGGGTCTTCGACCTGTTCCACGTCGGGCACCTCGACGTGCTCGAGCGGGCCCGCCAGTTCTGTGACCGGCTGGTGGTGGCGGTGCTGTCCGACGAGTGGGCGCTCGAGGCGTGGGGCGGGCGCCCGTTCGTACCGTTGCTCGAGCGGGCGCAGATCGTCGAGCACCTGCGCTGTGTCGACGAGGTCGTAGCCGTCGACGACGTACGGTCCGGCTGGCTGACCGGCGTACTGGGGGTACAGACCGTGTTCGCTGCCGGCGGCACGGACGGCGTGCTGGGCGTGGACGAGCTGGCCGGGGTCCCGGCCGGGCTGGTCACGGTCCTGCCGGCCGGCCGGAGCTCCCGCAGCCCGATCCTGCGCGCCGCGATCGACCAGCGGCAGTCACGCAGCTCGGTCGCATGAGCGGGCTGCGGGACACTGTCGCGCGACTTTCCCAGGCGCAGAAGCCGTCCGCAGGTACTCCGGCGTACTCGCGGTTCGTGAACCGCCGGATCGGCCGGGTGTTCGCGGCCGCGGCCTTCCTCGCGGGGCGGACGCCGAACCAGGTCAGCCTGGCGTCCGGGTTCTGCTCGCTGATCGGGATCGTGCTGGTGGCAACCGTCCGGCCCTCCTGGTGGCTGGCCCTGCTGGTGACCGCGCTGCTCGTGCTCGGGTACGGCCTCGACTCCGCCGACGGGCAGCTGGCCAGGTTGCGTGGCGGCGGCTCGCCGCTGGGGGAGTGGCTCGACCACATGATCGACGCGGTGAAGATCGTGCTGCTGCACAGCGCCGTACTGATCTCGTTCTACCGCTTCGATGCCTTCAGCAATCATCTCGTGCTGCTGGTGCCGCTGGCGTACGTGTGTATGTCGTCGGTGCTGTTCTTCGGGCTGATCCTGATCGACCAGCTGCGCCGGCGGCACGGCGCGGCCACGAAACCCAACGAGCGTGGGGATTCCGTGGTCAAGTCGTTGCTCATCGCACCGACCGACTACGGCGTACTCTGCCTGGTCTTCCTCGCGTTCGGCGCGCCATCGGTGTTCGTCGTCCTGTACGGCGCGCTGCTCGTCCTGAACCTGCTGTTCCTGGCCGCCGCGGTCGGGAAGTGGTACCGCGAGATGGCCGTCCTGGGGGTGCGGGCATGACGATCGTCGGCTACGCGCCCGGGGTGTACGACATGTTCCACATCGGCCACCTGAACATCCTGCGCCGCGCCCGCGAGCACTGCGACCACCTGATCGCCGGCGTCGTCGAGGACGACGTGGTGACCCGGATCAAGGGCCGCCCGCCGGTCGTGCCGCACGACGAACGGATGGACGTGATCCGGGCGCTCGACCTGGTCGACGAGGTGATCAGCGACTGGTCCAGCGACAAGTTCGAGATGTGGCAACAGCTCCGGTACGACATCCTGTTCAAAGGGGACGACTGGAAGGGAACCGAAAAGGGGACCAGACTGGAACGGCTGCTGGGTGAGGTCGGCGCACAGGTGCACTACTTCCCGTACACCGCCTCCACCTCCAGCACCGATCTGCGCAGGCTCCTGGAGGGGATGAGCTGATGCCTGGCCGGCCGAAAGTACTGCTGAGCGCGTACGCCTGCCGGCCGTCGGGCGGGTCCGAGCCGGGCGCCGGGTGGGCGTGGGCGAAGGCCGCGGCGCGCGACCACGACGTCTGGCTGCTGACCCGGGGCAAGTTCGTGCACGAGATCCACGAGGAGCTCGCGGCCCGGCCGGTGCCCGGGCTGACCGTCGTACCGCTGGAGCTGCCGCGGTGGATCCTCCGGCTCCGCCGACGGCCTTCGGACGTGTACTGGTACTACCCGTTGTGGCAGGGGCTCGCCCGCCGGACGGCGCGGGAGCTGCATGCGCTGCACTCGTTCGACGTGATCCATCATCTGACGTTCGCCGTGGACTGGATGGGCGCCGGGGTGGTCGAGCAGTCGTCCGCCAAGGTGATCTGGGGTCCGGTCGGCGGGTCGACGACCGCGCCGCTGTCGATGGCGCACTGGCTCGGCCCGCGGGGCGTCGTGGGCGAGCTGGTACGGCGGGTCTACACCGGTGTACGGCGCCGGCTGACCGGGCGGCGGATGGCGCAGACGGCCGACCTGATGGTTGCCCAGAACAACGATGTCGCGGAGGCGTTCGCGCCGTACGCGCGGCAGATCGTGGTCCAGCCGAACGTGGCGATCCGGCGCTTCACGGCGTCCGGGCCGTACGAGCCGTTCAACGCGGAGGTGAAGACCGCGCTGTTCGTCGGGCGGTTGATCCCGTGGAAGGGCGTGCTGCTGGCGATCAGTGCGCTGGCGCGTCCGGAGGCGGCCGACTGGGAGCTGCGGATCATCGGCGACGGTCCCGACTGGGGACGCGCCGAGAGCCTCGCGTGGCAGTTGGGTGTGCGGGACCGGGTCGAGTTCATGGGCGCGCTGCCGCGCGAGGAAGTACTGGCCGCGATGTTCCGCGCGGACGCACTGCTGGCTCCCGCGTTCCGGGAGGCCGCCGGCTGGGCCGTCACCGAGGCCCTGGCCTCCGGTTGTCCGGTCGTGTGCGTGGACCGCGGCGGCCCCGCCGTCATCGTCGGCCCCGACGAAGGCGTCACCGTCCCGTGGCGCGGCGACGTAGTAGGCGGCCTGGCCCACGGTCTCTCCACCCTCACCGGCCGCATCACCCCAGTAGACCGCTGGGGTCCCGACCGCCTCCCAGACCTCCTCTCCGCCTGGTACACCCCCGCCCGCGTATCGCGCTGAGCGCAAATTCAGGATGGCGTCAGGCCTGATTCAGATGTACGTCATGCAATGGATCTGCTTTGGGGTCGCGGCCGCGATGCACACCGATTCGTAGCAGAGACGAGGTGGCGTTATGAGGCGCGGTTTGGTGGCACTAGCATCGGCATGTGCAGTGACACTTGCGTTCATTCCAACAAGCACGTCGCAGGCGGTGATGCCGCCCGAGCGAATGATGACGTCGGCAAGTGAACTCACGAGTATGACGCCTGCGGAGTTGCAAGCGGCAATCGACAGTACCTGGGGCGAAGGGTTGTCGACGACCCGAAAACTTGAAATCTTCGACACTTTCTGGAACGCGATCGATCAGACCTACGCAGGCTTCAACGGCATCGAGCAGGTCGATTGGACCGCCCTGCGCAACCAGTACCGCCCCGAGGTGGCCGCCGGCGTCAGCCGCGGTCGCTTCGCAGGGATCATGAACGCGTTGGCGCTGCAGCTGCAGGACACCCATGCCTTCGCCGCCGACCTGACAGTCAACTTCCGCACTCCGCCAGCCCCCGGAATTCCGTTGCTCTGGACTGGCCCGTGGATGTCGAACACCTTCGGAGCTTGCACTACAGCGATGGACGATGGGTCGGCCCTGATTTATCAGGTGGCGCCAAACCATCCGCTCGGCTTACAGCCGGGTGACCGGGTTCTGGGGTTCGATGGGCATCCCTGGTCGGAGCTCTACCCAGGCCTGCTGCAGCAGGGACTACCGCTCTACCTGAACAACATCAACGGCGGCGGTGTCGCCCGAGGCTCGACGGCGGCGTCCATAAACCACATCTGGACAGCGTCTGGGCCGATGAACTGGCATCTCTACGACACGATCGATGTCGTCAAGCATTCGACCGGCTCCGTTGTGCATCTGTCGACAGCCCCCCTTGCCAGCTTGCCCAACGCCGGCCAGTGCACTGAGCAGCTCGATATCTCCGGCGTTTCCAAACCGCTGTGGAGGCAGACCACTCCCAGAAACGCCGTTTCCTGGGGAATCATGCCTGGCACCCGAATTGGTTACATCTATGTGTGGGGATGGTCCGGAGACGCGGGCACCAAGTTCACTCAAGCAATCGAGGAGCTGACACAGAACCAGCAAACGGATGGGCTCATCGTCGACTTCCGCTACGTCGAAGGCGGTAATCTGTTCCTGAGCTATCCGGGATTGGGTATGCTGTTCGACGGTCCTCGAGCCACCATCAGGTTCGATGTTCGCAAATACCCGGACGAGCACTTCACCTTGAAGCCTGGTTTCGACGCCCAACCGTCGTACTACGTGGTTGACAATGACGGTGACAGCCGCTCCTACGACAAGCCGATCGCAGTGCTGACCGGACCGGGAGCGGTCAGCTCAGGCGATGACGTGGCGCTGTTCATGACGTACCACCCGAGGGTAAGGACCTTCGGCAAACCGACCAATGGGGGCTTCGGTGCACCGGACGCGGTGTCTTTGGATCCGGACTGGGTCGGGCTTGTGAACGATTACGAGGGCCATCGAGTCAACACTCCGCATTCGTATCTCACGCATACGGGATTCCCTGTGGACCAGGCAGTCTGGTTGACGCCTGATGACGTGGCCGCGGGCCATGACACTGTGGTTGATGCGGCGGTCAACTGGATCAACAACGGCGGCTGATTGACATGCGGTGGCGCTCCGGAGCTGTGCGGAGCGCCACCGCTCAGTCCTTGGCGGTCTTGCCGGGGAGGGCGAGCATCTGGTCGAGGGCGACCTTGGCGTAGTGCTCGGTGTCGGGGTCGACCTTGATCGGGTTGACGACGTGGCCGGCGACCAGGTTCTCCAGGGTCCAGACGAAGTGCGGGAGGTCGATCCGGTTCATCGTGGCGCAGTAGCAGACGGTCTTGTCGAGGAACACGATGTTCTTGTCGGTGTGCTGCTTCGCCAGGCGCTGCACCAGGTTGAGCTCGGTGCCGACGGCCCACGACGTACCGGGGTCCGCGGTTTCGAGCGCCTGGATGATGTACTCGGTGGAGCCCACCTGGTCGGCCTTCGTGACGACCTCGTGGCGGCACTCGGGGTGGACGATCACGTTCACGCCCGGCACCCTCGAGCGCACGTCGTCGACCGACTCGGCGGTGAAGCGACCGTGGACGGAGCAGTGCCCGCGCCACAGGATCATCTTCGCCGCGGCCAGCTGCTCGCGGGTCAGACCGCCGCCCGGCTTGTGCGGGTCGTACACGACGCAGTCCTCGAGCGACAGGCCCAGTTGAAGTACGGCCGTGTTGCGGCCGAGGTGCTGGTCCGGGAGGAACAGGACCTTCTCGCCCTGCTCGAACGCCCAGTTCAGCGCGGTCTCCGCGTTGCTCGACGTACACACGACGCCGCCGTGGCGGCCGCAGAACGCTTTGATGTCGGCGCTCGAGTTCATGTACGTGACCGGCACCGTCACGTCCGCGACACCGGCGTCGGCGAGCGCGTCCCAGGCGGCCTCGACCTGCTGGATACGGGCCATGTCCGCCATCGAGCAACCGGCCGCGAGGTCCGGGAGGATCACGGTCTGCCGGTCGTTGGTGAGGATGTCGGCGGACTCGGCCATGAAGTGCACACCGCAGAACACGATGTACGGCGCGTCCGGGCGGGCCGCCGCGTCCCGTGCGAGCTTGAACGAGTCACCGGTGACGTCCGCGAACTGGATCACCTCGTCGCGCTGGTAGTGGTGCCCGAGCACGAACACCTGGTCACCGAGCGCCGCCTTCGCCTTCAGCGCCCGCTCCACCAGGTCCGGGTCGGACGCCGGCGGGAGCGCCCCCGGGCACTCGACGCCGCGCTCGGAGTGCGGGTCCGTGTGCTGCCCGAGGAACAGCAACGGAAGGGACTTCGAGCCGTCTGCGATCGTCGTCACGTCAGACATCGTCGCACGCTGGCCGGCCCGCACCGGGCGGTACCCGGCACTGCCCAGACTGTGAAATCAGTACGCTGCCGCTGTGAAGATCGCAGGCCTGCTCCTGGCTGCGGGTGCCGGTCACCGGATGGGCACCCCCAAGGCCCTCATCCGCGACCCATCCGGAGTCCCCTGGGTCGTCCGTACCGCCCGCCTCCTCACCGAGTCCGGCTGTACCCAGGTGGTTGTCGTAGTAGGCGCCGCGGCCGAAACAGTCCGGGCCGAACTGACCACCGAACCGGTCGAGGTAGTCGAGGCAACCGACTGGGCGGAGGGCATGGGAGCCTCGCTCAGCGCAGGCCTCACGCATCTCCGGCCCAGCTCGTCCGATGCAGTCGTGGTGGTGCCGGTGGATGTTCCGGGGTTGACGGTCGGTGCTGTGCGGCGGGTGATGGACGGTGCGGGAACTGAGACTTTGCGGCGGGCGACGTACGACGGGGCGCCTGGGCATCCCGTGGTGATCGGGCGGGCGCACTGGGACGGGGTGATCGCCTCGGCGCGCGGTGACGAAGGGGCGCGGACGTACTTGCGGACGCACGACGCCGAACGGATCGAGTGTGCGGATGTCGCCGACGGTGCCGACGTGGACACGGGCGACGCGTTGCCGCCGGGGCACCACTGAGCTTTGCGGAACATTTTCGGCGTCTGGCGACGGATTGTTTCCGGAAAGCCGGCGGCCTGCCGGGGCAGGGTTGGCAACGTGGCGAAGTAGGTGAATGCTGAAGGAGTGAGTGCCGTCGGCTCGGCGGCTGAGCTGGCCGAGCGTCTGCGGGCGACCGGATACCTTGCCGGAGAGGGCTTGGCCACGGTCGGGTATCTCGCGCTCGCCCTGCACCGCCCACTCCTGCTGGAAGGCGAGCCCGGCACCGGCAAGACCTCGCTCGCGGCGGCGATCGCGGAGGCGCTCGACGTCGAGCTGATCCGGCTGCAGTGCTACGAGGGCATCGACGCGTCCCAAGCCCTGTACGACTGGGACTTCCCGCGCCAGATCCTGCACCTGCGGACCGTCGAGGCGACCAGCTCGGACGCGGCCGTCGAAGAGGTCGAGAAGAGCCTGTTCGACGAACGCTTCCTGCTGTCCCGCCCGGTCCTGCGTGCGCTGCGCGAGAGCCCCGCCGTACTCCTCGTCGACGAGATCGACCGGGCCGACGACGAGTTCGAGGCGTTCCTGCTCGAGGTTCTGTCGACGTACGAGGTGACGATCCCCGAGCTCGGCACGATCACCGCGAACGTCCCGCCGGTCGTCGTACTGACCTCGAACCGCACCCGTGAGGTGCACGACGCGCTCAAACGCCGCTGCCTGTACCACTGGATCGACCACCCCGGCCTGGCCCGCGAGATCGAGATCGTCCGCACCCGGCTGCCCGGCGTCTCCGCCCGCCTCGCCGAACAGGTCACCCGATCGGTCCAGCGGATGCGCGACCTCGACCTGCTCAAACCGCCCGGGGTCGCGGAGACCCTCGACTGGGCCCGCGCCCTCGACGCGCTCGGCACCGACGTACTCGACGTCGAGACCGCCGCCGCGACGTTGGGCGCCGTCCTCAAGTACCGCGAGGACACCGACCGCGTCCGCGAGTCGCTCGACCGGCTGCTGGCGAGCTGACGACGATGACGCGCCTGACACCTGATGCACCCGAGCAGCCTGCACCCGAGCAGCCTGCGCCGGATCTTGCGCTCGCCGGGTTCGCCGCCGCGCTTCGGCATGCAGGTCTTGCCGTGACGGCCGACCGGGTGCACCTCTTCCTGCAAGCAGTCGCGTCGCTCGACGCGACTCTCACTGCGGATGTCTACTGGGCCGGCCGCGCCGCGCTCTGCAGCGGCCCGGACGACACCGCGCGGTACGACGAGGTCTTCGCAACCTGGTTCACCGGCGACCGCGGAACCCGCGGCGTCGTCCCCAGCCACACCCCGCAACCCAATGTCCAAGCCGCCCTCGAATCCGCCGCGGAGGACGGCGCCGACGACGGCGATCGCACTCTCAACGTCTCCGCGAGTACGACCGAAGTCCTCCGGCACCGTGACGTCGCTGGGTTGTCGGCAGCCGACCGCGCCGAGCTCGCCCGCCTGTTCGGCACCCTCCGCCCGCGCGCACCGCTGCGACGGGCGAACCGCCGTCGCCCGTCGCACCGCGGCGAGATCGACCCGCGCCGTACGCTCCGCGCGCAGCTCCGCCAGGTCGGCGAACCGGCCCGCGTCCACTACCGCCGCCGCGGCGTCAGGCCACGGCGCGTCGTCGTACTGATCGACGTCTCCGGATCGATGCGCCCGTACGCGGACAGCCTGCTGCGGCTCGCGCACACGATGGTCCAGCAGGCGCCGCGGACAGTCGAAGTGTTCACGATCGGCACGCGGCTCACCCGGGTCACCCCGGCGCTGCGCCACCGCGACCCCGAGTACGCGCTCCGCGCCGCCGGCGACGTCGTACCCGACTGGTCGGGCGGTACCCGGCTGGGCGAGGTGATGAAGGTCTTCCTCGACCGCTGGGGACAACGAGGTACGGCACGACGCGCGGTCGTCGTCGTGTGCAGCGACGGCTGGGAACGTGGCGACGCGGCACTCCTCGGCGCACAGTTGCAACGGCTCGCGAGCCTGGCGCACCGGGTCGTGTGGCTGAACCCGCATCGCGGCAAGCCCGGGTACGAACCTGTGCAGTCCGGGATCGTCGCCGTCCTGCCGCACCTGGACGATCTCGTCGCCGGGCACAGCCTGGCCAGTTTCGTGCAGCTCTTGGAGGTGGTGGCCGATGCGTGACGTGCTCGACCGGTTGCTGACCTGGTGGGAAGCCGGCGAATCGGTTGCCGTGGGCACCGTTGTCGCGACGTTCCAGTCGGCGCCGCGGCCACCCGGTGCGGTGATGCTGGTCGGCCCCGGACTGGAGGCGGTCGGCAGCGTGTCGGGCGGTTGCGTCGAGGGTGCGGTGTACCAGCTCGGCGAGGAGATCCTGGCGTCCGGCGAGCCGGTGCTGCAGCGGTACGGCGTGAGCGACGAGTCGGCGTTCGCGGTCGGGCTGACGTGTGGCGGGATCCTCGACGTGTTCGTGGAGAAGGTCGACCGGACGACGTTCCCGGAGCTGGGCGAGGTCGCGGCGGACATCGCCGAAGGCCGGCCGGTCGCGATCGCGACGGTGGTGGCGCATCCGGATCCGGCGCGGATCGGGCGGCGGGTGATCGTCCGTCCGGACGGACAGGCAGGCAGCGTCGGTTCGGAACGTGCGGACGATGCGATCGTCGACGACGCGCGTGGGCTGCTCGCGAACGGCCGGACCGAGACGTTGGAGTACGGGCCGGACGGGCAACGACGTGGCGAAGGCATGCGCGTTTTCGTCTCGTCGTACGCACCGGTGCCGCGGCTGCTGGTGTTCGGCGCGATCGACTTCGCAGCTGCGGTTGCGCGACTCGGCTCGTTCCTCGGCTACCGGGTGACGGTGTGCGATGCGCGCGCGGTGTTCGCGACGGCGTCCCGGTTCCCCTTCGCCGACGAGGTGATCGTCGACTGGCCGCACCGGTACCTGTCCGGTGAGGCCGCGGCCGGCCGGATCGACGACCGTACGGTGATCTGCGTACTGACCCACGACCCGAAGTTCGACGTACCGCTGCTGGAGGTCGCGCTGCGGCTGCCGCAGGTCGCCTACATCGGCGCGATGGGATCGCGGCGGACGCACGACGACCGGCTGAAACGCTTGCGTGAGGCGGGTTTGAGCGATGCCGAGGTCGCCCGGCTGGCCAGCCCGATCGGCCTCGACCTCGGCGCGCGCACCCCGGAGGAGACCGCGGTGAGCATCGCGGCCGAGATCATCGCGCAGCGCTGGGGAGGTGCGGGGCAACGACTTTCCTCGGCCGCGGGTCCGATCCACCACTGAACCTTGTGGCCGGGAACTGATCAGGAGCAGGATCGAAAGTACGGCGAGTGCTGACATCTGGAGGCGGGGCGATGACCCGGATCACGGTGAAGGTCGACGGAAGCAGCTTCACGGACGAGGTGGAGCCGCGCACGCTGCTCGTGCACTATCTGCGCGAGCAACTGGGGAAGACGGGCACCGTGGTCGGTTGCGACACCAGCAACTGCGGCGCCTGCACGGTCCACCTGGACGGCCGGAGCGTGAAGTCCTGTTCGCTGCTCGCGGTGCAGGCCGACGGGCACGAGGTCACCACGATCGAGGGGCTCGCGACCAACGGCCAGTTGCATCCGATGCAGCAGGCGTTCCACGAGAACCACGCCCTGCAGTGCGGTTACTGCACGCCGGGGATGATCATGCAGTCGATCGACCTGCTGGCCGACAATCCGAACCCGACCGACGACGACATCCGGCTCGGGATCGAAGGCAACCTGTGCCGCTGCACCGGCTACCAGAACATCGTGAAGGCAGTACGCGCCGCGGCGGGAGGTGCCCAGTGACCACCACCGAGGAACGTCCCACCGCCGAGGTCGGCAAGGCCCGCCGGCGCAAGGAGGACGCCCGGCTGATCACCGGCCGCACCCGCTGGACCGACAACATCGTGCTGCCCGGCATGCAGCACCTCGCGATGGTGCGCAGCCCGTTCGCGCACGCGCGGATCACCGCGATCGACACCTCCGCCGCGAAGGCCGCGACCGGAGTGGTCGCCGTGATCACCGGCGCCGACATCGCCGAGGAACAAGGCGCACTGCCGAACGCGTGGGCCGTCGTACCCGACCAGAAGGCGCCGCCGCACCCGTCGATGGCCGTCGACCGGGTCGCGTTCGCCGGCGAGATCGTAGCGATGGTGATCGCCCGCACCGCCGCCGAGGCGAACGACGCCGCCGACCTGGTGGACGTCGACTACGAGGAACTGCCACCCGCCCTCGAACTGAAGGCCGCGGCCCGTGACGAGGTGCTCGCGCATCCGGACCTCGGGACGAACGTGTCCGCAGTCTGGGCGTACGACTCGGCCGAGTCCGGGACCGGCGGCGACGTCGAGGCGGCGATCGCGGCCGCCGGCGACGGCGGCGTCGTGATCGAGCGGGAGTTCCGGCAGCAGCGGCTGATCCCGGCGTTCATGGAACCGCGGTCGATCGTCGTCGATCCGACCACCGAGCAGATGACGGTCTGGTCGTCGACGCAGGTACCGCACTTCGTGAAGATCTTCATCTCGCTCGTGCTCGGGATCCCGGAGAGCAAGATCCGGGTGATCGCACCGGACGTCGGTGGCGGGTTCGGCGGCAAGCTGCAGTTCACGCCGGAGGAAGTCCTCACGGTGATCGCGGCCCGCCGGACCGGGAAGCCCTGTAAGTACAGCGAAACCAGGTCCGAGTCGTTGATGGCCGCGCACCACGGCCGGGACCAGTGGCAGCAGCTCACGCTCGCCGCGAACGCCGACGGCACGGTCACCGGGCTGAAGGTCGAACTGACCGCCGACATGGGCGCGTACCTCGGCCTGGTCACGTCGGCGATCCCGTTGCTCGGCGCGTTCATGTACAACGGCATCTACAAGTTCCCGGCGTACCACCTCGGCATCACGAACGTGTTCACGAACAAGACGTGGACCGACGCGTACCGCGGCGCCGGCCGGCCCGAGGCGACGTACGCGATCGAACGCCTGATGGACGAGCTGGCCGCGCGGGTCGGCGTCGACGCGCTGGAGATCCGCGAGCGGAACTGGATCAAGCACGAGGAGTTCCCGTTCTCGACGATCTCCGGGCTGCGCTACGACTCCGGCAACTACGAGGCCGCGACCGCGAAGGCCCGCGAACTCTTCCGGTACGACGACCTGCGCAAGGAGCAGGCCGAGCGCCGCGCGTCCGGCGACCCGGTGCAGCTCGGGATCGGCGTGTCGACGTTCACCGAGATGTGCGGCCTGGCGCCGTCGCGCTGGCTCGGCTCGATGGGTTACGTCGGCGGCGGCTGGGAACACGCGGCGATCCGGGTGCTGCCGACCGGCAAGGTCGAGGTTGTCACCGGGACGAGCCCGCACGGGCAGGGCCACGAGACCGCGTGGAGCCAGCTGGTCGCGGACCGGTTGGGCGTGGCGTTCGAGGACGTCGAAGTACTGCACGGCGACACGCAGGTCGCCGTACGCGGGCTCGACACGTACGGGTCGCGGTCGCTGACCGTCGGCGGGATGGCGGTACTGGCGGCCGCCGACAAGGTGATCGAGAAGGCCAAGCCGATCGCAGCGCAGCTGCTGGAGGCGAACGCCGACGACCTGGAGTTCTCGGCCGGGCGGTACGGCGTCCGCGGTACGGATGCGGGCATGACGATGGCCGAGCTGGCTTTCGCGGTGTTCCAGGGACACAAGCTCGACGGGTCTGCCGAGGGTTGTCTGGACGCGGACGCGACGCTCGACCCGGAGGACTTCTCGTTCCCGCACGGTACGCACCTGTGCGCGGTCGAGGTCGACACCGAGACCGGGGCGACGAAGTTGCGGTCGTACGTCTGTGTGGACGACATCGGTGTGGTGGTGAACCCGCTGATCGTCGAAGGGCAGGTGCACGGCGGGCTCGCGCAGGGCATCGCGCAGGCGCTGTTCGAGGAGGCGGTGCACGACGAGTCGGGCACGCTGGTGACCGGTTCGTTCGACCAGTACACGTTGCCTGCGGCACCTGATCTGCCGGACTTCGAGACCGCGCGGACCGAGACGCCGTCGACCACCAACCAGCTCGGCGTGAAGGGTGTCGGCGAGGCGGGCACGATCGCGTCGACGCCGGCTGTCGTCAACGCGATCGTCGACGCACTCCGGCCGCTGGGGGTCACGGACGTGCCGATGCCGTGTACGCCGTACCGGGTGTGGAAGGCGATCCAGGAAGGGGCGCAGTCATGATCCCGGCAGCGTTCGACTACTACGCGCCCACGACCGTCGACGAGGCGCTGGGGTTGCTGCGTGAGCACTCCGACGCGAAGGTGCTCGCGGGCGGGCAGAGCCTGATGCCGGCGTTGCGGCTGCGGCTCGCGGCGCCCGAGACGATCGTCGACCTCGGCAAGATCGACGACCTGCGCGGGATCCGCGACGACGGCGACGCGCTGGTGATCGGTGCGATGACGCCGCACAGCACGGTGCAGGCCGATCCGCTGGTCCGCGAACACGCCCAGCTGATTTCGTTGGCAACGGCAACGGTCGGGGATCCGCAGATCCGGCACCGCGGGACGTTCGGCGGGTCGCTGGCGCACGCGGATCCGGCGGCGGACCTGCCGGCGGTGGCGGTCGCGCTGGACGCGTCGTTCGTGATCGCGGGCGCGGACGGTACCCGTACCGTGGCGGCGCCGGAGTTCTTCCAGGGCGTGTTCAGTACGGCGCTGGCCGAGGACGAGTTGCTGGTCGAGGTGCGGGTGCCGAAGTACACCGGGTGGGGCGCGCACTACGAGAAGTTCAACCGGGTCGCGCAGGGCTGGTCGATCGTGTCGGTCGCCGCGGCGGTACGGCTGGACGGCGACCGGATCGCCGAGGCGCGGGTCGGGCTCGGCAACATGGGCCCGGCCCCGGTGCGGGCGACGGCGGTCGAGGCGGCTCTGGTGGGGCAGCCCGCCACCGCGGACGCCGTACGGTCTGCGGCTGAGCGAGCGGCGGACGGGACGTCTCCGGTGACCGACAGCAACGGCGACGCGGACTACCGCCGGCACCTGGCGACCGTACTCACCCGGCGCGCGGTGCTGGCAGCGGCAGGTACCGCGTGAAGCTGGAGCACAAGTTCGTCGTACCGGCTCCGCTCGAGCAGACGTGGGCCGCGTTCAACGACCTCGAACGGGTGGTGCCGTGCTTCCCCGGCGCCACCCTGACGTCGTACGAGGGCGACGACTTCACCGGGACGTGCAAGGTGAAGCTCGGCCCGGTGTCGCTGCAGTACTCCGGCACCGGCACGTTCCTCGAACGGGACGAGTCCGCCCACGCGGCCGTCATCGAGGCCAAGGGCAAGGACCGCCGCGGCAACGGCACGGCAACCGCCCACGTCACCACGCGACTGACCGGTACGTCCGACAACACCACCGAGGTCACTGTCGACACCGACCTGACCATCACCGGCCGCCCCGCCCAGTTCGGCCGCGGCCTGATCCAAGACGTCTCGAACAAACTCCTCGACCAATTCACGGCCTGCCTGAAAACCAAACTCCAAACCCCGGACGCATCGGAGGAGCAACCGAGCCCGGAGAAGCCCGAGAGCCCGCCGACAACCACCAACGCGCGTACCTCCGTCATCGAGGACGAGCCGCCGGCCCTGGACCTCGGCACCACCGTGCTCCCGATGCTCGCCAGACGCGCCGCGCCGTACCTGATCGGCGCCGTACTCGCCCTAGTCCTCCGCCGCCTCCTCCGCCCCTGACCCCTCCGGCCTCAGGCCGTGTCCGCGCGTGTGGTCACGCCTCAGGTACCGGCGGGCCGCCGGGTGGCCACTCGACCAGTTCCAACCGGTAGCCGTCCGGGTCTACGAGCCACGACGTCTTGGGGCCCTCGGGTCCGTGATGCACCGGTTCGCCGGGAGTCAGGCTGGCCGCGGTCAGGCGCTCGACCGCGGCGGCGAGCGTGTCGACCTCGATGGCGAAGTGTTCGAAGCCGCGGATCTCGACCGGGCCGTCGGCGGGGCGGTGGACGAGTTCGAGGGACACCGAGTCCTCGGCGGGCAGCCGCAGCCAGACCAGGCTGGAGCCGTCGTCGAACGGGACCTTGCCGAGGTTGATGTACCCGACCTTGGCGTAGAAGGCGAGCGACCGCTCCAGGTCGCTCACCCGCAGCGCGAACAGGATCGATTTCATGCCGATGATCTAACCGGGTCGGGGGCTTAACGACAGGAGGTGCCGGGTGATCGGGGCGGGGTGGCCAGGTGTTCAGGCGGGCGGCGGCGTATGCGTACATGACTACGTCCTGTCCTTAGGTTCGTGGACGGGCGCGGGGGATGCGGGCGGGGTGGGGGAGGATGTGCGCATGCGGATTCTGATTGCGCCGGACAAGTTCGCGGGGACGTTGACGGCTGTGGAGGCTGCGGCGGCGATCGAGGAGGGGTGGCGGCGGCGCGACCCGGAGGCGACGGTGCTGGTGGCGCCGATGGCCGATGGCGGGCCCGGGTTCATCGACGTACTGTCCGCGGTTGTCGACGGGAAGCTCCTCTCGGTCACGGTCCGCGGGCCGCTCGGCGAGGAGACGCCGGCGACCGTGCTGCTGGCGGGGGAGACGGCGTACGTCGAGACCGCGCAGGCGTGCGGGTTGCACCTGGTGGAGCCGAAGAACCGGCGGCCCGAGGACGCGTCGACGTACGGCGTCGGCCAGCTGATCACCGCGGCCGTGGACGCCGGCGCGAAGCGCATCATCCTGGGCCTCGGCGGCTCCGGCACGAACGACGCCGGCGCCGGCCTCCTCGCCGCCCTCGGCGCAACCGCCGAATCAGTGGAGCCGGACGCCGCAGCGACCGCCGAATCAGTGGAGCCGGACGCCGCAGCGACCGCCGAATCACAGGAGCCGGACGCCGCCGCGACCGCCGGACCAGGTGAGCCGGACGCCGCCGTGAGCGCCGGACCGGGTGAGCCGGGCGCCGGCGCGGCCCGTGGGTCCGGCCGGCTGGACGCCGGTGCGGCTGGGCTTGCCGGGCTTACCTCCGTTGACCTGGGTCCGGCTCGTGAGCGTGTGGAAGGGATCGAGTTCGTCGCGGCGAGTGATGTCGAGAACCCGATGCTCGGGCTGCGCGGTGCCACGAATGTGTTCGGGTCGCAGAAGGGGATCACGGACGAACGGAAGCCTGAGGTCGACGGCTGGTTGACGCACTTCGCGGAGCTGGCCGACCGGAAGACCGCGGACCAGAAGGGTGCGGGCGCCGCGGGCGGGCTCGGGTACGCGCTGCTGCTCCTCGGCGCGGAGCGGGTGTCCGGGATCGACCTGGTCGCCGAGCTGACCGGGTTGAAGGAGAAGGCGTCCCAGGTCGACCTGGTGATCAGCGGTGAGGGCGCGTTCGACTTCCAGTCCCGCGATGGCAAGGTGATCGCCGGTGTCGCGAAGGTCGCGAACGACGCGATGCGGCCGTGCGTCGTACTCGCCGGGAAGGTCCTGATCGGGTCCCGCGAGATGCGGTCGATGGGTGTCGAGTCCGCGTACGCGCTGGTGGACGCGGTCGGTGAGGAGCAGGCGTTCGCCGACCCGCACGGCTCCTTGGCCACGGTCGCGGAACGCGTCGCCCGGACCTGGGCGCGCTGACCGTGCGTCACCTCCGCGTCCGGGCGCGGTGATCAGCCTCCGACCAGGATGGTTGATCTGTGAAATTGGTGTGCGACCATGGGAATGAGCGCGGGACGACGGCTGTTGTCCTGTGTTGACAAGAGACTTCCGTGCCGACGGGGTTCGTGCGTAGGCACTTGAGTAGATGACTGGAGTCAGGGATGACTGAAGCGCAGACCGAGCAGGCCGTAGCTACGGGTGTTCTCCTCACCGACGGAGCCGCCTCCAAGGTGAAGGCGCTGCTCGACCAGGAAGGCCGCGACGACCTTGCGCTGCGGGTCGCCGTTCAGCCGGGTGGGTGCTCCGGGCTGCGGTACCAGCTGTTCTTCGACGAGCGTCAGCTCGACGGCGACGTGGTGGCCGACTTCGGCGGTGTGAGTGTTGTCACCGACCGGATGAGCGCGCCGTACCTGAAGGGTGCGACGATCGACTTCGTCGACACGATCGAGAAGCAGGGCTTCACGATCGACAACCCGAACGCCACCGGCTCCTGCGCCTGCGGCGACTCGTTCAACTGAGCCACACCGAAGCCCCTGGTCACCGTCGCGGTGACCAGGGGCTTCGGCCTGTCCGGACTTCGGTAGCGACCGTACGGATGTGTAAGCGAACGCTTGTTGGGTACCTGTGCCCGCGTGTGGGACTACATAACTGAGCGTCACTCGCAGTTGCTCTATCAGAGCTACCAGCACCTGAGCCTGGTGATCCAGTGCGTGCTGCTGGCCACCGTGATCGCGGTCGGCCTGGCAGTCGTCGTGCACCGCAACCCGCGGATCGCGGCCCTGGCCGGCGCGGTCAGCGCGGTCGGTCTGACCATTCCGTCGTTCGCCCTGCTCGGGCTGATGATCCCGGTGGCCGGCATCGGTACGGCGACCTCCGTCGTTGCGGTCACCTTCTACGCCTGCCTGCCGATCCTGCGGAACGCGGTCGTCGGCCTGGCAGGTGTCGACGCGACGCTGATCGAGTCGGCCCGCGGCATGGGCATGGGTGCGATCCGGACCCTGCTCCGGATCGAGATCCCGCTGGCCTGGCCGGTGATCCTGGCCGGCGTCCGCGTCTCGGCGCAGATGTCGATGGGGATCGCGGCGATCGCGGCGTACGTGCTCGGGCCCGGCCTGGGCAGTTTCATCTTCACCGGCCTGACCCAGATCGGTGGCAAGAACGCTCTCAACTCGGCGCTGGTCGGCACGATCGGCGTCGTCCTGCTCGCTCTGATCCTGGACGCCATGCTGCTGCTCGTCGGCCGCCTGACCACCTCGAGGGGTATCCGTGCCTGAATCCGAACCTGAAGTCAGCGGCGTCGACATCGAGTTGACCGATGTCGTCAAGCGGTACCCGGGCCAGAAGAAAGCAGCCGTCGACGGCCTCACCCTGCACATCCCGGCCGGCGAGATCGTGATGTTCGTCGGCCCGTCCGGCTGCGGCAAGACCACCTCGCTGAAGATGATCAACCGGCTGATCGAGCCGACGTCGGGCAGTATCCGGATCGGCGGCGAGGACATCGGCAAGCAGGACGACGACGACCTGCGGCGCCGGATCGGGTACGTGATCCAGGGCGGCAGCCTGTTCCCGCACATGACCGTGACGCAGAACATCGCGCTGGTCCCCGGGCTGCTCGGCTGGGACAAGCGCCGGACGGCCGAACGCGTCGACGAACTGCTCGAACTCGTCGGCCTCGACCCGGCCCGGTACCGCGACCGCTACCCGCGGGAGCTGTCCGGCGGGCAGCAGCAGCGGGTCGGCGTCGCCCGCGGGCTGGCCGCCGACCCGCCGGTGATCCTGATGGACGAGCCGTTCGGCGCGGTCGACCCGATCACCCGGCAGCGGCTGCAGGACGAACTGCTCAGCATCCAGGAGGAGTTGCGCAAGACGATCGTCTGCGTCACCCACGACTTCGACGAGGCGGTGAAGCTCGGCGACCGGATCCTGATCCTGACCGAGGGCGCGAACATCGCCCAGTACGACACCCCGGAGGCGATCCTGGCGAACCCGGCGAACCGGTTCGTCGCGGACTTCGTCGGCGCGGGCGCCGCGCTGAAGCAGCTCACGCTGAGCCGGGTGAACGAGCTCGAGCTGAACGAGCGGACGGTCGCGGAGGTCGGCGACCCGGCCCCCGCCGTACTGCGGGCCGCGACGCAGGCAGGCGACGACTGCGTCGTGGTGCTCGACAGCCGGCGGCGTCCGGTCGACTGGATGTGGACCACCGATCTGTCGGAGATCGACAACGTGCCGGTTCCGGACGAGGACACCGACCTGGTGACGATCGACCGGCGCGCGACGCTGAACGACGCACTCGACCGGATGCTGATGTCGAGCCACGGCCGCGCAGTCGTCACCGGCCGGCGCGACGAGTACCTCGGTGTCGTGGACTTCCAGGCCGTGCTCGCCCGGATCCAGGACGGCAACGGTCAGCAAGAGCAAGGGGACGAGGTCGCGCTGTGACCACCCTGGACACCGGCCCTGACCTGCAGCGACGGGACAACCGGGCCGACGCGAAGGCGGCCGCGGCCGGGCTCGCGACGAGCCGGGCGCGGCGGCCGACGTTGGGGTTGCTCGTCGGCCAGCCGCTGTTCGTCGCGATCGTGGTCGGGGCGTGGGCGATCTGGCGCTCGCAGGCCGAGCTCGACTCGATCGAGCAGCGCCAGCTGGAGTGGAAACTCGTGGCACAGTTGACTTTCCAGCACCTGAAGCTGACCGTGGTCGCCACGATCATCGTGCTGCTCATCGCCGTACCGCTCGGCATCATGCTGACCCGGCCGCGGTCCCGCCGGGCCGCGCCGGTCGTGGTCGCGGTGGCGAACGCCGGCCAGGCAGCGCCGGTGATCGGCCTGATCGTGCTGCTCGCGATCTGGCTCGGTTTCGGTTTCTGGACCGCGATCGTCGCCCTCTGCCTGTACGCGATCCTGCCGGTACTGCGGAACACGATCGTCGGCCTGCAAGGTGTCGACAGCACGCTGGTCGAGGCCGGGCGCGGCATGGGCATGTCGAGTCTGGCCGTCCTCGGCCGGATCGAACTGCCGCTCGCGGTCCCGGTGATCATGGCCGGCATCCGTACCGCGCTGGTGCTGGTCGTCGGTACGGCGACGCTCGCGACGTTCATCGACGCGGGAGGACTCGGCAGCCTGATCACGACCGGCATCCGCCTGCTGCGCTACCCCGTACTGATCAGCGGCGCGATCCTCGTCGGCGCGCTCGCGTTGCTGATCGACTGGGCGGGCCGCGTACTCGAAGAAGTGACCCGACCGAGAGGCCTCGAATGAAGCGGCTGACGGCGGCAGCGACCGCCCTCCTTCTGGTCCTGTCCGGCTGCGGTCTCGGTACCAGCGGCGGCTTCGTACCGACCGGTGCGCTGCAAGGCCAGCTGCGATCGGTGCAGAGCCTCGACGGGCTGACGATCGGCGTCGGGTCGAAGAGCTTCCAGGAACAGCTGATCCTCGGCAAGATCGCGGCGATCCTGATGCGCTCGGCCGGCGCGAACGTGCACGACCTGACCAACATGCCGGGCAGCGACACGTCCCGGCAGGCGATGCTCCAGGACCAGATCCAGATGGCCTGGGAGTACACCGGCACGGCGTGGATCTCGTACCTCGGCCACGACAGCGGGATCCCGGACAAGCAGCAGCAGTACGACGCGGTGGCCAAGGAGGACGCGGCGAAGTACGGGCTGATCTGGCTGAAGCCCGCGCCGATGAACAACAGCTACGGCTTCGCGATGACCCGGAAGGAGTCCGACCGGCTGCACGTCACCAAGCTGTCGCAGGTGCAGTCGCTGCCGGTGAAGGAGCGCACGTTCTGCGTCGAGTCGGAGTTCGCGAACCGCAACGACGGGTTCGAGCCGATGCTCAAGCACTACGGGATCCCGATCGGTTCCGGCGTACCGCGGAACAACGTCCGGACCCTGGACACCGGCGCGGTCTACGCGGCGACCAGCCACGGGGACTGCCGGTTCGGGGAGATCTTCACGACCGACGGGCGGATCAAGTCGCTCGACCTGGTCGTACTCCAGGACGACAAGAAGTATTTCCCCGCGTACAACGTGGCGCCGGTGATCAGCAAGAAGGTGCTGGACAAGTACCCGCAGCTGCGCGACCTGTTCCAGCCGGTGACCGACAAGCTCACGGATCCCGTACTGATCGACCTGAACGCCCAGGTCGACGTCGAGGGGCGTGAGCCCGCCGACGTCGCCATGGACTGGTTGGTGAAGGAGGGGTTCGTCAGCCGTGACTGACGCTCTCCTCCCGGGCCCGCTTCGGGAGTAGGTACGTCACCGCGAGGCTGACGACGAACAACCCGATCGCGACCAGGACCGAGGTCTTGGTGGCACCCAGGAACGCGTGGGTCGGCAGCAGCTGGAAGAAGATCGTGCCGATCACGGCGACACCGATCGCTCCGCCGTACTGCTGCATGGCGGTCAGTACGCCGGACGCCGACCCCGCGGCCTGGTCGTCGACGGACGCCAGGATGATGTCGAACAGCGGCGCGAAGACCATCCCGGCGCCGATGCCGGTGGCAAGAGTCGCGGGGACCAGGTTCCAGATGGTGGTGGCATCGCCGTAGGTGTGCAGGGTGAACCAGACGCCGGCCATCGCCACCGTCATCACCGCGACGCCGAGCTGCAGCGCCTTGCGGCCGAGCTTCGGCGCGAGGGCTGCGCCCGACACCGGCGCGCCGATCGCGATGCCGAGGGAGAACGGCACCATCGCGAGGCCGGCCTTCAGCGGGCTGTAGTGCAGACCGAGCTGGGTGAACAGGTTGAAGACCAGCATGAACCCGTTCATCGCAAGGAAGAACGTGGTGATCACGCCGAGGCCGGCGACGTACCCGCGGTTGCGGAACAACGACGGGTCGATGACCGGGTTACCGGACCGGCGCTCCCGCCAGCCGAACAGCGCGAAGACGACGAGTGAACTGGCCAGCATGAGGATTGTCCACAACGGCCAGCCGAGCTCGCGGCCCTGCACGAGCGGGTAGATCAGCAGACCCGACGCCGCGCTGACCAGCAGCACGCCGATCGTGTCGAGCCGGGTGGCGCCGGGTGTCTTGACCTCGGGCATGAAGCGCAGCGCGCCGACCAGTGCCGCGATGCCGATCGGGACGTTGATGAAGAAGATCGTCCGCCAGCCGGCGCCGAACCAGTTGGCGTCGATCAGTACGCCGGCCAGGATCGGGCCCGCGACCGCGGACAGTCCCATCACCGGGCCGAACATGCCGAACGCCTTACCGAGTTCGTCCGGCGGGAAGACGGACTTCGCGATCGCGAAGCCCTGCGGGATCATCACCGCGCCGAGCAGGCCCTGCGCGACCCGGCTGCCGATCAGCAGTTCCGGGCTGGTGGCCAGTCCGCAGACCGCGGACGCGACCGTGAACCCGAGGGCGCCGATCACGAACAACCGGCGGCGGCCGACCAGGTCGCCGAGCCGGCCGAAGGTGATCAGGCCGATCGCGAACGCCAGCGTGTAGCCGGCCAGCATCCATTGCATCGCCGACTCCGAGCCGCCGAGCTCGGCGCGGATCGACGGCGCCGCGATGTTCACGATCGTCGCGTCGACGAGGTCCATGATCTCGGCGATCAGGATCGTCGCGAGCACGAACCAGCGCCAGCGGTACGGCGTACCGCGTGGGGTGGTCGTGGTTTCTGGTGAGTTCTCGAGTGTGGTGCTCATCGTTGGCCCCCTCAGATGATTTCGAACGGTGTTCGTTGACGAACACTGTTCTACGCGCGAACGATGTTCGTGTCAAGTACGGTGTTCGCTACAGTGATCGCATGAGTCAATCCCCGTGGCAGCCGATCACCCCCGCCAAGCCCGTCCGCGAGCGCAAGGCGCCGCTCACCCGGGAGCGGATCGTCGACGCCGCGATGGCGGTGCTGCGCAAGGACGGGTACGACGCGGTCTCGATGCGCAAGGTGGCGCAGGAACTCCGGACCGGGCCGGCGTCGCTGTACGCCCACGTGGCGAACAAGCGCGAGCTCGACCAGCTGCTGGTCGAGCGGGCCAACGCGCAGATGGTGTTCGACGAACCGGTGGACCCGGCGCGCTGGCAGGAGCAGCTCAAGGCGCTGATGCGCGAGATGCTGCGGGCGATGCGGGCCAACCCGGGCGTGGCGCGGGCCGCGATCGGCGCCGTGCCGGTGGGGGAGCGGGCGCTGCAGACCACCGAGCGGATGCTCACGTTGCTGAAGGCCGGCAACCTTCCGGATCAGGCCGCCGCCTGGGCCGTCGACCTGATTCCGCTGTACGTGACGGCTGTCGCATTCGAGGAGACGGTGCAGAGTGCGTCGGACTGGATGCCCGAGGACGTCGAGGCGTTCGTGAACGGTCTGCGGACGTTCCTGGCGGAACAGCCGGCCGACCGGTTCCCGCTCGTGGTGGCCCTCGCTGGGCCGTTGACGTCCGGTGCCGCCGGGGACGAGCGCTTCGAATTCGGCATCACGGTCATCACCGCGGGGCTCGCCGCGCTCGCCGACCCGGTCTGACCCAACTTCTCCGACTCCTTGTGGTTCACGAATGCACATGGTTAACCTTCGGATTGTCAACAAAACTACGACCTGGCATGGACGTGTGGGATTTGGCGGGTGGGGCACACGGGTGAGGCCGTAAAGACGACAGGAGGAAATCGTGGACGCCGAGAGCCAGCCGCCAGCGAGCCCGCAGCCGCGGCCCCAGGACGGCCCACCGAGTCCGCCCGAAAGTCCGCCCGTGAGTCCGACCGAACAGGAGCAACCGCCCGGAGTTCTGAAGAAGGCGATCGCCGCGTCGGCGATCGGAAATGCCACGGAGTGGTTCGACTACGGCATCTACGCCTACGGCGTGACGTACATCTCGGCCGCGATCTTCCCCGGCGATACCCAGAGCCAGACCCTGCTGGCGCTGATGACGTTCGCCGTTTCGTTCCTGGTCCGCCCGCTCGGCGGCCTGGTCTGGGGCCCGCTCGGCGACCGGCTCGGCCGCAAACACGTGCTGGCGATCACGATCCTGATGATGTCCGGCGCGACCCTGTTCGCCGGTCTGGTCCCGTCCTTCCACACGATCGGCTACTGGGCGCCGGTACTGCTCGTCCTGCTGCGGATGATCCAGGGCTTCTCGACCGGCGGCGAGTACGGCGGCGCCGCGACCTTCATGGCCGAGTACGCGCCGAGCCGCAAGCGCGGGTTCCTCGGGAGCTTCCTGGAGTTCGGCACGCTGTCCGGGTTCTCGCTCGGAGCCCTGCTGATGCTCGGCTTCTCGCTCGTCCTCGGTGACGAGAAGATGCACGCGTGGGGCTGGCGGTTGCCGTTCCTGGTCGCCGCGCCGCTCGGCCTGATCGGCGTCTACCTGCGGTCCCGGCTCGAGGACACGCCGGTCTTCCGCGAACTCGAGGCCAAGGGCCAGAAGGAGGAGGAGACCGCGACCCAGTTCAAGGACCTGCTGTCCGGGTACTGGGCGCCGATCCTGCGCCTCGGCGGCATGGTGATCGCGCTGAACGTGGTGAACTACACGCTGCTCACCTACATGCCGACCTATCTGGAGAAACAGATCGGCCTGAGTGCGGACAAGTCGCTGATCGTGCCGATCATCGGCATGCTCGCGATGATGGTGTTCGTCCCGTTCGCCGGCCGCGCGTCCGACCGGCTCGGGCGAAAACCGTTGTGGTGGGCATCGTTGGCCGGGCTGTTCGTGTTCGGCGTACCGATGTTCCTGCTGATGGGGACGAACCTGCTGGGCGCGATCGTCGGCTTCGCGGTGCTGGGCCTGCTGTACGTGCCGCAGCTCGCGACGATCTCGGCGACGTTCCCGGCGATGTTCCCGACGCACGTCCGGTACGCCGGGTTCGCGATCGCGTACAACGTGTCGACGTCGCTGTTCGGCGGTACGGCGCCCGCGGTCAACGACTGGCTGACCGCGAAGACCGGCGACTCGCTCGTCCCGGCGTACTACATGATGGCGGCCTGCGTGGTCGGTGCGCTCGCGCTGGCCAGGGTGCCGGAGACGTCGCGGTGCCCGATCAACGGCACCGAGATCCCGGGAACCGAGGACGCCCCGCCACCGGTCGCGCTGGAACCGGCGCCCGCCAAGGCCTGAACAAACGAACGACCCGCGTTCACATCGGTGAACGCGGGTCGTTCGCGTTGTCAGCCGAGGACTTTAGATACGGCGTCGGACCAGAGGCCCGCTGCTTCGTCGACCTCGTCGGGGGAGACGACCAGTGCGGGGATGAACCGTACGACCTGACCCCACGCACCACACGTGAGCAGCAACAGGCCGCGGCGTGCGGCTTCTTGCTGTACGGCGGTTGCGGTCGCGGCGTCGGGCTTGCCGTCCGCGTCCCGGAACTCGTTGCCGATCATCAGCCCGAGCCCACGAACGTCAGTGATCTGGTCGTGCTTGTCCGCGACCAACTGCAGCGCCTGCTTCAGTTGGGCGCCGCGCTCGGCCGAGTTCTGCACGAGGCCCTCGTCCTGGATCACGTCGAGGGTGGCGAGCGCTGCGGCGCAGGCGACCGCGTTCGCGCCGTACGTACCGCCCTGCGAACCGGGCCAGGCCTTCTCCATCAACTCCGCCGGCGCGGCGATCGCGGACAACGGGAAGCCCGAGGCCAGACCCTTCGCGGTCACCAGCACATCCGGGTGCGAGCCGAAGTGATTGCCGCCCCAGAACTTGCCGGTCCGCCCGAAGCCGGTCTGGACCTCGTCGACGACCAGCAGGATGCCGTGCGCGTCGGCACGTTCGCGCAGGCCGGCGAAGAACCGTTCGTTCGCAGGGACATAGCCGCCCTCGCCGAGGACGGGCTCGACGAAGAACGCCGCGGTGTCGGCCGGCGTACTCAACGTCTGCAGTACGTAGTCCAGCTGGCTGAGCGCGAAGTCGGTCGCCTGCTCGACCGGCCAGCCGAAGTGGCCCGGGTCCGGGAACGGTGACACGTGGACGCCTGCCATCAGCGGGCTGAACCCGGAGCGGAACTTGGTGCCGGAGGTGGTCATCGACGCGGCCGCGACGGTGCGGCCGTGGAAGCCGCCGTGGAAGACGATCACGTTCGGCCGTCCGGTTGCCTGGCGGGTGAGCCGGAGGGCCGCTTCGATCGCTTCACTGCCGGAGTTCGCGAAGAACATCCGGTCGAGGTGGCGGGGGAGTACCTCGCCGAGCCGGTCGACCAGCGTGAGCAGCGGGCGGTGCATGACGGTCGTGTACTGCGCGTGGATGATCCGGCCGACCTGCTCCTGGGCGGCGGCCACCACCCGTGGATGGCAGTGCCCGGTCGACGTGACGCCGATGCCGGCGGTGAAGTCCAGGTACCGGCGGTCGTCCTCGTCGAACAACTGCACGCCCTGGCCGCGGGCCGCGACCACGCCGGTTGCCTGTTTGAGGATCTGCGAGAGCTCGGCCACGGGACTTCCCTCTTCTCTCCGGAGCTGTAGGATTGTTGACAATCAGCGTATCTCAGCAGTTGAGGCCGGTGAAGGGGTGCAGATGGACGAGTCCACCGTGGTCCGGGCGGTCGAGAAGCGGTTGTTCATCGACGGCAAATGGACCGACGCGACCGGCGGTGCGACGTTCGACGTGGTCGATCCGTCCACCGGTGCGGTGCTCTGCGCGGTCGCCGACGCATCGCCGGCGGACGGTCGCGCGGCCCTCGACGCCGCGGTGGCCGCGCAGGCGGACTTCGCGCGTACGTCGCCACGGGAACGGTCCGACCTGCTGATGACGGCGTACCGGCTCTTGACGGAGCGGGTCGACGAGCTGGCGTTGCTGATGACGCTGGAGATGGGCAAGCCGCTGGCGGAGGCGCGCGGCGAGATCGCGTACGCGGCAGAGTTCTTCCGGCACTTCTCCGGGGAGGCGTTGCGCATCGACGGCGGGTACCAGACCGCGCCGGCCGGCAACGCGCGGTTCCTGATCACCAAGCAGCCGGTGGGTCCGTGCCTGCTGATCACGCCGTGGAACTTCCCGATGGCGATGGGGACCCGCAAGCTCGGGCCGGCGATCGCCGCGGGGTGCACCAGTGTGATCAAGCCGGCGCACCAGACGCCGCTGTCGATGCTGGCATTGATGGAGATCCTCGCCGAGGCCGGCCTACCGGCGGGCGCCGTCAACTGCGTCACCGCGATGGACGCGGGCGGGGTGATGGAGCCGCTGATCCGCTCCGGGCTGGCGCGGAAGCTGTCGTTCACTGGGTCCACGAAGGTCGGGCGGATCCTGCTGGAGCAGTGCGCGGAGAAAGTGCTGCGGACCTCGCTCGAGCTCGGCGGGAACGCGCCGTTCATCGTGTTCGAGGACGCCGACCTGGACGAGGCGGTGACCGGGGCGATCGCCGCGAAGATGCGGAACATGGGCGAAGCCTGTACGGCGGCGAACCGGATCTTCGTCCACAGTTCGGTGATCGACGACTTCGGCCGGCGGCTCGCGGAGCGGATGGGTGCGCTGCGGGTCGGGCGCGGTACGGAGGAGGGCGTGAACGTCGGCCCACTGATCGACGCGGCGGGGCTGGAGAAGGTGCGCTCGCTGGTGGCGGACGCGGTCGACCGCGGCGCGACGGTGCTCACCGGCGGAGAGGTTGCCATGGGCCGTGAACGTGACACTGGGTTCTTCTACCCGCCGACGGTGCTCACCGGCGTACCCCGGGAGGCGGCGATGGCGGACCAGGAGATCTTCGGGCCGGTCGCGCCGCTGACGCCGTTCGAGACTGAGGACGAGGTGGTCCGGGCCGCGAACGACACGGAGTACGGACTGGTCGCCTACGTCTTCACGAACGACCTGCGCCGGGCGCTCCGCGTCGCCGAGTCGATCGAGACCGGCATGGTCGGCCTCAACCAGGGCGTCGTCTCGAACCCGGCCGCCCCGTTCGGCGGGGTCAAGCAGTCCGGTCTCGGCCGCGAGGGCGGATCGGTCGGCATCGAGGAGTTCCTCGAGACCAAGTACATCGGCATCGCCGTCAGCAGCTGACCAGGCGTCAGCGGTTGGTGAGGCGCTTGACGGCGTCGTCCATGTGGTCGGACAGCAGTTCCTCGGTACGCTCGACCTCGCCGCGCCGGATCGCCGACGCGAGCTGATGGTGTTCGAGCACGCGCTTGTCCTCGGTGGCGTACGTCTCCTCGAGCGCGTGGATGCACATCCGGGTCTCAATGATCGACGTCCGGTGCATGCGCAGCAGGCGCTTGCTGCCGGCCGACCGGACGAGCAGTTCGTGGAACGCGATGTCGAGTTCGCCGACCGCGGCCGAGTCGTTGCCGGCGGCCTTCATCTTCTCGACGATCGCGTGCAGTTGCAGCCCGACCGTCTCGAAGTCGCCGTCGCGGAGGATCAGGTACGCGGCGGCCCATTCGATCGCCTCGCGGGTGAAGTACATGTCGCGGATCTCGGCGGGCGTCATGTCGATCACGAACAGGCCCCGGTTGCGGATCGAGACCAGCAGACCCTCCTGCGTCAGCCGCGACATACCTTCGCGGAGCGGTCCGCGGCTGACGCCGAGCTGGCGGGCGAGTGCCGCCTCGTTGAGCTGGGCGCCGGGCTTGAGTTCGCCGCTGCCGATGGCGCTGCGCAGCTTGTCGGCGATGATGCTCGGCGTCGACTGCTGCGCGAGCGGCTCGATGTAACCGGTCACTGCTCGATCTCCCCTGTCGAGAACAACGTGCCGAGGTCCGGCAACGAAGGCACCGGCCCGACGAGTTCCAGCCCCTTCCACACGGTCACCTGGTTGGCGGTCAGTACGGTCTTGCCGGTCGCCAGTTCCAGGTCCTCGATGATCCCGAGCGTGTGCATCGCGGTGTCCGGGACCAGTACCGCCTCGGCGTCCGGGTGGTCGGCGGCCTTCACCATGTCGATCACCTGGTCGGCCGTCAGCGTGCCCACCTCGGCCGCGGTGACGATCCCGTTGCTGCCCATCGACACCACCTCGATGCCGGCCGCGGCGAGGAACCGGACGAAGTGCTGCGCGACGTCCTCCGGGTACGACGCGGCGACCGCGACCTGGTAGATGTCCAGCGACTTGCACGCGTCCACGAACGCGATCGACGTGGACGAGGCCGGTACGCCGACCGCCTGCGCGACCCCGGCCGCCTGGATGTTCGCGCCCTCCCGGCCGAACACGAAGCTGCCCGACGTACACGCCCACATCACGGAGTCCGGTTGCGCCTGCTTCAGCTGCACCGCGCCCTCGGCAAGCCGCTCCGCCCGGCCCAGGTCGAGGAGCGCGTCCACCCGGTGCGCGTCCTCGCCCACCGAGGTGATCACGACCGGCAACCTGACCGCGCCGTTCAGCCTCGCCTCGAGCGCGGGATAGTCGTCCTCGGCGCTGTGACCGGGATACAGCAGCCCTACCGTGACCATCGGACCTCCTGACTGGATCTCCGCCGAATCGGTGGATTGTCGACAATGCTAAGGGTTACAGCTTGTCCGCCGCGCGGCGCAGGCGGGCGACGCCTTCGTGGATCCGGTCGGGGGTGGTCGACGCGAAGCAGACACGGAAGGCGCCGCCGAACCGCCCGCTGGGGGAGAAGGCCGTTCCGGGGATGAACGCGACGCCTTCGGCGAGCGCGACCTCGAACAGCTTCTCGGCGTCGATGCCGTTCTCCAGCGTGACCCAGAGGAAGAAGCCACCGTCCGGATCGGTCCAGCGTGCGATGCCGCCGAAGTGCTCTGTCAGTGCCGCGTGCATCGCCTCCTTGCGGCGCTTGTACTCGGCTCGCTGCGTGATCAGGTGCTGCTCCAGGTGGCCGCCGCTCAGGAATCCGGCAAGCAGCCGCTGCGCAGGCAGATTCGTACACGTGTCCATCGCCTGCTTGGCGTTGATCAGCAACTGCTGCAGCTCCGGATCCGCATCCACCCAGCCGACGCGCAGCCCCGGCGCGACGATCTTCGAGAACGTCCGTACGGAGAAGACCAGCGGATCGCCCGCGCCCAGTTCCCGCAAGGTCGGCAGTGGATCGCCGGCGAACCGGAGCAGACCGTACGGGTCGTCGTCGATCACCATCGAGCCCCAGGAACGGGCCAGCTCCAGCAGGCGGTGCCGCCGTTCGAGCGAGAGCGTCGCGCCCGAAGGGTTCTGGAACGTCGGGATCGTGTAGATCGCCTTCGGCCGGCGTCCGGCGAGCAGGCGTGGCAGTTCGTCGACAATCATCCCGTCGTCGTCGACCGGCACCTCGAGCAGTTCCGCGCCGTACGAGAGCGCAGTCGCGCTGCCGTTCGTGTACGTCGGCGACTCGACGACGACCAGGTCGCCCGGGTCGACGAAGATCTTGCAGAACAGGTCGAGGCCCTGCATGCCGCCGGCCGTGATCGTCAGGCGGTCGGCGGTCGTCTCGTCGCTGGTGCCGCGCAGCATCTCCAGCAGCGCCGCGTGCAGCGGCGGATCGCCCTCGGTGGCGGCGTAGTCGTACGCGTCCGGGCGGCCCAGCTGTTCGGCCGCGATCGCGGACAGGATCTGCGACGGTACGGCCTCGGCCGCGGGCGATCCCATCGCGAACCGGACGATGTCGTGGGTCTGCTTGTGCAGCAACGACGTACTCGAGTCGATCACCGAACCCACCAGCCCGGCGGCGCGTGCGGCGTACGGGAGTGCTGACAAGGGTTTACCTCCTGATCGTCAGTTCGTGGGACAGACCGGTCAGTCGTTCCACACCGCCGGCGGTGACCACCACCGGCTCGGACAGCTCGTACCCCCAGCCGTCCATCCACATCCCGAGGATGACGTGGAACGCCATCCCCGCGGCCAGCACGGTGGTCTCCTCGGGGCGCAGGCTGACGGTGCGTTCGCCCCAGTCCGGCGGGTACCCGATCCCGATCGAGTACCCGATCCGCGATTCCTTCACCAGACCGTGGGCGGCGATCACGTCGTTGAACGCGGCATGCACCGCGCCGCCGGTGACGCCCGGCCGGATTGCCGACAGCGCGGCACTCATGCCGTCGGCAACGATCTTCGCGGTCTCGCGCAGCCGCCGCGGCGGGTCGCCGAGCATCACGGTGCGGGCATGCGGAGCGTGGTACCGGCCGAACACACCGGCCAGTTCGACCGTGGTCGCCTCACCGGCGGCGAACGGGCGGTCGGTCCAGGTCAGATGCGGCGTACCGGCGGCGTTGCCGGTCGGCAGCATCGGCACGATCGCGGGGTAGTCGCCGCCGTGTTCGGGCGTACCGGTGGCCTGCGCGGCGAGGATCTCGGCGACCAGGTCGCACTGCCGGCGGCCCGGCCGGAGCTGGTCGAGGGCGATCCGCATCGCCTGCTCGGCGATCCCGCCGGCGATCCGCAGCTGGCGCAGTTCGTGCTCGGACTTGACCAGCCGGACCCAGTTCACCAGCTCGCCCGAGTCGACCAGCCGGCGCCCGGGCAACCCGTTGCCGAGGGCAAGGTAACCGCGTGGCGTGAAGTAGTGCGCGTCGGCCTCGACCGCGACGTCGGCGCCGGCCGGGACCAGGTCGTCGCAGACGCTCGCGATCCAGTCGTACGGATGTACGTCGGGCCGGTGCACCAAGCGCTCGGGATAGCCATGGATCTGCTCGGCGCGCAGGTTGCAGGTGTACGACGCCCCGGCTGCGTCCATCGCCCGCGCGAACAGGTGCGCCTCGCCGTCGGCCGGAACGAGCAGGCACTGCGGTGTGTAGAACGACCACGCGTCGTAGCCGGTCAGGTAGAAGAGGTTCGCGGGATCGCTGACCACCAGCGCGCCGAGGCCTCGTTCGGCCAGGACGGCGCGGACGCGGGTCAGCCGCCCGGCGTACTCGTCCGGTTCGACCGCCTGCTCGAGCAGGTCGGACACCATGGTCACCTCTCCTCCAGCAGGTGTTGGCCCGGTCCGATGCCGGTATGGCCGGCGAGTTCCAGGACGGCCCACATGGTCACCTGGTTCGCCGTCAGGACCGGCTTGCCCAGGGTCGCCTCCAGGCCGGCGATCACGTCGTAGGTCGGCAGGTTCGTGCAGCTGATGAAGATCGCCTCGACGGCGTCACTGTCGACGCTGCGGACGAGCTCGACGGTGGTCTCGTACGGGACCGCCCAGATCTGCGCGATCAACCCGAGCCCTGCCGTTGCCACCACCTCGATATCGGCCTGCGCCAGGAATGCGGTCAGGCCCGCGGTCAGGTCGTTCGTGTACGGCGTGACCGTCGCGATCCGGTTGATCCCGAGCCGCCGGAGTGCGAGCAGCAGCGCGCCGCTCGTGGTCACCGCGGCCGGGGCACCCGCGCCGACCATCGCGTCGACGAGCGCGAGTTCACCGGTCAGGCCGCCGACGAAGCTGCCGAACGTGCACGCGTAGGCGACCGCCAGCGGAGCGACGGCGAGCACGTTGTACGTGGTGCGAGCGATCAGCTCCGGGTCCGAGACGTGCACCGCCATCTCGACGGTCGCGGCCAGCGGGGCGTACGGCGTCCGGGTGACGTGCAGCGTGACGTCGTCGGGGACCCAGCGCCACAGCTCGCGGTCGAGCGCGAAGTCGTACGGCGCGACGACGCCGATGCCGGTCTGCAGCAGGGGAGGCACCGCGGCCGGCAGCGGGTGCGTGAGGGGACGCGTGCTCATGCGAGTCAGTGTGCGGCTATGAGCGGATTGTTGACAATCCTACCAGCGGGTTCCTAGCCTCGAACCTGTGCCAGCCCCCGCCGAGAAGCCCGTGGTCGCGGTGCTCTGCGAGCGGGCGACGGACCGCCCGCCGGGTCTCGGGGAGCTGCCGCTCGAGTTCCGGTACTGCGCCGCGGACGGGTTGAGCGCAGCGGTTCAGGGAGCGCGGGCGTTGCTGCTCTGGGACTTCTTCTCGACCGCGGTCCGGGACGTGTGGGCAGTGGCCGGGGCGCTCGAGTGGGTCCACGTGACCGCGGCCGGTGTCGACACCCTGCTGTTCGACGAGCTGCGCGACTCGGCCGTCGTCGTTACCAACGCACACGGAGTGTTCGACCGCCCGATCGCGGAGTACGTCCTCGGCGCGGTCATCGCGCACGCGAAGGACAGCCTGCGCAGCTTCGGCCTGCAGCGCGAGCAGCGGTGGCAGCACCGCGAGACCCGGAGCATCCTGGGCGCGAACGCGCTCGTGGTCGGGACCGGGGCGATCGGCCGAGAGACCGCCCGGCTGCTGCGTGCCGCCGGGTTGCGGGTGCGGGGCGCCGGCCGGGTCGCGCGAGGGGACGACCCGGACTTCGGCGAAGTTGTTGCCAGTAGCAATCTTCGGGCCGAGGTCGGCTGGGCCGACCATGTCGTACTCGCGGCGCCGTTGACTCCGGCGACCCGCGGCCTGGTCGACGCGGGCGTACTGGCCGCGATGCGTCCGGGTACACATCTCGTGAACGTTGCGCGTGGTCCGATTGTCGACGAAATTGCACTGGTCGACGCCGTTGCCGGCGGACGGATCGCGGCCACCCTCGACGTGTTCGACTGCGAACCGCTGCCGCCGGACCACCCGCTCTGGAACGCGCCGAACGTGACGGTCACCGCGCACATGTCCGGCGACGTGATCGGTTGGCGCGACACATTGGCCGCACAGTTCGCGGACAACGCGCGGCGCTGGCTCGCCGGCGAAACACTGCTGAACGTTGTCGACAAGAAACTCGGCTACATCCCGACAGGAGATCGATGACGCAGGCAACCGAGTTGATCGAGGGCTACCGGACCGGTGCGTTGTCCCCGGTCGAGGCGACCCGGGACGCGCTGGACGCGATCGAGCGGTACGACGACCAGGTCAACGCGTTCGTCCTGGTCGACGCGGAAGGTGCGATCGCCGCGGCGAAGGAGTCCGAGGCCCGCTGGCACGCGGGTACGCCGCTCGGACCCGGCGACGGCGTACCGACGTCGATCAAGGACGCGTTGTGGACGAAAGGCTGGCCGACACTGCGCGGCAGCACCATGATCGACCCGGCCGGGCCGTGGGACGAGGACGCGCCGTCGGTCGCACGCCTGCGCGAGACCGGTGCGGTCATCCTCGGCAAGACGACCACGCCGGAGTACTCGTGGAAGGGCGTCACCGACTCGTTCACCTACGGCGCAACCGGCAATCCATGGGATCCGACGAAGACCTCGGGTGGTTCGAGCGGCGGGTCCGCGACCGCGGTCGGGCTCGGGATGGGCGTGTGGTCGCTCGGTACGGACGGCGGCGGCTCGGTCCGGATCCCGGCGGCGTTCACCGGTACGGTCGCGCTGAAGCCGACGTACGGGCTGATCCCGCTGTTCCCGCCGAGCGCCTTCGGAACACTGTCGCATGCGGGGCCGATGACGCGGACCGTACGCGACGCCGCGGCGCTGCTCGACATCGTGACTGGTTACGACCCGCGGGACTGGTCGGCGATGCCGACACCGGCCCGGTCGTTCCTGGCCGGTCTGGACGACGGGATCGCCGGACTGCGGGTCGCGTTCTCGCCCGATCTCGGTTTCGTCGACAACGATCCCGAGGTCGAGGCGCTCGTACGTTCCGCGGTCGGCGTCCTGGCCGGCCTCGGCGCCGAGGTGACCGAGACCGATCCCGGGTTCACCGACCCGATCGACGCGTTCAACGTGCTCTGGTGGTCGGGCGCCGCGAAGGTACTTTCCGCTTACACCGTTGACGATCGGGTTGATCCCGGCCTGCGGCGGGTCGCCGAGCTGGGTGCCGCGTACACGGCGTCGGACTTCCTCGACGCGACGGCGGTCCGGATGGAGCTCGGGACGCTGATGGGGCGGTTCCACGAGCAGTACGACGTACTGGTCACGCCGACGCTGCCGATCACGGCGTTCCCGGTCGGGCAGGACGTACCGGACGGTTCGGCGTCGCCGGACTGGACCAGCTGGACGCCGTACACGTATCCGTTCAACCTGACCCAGCAGCCGGCGCTGAGTGTGCCGTGCGGGTTCACCTCGGCCGGTCTGCCGGTCGGATTGCAGATCGTCGGGAAGCGGCATGCCGACGACCTGACGCTGCGGGTCGGCCAGGCGTACCAGGCCGCGACCGACTGGCATCGCCGCACCCCGACCCTGGAGGCACGATGAAGCACATCACCGTCAGCCTGGACAAGCGCGGCGTGACCTGCGTCGCGAAGCTCCTCGACGACGTCGCGCCGCGGACGTGTGCGGCGGTGTGGGACGCGTTGCCGCTGTCGGCGCCGGTGTTCCACGGGAAGTACGCGCGGAACGAGATCTTCTACACGCTGCTGCCCGGGTTCGCTTCCGATCCGGGGAAGGAGAACACGACGGTCACGCCGATCCCGGGGGATCTGTGCTGGTTCTCGTTCGACTCCGACGATCTCGGGAATCCGGCGTACGGGTACGAGAACACGACCGGCACCGGGACGACCGGTGCGATCGTCGACCTGGCCGTGTTCTACGGGCGGAACAACCTGCTGATCAACGGCGACCAGGGCTGGATACCGGGCAACGTGTTCGGAGCCGTGACGGAGAACCTCGACGAGTTCGCGGCGGCCTGTCAGGACCTGTGGATGGGCGGGGCGCGCGGGGAGACGCTGTCGTTCAAGCGGTTGTGAACGGCTGCTGCAGTTCGGTGACCCAGCCGGCCGGGTCTTCCGGCGTGTCGAGGTAGAGCTCGCGGGCCGGTTCGGCAGCCCGCCGGTCGTTGTCCTCGAGCCAGCGGGCGAGCGCCTGCCAGGAGGCGAGGACCTGGTCGATCGGGCCGCGATGGACCACGGTTGCCGCCGGTATTGGCGGCAGGTCGAAGATCTCGAGGCCGTTGATGTTGCCTCCGGCATCGAACGCCGCGGGGACGGTTGCTCGTACGACGATCTCGTCGGTCTGTTCGTACAAGCAGGTGAGCCGGCCGGCCGGACGTACGTCGGCGTCCGGCAGCCGGCGGCCGAGTTCCGCGCAGAGCGGGTGCACGACCGGCGAGATGTCGTCCGGCGTGAAGCTCGCGGCGGTCGAGGTCAGGCCGATCAGCCGTACCGCGGGTAGTTCCTTCACGACGATGTCCGCGGCCGGGATCTCGGCCTCCAGGCCGCGCAGCCGGGCCTCGACCTGCGCCAGCCGGGCGTTGCTCTCGGCAACGGTGGTCTCGAGTTGCGCGCGGCGCAGGGTGAGCATCGCGCGGAGTTCGGCCGGCGTCGGATTGTCGACAATCATCGTGTTGACTTGGTCGAGGGAGAAGCCGAGGTCCTTCAGCGCGACGATTCGGTTCAGGTCGGCGAGCTGGGCCGCGGTGTAGCTGCGGTACCCGGTCGCGGGGTCGACGTACGCCGGTCGCAGCAGGCCGATCGCGTCGTAGTGCCGCAGCATCCGAATCGACACCCGGCCGTGGCGGGCGAACTCACCGATCGCGAACATGTCTGTCAGTCAACCAGCTGCTGCAGGAGTTCGGCGAAGGTGATCGCGGTGTCGTCCTCGTGCCACGGGCCGATGACCTGCGCGGCCGTCGGGAGCCCGGCCGGTGTGTGGCCGATCGGCATGCTCAGCGCGGGCAGCCCGGTGAGCGAGGCGTGCGCGATCCAGAAGACCTGCGCTTCGTACGGTCGTCCGTCGATCGTCGTCGACCCGTGGGGGAACGCGACGGTGAAGCTGGTCGGGCAGAGGAACACGTCGACGTCGTCGAAGTACTGCTGCCACCTCGCCCTGGCCGCCAGCCGGTTCCGTTCGGTGGTGAGCAGCTGGTCGACGGTCAACGCGGTCGGTTCGCCGCCGCCGTGCAGGGCGAAGAAGAGTTCGACCTGGCGCCCGAACTCCGCGGCCTGTTCGTTCGGGTCGACGCGGTCCGGCCAATTGTCAACAATCCTCGCACCGCTCTTCGCCAGCTGGTCGATCGTGTTGGAGAGCGCATCGCCGACGTCGGCGGTCACCGGTGCGGCCGGGTGGTCGGTGACGATTCCTACGCGGTAGTCGCTCAGCTGCCGGTGCCTCGGTGGGCGGGCGGTGTACGAGTACGGCGCGTCGGGGCCGGCGGTTGCGTGCAGTGCGAGGCGGAGGTCCGCGGCCGAGCGCGCGAGTGGTCCGATCGTCGACAGGTTGGGCAGTTCGCTGGGGACGTACGGCGTACCTGGGAGCTGGAAGCCGCGTTGCGGGACGAGTCCGTTGGTGGGCTTCAGTCCGTAGACCCCGCAGTAGGCCGCGGGCAGGCGGATCGATCCGACCAGGTCGGAGCCGTACTCGAGATACGTGAGCCCTGCCGCAAGCGCGGCCGCCGCACCACCGGACGAGCCGCCGGGCGTACGGGTCACGTCGGCCGGGTTGTTGGTCCGGCCGTAGACCTCGTTCGTGGTCTGCCCGAAGTCGGCGAGCATCGTGTGGACATTCGTCTTGCCGACAACGATCGCCCCGGCCCGCTCCAACCGCTCCACCACCACCGCATCGCGCCGCGCAACGAACCCCGCAAACGCCGGATTCCCCCAGGTCGTACGCATCCCAGCAACATCGAAACACTCTTTGACAGTCACCGGCACCCCATGCAACACCCCAAACCACCCACCACCCCCCGCGCCACTCCCACCAGCCGCGCCGCCCCCGCCACCCGCGCCGCCCCCGCCACTCGGTCCGCCCGTGCCGCTCGTGCCGCCCGTGCCGCCCTTGCCTGCGCTGGCGGCCAGGGCGACTGCGGCGTCGGCGCGGGCTGCTGCTGCGAGGGCGTGATCGCGTCGTACTTCGACGACTGCGTTGACCTTCGTGTCAGCGGCGATTCGTGCCAGCAGGCCTTCGGTGAGTTCTCGAGACGTTGTGCGGCCGGTACGGATCTGCTCCGCGGCCTCTCGTGCTGTCAACATGCGGATTGTCTACGGTCTGACACTGTGTGAGAGTCAACGCTCGACCTCGACCCCGTTGTGAAACACCCGCCTGACCCGATCCTCCAGCGCCGAACAGTCCAACCCGGTCCCATCCAGAACCACCAGATCAGCCCGCTTGCCCGCCGCGAGCTCCCCGCGATCGTCCGCCAACCCGAGCAACCGCGCCGCGTCGATCGTCGCCGCCCGGAACGCTCCCGCCGCACCCAACCCGGCCGCCGCCAGATGCCGAAGCTCCCACAGCACCTCCGAATGCGGCCGCACCGGACCATCGGTCCCCATCGCGATCCGTACCCCGGCGTCGATCGCCAACCGCATCGACTCCCGATGCGCCGCGGCCGCCCCGTCCGGCGCATGTTCCGGATCCGACTGCGTCACCGACAAAGTCGGCACGTACCAAGTCCCGCACTCCGCCATCGCAGCAACCGCCGCCTCGTCGAGGTACGTACCGTGCTCCACACTCGCGGCCCCCGTACGCGCCGCGAGCTCAGCCGCCCGCGCCCCATGCGCATGCACCATGACCCGGCGCCCGCCGCGCCGCCGCGCTTCGTCCACCACCGCAGCCAGTTCGTCGAACGTCAGTTGCACATCGTGCACGCCGATCCCGAGCGCCATCGACCCGGTCGCCGTCACCTTGATCCAGTCCGCCCCGGCCCGAACCATCCGCCGTACGACGGCCCGCCCCGCATCCGCCCCGTCGAAGATCGGATCCGGCAGCGACGGATCCCCGTAGAACTCCAGCGGCCCGGTGCGCGGCGCCCACACATCCCCGATCGCGCCCGTCGTACCGACCTGCCGCAGACTCAACAGCAGCTCGGGCCCTTCGATCCAGCCGTTCTCGATCGCGAGCCGTACACCGGCGTCGGCGCCCCACGCGTCCCGCACCGTCGTCACCCCGAGCCGCAGCAACGTCCGCAACGCCGGTACCGCCGACAACACCCGCGCCGACCGCGGCAGCCGCAGCGCATCCATCCCCGGCGGCCCGAAGCACACGTGCGTATGACAGTCGACGAACCCCGGTACCAGCAACGCCCCGGCGCAGTCGACGCCTTCGTCCCCGTCGAGCCCGATCCCCACGCCGACGATCCGATCGCCGACAAGCACAACGTCCGCCACCCGCACCTCACCCGACCGAACATCAAGCACCGCCCCCGAATGCAGCACCCGCCGCCTCACCCCGCCCCACCCACCAACCACGCCCCGACCAACGCGTACGCCCGCGCTGCCGTCCGTACCTCGCCGGCCGAGACGTCGAGCACTGCCCCCGAATGCAGGACTCGCCGCCTCACTCCGCCCCACCGACCAACCACACCCCCGACCAACGCGTACCCCCGACCAACGCGTACGCCCGGACCAGCACGTACACCCGCGCCTCCGTCCGTACCTCGCCCGCCGGGACATCGAGCACTGCCCCCGAAAGGCGACTCATTCCGCCGCACCCAGCAACCGCAACGCGATCAACGCGTACGCGCGGGCCGCGGTGACGAGCTCCGCGATCGCGACCGACTCATCGGCCCGGTGCGCCTGCGTGGTCACCGAACCGGGGCCGAGGACAACCACCGGTACGCCGAGATCGCGCGCGACGTACCCGCCGTCGCAGGCGGCCGTCCACCCCGCCAGCGGCATCGGCGGACCACCCGCGTCGAACCGCGCGCCCTCGGTCACGCGTACCAGTTCATGATCCTCGGGGGTCTCGAAAGCCGGCATCTCCATCGGCATCGAGAGCTCCACGGTCAGCCCACGATCCTCCAGCCGGAGCGCCGCGACGCGGCGCTCCAGATCGGCCAGTACCTCGGCCGGTGACTCGCCCGGGAGGAGCCGGCGGTCGGCGACCACCACGCAGTCGGCCGGGACGATCGAGCCGCCGGTGCCGCCGTTGATCTGGCCGACGCTCCAGGTCGCCGGCCCGAGGAGCGGATGTGGTGCCTGTGCCAGTTCGCCGTGCAGGCGTTCGATCTCGGCGATGACGGCTGCCGCGCCGTAGATCGCGTTCGCACCACCGTCCGGGTTCCCCGCATGCGAGGCGCGCCCGTGCACCGCCACCTGCAAGTACGAGTCACCCCGCGCCGCCACAATCGTCTGCAGCTCGGTGGGCTCGGCTGTAACACATCCGACGTACTGGTGTTCCGCGGACTCGATGTAGGCGCGAATGCCTTTACCAGTTTCCTCTTCGTCCACGACTGCAACCAGCTCCACCGACCCACTCAACGCCGAGCCGCGGAGCGCCGCAAGGGCTGCCAGCGCTGCCGCGAGACCACCCTTCATGTCGGAAGCACCGCGCCCGTAGATCCGTCCATCCCGCACAAGCCCGCCGTACGGCTCCACCGTCCACCCGTCACCGACCGGCACAACATCCGTGTGCCCGAGCAACAGCAGCCCAGGACCGTTGCCGCCGGCAAGTGTCACCGACACGTTGTCACGACCCGGTTCGACGGGAACAGTCACGACGTCCAGGTCGAGCTCCCGCCCGGCCGCCGCGAGCACGGCAACCGTCGCGGCCTCCTCACCCGGCGGGTTCTGCCCGGGCGCACGGAGCAGTTCCCGCGTGATCCGGACCAGCAACTCCTCGTCGATCCGTTCCAGCACTTCTTGTTCGGCGGGCGTCAGGCTCATGCCTACCTACCTTAAGTTCACCCCCCGTCCAGCTCGGCCGGCGCCGTGCGTTCGTCGGAATGGGGACCTGGTACAGGCAATGGGGTGGCGGGACAGGAAATAGCCTGTGCCAAGGCCCCATGACCTGTCTCACGACCCCAAGACAGCCCGCCCATGGCCTGCGGGGTCCGACAGCGCGCGGCCTGTACGGCCCGCGGCCGCCGCCGCCGTACCCACGAGTCCCGGACGAGCTGGCCAGGTGTCCGCCGCCTCGGCTCAGCGGCCGGACAGGTAGGCGCGCCAGCCGCCCGTAGCGGTGATGTCGCGGGCCGGATCTGCCGCGTCGGCGGTGCAGACGAAGCCGAGGACCGTCCGTCCGTCGTCGAGTTCCAGGGGGCCGAGGGCGAGGGGTGGGGTGATGGTTGCGGCGAAGGCGCCGAGTTCGGTGGTGGGCAGGGTCCAGACCTCGACCTCGATGCCTGGGCCGTCGGGCTCTGTCAGCGTTCGGGTCAGGCCGGGTCGCGGGCCGTCGACGAGGTACATGCGGTACGACGGTGCGGTCCGGGTCGTGTACGCGAGCCGGGCTCCGCGGCGTACGAGCTGGTCGTTGAGTGGCTGACCCGACAGGTGAGCGCCCGCGACCGCCAGCAGGATCTGACCGTCAGGAGTAGGAGGTACGGGCTCGCCGCACCAGAGTGCGGCCAGATCGATCAGCTCGTGGTCGTGACCGGCCGGTGCGAGCAGTTGGACGCCGAACGGAAGGCCGTCGGCCCTATCCACCCCGGGGAAGGCGACCGCGCAGAGGTCGAGCAGGTTGACCATGTTAGTGAACCGGCCCAGTCGGCTGTTCACGCCGATCGGATCGGCCGCGACGTCGGCCAGCGTGGGATGCCCCGGCGTCACCGGCAGCAGCAACGCGTCAATCTGCGTCCACAGGTACTCACTCGCCCGGGCCAGCGCCGCGAGCTGGTCGAAGCCCGCGAACGCAGCCGCCGCGGTGAGCGCCTCGCCGCCGCGGACGATCGCTCGCACCGTCGGGTCGACGGCCGGGTCGTCGTCGAGCTTGTCCCCGAACGCGAGCCACCGTTCCGCCAGCCACGGCCCCGAGTACAGCAGGTCAGCTGCAGCGAGCAGCGGCCGTACGTCGACCTTGACGACCTCGCCCAGCCGATGAGCCTCGTCGAGCGTCGCCTGCCACGCCTCGGCGTGCATCGGATCCAGGTCGAGTACCTGATCGGGCACGCCGATCACACCACGGGCGGGCCGATGCGGCAGGGAGTCCGCCCGGCGCGACCAAGCGTCGTCGGGGTCGTAGGCAACCATCACCTCGTACGCCGCCCGCGCGGTGGCGACCGTACGAGCCATCACCGTCACGCAATCGAGCGACCGGCAGGCCGGTACGACACCCCGCGCCGACACCAGCCCGCGGCTCGGCTTGATACCGATCAGCCGATTGAACGCCGCCGGCACCCGCCCGCTCCCGGCCGTGTCCGTCCCGAGCGCGAAGTCGACCTGCCCACTGGCCACCGCAACCGCACTGCCCGAGCTCGACCCGCCCGACACATGCCGCTCCGAGAACACCGAGTGACAAGCCCCGTACGGCGACCGCGTACCGACCAGGCCGGTCGCGTACTGGTCGAGGTTCGTCTTGCCCAGCGGTACGGCACCGGCCGCGATCAACCGGTCGACCACGAACGCATTGCGCTCCGCTGGCACCGAATTCCGCGGGTCGCCCGCGGTCGTCGGCACACCGGCGAGATCGATGTTGTCCTTGAGCGCCATCGTCAGCCCGTGCAACGGCCCGGGCATCGGTGCGGCCGGTGCGACCCGGGTGATCCATTCGTTGTTCATGCGCCCCACCGGGCCCGTTCGGCCTCGAACGCGGCGCGGCGCCGGGCCCGTACGGTTGCTATCTCCACTGGTGCCTCCTGCTCGATCCGGCGGACGTCGGCGATCGAGAACGTCGCGGGTGCGGTCTTCAGGTCCGCGCGTCCGGCGGCGATCTCGGCCCGCTCGTGCGCGAGTTGCCCGGCGCTCACCGGCGTGAACCGGATCAGGTCGAACTGCCTCAGCAACCAGGGTTGCTCGTCGGCGGGGGACAGCCGCCAGACCGGTACGGTACGCCCGACCAACTGGTACCCGCCCGGGCCTTCCATCCCGTACACGCACAGGTAGATCCCACCGATCCCGACGGCGTTCTGTGGTGTCCAGGTCCGCGCCGGGTTGTACTTCGTGGTCACCAGCCGGTGCCGGGGATCGACCGGTACGGCGACCGGTGCGCCCAGGTACACGTCGCCGAGACCGACCACCAGGTACGTTGCGGCCTGCACGATCTCGAACACCTCGTCGCGTTCGGCCAGATCGTTGACGCGGCGGATGAACTCGACGTTGTCCGGGCACCACGGCGCGTCCGGCCGCACCGACGTGGCGTACCGGCGCATCGCCTCGTGCGCCTCCGGATGGTCGAACGCGATCGGCAACACCACCTCGCGGGCCGGCAGCACCACGGTTTCCGGATCGCCCAGTCCGGCCGTCAGGAACACCAGCCGCTCCGCGAGCTCGGTCAGCGCGAGACGTGCCGAGTCGACCGCGACCAGCAATGAACGTACGCCTTCGACGATCTCCGTGACTCCTGCCGGTCGATCCTCCCGCAACGCCTGCGCGAGCAGGTGGATCCAGACCCGGACCGTGAGATCGAGCTCGGCCGGTCCGGCCTCGACGAGCAGGTGCCGCTCGCCCGCGCAGCGGATCGTGTACGCCGGCGCCGTCGCCGACTTCTCGCCGCGGTGCAACGTCGTCGGACGATCCGGCGTACCGACCGAGGCGGCAACCGGAGCGGGCTCCTGCCGGAGATCGGTCAGCCAGCGCCGACGGGAGCGGATCGCCTCCGCCGCAACGTTCGGTGTCACCGGGACGAGCTGGACGGAGTCGCCGGCGCGCAACTGGCCCAGGATCCAGCGGTCGGCCTCGATCACCACCGCGGGTACGACGAAACCGCCGAGCGACGGACCGTCCTTGCCGACGATGACGGGCGTGTCACCGGACAGCATGATGCCGCCGACCGGGTACGCCGAGTCGTGCACGTTGGACGGATGCAGACCGGCCTCGCCGCCGTCGGTCCGGGCCCAGCCGGGCGTCGGCCCGACCAGCCGGATCCCGGTACGGTCCGACCGATGGTCGACGATCCACTTGTTGGCGAAGAACGCCTCGGCTCCTTCGACAGTGAGATGTTCCGGCGCGCCATGCGGGCCTGGGATCACCCGAAGCTGCCACGAGTCGAGCATCGCGGGCAGTTCGACCGACTGCGGGGTCAGCAGGTTCTCCTGCCGGCCGAGCGGCAGCCGAACCCCGGCTGCGAGCGGCTTGCCGTCGTGACCACCGAAGCCGCCAAGAATGAAGGTGGATCGGCTGCCGAGTACGCGCGGCACCTCGAGGCCACCCTGGATCGCCACGTACCCGCGCATCCCCGGCCCGTCGATCGGCCCGACGTCCAGCACGGTGCCCGCCGGCCAGCGGACTACCAGCCCCGGCCGGAGCGGCCAGTTGTCGACGGTCGCATTGCTGACGGCTCCGCCGACGCAGATCAGCCGGTCCTCGTCGCAGGTCAGCACCGGTCCGGTCAGCACACACTCCAGCCCGGCCGCCGTGTCCGGATTGCCGACTGCGGCGTTGACCAGCGCGAACGTGAGTTCGTCGGCTGCCCCGGACGGCGGTACGCCGACGTCCCACAGCCCGGGTCGGCCGGCCAGGTCCTGCACCGTCGTTTGGGTGCCTGGGGCAACGACCGTGACGGTCGCGGCCACGCTCACCACCTGCCCAGCAGCTGGATCGGCGTCGGGTTCCATCCGTTGCAGGGATTGTTGACCTGCGGACAGTTGCTGATCAGCACGAACAGGTCGCGGCTCGCTGCGATCTCGACGTACTTTCCCGGCGCCGACAACCCGTCCTCGAAGGTCAGGCCGCCGTCAGGGGTCACAGGTACGTTCATGAAGAAGTTGACGTTGTGGGTGAGCTGCCGCTGCCCGATGCCGACCCGCGCGCCGTACCGCAGGAACGTCTGCCGGCAGGCGTGCTGGTGCCGCGTGAACTCGCCGTACCTGATGACGTTGCTCTCCTGCGAGCACGCACCGCCGACGGTGTCGTGCCGGCCGCAGGTGTCGTCGGTGATCACCGCGAGTTCGTCGAGCCGCGTCGACAGCAGCCGCGATCCCGTGGTCAGGAAGACGGCCCGTTGTTCGCGGATCGTGTCGAACGCGGAGTACCGGTTGCCGATGTCGTGGGCGTCGTAGAACAGCGTGTCGACGGCCTGATTGCCATGCAGGTCGACGATCCGCAGCCGCCCACCGGCCGGCACGGTCACGAGGGCGCCGTCGCCGGCCTCCACCACGGTGTCGAGCGCAACGGTGGTCGTGGTGACGGTCATGCGATCAGCTCCCGGGTCAGTCGTAGGGCGCGCCGCGCTTCCTCCCGGAGTTCGGGATCCCCTGTGCGCTCGGGTGTTTCGAGCTGTACGGCGACCCCCGCGGCGGGCAGATCCGAGAACACGTGTGGGGCGGTCGAGACGAAGACGAGCAGGTCCTGATCGGCCCGAAGCGTGACCGAGTCACCCGCGGTTGCGTGCCCCGGGACGTACGTGAGGGACGCATCGCCCGCGACCGCGACCTTGCTGAAGAAGTTGATGCAGCCGTGCAGATCTGCCTCGCCGAATCCGTGCTTGGTCAACTCGAGCAGAATCAGGTCATCGGGGAGCGCGCCGGTCAGGCAGTCGTGCCAGGCCAGCGTCGATTCGAGTACGGTCGCCAATGCCAACCCGCGGTCGGACATCAGCACCATGCCGGGCTTTATCCGCGCCGACATCTGCGACTTCAGCGTGTCGGGGATGTTCAGCCGGTCGAGCCGGTCGGCGCCGATGATCCACACCGAAGCATTCGCACCATCGCCCAGGGCGGTCAGCGTGACCGTACGTCCAGCCCGAACAGGCGCGGACCATGCGGCGGCTCCGGGGAGGTCGTGGCGATGATCGGCGGTCATGCGCCGGCTCCCTCGGCCTCGGCGACCGGGGCAGGGGCCGGGACGGAGACGCCGATCGAGGCGTAGTACGCCGTCCGCTGACCGAAGAAGGCGATCGCGCCACCGATCGCCACGACGGCGAGCGTGATCAGCGGAAGGTAGTGGAGGTACCAGCCCGCGCCGGCAGGGTCGTACACCTCGGCGCGCGGCCAGCCGAGGTTGACCGCCATCGCCAACCCGTAGCCGACGGCAACGATATTGACGACCGGTCCGAAGCGGCCCAGCGAGAACAGCGGCCGGCCGTTCTCGTCGGTGCCCGCGGGCAGCCCGCCGCCGGTCAGACGCCGTACCAGCAAAGGCGTCGTGACCATCAGGTACGCGACGTACAGCAGCATGATGCAGACGCTGGCGAGGCCGAGGAACAGTCCGGCGTTGCCGACGTTCACGACCAGGCAGACCGCGGCCAGCACACCTGGTACGACGGTCGCGGCCACCGGCGTGCCGGTCCGCGCGGACACCTTGCGCAGTTGCCGCGATCCGGGCAGCACGTTGTCACGTGCCATCGAGAAGATCATCCGGGCGGCCGCGGTCTGGATTGCGAGCGTGCACACGCAGACCGCGAGCGCGACGTCGAGGAGCAGGAGCTTGCCGGTGGTCGTACCCAGCCGGCTCGTCAGCACGTACGGCAGACCTTGCGTCGCGAGCTTCCCGTCGGTCAGCGAAGGCGCGGCCATCAGAGCGGCGACGATCAGGAACGCGCCGCCGATCCCGGACGCGAGGACCGCACGAACGATCGTCCGGGGCGTCGTCGCGCGCGGCTTGTGCGTCTCCTCGGACAGCTCGCCCGCACTGTCGAACCCGACCAGCACGTACGCCGCCATCAACGCCGAGATCAGCAGCGGTACGACGTACCCGGTCGAGCTGTCGAGGTTCGTGGTGTGCAGTACGACGGACGGCCCGCGCTCGGCCTTGCCTGTCAGCAAGATGACGATCAGTACGACGCCGATCAGCTCACACGTGACGCCGACCGAGTTGACCAGCGCGGTGATCCGCACACTGGTCGCGTTCAGAAGAGTCGTCGCGGCCAGCAGCAGGCAGCCCAGGAGTACAGCGTTCGCGGCGCCGTCCTTGGACGCCAGAGCAGAGTCGGTACCGACCAACTGGAAGCCGGGCCAGACCGCGGGCAGTACGACCTGGAGCGCGATGGCGGCTGTCGCCAGCGTGATGATCTGCGCGATCACCATCGTCCAGCCCGCGAACCAGCCGGCGACAGCGCCGCCGAGCCGCCGCGCCCACTGGTAGATCGCGCCCGACAACGGGTACCGCGCGGCGAGTTCGGCGAAGCACAGCGCCACCGTCAGCTGACCGGCCAGGACGGCCGGCCAGGTCCAGAAGAACGCCGTGCCGCCGAACCCGAAGCCCAGCCCGAACAGCTGGAACACGGTGGTCAGGATCGAGACGAACGAGAAGCCCGCCGCGAACGAGGCGTAACTGCCGACCCGGCGCGAGAGTTGCTGCGCGTAGCCGAACCGGCCGAGGTCCCGCGCGCCAAGTTGATCCGTGGTCAGTGTTTCGGTTGATCCTGCCATTCCGGCCTCCGCTGGATCGGGCCCGGAATGCGCGCACAGCAGCCCGGGGCCTTTCAAGGCCTCCCGGGCTTTTGTCCCGCCGTGGAACGACACCGCCGCGACGGCGGTACCGCCTCCCCTCTCGGACCAGTCCTGCCGTCACCGCCGGCAGCGGAACCCTAGGGGCGCCCCGCCGTGGCGGCGGGTCCTGTTCAGTTCAGGACCCGCCGGTTTCCGCCGTCGTCATCGCGTGTAACGCCGAAGTAAAGAAAACCTCTCACCGTGTGGGCCTCACAGCCCTTCGCGGAAACCTTCGCGCCAGGACGCGTAGCCGGGCTGCCAGTCGAAGGTCTTCCGGGCGAGGGTGTTGTCGGCGCCGCGGATCTCGGTGAAGGCGGCCACCCCGACGTCGCCGACGGCGAGGCGGCCGAGCCACGACGGGATGTGCCGGGGCGGCTTCGCGCCGAGGATGCGCGCGAATTCGGGCAGCCAGACGGCCGCCTGCGCCGGGTCGTCGTCCGCGATCTGGAACACGCCGGTGACGTCGCTCTCGACCGCCTTCACGGTGGCGGCGGCCGCGTCGTCGTAGTGGATGAACGACCAGACGCCGGTACCGTCGCCGATGATCGGCAGGCGGCGCTTCTGGACCAGCTCGACCATCGAACCGCCCTTGCCGAGGTCGGCGGTCGGGCCGTAGAAGTTCGCGTACCGCAAGGCGATTCCCTCGAGCCCTTCGGCATTGAGTACCGCGGACTCCAGGTGCTTGATCGCGGCCATCGTCTGCCGCTGCGCGGGCACCGGGTCCGGGTCGAGCGGGTCGGCCTCGGTCCGGGTCGCCGGTCCGCCGTGCTGCAGGTTCCAGCCGGCGTACGACTGGACGACGAACCGCCGTACGCCGGCAGCTTGTGCGGCGGCGATCAGGTTGTCGACACCGGCAGTCCGCAGCTTGTTGGTCAGCGCGAAGCTGTCGTCGAAGTGCTTGAAGTCGATGCCGCCCTTGAGTGCCGTCATCTGGTGGACGACGACCTCCGGGCGGACCGACTCCACGGCGGCGCGGACCGCACCCGCGTCCAGACCGTCCGCGAGTACGACGTCCGCGCCGGACGCGCGCACCCCGGCCGCGCCGGACTCCGACCGGATCATCCCGGTCACCTCGTGCCCGGCCGCGACCAGCTGCGGTACCAGTGACCGGCCGAGTCCGCCGGTCGCTCCTGCCACCAAGACCTTCATCTCATCCTCCGTCGTCGTGATTACGACCCGGAGGACACGCGGCGGCTCAGCCCTGTGACATCGGCTCGGAAACTTCCTCGAACTCGGTCGGCCCGAAGGACACGTTGAGCTTCCCGGCGACGGTCATCCGGCCATCGGCAGCAGGGTCGACGCGGCAGCTGAGCGTCGCGGCGAACGGCGTCTCGACCCAGCGGAACGTCGCGACGAACGCGTCACCGTCGCCGTACGCGCTGGTCAGAATCCGCTCACCGGTGTCCGGGCCGGCATCGGCGACGGTGCCCTGCGCCGTCTGCTCGCGCCAGGGGCCGGCCGCGCAGACGAGGTCGTGCGAGCCGCCGCGCGGGTCCTCGAAGGTGAACGTCCCGGTGCCGTCCGCGTCCAGCCGGACCTTGGTCAGACCGGTCGCGTTGCTGCCGGTGAACCGGTACGTCTGCCCGTCACCGGGCGCGGGCGCCGCACCACTGGGCGGCGGTAGCTCGAGCTGCGACGGCCGCGGCGTCGCGGGGACGTCCTTGCCTTCCAGCGCGGGCAGCAGGTACTCCCACGCGGTGTTCAGGATCGCCTGCATGTCGCTGGTCGAGCTCGTGGTGACGAGCACCGCGTCGTACTCCGGGAACACCAGGACGAACTGCCCGAACGCACCGTCGGCGCGGTACGTGTTGTGCCGACCGCGCCAGAACTGGAAGCCGTACCCCTGCTTCCAGTCCGGGTTCTCCTCGCTGTCGTTGGGGACCTGCTTGGAGGTAGCGGCCTCGTACCACTCGGCCGGTACGAGCTGCTTGCCGTCCCACTCGCCGTGCTGGAGCAGGAGCTGCCCGAAGCAGGCCAGCGACTCGGTGTTCAGGCTGAGCCCCCAGCCGCCGACGGTGATGCCTTCCTTCGATATCTGCCAGGTCGCCTCGTCCGCGCCGAGCGGCTCGAACAGCCGCGGCCGCAGGTACTCGAGCAGGTTCTCGCCGGCGAGCCGTTGCAGGATCGCCGACAACATGTACGTCGCGCCGCTGTTGTAGACGAACACGGTGCCCGGCTCGTGCTCGACCTCGAGGCCGAGGAAGACCTTCACCATCCGGCGGTCGCGGCTGAGCGCCTCGACGGTGTCCTTCGAGTGACCGGTCGTCATCGTCAGCAGGTGCCGGACCTTCATCGCGGCCAGGTTGTCGCTGATCGTCTCGGGCAGGTCGTCGGCGGTGAAGAACGAGATGACCGGGTCGTCGATCGTCAACAGCCCCGCGTCGACCGCGAGCCCGATCGCGGTCGACGTGAAACTCTTCGACACCGAGAACAGCAGGTGCCGCTCGTCGGGCCGGTACGGCGCCCACGCGGCCTCCAGGACCACGTGGCCGTGCCGCACCAAGGTGACCGTCTGGATCTCCGGCTGCCCGGCGTCCAGCGCTCCGACGAAACTGTCCAGCGCGGCGGCCGACAGGCCCTGGGCTTCTGGGGTACTCCGAGGAAGTCTGCTCACCAACAGCACGCTATCCCTTCGTCGCTTCGGTGTGCTCTAGTGCTGGACCAGTACGGCGACCGTTCGCGGCGGAACCGTTGCCGTGCCGGTGCCGGACGACCAGGTCGTCTGCTTGACCACCGGGTCCGAACCGGCGGCCTGTACGGGCGACAGGGTGAGGTTGGCGCCCGCCAACCCCGGCACCTGCTGCGTCACGGCAGCGTTCGTGGAGTTGAACACCACCAGGACCCCCTTCAACGCAGGGTCGACGTCGGCACCGACGGTGTCGTCGATCCGCATCGTGATCACCCCAGGTGTCGTACCGCTCACCGGGAACGTGAGCTTCTGGTTGATCAGCGCCGCGGTCCCCAGCCGGAACAGGGGAGTGGAGAACCGCAGCTTCAGCAGATCGGCCGCCGCCGCGGATGCCGTGGCGACATCGGTCGCGGACGGCTTCAGCGCCGGGTTGGCGAGCAGCGGCTTCATGAACGGCCACTTGGCCTCGTTGTCGGCCTTCGGCGGCAGGCCGTGGCCGAAGCCGTTGTCCGCGCCGGTCCAGTCCAGCGTGTTGAACCAGTCGCCGGAGTCGTACGAGTTCCGGTCCAGCGACTTGCTCCGCAGCAGGTCCGCGCCGGCGTGCCAGAACGACGGCGTCTGCGCCAACGCGGTCGTTGCGAGCGACAACGTGTTCATCCGGATCCGGTCCGGCATCGGCAGGTCGGCCGGCAGCTTGTACGTCAGCGTGTCCCACAACGTCTCGTTGTCGTGGGCGTCGACGTACGTCACCACCTCGTCCGGCTGGTCCGCGTACCCGGCAGGCGTGCCGTTGTAGTCGACCTGGTCGCCGCGGACGTCCGCGCCCGAGGACACCGACTTGAATGTGAACGACCGCAGGTTCCCGGCCAGCCCGAGCTGGACCAGGTCGGTGTCGTGCGCGAGCCGCTTCGCGCGGTCGGCCGGCGTACCGTTCACCGCGGCGCCGTTCGGGTCGCTCGCCTCGCCGGAGCCGAAGCCCTGGATCCGCGGGTCGTCGTCGAACGGCCCGCCGCCACGGACCGCGTCCCGCAGCCGGTCCGAGAACGTGCCGATCCCGGTACCGCCGAGGTTGCCCTGCCGGGCCTGGACGAACAGCGCGTCGTTCGCCACCTCGCCGAAGTTCCAGCCCTCGCCGTACAGGTAGATCGACTTGCCGTCGACGCCGTCCTTCGCGAGCGTCAGCTTGTCCAGCGCGGCGCGGACCTTCAGCATGTTCGCCTTGGAGTGGTGGCCCATCAGGTCGTACCGGAAGCCGTCCACGTGGTAGTTGCGCGCCCAGCTGACCGTGCCGTCGACCATGATCTTCTCGGCCATCGCGTGCTCGGTGGCGATGTTGCTGCAGCAGGTCGAGTTCTCGACCTTGCCGGTCGCGTCGAGCCGCTGGTAGTACCCGGGCACGATCTGGTCCAGCACCGACGTCGGCGCCTCACCGGCTGCCGGGGTGTGGTTGTAGACCTGGTCGAGTACGACGCGCAGCCCGGACTTGTGCAGCGCGCCCACCATCGTGCGGAACTCGGCTACCCGTGGCAGGCCGTCTTTCTGTGTTGCGTACGACCCCTCCGGCGCCAGCCAGTGGTACGGGTCGTAGCCCCAGTTGAAGCCGTCCTTGGCAGCTACTGCGGTCACACAGGCTTGCTGCTGGTCGGAGTCGGCCGGCAGGGATTTCAGGTCACACGCTGGGGTCTGCTGGTTGGTCTCTGGGATCGAGGCGATGTCGAAGGTGGGTAGTAGATGCACGGTGTTGAGTCCGGCGGCTGCTAGCGAGCGCAGGTGTTTCGTACCGTTGCCGTCGTCGGCAAACGCCAGGTAGGTGCCGCGGTGGGCCGCAGGCACTGTGCTGTCGTTGATGGAGAAGTCCCGTACGTGCAACTCGTAGATCGTCGAGTCGACACCGCGCTCGAGCTTCGGCGAGGCGGTGTTCGTCCACAACGCCGGCTTCCCCGCGGGATCATTCAGATCAGCCGCCACCGAGTAGGTCGAGTCCGTGGTGAGGGCCCCCGAGTACGGGTCGGTGACAACGTTCCGCTCCACCTTCCCAGTACTAGGCGAATAGACCGTGACCTCAAAGCGGTACGAATCGTCCCTCCAAGAGCGAGGCCCAGTGATTACCCAGGACCCATCTGGGTTGCGGTGCATCCCTACAGCAGCTCCACCGATGAGCAGGCGGACGGTTTGGGCTGTGGGGGCCCACACGGTGAAGGTGGGTTTGCCTGCTTGCCACGTGACGCCGTAGGAGCGGTTGACCGCGGCGCTGTACACGTCGTCGAGCACACCCGGGATCTGTACACCAGTGGCATCCAGCAGGCGGCCTGTGTCGTCGTACTGCGCCAGCCCGAGCTGCCCGGTGAGGATCTTCTCCACGTCGGCATGGTCGAGCCGGAGGGTCGTGTAGCCGGGCTTGACCTCCGTCGGGTCGTAGCGCAGCGCCGCCGAGGAGCCACCGATGTCGTCCGCGTCCACCTTCAGCGAACCGGTGTCCGACCAGTGCAGGCGCCAGCGGTACCGCTCCGGGTGGTCGACGGCCGGTACGGCGAGCGTGTCCCGGTTGAGCCAGTACGCCTTCGCCTGGCTGAGGTCGGGATGCGCACCCGGCTTGGAAGTGGTCACCGTGAACTGATGGGTCGCGAGTACGTACGAGAACGTGACGACCAGCCCGTCGCTCGGGACGACGACCGGCACGTTGTTGGCGGGGTAGCTCTCGTCCCAGGACAGGTTGTGCGCGACCTTCGCCTCATAGTTGCCCGCCTTCAGTTCGCTGGTGGACCACGTGTAGGTCCCGTCGCCGTCCTCGTCGGTCAACCAGGGTCGCATGCACGCCGGGTCCCAGTCGGCCGAGCAGCCCAACGCCTTCTGGTACGAGCCGGGCGCAGTGATGATCGGCCCCTGCGCACTGGACGTGACGTAGTGCCGCCCCTGCTCGTAGTAGAACGTGACTGGTCCGGCTGGTGCGGTGTAGGAGATGTTGGCGCCGTTCTGCACGCCGCCGGCTCCGTAGTTCACGTCCCAGGTCTTGTTGAGGGCCGCCTTGTACGCGTGCTCACCGGCCGGGATGGTGTACGTGCCCTTCCACACCTTGTCGTTGGGGTCCAGCTTCAGCTGCGCCTGGTCGCAGTCCGGCGCCCAGTCCGCTGCGCAGCCCATCTCGGTGTTGTGGTCGCCGGGTACGGACACGTTGTCCGGCTGTACGACCGGTCCGGTGGAGCCGCCGCCACCTGGTGCAGGGGCGTCACCGACAACGCCGTACGACCCGGACACCGAGTAGTTGCCCGACGTGTCACGTAGTACCGCGCGGTACTCGAGCAGCGTTCCCTTAGGAAGTCCGCTGACGTCCTGGAAGACGCGGTACGGCGCGTTGTCGTCGGACCCGAGCCGCTTCCATTCCGTCGTACCCACGGGCCGGTAGCCGAAGGTCACGGTGGCCGGTGTGTTCTCCGGGACCGCAGCCGCGATCTCAGCCCGCCCGCCGACGGTCGCACCGAGCTCAGGTGAGCTCATGTAGACGTTGGGCGCCTTGGCGCGCGGCGGGACCTTCGTCTGGGCCTGGTACACAGTCACAGACAGCGGGCCTTGGCTGACGGCCACCCTGCCTTCACGGTCGGTCTTCACAGAGCTGCTGCCGCCGTAGATCGGCTTGAGCCAGGTGTTCTGCCCGTACGTCGCGACCGTCGCGGACGCTGCCGTCTTCGAGTTGTTCGCCACCACCAGGTACTCGACGTTGTCGCTGCCCAGGCGGCTGAACGCGTACAGCCCGTTGCTGTTGGACGCGTACCTGTTCACCTGGCGTCCGTCCGCCAGGGCCGGGTACTTCGCCCGCAGCTGTGCCAGCGCCGCGATGTGCTTGTACATCGGTGCGTTGACGTCGTACCTGTCCTTGCTTCCGATCGTCGTCGTACCAGTGCCGTCGACAACCTCGTCGTCCTGGTAGTCGGCTGTCTTGGTCGCGAACATGTCCTGTCGCGCGTCCTTGTCGCCGCCCGCGCCTGTGAAGCCTTGCTCGTCGCCGTAGTAGACAACCGGCTGCCCGCGCGTGAGGTACATCAAGGAATGTGCCAACTCGTCCCGTGCGAGCAGGTCCTGTCCTGACGCACCGCCCTGCTTCAAGAACGTGCCCACACGCCCCATGTCGTGGTTGCCGAGGAACGTCGGCAGTTCGTACGCATTGGAGTCCGTGTCGGTGTAGTAGTCGTCGTCCGCGTAGAAGTCTTGCAGCTTGGTACCGGAATCGCCCTTCGCGTACGCCACCGCGTTCTGCTGGAACCCGAAGTCGAGCGTCGCCTGCAGGTCGCCCTTGGTCGTGTACGTCGACATGAACTGCGGGTTCGCGTCGAACACCTCGCCGAACATGAAGAAGTTCTTCGCGCCCGCACCTCGCGCCGCGGCCAGGATCGCCGGCGAGAACTTCTGCCAGAACTCGATGTTGACGTGCTTGACGGTGTCGATCCGGAACCCGTCGATGCCGAACTCGGCCCAGGTCTTGTAGACGTCGATCATCCCGTCGCGGACCTTCGGCTGCTCGGTGAACAGGTCGTCCAGGCCGGAGAAGTCGCCGTACTCCGCGCTCTCGCCGGCGAACGTCGAGTCGCCGCGGTTGTGGTACAGCGTCGGGTCGTTCAGCCAGGCCGGCACCTTCACGGTCTCGTCGGCCTTGGAGTGGAAGATCGGCACGTTCGGGAACGACGTGTTCGGGTCCAGCGCCGGGAACGTGTCGCCGGCCGCGTACTGCTTGTCGTCGAAGACGTTGCCCTGGGCATCCTTGTACGGCGAGGTGGCCTTGGAGATGTAGCCGTGGTTGCCGGACTGGTAGTCGATCACGTCGGCGGTGTGGTTGGTGATGATGTCGAAGAAGACCTTCATGCCCTTGCGGTGCGCGAGGTCGATCAACCGCTTCATGTCCGCGTTGGTGCCCAGGTGCGGATCGATCTGGGTGAAGTCCGTGATCCAGTAGCCGTGGTACCCGGCGCTCACGTCGGCGCCGGAGCCCTGAACCGGGCGGTTCTTGAACGAGGGCGTCAGCCAGATGGCCGTCGTACCCAGTGACTTGATGTAGTCGAGCTTCTGGATCACACCGGCCAGGTCGCCGCCGTGGTAGAAGCCCTTGTCGGTCGGGTCCAGCCCGGTCTGCAGCCGGTCGCCGGTGAGACCGCCGGCGTCGTTCGACTTGTCGCCGTTGGCGAACCGGTCCGCCATCAGGAAGTAGAAGCGTTCCTTGGTGAGGCCCTGCCGCAGGCTCGGCGTGGCGAGCGTCTTGTCGGCCGCCGTCACGGCCGGCCCGGCCAGGTCGACCGGCTTCACCGTCACGAGGTGGCTGGTGTCGTTGTAGCTGAACTCGAGCTTCGCCGGGCCTTCGATCCGCAGCGGGATGTTCGGCCCGTTCAGGACGCCGCCGGCGCCGTAGTTCTCGTCCCAGCTCTTGTTGACCGTGACCTTGTACTCGTACGAACCGGCCGGTACGTCGAACACCTTCGTGTACGGCGCACTCGCTCCGAGGCTCGTCGCGTCGCAGCCCGGGTCCCAGTCACCCGCACAGCCCAGCTCGCTCTGCAGCGAACCCGCGAGCGTGATCACCCGCTCCGCCGCGGCTGCCGCCGGAGCCTGTGTCGGTGTAGCCAGTCCGAGCACTACCACCGCGGCCGCGGTGAGCCCTGCCGTCCAACGCCTGAACCCGCGCATCACGTACCCCTCCCCGGCATCTGATGCCGGGGACGGTAGCCCTCGGGTTTTACCGTGAGGAGGCCTCGAAGGTCACGGTAAGGTCACGAGGTCCGGGAGCGTCGTCTCGATCGGCGTACGCAGCACCGTCGTCGCGTGCTCGTCGTACGGCGTCGGCTGTGCGTTGAGGATCACTAGCGGCTTGCCGGAGTTCAGAGCAAGGTCACAGAGACCTGCGGCTGGGTAGACCTGCAGCGACGTGCCGACGGCCAAGAACAGGTCGGCTGCTTCGGTCGCTGCGACGGCGCGGTCCAGGACCGCTCTGTCGAGGGACTGGCCGAAAGAGACAGTGGCTGACTTGAGAATGCCGCCACAGACCTCACACGCCGGGTCCTCGTCCCCGGACTCCAGCCGGGGCAGTACGTCGGCCATGGGGAGCCGGCGTCCACATTGCAGGCAGTCGACGTACCAGACCGTTCCATGCAGTTCGTGGACAAGCTCTGGTGATGAGCCGGCCTTCTGGTGCAGCCCGTCGACGTTCTGCGTGATCAGTCCGGTCAGACGACCCTGCCGCTCCAGCTCGACCAGGGCCAGGTGGCCCGGGTTCGGCTCGACCGTCCAGGCCGGTACGGCGAGCCGGTGCTTCCACGTCGCCACCCGCACCTCCCGGCTGCCGACATACTCATCGATGTCGAACATCGCCTCAGCCGCCGGGTTCTTCGTCCACACCCCCTGCGGCCCCCGGAAGTCAGGAATACCCGAGGCAGTAGAGATACCGGCCCCGGTCAGCACGGCGATGCGGTCAGCGTTGATCACGCACCCGACGGTATCCAGTCGTTCGCCAGTACGGCCATGAGGATGGTGTCCACCCATTCGCCGTCCCAGAGCAGGGCGTCGCGTAGTACGCCTTCCTCCTTGAAGCCGGCCTTCTCGTATGCGCGCTTGGCGCGCGGGTTGAACGCGTGGACGCCGAGGCTGATCCGGTGCAGGCCCAGCGTCTCGATGCCGTAGCCGACGATCAGCCGGGTCGCCTCGGTGCCGAGACCGCGGCCTTGCCCCGACGGGCCGATCAGGATCCGGAAGTTGCAGCAGTGGTTGTCCGGGTCCCACTCGTTCAGCACGGCTTCACCGACGACCAGACCGGACGCCTTGTCGACGATCGCGAGGTCCAGCCGGTCGGTCTGGTCCTTGCGGGTCCGCATCCACTCGCGAGCGACCTCCTCGGTGATCTCGCCGTGGCTGCCGGTCAGCCGGGCCACGTCCGGGTCGTCCATTGCGGCGGCGAGCGCGTCGTAGTCGCCCTCGTCCAGCGGCCGCAGGATCACCAGGTCGCCGGTCAGCGTCGGCTTGAACGCGAAGTCGGTCACGCGCCGCAGTGTGTCAGCTGGTCCGCCGTACGACGTACTGGTTTTCCGCGGCTGTCACGAGCTCCTGCGAGCGCATCCGGCACCACGCAGGGATGTCGGTGGCCGCCGCGGGGTCGTCTGCCAGCACTGTGACGGTGTCGCCGATGGCAACGGTCGGTAGCGTCTTGGCCAGTTTGATCACCGGGAGTGGGCAGAGCAGACCGGTGCAGTCCAGGTCGACGTTCACATACCCACCTCCGCCCGGATCCGCCGCACGATCCCGGGCAGGACCTGGCAGAACCTGTCGACGTCGCCGTACGTCGTCTCCCGGCTCAGTGATACCCGTACGTTCCCGTGGGTCAGTACACCCATCGCGGCCAGTACGTGCGACGGCTTCAACGTGCTGGACGTACAGGCGGATCCGCTGGACACCGCAAAACCCTTCGCGTCCAGCGCAGTCACCAGCGCCTCCCCGTCCACATAGAGGCACGAGAACGTGAGGATGTGAGGCAGGCGGTCCTCCGCGTCACCTACTACCTCGACGTCGGCGATGTCCGCGGCCACACGACGCCGTACCTCATCGATCCACGCCCTGTGCTGCTTGTCGAGGTCCTCGGCCTCCGCCAGCCGGGCCTGTAACGCCGCGGCCGCGGCCAGCGCGTTCGGTACGTTCGGGAAGCCGGGGGAGAGGCCGTCCTCCCTCTCGTCCAGCGGCCAGGCCGGGGCGATCCGCGTACCCTTCCGTACCGCCAGCAGCCCGACCCCGGCCGGCCCACCCCACTTGTGAGCACTTGCCGCCAGCACCGACCACGCGCCCGGCACGACCTCGTGCCCCACGGACGCGGAGGCATCCACGAAGAGCGGTACGTCACCACAGTCCTGGGCGATCGCTGCGATCGGTTGCCTGGTACCTACTTCGTGGTTGGCGGACTGCACAGCTGCCACCGCCACCCCAGGTCGCCGTACGGCCTCGCGGAACGCCTCCTGATCCACCCGGCCACGGATGTCCACCACAACCTCGACACCCGCGGACCCAGCACTGTGTAGAACAGCAGAGTGCTCCACAGCGGTATGGACGACGACGGTTCCAATGCGCCGGCGGGCGGCCTGTAGTGCGGCCAGGCCCGTCTGGATCGCGGCTGTGCCGGAGGTGGTCAGGTACAGCTCGTCGGGGCGGACGCCGACCGCGTCGGCGAGCACCGCGCGGGCGTTGTCGAGCAGGAGCCTCGCGGTCCGGCCCTCGTGGTGCAGCCGCACCGGATCGGCCCATCCGGAATCCACTGCCGACAGCAACATTTCCCGCGCCGCCGGGTGCATCGGCTCGGCCGACGCCGCGTCCAGATACGTACGCTCGATCACACCCGAAACGCTAAGCCCTACCTCTCCGCAGGATCGGGGAAGGGGTCCAGTAGTGTTTGGTCGTCAGTCTCACTTGGGAAGGGAAAGGCGCCCCGTGGGTTCGAACGGCACGCCCGGAGTGGAGGAGCGACCGGCAGGTTCTGCCGGCGCCACACGTCCGGCGAAGCGACGCCTGCTGGTCGGTGCGGCAGTGGTGCTCGGCACCACGCTGCTGACCGGTTGTTCGTCGGCGACCACTGAGCAGTGGAAGCGACTCGGTCTGCCCGAGGGCGCATCGGACCGGACCGAGGCGATCCGCAGCCTCTGGATCGGTGCCTGGACCGCCGCCCTGATCGTCGGCGTGATGGTCTGGGGCCTGATCCTCTGGGTCAGCGTGCGGTACCGCAAGCGCAACGAGGACGCCCCCCGGCAGGTGCGGTACAACCTGCCGCTCGAGGTGCTCTACACCTTGGCGCCGTTCGCGATCATCGGCGTGCTCTTCTTCTACACCGTCGAGCACGGCAACCAGGTCACGAAGATGGACGCCAACCCGCAGCACACCGTGAACGTGGTGGGCCAGCAGTGGCAGTGGACCTTCAACTACAAGGACACCGTCGACGGGCAGCAGGGCGTCTGGGAGACCGGCACGCTCGACAAGCCGGCCACGCTGTGGCTGCCGGTGAACGAGTCGGTCCACTTCGACCTGACCTCGCCGGACGTCATCCACTCCTTCTGGGTGCCGTCGTTCTACTTCAAGCTCGACGTCATCCCCGGCCGGACCAACAAGTTCGAGCTCACCCCGACCAAGACCGGCACCTTCGCCGGCAAGTGCGCCGAGCTCTGCGGGCTCTACCACAGCCGCATGGTGTTCACCGTCAAGGTGGTCAGCCGGGACGAGTACGACGCACACCTGAAGGAACTGGCCGCCAAGGGCCAGACCGGAGCCGCAACCGGTGGCGCCGACGCCACCACCATTCCCGGTACAGGGGAGGGCAACAAGTGACCGACTTCGCCGAGCGCACCGGCGCCATCGGTAGCACCACCGCGTTGCCGCGGCGGCGCAGCAAGGGTCAGTTGCTGGTCAAGTACCTGACCACGACCGACCACAAGCTGATCGGGCACATGTACCTGATCACCTCGTTCGCGTTCTTCCTGATCGGTGGCGTGATGGCGCTGCTGATCCGGGCCGAGCTGGCCAAGCCCGGGCTGCAGATCGTGAACGAAGAGGTCTACAACCAGCTCTTCACCATGCACGGCACGATCATGCTGCTGCTGTTCGCGACCCCGCTGTTCGTCGGCTTCGCGAACGAGATCATGCCGATCCAGATCGGTGCCCCGGACGTCGCGTTCCCGCGGCTGAACATGTTCAGCTACTGGCTGTTCCTGTTCGGCGGCCTGATCACGGTCAGCGGCTTCTTCACGCCGGGCGGTGCGGCCGACTTCGGCTGGTTCGCCTACGCCCCGCTGTCGAACGCGGTCCGTTCGCCGGGCGTCGGCGGCGACCTGTGGATCATGGGTCTGTGGATGGCCGGTCTGGGTACGATCCTCGGCGCGGTCAACTTCATCACCACGATCATCACCATGCGCGCTCCGGGCATGACGATGTTCCGGATGCCGATCTTCACCTGGAACATCCTGGTCACGTCGATCCTCGTACTGATCGCGTTCCCGATCCTGGCGGCGGCGCTGCTGGTGCTGGAGGCGGATCGAACACTCGGGGCCCATGTCTTCGACGCGGCCAACGGTGGACCAATACTTTGGCAACACCTGTTCTGGTTCTTCGGGCATCCCGAGGTGTACATCATCGCGCTGCCGTTCTTCGGCATCGTCACCGAGATCCTGCCGGTCTTCAGCCGCAAGCCGGTCTTCGGCTACATCGGCCTGGTCAGCGCGACCCTCGGTATCGCGGTGCTCTCGGTGGCGGTGTGGGCGCACCACATGTTCGTCACCGGCGCGGTGAACCTGCCGTTCTTCTCGTTCATGACGTTCCTGATCGCGGTCCCGACCGGCGTGAAGTTCTTCAACTGGATCGGCACGATCTGGGGCGGCTCGGTGTCGTTCGACACCCCGATGCTCTGGTCGGTCGGCTTCCTGACGACGTTCCTCTTCGGCGGTCTGACCGGCGTCATCCTGGCCTCGCCGGCGCTGGACTACCAGCTGTCCGACTCGTACTTCGTCGTCGCGCACTTCCACTACGTCGTGTTCGGCACCGTGGTGTTCGCGATGTTCGCCGGGTTCTACTACTGGTGGCCGAAGTTCACCGGCCGGATGCTCGACGAGAAGCTCGGCAAGCTGCACTTCTGGCTGCTGTTCATCGGCTTCCACACGACGTTCCTGGTGCAGCACTGGCTGGGCGTCGAGGGCATGCCGCGGCGCTACGCCGACTACAGCCCGAACGAGGGCTTCACCACGCTGAACGAGGTCTCCAGCGTCGGTGCCTTCATCCTGGGCGCGTCGATGCTGCCGTTCTTCTACAACATCTACAAGTCGCGGAAGAAGCAGCCGGTCGGCGTCGACGACCCGTGGGGCTGGGGCCGCTCGCTGGAGTGGGCGACGAGCTGCCCGCCGCCGCGGCACAACTTCGAGAAGCTGCCCCGGATCCGGTCCGAGTCCCCGGCGTTCGACCTGCACCACTCCGAGCTGGCCCTGGCCGAGGTGCCCGCGAGCGGAGCCGGTTCGGACAACCTGCTGGACGACGGTTCCGAGACCGACGGGAAGGACAAGGCGTGAAGGTCGAAGCCTGGGTCTTCGGGATCCTGAGTGTGTTCCTGGTCGTCGTCACGCCGATCTACTGGCTGATGTCGGAGGACCCCACCGGTACCACCGCGCTGGTGATGACGTTCTTCCTGTCCCTGCTGGTGGCGTTCTACCTGAGCGTCACCGCGCGCCGGATGGACGCCCGTCCGGAGGACCGCAAGGAAGCGGAGATCGTCGAAGGGGCCGGCGAGCTCGGCTTCTTCCCGCCGCACTCCTGGTGGCCGCTGTGGTGCGCGATGACGCTGTCAGTGGTCGTCCTCGGCATCGTGTTCGGCTGGTGGCTGTTCATCGCGGGCGTCGGGATCGGCATCATCACGCTGAGCGGTTTCATCTTCGAGTACTACCGTGGTGACCACGCTCACTAGTTGAGACTCGTACGAAAACGCCGTCCGGGAACGAACCGGACGGCGTTTTCGTGCGTCTTGTGTAGTGCGGACGGGTACAGAGGGTTGTGGTCCGTACCAGTCGTGTGGTGTGCGATGCACGGAAATGTCGCCGCGGCAGGTTACCCTTACCGCGGTTTGACTAAACAGGGGAGAGCTGGGGAATGGTGAGCGGTTCGGTGAGGAAGCACGGCCTTGCCGTGGCAGGCATCTGTGTCCTGCTGCTGGCCGGTACGGCGTGCAGCGACACGAAGGCCAACGGGAACAGCAACGGCGGTCAGTCGACGCCGAGCGCCTCCACGTCGCAGAGCAGTACCCCGGGCGCCTCGAGCACGCCCGGTGACTCGACCACTCCCTCGGGGAGCAACCAGGCCGCCGACATCGCGGTCGTGCCCGCCAAGGGCGCAACGTCGGTGCAGCCGGACAAGCCGGTCACGGTGACCAGCACGGGCGGCAAACTCACCGCCGTCACGCTGAAGGACGACGACGGCGACGAGGTCGCCGGCAACTTCAACAGCGACAAGACCCAGTGGACGTCGGCCGACCTGCTGAAGCCGGGCGCGACGTACACCCTGAGCGGTTCGGCCGAGGGCACCGACGGCGCCACCGTGCCGGTCAGCTCGAGCTTCAAGACGCTGAAGGCGACCAAGAGCCTGAAGGCCTCGATCGCCCCGCTGAACAACGACACCGTCGGCGTCGCCTACCCGGTCCAGATCTACTGGAACAACCCGGTCAAGGACCGCGCCGCGGTCGAGAAGCGGCTCTCGGTGAAGACCTCGGTCCCGGTCGACGGCACCTGGCACTGGGTGAACAGCAAGCAGGTCAACTACCGGCCGAAGAACTACTGGCCGGCCGGCACCAAGGTGACGGTGAACGTCGACACCCAGGGCGTGAACGCCGGGAACAACACCTGGGGCACCGCCAGCCGGAAGATCAACTTCACCATCGGCAAGTCCGTGGTCAGCCACGTCGACGTGAAGCGGCACGTGATGACCGTCACGATCAACGGCAAGCTGGCCCGCACGATCCCGATCACCGCCGGCAAGGACGGGTTCACCACCCGCAGCGGCGTCAAGGTGATCATGGAGAAGTACACGGTCAAGCGGATGGACGCGGCCACCATCGGCCTCAAGCCCGGTGACCCGAACTACTACAACATCCCGGACGTGAAGTGGGCGCAGCGTGTCACCAGCTCCGGTGAGTTCCTCCACGGCGCGCCGTGGTCGGCCGGCAGCCAGGGCAGCGCCAACGTCAGCCACGGCTGCGTCGGCATGAGCCTCGCGGACGCGCAGTGGTTCTTCGGCCAGACCCTGATCGGCGACCCGGTCACCGTCACCGGCACCAGCCGCACGATGGAGCCCGGCAACGGCTGGACCGACTGGAACACCACCTGGGCCGCCTACAAGGCCGGCTCGGCCCTGTCCTGACCCGCTGAACCCCGCTGAACCTGAAGCCCCCGTCCGGCAGGACGGGGGCTTTTCAGTTGAAGTACTTCTGCAGCTCGGGCACGAGCTCGTCCGCGTGCAGGGACGGTAGCGAGTGGTGCGTCGCGGTCGCGAGGGGCACGACGATTGCGCCGGGACTGAGCGTGGCGATGCGCTGAGTCAGCCGGGTGGCGTTGTGGCTCTTGCTGCGGCCGGCGACGAAGACCAGGGGAGCGACCGTGCCGAGCTGCTCGTCGGTGGGCCGTTTGGTGCGGACGAACGGGGTCGAAGGCTGCTCCGCGGCCAGTCCTGCCAGTTCGAGGACCTCAGGGTCGACCAGGAGGCCCTGGGTCTCCCAGCGGAGGAACGAGACGGTGCGCGCCCGGGACGGGCGTACGAGGCTGGGCAGTGCGCGGAGGACGTACGGGATGCGCAGGCCGAGGTAGCAGTCCGTCGGATCGATCAGAGCGAGACGGTCGACACGGTCCGGCTCGGCGACCGCGTACGTGAGCGCGAGCCACGAACCGTACGAATGACCGCACACCGCGGCTCGGGCGACGCCAAGACCGTCGAGTACGTTCGTCAGCCAGGTGTGCAGATCGCCGGGCGTCCTGGGCTTCCGGCCGCTGTTGATGCTGCGACCGGCGTCGACGATCAGGTCGACGGCGTAGACCCGGTGATCCTTCCCGAGCTCCGGCGCGACGGTGAACCAGACGGGCGAGGTCGCGCCGTGCCCCGGCAGCAGGACCACCGGTGGACCGTCTGCGGGACCGCACGCGTTCACGCGGGTCGTGCCGAACTCGTCGGTCAGCTCGAGCTGCTCGACCGGGGCGTTCCAGCGGGCGAGTAGAGCGTCGTACGTGTCCTGGAAGCTCATGTCGTCGAGAATAGCTCACTGAGTGAGGTAAATTGTCGGGTATGCGCGAACGAGTGACGCCGGCCGACCCCGAGCGGACTGCGGCGCTGGAGTTGGTGCACCGGCTGCGCGACGTCGCGCTGAAGCTGGAGTTGGCGATCGGGGAGTTCGCCCATACGTCGGGACTGCACAGCACCGACGTACGGGCCCTCGTACGCCTCCTCGACGCCGAACGGGCCGGGGTGGACGCAACGCCCAGCTGGCTCGCTCAGCAGCTGGGAATGACCTCTCAGGCGACGACAGCGGTCATCCACCGCCTGGAGGCTGCCGGGCATGTCGAACGCCTCAGAAGCCGCTCAGACGCCCGCAGCACGCACCTGCAGGTCTCCGACAGCGCAGTGGACCTCGGCTGGCAGTTCTTCGGCCCGCTGCTGGACCGCCTGATCGCTACCGCCCAAGCCCTCGACACCAGCGAGCAGACCCTGGTCAAGGACTACCTCGGCGCCGTCTCCGACGCCCTGGGCTAAACGAAAAGGCCCCGCCGAGTGGCGGGGCCTTTCGGTGCTGCGACGTCAGGAGTGGTCGCTGGTGACCTCTCGGTACGTCTCTGTCTCGGACAGCTCGTGGATCTCGTCGGCGTCGTGAGCGTGCTCGTGCGCCTCCGCGATCTCCTGGGCCGTCGGCTTCTGCACCGCGTCCGCGTAGTAGAAGCGGGACAGTGCGGCGCGGGCCTTGTTCAGCGCGCGGCGCGGGGCTCGGACGCCGTTGTCGTCGGTGTCCGGGCCGATCTCGTGCGGCAGGACCCGGTCCCGCGCGGTGAGCGAGTAGGCCTCGTACGTCGAGATCGGCTGGTGCTTCTCGGTGTACCTGCCCTCCGGGGAGCGGACGATGACGCCGGTCTCCAGACCATGCAGCAGCCGTTCCTGGTCCGCGCGCTGCAGCGAGATCGCCCAGCGGCGGGCCACCCAGAACGCCAGGATCGGGCCGAGGATCACCGCGAACCGGAGGAACCAGGTCACGTGGTTCAGCGAGATGCCGAAGTGGGTGGCGATCAGGTCGTTACCACCACCGATCCACAGCAGCGCGTAGAAGGTGATGAACGCGACGCCGATACCGGTCCGGGTCGGTACGTCCCGGGGCCGGTCGAGCAGGTGGTGCTCGCGTTTGTCACCGGTGATCCACCCCTCGATGAACGGATACAGCGCGACCAGCGTGACGAACGCCGGTGGCACGATCAGCGCCGGGATGATCAGGTTCCAGCTGAGCGTGATGCCCCAGAAGTGCGACTCGAATCCGGGGAAGATACGCACCGAGCCTTCCAGCCAGCCCATGTACCAGTCGGGCTGCGAGCCCGCGGTCACCTCGGCCGGGTTGTACGGCCCGTACAGCCAGACCGGGTTGATCTGCATCAGCGCGCCCATCAGCGCGGTGATGCCGAAGACCACGAAGAAGAAGCCGCCGGCCTTGGCCGTGTACACCGGGAACAGCGGGTAGCCGACCACGTTCTTCTGCGTCCGGCCGGGACCGGCGTACTGCGTGTGCTTGTGGTACACGACCAGGAACAGGTGCACCGTGACGAGAGCCAGGATGATGCCCGGGATCAGCAGCACGTGCGCGATGAAGAACCGGGAGACGAAGTCGCCGCCGGGGAACTCTCCGCCGAAGATGAAGAAGTTCATGTACGTGCCGACCACCGGCGACGCCTGGATCATGCCGTTGGTGATCCGCAGACCGGTACCGGACAGCAGGTCGTCGGGGAGGCCGTACCCGATGAAGCCCTCGATGATGCCGAGGAACAGCATCCCGAAGCCGATCAGCCAGTTCAGCTCACGCGGCTTGCGGAACGCGCCGGTGAAGAACATCCGCAGCAGGTGCACCATCATCGCCGCGATGAACAGCACGGCGGCCCAGTGGTGGATCTGCCGGATCAGCAGACCGCCGCGGACGTCGAAGCTGAGGTTCAGCGTGGAGGCGTACGCCTCCGACATGTGCAGACCCTTGAGCAGGCTGTACGAGCCCTGGTACTCGACCTCGGCCATCGAAGGCTTGAACCAGAAGGTCAGGAACGTACCGGTCAGGATCAGGATGATGAAGCTGTAGAGCGCGATCTCGCCCAGCATGAACGACCAGTGGTCCGGGAAGATCTTGCGGAGGTTCTTCTTCCCGATCTTGGCGATGCCGAGGCGGTCGTCGATCCATTTGACCGGCCCGGGGAACTCTGTGCTTGTTGACACTGTTGTCACCCTCGTTCGAAGAAGCTCGGGCCGACCGGCTCGGTGAAGCCGCTCTGCGCAACCAGGTAGCCCTCACTGTCCACTGCCAACGGTAGCTGAGGCAGCGGCCGGGCAGCAGGGCCGAACACGACCTTCGCGGCGTCGGACAGGTCGAAGGTCGACTGGTGGCACGGGCAGAGCACGTGGTGAGTGGTCTGCTCGTACAGCGAGATCGGGCAGCCGACGTGGGTGCAGATCTTGGAGTAGCAGAGGATCCCGTCGACGCCCCAGTTCTCCCGGCCCGGCTTGGTACGGATCTCGCTGGGCTTGATCCGGACCACGATCACGGCGGCCTTGGCCTTGGCGTTCTGGTACCCGACCGGGTCCGACTCCTGCATCGGGGCCAGGTTGGCGGGCGCCGCGTTCACCAGCTGGCCGACGATCAGGTCGGACGGCTTGATCGGGCGGTCGGTGACGTCGTTGACGACCCGGATGCCCTTGGCCCAGATCGTGTTGTACAGCGACCGGCCCGGCAGCGGGCCGAGGTCGCGGAGGAACACGATGGCCGGCAGGCCGAGGGCGCCGAGGGCGCCGATCAGCGAGTTCCGGATCATCTTGCGGCGGCCGAACCCGGACTCCGCGGCGCCCTGCTTGAACGCCTCGGTGATCTCGGCGATCTGCTCCGGCGACGAGTGCGCGGCGTGCCGGTCCTCGGCGATCTCCTCGTCGACCATCAGCTTCTTGGCCCACTGGATCGCGCCGGCGCCGATCAGGAACAGCGCGAGCCCGATGCACAGGCCCATCACCATGTTGTTCGCGTTGCCGGACAGCGGCCCGAACTCGAGGATCGAGTGCCGCGGGATCGCGAAGTACGCCACGCAGGCGCCCAGCACCAGCAGCGTCGCGAACCCGAACATCGCCGACACCTGGCGCTCGACGCGGTCGGCCGCCTTCGGGTCGATGTCGGTGATCCGCGGCTCGTGCGGCTCCAGTCCCGGGTCCGGGATCGGCTCCGCGACCACGAGGTCGGTGCCGTGCTGCTCTTCCGCCTTCACCGGCAGGTTCTCGTCACTCATTCGGCCTTCGCCCCCTTGGCCTTGACGCCCTTGGCGCCGATCCAGACCGCCACACCGACCAGCAGACCGATTCCGACGAACCAGCCCCAGAGGCCTTCCGACACCGGGCCGAGCCGACCGAGGCCGAAGCCGCCCGGGTCCTTCTGGTTCTGCAGCGCCTTCAGGTAGGCGATGATGTCCTGCTTGTCCTGCGGCTGCATGACCTGGTCGGAGAAGACCGGCATCTGCTGCGGGCCGGTCAGCATGGCCTCGTAGATGTGCTTCTCACTGACACCCATCAGCGACGGCGCGTACTTGCCGTTCGGCAGCGCACCGCCACGACCGGCGAAGTTGTGGCAGGCCGTGCAGTTGGTCCGGAACAGCTCGCCACCGCGGGTGACCTGCTCGTCGGTGGCCTTGCTCACGTCGTACGACTCCGAGGCCGGGACGGCCGGGCCGGGGGCGAGCGAGGCGACGTACGCGGCCAGTGCCTCGATCTCCTCCTGCGAGTACGCCGGGGTCTTGCGCGGGATCTGCGCGCCCGGCTGCATCGCCGGCATCCGGCCGGTGCCGACCTGGAAGTCGACCGCGGCGGCGCCGACACCGATCAACGACGGACCGGCCATCTTGCCGGCGCCGTTCCCGCCGCCCTCGGCGTTCAGGCCGTGACAGCTGGCACAGCCGACCGCGAAGAGCTTCTTGCCCTCCTCGATCTGCTGGGACTGGGCCGAGTTGTCCGCCACCGCGTTGTCAGGGGCGAAGGCGGCGTACGCCGAACCCACTGCCAGGAGGCCGAACAGGAGCACGACGAGGCCGGCGGACCGGTGCCGTCGTCGCGCGGAGAGAAAGCGCGCCGGTGACAAGGGATTTCTCTTCTCACTCATTTGAGCAGGTAGATGGTCGCGAACAGGGCGATCCAGACCACGTCGACGAAGTGCCAGTAGTACGACACGACGATCGCCGAGACGGCCTGTTCGTGGGTGAACTTACGAGCCATGTACGTCCTGGCCAGGACGAACACGAAAGCGATGAGGCCGCCGGTCACGTGCAGGGCGTGGAACCCGGTGGCCAGGTAGAAGACCGATCCGTACGCGTTCGACGAGATCGTCAGGCCCTCCTGCACCAGACCGGTGTACTCCGTCACCTGCCCGGCGACGAACACCGCGCCCATGAGGTAGGTGAGGATGAACCACTCACGCATGCCCCAGTTCCGCGGGTTCAGTGCCGAGCCGTTGCGGCCGACCTTGCCGTGCTCGGCGGCGAACACGCCCAGCTGGCAGGTGACCGACGACAGCACCAGGATCGTCGTGTTCACCGCGGCGAACGGGACGTCCAGGTGCTCCGTCATCAGCTTCCAGAGCGTGTCCGTTCCGGGAGCGGCGGCGGCGGTCGTCACCGACCGGATCGTGAAGTACGCCGCGAACAGGGCGGCGAAGAACATCAGTTCGCTCGAGAGCCAGACGATCGTGCCGACACTGACCATGCTGGGACGGTCGGCATGACCGTGTTCACGAGACGCTGGGAGCGCGGTTGCAGTGGCCACGCGGTCATTATGTCGGTCCTTGCGTTCAGCGCTACGACCACCCCCGTGCATGTCGTGAACCGGCTGTTCCTACTGTGGAAGCGTGCTTCCCCTTCACGCCTCTCCGGGCGACGAGATCGAGCCGTTGACCGCGGTCCGGTTGCTGACGGCATGGACCTTCGAACCGGTGTTACTCGGCGTGATCGTGATCCTCGGAGCGCTCTACCTGTACGGCGTCCACAAGCTCCGCCGGCGCGGTGACAAGTGGTCCCGCGGCCGCACGTTCTCGTTCGTGGGCGTCGGTCTGGGCAGTGCGGTGATCGCCACCCAGTCGGCCATCGGCACGTACGACACGGTCCTGATCAGCGTGCACATGGTGCAGCACATGATCCTGTCGATGCTGACGCCGCTCGCGCTGGCGCTCGGCGCGCCGGTCACGCTGGCGCTCCGGACGTTGCCGCAACGGCCGCGGAAGTGGTTGCTCTCCGTGTTGCACTCGCGGTTCGCGAAGGTGATCTGCTTCCCGCTGATCGGCTTCACGCTGTTCGTACTCAGTCCCTGGGCGCTGTACTTCAGCGGCTGGTACGACGCGACGCTGCGCTCGACCGTGCTGCACGACCTGCTGCACCTGCACTTCATCCTGGTCGGATCGTTGTTCTTCTGGCCGCTGCTCGGCCTCGACCCGGTGCCCGGCCGGGTGATCTACCCGTTCCGGCTGATCCTGACGTTCCTGACGCTGCCGTTCCACGCGTTCCTCGGGATCACGATCATGGGCGCCAACAAGCTCATCGCCGAGGACTGGTACACCAGCTTCGGCCGCTCGTGGCCGCCGTCGCCGCTGCGCGACCAGTACATCGCGGGCGGCCTGCTGTGGGGCTCGGGCGACCTCGTCGGCCTGGTGTTCTTCGCCGTGCTGTTCGTCCAGTGGGTCCGCGAATCGCAGCGTGAGGCGCGCCGCGAGGACCGGCGGCTGGACCGGTTGGAGGAACAGGCTCGCCGGGCCGGGCAGACACCCCGGTAGCATTCGCGGTGTCAGGTTTGTCGAGTACACAGCTTGGGATGGATCGATGAGTTCAGAGCGTCCGCTGAAGGTCCTGGTCTACAGCGACGACCGTACGACGCGGGAGTCCGTCCGGCTGGCCCTCGGCAAGCGGCCGACGGCCGATCTGCCCGAGCTCGAGTACGTCGAGTGCGCGACCGAGCCGGCCGTGATCAAGACCATGGACAAGGGCGGGATCGACCTGGCCATCCTGGACGGCGAGGCCGTGCCGGCCGGTGGCATGGGTATCGCCCGGCAGCTGAAGGACGAGATCTTCCAGTGCCCGCCGGTCCTCGTCATCACCGGCCGTCCGCAGGACGCGTGGCTGGCCACCTGGTCGCGGGCCGAGGGCGCGGTGTCGCACCCGATCGACCCGATCAAGCTGGCCGAGGTCACCGCGGAGCTGCTCCGCCAGCGGCTGGCCAAGCCCGCCATCACCTCCTGAGGCGATGAGCGCCTACACCTGGTCCCAGGTCATCGGGCCGCTGCTGCGGCACGAGGACCTGGAGGCCGCCGCCACCGCGTGGGCGATGGAACAGATCCTGTCCGGGGCCGCGACACCGGCCCAGCTGGCCGGGTTCGTGATCGCGCTGCGGTCCAAGGGCGAGACGGTCACCGAGGTCGAGGGCCTCGTGCAGACGATGCGCGAGTTCGCGACCACGATCAGCGTCCCGGGACGGACCCTGGACGTGGTCGGGACCGGCGGTGACCAAGCCCACACGGTGAACATCAGCACGATGTCCGCGATCGTCGCTGCCGGCGCCGGTGCGAAGGTGGTCAAGCACGGCAACCGGGCAGCCTCGTCCGCGTGCGGTGCCGCCGACGTACTCGAGGAGCTCGGCATCCCGCTCGACCTCAGCGGCCCGCAGGTGGCCGAGGTGGCGGAGCGGGCCGGCATCACGTTCTGCTTCGCGGCCGCGTTCCACCCCGCGCTGCGCAACGCCGCCGTACCGCGTCGCGAGCTCGGCGTACCGACGACGTTCAACCTGCTCGGCCCGCTCGCGAACCCGGGCGACCCGTCCGCACAGGCCGTCGGTGTCGCGGACAGCCGCGTGGCCGGGTTGATGGCCGGCGTACTCGCGCGGCGCGGGATCGACGCGCTGGTGTTCCACGGCGACGACGGCCTGGACGAGTTGACCACGCGTACGACGTCACAGGTGTGGACCGTCGGCGGCGGCAACGTCGAGGGACCGGTGACGCTGGACCCGCGGGAGCTCGGGATCGAACCGGTGTCGGCGGATGCGCTGAAGGGCGCGGACGCGACGTACAACGCGAAGGTCGTCCGCGCACTCGTCGACGGCGAGACCGGGCCGGTGCGCGACGTCGTACTGCTGAACGCCGGTGCCGCGCTGGCGGCGTACACGCCTGAGGCGGGCAGCGTGACCGAGCGGATCCGGACCGGCATGGACCGGGCTGCGGAAGCGATCGACTCCGGTGCGGCGAAGGACGTGCTCGACCGGTGGATCGCTGCTTGCGCCGAGGTGCGCTGAGCTTCCGGGGGCCGGCCGGGGTTCGGCCGGCCCTCGCTGCTATCCGTTGATCTTGATCTGGCTGACCTTGTAGCGCCAGACGTTCTGCCACGCCGGGGTGGAGCCGGCGATGTCCGCGATCGACACGTCCGCGGTGCCGTCACCGCGGTCGATCACCGCGATCATCACGGTGGAGAACGTCTCGGTCAGCTTCGGCACCTTGACCGCGACCTTCGCGACGATCTCGTGGCCCGGGTGGCCGTTCACCGTGATCGCCTTGTGCGTCGGGCCCGGCATGATCGTCGCCTTCTGGCCGTACAGGTTGCCGACCGCGCGAGCGCCGATCCCGATCGCGGCCGACTTGAGGCCGGCGGCCGTGTTCTTGTACGGAATGTCCGGCGGGAGCTGCCCGAACGCGGTGTAGTTGCCCCAGCTCGCACCCTTGCCGTCGTAGTTGCTGTGCACCGTGAACCAGATCGCGGCGCCGCCCCACAGGCCGGTGCGCTCGTAGGTGTTGCTCCACGCCGAGCTCATGTTCGGCATCGAGTCGTTGTTCGCGGCAATCATTTCGGTACCGAGCACCTTGCCGACCGGCGTCGGCGTCTCCGAAGGCTTGACCGACGGGCTGACCGTCTCCAACGGCTTTCCGGTGGTCGGGAGGGTCACGGGGGTGGTCGCGTCCGCCTTGTTCCAGATCCAGCCGACGCTGAGGCCGGTCGCCGCCAGGGCCGCTACTACCAGGACCACGGCGCCGACAACTCGTGCTCGGCCGCTGATGTTGGGACCGGTGACCACGGGTAGGCTGCCGCGACCTCGGGCCGGCGCAGGTTTCGCATCGGGCCCGGCCGCCTGGGAAATAACCTCGGTGAACACGGCCGGTTGCTGCGGTGCTGATCCGCTCTGCAGACCAGCGTGCTGACCCGACTGCGGCCCCGGCCTACCCGGCTGACCGCCCTGCGGGCCTGCGGGTCGACCAGCCTGCGGTCCGCCCATGGGTTGACCGGCCTGCGGTCCGCCCATTGGTTGGCCGGGCTGCGGTGCTCTGTGTTGTGGTGGCTGTGGTCCGCCTGGCTGCGGTCCCATTGGCTGCGCCTGCCAGCCTGCCGGTGGCTGACCAGGCCGCTGACCCGGTTGCTGTGGCTGTACGCCCCACATCTGACCGCCTTGAGGCGGGCCGGGCTGCGATGGGCGCTGCTGAGGGTTGTACTGCGGTCCCGGCGGGGGAGCCGCATGCTGAGGACGCACCTGCTGTTGACCGGCCCGTTGCGGGTTCGACTGCTGCGAACCCGCCGGCTGCGGACCTGCTGACTGTGGGCCGGGCTGCTGTGGTCCGGCGTGCTGCGGACCAGGTCGCTGCCCCGTCTGCTGCGTGGGCTGCTGACCGCCCCACAGCTGCCCACCCTGCGGCTGCCCGCCTTGGGGCTGCCCGCCTTGGGGCTGCCCGCCTTGGGGCTGCCCGCCTAGGGGCTGGCCGCTGGGCTGTGGCTGGGCACCCGGTTGCTGCTGGGCGCCGGGCGGCAGGCCACGCTCCGGCTGGCCGCCCTGCGGCGGTTGCCCGCCCGCCTGTTGGCCGCCCGCCTGTTGGCCACCCGGTACCTGGTTGCCCGGCTGCTGGCCGGCCGGTTGTTGGGTGGTCCAATGAGATTGTTGGGGTGGGGTCGCGTGTTGAGGGCGTGCCTGGGGCGGGGGCGGTGGTGCGGGTGCGGGGGACTGGCCGAACAGCGGGTCCGCCGAACTTGGCCGGTCCTGCGTCTCGTCCTGCGGCGTATCTGCAAGCGGGGCCGGCGCGGGCGGTGCCTGCGGCGTACCGGCAAGCGGATCCGCACCGCCCGGCGGCGTGGGGTCTTCGTTCTCAGCCAACTTGAATTCCTCTGTAGGCCTCGGCCGCGGCCTCTCTCAGATCCGGGCGGTTGTTCGGGATCTCGCTGATGTACGCGACCGCGGTACCGTCACCGAGATCGAAGACGGCAACCGTCAGCGTAAGCACTCGATCGGTCACCTTGGCCGCGGTCGTGGTCACGGTTTGCTGTACGAACCAGCCGGACTTGTCCGAGCGCTTCACGGCGCCGTTCGCGAGCGGCTTGAACGTCACGGGGATGTTCCCGTACATGTCGTCGCGCAGCTGCGTCGACAGCGTCAGCGCGGTCGCCTTCGGGTCGCCGGTGAAGCCTGCTCCCGTACCGAGCCCGCCGACGAAGATGTCCGCGGACCAGTCGTCCTGGCCGACCGCCTGCTCGGTCAGCACGATGCGCTGGCCGTTCGAGTTCTGCAGCTGCTGGACCAGACGCTTGCGGTCCGACCACGGCGGGTTCCGGCGCGGGAACGAGATCGCCGTCGACGCGATCCGGTTGGCGCCTTCGTGCAGCTTCGGGTTCTTCGACTGCCCGGGCGTGGTACCGCCGGTCGGCGAGGGCGACGTGGTCTGCGTCGGCGAACCGGTCGGGGTCGGGTTCGCGGTCTTGTCGTCGCCCTTGGTGAGCACCACGATGACGATCGCGATGACGAGGATCAGCGCGATCCCACCGCCGACCACCACCGGCAGCTTCCCGCCGAACGGTCCGCCACCACCCGGGCTCTTGGACTTCTTGCTCTTGCCCTTCTCCCGCTTGCCGACGCCGGAGCTCAGGTCGGTCTGACCGCCCCACGCCTCGTTCCCGTCGTCACCCCAGGCACGCTGCGGAGCCTGCTGAGCAGGCGTGCCTTGCCAAGCTTGCGGCCCGCCGTGCTGTGCGCCTTGCATGCCGGACTGCTGGGTGCCGGACTGCTGGCTGCCGGCCCAGTTGTTGCCGCCTTGCTGGGTCTCCTGTACCGGCCAGCTCTGACCGCCGTTCCACGACTGGTTGGCGTTCTGACCGTTCGCGGTGGCCGGCTGCGATCCCCACAGTTGCTGGCCACCGGACTGATCCTGCCCAGCCTGCTGGTTGCCCGCTTGCTGTACGCCAGGCTGCCCGTTCCAGTTGCCTTGCTGTTGGTTCTGGGGGTTGGGCTGCTGATCACCCCAGAGCTGAACCGGCGGATCCGGAATCGGGTCCGCCGTCTCGGGAACCGTCCAGAGCGGAGCAGCCTTCTCCGGCGTCTCCAGATCCTCTTCGTCCGAGGCCTCGACACCCCAGGCCGGTACGTCGCCGACCTCGTCGTCCTGTTCGTCACCCGCCTGGCTGCCCCAGTCAGGCTGCAGCACAACCCCTTCGGCCTCCGCCGCCTGCCGATCGGCCTCCGCATCAGCCACCCAAGCAGCCTCCGCAACCCGATCCGCCTCCACCCCCACCGCGCCCACACCGGCATCCGCCGCGCCCACACCGGCATCCGCCGCGCCCACGCCGACGCCCATGCCGTTCGCGTCGGCATCCGCCACGTTTGCGTCGCCGTCCGTCCGGCCAGCGTCGGCATCCGCTGCGTTCGCGCCGGCGTTCGTCCGGTTCGCGTCAGCAAGCGCCGCGCTCTCCTCGGTGTCCGCCGCGTTGGCGTTGACGTGGGTCGCGTTCGTGTCGGCGTCCGTGACGTTCGTGTCGGCGGCGGGCTGGGCGGTGGTGTCGGCTCCCGCGTTTGTGGCTGGGGCCAGGCTGAGGGCTGGGGTGGCGGGTCGGGCGGACGTGGGGTCGGTTGGTTCGTCCTCGTCCTGGTCGCCGCGCAGGGCCGCCTCGGCTGCTTCTGCTTCGGCCGGGTCGCGTTGGGTCCAGTGTTCCGACGGGGCGGGCGCGAGCTCTGGTGCGCCCCAGGTTGCTCGAGCGCGCTCGGCCGCCGTCGGGCCGCTGGGTACTGCGGGTTGTACGTCGTCAGCCGGCTGCGCTGAGGTTTGTACGACGTCAGCCGCCTGCGCCGAGGTCTGCGCGTACTCGTCCGGCGACACCGCCCGGAGACGCGGCCCACCACCGGCTGCTACGTCGTTACCGGACTGCGCCGAACCCCAAAGCGCCGGCGTCTCAACCGGCTGCCACCACCCACCCCCCGCCTGCTCGCCCGACGAAGTACCACCCGCCTGCTCGGCCCGCGCAGAACCAGCCGCCCGGTCGGCCCACCCAGTACCACCCGCTTGCTCGTCCGACGAAGTACCACCGACCTGGTCGGCCCGCGCAGTACCGCCTGCCTGGTCGGCACGCGCAGTACTACCTGTCTGCTCGGCACGCGCAGTACCAGCTGCCTGGTCGGACAGGGCAGTACCAGCTGCCTGGTCGGACAGGGCAGTACCAGCTGCCTGCTCGGCGGGCGCAGTACTGGCCGCTCCGCTGTCCTGCACAGACCGAAGCGCGCCCGTACCCCGCCCGCCCTGCGCATCAACGGTCTGCTCTACAGCACCATGCGATGTGACGGCAGGTGTGGCAGCAGTACCTGCGCCCGCAGCACCCGTGTCTGCGCCGCGCGTGTCCTGGGGTGCAGGCTGCTCGTAGGAGGTGAACTGGTTGGCTGCCCACGGCTGCTGGTCCGCGGACCAGGCCGGCTGGTTCGGCTGCTCATGGACGGGAAACTGCTGACCGGCCCAGGGCTGTTGCTGGGGTTGCTCGGTGTCCGGCCACGGTTGGATCTGGGTTTGTTCGGCGTCTGGGTTCGGCTGTTCATACGACGTGAACTGATCAGCACCCCACGGCTGCTGCTCGGCAGACCAAGCAGGCTGGTTCCCGTCACCGGTCTGCTGCAGTTGCCACGGCTGCTGTGCCTCGTCCGCCCCCGCCCCCTGCACCGGCCACTGCTGCTGCGGCGCGCCTGCACCCGCCTCCTGCACCGGCCACTGCTGCGGGACGTTCGTACCAGCCTGCTGCACCGGCCATTCCTGCTGCGGTGCTCCCGTGCCCGCCTCCTGCGCGGGCCATTGCTGCTGCGGCGCGTTCGCACCAGCCTGCTGCGCGGGCCACTGCTGCGGCTCGTTCGCACCACCCTGTTGCGCCGGCCATTGCTGCGGCGTCTCGGTATCTGCCTGCTGTGCTGGCCATTGCTGGTGCTGTGCAGTGTTGGTGCCTGGCTGCTGCGTAGGCCACTGTTCTTGGGCGGGCTGGATTTGGGTTTGCTCGTCGTCCGGCTGGTCGTACGACGTGAACTGGTCGGCACCCCACGGCTGCTGGTCGGCGGACCAGGCCGGCTGGTTCCCGTCAGCGGGCTGCTGCAACTGCCACGGCTGCTGAGGCGACTCTGCGCCCGTCTGCTGTGCCGGCCACTGCTGCTGCGGCGCGTTGGCACCCGCCTGCTGTGCGGGCCACTGCTGCTGTGGCGTGTTGGCACCCGTCTGCTGGGTCGGCCACTGCTGCTGTTGCTGGGGCGCGTTCTGCTGGGGCCAGGCTTGCTGGTTGGCGTCTGGTTGGCCGGACCACGGCTGGATCTGGGTCTGGTCGGCGTCCGGCTGGTCGTAGGAGCTGAACTGGTCGGCGCCCCAGGCCTGCTGGTCGGCGGTCCAGGCCGGTTGGTTCTGGTCGTTGGACCATTGCTGTTGTGGTGTGGGGTTGTGTTGCTGGGGCGGCCAGGGTTGGTTGGTGTTGTCTGGCTGGTGCTGGTCGTTGCCGGGTTCGTCGTACGAGCTGAACTGGTCGGCACCCCAGGCTTGCTGGTCGGCGGTCCAGGCCGGTTGACCGGCGTCCGGAGTGGCCCACTGGTCGCCACCGGCCTGCTGGCCGGCGCCAGACTGCTGGGCACGGCCGGACTGCTGGTTGGGCGCGGGTTGCTGGGCGGGCCAGGACTGTTGTTGGTCCGCGCCGGGCTGCGCGGTGGGCCACGAGGGTTGCTGGGCGGGGTCGGGCTGTTGGGTGGCCGTGGGTTGCTCGATGGGCCAGGACTGTTGCTGGGTGGGCCACTGGTGCGGCGATGACTGTGTGGGGGGCTCGCCCGCCGTGTGCTCGTCGTTCGACGGGGCGACGGACGCGGCGTCGGCTGTGGCTGGGGTGACGTCGGTGGGGGTCGACTCGGCGGCTAGTTGGGCGGCCTGGTCTTCGTGTTCGGTTTTGTTGGTCCACTTCTCGCCGTTCCAGAAGCGGATCCGGTGGGGTTGCCCGGTGGGGTCGGGGTACCAGCCGGCGGGTGGGTTGCTCATCCGCGTCCTCGCTGCGTCTTCGGCGCGCAGGTGCGATCCTGCGCGTCTCCGAACCGACCCCAGAAGTTCATGGGGTCAACCGTAACTTCAGCTCGTGTCAGCCGGACCCGATCGGACCGGTCCTCAGACACCGTCCTCGCCCAGGCTGAAGGCCGCCTCCAGGTCGTGGCTGGAGTACGCGCGGAACGCGATGTGCGTCTCGGTGCTCAGTACGCCGGGCACCCGGTTGACGTGTTCGGGGATGACGGTGGCCAGGTCGTCGTGCCGTGCGACCCGCACCAGCGCGATCAGGTCGAGCCCGCCGGTCACGGAGTACACCTCGCTGACGCCGTCGATGGCGGCGACCGCCTCGGCGACCTCGGGGATCCGTGCGACGTCGGCCTTGATGAACACGATCGCGGTGACCATGCCGTCCTCTCCTCAGAAACCTCAGGAACCGTTTCAGGAACTCCTGAACAACTCACACCTCGACCCGCTGAAGCATAGTGCGGTCGAGGCTGCGCAGCGCCCGCGCCGTCGGTTCGTCCGCGGGCAGGAACGCCTCCATCCGCAGTTCGGAGACCCTGACGTCGACCGCCGTACCGAATCTGGTCAGCGTGGTGATCAGCCGCAGCTCGCCGTCTCCGGACCGCAGCCGCAGCGGTACGGCGAACCCGAGGTGCTCCGGCCCGGTCTCCGGGCGCGGCGGGATCAGTGTGACGAGCTCCGCGATCAGCGCGTCCGCCTCGAGCTTCGGCACCAGCGCCGCCTCCCGGGTGAGCCCGTCGATCACGTGCCACGACCATTCGGCCAGGTTCACGATCCGCGGCGCGAGCCCGTCCGGGTGCAGCAACAGCCGCGGCACCGAGACCGGCGCCGAGAGCAGGTACGGCGCGACGCCGGCGACCAGCGCGTCGAACGAGCCGTTCGCGAGCACCAGGTCCCCGCGCCGGTCGACCACCACGGCGGGACTCGGCCGATGCCCTTCGAGGATGCCGCTCAGGGCCGTCCGGATCGCGTGCAGGCTCGGAGCGTCGTACGGCGTCTCGTCGTACGCCGGGGCGTAGCCGCCCGCGACCAGCAACTGGTTGCGCTCCCGCAGCGGCACCTGCAGCGACTCGGCGAGCCGGATGACCATGTCGCGCCCCGGCACCGACCGGCCGCTCTCGATGAAGCTGACGTGCCGCTGCGTCGTCCCGGCCCGGACGGCCAGCTCGAGCTGGCTCACCCGCCGCCGCGCCCGCCACGTCCGCAAACCCGAAGCCAACTCAGATGCCATGCCCAAGTTCTAACCCACGCCACCGACGGTCCATACCGCCAAGGGAATTGTCCGGCCGGTACCGCCCCAGGCAAGGTCGTGGACGTGAACAACAACACGGCACAAGAGCTGGCAAATCGTTATGTAGCAGTCTGGAACGAGCCCGACGCCGACGCCCGCCGCCAGGCCGTCGAGGCACTGTGGACCGAGGACGGCGTACACCTTCTCGAGCCGCCCGAGGAGATCGTCAAGCGCGCCACCGAGATCGGCGTCACCGCGACCCTCGAAGCCCGCGGGCACGAGGAGCTGACGAGACGGGTCAGCACCGCGTACGGCGAGTTCGTCGCGCCAGGGCAGTACGAATTCGTCCCACATGGTGATGCCGCCGTACTGAAAGACCTGGTGAAACTGCGCTGGGCGATGGTCCCGGCAGGCGGGGGAGAGGCGCTTGCCATCGGCATCGATCTGCTGCTGCTCGCCCCGGACGGCCGGATCCGCACGGACTACCAGTTCATCGAGGCCTAACCGACCCGAGCAGGCCCGAGCGGACGCAGGTGCCGGCGGCGTTCGGTCGGGTGCTGGTGGAGGTCCGAGTGCGCGTTGTCGAGGCGGGTGAGATGACGCCCGGCACCGCTCACCGGGCAGGTCCACGTGCCCTCCATCTCGACCAGCCGGACCCCGGGGAGCTCGAGCCAGCGCAGGATCAGCTCGATCTCCTCCGGCGTGGCGGTCGCGACCGGGCCGATCCCGGGCAGCACCGTCTCCGCCGACGCGCGCAGCATCTCCAGCTGTGGCCGGGGATCGGTCCCGCGCGGGCTGAACCCGGCCGCCGCGAGCCGGCCGCGCCGGATCACGTGCAGTTCCCACCCGCCGTCGTCCGTACGCCGCGCCGCGCAGATCTCCGCGCACCCGGTCACCGACGCCATCCGCTGCATCCGCGCCGAGCTCCGCACGAACGCGCTCAGCCGGTCGCGGTGCACGGCGGCGTCCTCGAACCGCTCGTCGGCGGACAGTACGTCGATCCGCCGGTCGAGCGCGTCGACGACCGGGGTCGGGTCGGCGGTCAGCGCCGAGCGCAACGCGGTGACGAACTCGCCGTACGAATCCGCCGAGATCCGCCCGTCGCACGGCGCGACGCAGCGGCCCATCTCGGCCAGCACGCACGGCGACAGCGACGGCTGCCTGGACATCCGCGCGGTGCACTGCCGGATCGGGAACGCCTCGTGCAGCGCGGCCATCGCCCGCTCCGCGGTCTTGCGTGAGCTGAACGGGCCGAGGTATCCGGCGTCGTCGTCGCGGACCTGTTTGACCAGCGACAGCCGCGGAAACGGTTCGACCGTGACCTTCAGCCAGTGCTGCCGCTCCGGGAACTTCGAACGCCGGTTGTACCGCGGTTTGTGTTCCGCGATCAGCCGCAGCTCCCGGACCTCGGCCTCCAGCGGCGTACCGCACTCGATCCCGCGGACGCCGGTCGCGATGCCGACCATCTCGCCGATCCGGTTCCGCGTCTCGGAGGCGGTGAAGTACGACCGGACGCGCGTGCGCAGGTCCTTCGACTTGCCGACGTACAGGACCTCGCCGCGGTCGTCGGTGAACAGGTACACACCCGGTGCGTGCGGCAACGACTCGGCCAGGTGGCGCTTCTTGCGGACCGCGGGCGCGACCCGGGACGAGAACGTCTGCAGGTCCTCCAACGTTTGCACGCCCAACGAGCCGACCCGCTCGAACAGCCCGTGCAGCACGTCGACAGTGGCGCGGGCGTCGGACAGCGCGCGGTGGTTCGGCGTGGTCGTCGTCCGGAACAGCTTGGCCAGCGTGCCGAGCTTGCAGTTCGGCGCTTCGTCCGGGGTGATCACGCGGCGCGCCAGCAGCGCGGTGTCGACGACCGCGAAGTCGGGCCAGTCGTATCCGTGCACCTGCGTCTCGTGCTTCAGGAAGCCCATGTCGAACGGCGCGTTGTGCGCGACCATCACGGACCCCTGCGCGAACTCCAGGAAGGCCGGCAACACCGACTCGATCCGGGGTGACGAGGCAACCATCAGGTTGGAGATGCCGGTCAGCACGGCGATGAACGGCGGAATCGGCTCGGACGGGTTGACCAGTGTCTGGAACTCGCCGATCACCTCGCCGGCATGCACCTTGACCGCGCCGATCTCGGTGATGCCGCCCTCGCCCGGCGGGTTGCCGGTGGTCTCCAGGTCGACGACGCAGAACGTGATGTCCCGCAGCGGTGTCCCCAGGTCGTCGAAACTGGGCTGGACACCGAGGATCGGCGGCTGCGGATCCGCGGCTCGGGCACGCCCTGGGCTGGTCATGGTCACGACGCTAGGAGCCGCCACCGACAATTCCGCAGGTGACACGCCTGAGAGTCGACTAGGCTCTCTGTATGCGTACACAGGCGATCACCGTGAATCAGGGCCCGCGGCCCGTTCGCTGTGGTCTGCGTCACCGGCCGCTCCGGGCCGTCGTTCCAGCCGGACAGCGGACCGGTGACTGAGGCCGGCACCGCCGCGAGCTCTGCCGCTACGACTTTGCCTGAACCGGTCCGGCAGCGCGTCCTGACCCTCGCCGCGCACGCCCTCGGCCAACTTCCCGCGACCGACGTCCCGGCCCCGCTGCGCCGGTTCGCGAGTTTCGCGCCGGCCAAGCGCGCGAAGCTGTCGGCGTCGGTGCTCGGCCCGATCCTGGCGACCGACGAGCACTTCCGGAAGCTGACGGCGTTCGAGGTACGGCGTGAGCACCCGGAGCTCGGCGACGCGGTGGCCGACGGCGTACCGGTACCGGCGGCCGACCCGGTCGAGGTGGCCGCGCTCGCGTACCTGCTGCGCCCGGACGGCTGGGAGCAGCACGTCGCCGCGGCCGCACAGGTCCCGGCGGATACCCCGCGGGCCGACGCCGCCGCGGTCGACCGGCTCTCGGACCAGCTCGACCAGGCCCGCACCGAGACCCGTCAGGTCCGCGAACGGCTTCGTGAACAGGTCAACGAGCTGAAGACCGAGAACGTCACGCTCCGCCGCAAGCTGAACGAGGCCAGGCAGCGGATCACGGGTCTGAACAGCGAACTCGAGCAACGGACGAAGGAAGCCGCGTCCGCCGACGAACGGGTCGACGCGGCCCGTGCCGAAGTGGAGCGTGAGCTGCGCAAACTCCGCGCCCGCGTCACCGAACTGGAAGCCGTCGAACACGCGGCCCGGCGGACAGCCGGGCAGGAGCGTGAGCTGGCGACGACACGCACCCGGCTGCTGCTGGACACGTTGCTGGAGGCAGCGAGCGGCCTGCGCCGCGAACTGGCGCTGCCGCCCGGGGGAGAGCTCCGTCCGGCGGACACGGTGGCCGGCTCCGAGCCCGAGGCGGCGCCCGTCGGACGTACGGCGCCCGAGGACGACCCGGCGTTGTTCGACGAGCTGCTGTCGTTGCCGCAGGTGCACCTGATCATCGACGGCTACAACGTCACGAAGACCGCATGGCCAAACTCGCCCCTGCATTCGCAGCGTCAGCGCCTGGTGACCGCATTGGGGGCTCTGGTGGCGCAGCGTCGGGTCGAGGTGACCGTGGTGTTCGACGGGGCGGAGCTGTCCGGGCCGGTGCAGCTGAACCCACCACGCGGCGTACGCGTGCGGTTCAGTCCGGCCGGGGTGATCGCCGACGAGGTGATCCGGCAACTGGTTCGGGCCGAGCCGCCGGGCCGCCCGGTGGTGGTCGTTTCCACCGACCGCGAAGTTGCCGAAAGCATCGTCAAACTCGGCGCCCGCGCGCTCTCGGCGACAAGCCTGGTGACACGCATCGTCAGGACTTAGTTCCAGAAACTGTCGGTGGGGTTCTCTAGCGTCCTTCTCAGCCGGATGCAAGTCCGGCGCTTCCCCACTTGGAGGACGTTGTGCTGATCGACTGCGACGCTTGTGTGATGAAGGGTCCTGGCTGCCAGGACTGTGTCGTCACCGTTGTGCTGGGGTTCTCGGCCGAACGGTCCGGCAGCCTGCGGATCGACGACGACGAGAAGGCCGCGTTGGACGCGCTCGCCGAGTCAGGCCTGGTCCCGCCGCTGCGCCTGGTGCACGCGGTGGACAGCATCGAGCCGGACACCGATCCCCGCGAAGAGACCGGCTGAACTCCCTGTAACCGAAGGCGAAACGGTCGTTTGGCCGGGAGCGTTCTTCGTTAATTTTCGATCAAACCCGAGGGGCGAATTGCACTGGTCACGAAACGGTCACTACTGTTACCTCTCGTTGCCTCAGGGTGTCGGCCGCTCCGGCCGACCGGGCAACGGCAAGCCGAGGGAGTGATCCGGCGGCTGCCGCGGACCTGAAGTCCGTGGTGGACCCGGTCAACGGGGACGGCGCGAGCAGAGGAAGGGACCGACCGGGCTGTGTCCATCGGACGCATCAACCGCACCAAGGGAATCGCCCTCGCCGCCATCACCAGCACGGCTGTCGCTGCCGGCGTGATCCTGATCCAGGGAGCGGCCGACGCCGACCCCGCGCCCACCCTGGCACAGGCGAAGCAGCAGGTCGCCGACCTGCAGCACCAGGCCGAAGTGGCCGGTGAGAACGCGAACGACCTCCGCGGCCAGATCTCCGCCGCCCAGGCCCGGGTGAACGCGTTGAAGTCCGGCATCGCCAAGCAGCAGGCCCAGGTGGACGCTGTGAAGCGGCAGATCGGTTCCCTCGCGGTGGCCGGCTACCAGACCTCCGGGATCTCGACGACGGCCCAGTTGCTGCTCTCGAACAACCCCGACCAGTTCCTCAGCCAGGCGTCCACGGCCCAGGCCTTCGCCGGCCAGCAGAACTCGGCGCTCCGCCGCTACCAGCTCGCGCAGGGCAAGCTCACCGACCTGCAGGCGAGCGAGCAGACCGAGCTGGCCGCGCTGCAGGCCGTGCAGGCCAAGCAGACCGGCTTCGTGAACCAGCTGAACGGCAACCTCGACAAGGCCCAGAAGGTGCTCGACAAGCTGAGCGCGGCCGACCGCAAGCGGATCGAGGAGGAGAACGCCAAGGACGCGGAGAACGCGCGCAAGCAGCGCCCGACCCGCGACGGCAACCGGACCGGCGACGACATCCCGAACATCCCGGCCAGCGGCCGCGGCGCGATCGCGATCAACGCGGCGCTGTCCCAGCTCGGTGACCCGTACGTCTGGGGTGCGGACGGCCCGGATTCGTACGACTGCTCCGGGCTGACGGAGTACGCCTGGGGCAAGGCCGGCGTCTCGCTGACGCACTCCTCGAAGGCACAGGCCGGCGAAGGCCGCCGGATCAGCAGGTCCGAGCTGCAGCCGGGCGACCTGGTGTTCTACTACAGCCCGATCAGCCACGTCGCGCTCTACCTCGGCAACGGCCGGATCGTGCACGCGCCGCGGCCGGGCAAGAGCGTCGAGATCGCTCCGCTCGACGAGATGCCGATCAACACGATGGTCCGCCCGGGCTGACCTGAGATCTTTGACATACTCTGCGGCTCCGGGGGTTTTTCCAGCGAGGGGCCGAGGTGATCGACGAGCACGGCGACACGGTGCCGCTGCCGGTGGTCCCGGACGGTGACCCACAGGAACCGTCCGGCGACGCGCCGCAGCCGAAGCCGCCGTTCGGGCCGATCCTCAAGAAGGTCGCGCTCGGCGTCGCGGTCTGCCTGGTCGCCGGAGCCGGGTACGCCGGGCTGGAGCACATCGCCAACGCACCCGCCGACCCGAACTCGCGCGGCACGCACCAGCCCGCGGCCGCGACCTCGAGTACGCCCGACCAGGCAGCGGCCGGGGTCCAGCGGGCGGTCGCCGGCGAGGCGGTGCTGCAGAAGCTGACCGACGCGGTCGAGAACGAGAACCGCAGCGAGTTCATGAGCGTGATCGACCCGAAGGCGACGGCGTTCCGGACCAGTGCGCGGACCATCTTCAGCAATCTCGGTAAGCTCCCGCTCGGCACGTTCCAGCTACGGTACGTGAGCGACGACACCGGTGCGCTGACCCCGGACCGGCAGGCCGAGCTCGGCGGGACGGCGTCCTGGCTCGCACAGGTCGAGGTCTCCTGGCAACTCTCCGGGTACGACGTGACCCCCGCGCGCGAGACGCTCCCGGTGACGTTCGTGACCCGCGACGGGAAGACGTACGCGGCCTCGTTCTCGGAACGGTTCGCGACCGGGCAGCGGCAGGCGGTGTGGACGCTCGGTCCGATCCAGCTGGCCAAGGGCAAGCACAGCCTGGTCGTCAGCCTGGAATCGGAGGCCGAGGCGGAGAGCTACGTCTCGGTCGCCGACAAGGCGGTCGAGTCGGTGAGCAAGGTCTGGGGCAAGAACTGGCGGCAGAAGGTGGTCGTCTACCTGCCTGCCAAACAGTCCCAGATGGAAGGGGTACTCGGCGCCCAGCCGAACACCTACACCCAGATCGCCGCGGTCACGTTCGCCGAGCTGGACACCCCGGCTGCCGGCGCCCCGGTGCGGATCGCCGCGAACCCGAAGCTGTTCGAGGAGCTCGGCAAGCAGGGCCGGCGGATCGTGCTGACCCACGAGACCACCCACGTCGCCTCGAACGCGACCGCGTCGCCGGTTCCACTGTGGCTGGCCGAGGGGTTCGCGGACTACGTCGCGTTCACCGCCGTGCCGGTGCAGGACGACTCGGCGGCGAAGGAGCTGTTCAAGGCGGTCCGCGCCGGTCACGTACCGCCGGCGCTGCCGACGCCGGAGGCGTTCGCGGCCTCGGCGGCCGAGTTGCCGCAGGCGTACGAGTCGGCCTGGCTGGCGTGCCGGCTGATCGCGGAGCGTGACGGGCAGGACAAGCTGGTGGCGTTCTACCGGGCCGTGCACGCGTCGAAGAGTTCGACCGGGCTGGCCGACGCGTTCAAGTCGGTCCTCGGGACGACCGAGGCCGAGTTCGTCGTGCAGTGGCAGAAGTACCTCGAACGGCTGGCCGGTGCGTAAGGCCTGGTTGGCGGGCGGCCTGCTGGCGGTCGCCCTGGTCTTCGCGATCGCCGTGACCACCCCGTGGCATCTGATCGACCTGCCGAAGCCGGACGCGGCGCTCGATTTCACCAGCGCGCAGATCTCCCGGCAGAACGCGTTCCGGCACGAGATCCTGAGGTGGTCGACCGCGTCCTGGATCATCTCGGTCGTGGTCCCGCTCGCGATCGGCTTCAGCCCGCTCGGGCGCAAGCTGTACGACGCGCTGCGCGTCCGGCCGTGGTTCCTCGCCGTACCGGTCACCGTCGCCGGGATCGCCCTGATCACGAACCTGCTGACCGTACCGACCGACGTCCTCGCCGAGCGGGTCAGCCTGAAGTACGGGCTGTCCGTGGAGAACTGGCGGCTCTGGGTCTGGGACCGCGGCGTGAACTGGCTGATCACGTCAATCGGTGTCGCGGTGGTCGCGCTCGTCCTGATCGCACTGGCGAAACGCTGGCAGCGCGGCTGGTGGTTGCCTGGCGCAATCATCGCCGCCTTGCTGGTCCTGGGCGTGTCGTTCGCGTACCCGGTGCTCGTCGAGCCGCGGTTCAACCACTTCACGTCGATGCCGGCAGGTGCCCTGCGCAACGATTTCCTGAAGCTCGCGGCCGAGGACGGCGTACCGGTCAAGGACGTGCTGGTCGCGGACGCGTCGAAGCGGACAACGGCCTTGAACGCGTACGTTTCCGGGTTCGGATCGACCCGCCGGCTGGTCGTCTACGACACGCTGCTGAAGGACACGCCGCCCGAACAGGTGCGGCTCGTCGTCGCGCACGAGCTCGGTCACGCGGCCGAGAACGACGTACTGCACGGCACGTTGATCGGCGTTCTCGGTACGGCGTTCGGCGTCGTGCTGCTGTACCTGTTGCTCGGGGCCCGGATGGCGGACCCGCGGCGTACCGGCCTGTTCGTCGCGCTCGTCGTCGCTGCCACGACGCTTGCGAGTCCGGTGCAGAACCTGGTCAGCCGCAAGATCGAGGCGCGCGCCGACTACCACTCGCTGAAGCTGACGAACGACCCGCGGGACTTCGTCGCGATGCAGCGCGATCTCGCCGTGGCGAACATCTCCGGGCTCGACCCGAGCCGCTGGCGGTACTGGATGTTCGCCACCCACCCGACGCCACCGGAGCGAATCGCGATGGGCCGGGCGTGGGCCGCGCAGAACGGCTCGACGGTGCCACCACTGGCCAGATGATGACGGTTCTCGTCGTCACCAACGACTTCCCGCCGCGGCAGGGCGGGATCGAGACGTTCGTCCGGTCCCTGTGCGACGAGCTGCCGGACGTCGTCGTGTACACCTCGCGCGAGCCGGGCGATTCCGCGTACGACGCGGGGCTGCCGTTCCCGGTCGTCCGGGACCGTACGTCGATGTTGTTGCCGACGGCCCGGACCACCAAACGGGCCGTGCAGTTGCTCGAGGAGTACGGCGCCGACCGGGTGCTGTTCGGGGCGGCGGCGCCGCTCGGCTTGATGGGGCCGGCGCTGCGGCGGGCGGGGGCGCGGCGGATCGTCGCGGTGACCCACGGGCACGAGACCTGGTGGGCCGGCGTACCGGGTGCGCGACAGGCGCTGCGGCGGATCGGGGACGCTGCCGATGCGATCACGACCGTGTCGGGGTGGTGCGAGGAACAGATCAGGCCGGCGTTGTCGCCGACGGCCGTGGTACGGCGGCTGACTCCCGGCGTGGACTCGGTGCGGTTCCACCCCGGTGCCGGTGGCGAGCAGATCCGGCAGGGTCTTGGTCTGACCGGTGCTCCGGTGGTGGTGTGCGTGTCGCGGCTGATCCGGCGCAAGGGGCAGGACACGCTGATCCGGGCGTGGCCGCGGGTGCTGGCTGACGTACCGCAGGCCAAGCTGCTGCTCGTCGGTGGTGGTCCGGACCGTGAGCGTCTGGAGGAGCTCGCCGCTCCGGTCGCGGACTCGGTCGTGTTCACCGGAGCGGTGCCGTGGCAGGACATCCCGCCGTACGTCGACGCGGGAGACGTGTTCGCGATGCCGTGCCGGACGCGGCGGTTCGGGCTGGAGCCGGAGGCGTTGGGGATCGTCACGCTGGAGGCGTCTGCCTGTGGGAAGCCGGTTGTGGTCGGTGACTCCGGTGGGGCGGCCGACACGGTGCTGCACGGTACGACGGGGTACTTGGTGGACCCGTACAACCCGGCGGCCGTAGGTGTTCGCATTGCCGGACTGTTGACGAACGCCCAGCACTGTGTGGAGTTGGGGGCCGCGGGGCGGAAGTGGGTGCGGGACGAGTGGGGCTGGGGGCGGTCGGGGGCTGTGCTGAGAGAACTGCTGGACATCTGACGGCGGATGTCGTGTACTCTGGCCGACATGCACCGGATGTTCCGACTTGCCGCAGCCGTACGAGCTTCACGCTCTCCGGCTGCCGCGGCCTGACCATCTGAAACCTCCACCGGCGACCGGAAACGGTTCGCCGGTTTTGTCGTTTCTGCAGCCGGTGGTCTGGTTCCGGTCCTCACTTCGAAGGACACGAACCATGAACATCACCAGGACCTTCATCGACTTCTTCATCGACCGCGGCCACGTCCCGACAACGGGGTCCACGCTCATTCCGCGGCTCGGTGATCCGGTGCTCTTCACGACCTCCGGGATGCATCCACTGACGCCCTATCTGGAAGGCGAACCACATCCACTGGGGCGCAGACTCACCGGCATCCAGCGATGCCTGCGAACCACGGATCTCGACGAGGTCGGGGACTCCACCCACCTGACCGTGTTCGAGATGCTCGGCTCGTGGTCGCTGGGCGACTACGGGAGCAGCCAGACGCTGCGCTGGGGGTACGAACTGCTGACCACCGGGTACGGCCTGGACCCGAAGAACCTGTACGTGACCGTCTTCGGCGGTGACAAGCAGGTTCCGCTGGACCAGGAGTCGCTCCGCACCTGGCAGGAGCTCGGCCTGCCGATCGAGCTGACCACCGAGGACAACTGGTGGTCGAACGGCCCGACCGGACCGTGCGGCCCGGACTCGGAGATCTTCGTCTGGACCGGCGAAGGCGAGCCGACCGGTACGCCGACCACGGACGACCGCTGGCTCGAGGTGTGGAACCACGTGATGATGCGGTACCGCCGGCTCGACGACGGTTCGCTGGAGGAGCTGAAGCAGCAGAACATCGATACCGGTCTCGGGCTGGACCGGTTGACGATGCTGCTCGAGGGCAAGGACTCGGTGTACGAGACCTCGCAGTTCGAGCCGTGGATGCGGATCGTCCCGCAGCTGTGGAAGCTGGACGAGCGATCTCAGCGGATCGTGATCGACCATCTGCGGTCCAGCATCGTGATCATCGGCGACGGCGTGCGCCCGTCGAACACCGGCCGCGGTTACGTGCTGCGCCGGCTGATCCGCAGAATGCTGACCATCCTCTGGCGGGACGACGATTCCCGCTCGCTGTCGGACGTGCCGGTCGAGCTGTTCGAGCACACCCTGAACCACTTCCACCAGGGCGAGACGGTGACGCTGATCCGGCGGATCCTGATCGACGAGGAGATCCGGTTCGGCGACCTGCTCGACCGCGGCCGCAAGGTGCTCAGCCACGAGCGGTTCCACAAGTCGCTGGACGACACCGACTACGAGTACCTGCACGAGACCCACGGCCTACCGCGAGAGTTGGTGGACTCGTTGCGGTGAGCGTGCCGATGAACGGGTAGTGGTTGCCCCATCCCGCCCGGCCGGCGGGGTGGCCGAGTGGGCCGCCTCGGGTGCTGCGGGACCACTACCCGTTCGTCGGTACGGGTTCCAGACCGGCGATCTCCGGCGACGCCACCTTCCCGACGGACGACTGGGCCACGAAGGCGCCGGCCAGTACGATCAGGCCGCCGATGATCTGGTTCGTGCGCAGCGTCTCGCCGAGCAGGACCAGCGCGAAGATGCAGGCCGCGACCACCTCGACGTACGCGACGGCGCCCGCGATCGGCGCCGACAGCCGCTGGACGGCGGCCGCCCCGGCCAGGTACGCGACGACCGTGCTGACGAGGATCAGCCACCCGGCCATCGCCCATCCGGGAGCGTGCCGGTGGCCGATCGCGATCGTGTCCACGAGCACATGCCACGGCGTACCCCACGGTGCCGCGATCAGCGTCAGTACGAAGGCACCGACTACACTGCCGGCCGCCGTCATCACCAGCGGATCGGCAGCGCCGGTCAACTTGTCGATCAGGATGAAGTACGTCGCCTGACACGCGGCCGCACCGAGGCCGGCGAGCAGGCCGATCGCGTCGATCCGCAACCCCGACCAGATCTCGGCCACCGTCGCGAGCCCGACGACCGCGATGCTCACCCCGATCGCGGCCGACCGCGGTACGGCGACCCGCTGGCCGAACTTGAGCCACGCGACCACCAGCACCGGGCCGGAGAACTCGAGCATCAGCGCCACACCCACCGGCAGCCGGCTGGCGGCGATGAAGAACAGCGTCTGGCACCCGGCGATCCCGGTCAGGCCGTACAGCACGAGGGCCTTCCAGGACGCCCGTGCCGCCCGCAGACCGGCGCGCCCGCGGAACACCAGCACAAGCGGTACGAGCACCGCGGCGGCGCCGAGGATCCGTAGCCAGGCCGCCTGCTGCGGGCTGAAACCGGCCCCGATCAGCGCCTTCGCGAACGGGCCCGACCCGCCGAACGTGATCGCGGAGAAGATCGCGAACCCCAACCCCACCGACTTCGTGCTGTACATGGGCATAACGGTCTCATGCCCATTACAAGCCTGTCGAGTGTGATCTCAGAGGACGTTCACCGCGCGGGCCGCGATGATCGCGATCGTCAGCAACGAGATGGCCGACTGGACGCCCATCAGCACCTTGGTCCGGGCCGTCAGCGGCATCGTGTCGGTCGGGCTGAACGCGGTCGCGTTCGTGAACGCCACGTACAGGTAGTCGGTGAACCCGGGCAGCCAGCCCTTCCAGCCGGCCAGGTCGACGGTCATCTGCGGGAACAGCAGGTCGGCCCGCTCCGACTCCCGTTCGTGCTCCGGCGCTCGCGCGAACGGCCCGCCGCGGTCGATCTCCCAGTACCAGACCGCGAACGTCACCACGTTCGTCACCCAGATCAGTACCGCGCTCTTGACCAGTACTTTGGCCTCGTTCGCGTCGCCGTTGTTCAGGAAGAAGATCATCCCGGCCAGGTAGTACGTGTTCACCGCGACCAGGATCGCGTCGAGCACGATCGCGAACGGTCGCAGCCAGGGCTCGTCGCGACGCAGGTGGAACGGGTTCATGTAGAAGAGCGGCAGCAGCAGGAGCCCGCCGAGCACCGGCATCAGCCAGCGCGGCAGCGCGCTGATCTGCGGCGGGACCAGAACTTGGAGCACGAGCACGGCGACGACGGCCAACGAGGCCGGCCACCGTCGCGTGTGGCGCATGCTGGGCGGGGGGACCTTCGTCGGCGTGTTCACCGCAGCATTCTCGCGCCGCCGGACGGCTATCCGACGGAGGCGTCGATGACGGCCTGTCCGACCTCGGTCCGGCGGTAGTAGACTTGGTGACCGGTACGCCGGCGGGTTGCGAGCCCCGCGTCGTACAACGCCGAGAGGTGTTCGGCGACCGTGGCGAGCGCGAGGTTGTACTGCGCGGCGAGGTCGCTCGTGGTCGCGGGCGGATCGAGCGCGACGAGGAGGGTGGCACGGGTCCGGCCGAGCAGGCGGGCCAGTGAGTCCGGGGGAGCGGGCGCGTCGGACCACAGCCGCGCGGCACCGCGGGCCGGGTAGACGAGTGTCGGGTGGTACGCCGGATCGACGACGATCACGAGGTACGGCCAGGCGAAGACGCCCGGTACGAGCAGCAGGCCCTGGCCGGACAGGTCGCGGTCCTCGGAGCGGTACCGGGTGGCGATCAGCCGGTCGTCCTCCCACGCGAGGGTCGGATGCAGGTCGTCGAACAGCCCGGCCAGCCCGCCGTCGGTCAGTTGCCGGCCGCGGTACGCGATGTCGTCCTCGAGCACCCGGCTGATCAACGGCCAGTCCGGCCGGACCAGCGCCTCCCACGCAGCCTCGATCTCGTCCGCGAGCCGTTCCCGGGTGCCGGCGAGATCCTCGAGCATCGTGTTGATCTCCGGCGCGGCCGGGTTCTTCAGCTCGTCGCGGGACCGGATGAGTTCGGTACGGACCCGCTCCAGTGGCGTACTGCGGACGCGGGCGATCTCGGTCGAGAACTTCGCCCTGGATGCCTTCGGTGGTGGCGTCAGGAAGTCCGGCGTGAACCCGACCCGCGGCTGGACGGCCTTCAAACCGCGGAGGTCGAGCTTCGCGGCGGTCTCCTGCTTGGCCGCGATCCAGTCCGCGTACAGCTGCCGGTGCCGAGATCCGTTCAGCACGCGGACCGCCGACATCGTCTCCCACAACTGCGAGGCGCCGAACCGGCAGCGGAGCGTATCGGCCTGGGTGAAGCGCAGTACTGTCATCGAACTGAACTTTCGGCCACAACCAAAACTCTACGCCTGCGGGTCCGCGGTGCCGCACGCTCGCTGCGTGAGGTCCTACCGCGCTGTACTCCGTGTCCCCGGCATGCGTTCCGTGTACGCCGCCCACACCGTTTCCATGCTCGGAACGGTCGGCGCCCAGGTCGCGCTGTCGATCCTGATCTTCGAGCGCACCGGCTCGCCGTTGCTGTCGGCGCTGGTCCTGGTGTGCTCGTTCCTGCCGTACGCGGTGAGCGGCGTGCTGCTGTCGTCGATGACGGACCGTTTCCCGGCGCGTCGCGTACTCGTGACCTGCGACGTGCTCAGCGCGACCTGTGTGCTGGCGATGTTGCTGCCGGGGATGCCGGTCGCCGGGCTGCTCGGGCTGCTGGTCGGGCTCGGGATGATCGCGCCGATCTTCGCCGGTGCCCGCGCGGCGAGTCTGGCGTACCTGTTGCCGCAGGACCTGTTCCCGGTCGGCCGGTCGTTGCTCAGGGCAATCGGTCAGACGGCGGTGCTGACCGGGTTCGCGCTCGGCGGGATCGCGGTCGCCGCGATCGGCGCGAAGTCGTTGCTGATCGTCGAGGTGGTGACCTTCGGATTGTCGGCAGTCCTGATAGGCACCGGCACGCCGTACACACCGCCCGGTGAGCGCCGGCGGAACGCGGTCCGCGATTCGTGGGCCGGGCTGCAGGTGCTGTTCGGCAACGTGAAGCTCCGCAACCTGATCCTGCTGACCTGGGTGGCGCCCGCGTTCTCGTCCCTTCCGGACGGGCTCGCGGTCGCGTACACCGCCCAGCTCGGCACCGTCGCCGCGGCGGCCGGTGCGCTGTTCAGCGGCTACGCGATCGGCGGAGTGCTCGGCGAACTCGTCGTCGCGCGGTTCACCCCTTCCGCGCGGCGACGGCTCGTCGTCCCGTTCCTGCTCACGAGTCAGCTGCCGATGGTCGCGTTCCTGACCACGCCGCCGATCCCGGTGGCGGCCGCCCTGCTGGCGATCTCAGGTGCCGGGTACGCGTTCAACCAGGGCGTCGATCCGCTGATCCTGAACGAGATCGAACCGTCGTACCGCGGCCGGTTGTTCACCATCCAGACCAGCGGCCTGATGGCGATCCAGGGCGTCAGCATCGCCCTCGGCGGCGTCGTCGGCTCGTTCCTCGCGCCGAACCTCACGATCGCGCTCGCCGGCGTCCTCGGCACGGCGACGACGCTGCTCATCGCCCGTCAGGCCCTCACCACGGAGCCACGTCGTCCAGCGACCCAGGCCCTCTGAAGACGCCGGTCGGGCCGTCGGCCGGAAGGGTCGCCAGCGCGACCGGTACGACGGCGCCGTCCGCGACGGTCCGGGTGCCTCGCGGTACGGAGGCTTGGGTGTTCAGGTCAGTGGGCACGAGGCCGGGCGTGGCGGCGTTCACCTTGATGCCGTCCGCGCGGAGGGCGCTGGCGTAGACGAGCGTGAGCGCGTTGAGGGCGGCCTTCGAGGAGCTGTACGCGAGCAGGCCCTGGGTCGCGAGGCGGCCGTCGAGTTCCGACAGCAGGTTGACGGAGCCGAGCCCGCTGGACATGTTCACGATCCGCGCGTTCGGCGACCGGCGCAGCAGCGGTACGAACGCGTTGATCGTCGACACGACGCCGAACACGTTCACGTCGTACGCCGTCCGGACCTGTTCGGCGGTGATGTCGGCGACCGCCGTACCCCACTCGGAGACGATGCCGGCGTTGTTCACCAGTACGTCCAGCCGGCCGGAGTCGGCGTCGATGTGTTTCGCGGCGGCGGCGACCGAGTCCGCGTCGGTGACGTCGAGCTGGACGAACCGCACGTCACCGGTCAGCTCGGCCGCGGCCGCTGTCCCCAGGGAGGGGTTGCGTGCGCCGAGGTAGACGGTGAACCCGCGACTCGCGAGTTGCCGGACGATTTCGTGGCCGATGCCCTTGTTCCCGCCCGTGACCAGGGCGACTTCGTTCTGATTCATGCCTCCAGTCCAGCGCGCCGGTGCCGCCGCGGACCAACACCGATCAGGTGGTCCGCCATACCCTGGAGGTATGCCCGAGCCCGAGATCCGCGAACTGCGCTACTTCCGCGCCGTCGCCGAGGAGCTGAACATCACCCGTGCTGCCGAGCGGTTGGGGATCGCCCAGCCGCCGTTGTCGCGGGCCATGCGGCAGTTGGAGCACCGGCTCGGGGTCGACCTGTTCGACCGGTCGGGGACGCGGCTCGCGCTGACGACAGCGGGGGAGACGCTGTTCAAGGAGTCCGGTCCGGTGCTCGATGCGCTGGATTCGGCGGTACGGCGGACGCAGCGGGCGGGGCAGTCGTCGCGGGGGCTCGTGGTGACGGCCAAGCCTGGGGTTGCTACTGAGCTGCTGCATCAGCTGGTTGGTGAGCTGCGCGAGGTGTTGCCTGGGATCGAGGTCGTGGTGAGCGGGTTCGGGGAGCAGGCGGACATGGTGCGGGACGGGCGGGCGGATGTTGCGCTCGTCAGTCGGCCGTTCGACGACCCTGGACTGGAGATGGAGGAGTTGTACACGGAGCCGCGAGTGGCTGCGTTGCCGGTCGGGCATGAGCTCGCGGCCCGCGAGGTGTTGGAGCCGGACGATCTGGCGGGGATTCCGGCGCCGCGGTGGAGTCGGTCCAATGTTGCCGAGCGCAACTACTGGTCGGCGCGGCCGGAGGATCCGGTGGACGGGCCGATCGTGCAGGACTCCGCGCAGCTGCTGGAGGTGGTCGCGTTCGGCCAGGCGGTCGCGCTGGTACCGCGGTCGATGGCCGAACGGAACATCCGCCCCGACGTCGTGTACCGCCCGGTGACCGACGTCGACCCGTACCGGATGCTGGTGGTCTGGCCCGCCGGCAGCCGCTCGGCCGAGCTGGCGAAGTTCGTCGAGGCCGCCATCAGGCGCTCGAGCGGACCACCAGCGGCGCGGTGATCAACTGCGGCGGTACCCGGGGAGGGCGTCGGCGAGGTTCGGGTAGTGGACCACGGCGCGGGTGTTGCGCATCAGGTCGGGCAGCCACTGGTTCGCGCCGGACGTGCGGAGCCAGCCGCCGTACTCGACGGCCAGGTCGTGGGCCTCGGCGAGTACGTCGAGGGCGGCGGCCTCCATCCGGCTGACCCGGCGCAGGTCGACGACCAGTCGCGGCAGCTTGGTGGTGATCACGTAGTTCAGCTCGTCGGCGAGCGTGGGGAGGGTGCCGATGTCGATCGCGCCCGCGATCCGGACGATCGCGCAGTCACCGACGGCGCTCCAGCTGCACACGAAGGGCCCGCTCACGTCCGCCGGTCGGCGGACGGAGCGGGCCACGGACGGTTTCGGGGTTGCCTTCATACCGAACTGGTACCCCGGGCTAACCCCTCCGGTGTCAGTTCACGAGGATCTTGTCGACCTTGATCGTGACGCCCTTGACGAGCGGTGTCGAGGTACCGGTGGTGACGGTCCCGGTGCCCTTCTGTACGCCCTTGATGTTCATCGAGTACGTCAGCGTGCCGCCCGGTGCGCCCGGCGTCGACTGCACGACGAGGTCCGTGGTCGGCGTACCCGCGATCTGGCTGCCCGCCGTACCGTCGAGGTTCTCGGCGCCGACGGTCAGGCCGTAGCCCGCCGGTGGAGCGGCCGGCAGGTTGCCCGGGTCGTAGGTGAACGAGATGTCTTCGGCACCGTTGAGGCCGACCCACTGCTGGAACACCCGCTGGCTCGTGGTGCCGTACACGTTCACCTTCCACTCGATGACGATCCACGAGTTGACGCCGTCGGTCAGGTTCGCGATCTGGATACCCGGCGCGCCGGTGCCGTCGAGGTCGGTCCAGAACGGCGCCAGCACGTTGTTCGGCTTGGCCGGATCCGGCAGGTTCTGCGGCGTCGGCTGGACGTCGCCGCTGCCCGCGCCCCCGGCGACCGTGTAGCCGTCGGAGACCACGCCGATCGAGGTGTACGTCTGGCCGGCGTAGACGTACGACGGGACGTTGAAGTTCAGCGCCTGCTCGTCACCGATCGGCGTCGGCGTGATGCCGAACGCGTCCAGCGGGAGGTAACCCGCCGGCGTCGCACCCGGCGCGACAACCGGTTTGTCCGGCTGGCGTCCGGCCAAGGTTGCCGTCTTGGTGGCGATCTGGGTGCCGATCTTGGTCGCACCGGTGACGCTGTTCAGCCGCAGTATCGAGCTGAGCGTGCTGGCTGCGGTCACGCTCGTGCTCTGCAGGCTGTTGTTCTGCACGGTCACGGTGCACGTCGACTGGCCGGTGTTCCGCGCGATCGTGGACGGCGTACAGGTCTGGCTGACCGGCACGATGCCCTGCTGGCGGAAGAACGCGACCGGCAGGTGCAGGGCCCGGCTGCCGCCGACCTGCGTGAGGTTGACCTGACCGAAGTACTGGCCGTCGGGCAGGTCGGGTGCGGTGATCGCGATCGTCAGCTTCTGCGTCTGACCGGGCTTCACCTGGAACGCCGGCGGCAGCACGGTGATGCTCGCGCCGTTGACCGTCGTACCGCCGGCCTTGAACGTCAGCGTCTGGTTGGTGACGTTCTTGACCGTCCGCTCGGCGGTGATCAGGCCCGGCATCGTCGGCGCGTTCACCGACGGCAGGTTCAGGTCGATCCGGTTCAGCGGGTCGGCGGCCGAGGCCGCGTAGTTCGCCGCCGTCTCGTCCATCGTCAGACCGGGATCGCCGGCCTTGGTCAGGTCGATCCGCCCGCCGCCGTCGTCGAACGGGTCGGCCGGGGTGACCCGGTCCGGTTTCGTCACGGCCGTCTTCGCGGTCGTCTCGAGCGCAGACTTGACCTGGCCCGGCGTCCACGTCGGGTGCAGGGCGAAGATCAGCGCGGCCGAGCCGGCCACGTGCGGCGACGACATCGACGTACCGGCGATCACCTGGTAGAGGTTCCCGGGCGGGCCTGCCGTCGGGGAATCAGGCGTCGGTGTCTCGCCGGCCATGATCTGCAGACCGGGCGCGGTGACGTCGGGCTTGAGGAAGTCACCACCGGGGCCGCGCGACGAGAAGTACGTCATCACGTCGCCCTGCCAGGTGGTCTTGGCGCCCTGGGTGAACGACGCCGTCGCACCGGGGTGCGCGGCGAGGAACGCCAGCAGCGTGTCGGAGTCGGGCTTCTCCAGCTGTACGGCGGGCAGCCAGTGGTTGTCGGTGAAGACATCGAACGGCGTGGCGTTGTACATCAGCATGCCGGCCGCGCCGCCCTGCCGGACGTTGAAGCCCTTCAGGATCCGGCCGGAGCTGAACTGGCAGAGCACGATCTTGCCGGTGAAGATGCCGGGCGGCGCCGGGTTCGTGCACGCCGCGTTGTTGTACGGCGGAGCCGACGCGAGCACCATCGGGTGCGCCTCGAGGCCGCTGGTGATCGACGCGCCGGAGACCGTCGCGGTCGCGCCGCCGCCGGACAACGTCACCGTCGACCGGAACGTACGGCTCTGGGTCGACGCCGCGACCGTGGTCACCCACGGGCTGCGGTGGTCGGTCGTCGCGGCGGTCGGACCGGAGTTGCCGGCCGAGGCGGCGACGAACACGCCGGCCGCGTACGCGTCCAGGAACGCGAGTTCGACCGGGTCGCTGTACGGGTCGCTGCCGCCGGAGATCGAGAAGTTGATCACCCGGACGCCGTCCAGGATGGCCTGCGCGACGGCCTGGACCGAGTCGCTCTGGAAGCAGCCCTGCTCGCCGCAGACCTTGTACACCGAGACTTCCGCGGCCGGGGCGATCCCGAGGATCGAGCCGCGGTCGATGCCCAGCGGGTTGGCGTGGTCGACCGCGTCGCCCGCCGACGTCGAGGCGGTGTGCGTACCGTGACCGTCGGAGTCCCGCGCCGAGTCGGGGTACAGCTCACCGCCGACCACCGCGTTGTACGTGGCCAGGAACGGCTGTCCGCCGATCAGCTTGTTGTTGCACGTGAACGGATCGGCCGCCGGGGTCACCGGGTTGTCGCCGAAGTTGCACGTCCGCGGCGTACCGTCGGCCTTCGCGGCCGGCGCCGGCAGGTTGCCCGGGTCGCGGAACGACGGGTGCTCCGGCCAGACACCGCTGTCCAGTACGCCGACGATGACGCGCTTGCCCGAGTTCGCCGAACCGCCGAGCTGGTTGTAGATCGTCGGAGCGCCGATGAAGCTGCCGCTGGAATCGGTCAGCATCTTCTCCAGGTTGTCCTGCTGTACGGCGGCCACACCGGGCAGCTTCAGCAGGTCACGGGCCTTGTTCGCGGGCAGACTGACCGCGATCCCGCCGTACACGGTCCGCAGCCGCTGGCCGGCCTTGGCGCCCGGGATCTTCGACTGCAGCGCCGACAGGAAGTCGTTCTCCAGCGCGCCGACGTGCCTCAGGTACTTCGTCGCGTTCGCACTCTTCAGGTCGAGGTGCTTGCCGGTGACCGACGGGCTGGTGCCGGGCAGGCCCTTCAGCCCACCGCGGTACGCCGCGAGCGAGTCGTAGTCGAGCTTCACGACGACCCGGACCTGCTTGCCGGACGTGCTGTTGACCAGCGCAGGATCGCTCTTCGCGAGCTGACCGCTCGGCGACTTGGCGCCGTTCACCGTACTGGCGAGGCTCAGCGGCGTCGCTTTCCAGGGGCGGCCGTTCGGCGCGGTGGGGGACGGGCCGGCGGCCGCTGTCAGTGCGGGCAGCAGCGCTGCGACGAGCAGACCGGCGGACACTCCGGCCATGGCGGTACGGCGAGAACTTCGTCGGTGAATCGGTGACCTCATGCACGGGCCTCCACTGAGACGGAACGCCGTCACGGCAGGAGGCAGTACGAAACCGTCAGGAGACCCCCAAGACGAAACAACCCCCACGGCCCCTGGACCGAATCCCCCCGGATCGGCGTACGGCCGACACCCCCGCGGCGCCTGCCTGAGCCGAGGCTATGCCGAGAATCCGGACTCGACCAGACCTGAGAGCATTCTCAGTCCCGGCCGAGGATTCCTTGGTCGTACCCCTTCGCGACGGCGGCCGCGCGGTCGGTGACGCCGAGCTTGGTGAACACGTGGCTGAGATGCGTCTTCACGGTCGCCTCGCTGATGAACAGCTCGCGGGCGATGTCGCGGTTCGACGTACCTTTCGCGACCAGCTCGAGGACCTGGCGTTCCCGGGCCGCCAGCGGGGCCGGGGCCGGGTTGCGGACGGCGGTGACGAGCCGGGACGCGACCGCGGGGGAGAGCACCGTACGGCCTTCCGCTGCTTGGCGGACCGCGTTGAACAGCTCCTCCTGCGGCGCGTCCTTGAGCAGGTACCCGGTGGCGCCGGCCTCGATCGCGGGCAGGGTGTCGGTGTCGGTGTCCCAGGTGGTGAGGACCAGGACCTTCGACCGGATCCGCCGCCGGGTCAGCTCGGTGATCGCGTCCAGTCCGCCGCCGCCCGGCATCCGCAGGTCCATCAGGATCACGTCGGGCTCGAGTTCGGCGGCCAGTTCGACCGCTCGGACGCCGTCGGGCGCTTCGGCGAGCACAGTGAAGCCCAGAGTGGCCTCGAACATTCCGCGCAGGCCGTTGCGGACGACCGGGTGGTCGTCGACGAGAAGGAGCGTGATGTTCTCAGGCGTTTTTTCAGGCATGGAGCACCAAAGGTACGTGAGCCGAGACCGCCGTACCGAAACCAGGTTCGGCCTCGACCGTGAGTGAGCCGGCGATCCGTTCGGCGCGGGCTCGCATACCCTCCAGGCCGAAGCCGCCGGTACCCGACCTGGCCGGCAGCGCCAGCGGGTCGAAGCCCTTGCCGTCGTCGCGGATGTCCACCGTCACCTCGTCGTCCATGAAGCTGAGGGTCACGCCGACGCGGGTCGCGGCGGCGTGTTTCGAGACGTTCGCGAGCGCCTCCTGCGTGATCCGCAGCAGGGTCGCGGAGAACTCGCCGTGCAGATGCTGCGCGGTGCCGGTCAGCGTGAACTCGGCGGGTACGCCGGTCCGCTCGGACCACTGGCCGACGAGCTTGCGGAGCGCCTCGGGCAGACCGTCGTGCGACAGGCCGGCCGGCGCGAGGTTCTGCACGGAGCGGCGCGCCTCCCCGAGGCTGTGCCGGGCCAGCTCGCTCGCCCGGCCGACGTGGTCGTGGATCACGGCCGGATCGGCGGTGTTCGCGACCACCTGCAGCTGGGCGATGATCCCGGTCAGGCCCTGCGCGATCGTGTCGTGGATCTCGGCGGCCAGCCGGCGGCGTTCGTCGGCGATCCCGGCCTCGCGGGCCTGGACGAGCAACTGGGCCTGCAACGCGGCGTTGTCCTTGTGGGCCTGTTCCAGTTCGGCGATCGTGTCGGCGCGTGCCTGTGACCGCGCCTCCTGCTGTTCGGCGAAGTGCTTGAGGACGGTCAGCAGTACGTTGTTCGCGATCACGAGCCCGACGAACGCGAGCCACATCGAACCGTGCGGCGGCCAGTGGCCGGTCTGTGCGCCGGCGACCGGGAGCGTACAGGCGAACAGCGCGAGCCGTTGCCGCTTGCGGCCGCGGATCATCTCGTCGGCGTCGTAGTACCCCGCGACGACGTAGAACGCGAAGAAGCCGTTGAGCGCCGTCAGCACGCAGGCGATCGCCCAGCGAACCACGTAGAACGTGACCGAGACACCGTCCGGGCCGCGGTGCATCCGGCCGCTCCACGTCCACCACAGCTGCATGACCAGCGCGACCCCCACCAGCGCGAGCCCGACCTTCTGGTCGCGTGCCAGCGGAGTCAGGCTTCCCGAGGTGGCGAGTGCGAGCAGGGTGCCGAGGCCCAGCAGGAAGTACGGCGCCCAGCGCTGGAACGCTGCCTGGCGCCGATCGAGATCACTGTCGGCCGTCGTCACCCGCACAGTCTGCACGAAGCTACTCCCAGCGGAACCAGCGCGCCGCCGCCACCGACACCACAACCGTCCACCCGGCCAGTACCCCGAGGTGCGACCACGCCGGCCAGTGTCCGGCGGCCGCCTGGCCGAGCGCTTGCGACGCAGCCCCGAACGGCAGCAGTACGACGATCTCCCGCAACAGGTGCGGCATCGACTGGACAGGCAGCCACAGCCCGGCCGAGAACAGGCTCGGGAAGAACAACGCCATGCCGAACGCGGTCGCGATCTTCGCGGTCCTGGCCCGCGCCGACACCAACGCACCCAGGGCCAGCGCGACGGCGACGGTCAGCACGAACGCGAGTGTGTAGCCGAAGATCTGCCGCGGCAGCCGGACGTCGAACGCGAGCCGTCCGATCGTCAGGCAGACCAGCGCCGACAGCACCCCGGCAGCACCGTTCAGGACCATCTGCGCGGTCAGCAACGCCGACGGCCGCACCGGCGTGGTCGACATCCGGCGCAGGATGCCGCGCTCGCGGTAGCCGGTGATGACCGGCGGCATCGCCTGCAGGCCGCAGACGATCAGCGCGACCAGGACGAGCACCGGCACGTACACGTCGACCAGCCGCAGACCGAGGCCGGCGTCGAACTTCCGGAAGCTCGGGATCGACCCGAGGATGACCAGCAGCAGCGGCGGGAAACCGAGCATCCAGAACAGCGAACCGGATTCCCGCAGGAAGAGCCGGGCCTCCGCCCGTAGAACGGCGGTCCGCGGCGAGCTCCGGCGGGCCGGTGCGGTGGCGGCGATCGTGGTCATTTCGTGGCTCCCGTGAGGTCGAGGAAGGCGTCGTCGAGGGTGGCGTCGGTGACGCGGAGCTGGTGGGCGGTGATGCGCCGCCGGGCGAGCAGTGACAGCAGCGCGGTGACGGTCTCGTCGGATCCGCCGAGGGTGAACCGGCCGTCCTTGTTCTCCAGCGACGCGAGCGCCGGCAGCGCGGCCAGGTCCTCGTCGTCGAGCGGGGACGACGGGGTGAACGAGATGATCGTGGCGCCCGCGGCCCGGCTGATCAGGCCCTGCGGCGTGTCCAGCGCCGTGATCCGGCCGTCGTCGATCAACGCGATCCGGTCACACAGCCGCTGGGCCTCCTCCATGAAGTGCGTGACCAGGAGCACCGTGACACCGCGGTTGCGGATCTCCTCGACAACCTCCCAGGTGTCGCGCCGGGCCCGCGGGTCGAGGCCCGTGGTCAGCTCGTCGAGGACGACGACCTTCGGGTTGCCGACCAGCGCGAGCGCGATGAACAGGCGCTGCTTCTGGCCGCCGCTCAGCACGCCGAAGCGCGAGTCGAGGTGCGCCGCCAGGCCGAGCTGTTCGGTGAGCGGGCGCCAGTCGGCCGGGTTCGGGTACAGCGCGGAGTACAGCTCGAGGGCCTCGCGGACCTTGAGCTTGGGCTGCAGCTCGCTCTCCTGGAGCTGCGCCCCGAGCACCTGCGTGACGGCCGCGTGATCGGCCACCGGGTCCAGTCCGGCAACCCGAACCTGCCCGCCGTCCGGAACCCGCAGCCCCTCGACACACTCGACCGTGGTTGTCTTCCCGGCCCCGTTGGGCCCGAGAATCCCGAAGATCTCGCCCTCGTCCACACTGAACGAGACGTCGTCGACCACCGTCCGCCCGCCATAGGCCTTCCGCAGGCCGGAAACCTCAACAATCTTCATACCGACGAGCTTCGCGGACCGGGCACCGCCCCCACATCGCCTGACCAGCTCGTCCCGGGATCATCCGATCGGCTGACCCCGGGGTACTACCTACTTCGCGTAGAGGGCCTCGACGTCGGGGCCGTGGTTCTTCATCACGACGTGGCGGCGGAGGGAGAGTTTGAGGGAGAGCTCGCCGGACTCCTGGGTCCAGTCGATCGGGAGGATGGAGAACTTCTTGATCGCCTCGGCGTGCGAGACCGTCGCGTTGGCGTCGTCGATCGCCTTCTGGATCTCGGCGATCAGGTCGGCGTCCTTCGTCAGCGCCGCGACGTCGGTCGGCTTGCCGCGTTCGGTGGCCCACGGAACGATGGTTTCCGGGTCGATCGTGATCAGCGCGGCGATGAACGGCTTGCCGTCGCCGACGACCATGCACTGGGAGACCAGCGGGTGCAGGCGGATCTGGTCCTCGAGCAGCGTCGGCGCGACGTTCTTGCCGCCGGCCGTGACCAGGATCTCCTTCTTCCGCCCGGTGATCTTGATGAACCCGTCGACGTCGAACTCGCCCAGGTCGCCGGTGTGGAACCAGCCTTCCGCGTCGATCGCGGCCGCGGTCGCCTCGTCGTTCTTCCAGTAGCCCTGCATCACCTGGCCACCCTTGAACAGCAACTCGCCGTCGTCGGCGACCCCGACCGTCACACCGGGAAGCGGCCGGCCGACCGTACCGATCCGGATGTCGTCGGGCAGGTTCACCGACACCGCGGCGGTGGTCTCGGTGAGGCCGTACCCTTCGAGAACCGGTACGCCGATGCCGCGGAAGAAGTGCCCCAACCGGTCGCCCAGCGGCGCGCCGCCGGACACGGCGTACTGCACCTGGCCGCCCAGCACCGCACGCAGCTTGCTGTACACGAGCTTGTCGAACAGCAGGTGCTTCGCCTTCAGCCCGAAGCCCGCGCCGCCCTTGTCCTGCGCCTGCGAGTACGCGATCGCGGTCTCGGCGGCGGCGTCGAAGATCTTGCCCTTGCCGTCCGCGTGCGCCTTCTGCGCGGCCGAGTTGAACACCTTCTCGAACACCCGCGGCACGCTCAGGATGAACGTCGGCTTGAACGCGCCGAGGTCGTCCACGAGGTTCTTCACGTCCGCGCTGTGCCCGACCTTGACCCGCTTCATCACGCAGCCGACCTGGATGATCCGCGCGAACACGTGCGCCAACGGCAGGAACAGCAACGTACTGGCACCGGTGGTGTCGAACAGGTCGTCGAGGATCTTCACCGCCGGGCCGAGCTCGGCCATGAAGTTCGAGTGGCTGATCCTGCAGCCCTTCGGGCGTCCGGTCGTACCGGAGGTGTAGATCAGCGTGGCGAGATCGGCCGGCGTGACCGCGGAGCGGCGCTTGTCGAACTCGGCGTCGGTGACGTCCTGGCCGAGCCCGGTCAGGTGGTCGACGGCACCTGCCTCGATCTGCCAGACCTCCCGCAGCGTCGGCGCCTCGGCCCGGGCGGACTCCACCACGGCGCCGTGGGTGGCGTTCTCGACGATCGCGACGACCGCTTCGGAGTCGGTCAGGATCCACTGGATCTGAGTGGCCGAGGAGGTTTCGTAGATCGGCACGGTGACCGCGCCGATGCTCCAGATCGCGTAGTCGATCAGGGTCCACTCGTACCGCGTGGGGCTCAGCAGGGCGACCCGCTCGCCAGGCTTCACGCCGGCCGCGATCAGGCCCTTCGCCACGCCGGTCACCTGCTGCGCGAACTCGGCCGCGGTGACATCGGTCCACGTCGACCCCGTACGGCGGCTGAACACGGCGGTGTCAGGATGGGAGGACGCGTTCGCCCACACCGGGTCGCTCAGGCTCCCGGTGGGGGGTTCGGTCACAGCAGGAACGGTGTACTCACGCATCCGCGTCTCCTCAGTCGGTCACGAATTGTCGACTTCCGGCGCACGCTACAGTCACCTACCCACTAGTAGCCACCTTTATGTGACCCACGGAACTAGGTTTCAGCCATGCCATTGCTCGACATCAGTTGCGACGACCTGGTCGTTGCTGATCCAGCCTACGTCGCCGAGCGACTCGGTTCGGACACCCTCTGGCGTGAATGGTGGCCGGAGCTCACCCTGACCCCGTACGAGCGGCGCGGCCTGGAGGGGGTGCGCTGGTCGGTCACCGGCGCCGCGACCGGTACGGCGGAATGGTGGCTGGAGGCGGTCCGCGACGGCGTCGTCGTGCACTGGTACCTGCGCGTCGACCCGGCGAAACCGGTCCGCGGCCGGGCCGTCGAACGTTTGAAGGAGCGGTACGCCACGGCGTACCGGGAGCGCTTGTGGCGCTTCAAGGACGAGGCCGAAGCAGGCCGCGCGGCGGGCGAGGGCCGTACCGGATCCGAACCCGCGATAGTCTCCGTTGAGGAACCGCTGCAGACCCGACCGGCGAAGAGGTGAATCGATGGCGGAACAGACCACCTCGACCATCGTGGTGAATGCGAGCCCCAAGGAAATCATGGCGGTGATCGCGGACTTCGCGGCCTATCCGGAATGGGCCGACTCGATGCGCGAGACCGAGGTGCTGTCCACCGACGAGGCCGGCCGGCCGAACAAGGTCCGCTTCAAGGTCGACGCCGGCGCGATCTCCGACGAGTACACGCTGGCCTACGTCTGGTCCCGCAACGAGGTGACCTGGACGCTGGTCGAGGCGAAGATGGTGAAGGGGATGGACGGTGCGTACGTACTGCGCGACCTGGGTGCGGAGGGGACCGAGGTGACGTACCGGCTCGCCGTCGACGTGGCGATCCCGATGATCGGCATGCTGAAGCGCAAGGCCGAGAAGGTCATCATCGACACGGCCCTGAAGGGTCTGAAGAAGCGTGTCGAAAGCCAGTGACCCGAGTACTGCTCTACACAGGTAAGGGCGGCGTAGGCAAGACGACCTCCGCTGCCGGTACGGCCACGCTCGCCGCGCTCCGCGGGTTGCGCACGCTGGTGCTGTCGACGGACGCCTCGCACTCGCTGTCGGACGCGTTCGACTCCGAGGTCGGCCCGGAGCCGACCGAGATCGACGACCTGCTGTTCGTCCAGCAGATCGACACCCAGCGCAAGTTCGAGCAGTCCTGGGGCGACATCCAGGCGTACCTGCGCTCGGTGCTGCACATGGTCGGCATGGACCCGATCGAGTCCGAGGAGCTGACCGTGCTGCCGGGCGCCGAGGAGGTGCTCGCGCTGCTCGAGGTCCGCGACCACGTCCGGTCCGGGCGCTGGGACGTGATCGTCGTGGACTGCGCGCCGACCGCGGAGACGCTCCGGCTGCTCGCGCTGCCCGAGGCCCTGAACTGGTACATGGACCGGATCTTCAACGCCGAGCGCAAGATGATGCGGACGTTCAGACCGTTCCTGAGCCGCGGGTCGTCGCTGCCGATGCCCGACGACAACGTGTTCGACGCGCTGCGGCGGTTGCAGAGCGACCTCACGGACATCCGTACGCTGCTCGCCGGTCCGGACGCGTCGGTGCGGCTCGTGCTGACGCCGGAGGCAGTCGTCGTCGCGGAGGCGCGCCGTTCGCTGACCAGGCTCTCGCTGTACGGGTACCGCGTGGACGGTGTCGTGGCGAACCGGGTGTTCCCGGCCGCGGGCGCGGACACGTGGCGCCGGCAGTGGGTCGCGGCGCAGCGGGGGATCCTCGAGGAGGTCGCCGACTCGTTCCGGCCGCTGCCGATCTGGGAGTCGCCGTACCGGGTCTGCGAACCGGTCGGGGTGGAGGAGCTGGCGGCGTTCGCGGTCGAGATGTACGGCGGGGACGACCCGTTCTCGCGGGCCACCGACGACACCTCGCTGTGGGTGGACCGGCACATCGACACCGACGGGCGGACGTACACGCTGACCATGCCGTTGCCGTTGGCATCGGCCGACGAGCTGGAGCTCGCCCGGCACGGGGACGAGCTGATCGTCACCGTCGGCTCGTACCGCCGGGTGCTGCCGCTGCCGGCCGCGCTGGCGCGTGGCGTGGTCGCGGGGGCGCGGCTGGACGAGGGACGGCTGCAGGTGCGGTTCGCGCCGAAGGAGGTCGCGCGTCCGCCGGTTCCCGCGGACGTGCCGAGCGGGTCGGGCCCGCTGGAGTCCGCTCAGGAGCTGGCCCAGGGGCTGGCCGCGGAGTACCACGAGCAGCTCGCGCGACGGGAAGCGGCGATCGGGGAGGGCCGGTGAAGGAGCCGGTCGGCTCGGTGGCCGAGGAGGCCGCGAAACTGTTCGCCGTACTGCAGAACGCTGCTTCCGATGCACCGCCCGAGCACGCGGAGCCGGCGCAGGAACAGCACGAGCACAAGCTGGGGCCGGACTGTGTCTGGTGCCCGGTGTGTCAGCTGATCCACCGGGTGCGCAACACCAGCCCGGAGACGATCGAGCAGCTGTCGACCGCGGCCGCGCACGTCCTGGGCTCACTGAGATCTCTGCTGGAGGCCGCCGCGGACGCGGCCCGGCAGGCGCGGGAGGACGCAGCGTCGCGGTCCTCGGCGGCGGAGCAGGAAACGGCCCAAGAACCGGCCCAGGAATCGGCCCGGTCCCGGGTGGACCGGATCGACGTGAGTGAGGACCCCGAACCATGGGACTGACGATCGGCATCGATGTCGGCGGTACGAAGATCGCCGCCGGCGTGGTCGACGAGCACGGCACGATCATCGCGCGGACGCACCGCGACACCCCGGCGGACTCGGTCGACGCGACCGCCGCCGCGATCTGCGACGCGGCCGCCGAGCTGATCGCCGGCCACCAGGTCGAGGCGGTCGGGATCGGCGCGGCCGGGTTCGTCTCGTCGGACCGTTCGACCGTGCTGTTCGCACCGAACCTTGCCTGGCGCGACGAGCCGCTCGGCGCGCGGGTCGCGGCGCAGCTCAAGGTCCCGGTCGTGGTCGAGAACGACGCGAACGCGGCAGCCTGGGGCGAGTTCGCGTTCGGCGCGGCCAAGGACGTCGAGCACATGGTGTGCATCACGGTCGGTACCGGGATCGGCGGCGGCGTGGTGATCGGCGGCGAGCTGCTGCGCGGCGCCCACGGTGTCGCGGCCGAGCTTGGCCACATGCGCGTCGTACCTGGCGGGCATCGCTGCGGGTGTGGAGCGCGCGGCTGCCTGGAGCAGTACGCGTCCGGCCGGGCGCTGGTCCGCGAGGGACGTGCCCGGGCCGAGTCGGGGTCGCTCGCGGCGGCGCAGATGCTGAGCGTGTGCGGGATCACCGACCCTGCCGAGCTGACCGGGCCGATGATCACCGAGGCGGCGATGAAGGGCGACCCGTGCGCCGTCGAGCTGCTCGAGGACCTCGGCCGCTGGCTCGGCGAGGGCCTGGCCAGCCTGGCGACCATGTTCGACCCGACCCTGGTCGTGATCGGCGGCGGCGTCAGCGCGGCCAAGGAGCTGCTGATGAAGTCCGCGCTGCAGGCCTTCGAGAAGAATCTCCCGGCCAAGGCGAACCGCCCGCACGCCGCCTTCAGCCTGGCCGAGCTGGGCAACGACGCGGGCCTGATCGGCGCTGCGGACCTGGCCCGGAAATGACACGGAAATGACCTGGGATACTGGTAGCGCGGGGGATACCGCGACGAAGGGTGTGCCGTGGCGCTGACGCAGGCTTTGACGATCGGGATCGACATCGGTGGCACCAAGGTGGCTGCCGGGGTGGTCGACCCGGAGGGCAACATCCTCGACCGGCTGCGCCGGGACACCCCGACCAAGGATCCGAAGGAGACCGAGGACGCGATCGCGGACATCGTCCACGACCTGGAGTCGCGGCACGACGTGATCGCGGTCGGCATCGGTGCCGCCGGGTTCGTCGACGGGACCCGTTCGTCGGTGCTGTTCGCGCCGCACCTGGCCTGGCGGCACGAGCCCTTGCGGGACGCGGTCGAGCGGCGCCTCGGGCTGCCGGTGGTGGTGGAGAACGACGCGAACGCGGCCGCCTGGTCGGAGTGGCGGTTCGGCGGCGGCCAGGGCGAGAGCCACCTGGTCTGCGTCACGCTCGGCACCGGGATCGGCGGCGCGATCCTGAACGACGGCGCCTTGCAGCGTGGGAAGTTCGGGATCGCGGGCGAGTTCGGGCACATGCAGGTCGTACCGGGCGGCCACCGCTGCGAGTGCGGTAACCGCGGCTGCTGGGAGCAGTACGCGTCCGGGAACGCGCTGACCCGGGAGGCGCGGGAGCTGGCGCTGTCCGGTTCGCCGGTGGCGCACAACCTGCTCCGCGCGGCCGGTGGCGATCCGCGCCAGATCAACGGCCCGATGGTCACCGAGCTGGCCAAGGACGGCGACCCGGTCGCGGTCGAGCTGCTCGAGGAGGTCGGCCGCTGGCTCGGCATCGGCCTCGCGAACCTCGCCGCGGCGCTCGACCCCGGGACGTTCGTGATCGGCGGCGGCGTGTCCGACGCCGGCGAACTGCTGCTGGCGCCGGCCCGGGAGGCGTTCAAGCGGACGCTGACCGGCCGCGGGTTCCGGCCCGAGGCGCGGATCGTCCGCGCGGTGCTCGGTCCCGAGGCGGGAATGGTCGGCGCTGCCGACCTCGCCCGCGAGGAGGCGACCTGGCTGCGCCGGGTCCGGGTGAAGACGACGGCCGTGACGGCGAAGACGGCCGCGGCCCGGTCGACTCGGCTGGAGCGCGCCGCCCGCAAGTCCGCCGCCCGTCGTACCGGAATGCGTACTGCCGCCTCCGAGGCCGACCTGCACCACGCCGACGTGAACGGCGACCCTGACGCGTGACCTTGCGCGTGCTGTCGTACAACGTGCATCGCTGGGGTGACGACCGTACGGCGCTCGCCCGGGTGGTCCGCGCCTGCGCACCGGACGTGATGCTGGTGCAGGAGGCGCCGACCTGGTTCGGCACCCGCCGCAAACGCCGCGCGATGGCCGCGACCTTCGGCCTGCGTTACGTCGCCGCCTCGGCCCGGAACGCGATCCTGGTTGCCGACGGCATCGACCTCACCGCGATCCGGTCCCGCCGCATCTGGCGCCCGTTCGTCCGCCGCCGCCTGAACTTCATCGCCACCCAACTCCCCGGCGGCGCAGTCGGCGGCGTCCTCCAGCTAGGCACCACCCGCCTGGCAGTAGTCGTCTGCCACCTCGGCCTGCACCCCCGCGGCCGCATCCACGAGATCGACCAGGTACTCACGTTGTGCCGCGCCTTCGGTACGCCCTACATGCTGGCCGGCGACGTCAACGAGGAACCCGACGGCCCCATCTGGAAGCGCCTGGCGGAGGAGGGCCTGACCGACCTCGGCCACGGCCCTACCTTCCGCTCGTCAGCCCCCACCAAGCGCATCGACGCCGCCCAACTCTCCCCGGTCCTGAGCGGCCGCCTCCGCCACATCCCCGCCACCCACGAGGACCTCGCCGGCGCGTCGGATCACCTACCACTCCTGATAACCCTTACTGCTTCTTCCGGGTGAGGAAGGCGTGCATGGCTTCCTGGGCGGTGGGGGAGGCGAAGAGGGAGGCGGAGAGTTCGGCGAGGTCTTTGCCTCGGGCATCTATGTCGGCAAGGAGTTCGCGGTTGAGGAGCTTCTTGGTTTCGCGGAGGCCTTGGGGGGCGCCCTTGAGCAGTGACGCCAGGACCGTGGTGAGGGCGTCGTCGAGGTCGGCGTCGGGGACGGTGAGGGTGAGCAGGCCCAGGCGGGCGGCTTCCAGGGCGTCGAAGCTGTTGCCGGTGAGGAAGGTGTACGCCGCGGCGCGGTCGGTGAGGCGGGGGAGGACGGTGAGGGAGATGGTCGCCGCCGCGAGGCCGAGGCGTACCTCGGTCAGCGCGAACGTCGCGCTCTCACCGGCCACGCTGATGTCGGCGGCCGCGACGATCCCGATCCCCCCGGCCCGTACCGGTCCGGCGACGCGGGCGACGACCGGCTTCGGGTTCGCCACGATCGCCCGCTGTACGTCGACCATCCGCTGCGCGCCGACGCCCATCCCGACCGTCGTCGCCTCGGACAGATCGGCCCCCGAGCAGAACACGTCCAGCGCGGACCGAACCACGATCACCCGCACGGCATCGTCCGCACCGGCCGTCTCCAGGTGCGCGAGCAACTCACCGGTCAACTGCTGCGACAAGGCGTTCTTGTTGTGCGGCGAGTCCAACGTGATCGCCGCCACACCGTCGGCCACCGCCAGTTTCACGAGTTCGGTCATGAGCCCTATCCAACACCCATCGAACCCCGCGGTCCCTAGGATGAGCAGGGTGATTGACATCTCTGGATCGATTGCCAAGCACACCGTGACGTTCGATGACGAGTTCACGGGCCAACAGATCCTCGACGCGGTCAAGGCCGCGTGTGAACGATCCGGCGACGAGTACCACGAGGACATGCGCTACGACGACGGCTACGTGGTGACCGCGGGCCGGGCGGCGATCCAGCTGCATCGCTCGCTCGCGGTCGTCGCCGACAAGGTCACGCCGTACCTGGAGCCGACGAAGGGCTACTCGTCCGTGGCGCTCATCCATCACGAGCTGTCGGAAGAGCGCCGGATCGAAGTGCGGGACTTCTCGGCCGAGATGGCTGTCGACGCCCTCCACGAGTTCGAGCAGGACCTGAAGCAGGAGCTGCGGACGCAGACCGCGGTGGACCAGGACCGCGCGCGGGACCGGCACGCTGCGGTTGTCATCGACGTCTCGGCAGAGCGGGTCGCGGTCCGGTTCGACCGCCCGGCCACTGGGCGGGATCTGATGGCGGCGGTCGAGGCGACGTGCACCGACACGGACTACGGCACGAAGTACTACGAGGCGGCGGTGAACGGCGGTTCGCAGTACGTCGTCGGGCAGAGCTCCGGCCTTCAGCACAAAAGCCTCGTCGTGGTTCCGGACAGCGGAGTAGGCGACGGGTTGATCGACCTGGACGAGGTCTACCGGGGGGCGACTGTCGCGAACCATCAGTTGCCGGTGAACGGGCAGGTCTATCCGTCCCGGCCCGAGCTGCAGGACGAGGTCGACGTCGTCAACCAGTTCGCCGAGAAGCTGAAGCAGAACGTGAGCCAGCTGCAGGCGGCTGCCGTGGGCCTGGACCGAGGAGCCCGGGGACAGGGCACGGTTCGGACAGGCTCGGCCGGAGAGGCCGAGCGGCGTTCGGGGGCCGAGCGGCCGGGCACCAACCTCGCCCGCTGAGCTTGTCAGGGACCTGACGGCGAGGACGTCGGGTTCAGCGGGTCGGCGTGGCGGTGGGTGATCTTCCACTCGTCGCCCTCGGTGCGGAACACCATCGTCGTCCGCAGTACGTGCAGCACCGGGGCCGGCTGCGTGACGTGATGGACGGTGCCGCGCTCGATCGCGACCGTGTACGCCGTGTCGCTGCCGACGTGCTTCACGAGATACTCGAACTCGATCTTCGCCCCGGTGTCGTGGAACTGCGCCGACGCCCACTCGTAGCGAGGGCCGATCTGGGACCAGCCGACCTCCTGGCCGCCGAAGCCTCCGAAGATCGACGTCTGCTCGCTGCGCGACACCAACGGCAACCAGAGCGAAGGGTCCCCGTTGACGAACGCGCTGTTCGCCGCCTCGAAACGACTCAGGAACCCCTCGAAGTCTTCAGTCACCCGACCAGCCTGAACGCCGAAAGGGTCACTTGCTGTCGGCGTAGGTGGGAGACAGCTCACGTGCCAGGTGCTCGATGAACAGGCCGACGTCGGTGACGATCCCGCGGGCCTGCGACGAGCCGCGGTCGGCGAGCTTGGTCACGGTCGCCGGGTTGATGTCCACGCAGGTCAACGGGATCGACGCCGGCAGAATGTTGCCGGTAGCAACCGAATGCAGCATGGTCGCGGCCATCAGGCAGTACCCGACGCCCTCGAGTTCGGCCCGCATCGCCCGCTGGCCCTCGAGTACGTCGGTGTACACGTCCGGCAGCGGCCCGTCGTCGCGGACCGATCCGACCAGGACGAACTTCTTGCCCTGCCGGACCAGTGCGTGCATCACCCCGGACGTCAGCACCCCCTGCTCGACGGCGGCCGCGATCGACCCCGCCTTGCGGATCGTGTTGATCGCGCGGATGTGGTGCTCGTGCCCGTGCTCCACGCCACGCCCGCGGGCCAGGTCCACGCCGAGCGACGTACCGTACAGCGAGGACTCGATGTCGTGCGTCGCGAGCGCGTTGCCGGCGAACAGTACGTCGACGTACCCGGCCTCGACGATCGCGACCATCGCCGGCGCCGCGCCGGTGTGCACGATGCCGGGGCCGCCGACCCACAGCACCTTCTGCCCGTTCGCCTTCGCCTCGCGCATCCCGTCCGCGACCTGCTGGACGAGCACCCGCTGCGGCTTCTCCGACGACACGTCGGACTCCATGAAGCCGAAGCCCTCTTCGGTGTTCACCACGATCGGAGGAATGACCCGGACACCCTGCGCGCTGGTGATGATCTTCATCCCGGCGCGCACGTCCGACATCGGGATTGTCCGTACGGTGTCGCCTTCGACGAGCAGCCCGCAGTCCATCTCCGGGTTCTGTACGTCCACCCAGTGACCGCCGAGCCGGACCCGCGTCGGCAGGTTCGTGGTCGAGTAGAACCCGTCCGGGAAGACACCGTCCTGGGCGACCTCGGTGATCTCGGGCGTTCCCGGGTCGACGAGGTTCGCGCCCTTGGTCTGGATCCGCATCAGCAGCCGCTGCAGCGACTCCTCGTCCTCCGCGCCGACGGTCATCCGTACGGTCGACGGGTCGTCCTTGTCGTACCCGAGGTCGAACTTGTCCAGGGTGTACTCGCCGCCGTACCCACGGATGTCGTCGAGGACGCGGGACAGCAGCCCGGAGTCCATCAGGTGGCCGGTGATCTCGACGGTCTCGGTGACCTGTGGCACGGGTACCTCCCCAAAGCGATGTCGTCGGATTGTCCGACGATCCGCACTCTAACTCAGACGACTGCCCCGTCGTCGCCGCCGTCGCCGGGCGGCAGCCGGTCCTTCATCCGGAGCACCAGCGTGAGGAACCCGCCGATGAAGCCGACCACTGCGAGCGTGGTGATCCGCCCGGTGCCGAAGTCGAAGACGGCGGCCGCGATCAGCAGCAACGGACCGCCGAGCAGCCCGAGCCAGGCGGCCCGGCTGACCCAGTCGAGCCGCGGCCCCCGCGGCGGCTCGGGCGGCACGAAATGATCGTGCGGATCGTCCTTCTTCGGTGGCGCTTCCTCCTGGACGTCCTCCTGGATGGTCAGCCCGGTCGGTACGTCGATCAGCGGCTCGTACCTGTCGTCGACGTCCTCGCTGGCCGGCCACCGCGGCACCGGGTCCTCGCCGCCGTCGTGGCCGGGCGCGGACGGCTGGTTGAACTGCTCGACCAGCGACTTCCACTCCGCGTCCTCGGTACTGCGGTCGATCACCGGACGGGCCCGCTCCACCGCCTCGGCGTCGACGAAGATCTCGTCGTGGGCCTCGTTCTGGTTCTCGCAGTACGCCGCGATGCCGGCCGCCTTGAGCGCCTCCAGCACCGGCTCGGCGACCAACGGGTCGATCCCGCCGAGCGACGCGTACGAGGTCGCGGTCAGGCCGTTGTCACGCATCGGTGCGACCGCTCAGCCGCTGGATGAAGGCGGTCGAGTCCGCGAAGATCCGCGGTGCGTCGTTGTCCAGGGTCGCCACGTGATAGCTGTCCTCGAGCAGGGTCTCGGTCACGTCGCGCGACGAGATCGAGGAAAGTACCGCCCGTCCCGAGCTCGGTTCCACCACATGATCGACAGTACTGCGGAACAACAGCACCGGCTGGGTGACCTTCGCCAGATCGGCCCGGGTGACCTTCCACAGCTGGGACAGCGAGAGCAGCGCGCGCAGCGGCATCCGGTCGTACGCGCCCTCCTCGATGCCGGGCTTCTTGATGTCGTTCGAGATGCCGGGGAACGAGGGGACGACGCGGGCCAGCACCGGGAGCAGGGCGAGGCGCTTGTCGTCGGTCCGCACCGACGGGTTGATCAGGACCAGACCGGAAATGTCCGTACCGTGTTCCTCGGCCAGCCGCAGGGTGAGACAGCCGCCCATCGACAGGCCGATCACGAACACCTGGTCGTGCTCCTTGCGGAGCCGCTCCAGCTCGTTGTCGAGGACGGCGTACCACTCCTGCCAGGAGGTCTTGTTCATCTCCTGCCAGGTGGTCCCGTGGCCGGGCAGCCGCGGCACCGCCACGCCGAACCCGGCGTCGGCCAGATGTTCACCGAACGGCCGCATCGAGAGCGGCGAGCCGGTGAATCCGTGACTCAGCAGGACGCCGACGGCGGCGTTCTCCCCGGTCCCGGGACTGCGAAACTCCTCCGCGTGGGCTTGCACTGGCACGCTCGACTCCTCGCCGTTCACGGTCCTCACAACGCGCTCCGGAAGCGCGTGACAATCGTCGCATCCGGGCTGCGATCAGTCTGCATCCAGTCTGCATCCAGGTGACAACACGGTGAGCAACACCCACATTCCTGGCGGTGACATTGCCTGAGGGGGAAGCTGGAACGTAGTGTCCGCACCGGAACGGTTGACGCGCCGGGGTTGTCGTGTCTGGGTGGATGTGTGTCTGGGTAGCTGTGTGTCGGGCGAGTTGACGGAGGTCGAGGCGGATGCTGTATCTGTTCCTGAGACGGTTCTTTGTCGCGCCACTGGTCAAGCTGCTGTTCCGGCCGAGGGTGACCGGGGCGGAGCACGTACCCACCGACGGCCCGGCACTGCTGGTCAGCAACCACCTGGCGTTCTGCGACTCGATCTTCCTGCCGGTCTCGATCCCGCGGCAGATCGTCTTCCCGGCCAAGTCCGAGTACTTCACCGGACCCGGCCTCAAGGGCAAGCTGGTCGCCACCTTCTTCCGCTCGGTCGGCCAGATCCCGATCGACCGCTCCGGCGGCCGCGCCTCGCTGGCCGCGCTGAACACCGGCCTGGAGATCCTCCAGAAGGGCGGCCTGTTCGGGATCTACCCGGAGGGCACCCGCTCGCCTGACGGCCGGCTGTACAAGGGCAAGACCGGCGTCGCCCGGATGGCGATCGTGGCCGGCGTACCGGTGATCCCGGTCGCGATGATCGACACCCACAAGCTGCAGCCCGCGGGCCGGATGAAGCCGACCCTGTTCTACCGCGAGAAGGGCCGGCTGCTGCCGCGCCTGGTCCGCCCGGGCGTCGCGTTCGGCGAGCCGATGGACTTCTCCCGGTACGAGGGGATGGAGCGCGACCGGTTCGTGCTGCGCTCGGTCACCGACGAGATCATGTACGCGCTGATGGGCCTGTCCGGCCAGGAGTACGTCGACATGTACGCCGACAAGGCCAAGGAACTGCTCAAGGCCGGCGAATCCATCGACGACCACGTCCGCCTCGGCGACACGAAGGCCAGCTGATCCGGGGGCGTTGGCCTGAGATGGTCACGCTCGGTTCGGGGGGCTCCTCTAAAGTTGGCCTCATGCAATTCGCGACGTTGACGACTGGGCAGGTGCCGGGGGTTCCCACGCTGGACGAGCTGCGGGCGCTGAAGCCGCTGCAGCAGCCGGAGTGGCCGGACCCGGCCGCGCTCGAGCAGGTGATCGCGGAGCTCCGGACGCTGCCGCCGCTGGTGTTCGCCGGCGAGTGCGACGACCTGACCGCGAAGATCGGGGCGGTCGCCCGCGGCGAGGCGTTCATCCTGCAGGGCGGCGACTGCGCCGAGACGTTCGCGGGCGTGACCGCGGAGAACATCCGCGCCAAGCTCCGGGTACTGCTGCAGATGTCGGTCGTCCTCCAGTACGCCGCGAGCGTGCCGGTGGTGAAGATCGGCCGGATCGCCGGTCAGTACGCGAAGCCCCGCTCGTCCGGCGAGGAGACCCGCGACGGCGTGACGCTGCCGTCGTACCGCGGTGACGCCGTCAACGGGTTCGACTTCACTCCCGAGTCCCGGATCCCGGACCCGGCCCGGCTGCGCGGGGTCTACAACGCCGCCGCCGCGACGCTGAACCTGACCCGCGCGTTCACCACCGGTGGGTACGCGGACCTGCACCAGGTGCACGCCTGGAACACCGACTTCGTGAAGTCGTCCCCGGTCGGGCAACGCTACGAACAGCTGGCTGGGGAGATCGAGCGCGCGCTGGCCTTCATGCGGGCCTGCGGCGCGACGTCGGACGAGTTCCGGACCGTCGACTTCTACGCCTCCCACGAGGCGCTGATCCTGGAGTACGAACACGCCCTGACCCGGATCGACTCTCGCACCGAGCAGCCCTACGACGTGTCCGGCCACCTGCTCTGGGTGGGGGAGCGGACCCGGCAGGTGGACGGCGCGCACGTCGAGTTCCTCGCCTCGCTGTCGAACCCGCTCGGCGTGAAGATCGGCCCGACCACGACGCCGGACTACATCCGGGAGCTGATCGCGAAGCTCAACCCGAAGGGCATCGAGGGGCGGCTCACGTTCATCACCCGGATGGGCGCGGGCAAGATCCGGACCGCGCTGCCGCCGCTGCTCGAGGCGGTCCGCGACCACGGCTCGCCGATCGCCTGGGTCTGCGACCCGATGCACGGCAACACGTTCGAGACCCCGAACGGGTACAAGACCCGCAACTTCGACGACGTGATGGACGAGGTCCAGGGCTTCTTCGACGCGCACGAGCAGGTCGGGACCTGGCCGGGCGGCGTACACATGGAGCTCACCGGCGACGACGTCACCGAGTGCCTGGGCGGCGGCGAGGAGCTGGTCGCCGAGGACCTCGTGAACCGGTACGAGACGGCCTGCGACCCGCGGCTGAACCGGCACCAGTCGCTGGAGCTCGCGTTCCTCGTCGCCGAGCGGCTGCGGGGCGCGCAGGCATGATCGATCTGCGCTCGGACACGGTCACCCGCCCGTCGGCCGAGATGCTGGCGGCGATGACCGCGGCCCCGGTCGGCGACGACGTGTACGGCGAGGACCCGACCGTCAACGCGCTCGAGGAGCACGTCGCCGGTCTGCTCGGGCACGAGGCCGGGCTGTTCACGGTCACCGGGTCGCTCGCGAACATGCTCGGCGTACGGGCACTGGTGCCGCCCGGCGGTGAGGTGCTGTGCGAGGCGAGCGCACACATCGTCCGGGCCGAACTCGGGTCGCACGCGGCCGTCAGCGGCGTCACCACGCGGACGTGGAGCGCGCCGTCGGGGCAGATCGACCTCGAGCAGATCCGTACGTTGATCGCACCCGACCTCGGACCGTACTTCGTCGTCACGTCGGCCGTCTCGGTCGAGAACACGCACAACTTCGGCGGCGGCTCGATCCAGCGCTCCTTCGACGCGCTCGCCGACGAACTCGATGCCGCCGGTCTCCCGCTGCACCTCGACGGCGCGCGGTTGTGGAACGCCGCGGTTGCGACCGGCCGTACGGTTGCTTCCTTCGGGTCGCGGGCCGCCGCCGCGAGCGTCTGCCTCTCGAAGGGCCTCGGCGCTCCGGTCGGGTCGGTACTGGTCGGCTCGACCGAGCTGATCCGTGAGGCTCGCGTCTGGCGGAAGCGCCTCGGCGCCGGTTGGCGGCAGGCCGGCGTACTCGCTGCCGCTGGGCTGTACGCCGTCGAGCACAACGTCGAACGCCTCGCCGAGGACCACGCGAACGCGCGGTTGATCGCCTCGGTTGTGGCCGACGCGGCGCCGGGCTCCGTGAAGCCGGACCAGGTCGACACGAACATCGTCGTCGTCGACCTGGCCGGCACCGGTCACACCGTTCCGGAGGTGGTCGCCGGCGCCCGCGACGCCGGCGTACTCGTCGGAGGAGTCGGAGCGACGCAGCTGCGAATCGTCACGCACCTCGACGCATCGGCGGCCGACTGCCGGACGGCCGCGGAAACTCTGGCGCGACTGATCGGTTAGGGTTCAGCTGTCGGGGTCGCAGCGTTCGGGGAGAGCCGTGCGAGAGATCGTCGTGTTCAGCGGAAGTGCCCACACCGAGTTGGCGGAGCAGATCTGTAGTGATCTCGGCGTACCGCTTTCACCGGTCGAGATCCACCGTTTCAGCAACGACTGTCTGCAGGTTCAACTGCAGACGAACTGCCGGCAACGCGACGTGTACATCGTGCAACCGCTCGTACCGCCGACGCAGGAGCACCTGATGGAGCTGCTGCTGATGATCGACGCGGCCCGCGGCGCGTCGGCCGCGCAGATCACGGCGGTCATCCCGCACTACGCGTACGCGCGCTCCGACAAGAAGGACGCCTCCCGGATCTCGATCGGCGGCCGCCTGGTCGCCGACATGCTCACGACGGCCGGCGCCCACCGGGTTCTCACGATGGCGCTGCACGCGCCGCAGGTCCACGGGTTCTTCTCCGTACCGGTCGACCACCTGACCGCGATCGGCGTACTCGCCGACCACTTCCGCGGCCGCGACCTGTCCGACACCGTCGTCGTCAGCCCCGACCTCGGCAACGCCAAGACCGCGACCCAGTTCGCCCGGCTCCTCGGCGTACCGGTCGCCGCCGGCAGCAAGCAACGCCTGGCCGACGACCGCGTGGTCATCGACGCGATCGTCGGCGAGGTCGCCGGCCGCCGCGCCATCATCCTCGACGACGAAATCGCCACCGGCGGTTCCATCATCGAACTCCTCGACCGCCTCAAGGACCACGGCTGCACCTCCGCCGCCGTCGCCTGCACCCACGGCCTCTTCGCCGGCCCCGCGGTCGACCGGCTGCGCTCGCACCCCTCGATCACCGAGGTCATCAGCACCGACACCGTCCCCCGCCCCGCCGGCTTCCCCGAACTGCAGACCACCTCGATCTCCCCCCTCTTCGCCCAAGCCATCAAACGAATCCACGCCGGCGAATCCGTCAGCAGCCTCTTCGACGGCGTAGACCCCACCCACGCCCCACCCCAACCCAAACTCCCGTTCTGAGACTCCTTGGGTGACGGGACCCGTGGCTGGCAGACTCCGGGTTGTGGCTGATCAGGATGTTGCCTGGTATGCGGTGCGCTGCGTCTTTCGGAGTGGGCGTACGGCCGGAGCGGACTTCGCGGCGTACGAAGAGCGAATCACGTTGTGGCGGGCCGATTCGTTCGAGGGAGCCATCGAGCGGGCCGAGGCTGAGGCGATCGAGTACGCATCGCTTGGGGCTCCCGATGAGTATCTGGGACTTGCCCAGGCTTATCGGCTAGCGGATGCGCCTGGGGATGGTGCTGAGATCTTCTCTCTGATCCGGGACAGCGAGCTCGCGCCACGGGCGTACCTTGACCGGTTCTTCGATACCGGGAGCGAGCGCCAGGGGTCCTGACCGAAACGCCTGCCTAGGATGGCGCGATGAAGTTCTTGATGGTGCCTGGCGGGTGGCAGGGCGGATGGGTGTTCGACGACGTCGCGGCGGAATTGCGGCGACGCGGGCACGGGGTTGAGGCCGTCACCCTGGCAGGGTTGGAGCCGGATGGACCGAAGGATCTGGAGCGACCGGCGAACCTCGACGCACACATCGACCAAGTGGTCCGGATTGTCGAACAGACAGGTCCGCTTGCGCTGTGTGGCCACAGCTATGCGGGCTTGGTGATCGCCGGGGTGGCCGATCAGCTCGGGGACCGCCTTGAACAGTTGGTGTTCATCGACGCCTACGTCCCGGTGAACGGCGACTCCTGCTGGTCATTGACCAGTGAGGCGTTCCGCGAACTGTTCGTAGCAGGCGCCGGCAACGACGGCCGTTGGGTCGAGGTCCCGAAGGGCATGGATCCCCGGGCGCGCCCACACCCGTACCCAAGCTTCATCCAGGCCATCAAGCTCCAGAACAACTCCTGGCCCGGCCTTCGCCATACCTACATCAGCGGCGGCCCGTGGCCAGGCAGCCCGTTCGTACAACTGACGGAGCGCCTGCGAAACGACCCAGATTGGCAGCTCCATGAGATCCCAGTAGGCCACAACATCGCCCGCCGCAACCCACAAGCACTAGCCACCGTACTAGCCACACTCTGACCACCCGATATCCCGCCCCCCAACACAACACCTCTTCGACCCCCACCCGATCGCCGGCCCCACTCCGGCCACCGACCACGCTGCCAGCGACGTCGATCGCACCCGCCACAGTGACGCTGCCCGCGACGGTGACGGTGCCTGCCACGGTGACGGTGCCTGCCACGGCGACGGTGACGGTGCCTGCGACGGCGACGGTGACGGTGCCTGCGACGGCGATGGTGCCTGCGACGGTGGCGGTGGCGGTGGCGGAGATCTTGGCGTCGGTCGGCGTGACTGCGCCCTGGATCAGGGAGTGCGGGTTGCCGAGGTCGGGACCAGCACGGCGTACGGATCGTCCGGATCGGCTCGGCGCGCTGTCAGGCGGGCGGCGCGGGCGGCGAGGCGGAAGTCGTCGTCCACGCGAAGATGATCACGCCCGGCCCGCGCGGCGGCATGGCTGTGGCGGTCAACCAGAGGATCTGCGCATTGGCTCCTGAGATGTCCCTCGGCGTGTCTGGCGGCAGGCCAGCCCCCAGCTTTCCAAGGCTGCCAGTACCGGCTCGAGTTCGCGGCCGGGGTCCGACCTCGGACACCGAACAGGCACAGCTGCTTCAACTCGTACTCGTACGTGATGCTCGGCGCGAGGCGGCGTTTGCGCACCAGATGCGCGGGCTCAAGTTCGCGCAGGCGTTGCGCCAGTACGTTCCCGCTGATCCCGCCCAGGCTGCGGCGCAGGTCACTGAACCGCGCACAGCCGTCAGCTACGACCGGGCCAGGTCGGACCGGCCGTGGATCTGGTGGGCGGCGGCCTCGACAACGGTCCGAGAATGCCGCGCTGTCTGAGCTGGAACCGCACTTCACATGTTCAACCACGCCCGCCGCGGCCGAGGTGCGTCCGGGGAACCGCGCGCTCCCTCGCCCGGAGCCTCGCCGTCCTCGCCTGGGGCCTCGTGTGCCTCGGCAGGAGACTCGCCCACACCACCCCCACCACACCATCCGCGCACCATGCTCGACGCTGCTGCACGCGAGGTCGAGGACCTTGATGCAGTGATCGCCGAGGCGGGAGGGTTCGCGCATCCTGTTCGGCGCGCGTCGGGTGGCGCGCTGGCGCTCGAGGCAGCAGGTTCCTTTCTGGTCGAGCGGATGGCGGTGTACGAGATCCCGTACCTGAGCGACAACGCGATCCTGGCGCAGCGGTCGTCGTCTGTCGAGGAACCGACCGCCGTCGCGGCGGAAGAGCGTCGCGATAACCGGAGCGCATGGGTGCGCTTGTGTCTGGGGCGTAGTGGTAGGCGTGTGTTGAAGAGGTGGCTGCTGTCGTGGTGGGAGGGCGTCGCGATGGTGGCTGGTGGTTGGCGGGTGTTGAGGAACTGACCGCCGTCGTGGTGCAAGGACGGCGCGATGGTGGCGTCGAGTTGTTCATGCGGCTGGTTGGGTCTCCGGACGATGCGGTCGGCGTGATCCTGCGAATTGCCGTTCTGAAAGGACTCTCGGAGGTCGCACCGACGCTGGCGTACGACGTGGCCTGTCTCAGGGATGGGCCTCGAGGCCGGACTACTCGCCTGGATCACTGAGCCGGTCCTGGTCGCGATAGGCGGGGTGGCCAACGAGCAGGTGGCTGACCTGCAGCCGGGCTCCTTCGAAGCGGTAGCAGACGGCAGCATGCAGCCCTCGTGAGCGGCGAACGAGCGGGATCGGGAAGACGTTCGGCTCGGTTGCGGCCGCCGCGTCGTCACCGGTCGGTCCCACGTCTCCGATTCCGTCATGCTCTCGAACGTTCTGCATGAGTTCTTCGCTCGATGAAGGGCATCCTGCGGGACTCGCGGCGGAGCTCCACGCGGCGTACGAGCGTACGAGCGGCTGGGGGCCTGCAGACGGGGCGATGCGGTTTCCTTGTCGGCAACTGGTGACTTTGGGTGCGCGACTTGCAGGGCGAGTCGGCGGGATCTGCGGGCTCCTGTTGAGGTGTTGGATGGGTTGGCGTTGGTCGGTGGGGCTGCTGGTTGTTGAGGCGGGCTCACGGTCAGAGTTACGGGCGGGGGTGTGGGTGCGGTTTGCGGGTGCCCTGTGGAGTGCTTGGTTGGGGGTGGGTTCCGGTGTGGTCTACGTGGAAGCGGAATCCGTGGGGGCTGGTCCATTCGATGGCTCCGGTGGGCAGGCGGCGGTTGCTCCAGCCGCCGTGGGTTTTGGCGCGGTGGTGGAGTCGGCCTTGCGGTATGAGGTTGTCGGTGTTGGTTTGGCCGGGCGGGCCGGTTCGGTCGTACGGTCTGATGTGGTCTTGGTCCATGCGGGGCGTTGCCTCGGCGGTGCCGTACGGGAACATGTCGACGGGGTGCCGGAGGCGCACGCGTTCGCGGATCCGGGTGGGGATCTCGTAGCTGTGGACGCTGATCTGGTCGTGCAGGTCGATGACTGGTTTGAGGATGACCTGGTCGTGGCCTAGCAGTTCGGTCAGCTGGGTGGCGAGGAGTGGGCCCAGCTCTTCGACTCGGAGTACACCGTTGCCAGTGGCAAGGGTCTGGTCGGTGAGGTGTACGTACAGGGTGTGTTGTCTGCGTTTGGTGTTTGCGCCGGAGTTGTTGCCGTAGGCGGCTTGTTTGATTGCGGCGAGGCGGGCCTCGAGGGTGCCGGCCAGAGCTAGTCGGGTGAACTCGTCCCCGGTGGTTACGTCGCTGTCGGGAGCAGGAATCGATACCTCGCCGACGTCGGGCGGGGACGTTGGCAAGAGTTCGCCCGGCATGAGATCGCCGGGCGGGTGGTCGCCCGAGACGAGGTGCGGCTCTGGTGGGCGGTCGTCGGAAGGCGGGCGCGTTGGGGTGGGGGCGTCAGGGCGCGGCTCTGCTGCGGCCGCCGCGGTTCCTGCGGTGGGCTGTGCGGCGGACTCTGCCTCGACGGTCTCTGGTTCGGGGTTGGTGGCGGTGGCGGTCGGGGTGAGTGGAGATGGTGGGGTGTCGGTGCGGGTTGGGGTGGTGCGTTGGACCGGGGCGGTGGGTGGAGCTGGTGGGCCGGCGGGTTGGGTTGGCGTGGTGGGTTGGGTTTGGGCTAGGTGGCGGGCTACTTCGAGGAGGTGTTGGGCGGCTGTTGGGTCGGCGATCCAGTCGATGGCTTTGGCTCGGCGTTCGTCGAGGGAGTCTGGGTCGCCTAGGGTTTTGAGGGCTTGGGCCAGGTCGTCGATGGTGGCGTCGAAGCGGATGACGGCGCCGGTGGCGGCGCGGACCCAGATGCGTTTGGTGCCGTGGTCGTCCGACGGGTCGGACTGGGAGACGAAGACGCCGCGGGTGCGGGCGGTGGATTCGGCGTGGGCCTGGGCGCGTTCGGGGTCGGCTTGCCAGAAGGCGGCGGTGACGATCTTCGCCAGTTGGCCGGGAGTCACGCTGTCCACGATGCCGCAGACTCGCTGGTCGACCAAGGCCGCGGCCTCGAGGGGTAGCGGTAGGCAGGCGTGGGCGATCTTGCGGGCGCGCCAGGCGACGGCGTTTCCGGCGAGGACGGCCGCCCAGGTCCTGGGGAGGCGGTGGCGGAGGGCGAGGGCCTCGCCGACGAGGGAGGCTGCGGCGCCGGCGGACATCCGCAGTACCGCGCCGAGTTCGATGGGGGCGAACTCGGCGACGCCGGGGCAGCCTTCGCCGCCGTAGACGCGGAGCCTTTCGTAGCCGGGGAGTGGTTCGCCGTCGATCCATTCGACGACGGCGTTGCGGTCGGCGAAGGCGAGTGTCGTACGGAGGATGTCGACTGCGGCCTGCTCCTGGACGCGGGCGTGCTCGCCGGCCACGGCCAGCAGGGCCGTGGGGTCGAGGTCGTCCAGATCAGTGTCAAACACGTGTTCGATTGTAGGTCACAGAATGGTGACGGCCAAATCGGGGATGGTGGGAATCCCTTGTGGGTAAGGGGAACGCTGGTCGCTCGGCCCGAGGGTCCAATGCGTGGGTGGCATCCCGCGCGGCGCGCTACCGTCGACATATGGGTGGTTGGGAGAGCTTGCGGGTTGAGTTGCGGCGGTTGGTTGCTGAGGAGCCTGGGGCATTGATGGCGTTTCAGGATCCGGAGAGCGAGCCGACACGGACGCCGGTTCGGATCATGCTGGCGGCTTGGGCTACGGGGATTGCGGCCGAGTTGCATGCGGCGTACGGCGGGCTGGTGGAGTTGCATGTGGGGGCTATGCGGTTTCCGACGGGGGAGTTGTTGATCAGTCCGCGGATGGTTCAGTTGCATCGGGCGCCGACGGGGGATCTGCAATTCCACGTGGAAGCTGTGTCTCCGTTGAAGATTCGGAGTGGGCACGATGCGCGCGTGGATTTGCTCGTGACGAATCGGAGCGCGAAGGACGAGGTGCTGATCACGATGGGCGAACTGTCGTCGGTCGTGACTGACGGGTCGGGGAACGTTGTCGGCCGGTTCGCCGGGCCGCATCCGTTGCCGCGGGTCGGCTTTGCGGTTGGGGCTCGGGAGACTCGTCCTGTGCCGGTCCTGATTGGTACGGCGTCGCTGGTTCCCGAGTTGGGGTACGCCGTTCCGCCGGGTGAATGGACCTTGGTTGTCGCGCTCGGCACGGAGGGCGAGGGGCTGCAGCTCGCGCGCTTGGGGCTCACGATCACGCAGTGAATAAACGTTTGCGTGGGGTTGGTGGTGGGCGGAGACTGCGGGCGCATGGATGATGCGGAGCTTGAAGGGTTGCTGAGGAACGAGCGGTATCCGCGGTCTGCGGGGTATTCGGCTCGGTGGATGGTTGATGCCTCGATGGGGCCCAATCCGGTGTGGCAGGCGGAGGCGTTGGTCGGGTCGATGCCGCTCGACGCGGGGATGCGGGTGCTCGATCTGGGGTGCGGGAATGCTTGTAGTTCGGTGTTTCTGGCCAAGGAGTTCGGGGTCGAGGTTTGGGCTACGGATCTGTGGATCAAGCCGGAGGAGAATCTGCGGCGGGTGGTCGCGGCGGGCGTCGAGGGGCGGGTTCATCCTGTGTACGCCGAGGCACGGTCGTTGCCGTACGCCGAGGGGTTCTTCGATGCGATCGTCAGCATTGGGGCGTATCACTACTTCGGGACGGACGACCTCTATCTGGGGTATTTGGCGCGATTCGTGAAGCCTGGCGGGCGGATCGGGATTTCGCAGCCGGGGGGAAGACTGGGCTGGTGACGGTCGAGGTTGCTGACCAGTTGCCCCATGGGTGGGCGGACTGGCTGCAGTGGAACGAGGCCTGCGACCTGGATGGTGGTAGGCCGGGGCGAGAAGAGGCGCGGATGCTTCATGCCGATGGAGGTCGTACGTTGGGACTCACGCGAGTGATTGCGCGGCGCACCGGCGATGGCTAAATGGCGACGGCGCAAGGCTCGCGACGTCTTGCCGACGCCGATCAGCACACCGGCCAGGCGGACCGAGATTGTTGGGGTGACCATCGACCCGCGGCATGACCTGGCGAGCGGGGGCACCGGGCTGTACGAGTTCTGGACGGACCGTGACGTGCCTGTGTATCTGGACGACATGGATCTCGCGAGCGTCGAGGTGCGGCCGGTCGATCGGGTCGTGGTGCTCGAGTTCGAGTACACCGAGCCGCAGTGGACACCTGCGGCGGCGGTTGCGACGCCGGTGGTTGTGATGCGGTTCGAAGGGGTGACGATTCGCGAGTGGAGCCACGATGACGGAGGGCTGGGGCAGGTTGAGGATTTCGAGTACGACGGGGAGCGGGCGTTCAGGCTGGCGGCGTACGCGATGGTCCTGGGGTTCGGCGCCACGCGGTTGACGGTCACGGCGGAAGGGCGCCGATAGGATTTGGGTATGGGCCTGCGGATCGGGGTTGTCGGGGCGGGGAGTATTTCGGTTCGTGGGTTGTTGCCGCACCTGGCTCGGGAGGAGCGGGTGGAGTTGGCGGCGGTTTGTGATCCGGTGGTGGGGCGGGCGGCGGCCGCGGCTGAGCGGTTCGGCGTGGGGCGGGCGTTTGTCGAGTACGAAGAACTGCTGGCGCGCGGCGATGTCGACGCGGTGACGATCGCTTCGCCGATCGGCCTGCATTACGAGCAGGGGAAGCTCGCGCTGCAGGCGGGCAAGCATGTGCATTTCAACAAGACGATGACACTGACCGTCGCCGAGGCGACCGAGTTGATCGAGTTGGCGAAGAGCAACGACCTGCGGATCGTGGCGTCGCCGGGGGAGATGCTGCGGCCGCATCACGTCCGGACGCGGGAGCTGATCGCGGAGGGCGCGATCGGGACGTTGTCGTGGGTCAGTTGCGGCGCGGCGTTCGGTACGTACCACCAGGACGAGTCCGTACGCGGCGGGAACGACGTACTCAGCAACATCGACCCCTCGTGGTACTTCCGCAAACCAGGCGGCGGGCCGGTGTACGACATGACGGTGTACGCGCTGCATACGGTGACCGGGATCCTCGGGCCGGCGGAGCGCGTGACGGCGATGTCCGGCGTACGGATCCCGCTGCGGGGAGACGTACGGACCGATGCCGACGACAACACCGTGATGCTGATCGACTTCGGCGGCAACCTGTTCTGCGTCGCGACCGGGACGGCCGCGGGCGGGATGCGCGGTGGGTTCGGCGGTACGTACTACGGCACGGCGGGAACGATCGACGGCCTGCTGCTGAACGACGAGCCGTTCGACTTCCCGAACCGCGACCCATCGGAACTGTCCCCGCGCGGCCCGGGGAACCAGGCCCTGCTCCCGCACGTGACCGGCGTACACCGGGAGATCGAGGAGCAGCACGTGTACGAGGACGTGATGCAACTCGTCGACTGGGTCGTCGACGGCAAGCCGTCCATCGTCACCGCCGAACACGCCCGCCACGTCATCGACATCATCGAATCCGCCTACCGCGCCGCCACGACCGGTCAGACGCAGGAGCTCACGACGACGTTCTAAACCTGCTGAGCCAGCGCCAGGATGATGCCCGCCGGGCCGCGGAGGTAGCAGAGCCGGAACCCACCGTCGAACTCTCCGATGCCGTCGAGGAGTTCGGCGCCGCGCCGGCGTAGTCGCTCGATGGTGTCGTCGATGTCGTCGACCGCGAACATCACCCGATGCGTGCCCAGCACGTTGTGCGGCGGGTTCGGCGGCGTCGGTTCGCTCGCGATCGGGGTGTGGTACTGCGACAGCTCGAGACGGCCGGGCCCGTCCGGCATGCGCAGCATCGCGATGGCGCAGTGGATTCCGGTGAGGCCGACGGTCCGATCGACCCAGTCGCCCGCGACCTCGCCGCGGCCTTCCAGGACCAGGCCGAGCTCCTCGAAGAACGCGATCGCAGCGTCGAGGTCGTCGACGACGATACCGACGTTGTCCATCCGAAGCAGCGCCATTCCTGTTCCCTTCGATTCACTGCGACCTGTTCTACACGGGAAACAGGCGACCGACGAATGCGTCCCAGCTGCGGTTCGGGAGGATGCGGTAGAGCAGGGGAAGGACCCGCGGAGCTACTCCTACCTTGTATCGAGTGCGCGGGCGCCTTGTTGTCGACGCGCGAACGATGACCCGGGCAACATCTTCCGGAACGGACATACCTGGCGCTCCGGCCCGGTTGAACCGCGTCATCCGGTCGCTGTGGTTCCGGTGGAACCCGGCGTACGGACTGCTTGCGGATTTCGGCCACGTCGCCTCCTCGGTGGCGGCGAAGTTGCTGACCACGCCGCCGGGTTCCAGCAGTACGACGTCGACACCGAAGGACCTCGTCTCGTAGCGCAAGGCGTCGGACAGCGCCTCGAGCGACCATTTGGTCATCGCGTAGGCGCTCACGCCGGGGAACGGCATCAGCCCACCCGCCGAACCCACGTTGACGATCCGGCCGCCGCCGGCGGCGCGCATGCCCGGCAGCACCAGCTGGGTCATCCGGATCAGCCCGAACAGATTCGTCTCGAACTGCCGTCGCAGCAGCTCGAGCGTGACCTCCTCCACCGGCCCAGTCTGTGCGTAGCCGGCGTTGTTCACCAGTACGCCGACCGCTCCGTGCTCGGACTCGACGCGCCTGACTGCGGCCGTACGGGACTCCTCGTCAGTGACGTCGAGCGCCATCGTCCGGCATCCGGCCGCGGCCAGTTCGTCGAGGGCCGCGGGGTTGCGCGCGGTGGCCCAGGTCGGCCGTCCGGTGCGGGCGAACGCGAGCGCGGTCGCGCGCCCGATCCCGGAAGAGCAGCCGGTGATCAGCACTGCCGTGTCCATGTGACCCCCTAACTAAACGTTCATTAAGTGCGAGCCTAAGATGCTTAATGAACGTTTAGCAAGTAGGTTGCCCGTATGGATACCAAGGCGCAGATCCTGGCGATCGCGCGCGAGCTGTTCGCTCGCCAGGGCTATCGCGGTACGTCGATCGCCGACATCGCCCGCGAACTCGGCGTCACCCCGGCCGCGTTGTACTACCACTACATCTCGAAGGCGGACGTCCTCGACGCGATCCTGGCCGAGCCGCTGGCGGCATACGCCGACCTCGCCGAGCGGGCCCGGAGCGGCAGGCTCACGGCGGCGGAACTGCTCGGCGCGTTCATCGACTTCACCGTGGAGACCCGGCAGCTGATGCCGGTGGTCAGCTCGGATCCGGCCGTCCGGGCCCGGCTGGACGAGCGCCTGCCGCACTCTCCGGCCGAGATGGCCGATGCGATCATCTCCGCGTTGGCCGCGTCGTCCACCGAACCGAAGCGTTTGATCGTGGCGCGCGCCGCCTACGCGGCAGCGAAGGACGGCACGGCCGCGGCGCTCGACTTCGGCAGCGGTACCCTCTCGCCGGAACACCGGAAGCTCGTCCTCGCGACCGCGTTGCGTGCGCTCGGTTGACGGCGCCAGGCCCGCGCAACGGCCACCCGTGGACGACCGGTGGTCAGCGTCTATTGTCTGCGGCATGCAATCTCTGTCGCCGCGGGTTCGTGCGTTGGGTGCTGCTGGGATCTGTCTGGTGATCGCGGTGGCGGCTGGGCTGGCGGTGGATGGGCGGCTGGATCGGCACTGGGTGCTGCGTGCGGTCACGGTGTTCCTCGCGATCTGCTGTGCCGCGCTGCTGCTGACCGATCAGACCAGGCGGTTGCGGCAGATCGTGACTGCGATCGGGCTGGGGATGTTCGGGCTGATCATTCCGGTATCGCAGACGGCCTGGTCGCAGCCGCCCGAGGTCAAGTTCGCCCTGCAGGTCGCGACCGATGCGAAGGCCGCGGCGCAGAAGGGCGCCCGGAGTACGGTCAACGTTGCCGACGTGAAGGCAGCCGCCGAGGCGCGTGGGGGAGCGGTGGGGTCGCTCCCGACAGACAAGACCCCCCAGGTGCACGGCGCGGACGCATACCCACTCATAGTCCGCGCCAAGCGCGACCAAGGCCGCCCGTGGGCCTGCCTGTCCTTCAAGAACCTCGAAGCAGAAGTCCGGCCCTGTTAAAGAGCAGTCGCGGCGTCGAACCAACGGGTTGGATCCTTCGGGCTGGCCGTCAGTTGCACGTTCTCGGCGATCCGGCGAAGGCTTTCGAGGGTTGGGTGCGCGCTGAAGCTGGTGATGACCAGCGCGACGCCGTCCTTCTCCAGACGGAGGGTGTTCAGGGGGCCGGAGGGGGTCGCCTTGGTCGGGTCCAGCTTCGAGTAGGTGAGGGTCTGGTTGACGAGGTACGCCTTCATGCCGTGGATGACGGCGTCGTCCTTGCCGTTGCGGAGCTTGGTCGCCTGGTTCCACAGCGGGCTGGTGTCGTACCGGATCGACAGGTCGTCGCCGGCCTCCGGGTCCCAGGGATTGCCCGACACGACGGCAGTCGGGTGCGGCCGGTAGCCGGTTGCCGGGTTGCCGTCGCTCATCAGTACGGTGAAATCGCCTGAGAGTGCGACGCCCGAGCGGGCCGGCTGGTAGCTGACCTGCCGCGGTGTGAAGCCGTCCCCGAGTTTGACCGGCGAACGCAGTACGCCGGCAGGCTGTGCGATCGACCTGCCGAGGCTGGTGGCCAGGCTGAGGTCGGCCTGGATCGGCGGGTCGGCGACCGGCGGCGTGGTTCCGCGCGGGTTCGTCGACTCACAGGTCAGCAGCGCCCAGATACCGGCCGAAGGCTCCCAGACGACGACCTTGTCGACGCGAGCGACCAGCGAGAAGAAGTACGTTCGCGGCGCCGGCAGGAACGGCTTCGACGGAGTCGAGGTGACTACGCGCGCTCTCCGTCCGCCGAGGTCGACGGTCGGACTGCCGGCCGGAATCGTCGACGGGTCGAAGTCGCCGTTGCGGTGCAGTTGTAGCTGGCAGTACGTCGGCGCGGTCGTCCGTGCGGCGTCGATGAGCTCGTAGTCCTGGCGGTTCGCGGTGAACCGTTCGCCGACAGTTTCGACCGATCTCGGCAGGTTCAGGTCGAGCCAGCGTGACCACGACGAGGCCGGCCCGGCTGCAGGGGTGTCCGGGGCGAGAAGGCGCGGCACGACGACCGCGGCGACAGCGGCGGTGGCGGTGACCAGAGCCGTCCCGACGAGCACGGCGGTACGGCGATGAGGCCGCGGCGGATCCTCGATCCGCGCGCGGATCCCGGCCGGGTGGGGTGCAGTCGAGGCCAACTGCTCGAAGGCTTCCTGCAGATCCTGTTCAGTACGCATTGTGGACTTCCTCGATCCGGAGTTCGACGCGCAAAGTGGCAAGGGCGCGGGAGGCGTGGGCGCGGACGGTGCCCGCGGAGCAGCCGAGCGTTTCGGCGATCTCGGCGTCGGTCTGACCGCCGTAGTAGCGCAGGACGAGTACGGCGCGTTGCCGGCGCGGGAGTTTCGCGAGTTCACCGAGCAGTTCGTCGCGGTCGGCCGTACGGTCGGCGTGGTCCGGGCTGCTGCCCTGCTCGATCTCGGCCAGCGGCACGTACCGCGACCACTTCCGCCGCCACGACAGGTACTCGTTGACCACCATCCGGCGCACGTACGCGTCCGGGTGTTCCGCCTGCCCGATCCGGTCCCACTTCTGCTGGGCCTTGATCGCCACGTCCTGTACGACGTCCTCGGCCAGATGCGGTGATCCGCACAGTACGGTCGCGAATCGCAGCAGTGGTGGCAGGCCGGAGCGGAGCCATTCGTCGTACGTCACTGGGCCCTCCCGTGATAGCCGCCTATACCAGTACAGACGACGCTCAGGGCCGATCTGCTGAGTCCAGAAGGCGGGCAATCGATTTCTCGGTGGGCTCGGTGCGGCCTAAGGTCGGCGGTATGACACTTGGGAACCTCACCGGCATCAGTGCGCTCGCCGACGTCGAGACGCGCTCCATCAGTGCGGAGAACCCGACCGGCGAGCCCGGTCAGGGCGGGCGGCGGACGGAGGGGACCGGGGCGCACGCGGCCCGGGACCTCGGTCAGGGGTGGAAGGTCTCGCCGTCGATCGAGATCGGGCCGGGAGAGACCGCGACGCTCGCGGACATCACCGGGTCGGGGTGCATCACGCACGTCTGGCTGACCACCCACGTCGACAACTGGCGCCGGCTGATTCTGCGGGCCTTCTGGGACGGCGACGACAACCCCGCGATCGAGACGCCGGTCGGGGACTTCTTCTGCTCGGGCTGGGGCAAGTTCGCCCAGGTGAACTCCCTGCCGGTCGCGGTGAACCCCAACGGCGGGTTCAACTGCTACTGGGAGATGCCGTTCAAGCAGCAGGCAGAGCTGACGATCGAGAACACCCATGACGAGCCCGTGGTCGTCTACTTCCAGGTGGACTACTGGCTGGGCGCAGTACCGGACAACTCGGCGCACCTGCACGCGCAGTGGCGCCGGAGCAACCCGCTGGCCGCCAAGACCGTACACACGTTGCTGGACGGCGTAGAAGGCCCAGGGCATTACGTGGGCACGTACATCGCGTGGGGCGTCAACAGCACCGGCTGGTGGGGTGAGGGCGAGGTGAAGTTCTACCTCGACGGCGACGAGGAGTTCCCGACCATCTGCGGTACGGGTACCGAGGACTACTTCGGCGGTGCGTGGAACTTCGACGTACCTCACCTGGGCGGCTACACCGAGTTCAGTACGCCGTACCTCGGTATGCCGCAGGTGATCCGCCCGGACGGGCAGTACCAGAGCCAGCAGCGCTTCGGCATGTACCGGTTCCACCTGCCGGACCCGATCCGCTTCAAGGAGCGGCTCACCGTCGACGTACAGGCCCTGGGCTGGCGCTCCGGTGGGCGCTACCTGCCGCTGCAGGACGACATCGCGTCGACCGCGTTCTTCTACTCCACCAGGACCAGCACGCACCGGCCCGCGACACCGAGCCACGACGACATGGAGATCTGCTAAGGGACCGGCAGCGGGTTGTGCAAGGCCGTGTCGGTAAGAACGACCAGGGCCGCAGTCCACGCGAGCGGGGCTTCACCTGCGGGCTCCAGGTCGCGGTTGACCTTCTCCGGCAACGCACCGAGCTTGGTGCGGTGGTGGTTCAACCAGGTGAGCAGGGTGTTGGCGGTGTCCTGATCACCGCGCGCGGCCGCGCTCAGTGCGAACAGGGCGGTCTGGGGCGTCCACGACACCCCGTCCGCCCGCCAGTCCTCTCCCGGTGTCACACCGCCGTTCGGCTGCGTCAGTGCGGCGTACGCGTTGTCGATCGCCGTACTGACAACCGGACGGGCCGGCGCGAACGGCGGGCCGAGGACCGTGACGAACGAGTCCGCGCCACCGCCGACGCCGATCGGCTCGACCCCTGGTTCGACCAGGCTGGTCGCCCGGGCCGGCGTCCGCGGGTAGTCCGGCCCGAAGGTCCGATCGGTTGCCGCCGACAACTTGTCCAGCCCGGCCTGCCACCGGGTCGCCTGCGCCTGCTGACGCTGGTCGTGAGCGATCCGGACGGCCGAACGGAGTCCCGTCAGCAGCGGGGCGACCGTACCGATGGTCAGCTCTTTCTCGGGCCGCTCCCAGTAGTCCGGCGAACGCGCGGGCAGGCCGTCCGGTCCCAGCTCGCGCAGGATCTGGTCGGCCGACTCCTCGACCATGTCCCAGTACTGCCGGCCCGCGCGGCAGAACCACGTTGCCCACAGCACCCATCCCGACGCGTCCAGCTGCGGCTCCCGGCCGTCGCCGACGTGCTTGCCGTCGGCGGTGTACCTGGCTTCCCAGCGGCCGGTCGCCGGCCGGACGCGATCGAGGAACGACAGCACCTCGAGAGCGTCGTCGTACTGGCCGATCGCGCAACGGGCGACCGCGACGAACGAGGCGTCCCGCGGCCAGACGTACCGCCACGGGCCGTTCTCACCGGCGAGCGTGCCGCCATTGGGGAGCGTGAGCGAGTCGAGATCGGCGAGCGCGTGCCGGACCATGTCGTCGTACGGCTCGCTGCCCAGCGTCGAGCGTGCCGACGCGTGTGGGATGCCGTCCGAGACCAGCCGCGGTTGCGGGTTGCGGACCACGTTGTTGATCGTCCCACCCGCGAGCACAGTCAGCAGGAGAGCAATGACGACGTACGGAAACCGCATTCGTCCTCCTTACTGGGCCAGGTGCTGAACTTCCGCCTCGAACTTACGCCGTGGTGCCAGCTCGACCAGGTACATCGCCGACACCACCAGCGCGCCGCCGACGATCATCCGCAGGGTCAGGCTGTCCGTACCGAACAGCACCGCGAACGCCGACGCGAACACCGGCTCCATTGTCATCGCGATCGCCGCGCGGGTGGGAGTCAGGTGGGCCTGCGCCCAGGTCTGCACGATCAGCGCGAGCGCGCCGGCGATCAGCGCCATGTAGACCACGCTGACCCAGTCGCGGCCGGACGGCGGCAGCGAGAACCCGCCGGGGACGGCGCCGATCGCGCAGACGCAGGTGATCACGATCATCTGCAACGCCGACAGGCCGAACGCGTTCCGCGGCGTCGACCAGGCGCCGAGGCCGATGATGTGCAGCGCGTACAGGCCGGCGGAGGCCAGGGTCAGGAGCTCCCCGGTGCCGAGGCTGAGGCCGCGCAGCGACAGTACGCCGAGGCCGACCGTGGCGAGGATCACAGCGAACCACGCCCAGCGGCCGATCTTGTGCCGCAGGATGACCGCGCCGAGCAGCGGCGTGAACACGACGTACATGCCGGTGACGAACCCGGACACGCTGGCCGAGGTGTGCCGCAGCCCCTCGGTCTGGACGAGCTGCGCGATGCCGTACGTGATGCCGAGGGCAACGGCCCGGCCGCGGTCCAGCCGGCTCAGCCGGGCGATCGCGGGCGGATGGATCAGCAGCAGCGCGATCGACGCGATCAGGAACCGCAACGCCAGGTAGTCGGCGACGTCCATCCTGGTCAGCAGGTCCTTGGTCAGGAAGAACGTCGACCCCCAGGCCGCCGCGACAGCCAGCAGCGCCAGGACAGCAACACGAGGGTGATTCACGCCTTACATCAGATCAGAAGCCTTACCAGCAAGGCAAAATCAGAGCACGGTGATCACGATCGTTGTGCCCGGTTTCACCTTCTGGCCGGCGCCCGGGTTCTGCGCGGCGACGATGTTCAGGCCGAGGTTGAACGGCGCCTTCTGCACCGAGACCTGGAAGCCCGCGGCGGTGAGGATCTGCTGCGCCTCGGCGGTGGTCTTCTTCTTCACGTTCGGCACGTCGACCAGCGGCGGTCCGAGCGAGACGACCAGCGTGACCTTGTCCTTGGCGAACAACGTGCCACTGTTCGGCGTCTGGCTGATGACGTTGCCCTCGGGCACCTTCTCGTCGTACTGCGTGCTGCGCGCGACGGTGAACCCGAGGTTCCGCAGCGTCTCCCGCGCGTCCCGGTACTTCTTGCCGGTCAGGTCCGGCACGTCGATCGGCCGTTTGCCCTTGCTGACGGCGAAGTTCACCGCGGTCCCCGGCTTCACCACGGTGTTGAACTTCGGGCTGATCGCGATCACCCGCCCCTGCGGGACAGTCTCGCTGTACTGCTCGTTGATCTGCCCGGTGATCAGCTTGATCGGGGACAGCGCCTGCTGCGCCGCGTCGAGCTGCAGCCCGACGAGCTGCGGCACCCGGTACCGCTCGGGTCCCTTGGAGACGGTGAGACCGATGTCACCGTTCTTCCGGATCCGGTCGCCGGCCGCCGGGTCGGTCCGCATGACGAAACCCTTGGGCACGTCCTCCGAGTAGTCCTGGTTGTCCAGGCTCGTCTTCAGCTCGGACTTCGCCGCCGCGGCCTCGGCCGCCGCGGGCGCCATCCCGACGAGCGAGGGCGTCGACGTGTAGCGGTGGATGCCGTAGTACCAGGCGGCGGTACCGATGCCGATCGCCAGCGCCAGGATCGCGATCAGCGCGATCGGTCCGCGCGAGCGGCGTCGGGGCGGGGTGACTGGGGCGCCCGTTGGGCGGCCTCGGTCGACAGGCACGATGATCGTGTCGTGCCGCACCGCCGGCTGAGGGGGTAGTTCGGGCTCGCCGCGCGTGTAGCCGTCGTCGTACCCGCTGTCCTGCCGGATCTGCTGGATCGGCACGGTCAGGTCGCCGGTCAGCTCCGGGTCGTCCGGCAGCCCTTCGTCGAGTGCACTGCGTACCCGATGCACCTGGCGGCTGAACACCCGCGCGTCGGTCGGCCGCAGGTCCCGGTCCCGTGCGGTCGCGCGCTGGACGAGCGCGTCGACGTATGGCGGGATGTCCGGCTGCTCGAGCGACGGCGGCGGTACGTCGTTGTGCACGTGCGCGTACGCGACCTGGATCGGGGTGTCGCCGGAGTGCGGCTTGTTGCCGGTGAGCATCTCGTACAGCAGGATGCCGGCCGAGTACACGTCCGAGCGGGCGTCGGCGCTGCCGTCGGTGACGAGCTCGGGCGCCAGGTACGACACCGTGCCCATCAGGAGGCCCTGGGTGGCGGTGTTTCCGCTGGCACTCACCGCACGGGCCAGACCGAAGTCGGCGACCTTCACGGCGCCCTTGTCCGAGAGCAGTACGTTCTCGGGCTTGATGTCGCGGTGCACGATGCCCGCGTCGTGAGCGGCCGACAGCGCGGACAGAACCGGTGTCAGCAGATCGAGTGCGCGAGCGGGGGAGAGCGGGGCCTCTTCGCGGATGACGTCACGCAGCGTGCGGCCGGGGACGTACTCCATCGCGAGGAACAGGGTGCCGTCGTCGTCGCCCTGGTCGAACACGGCGACCACGTTCGGGTTCGACAGCCGGGCCGCGGCCCGGGCCTCGGCCACGAACCGGCGGGTGAACTGCGCGTCGTCGCCGAGCCCGTCGTGCATGACCTTGAGCGCGACGGTCCGGTCCAGGCGCATGTCCAGCGCCTGGTAGACGGTGGCCATGCCGCCCTTCGCGACACGCGCGCCGACGCGGTACCGACCGTCGAGCACGCGCCCGACGAGGCGGTCGCTGACCTGCGTGTCCACGTCGTCCGTCACTTGCGGTGAGCCGCCTCTCCCCAAACCGTTCTGCAGAGAGTGTAGATAACGGCTCAGCGTTACTGAGCCAGGCTCACCGCAGGGGGTCCCAGCCGCGCTCCAGTTGCGCCTTGATCCGGAGGACGTTCGCGACGTACGCCTTGGTGTCCGCGTACATGCCGTTCTTCTTCACGCCGCCGAGACCCTGGTAGTAGCCGGCCACGGCGATGTTCAGCTCGGCCGCACCGGTCAGGCGGCTGAGCAGTACGACACCCGCGGTGACGTTGTCGCGGGCGACGAGCAGGTCGAGGTCGCGGCCGACGATCCGGGACGCGAACCGGCCGGTCGACGGGATCACCTGCATCGCGCCGATCGCGTTCGCGGGGGAGACCACTCGCTGCTTCCACCCGGACTCCTGCCAGGCGACCGCGAGCGCGAGCTGCGGGTCGACGCCGTACCGCTTCGAGGTGCTCACGATCAGTGACCGCAGCTGCGTGCGGGTCGGCTGCTTGCGCTTCTTCAGGATCGCCCGGTTGCGGTTCGCCTGCGCGACGATGTGGTCCGCGTACGTACGCCCGGCGAAGGTGTTGTCCGTACGCTTCTTCGCCCGGATCTTCACCGGGATCTGCAGCGGCTTGCCGGCGTAGATGCGGTCGCCGGGCTTGAGCCGGTTCGCGGCGAGCAGGTTCGCCTGCGAGCACTTGAACCGCTTCGCGATCCTGGAGATCGTGTCGCCGGACTTCACCACGTACGTCACCCGGCCGAGCTGCGAACGCTTCGCCGGCGCAGTGGTGGTCGTGCCCTTGACCGGCACCTTCAGTACTTCGCCCGCGTAGATCGCGTTGCCGTTCCCGGGGAGCTTGTTCAGCGCCACCAGCTGACTCACCGTGGTGCCGTACCGCCCGGCGATCCGGCCGAGGGTGTCACCGTCCTTGATCTTGTACGTGCCGAAGCCCGGCGAACCGGCGGTGATCACGGCCGCGGTCAGTACGGGCACGGCCAGCCCGGTCAAGATCCGAACAAAGTTGCGCATCGCAACCAACTCCCCGTTGTGTACGTCCCTTGACCGTATGTGCTGGGACTGATGTGACAACAGGGGCGGATGGGGTCGGTGTTACGCCTGTAACGTAAAGGTTACAATTCAAGGCTGAACTACATTGTTGTCGTTCACAATCTTTCCGGTTGCCGACGGCAACTGTAGGTCAGTGGCCGAAGCGGCTGACCAGGAAGGGTTTCGCGAGCTCCGGGAGATTCCCGGTGCGGACGGTGTCAGCCAGCACCTGCGCGGTGACCGGCGTCAGCAGTACCCCGTTCCGGTAGTGACCGGTTGCCCAGAGCAACCGATCCAGTCCGGACGGGCCGAGCACCGGAGCGTTGTCCGGAGTCGCGGGCCGGAGCCCGGCGATCGTCTCGACCAGTTCGAGTTCGTCGGTGATCGGCAGTACGGTCCGTGCGTCCCGGAGCAGGTTGAACACCCCGCCCGCGAGGACTCGGGTGTCGTAGCCGAGCTCGCTGGTCGTCGCACCGACGACCAGCTCGCCGCCGGGGCGCGGGACCAGGTAGACGGAGAACCCGCGGGCCGTCGCGCGTACGGTGTGCTGCAGCGCGGGGCGGTACGCCTCTGGCACACGCAAGCGCAGTACTTCACCCTTCACGGGCCGCACCGGAGGCCGCAGCTCTTCCGGTACACCGTCCAACTGCGCCGACCAAGGCCCCGCTGCCGCGACGATCTGCCCAGCCTGAAGCGTGTCACCGTTGTCGAGCAGTACTCCGGTTGCCGCCGTACCGGACGTGATGATCCGGGTGACGCGTTGGCGGACGATCTCGACGCCAGACAGCTCCACCGCACGCAGGAGCGTGGCCACGGCCTGCCTGTTGTCCACGGAGTGGTCACCCGGAACCCAGACGCCACCGGAGACGCCTGTCGCGAGCATGGGCTCCCGCTTACGAGCGTCACGTCCTGACAGGACCTCCACCTCAAGGCCGAGCCTGCGCTGATAGTCGGCGACCCGGCGGAGCACGGCCATGTCGTCGACGTCGTACGCGACCGACAGCGTGCCGGTCTGATGCAGGCCGGCGGGCTGACCGGTCAGCTCCTCCAGCTCGGCTGCGAACGCAGGCCACGCGTTCACTGAGGCCAGGTTGAGCGCCAGGAGGTCGTCCTCGCCGAACTCGACCTCAGTGACCGGCGCCAGCATGCCCGCGGCGACGTTCGACGTCTGCGCGCCCGGTGTGGGATCGCAGATCGTGACGCGGACCCCCTCCACGGCCAGCCGCCACGCTGTCGCCAGCCCGATCAGTCCGCCGCCAACCACCACCACATCAGGCATGCCGTAACCCTACGTCTGTGAGGTCATGGCAGGCTTTGGGGTGTGCCCTCGAACATGACTGACCACACCGACCGCCTCGCGGATGCCCGCCTGTACCTGTGCACGGATGCTCGGGAGAAGCAGGGCGATCTCCCAGAGTTCCTGGACGCCGCGCTGGCTGGTGGGGTGGACATCGTGCAGCTTCGGCAGAAGGAGATGGAGGCCGCGGACGAGCTGTCCGCGCTGGAGGTGTTCGCGGATGCCTGCAAGCGGCACGGCAAGCTGCTGGCGGTCAACGACCGCGCCGACATCGCGTTCGCGGCCGGGGCCGACGTACTGCACCTTGGACAGCGGGACCTGCCGGTGCACGCGGCCCGGGCGATCGTCGGTCCGGGGCCGGTCGTCGGGCGTTCGACGCACTCGTTCAGCCAGGTGAACGCCGCGATCGACGAGGTCGGTTCGGACTACTTCTGCGTCGGTCCGACCTGGGCCACGCCGACCAAGCCGGGCCGGCAGGCGGCCGGGCTGGAACTCGTGTCGTACGCCGCGGGCCGCCGGCAGCCGAAGCCGTGGTTCGCGATCGGTGGGATCGACCTGGAGCGCCTGGACGAGGTGATCGAGGCCGGCGCGACCCGGGTGGTGGTCGTCCGGGCGATCACCGAGGCGGACGACCCGGGAGCGGCGGCGGCGGAGTTCAGCCGGAGGCTCAGCCGGTGATCAACAACCAGAAGACCGCGCGGATCGTCGCGGTCGTGGTGATCGCGATGATGGTGATCACGCTGGCTGCGTCGCTGTTCGGATGCTCGGCGGACACCAAGAGCTCCAGCGGGACGGACCCGACCAGTGGGCTCAAGTACGTCGCCGTGGCGGACCTCCCGCAGGAGGCGCAGAACACGCTGAAGCTGATCGACCAGGGCGGCCCGTACCCGTACAGCCGCGACGGTGTGGTGTTCGGGAACTTCGAGAAGATCCTGCCGAAGCACGACAGCGGCTACTACCACGAGTACACCGTGAAGACCCCCGGGGAGAAGGACCGTGGTGCGCGGCGGATCGTGACCGGGAACGCCGGCGAGCGTTACTACACCGACGACCACTACAAGTCCTTCCGCCGCATAGCGGAAGACGGGGGAACTTCATGAAGTCATTGCGCGGGCTCGCGCCGGGGGTCTACCGGTGGCCGGACGCTCCCGGTGCGGACCACGTACGGCGGGCTGCGGCCGCGGCCGGCTTCGGGTTCGTGCTGCTCGACACCGGCGAGATCCACGACAAGGCAGGGTTTCTGGACCTGTGCGCGACCGCGTTCGACCTGCCGCGCTGGTTCGGGCGGAACTGGGACGCGCTGGCCGACTCGCTCAGCGACCGGTCGACCGGATCGCCCGAGGTCGTGCTGTGGACCGGTCTGCGCAACCTGCTCGAGCACGACCACGACACCGTCGACGTGGCGCTGCAGATCTTCACCGAGGACACCACGAACTCGGGACAGCTCCGCGTACTGATCGCCGAGGCGACCACGCCCGATCTGCTGAGCTCACTGCCGGTGCTGTAGCAGCTCCTCCAACTCGTCCAGGTCCCGGGCGAACAACAGGTTGCGCCCGCGGTTGCTCTCCCGGACCCAGTCCGCCAGCGGCTTGCTGGCCGCGACCCGGTCTGCGATGTCGCCCACCACGGCCAGCCCCATCCGGTACGACACGAACTTCTGCGTGATCGCCCCGGCCCGGCCGGTCCGCAGCTCGAAGAACTCGTCGCCGAGTTGCTCCGGCGTGAACGCGATCCACTCCGCCTGGTGGCCGTAGTACGCATCGACGATGAGCTGCACCGCCGCCGCCTCGTCGGCGATCGGTACGTCGCTGACGTGCACTTGAACCACGACTACACCACCCGCGCCGTGGCCGCGATCGCCAGGTCGGTCAGCGCCTTGCGGGCCGTGTCGCCGGCGAGTTCCGCGCGGTCGAGTGCGTCGAGGGCGTCCTCGGTGCGGTCGGTGATCAACTCCTCGCAAGCCTGTACGGCGCGGGAGTCCTGGAGGATCTCGCGGAGCAGCTGGATCTCGTCGTCGTCCAGGTCGGGCCGCCCGAACAGCCGGTTGAACTCGGTCAGCTGGATCTCCGACGCGTGGTCCACGGCGTACGCGATCAGCACCGTCCGCTTGCCCTCGCGCAGGTCGTCGCCGGCCGGCTTCCCGGTCAGTGCAGGGTCGCCGAACACCCCGAGCAGGTCGTCACGCAGCTGGAACGCCTCGCCGAGCGGTGCGCCGTACCCGGACAGCGATGCGATCAGCCGCTCGTCCCCACCGGCGAGCGCGGCGCCGATGTGCAGCGGCCGCTCGATCGTGTACGTCGCCGACTTGTAGCGCAGCACCCGCAACGCCAGGTCCATGTCGGACTCGCCGCTCGCCTGCGCGACCAGGTCGAGGTACTGCCCGGCGGTCACCTCGACGCGGACGGCGTCGAAGTACTGCTCGGCGCGGGCCAGCGCGGCCGCGTCGAAGCCGGACGTGTGCAGCAGCTCGTCGGCCCAGATCAGGCACAGGTCGCCGAGCAGGATCGCGGCGCCGACGCCGAACCCGACCGGGTCGCCACCGTGCCCGCTCTTCTCGGCGCGCTCGCGCTGCAGCGCCTCGAACCGGCGGTGGGCGGCCGGCTGACCGCGCCGTACGTCGGAGGAATCCATCACGTCGTCGTGCACCAGCGCGCTGACGTGCAGCATCTCCAGACTCGCCGCGGCGGTCAGGATCGGCAAACCTGGATCACCACCCGCGGCCCGGAAACCCCAGTAGCAGAAGGACGGACGCAGCCGCTTGCCGCCGCTGGTCGCGTCCCGCGCGGCCTGTACCTGCTCGGTCAGCTCCGGGCCGATCGCCGCCAGCCGCTGCTCCTGCCGGTCGAGGAACCCACTCAGCGCCCGCTGGATCCCGCCCGGGATGTCGACATCGTCCACGTCTCGGAGCGTAGCCGGTGGGCAGACGGCGGCGCTCACCCCGGGTAACCTGAACCGCATGGCGAACGGACTTCCCTCGACGCTTCCCGGCGGTGCGCCGACCATCCGCGAGCTGCTGGCGGCCGGGGAGCGGTCCTTCTCGTTCGAGTTCTTCCCGCCGAAGACCCCCGAGGCCGAGGACGTGCTGTGGCGTTCGATCCGCGAGATCGAGCAGCTGCACCCGACGTTCGTCTCGATCACCTACGGCGCCGGCGGCACCACCCGGGACGGCACCATCCGGGTCACCGAGCGGGTCGCGCAGGACACCTCGCTGACGCCGCTCGGGCACCTGACCTGCGTCGCGCACTCCCGCGACGAGCTGCGCTCGGTGATCGGCGCGTACGCCGGATCCGGCGTCCGGAACATGCTCGCGCTGCGCGGCGACCCGCCGGGCGGCCCGAACCAGGCCTGGGTCGCACACCCCGACGGCCTGAACCACGCGATCGAGCTGGTCGAGCTGATCCGTTCGCTCGGCGACTTCTGCGTCGGCGTCGCCGCCTTCCCGGACAAGCACCCGGAGGCGGCCTCGCTGGAGGCGGACGCGCAGGTACTGGCGGCGAAGGCGCAGGCAGGCGCCGACTACGCGATCACCCAGATGTTCTTCGGCGCCGACGACTACTTCCGGCTGGTCGAGCGGTCGGCCGCGCTCGGCTGCCACATCCCGGTGCTGCCGGGCATCATGCCGGTGACCAACATCAAGCAGATCCAGCGGATGGCGGAACTCACCGGAATGGCGCTGCCGGCCGATGTGACGGATCGCCTGCTGGCCGTCGAGGACGAGCCGGCCGCCGTCCGCGAGGTCGGGATCGAGATCGCCACCGAGCTCTGCGAGCGGCTGCTGGCCGGCGGCGCACCCGGCATTCATTTCATTACGCTGAACAGATCCACGGCAACCCGACAGGTCTTCCGTAACCTCCAGGGCGCCAACGTATCCTGAGCCAATGGCTGACCCGTCGGACCTGTTGATCGACCGCACCCTTGTCCTGCTCCGGCACGCGAAGGCGGTGCCGCCGGAGAGCAGGCCGGAGCTGCCGGACCTCGAGCGCCCGCTGGCCGACCGCGGCCGCGCGGACGCGAGCGCGGCCGGCCGGCATCTCGTTGCCGAAGGCATCGAACCGGACCTGGTCCTGTGCTCGCCGTCGAAGCGCACCCGGGAGACCTGGAAGTACGTCGCCGACGCGGGCGTCACCGCCAAGGACGTCTGGTACGACAAGCGCATCTACAACGCAGACACCGACACCTTGCTGGACGTCATCCACGACGCCCCGGCGAAGGCCCGCACGGTGGTCGTCGTCGGCCACGCCCCGGGCATCCCGTGGCTGGCCGACGAGCTCGCGCTGGACGGTACGAGCCCGGAGCGGGTCGAGCTCACCCAGAAGTACCCGACCACCGGTCTGGCGATCCTGCACCTCACCACGCACTGGGCCGACCTCGCCGCGAACGACGCCGACCTCGTGCAGTACGTCGTACCCCGCGGCTAGGGCAACCAGCGGGTGGTGCTGTTGACGGTGACCAGCCGTTGGGTCGCCCGGGTCAGTACGACGTACAGCGCGCGGACGCCGCCGAGCGTGTCGCTGACGATCCGGTCCGGCTCCACGACCACGACACCGTCGTACTCCAGGCCCTTCGAGTCCAAGGGGCTGACCGCAACGACCCGCGGATCGCCGAGCTCGGCGAGCACCGGGTCGACGGCCGGCCGCAGCGCCGGCGGGACGATGACACCGACGGTGCCCTCGACCAGCTGGAGCAGTTCCACCGCCGCGTCGCCGGCGGCCTCGGCCACCTTGCCCGCGTCGAAGATCCGGTGCTCCGGCTCGACCCCGGTACTGCGGACCGCGTTCGGCAGGTCGGCGTCCGGGATCGACTGCCGGATCACCTGACCCGCGAACGCGTAGATCTCGGCCGAGTTCCGGTAGTTGGTGGACAGCCGGAACGTGTGCCGCTGCAGGTGCGACAGCATCGAGTCCATCGCTGCCTGTGCCTCGGCGGGGTCCCGCCAGGAGCTCTGCGCGAGGTCGCCGACGATCGTCCAGCTTGCCTGCGGGCCGCGCCTGGTGACCATCCGCCACTGCATCGGGGAGAGGTCCTGCGCCTCGTCCACCAGGACGTGTGCGTACTCCTCCGGCTCCTCGGCCTCCCGGGCCGCCGCGGCCCGCGCCCGGCGCTCGGAGCTGGTCAGTACTTCGTTGACGCCGTCCGTGAGCCCTTCGAGCCAGTCGAACTCCTCGTCGGTGTTCTCGACCACCGGCGCGCGGCCCAGGAACGTACCGAGCTCGTCCAGCAACGCCACGTCCGCGATCGTGAACTCGTCGGTCGTGCGGATCGCGGTGGCGAGCGCGTCGACCTCAGCAGGGGTCAGCTCGTTGCGGCCCCAGCGCTGCAGGCGGCGCGCGTCACCGAGCCAGCGCAGTACCGACTCGGCCGTCAGGACCGGCCACCACGCGCTGAAGAACGACCGGAACGCCGGGGTATCCGTCACCCGGTCACCGAAGGCCTCACGGTCGCCGAGCGGGCCGTTACGGAGATCCTCCGGGAACCGCTGCCACAGCGCTGCGATCAGACCCTTCCGCGCCTCCGCGGCCGCCCGGTTGCGAGCGGTCCGCCGCAATGCGTTGCGGCGGACGTTGTCGAGCTGGTTCGCGTCCAGCTCGACGGTCGCGCCACCGACGAACACGCGCAGTGTCGTCGGCGCGTTCGGCACCCGGTCACGGGCTGCACGAGACAGTACGTTGCGCATCCGCAGCGAGCCCTTGATCGCGGCCACCTCGGCGTTGTCGACCGCGGTCGCCTTCACACCGTCGACCAGCTCACCGACGGCCCGCAGCGAGACCGTGTTCTCACCGAGGCTCGGGAGAACCCGCTCGATGTACGCCATGAACGCTGCCGACGGCCCGACGACCAGTACGCCACCACGCTCGAAGCGACGGCGGTCGCTGTAGAGCAGGTAGGCCGCGCGGTGCAGGGCGACCACGGTCTTGCCCGTGCCCGGTCCACCGCCGATCACGGTCACACCGCGGGCAGGTGCCCGGATCGCCTCGTCCTGCTCGGCCTGGATGGTGGCCACGATGTCGCGCATCGTGTGCCCACGGGCCCTCGACAGCGACGCCATCAGCGCGCCCTCGCCCATCACCGGCAGGTCTTCCGGCGCCCGTTCCGGCGCCAGCAGGTCGTCCTCGAGTCCGGCGATCTTGGCGCCCTTGTTCCGCAGCACGCGCCGCCTGACGACCTTCTGCCGGTCGGTCGGGGTAGCGCGGTAGAACGGCTCGGCCGCGGGTGCCCGCCAGTCGATCACGAGTGGTTCGTACTCCGCGTCGCGGACACCGATCCGCCCGACGTACAGCTTGTCGAGCGCGGCCGCGGTCGCGGCGGGCGGCTGGTCGTCGCCCCGGTCGGAGTCCAGCCGGCCGAACACCAGGCCCTCGTGCTCGGCGTCCAGCTCGGCGATCCGGCGGGCGGCCGCGAACACCAGCACGTCCCGCTCGTACAGGCCGGTCTGCTCTTCCTCACGCACGCGGCCGACGTTCTGCGCCTGGCCGCGCTGGTGTCCTTCGACCGCGATCCGGGACGCGGACCGGGCGGCCTCCTCGACCCGGCCGTACACCCGGTCGACATGTTGTTGCTCAGCCGCCAGCTCAGCCCGCTCGACGTCGTCACGGTACTCGTGGTTGTCGTGATCGGCCGATGTGGGGGTTTGATCCACCGAGGTCCTCTCTACCGCCGGGACTCAGAACACAAGAACAACCAATCTTAGTTGGCCCACCTGTCCAACCACACGGCGGTCTCAGGCCTTCCCGACGGCGTCCGCGACGATCGCCGCTCCCAGTGTGGTGGCGGGCACACCGGAGCCCGGGTGCGCGCCCGCGCCGACGCAGTACAGGCCCTTCACCGGGGACACGTTCGAGGCCCGGCGGCGGGCGGTCCTGTACCCCTCCCACGCGACGCCGGCCCACCACGACGGCGAGGTCTGCCGCGACACGACGTTGTCCCTTACATGGAGGCCACGGGCGACCAAGAGGTCCAGTACGTCGTCCGTCGGGTAGCCGTGGACCAGCACGGACCACGCCTGGTGACCAGCTGGTGCTGTACCACCTGTCCGTACGACCACGGTCGGCGTGCCGTGCAGCACGGTCTCGAACGGCAGGTCCGGCACCGGGTCCTTGAGCCCCAGGTGTACGACGTACGCCGCCTGTGCCTGGTGTGTCGACAGGGTCCGCTTCCGCACCTTCTTGGCGGCACGGTCGTCGACCATGGACTCGTAGAGCACTCGCGGGTCGATGTCGCTCACCACGATGTCAGCGCGGATCGCCTCGCCGTCCGACAGCCGCACGCCGTTCACTGCGCCGTTGGCCGTCGTCACCGCGACCACCTCGGCGCTGGTACGGACTGTGATCTTCCGCTCGCTCGCACGCTGCACCAGAGCGTCCGCGAGTGCACCGAAACCACCTGGGATCGTCCAGCGACCGAAGGTGCGCTCCAGGTACGACCACACGCCGACGTACCCCGGTGTGAGCCCTGCGTCCGACCCGCCCTGTGCTGCGAAGTGCCTGAGCACCGCACGGGCGCGTTCGTCGGTGAGCTCGCGCTGCGCGACCTTCTCCAGTGACTGCCACGGCTTGAGGGCGCGGATGGCCTTGATCGGCAGCTTGTCCTCGAGCGGTGGCTCCAGCGAGGTCTTGCGGAGCAGTTGCCACGTGTCGCCGTACGCGTCGACCAGCTTCGTCCACTGCGCGGCCACCGGTGCACCTGCGAGGTCCGTCCAGGCCTCCTCTTGCGAGCCACGGTCACTGATCGGCAGGTCGAGGACGGAGCCGTCGGAGAACATGTGGCGGCGCGGCTCGGTCACAGGCTCCAATTGGACCAGGCTCTCGATCGGCCGGCCGCTCTTGCGGAACAGGTCGCGCAGTGCGGCCGGGAGCGTCGTACTGGCTGCCCCTGCGTCCCAGGTGAAGCCGTCGGCTTCCACGCGACCCAGGACACCACCAAGGTGCTCGTCGCGTTCGCAGATGGTCACCTGGTGGCCGAGCTTCGCCAAGCGCACAGCACACGCAAGACCGGCCAGACCGGCCCCGACCACAATCACCTCAGCCACTGCTGTTCCCACGTTTCTCTCGCCACGCCTTGAACCTGAGATACCCGCGCCGGATGAACCTGAACGCGAAGTAGACCGCGATCAGGCCGATGACCAGCAGGATGCCTGCGATGATCAGCGCCGCCTCCGGATGGAACGCGGCCAGCGACACCACCCCGGCGACCGCGACATCTTCTCCCGACGAGGCGGCGATGTTGGTGACCGGCTCGGGGGAAGTGTTGATCGCGAGCCGCAGACTCGACTTCACCGTGTGCGAGAGCAGCGCAACCAGACCACCGACGGTCGCGACCACGGCCTGGTGCAGCGTGCTCGCCTGCCCGGACAGCATCGCGGCGATGATCGCGCCGATCGTCGGCCGGATCACCGTCGAGATCGCGTCCCACGCCGAATCGACGTACGGGATCTTGTCGGCCACGAACTCGAACGCGAACAGCACGCCCGCGGCGATCAGCACCGGCGTCGTGGTGAGGGCGTGCGGTACGTCGCCGGCGCCGGCGAAGCGGCCCAGCAGACCGAGGATCAGCACGCAGGCGTAGGCGTTCACACCACTCGCCCAGCCCGTCGTCACCGCCAGCGGCAACGCTTCCATCGCGGTACTCCGTAACCCGAGGTGGCCGTCAGGTTTTCGTCAGTATCGAACCCGACGACGTCAGTTTTCGTTAACCGTTGACATCCGCGTCGTCCCGACCCACAGTGACTAGGCTGCCGGTCTGTGTGACCGGCACCCGCCCGAGGGGTTCAGGAGATCAACATGCGTCGTCCGAAGATTCTTGCCGCACTCGCTGCGGTAGCGCTGCCGACCGCCGTGGTCGGCGTGTCGTTGGGAAGTCCACCGGCCGAGGCCTCACAGCCTGGTGCCGTGACGGTCAGCGGTCAGTCGGCGTACGGCGCCGCGGCCGCGAAGTACGGCGTACCCGAGCCGGTGCTGCTGGCCGTGTCGTACGCCGAGTCCCGCTGGGACGACCACGCCGGCGCGCCGAGCACCACCGGTGGTTACGGCCCGATGCACCTCACCGGTCTGGGTGCGTCCGAGGTGGCCGACCTGTCCGGCAAGCAGAAGGTCGCCACCGCCGAGTCGCTGCAGACGCTGAAGAAGGCGTCCGACCTGACCGGCATCGACCAGTCCACGCTGCGGACCGACACCGGGGCCAACATCGACGGCGGCGCCGCGGTGCTGGCGTCGTACCAGAAGTCGCTCGGCCTGCCGGTCGGCACGAGCACCTCCCCGGCCCAGTGGTACGGCGCGATCGCGTCCTACGCCGAGGCCTGGGACAAGGTCGGCGCCGGGGGCTTCGCCGACGACGTCTACGCGATCATGGCCAAGGGTGCCGCCCGGACCACGAACACCGGTCAGCAGATCGTGATGCCTGCACTCGCGGTGAAGCCCGACAAGGCGCAGCTGAGCAAGCTCTCGCTGCCGGCCGGAGTCCAGCCGTCCACGTCGAACGTGGAGTGCCCGCCGTCGCTCGGCTGCGAGTGGCTGCCGGCGCCGTACTCGACCTTCGGCACCGACGGCGACTACGGCAACCACGACCTCGCGGACCGGCCGAAGACCGGGAAGATCGACTACATCGTCATCCACGACACCGAGGGCACCTGGCAGGGCGTCCTGAACCTCGTGCAGGACCCGACCTACGTCAGCTGGCAGTACACGATGCGCTCGAACGACGGCCACGTCTGGCAGCACGTGAAGGCCAAGGACGTCGCCTGGCACGCCGGCAACTGGTACGTGAACATGCACAGCATCGGCATCGAGCACGAGGGCTTCGCACCGCAGGGTGCCACCTGGTTCACCGAGTCGCTGTACCGCAACTCGGCCAAGCTGGTGCGCTACCTCGCGGTGAAGAACAACATCCCGCTCGACCGCGCGCACATCATCGGCCACGACCAGGTACCGGGCACGGTCCCGTCGACGGTCCGCGGCATGCACTGGGACCCGGGACCGTACTGGGACTGGGAGCACTACATGGACCTGGTCGGTGCGCCGATCTGGGGCAAGTCCGTGCTGCCGGTGAAGGCCGGTTCGATCGTCACGATCAAGCCTGGCTTCCAGGGGAACGTCCAGGTCGTCAACAGCTGTGACACCGCGGGTACGCCGTGCACCCCGCAGGGCACCAACTTCGTCTACCTGCGCCAGGCGCCGGACGACAACGCCCCGCTGGTCAAGGACCTCGGCCTGCACCCGGATGGCTCCAACGGTACGACCGAGGTGTCCGACATGGGCTCGCGGGCGGCCGCGGGTTCGGAGTACGTCGTCGCGCAACGCCAGGGCGACTGGGTGGCCGTCTGGTACCTGGGCGCTCTCGGCTGGTTCAAGAGCCCGCAGTCCGCACCGGACGCGTTCGCCAAGCCCGGTCTGGTCGTGAAGCCGAAGGCGGGCCTCGCGTCGGTACCGGTGTACGGACGGGCCTACCCGGAGCAGTCGGCGTACCCGGCCGGGATCCCGTACCAGACGGTGACGTCGTTGCAGTACACGATCGGTACCGGCCAGGCCTACCCGGTCGGTGACCTGAACATCGAGACCGACTACTACCGGGCCGTGACGTTCGACGGGCAGCCGCCGGCCGACCACGTCCAGGTGCTCGGGAAGGACAAGTACTACCAGATCTGGTTCGGGCACCGGATGGCCTACGTACGGGCCGCCGACGTGGACGTCCGCCCGGCCATCTAGTCTTGTCGGCGTGATCGACGAAGCCGTCCAGCCGTTGCTGGGCGGCTTCGTCAGTTCTGTCCGTGCGGTGGCTGCAGTCGAGGCGGTCTGGCTGCACGGATCGCTGGCATTGGGGGACTACCAGCTCGGGCGGAGCGACCTGGACGTGATCGTCGTGGTCTCGGAGCCGCCCCCTCCGGCCGTCGCGGAGCTGCATCGAGAGCTGATCCGCTCCGACCCGCTCGCGGCGAAGCTGCACTGCTCGTACATGACCGATCTGTCGGACCCGTCGGTGCGGCACCCGACCTTCGCCCAGGGCCGCTACTTCGACCGGCCGGTGACGCCGGTGACCCGCCGGGAGCTTGCCATCGGCAACCGTACGCTGTTCGGCCCGGCGCCCGCGGAGTTGCTGCCGGCAACGACCGACGAGGAGCTGTTCGGGTTCGTCCGCCGGGACCTGCGCGAGTTCTGGCTGCCGGTCACCCGCAAGCGGACACCGTGGTACGCCGACATCTGGGTCGACCTGAGCCTGCTCACGATCGCCCGGGCACACGTGACGCTGGCGACCGGCGACCTGATCACCAAGCGGGCCGCGTTCGACGTCCTGCCCCGGCTCGGGGCGCCCGCGGACGTCGTCGAGGACATCCGCCGGCGCCGCTACACCGACGAGGTGCGGACCGGGCCGTGGTGGCGGCACACCCGCGCCGGGCTCACCCGGCGCTTCGTGCAGACCGCCATTCCCGCGGTCCTCAGTTGACGGTGAGCTCCGTACCTTCGGTGAGCTTCAACAGTTCGGCGTAGGTCGTCGGGAACACCGAGTGCGGGATGCCCGCCGCGGCCCAGATCACCGGGTACTGCTCGAGGGCGGTGTCGACGTACGTCGGGACCCGGCCCGGGTGCCCGACCGGGGCGACGCCGCCGATCGACTGGCCGGTGTGCTGCTTGACGAACTCCGGGGTGGCCCGCTTCAGCTTCCCGATCCCGAGCCCGGCGGCCACCTTCGCGGTGTCCACCCGGTGCGCGCCCGAGGTCAGGATCAGCACCGGGGCGCCGTCGCCGTCGAAGATCAGGCTGTTCGCGATCGCACCGACCGCACAACCGAGCTCCGCCGCCGCGGCGGCCGCCGTCGGCACCGCCTCGTCCAGGATCACGATCTCGCCGGTCGCACCGGCCGCCCGCAACGCGGCGGCCACTTTCTGCACATTGGGATGACTGCTCACCCGGCCGAGCTTAGGCGCCCTGGCACCCCGGTTCGGCCGCCGTCCGGAAATTGTCGGTGGCGTCGTCGACGATGAGGTCATGGAGATCGGGACCGTGCGCAGCCGGCCGGCGGCCGGTGCTGCCCGCGTCCCGGTCCCCGGCGCGCCGGTCCACGCTCCCGTTGACGACTGTCGGCGGGCGGCGATACGCTTCCATTGTTCGAACAGATGTTCGATTGCTTCGGTCCCGGTTTCGTCGGGAGGCCGGCCCGGGGCGAATCGGGCAGCTGGACGGCTCCGGTGCGGAGTTGCGGCCGCATCGGAATCCGGTGGCCCCGGCGGGCCGGGCACCGGGGTGGTCCTCGACCCCCACCCCGGGCCCACCCGCCGGGCCGCCGACCAGGGGAAGCGTTCGGAGCGCAGGAGGAGATGGACCATGTGGGAGTTCGACGACGCCGTCGAGGTGCACTCGGTGAACGTTGACGGTGTGCTGACCCCCGACCAGTTCCTCTGGCGTGGCCGGTTGTGGCGGGTGCGCGCGATCAGGTCGCAGTGGACCGAGACCGCCGCCTGGTGGGAGCGCGGCGTGATCGGCACCGGCCGCACGCACGACCCGCTGGCGCGCGGCGACTCGCTCGCCCGGATCGACGCGGCCACCGTCGCCGAGGTCTGCTCGGCCGCCATCGGGGTGCTGGACGCGGAATGGGGACCGGAGCGTTCGGTGTTCCGGGTGGAAGCCGGCTGCGGCCGGTTCGGACGGCAGGAGATGTTCGATCTCGCCCACGACCCGGACTCGGGCCGTTGGCAACTGGAGAGGGTGACCGACCGATGACAGTTTCACCGGTATCGCTGGCCGCGGCCGGCGCGGCCAGCCGCGAGCTGTTCCGTGCCCGGGCCGCACTGGCCGAGGCAACCGAGACCAGCGACCACCTGATCCGCTACTCGAGCGCGCACGTCGCCGCACTCCGGGTCGCGGCGGCGGTGCTCGCCGTCCGCGCCCGCCCGGTCCGCTCGGGCAGCCGGCGCCGGGTCCAGCGCAACGCCTGGGTGCTGCTCGCCGAGGTCGCGCCGGAGTTCGGCGAGTGGGCGACCTTCTTCGCCGCCGGTGCGTCGCAGCGCGCGGCCGCCGAGGCCGGCCTGGAGCGTGCCGTCAGCACCCGTGAGGCCGACGACCTGGTCCGCGCGGTCGACACGTTCTACACCCAGGTCGAGGCGAGCCTGCGGCTGTCCACCAGCCCGGTGCTCACCGCGACCACCGACCCGCAGTCCGTCCTCACCCAGTCCTGGATGCAAGCCAGCTGAACCACCCCGCACCTGAGGAGATCCCGACCGTGAGCGAACCCACCCGAGGCCAGGGCAAGGACCTGTGCGGTCGCGTCCATGCGGTCACCGGCGTCGAGTGCTACCTGCCGGACACCCACTACCCGCGTCCGCACCAGGCCCTGTCCGGCGACTCCTGGCACGACGGCCTGTGCACCGAGTGCGCGGGCTCGGGCCTGGCGTCCGACATCCTCTGCCCGTCCTGCAACGGCACCGCCTTCGAGCCCCTGGATCTCCCCATCGTGAATTAGGGTCAACCGGGTGAGTGGACTTCCGGTGTTGGATGTCGAGGAGCAGCGGGTTCTGGGGAGCTTGCTGGAGAAGCAGTTGACGGTGCCGGCGTCGTACCCGTTGACGGCGAATGCGCTGCGGACCGCCTGCAACCAGACCAGCAACCGCGAGCCGGTCGTGGACTACGACCAGGGCGCCGTCGAGCGGGTCGCCCGTGGCCTGCGGGACCGCGAGCTGTTGCGGATCGTCTGGGCGGACACGGGCCGGCGGACGTTGAAGTACCACCAGATTCTCGACGAGAAGCTCGAGCTCGAAGCGGACGAACGGGCGCTGATCACCGTCCTGTTGCTGCGCGGTGCGCAGGCGCCGGGTGAGTTGCGGACGCGGACCGAGCGGCTGCACCGGTTCGACGACCGGTCGGACGTGGAGGCCTGCCTGCAACGGATGGCCGCCCGTTCCGAGCCGCTCGTCCGCGAACTCGAACGTCGCGTCGGCCAGCACGACCGCCGCTGGATCCACCTGCTCGGGCCGGTGCCGGAGGCCGAGACCGCCGCGGCGGTGGAGACGGTCGACCGCGACACGGTGATCGCCGACGGCGCCGACGCACGTGACGAGCGGGTGCGTTCGGCGTACGACGCGGTCGCGACGGCGTACGCGGACGAGTTGCTCGACGAGCTCGACGGGCTGCCGTTCGAGCGCTGGCTGCTCGACCGGGTGATTGCCCACGCCAACGGTCGCCCGGTGGTCGAGGTCGGATCGGGGCCTGGCCACGTCACGGCGTACCTCGCCGACCGGGACGCGGACGCGACCGGGATCGACCTGTCGCCGGAGATGGTGGCCGAGGCGCGCCGGCGGTTCCCGCAGCTGAACTTCCAGGTCGGTGACCTGCGCCGGCTCGGCCGTCCGCCGGCGAGCTCCGGCTGGTCGGCGGTCCTCGCCTGGTACTCGCTGATCCACCTCGCCGCGTCCGAGCTGCCGGACACCATCGCCGCGCTGACCCGCCCGCTCGAACCCGGCGGCTGGCTCGTCCTCGCCCTGCACGCCGGCGACGAGATCCGCCACGTCGACGAGTTCCTCGGCCACGAGGTCAGCCTCGACTACGTCCTGCACAACCCCGCCCAGCTGGTCCACCTCCTCGAATCCGCCGGCCTGACCGACCTCGAGTGGTATCTCCGCGGTCCGCTCCCGGGCCGCGCCGAAACCACCAGTCGCCTCTACCTGATAGCCCGAGCTCCCGCGTGACCCCTCGGAGCACCGAGTCGTGGGGCAGCGCCGGCCGGCGGAGCCGTTTCTCACGACTCGGGGGTGAGGCGGACGGCTGCTGCCGGCGGGAGTGGAAGTAGGGTGTGGCGCGGCGGGTTCGCATGGAGGCGGAGGGCTTGATGGTGGAGCGGCGGCGGCGCGGCGTGCGGACGGCGTTGGTGGGTGAGGCGCTACGCGTTGCGTTGGCGGCGCGTGAGCGGACCGACCCCGGGGCCGGGCTGGACATCGTCGACCTCGGCGGCGGGACCGGCGGGTTCGCCGTACCGCTCGCGGTCGAAGGCCACCGGGTGACCGTGGTCGACCCGAGCCCGGACGCACTCGCTTCACTTGAACGGCGCGCCCGCGACGAGGGCGTCAGCGAACTGGTCCGTGGCGTCCAGGGCGACGCGGCCGAGCTCCTCGGCCTGGCGGGGGAGTCGAGCGCGGACGCCGTGCTCTGCCACGGTGTCCTCGAGGTCGTCGACGACCCGGCGCAGGCGCTGCAGGCGATGGCGTCAGTACTGCGCGAGGGCGGCGTACTCAGCCTGCTCGTTGCCCAGCGCAACGCCGTCGTCCTGGCGAGGGCGCTGGCCGGGCACCTTGCCGAGGCGCGGATCGCGCTGCAGGACCCGGACGGGCGCTGGGGCGCGACCGACCCGATGCCGCGGCGCTTCGACGAGGCCGGGATCACCGCGCAGCTGGCCGACACCGGGTTCATGGTGCACACCGTGCACGGCGTCCGGACGTTCGCCGACCTGGTGCCGTCCGCGTTCGTCGACTCCGAACCCGGTGCCGCCGACTCGCTCGCGGACCTCGAGCGCGCGGCCAGCCAGCACCCGGCGTTCCGGGCGCTCGCGACCCAGCTGCACATCCTCGCCACCCGCTGAGGCGCTGCGACGGAGAGTGACGACAGACTTACCCGACACGCCGGTCGATGCAGGTTTGGGACCTTCGTTGCGAGGGCAGTTGCGGGACCGTGACGCGCTGGACAGGCGGTCAGGGTTTCGTGTGACGCGAGCGCGGCCTAGACTGAAGGCGGCCTATCGAGATCGCGCTCATCATGGAGGGATCGACGGTGCCCCTCTCGGAAGAAGAGCAGCGCCAGTTCGAGCAGCTCGAACGTGCCCTTGCTGCGGAAGACCCGAAGTTCGTTTCCGCCATGCGTGGGACCAATGTGCGCTTGTACTACCGGCGCCGCGCAGTACTTGCCGGCGTTGGTTTCGTGCTGGGCATCGCGGTGCTGATGACCGGTGCGATCATTCCCAACACCATCATCGGAGTGATCGGCTTCGTGATGATGGTGGCGTGCCTCTACATCGCGGCGCTGAGCATGAAGCGGATCAGCAACGCGGGGGAGTCCGACGACATCCCGCCGCCTCCGCCGACCAAGCGGCACCGGACCAAGCACGACTCGTCCGGCAGCTTCATGGAGCGGATGGAGGACCGCTGGCGCCGTCGTCGCGAGGAAGATCTCTGACGGCCACAGCCTGAGCCTTCGGCCACACCCGTGCCCTGGTGGGACGGGTGTGGCCGTTTTTGTGCGGTGGGGACCGCGGGGTCATCAGCCCCGGTGCGATCCCGTTGTCGGCCGTTTCGGGATGACCAGCGACCGCAGCCGTGCCAGTAGCAGGTCGAACTCGTCGAGCAGGTCCGAGGCCTCGGTCGTGCCGCGGCTCAGGTACCACCGCCAGGACGGCGGCAACAGCCGCGCCCGCCAGCGCCGACGGGCCGGCGCCTGTGCCCACAACGCCTTCCGTACGTCAGCCGCGTCGGCGCGCAGGTCCACCTCGGAGTGCTCGGCACCGGCGTACCGCAGCGCCTCGATGCCGCGGGCCAGCCGGCGCGCGGCCGGATGGGTCTCGTCGGGCAGCTTCGACACCAGCCACTGACCGGCCTGCCGCGGGGTCGAGATGTCCGACCAGTCCAGGCCGAGGTCACGCGACGTGTCCCGGAGCTCCGCCCACAACCCTTCGGCCCCGGCGCGGCCCGGAGGCCGCAGGAACCGTCGTCTGCGGGTCAGCGTCCGGATCAGCCACGGTACGCACAACAGCAGCAGGACACCGAGCCCGCCGGCGATCGCCTGGCCGCCGCCGCGGGTGAACCAGTTGCCACCGCCACCGGCCGGGACCCCGCTCTGGTCCGGCAGGTTCGGGTCGTGCCGCGGCTTGTCGATCGGCACGCTGGCGTTGCCGCCCGGGGTCGTCGGGCCGCTGGTCGGCGCCGTCGACGGCGTGATCGCGGGCTCGTTCGCGGCCACCGTCCAGCCGGGCGTGGTCGCGACCCGCGCGGACGGCGTCGGCTCGAACCGGACCCAGCCGACACCCTGGAAGTACAGCTCCGGCCAGGCGTGCATGTCGTGCATCCGGACCGTGTACACGCCGTCCTTGTCGGACGTCCCCGGCAGGAAGCCGATGCCGACCCGCGCCGGGATGCCGAGGATCCGGGCCAGCAGCGCCATCCCGGTCGCGAACTGCTCGCAGTACCCCTTCTTGCTGGTCAGCAGGAAGTCCTCGATCGCGGCCATCCCGCTGCCCTTGACGTTCTCCGTGCTGTACGTGAACTGGCCACCGGTGCGGAACCAGTTCTGCAGCAGGACGGCGGCGTCGAACTTGTTGTCCCTGGCCGAGGCCGTCAGCGTGTACGCGAGGTGCTTGATGCTGTCCGGCGTCTTCTCCGGCACGGTCATCGTGTACTTGTCCGGGGCGCCGGTGGTGATCGAGTCGTGCAGCTCGTCCGGCGTCGGCTCCAGGTCGTACGCGGTCAGCTTGTACTTCTTGCCCGCGATGATCCCGCCGTCGCTCGACATCACGTCCAGCGCGCCGGAGTCGTACTTCCAGTCCTTCTTCAGCGAGATCGACTGCAGCGGATAGGGGACCGGGACGAGCTGCGAGCGCAGATCCCGGGTGACGTTGATCTCCATCGAGGTGACCGGGACCTTCGTCAGGTCGCCGTTGAAACCGGGCGGCGGGGTCAGGTTGCCGTTCAGCTTGCGTTCCTCGCCGCGGGGGGCGATCCGCCAGGTGTTGCCGTCGAACAGGTCGAGCGCGGTCAGCCGCAGGTACGTACCGCCGGACGCGCCGCCCTTGTACGTCAGCGCGACCAGGTTGTCGCCCCGCTTGAGGTTGCGGCCCATGTCGAGCATCGGGTCGGTGGACGAGATCGACGTGCCGATCCCGGTGCCGTTGCTGCCGCCGGCCAGACCGTTGCCGATGACACCTTCCGGCAGGGCCGGCAGCAGGGCCGGTAGCAGGGCGGCGATCGCGACCACGGTCAGGCCGATCCGGCGGCCGGCCTGGCCGAGCGCCGACGCCTCGACCGGTTCGGCCGCGTCCAGGTGTGACACCCCGGAGATCCGGCGGCCCCAGCGACTGAGCCGGCTGCGCCCCTCCGCCGACAGCAGCACGATGTAGCCGATCGCAGGCGGGATGAACAGCAGCCACGGCAGTCCGCCGTGCACGGTCGCGGCAGGCACCGTGTACATGATCAGCAACAGCAGGCCGGACCACGCGGCCTGGCGGAACTGTACGGCGATCACGTGGACGAGGAACCCGGTCACCGAGATCACCGACACCGCGAACAGCGTCAGGTGCGGGTCCTGCGGCAGCGGCGCGCTGAACCGGTTGATCGAGTCCATCGCGTCGACCATCCGCGAGTTGAACTCGATCGCGGTGGCCCGCCACGGGATCAGCCCGAACTTCATCGTGCCGTGCAGGAAGAACAGCGACAGCAGCTCGACCAGCACGAGCAGTTGGACGATCGGTACGACGACCCGCGGGATCCGCAGGTTCTGCAGGCCGACGCCGACCCCGGTGATCAACGCACACAGGAACGCGCTGATGAACAGGAACGGCCCGGAGAACACCGGCGTCAGCACGAGCGACCCGAGCGCGGTCGCCCCCCAAGCAGCTATCGAGATCCTGGCATGGCCTGTCATGCGATACGTCCACTCCTCAGTCCCAGACCGGACCACACCGTGGGAAGGTGGTCGCCGCGGCGGACTCTGGCGACTCGCCAGCCGTTGCGGCGCAACTCGTTCTCGGTGGCGTCCGTGGCGGCGGTCAGCCGGGCCACCTTCTCGGTCGCCTCGGCGCCGACCGCCCAGCTCGCCGCGTCCAGGACCAGGGCGACACCGGTCGCCTGGCTGGTCCGCCAGCGGTTCAGGGCGGTCACGTCGTCGCTGCTGCACGCGCCGAGGATCGCGATCACCAGGCTCGGCTCCTGCGGGTGCCGGTCGACGGTGAGCAGCGGACCGATCTCGGCGTACTTGTGTTCCTCGACGGTCGCGCACTCGGTCAGCAGCTCCTGCTGCGAGAGCGGCTGGTGTACGGCGGCCGACGTGCGGTGCGTGATCGCGGACAGCGTGGTCGGACCGCCGAGCATCGTGGTGACGTACCCGCGGCGGACCCGGTCGATGCCGATCGACGCGGCCGCGCTGACCGCCCACTCCAGGCTCGACGACGGACCGTGCCCGTGGTGCGAGATCGTCCGCGCGTCCAGGAACAGCGCGCACCGGCTCTGCCAGGGCTGCTCCTCGCGGCGCACCATCAGCTCGCCGCGGCGCGCCGTGGACCGCCAGTGCACCCGGCGCAGGTCGTCGCCGTCGCGGTACTCGCGGACCGTCGCGTCCTCCTCACCCGCGGACGCGATCGCCCGCGGCCGGTTCTCGCCGGCGCCGGCCCGGTCCGCGCCGAGCCGTATCTCGGGCAGCCGGAACACCCGCGGCGTGACCAGCAGGTGCTGGCTGCGGGTGAACGTACGGCTGGTCTCCACCAAACCGAACGGGTCGGCGACGGTCAGCATCAGCGGCCCGACCTGGAACAGGCCCCGGACGTCGGACTTCACCGGGTAGGTGACGGTACGGCGCCAGTTCGGGCTGACGCGGTCGACGACGAAGCGCGGGCGGTGGCCCAGTACATAAGGAATACGGTCCTCGAGCAGCAGCAGCCCGGCGGGCATCCGGCCCTGGTTGCTGAGGGTCAGCTCGACGGTCGCCTGCGTCCCGACCGGGACCTGGTCCGGCGCGAGGCTCCGGCGTACCTGCAGGCGCAGCCGGGTGCGGCCGACCACCAGCGCCGCGACGACCGGCAGCGTGGCCAGCAGGATGCCGACGCGCAGCAGATCCTTCTGGCCGAGCAGCAGTGCACACAGCGATGCCGTGATCCCGGCCGCGACGAACGCCCGCCCTCTGGTGGTCAGTCCGCGCAGTGCCTGCCGCATGTCTCAGTCCCGACGAGTACGGGGGAGCGGCACGGTGGCCACCAGCCCGGAGATGATGTCGGCCGCACCGCGCCCACCGAGATGCGCTTCGGCCGCAGGCAGCACCCGGTGCGCGAGAACGGGCACCGCGAGCTCCTGGATGTCGTCCGGGAGTACGAACTCGCGGGCGTCCAGCGCAGCGGCCGCACGGGCCGCCCGGATCAGGTGCAGCGTCGACCGCGGGCTGGCGCCCAGCCGGAGCTCCTGCGAGCGCCGGGTCGCACCGACGAGTGCGACCGCGTACTCCTTCACCGACTCCGACACGTGCACCGACTGCACCGTCTTGACCAGGCGGAGGATCTGCTGGCCGTCGGTGACGGGCTGCAGGTTCGCCAGCGGGTCGTCGGCCGCGTGGCCGTCCAGCATCCGCAACTCGGCGGCCGGCTCCGGGTAGCCCATCGACACCCGCGCCATGAAGCGGTCGCGCTGGGCTTCCGGCAGCGGGTACGTACCTTCCATCTCGATCGGGTTCTGGGTCGCGATCACCATGAACGGCGCGTCCAGCGTGTACGTGGTGGTGTCGACGGTGACCTGGCGCTCCTCCATCGACTCCAGCAGCGCGGCCTGGGTCTTCGGCGAGGCCCGGTTGATCTCGTCGCCGACCACGATGTTCGCGAACACCGCGCCGGGCTTGAACTCGAAGTCGCGGATCTCCTGGTTGAAGACCGAGACACCGGTGATGTCCGAGGGCAGCAGGTCCGGCGTGAACTGGATCCGCCGCACGCTGCAGTCGATCGACTTGGCCAGCGCCTTGGCCAGCATCGTCTTGCCGACGCCCGGTACGTCCTCGATCAGCAGGTGGCCCTCGGCCAGCAGGACCGTGACGGCGACCTCGACGACGTCGGGTTTGCCCTCGATCACCTGCTCCATGGCGCGGCGGACGCGTCCCGCCACCTCGGACAGCTCGTCGAAGTCCCCGGCTCCTGCCAGCGGCGAGCTGGTCGCGGTGGTGCTCACTCCGATTCCTCCCCATTCGTTGACTGCCGACACATTCTCACCCTCTGTAGGGGTCGGGCCAAGAGTTTCGTCACTCGGCGGTTGGATCGTCATCGGCGCACGCCTTCAAGGGTCGGTGGTCGTCCCTCCAAGCGTACGGGCGGCACCAGCGGCGTGTGGGGCGTACGACGCTGCGAATCGGTACCTGGTTCACGACCGGGCCGAACAAATGGTTCATGCCTGCCCGGCAGCCGTCCTCCACTTTCCTCCACCGCGTCCTCCACATCGCTCCACCGAGCACTCCACTTCGCTCCACACGCCGGTGCGCGGCGGCGGTTGAGACCTCAGCGACACGCGGGCGCCGAGCGTGAATCGGGCCTGGATTCAGGCGGCACGAGGGCGCCACGGGGGCGCAATGGGGCGGAAGTTGGTTGACGGTGGTGGAAAGTGGAGTAAGGTGGAGCGCAGTGGAACTGAAGTGGTGGAAAGCACCCGCCTGAGTCGGAGAGTCCGCAACGGGGAGGTGGAGCGTGTTCCTCGGAACTCACTTCCCCAAGCTCGACGACAAGGGACGGCTGTTCCTGCCGGCGAAGTTCCGGGACGAGCTGGCCGACGGTCTGGTGATCACGCGTGGACAGGAGCGATCGCTGTCCGTGTGGCCGGAGCGTGAGTTCGTCCAGCTGACCGAGCAGTTGAAGCAGGCTCCGATCACCAACAAGGGTGCCCGGGACTACCTACGGATGTTGTTCGCCGGCGCCTCCAACGAGATGCCGGACAAGCAGGGCCGGGTCACCATCCCACCGATGCTGCGCGACTACTCAGCACTGGACCGCGACTGCGTCGTCATCGGGGCGATGAACCGGGTGGAGATCTGGAACACGGAGAACTGGAACCGGTACTCCGCGGAGCAGGAGCAGGCGTTCGCCGACCTCTCCGAGGAAGTGCTGCCAGGCATCTTCTAAAGCTGAACAGTGTGCGTGGACCGAGAAACACCGACCGTCCGGTGAGATCACGGGTCCGACTTCCGACCTGGAGTGTTGGCGTCACTTCCCCGGCGCCAAGACCGAGCAGGTACTTCCCCGGAAGGCGTACCCGCGATCTGACCGGACGGTGCTGTCTACCCACGTACCTACACCATGACCTGCGGGGGCAGGGTCGTTCCCGCGGCTGCAGGGCAGTGCCGATGCAGGGAATGACGGGAAGGGTCGAGATGGACGCTGCGGAGCGGCATGTGCCGGTGATGCTGGAGCGCGTGGTCGCGCTGCTGGCACCGGCGCTCGCGCATCCCGGCGCGGTCCTCGTCGACGCGACCCTCGGTCTCGGCGGTCACTCGGAAGCGTTCCTGCAGCGGTTCCCCGAGGTCCGGCTGATCGGCTTCGACCGGGACCCGAACGCGCTGCGGCTCGCCGGCGAACGGCTCGCACCGTACGAGGAGCGGCTCACCCTCGTACACGCCGTGTACGACGAGTTGCCACGGGCGCTCGCGGACCTCGGCGTACCGGCGATCGACGGAATCCTGTTCGACCTGGGCGTCTCGTCGATGCAGCTGGACGAGGCCGGCCGCGGATTCGCGTACGCACAGGACGCGCCGCTGGACATGCGGATGGACCCGACCCGCGGGACCACCGCGGCCGACATCGTGAACACCTACAGCGCGGCCGAACTGGCGCGGATCCTGTTCCAGTACGGCGAGGAGAAGTTCGCCCGCCGGATCGCGGACCGGATCGTGCGGGAACGGGCCGCCGAGCCGTTCACGAACAGCGCGCGGCTGTCCGAGCTGGTCCGGGACGCGATCCCGCAGGCCGGCAAGCGGACCGGTGGGCACCCGGCGAAGCGGACCTTCCAGGCGTTGCGGATCGAGGTGAACGGCGAACTCGACGTACTGCGCCGTGCGCTGCCCGCCGCGCTCGACGCGCTCGCGCTGAACGGCCGGATCGTGGTGATGAGCTACCACTCGCTCGAGGACCGGATCACCAAGCAGACGTTCGCGCCGGGCACCAGGTCCGACGTACCCGACGACCTCCCGGTGATCCCGGCCGGGCACGAACCGTATCTGAAGCTACTGACCCGGGGCGCCGAACGGCCGACCGAGGAGGAGGTCGCGGTGAACCCGCGTGCCGCCTCCGCGCGGGTCCGGGCGGCGATGCGGATCCGGGAGAAGGGACTGGTGGCCTGATGAGTACCGTCTTCAGCCCGCAGAAGGCGCGGGTGACGCCGGCCCCTGGCAACACAGGCGCGAAGAAGGAGCAGCCACGGCTGCGGGTGGTGTACGGCGCGCCGTTCCGGCCGCCGCGGATGCCGTTCGTGATCTTCGTGGTGTCGCTGCTGGCAGCCGGGCTGGTCGGGCTGCTGCTGCTGAACACGCAGCTGCAGAGCGGGACGTTCGACATCACCAAGCTGAACAGCCAGGCGAACGACCTGCGTGATCAGCAGCAGCAGCTGGAGAAGCAGGTCCGGGCGCTGGAGTCGCCGCAGAACCTGTCCGACCGGGCGCTGCGGATGGGCATGGTGCCGAACCCGAACCCGGTCTTCCTGCGGCTGTCCGACGGGCGGGTGCTCGGCGTACCGGCGGAGGGCAAGGCCGGCGCCGGTACGGCGATGTTCGGGCCGCAGACGCCCACCACCAAGACGACCACCAAGCCGGCGGTGAAGCCGACGACACCTGTGAAGCCCGTGACGCCGGTGAAGCCGACCACTCGAACGACGACCGGAGCGACCAAGCCGCCGGCGAACACGACCAAGCCGCCGGCCGGCACCACGAAGCCGGCCACGACGAAGAAGCCCGCCACGACCACACGGGGATGATCGGATGACGGACCGACGGGGAAACGAGCCGCCACGCAAGCGTGGCGCCGCACCGGGCCGGGGAAACCCACCCCGCAAGGCCCAGCCCCGTCGTCCACCCGCTACGGACAGTACCCGCGCAACCCCCCCACGCCCCGAATCCACCCGAGACCGCCTCCTCCGCAAAGCGCGTGAGGAACAGGAGCGCGCAAGCGGGGCCGCGGCGCCGCGCCCGGTGAAGAAGGCTGCTGCCAAGCGACCGTCGAGCAGTACGCCGACCGCTCGTAAGCAGGCACCTGCGAAGAAGAGCGCTGCGAAGCGGCCGGTGAAGAAGGCGGCTGGGAAGAAGCGGCCGCCGCAGAACAGGCCTAGGCCTCGGCCCAAGAAGCGGCGGGTCAGGAAGGCGCCGCGGATGCTGCGGTTGGGGCGGCCGGCGTTGCGGTTGCGGTTGACGTTCGGGGTGATGGCGTTCGTACTGTCGCTGTTCGCCGGGCGGCTCGTACTGCTGCAGGGCGTGGACCCGGACAGCTACGCCGCCGCGGCGACCAAGGAGAACGCCCGCTCGTACACCCTGCACGCGGACCGCGGCACCATCGAGGACCGCAACGGCGTAGAGCTCGCGGTCACCGAGGACGCCGTCGCGATCACCGCGGACCCGCAGCAGACGAAGCCGGTCGCGCAGCAGCTGGCCGCGATCCTCGCACCGAAGCTCCCGGGTACGACGACGGCGAAGCTGATCGCGGCGCTGTCCGGCACCGGCCGGTTCGCGTACGTCGCGCACCAGGTGAGCCCGACGACGTGGAGCGCGATCCAGGCCGACATCAAGGCCGCGAACATCCCGATCGCCGCGCAGAACAAGGGCAAGCCGAAGGAGCAGCTGCTCCCGCTGCTGACCGGGCTGTACACCGAGGAAGACCCGATCCGCAGCCACCCGAACGGCAGTATCGCCGCGACCCTGGTCGGCGTCACCGGTGCCGACGGCAAGGGTCTGTCCGGGCTCGAGTACGGCCTGAACGACAAGCTGTCCGGAGTCAACGGCAAGGCGGTCTACGAGGTAGATGCCCGCGGCAACCAGATCCCGAACGCGAACCACACCGTGCAGGAGCCGAAGCCCGGCGTCGGCGTCCAGCTGACCCTGGACACCGACCTGCAGTTCTTCGCCGAGAAGCGGATCCAGCAGGCGGTTCAGCAGTACAAGGCGAGCGCCGGCACGGTCGTGGTGATGGACGTGAAGACCGGCGAACTGCTCGCACTGGCGAACTACCCGTCGTTCGACCCGAACAAGCCGTACACGTCGAAGGACCTGAACAACCCGGCCCTCGAGCGCAGCTTCGAGCCCGGCAGCGTGCAGAAGGTCGTCACGATGGCCGCACTCGCCGACGCCGGGAAGATCAACCTGAACACCAAGCTGCAGGTTCCCGGCAGCATCGACGTGCAGCGCCGGATCATCAAGGACCACTGGGCGCACGACAAGATGAACCTGACCATCTCCGGCGTGATCGCGAAGTCGTCGAACGTCGGCACGATCATGGCCGCGCAGCGGATGCCGATCGCGCAGTTCGTGAAGTACCTGCACGACTTCGGCTTCGGCGAGCCGACCGGGCTGAACTTCCCGGGCGAGACGAACGGCCGGCTGGCGCCCGGCGACGAGTGGCCGGAGATCACCCGCTCGAACGTCGCGTTCGGCCAGGGCCTGTCGGTGAACGCGGTCCAGGAGGCCGCCGCGGTGAACGCGGTCGCGAACGGCGGCGTGTACGAGCCGCCGAAGCTGATCCGGAACTACATCCAGGCCGACGGCACGCTGACGCCGAACCAGTCCGCACCGGCCCGCCGGGTGGTGAGCGAGCAGGCTGCCAAGGAGGTCACCACGATGATGGAGTCGGTGACCGCGAAGAAGGGCACCGCGCCGCAGGCCGCGATCGACGGCTACCTGGTGGCCGGCAAGACCGGTACCGCGCAGCAGGTCGTCCCCGGCACCGGCAAGTACGGCAACTGGGCGACTTCTTTCGCCGGATTCGCCCCGGCCGACAACCCGCGGTTCGTGACGTACGTCGTACTCCACGATCCCCAGGGTGCCCGGGGTGGAGGCCTGCAAGGAGGACCGGTGTTCCGAGACGTGATGAGCTACGCGCTGCAGAAGTACGTCGTACCGCCGACGGGGGCGGCGCAGCCGAACATTCCGCTGACGTGGTGACGGGCCAGGTAGGAGTCATGGGGTCCGGAGCGGTAGCCTCAGGGCCCGTGTCCACCCCTACCGCCGCCGGCGGCGCGGTCGCAGCGATCAGGCCACGGCACGTCGTGCCTGTGAGCCTCGCGGACCTCGCGAACGTCGCCCATGTCGAGCTCCCGGCACCGTCGCCGGTGAGCGTGACCGGCGTGTCCCTCGACTCGCGTTCCATCCTTCCCGGTGACCTGTACGCCGCGCTGCCCGGTGCGGTCACGCACGGCGCGGAGTTCGTCGCGAAAGCCCAGCAGGCGGGCGCGGTCGCCGTACTGACCGACCCGGCCGGTGCCGAACGGGCCGAGGCCACCGGGCTCCCGGTGCTGGTCGTCGACAAGCCGCGCAGTGTGCTCGGCGCGGTCGCCTCCCGGATCTACGGTGAGCCGACGAGCGAGCTGCGGCTGCTCGGGGTGACCGGGACGAACGGCAAGACCACGACCAGCTTCCTGCTGGACTCGGTGCTGCGGGAGCTCGGTCCGACGGCGCTGATCGGCACGATTCAAACGCGCGTTGGGGACGAGGTCGTGAAGAGCGTCCGGACCACACCGGAGGCCACTGACCTGCAGGCCCTGTTCGCGGTGATGCGCGAGCGGGCCGTCGCGTGGTGCGCGATGGAGGTGTCGAGCCACGCGCTGGCGCTGGGCCGCGTCGACGGCGCCCGGTTCGCGGTCGCGGGCTTCCTGAACCTGACGCAGGACCACCTGGACTTCCACAAGACGTTCGAGGAGTACTTCCAGGCGAAGGCCTCGTTGTTCACCCCGGAGCGCTGCGATGTCGCCGTGGTGACGATCGACGACGAGTACGGCCGGCGCCTGGCCGCGCAGACCGTCGTACCGCTGGTCACCGTGTCGACGAAGGGTGACGCCGACTGGACGGTCGCGCACCGGCACCGCTCCGAGCACGGCACTACGGTGCTCGATATCCAAGGGCCCGGGGAGACGCTGACGGTCGAGATCGGGCTGCCAGGTGACTTCAACATCGCCAACGCGCTGCTCGCGACCGCGATGCTGCGGCAGCTCGACGTACCCGCCGAGGCGATCGCGGCCGGGCTGCGGACCGCGAGCGTGCCGGGGCGGATGGAGACGTTCACCCGCGAGGACGGGCTGGCGGTCGTTGTGGACTACGCGCACACGCCCGACGCGGTGGCCCTTGCGCTGAAGGCCGCGCGGACCGCGACGAAGGGCCGGTTGTTCGCAGTCGTGGGCTGCGGCGGCGACCGCGACCCGTGGAAGCGGCCCGCGATGGGCGCCGAGGCGGCGAAGGCCGCGGACGTCGTGATCGTCACCGACGACAACCCGCGCAGCGAGGACCCGGCCGCCATCCGCGCGGCCGCGATCGCCGGCGCGCGGGACGCCGTACCGGACGTGGATCTGCACGAGATCGGTGACCGGCGGCGGGCGATCGCGGCCGCGATCGAGCTGGCCGGACCGGGCGACACCGTCGTCGTGCTCGGCAAGGGACATGAGACAGGCCAGGACGTCGGCGGCGTGATCCACTCGTTCGACGACCGCGAAACCGTGCGTGAGCTGTTGGAGGCAGACCGGTGATCCCTGTCAGTTGCGGCGAGATCGCCGAGGCCGTCCGCGGCGACCTCGTGGGCGCCGAGCCCACGGCTGTCGTCGACGGCCCGGTGGTGATCGACTCCCGAGCCGCCGGACCGGGTGGGCTGTTCGTCGCCGTGCTCGGTGAGCGCGTCGACGGTCACGACTTCGTCGGTACGGCGACCGCGGCGGGCGTCACCGTCTCGCTGACCACGCGGCCGGTCGAGGGCCGCCCGTGCATCGTGGTCGACGACACGCAGCGCGCGCTCGGCGACCTGGCCAGGCACGTGATCGCCAAGCTGCCGGACCTGACCGTGATCGGCCTGACCGGTTCGACCGGGAAGACCAGTGCGAAGGACCTGATCGGCCAGCTGGTCCGTCCGTACGGCGAGACCGTGGCGCCGGAAGGGTCGTTCAACAACGAGCTCGGGCATCCGTTGACCGCGCTGCAGGCGACCACGGCGACGAAGTACCTGGTCGCCGAGATGGGCGCGCGGCACACCGGCGACATCCGGTTCCTGAGCGGGATCACCCCGCCGAAGGTCGGCCTGGTGCTGAACGTCGGCACGTCGCACATCGGCGAGTTCGGGTCCCAGGACAACATCGCGATCGCCAAGGGCGAGCTGATCGAGGCTGTGCGGCCGGGCGGTACGGCGGTACTGAACGCCGACGACCACCGGGTGGCGGCGATGCGGAGCCGTACGCACGAGAAGGTTCTGACCTTCGGCGAGGCGCCCGAGGCCGATGTCCGGGCGACCGACGTGAAGCTCGACGGCGAAGGCCGGCCCGCGTTCACGTTGCACGTCGGCGGTTTCAGCGGCAACGTCCAGCTGCAGCTGATCGGCGAGCACCACGTCTCGAACGCACTCGCCGCCGCAGCCGTCGCACTGGCGGTCGGACTGACGCCCGAGCAGATCGCCGACGGGCTGAACGCCGCGCAACGGGTGTCGGCCGCGCGGATGGAGCTGACCGAGCGCGCGGACGGCGTGACGATCATCAACGACGCGTTCAACGCGAACCCGGACTCGACCCGCGCGGCGCTGAAGTCGCTGGTCGCGATCGGCCGGTCCCGCGGCGCGCGGACCTGGGCGGTGCTCGGCGAGATGCTCGAACTCGGCGACACCTCGCAGGAGGCGCACGACGCGATCGGCCGGCTGGCCGTCCGGCTGGACGTGAACCGGCTGGTCGTGGTCGGCGCGGGCGCGAAACCGATCCACCTCGGCGCCTCGCTGGAGGGCTCGTGGGGCAACGAGTCCGTGTTCGTGGAGACCATTCCCGAGGCGCTGGAGCTGCTCCGCGGCGAGCTGCGCGCGGGTGACGTCGTACTGGTGAAGTCCTCGAAGGCGGCGAAGCTGCGCAGCCTCGCCGACGCCCTGCTGGAGGAACAGCAGTGATCTCGATCCTGTTCGGCGGTGCCGTCTCGATGGTGCTGACCCTGCTCGGGACCCGGTACGCGATCAAGTGGCTGGCCCGCCGCGGCTACGGCCAGGAGATCCGTGACGACGGTCTGCAGTCGCACATGATCAAGCGCGGTACGCCGACCATGGGCGGCACGGTCTTCATCGTCGCGACGATCGTCGGGTACTTCGCGGCGAAGCTGTTCACGATGCAGCCGCCGACCGCATCGGCGATCCTGGTGCTGTTCCTGTTCGCCGGGATGGGCACGGTCGGCTTCCTGGACGACTTCATCAAGATCTTCCGGCAGCGCAGCCTCGGCCTGCGCAGCAAGGCGAAACTGGCCGGCCAGACGCTGGTCGCGGTGATCTTCGCGGTGCTCGCGCTGCAGTTCCCGGACGACCGCGGGCAGCGGCCGGCGTCACCGTTCATCTCGTTCATCCGGGACATCGGCTGGCTCCAGCTGCCGGCGATCCTGGTGATCATCTGGATCCTGCTGCTGATCGCCGGCATGTCCAACGGCGTGAACCTCGCCGACGGTCTGGACGGTCTGGCGACCGGCGCGTCGATGATGGTGTTCGGCGCGTACACGCTGATCTGCATCTGGCAGTTCAACCAGAGCTGCGCGACCGAGCGCGGCGTCGGCGCCAAGTGTTACGAAGTACGCGATCCACGCGACCTGGCCGTGGTCGCGGCCTGTCTGACCGGGGCGCTGTTCGGGTTCCTGTGGTGGAACGCGTCGCCGGCGAAGATCTTCATGGGCGACACCGGTTCGCTGTCGCTCGGTGGCGCACTGGCCGGCATGGCGGTGATGACGCGCACGGAGTTGCTCGTACTGCTGCTCGGCGGCCTGTTCGTGCTGATCACCGCGTCGGTCATCCTGCAGGTGGGCTACTTCAAACTGACGCACGGCAAACGGTTGTTCCGGATGGCGCCACTGCATCACCACTTCGAGATGCTCGGCTGGGAACAGGTGAACGTGGTGATCCGGTTCTGGATCATCCAGGGCCTGTGCGTCGTGATCGGACTCGGGGTCTTCTACGCGGAATGGGTCACGGGATGACGCTGACGACACGGACCGACGACGGCTGGGACACGACGCGGTTCGTCGTTCTCGGCTTCGGTACGGCGGGCTACGCCTGTGCTGACTCGCTGTTGCAGGCCGGCGCGGAGCACCTCGTCGTACTCGACGACCGCGACAACGAGGCGTTGCGCGAGAAGGCACAGATCCTCGAGACGCTAGGCGCGACGATCACGCTCGGTCCGGGCAGTACGCAGGAACTCCCGAAGGACGTCGACGTCGTCGTGACGTCGCCCGGCGTACCGCCGCACGCACCGCTGCTTGCTCAGGCGGCCGAGCGGGACGTACCGATCTGGAGCGAGATCGAGCTCGCCTGGCGACTGCGCGACCCGGCGCACGCGGCACCGTGGCTCTGCATCACCGGCACCAACGGCAAGACCACGACCGTGCAGATGCTGACCGCGATGCTGCAGGCGGCCGGAAACCGGGCCGTTGCCGCGGGCAACGTCGGGCTGCCGCTGCTGGAAGCCGTCATGGACCCCGAGCCGTACGACGTGATCGCGGTCGAGCTGTCCAGCTACCAACTGCACTTCACGCATTCGCTGTCGGCGCATTCGGCCGCCGTGCTGAACATCGCGCCGGACCACGTCGACTGGCACGGTTCGCTCGACGCGTACGCCGCGGCGAAGGGCAAGATCTTCGAGAACTGCCAGGTCGCGTGCGTGTACAACGTCGCCGACCCGGCCACCGAGCACCTGGTCGAGGAGGCCGACGTGATCGAGGGCTGCCGCGCGATCGGCTTCACCCTCGGTACGCCCGGACTGTCGATGCTCGGCATCGTCGACGACCTGCTCGTCGACCGCGCGTTCATCGAGCAGCGGTCGACGTCGGCACTCGAACTGGCCACGATCAACGACGTCAACCCGCCCGCGCCGCACAACGTCGCGAACGCGCTGGCCGCGGCCGCACTGGCCCGTTCGTTCGGCGTACCGGCGAACGCGGTGCGCGATGCGCTGCGCGGGTTCCACCCGGACAAGCACCGGATCGCACACGTCGCGGACGTTGCCGGAGTCAACTATGTCGACGACTCGAAGGCCACCAACCCGCACGCCGCGCAGGCCTCGTTGCTCGCGTACGAGCACGTGGTCTGGATCGCCGGCGGTCAGGCCAAGGGCGCGACGTTCGACGACCTCGTGATCGCAGCTCGCGAACGGCTGCGGGCCGTCGTACTGCTCGGCCAGGACAAGGCCGTGATCGCCGAAGCTCTGCAGCGACACGCACCGGATGTCCCGAGGATCGTCGTCGAGTCAACGGACACTGGTGCTATGGAGATCGTGGTGGGGGAGGCGGCGAAGCTGGCACAGGTGGGGGACACCGTGCTGCTCGCACCTGGCTGCGCGTCCTGGGACATGTTCGCCAACTACGGAGCGCGCGGCGACGCCTTCGCCGCAGCCGTACGCCGACTGGGGTGATCGCGTGACGTCGGTCGCAGATCAGCCGGACCAGAAGAAGCAGACCACCGAGCGCCCGTGGATCGCCGCGATCCGGGACGTGCTGGACCGGCCGCTGACGTCGTACCACATCGTGCTCGGCGCGACCGGCCTGCTGCTGGTGCTCGGCCTGATGATGGTGCTGTCGGCGTCCAGCGTGCTGTCATTCCGCGCGTACGGCAGCAGCTACACGATCTTCACCCGGCAGCTGATCTGGGTCGTCGTCGGTCTCCCGATGGCGTACGTCGCCTCCCGGATGACGCCGCGGCACTTCCGGATGCTCGCGTACGTCGCGCTGCTCGGCTCCACGTTCCTGCTGGTGCTGACGTTCATCCCGGGCCTCGGCGTCGGCGTGAACGGCAACACCAACTGGCTGCGCCTCGGCGGGCCGCTGCAGATCCAGCCGAGCGAGTTCGCGAAGCTCGCGATGGTGATGTGGTGCGCGGATCTGTACGCCCGCAAGGAGAAGCTGCTCACCCAGTGGAAGCACCTGCTGGTGCCGATGGTCCCGGTCTGCGGTCTGGTGATCGCGCTCGTCGTCGGCCAGCACGACCTTGGTACGGCGCTGGTCCTGATGGCCGTGATGATCGGCATGATCTGGGTCGTCGGCGCGCCGACCCGGTTGTTCGTCGGCACGATCGGCGTGGTCGGACTCGTCGCGGCGTACTTCGTCAACGCGGAGCGCTACCGGATGCAGCGGGTGACGTCGTTCCTCGACCCGTTCGGTGACCCGTCCGGCGTCGGCTGGCAGGCGTACCACTCGTTCTACGCGCTCTCGACCGGCGGCTGGTGGGGCGTCGGGATCGGCAACAGCCGGCAGAAGTGGGGCAACCTGCCCGAGGCGCACACCGACTTCATCTTCTCGGTGATCGGCGAGGAACTCGGCCTGGTCGGGTCGCTGACCGTGATCGCGCTGTTCCTGCTGCTCGCCTACGCCGGGGTGCGGATCGCGACCCGGAACACCCAGCCGTTCGTCCGTTATGCGGCCGCGGGGATCACCGTCTGGATCATGGCGCAGACCGTGGTCAACCTCGGTGCGGTGATCGGACTGCTACCCATCGTGGGTATCCCGCTCCCGCTTTTGTCGTACGGTGGTTCCGCACTGCTGCCGACGCTGATCGCGATCGGCATGCTGCTGTCCTTCGCGAAGGCCGAGCCCGGCGCGCAGGCCGCCCTGAAAGAAACCCGGCGTCCTCGTTTCGGCTGGTTGTCCTCGCGACGTATGTCGTACAAATGAAACCGCGGGAGCGTTGAAAGCTGTGCCCAGCATCGTTCTGGCCGGTGGCGGTAGCGCCGGTCACACCTCACCCCTGATCGCCACGGCGGACGCGCTGCGCCGGATCGACCCCACCATCGAGATCGTCGCGCTCGGCACCGAGCGCGGCCTGGAGACGCGGGTGATCCCGGAGGCCGGGTACCGGCTGGAGCTGATCCCGCCGGTGCCGCTGCCGCGCAAGCCCACGCCCGCGCTGTTCGCCGTACCTGGCAAGATGCTCGCCTCGGTGAGCGCCGCCCGCAAGGTGCTCGACGAGGCCAAGGCGGACGTGCTGGTCGGCTTCGGCGGCTACGTGTCGACCCCGGCGTACGTCGCTGCCTGGCGGCGCAAGACGCCGATCGTGGTGCACGAGGGCAACGCGGTGCCGGGGATCGCGAACAAGTTCGCCGCCAGGTACTGCACCGAGAACGTGAAGACCTCGTTCCCCGGATCCGACCTGCCGCACGCCGAGTACGTCGGGCTGCCGATCCGGCGGGCGATCTCGACGCTGGACCGGGCCGCGCTGCGCGCCGAGGCGCGGCGGTTCTTCGGTCTCGACCCGGACGCGCCGACGCTGTTCGTGACCGGTGGTTCACAGGGCGCGCAGCGGATCAACGAGTCCGTCTCGGGCGCGGCCGCGGACCTGCAGGCGGCCGGTATCCAGGTGCTGCACGCGATCGGCCCGAAGAACACCCTCGAGGTCCCGCAGACCGGCCCGCTGCCGTACGTCGTGCTGAACTACGTGGACCGGATGGACCTGGCGTACGCCGCCGCCGACCTGGTCGTCTGCCGCTCCGGCGCGAACACGGTCACCGAGGTGTCCGGTGTCGGCCTGCCGGCCATCTACGTCCCGCTGCCGATCGGTAACGGTGAGCAGCGGCTGAACGCGAAGCCGGTCGTCGACGTCGGCGGCGGCATCCTGATCGACAACGCCGACCTGACCGTCGACTGGGTCCGCGCCAACGTGCCGCAACTTCTGCTCGACCGCGCGCGTCTCACAGCCATGTCCACAGCAGCGACCGGTGTGATCCGGACCGACGCCGACGAGCGATTGGCGCGGATCATCCTGGATGTGGTGAGGTCTGCTTCGTGATCGTCACCGCTCCTGACACGCTGTTACCGGCCGAGAAGCTGGGCAGGGTGCACTTCGTAGGTATCGGCGGCGCCGGCATGTCCGGCATCGCCCGGATCATGGCGTCCCGCGGCATCGAGGTGTCCGGCTCCGACGCCAAGGACGGCAAGGTGCTGGCCGCGCTCCGTGCGCTCGGCGCCACCTGCTGGGTCGGCCACGCGGCCGAGCACGTCAAGGACGCCGACACCGTCGTGGTGTCGACCGCGATCCGGGAGACCAACCCCGAGGTGGTCGCCGCCCGCGCGGCCGGGATCCCGATCCTGCCCCGGGCCGCCGCGCTCGCGTCGGTGATGGTCGGCCGCCGGACGCTCGCCGTCGCCGGTACGCACGGCAAGACCACGACCACGTCGATGCTGACGGTCGCGCTGCAGCACTGCGGCGCCGACCCGTCGTACGCGATCGGTGGGAACCTCAACGAGTCCGGGTCGAACGCCCACGACGGCACCGGCGACCTGTTCGTCGCCGAGGCGGACGAGTCGGACAAGTCGTTCCTGACCTACTCGCCCGAGGTGTCGATCGTCACGTCGGTCGAGCCGGACCATCTGGACAACTACGGCGACGAGGCCAGCTACCGCAAGGCGTTCGAGGAGTTCTGCGCGCGGGTGCTGCCGGGCGGGTTCATGGTGATCTGCCACGACGACGCCGGCGCCCGCAAGCTGGCGGCGTACGCGAAGGAACGCGACATCGACGTACGGACCTACGGCGAGTCCGAAGACGCCGACCTGCGGGTCACCGAGATCACCGCGACCGGGGCGACCCAGTCGTTCGTACCCGTGTACCACGGCCGGCGGCTCCCGCTGGTCCAGTTGCAGCAGGCGGGCAAGCACAACGCGCTGAACGCGTCCGCCGCGTTGACGGTCGGGCTGGGGCTCGGGTTCTCGGCGGCCGATCTGGCCGAGGGGTTGGCGTCCTTCACCGGTACCGGGCGGCGGTTCGAGTTCAAGGGTCTCGAGGACGGCGTCCGGGTCTTCGACTCGTACGCACACCACCCGACGGAGCTGGCCGTCGACCTGACCGCGGCTCGCCAGGTGGCGGGGGAGGGCCGCGTGATCGCGTGCTTCCAGCCGCACCTGTTCAGCCGCACGCGGATCTTCGCGACCGAGTTCTCCGACGCGCTGGCACTGGCCGACGAGGTCGTGGTGATGGACGTCTTCGCGGCCCGCGAGGACCCGGAGCCGGGCGTGACCGGAGCCCTGATCGCGAACCACGTTCCGCTGAAGCCCGACCAGGTCCGGTTCGAGCCGTCCTGGTCCGCGGTACCGCAGCTGGTCGCGGACCTCGCCGAGCCGGGCGACCTGGTCGTCACGCTCGGGGCCGGCGACGTGACGCTGATCGGTCCGGAAGTCGTTGGATTGCTGGCCGAACGCGCCAGTGCTCGCGAATCGGCCCGCGAGCCTGCCGAGGCAACGGCTGTTGCTGTGGTGGAGTAATTGGGTGGGGTTTGTTGAATGAGCCAGAGCGTCGATCTGGCTCGGGCACAGCAGCGGTTCGCGCGCCGGCAACGGCTGGTGCGCTGGCGTAGCTGGCTGCCCTGGGCCGTCGGCGGCGGGCTGGTCGTGCTGGCCGGCCTGGTCGTCTGGCTGTTCTACTTCTCGTCCGCGTTCGCGGTCTCCGGGGTCCGGATCAGCGGTGCCGACACGGTGCCGGTGGCAACGATCGAGCAGACCGCGGCCGCACCGCTCGGGACCCCGCTGGCGAAGGTGGATCTGCGCGCGATCGCGGACCGGGTGCGGACCATCCCGGCGGTCGCGGACGCGCAGGTGACCCGGGCCTGGCCGCGCAAGATCGTGATCGTGGTCACCGAACGGGTCCCGGTCGTGGTGGTCACCGACGGCACGCGGTTCGAGCTGGTCGACGCGACCGGTACGTCGTACCGCACGGTCCCGGACCGGCCGGCCGGACTGCCGGAGGCGAAGGTGACCGGGGTACGGCGCGACGTCACGATCCATTCGGTGGTGACGGTTTCGGCCGCGCTGCCGGACACCCTGCGGACCCAGGTCGGGACGATCTCGGCGACCTCGCCGGACTCGATCACGCTCAACCTGAGTTCGGGTGTGAAGGTGGTTTGGGGCAGTTCCGATGACAGCGAGCGCAAGGCCGGGGTACTGAGCGTGCTGATGAAGCGCGACGCCAAGGTCTACGACGTGTCGGCGCCCGATCTCCCTGTGACCAAAGGGGAAAAGCGGTGACAGGTCACATGACGGGACGTGCGGCGAGGCGCGTGGACTTTGCCCGGAAGCCTCACGTAGCGTTCCGCGTAATCTAAAGTTGACATAAGTCTAAGCATCCACTTGAGGTTCAGTCTTTTCGCTGGACAACGGGAAACGAACGAGGCGAGAGGCGCGGACGTGGCGGCACCGCAGAACTACCTGGCACTCATCAAGGTCGTCGGCATCGGCGGAGGCGGCGTGAACGCCGTCAACCGGATGATCGAGCACGGTCTGAAGGGCGTTGAGTTCATCGCCATCAACACCGACGCCCAGGCGTTGCTGATGAGCGACGCGGACGTCAAGCTCGACATCGGCCGCGAGGAGACCCGCGGCCTGGGCGCCGGGGCGAACCCGGCGATCGGGCAGAAGGCCGCGGAGGACCACGCCGAGGAGATCGAGGAGGCGCTCAAGGGCGCCGACATGGTCTTCGTCACCGCCGGCGAGGGCGGCGGCACCGGCACCGGCGGCGCGCCCGTGGTGGCGCGGATCGCCCGGTCGCTGGGCGCGCTGACCATCGGTGTGGTGACCCGGCCGTTCTCGTTCGAGGGCAAGCGCCGCGCCACCCAGGCCGAGGACGGCATCAGCACCCTCCGCGAGGAGGTGGACACGCTGATCGTCATCCCGAACGACCGGCTGCTGACCATCTCCGACCGCGCCGTGTCCGTGCTGGACGCGTTCAAGCAGGCCGACCAGGTGCTGCTGCAGGGTGTTTCCGGTATCACCGACCTGATCACCACCCCGGGTCTGATCAACGTGGACTTCGCGGACGTCAAGGCGGTCATGTCGAACGCCGGCTCCGCGCTGATGGGAATCGGCTCGTCCCGCGGCGAGGACCGCGCGGTTGCGGCCGCCGAGGCGGCCATCTCGTCTCCGTTGCTGGAGGCAAGTATCGAGGGTGCGCACGGCGTGCTGCTGTCGATCGCGGGCGGGTCCGACCTGGGCCTGTTCGAGATCAACGAGGCCGCGCAACTGGTGTCGGAGTCCGCACACTCGGACGCGAACATCATCTTCGGTGCGGTGATCGACGACGCCCTCGGCGACGAGGTCCGGGTCACGGTGATCGCGGCCGGCTTCGACGGCGGCATGCCCAAGCGCCGCGAACAGGCCATGAACCAGGCCCGCCCGCAGTCCTCCCGCCCGGCGCCGCAGTCGTACTCCCAGCCGATGACGGTCTCCAACCCGACCCAAACCCCACCGCCCCCCGCGAACCAGCAGGCCGGCCAGCCGCAACAACCGGCCCAGTCCGGCTTCGCCCAGCCGGCCCCGGGCTCACCCGGCTCCACCCAGCCGGCCGGCACCGGCACGCCGGCCGGGGGCCAGCCAGGCACCAACCCAACCCAAGCCTCCCAGGGCTACGCGGGCTCATCTCAAGCAGTCCCGGGCCAACAGAACGCCCAGCCTCAGGCGGCACCTTCGTCCCCCCAGCCGACCGACGACACCGTCCCGGTCCCGGCCCCGACCGAGCCCCGCACCGGCACCACCAACTCCGCCCGCCCCCAAGAAGGCGTGCGTACGGTGCAGAACGGCCAGCAGTCGGCTCAGCCTGCCCCGCACACCCCGGCCTCCCCGTCGACCCAGCACTCCTGGCCGACCCACGGCCCGAGCAACGCAACCGGTACGGCACCCGCGAGCCAGCCGAAGCCGAAGAAGCCGGAGCCCGAGGAAGACCTCGACATCCCCGACTTCCTCAAGTAGTACTGCGCGGCCGGTAGACCGAGACCACCACGCCGTACCGGGCCTCGTCCGGCCCGGCGTCGGTGAGTCCGTCGACCAGCCGGCTCAGGGTCTCGCCGAGTTCGGCCGCCTGAGCCGCGGTCAGCCGCAGGTTCCGCACGGTGAACAGCGGGTCGTTGTCGGCCGTTTCCAGGTCGGCCGCGACCGCCTGCAGCGCAACGGTGTTGTTCGCCCGCGCGCCCTCACCGGAGAAGCCGAACCGCCGTACGGACCGTTTGTAGTACTGCTCGGTCCCACCGCGCACCTGTCGTGTCTCGGCGACATGCACCATTCCGGCATCGCGTAGCACGCCCAGGTGATGCGCGACGTTGCCCTTGGCCGTCCCCAGCGCAGCGGCCAGCTGGCTGATCGTCGCGGCCTCCTGCCCGAGCGCGAACAGCAGCCGGTGCCGCAGCGGGTGCCCGAGCGCCTTGAACTGGGCGGCGCTCGACACTTCCAGGTGATCCACGATCTCGGCCATGACTAAAGCGTCGAGAATTCTTGACGCTTTGTCAATCGAGATGGTCTACTCCCGGCATGGAAACCGAAGAGATCAGGTCCGTCCTCGGCCGGCTGGGGGCATTGGTCGGCGAGCACTACGTCTTCCCCGACGTCGGCGCCGAGGTCGCGGACCGCTTGGCGGCAGCGGTCGCCGCCGGCCGGTACGACGAGCTCCGGACCCCGGCGGAACTGGCCGAGCGCGTCACGGCAGACCTGCAGCTCGGCAACGACGACAAGCACCTGCGGCTGATCTTCCGCCGCGACGGACTGCCGGACGAGACCGACCCGGTGGCGGAGGAAGCACACTGGCGCCGCCGGGCCGCGCTGGACGCCGGCGGGATGGCCCGTGTCGAAAGGCTCGACGGCAACATCGGCCTGCTGGAGATCCGTCCGCTGCTGTATTCGCCCGAACACGCCGCCGCCGCGGTCACCGCCGCACTCGCACTGCTGACGTCGACCGACGCCATGATCCTCGACCTGCGTCGTTGCCTCGGCGGATCGCCCGACCAGGTCGCGTTCCTCTGCAGCTACCTGCTCGACTCCGACGAGCCGATTCATCTGCAGGACCTGGTCACCCCGGCCGACGGGACGACGCGGCAGTTCTGGACGGCGCCGTACGTTCCCGGTCCGCGGTTCGCCAAGGCCAAGCCGATCTGGGTGCTGACCAGTACGGCGACGTTCTCCGGCGGCGAGGAACTCGCGTACAACCTGCAGCAGTTCGGGCGGGCAACGATCGTGGGCGAGCGGACCGGCGGTGGTGCGCACCCGCGTCGCGGCTTCAAGCTGCACGAGCAGCTCGAGGCCTCGGTCCCGGTGGCGCGTTCGGTCAACCAGGTCTCCGGGACGAACTGGGAGGGGGTCGGCGTCGTTCCCGATCTCGAGCTTCCGGCCGAGCAGGCGTTCGCGGCTGCGTACCGCCGGGCGGCGGAGCACGTGGTCGGGCTGCCCGCGGACTCCGAGCGGAACAGTGTGACCGACGAGGCGCGGACGGTACTGGGTCCGCTAGCTGTGGCTGTGGGTGCGGCTGGATAACCTTCAGTCGTGTTCGGCTACGACGAGGTCCACTCCGCTGCCCGGCTCGCGTTCACCGATCGCTTCGGCGGCGCCAGCAAAGCGCCGTACGGCGAACTCAACCTGGGCAGCGCGTCCGGCCCGGACGCCGACGGTGTGATCGCCAACTTCCGGTTGATCGCCGACGAGTTCGGTGTACCGGCGGACCACGTGGTGCGGGTCAGCCAGGTCCACGGCCGCGACGTGCACGTGGTCCGGCCTGGCGACGTACTGCCGGCCCAGCCGATGCCGAAGGCCGACGGTCTGGTCACGACCCGGTCCGACGTCGTACTCGCCGTTCGCGCGGCCGACTGCCTGCCGGTCCTGCTGTACGGCGACGGGGTTATCGGCGCCGCGCACTCCGGCCGCAAGGGCATGTACGTCGGCATCGTCCCGGCGACCGTCGACGCCATGCGGGAACTCGGTGCCACGAACATCACCGCGGTGCTCGGCCCGTACGCGTGCGGCAAGTGCTACGAGGTACCGGACGAGATGCGGGCCGAGGTCGCGGCACAGGTACCGGCGTCGTATTCCGAGACGAGCTGGGGTACGCCGGCGATCGACGTCGCCGCCGGCGTGCGGGCGCAACTGGCCGAGCGCGGCGTCGAGGTCGTCGACGCCACCGCGTGCACGATCGAGTCCGGGAACCTGTACTCGTACCGCCGCGAAGGTCCCGAGAGCGGCCGGATGGCCGGGCTGATCAAGCTGGTCTCGGCATGACCGATCGCGCCGAGGAGCTGCGGGCGAACCTGGAGCAGGTGCAGGAGCGGATCCAGAAGGCCTGTCAGGCGGCCGGGAGGGACCGCGACGAGGTGACCCTCGTGGCGATCACCAAAACCTTCCCAGTCAGCGACGTACGGGCGCTGGCGGACCTCGGGGTCACCGACGTCGGCGAGAACCGCGAGCAGGAGCTCAAGGTGAAGGCGCCGGACTGCCCGGACCTCAGCTGGCACTTCGTGGGACAACTGCAGTCGAAGAAGTCACGCTCGGTCGTGAAGTACGCGTCGGTCGTGCACTCCGTCGACAGGCCGTCACTCGTCGAGGCGTTGTCGAAGGCGGCCGTCGCGGAGGAGAAGTCGTTGCGCTGCCTCATCCAGGTCAGCCTCGCGACGTACGGGTCCGCGGACGCGGCCACCGGCGCGGGCCGTGGTGGTGCCGAGCCGTCCGGCGTACTCGAGCTCGCCGCGGCGATCGCGGCCGCGGACGGGTTGGAGGTCGGGGGCGTGATGGCGGTCGCGCCACTCGGTTCGGATCCGGAGGAAGCTTTCGCGGGACTGCGCGACGTAGCCTCACGGCTACGTTCCGAACACCCTGGCGCGGACTGGATCTCGGCCGGGATGACCGGCGATCTGGAGGCGGCGATCAAGCAGGGTGCGACACACGTTCGGCTCGGGCGCGCATTACTCGGTACGCGGTCTCCACTGGGTTAGTGTCGACACCGAGCGGATTGCTTCCTGCTCACTGTTGTCGTCGAACCGGATCGAGGTGCTGAGGGGCCATGAGCGGCGCACTGCGCAAGATGGGTGTGTACCTCGGCTTGGTCGAGGACGGGGAGCGCTACAACGCCCGCTACGACGACACCTACGACGACGAGTACGACGACGACTACGACGAAGCCGTCGACGGGGACTCCCATGAGACCGAGCCGGTACCCGCCGGCCGGGAGAGCCGCGAAGCTCGCGAGCACCGCGACGAGCGCCAGGACCGTTTGGACCGGACGGAGCACGGCGGCGGCGCGACGGTCAGCAAGTTCCCAGACCGGCGCGGGGTCGCGCCGTCCCCGGAGGTTACCGAGTTGGCCCGCATCACCACCGTGCACCCGCGTAGCTACAACGAGGCGCGCGTCATCGGTGAGCACTTCCGTGACGGCACGCCCGTCATCATGAACCTGACCGAGATGGACCACGCCGACGCGAAGCGGCTGGTCGACTTCGCCGCCGGCCTGATCTTCTGCTGCCGGGGCTCGATCGAGCGGATCACCACCAAGGTGTTCCTGGTCTGCCCGCCGAACGTCACGGTCGCCGCCGAGGAGAAGGAGAAGATCGCCGCGGACGGGTTCTACAACCAGAGCTGACGCTCTGGTTCGCGACCTGGCTTTCGGCGTCTTCTACACTCGTTCTCGACATGGATGCTCTAGCGCTCGTCCTCATCGTTCTCTACTGGGTGCTGCTCACCTTCTTCCTGGTGCTGGTGGCGCGGTTCGTGCTCGGCCTGATCGTGATGTTCGCGCCGCAGTGGCACCCGAAGGGGCCGCTGCTGCTGTTGTTCGAGCTGATCTACTCGATCACCGACCCGTTCCTGAAGCCGTTGCGGCGGATCCTGCCCCCGATCGGGGCCGGTGGCGTGCGGATCGACCTGTCCACCTTGATGCTGTTCGTCATCGTCTCGGTGGCGATGGCCATCAACTCGACGGCCCTTCGATCGTTGTGAGGGTGAGGGTCTTCAGGAGTGGGTAGGTAGAGCCCGGATTCCGTTCTAAGACAACGAAGCGATAACGTGATCTACTGAGTCGCCAAGGCGAGACCACGGGGACTCCGCCAAGACACAGACAAACGAGGTGAAAGATGCCGCTGACGCCGGATGACGTCCGCTCGAAGCAGTTCACGCCCGTCCGACTACGGGAGGGCTACGACGTCACAGAGGTCGACTCCTTCCTCGACGAGGTGGAAGCCGAGCTCGAGCGACTTCTCGCCGAGAACGAGGAGCTGCGGGCCAAGCTCGCGGCGGCCCAGCGCGCGGGCGCGGACCAGCAGCGGCCGGTCGACCAGACCGCCGCGCTGCCGCCGGTCGTGCAGCAGCCGAAGCCCCCGGTCGTGGTCGAGAAGCCCGAGGAGCCGAAGCCACCGGTGCCGGTTCCTGGTGCGGCCGCGGCGGCCGGCACGGTCGGCGACGCCTCCAGCTCCGCGGTGCGGCTGCTGGAGATGGCCACCAAGCACTCCGACGACCTGGTCCAGGAGGCGAAGGACACCGCCGACAAGATCATCGGCGAGGCCCGCGCCAAGGCGGAGCGCCTGGAGAACGAGGCGCGCGGCAAGGCCGACCGGATGACCGGTGAGGCCCGCGCCCGCGCCGAGAAGCTCGACGGCGAGATCGCCGAGCGGCGTGCGCAGATGCTCGGCACCCTGGAGAAGCAGAAGGGCCAGCTCGAGCGCACGATCGACGACCTGCACGCCTACGAGCGCGAGTACCGCAGCCGCCTGAAGACGTACTTCACCGAGCAGCTGAAGGCGCTCGGCAACGGCGACGACACGCTCAGCCCGCGGAACGGTTTCCGTCCCGAGGCGCGCGCCCAGGCGCACGGCGGTCACGGCGTCTGACAAACCCTCTGACAAGGGGCGGTGCTTTCCGGCGGCACCGCCTCTTCGTCATGTCTGGACCCATTTGACTGACGGTCCCGCATCGGTGACAACCAGTCAGTGTCAGCCAATCAGGGCCAGGCGGGAGCAGCCTTCCGGCCGCTGAGTGTCTCCACGTCACTCAGCCGCAACCGGTACGGCGTCAGTCTCAGCAGTGCGGGTGATTCCCCGGCCGGTCCCTCGGGGAACACACTCCAGAAGTCGTAGCCAAGCGGCGGGGGAGCGTCCCGGTACAGCTCCCACACCCGCTGCCGGGTCGCCACATCATCGACCCACTCGGCCGCGCAGTCCGCGACGGCCACCTCGTGACCGGGCTCCCAGTAGCTGCAGCTCAGATACGGGCTGTAAGCAACATGCCGCACCTTCAACGGCGTCGCCCGGGTGACGATCCACCCGGTGAGCTGGTCGCCGTTCTCCCAGATCGGGTGCAGGATCCGGCTCCGCGGCCGCTTGTCCGGCCCGACCGTCGCCACCGTGCACCAGACGATCCGGTGCGCGCGCTCCACGAACTCGTTTTGTACAACCATGGTTGTGTATTCTAGCGGCATGGAACTGGATCTGTCGCTGGCCTCGTTGTTCGCCGGCTGGGCACTGGCCGACGAGCTGCAACGGCGGATCGCCGCCGAGGGATTCGCGGACTCCCGGTTCGCGGACGGTGTGGTGTTCCAGCATCTGGTCGGTGGGCCGGTGACGATCGGCACACTCGCCGAGCAGCTCGGCGTGACACAGCAGGCCGCGTCGAAGACGGTCGCGGACCTGGAGAAGCGTGGCTATGTGCGCCGTCGCCCCGATCCCGAGGACGCCCGGGCCCGGCAGGTCGCGCTCACCGACCGCGGCGACGCGGTGATCGCTGCCGCCCGCAACCATCGCGCGGCGCTGGACTTGGAAATGCGTGCTGAGCTCGGGGATGCGCAGGTCGAGAGGACCCGGCAGTTGCTGCTGGATGTCATCGACCGGCTCGGCGCGAGCCCGGCATTGCGGGCTCGCGCCGTCCGGCCGCCTCGTTAGGCTTTGCTCAGCCAGTAGGTCAGTTGCAGGTCCTCTTCGGTGCCGGTGGCAACGTCCGGCTCCGACGGGGCCGACTGGTTCAGTTCGACGGCGAGGACCTCGCGGGCGATCTCGTCGGCGTGCTTGCCGAGGGCATCGGACAGTTCGGCGTCGGTCGAGGTCAGCCAGACCTTGATCCGGTCCGACACTTCGAGGCCGGCGTTCTTCCGGGCCTCCTGCAGCGTGCGGACCACCTCGCGCGCGAGACCGGCCTGCTTCAGCTCCGGCGTGACCTCGAGGTCGAGGGCAACGGTCTCGCCCTGCTCGTTGACCACCGACCAGCCTTCCTTCGGCCGCTCGGACACCAGTACCTCGGCCTCGCCGACCTCGACGTCCGTGCCGTCGACGAGGACGGTCGCCGTACCCGACTCCTTCAGCGCGGCGGCCAGTGCGCCGGCGTCCGCCGCCGCGATCGCGGCCGCGACCACCGGGGTCTGCTTGGCGAACCGCTTGCCGAGCTCGCGGAAGTTGCCCTTGGCCGAGAACTCGACCAGGTCCGCACCCGCCGAGGACAACGGCGCGACCGAGCCCACGTTCAGCTCGTCGGCGATCTCCTGCAGCAGTTCGGGGGACAGGTCCGCGATCGCGGCGGACCCGACCAGCGCGCGCGCCAGCGGCTGCCGGGTCTTCACCTTCGCCTCGGCGCGGGCCGACCGGCCGAGCTCCACGACCCGGCGGGCCATCGACACGTGCTGCGCGAGTACGTCGTCGATCAGCGTCTCGTCGTACGTCGGGAAGCTCGTCAGGTGTACGGACTCCGCGAGGCCGGGCGTGACCGGGCGGAACACGTCCTGCCACACCCGCTCGGTGACGAACGGCGTCAGCGGCGCCATCACCCGGGTGAGCACCTCGAGCGTCTCGTGCAGGGTCGCCAGCGCGCTCGCGTCACCGGACCAGAACCGGCGGCGGGAACGGCGGACGTACCAGTTCGAGAGCACGTCGACGAACGAGTTGATCAGCAGGCCGAGCCGCTGCGTGTCGAACGCGGCGTACGCCTCGTCGGTGTCGCGGACCAGCCGGTGCGTCTCGCTGACCAGCCAGCGGTCCAGTACGGATCGGTCCTCGACAGCCGGTGCGTCGGCAGGCGACCAGTCCGCGAGCCGCGCGTACAAGGCATGGAACGCGACCGTGTTCCAGTAGGTGAGCAGCACCTTCCGGACGATCTCGTTCAGTACGTTCGGCCCGATGCCGCGCGCCTTCCACGGCGACCCGGAGGCGGCCATGAACCAGCGCACCGCGTCCGCGCTGTGGTCGTCCATCAGCGGGATCGGCTCCAGGATGTTGCCGAGGTGCTTGGACATCTTCCGGCCGTCCTCGGCCAGGATGTGCCCGAGGCAGACGACGTTGCGGTACGACGACTCGTCGAACACCAGCGTGCCGATCGCCATCAGCGTGTAGAACCAGCCGCGGGTCTGGTCGATCGCCTCGGAGATGAAGTCCGCCGGGTAGGTCTGCGCGAACTTCTCCTCCGAGCCCTCGACCCACGGGTAGCCCCACTGCGCGAACGGCATCGAGCCCGAGTCGTACCAGGCGTCGATCACCTCCGGCACCCGGCGCGCCTCGGCGCCACAGGTCGGGCAGTCGAAGGTGATGTCGTCGACGTACGGCCGGTGCGGGTCGGAGCCGCTCAGGTCGCGGCCGGCCAGCTCCCCGAGCTCGGCCAGCGAGCCGACGCAGACCTGGTGGTCCTCGGCGCAACGCCAGATCGGCAGCGGCGTACCCCAGTAGCGGGAGCGGGACACGGCCCAGTCGATGTTGTTGCGCAGCCAGTCGCCGTACCGGCCCCACTTGACGGAGTCCGGGTACCAGTTGGTCTTCTCGTTCTCGCGGAGCAGCGCGTCCTTCACCTGGGTGGTGCGGATGTACCAGGAGGGGAGCGCGTAGTACATGACGGGGGTGTGGCAGCGCCAGCAGTGCGGGTACGGGTGCTCGTACGGCACGTGCTTGAACAGCAGGCCGCGGTCCTTGAGGTCCTTGACCAGCGTCTCGTCGGACTTCTTGAAGAACTGCCCGCCGACCAGCGGTACGTCGGTGTTGAAGTGACCGGTGGTGTCCACCGGGTTCACCACCGGCAGGTTGTACGCGCGGCCGACTGCGAGGTCGTCCGCACCGAACGCGGGGGACTGGTGGACCAGACCCGTGCCGTCCTCGGTGGTGACGTACTCCGCGAGCACGACGTAGTGCGCCGGCTCGTCGAACGGAACCAGCTCGAACGGACGCTGGTACGTCCACCGCTCCATGTCACGGCCGCCGTACTCGCCCGTGACCGTCCAGCCCTCACCGAGGCGGTCCAGCAGCGGCTTGGCCACCACGAGGGACTCGTTGCCGTCGGTGGCAACCACGTACTCGACGTCGGGGTGCACGGCGACGGCCGTGTTCGACACCAGGGTCCACGGGGTGGTCGTCCAGACCAGCAGCGAGGCCTTGCCCGCCAGCGGTCCGGAGGTCAGCGGGAAGCGGACGTAGACCGACGGGTCGACGACAGTCTCGTACCCCTGCGCGAGCTCGTGGTCGGACAGGCCGGTGCCACAGCGCGGGCAGTACGGCGTGATCCGGTAGTCCTCGACCAGCAGGCCCTTCTCGTGCACCTGCTTGAGCGACCACCAGACCGACTGGACGTACTCCGGGTCCATCGTCTTGTACGGGTGCTCGAGGTCGACCCAGTAGCCCATCCGGACCGTCAGCTCGTTGAACGCGTCCACGTGCCGCAGCACCGACTCGCGGCACTTCGCGTTGAACTCGGCGATCCCGTACGCCTCGATGTCCGGCTTGCCGTTGAAGCCGAGCTCCTTCTCGACGGCGACCTCGACCGGCAGACCGTGGCAGTCCCAGCCGGCCTTGCGCTCGACCCAGAAGCCCTTCATGGTCCGGTACCGCGGGAACACGTCCTTGAAGACGCGCGCCTCGATGTGGTGCGTACCGGGCATGCCGTTCGCGGTCGGCGGGCCTTCGTAGAACGTCCACGGCGTACCGCCGGCGGACTGCTCGAGGCTCTTCGCGAAGGTGTCGTGCTCGTCCCAGAGCGTGAGCACCTCCCGCTCCATCGCCGGGAAGTCGACCTGGGCGGGGACCTGCCGCCAGGGAGTGTTTGCCGCCATCTTTGTGCGTCCTTCGTCGCGTCCTGCCTGCTGGACGAGGGACGAAGTAGCCGGCTGAGCCGGTTACCGCGCGGTACCACCCTCCTTGGTGACCCGGAGTGCGGTCACCCACTTCCTTAACGAGACGCGGCCGGTTCTAATAGGTCCCTGCGGACTGTTCTTCCGGCGGCTCCGGGGTGATGGCCCCATCACTGCCTTGCGGTTCTCGGTCGTCAGTGTACGGCGTCGTACCAGGTGACTACGAATCGTTAAAGAGTGGTGCAGTAAGAATTCCGGTATGAGAATTCTGCTGCGGGTGAAGCCGGGCACCTCCAGGACAGCGGTCGGCGGCCGGTACGACGGACCGTCCGGACCGGCGTTGGTGGTCGCGGTGGCAGCCCGTGCGGTGGAAGGACAGGCGACGAAGGCTGTCCTGGACGCGGTCGCGGCGGAGTTCGGAGTGCGGCGGTCCGCAGTGCGGTTGGTGCGTGGTGCGACCAGCAGGGACAAGCTGGTCGAGGTGGAGGGGGAGGAGAACGACATCCGGGAACGGCTCGAGCGATTGCTGGCCTGACCTGGGAAGTGTTACGGACAGTGATGTCTGCAACACGCTTGTGATGTTCGGAACATCGAGCGGACTTGAAGAACCGACTACCTTATGTCCACGGTCTGCGCGTCAGGCTGGCACGTGGTGGGCACGTGTCCTACTGTCTTGCGACCAGTCCGCTCCAGTCTCCGACGAAGGCAGGGGGTAGCTGACCATGGCTACATCGGCACCCAAGAAGTCCGCCCCCCAACGCACAGCCGCGGCCAAGAAGAGTGCCGCCAAGAAGGCAGAGCCGGTTCAGAAGACAGCGGCTCGGAAAAGCCCGGCGAAGACCTCGCCGGCCAAGAAGACCTCCGCGGTGAAGAAGCCGGCAGCGACTTCACCGGCCACCGCGGCGAAAAGCACAGCGGCTAAGACCCCTGCCAAGAAAGCTCAGACGAAGAGGGTGGCCATGAAGACGAACGAGAACAGGACCCCGGCGACGGCGCCGGCCAAGTCCGCGGCACATACGGCCGAGAGCTTCAAGGTGAAGGACGGCGAGGATCCGTGGACCGCGGCCGAGCTCGCCGAGCTCCGCGCGGAGCTGGAGGGTGAGGTCGAGCACCTCAAGGAGGAGATCCGCGAGGCCGAGCAGGAGATCGTCGGGTTGTTCCGCGACGGCAGCGACGGCGCCGGCAACGACCAGGCGGACGTCGGTTCCACCACCCTGGAGCGGTACCACGAGCTGACGCTGGCGAACAACGCCCGCGACATGCTGAACCAGATCGAGTTCGCGCTGACCCGCATCGACGACGGCACGTACGGCGTCTGCGAGAACTGCGGCAACGCGATCGGCAAGGGTCGGTTGCAGGCATTCCCGCGTGCGACACTGTGTGTCTCATGCAAAGAACGCCAGGAACGCCGCTGAACGACCCCGCCCCGACGGGCACCGCAGCCACCCCTGAGCCGGCCGACCTCCCGTCGGCCGGTTCGCTGTCGTCCCCACCCACCGAACCGGTAGTAGTAGGCGCCCCGACCACAGCCGCAGCCGCCTCCAGCGGCGACTCTGCGGCGGAGGGTACCGGTGCAGCCGGAGGCGGGCGGGGTGACGCCGCGCTGGACAAACCTGCGGCTGGGCATGCGGGCTTGGGTGCCACCTCGTCTTCTGGGGCCGATGTCGCCGCCGACGGCGGCGAGGCCGGGGGTGGGCGGTCGTGGAAGTGGACCGTGGTGTTTGGTGGGGTTGGGTTGGTTGTGCTGTTTCTCGACCAGCTGACGAAGGCTCTGGCGTTGGCGCATCTGACGCCTGGGGAGCCGGTGAACGTGGTCGGGAGTTTGCTGAAGTTCAACCTGATCCGGAACTCGGGGGCGGCGTTCAGTCTCGGGGCCGGGTACACGCCGTACATCAGCGCGGTCCAGATCCTCGTCGCGGTCGGCGTGATCTACCTGTCCCGCAAGCTCGGTTCGGCGGGCTGGGCGGTCGCGTTCGGGCTGCTGTTCGGCGGCGCGGTCGGGAACATCCTGGACCGGATCTTCCGCGAGCCGTCGCCGTTCCACGGGCACGTGGTCGACTTCCTGCAGACGCCGCACTGGGCGATCTTCAACGTCGCGGACATGGCCGTGACCTCGGCCGCCGTACTGCTCGTGATCCAGACCCTGCGCGGCATCAAGCTCGACGGCACCCGGGAGCACCACAAGTGAGCTCACGGACCGTGATGGTCCCGGACGGTCTCGCGGGCGAACGGCTGGACGCGGCGCTGTCCCGGCTGTTCGGCGTCTCCCGGACCAAGGCGGCCGAGCTGATCGAGTCCGGCCTGGTCCAGGTGGACGGCGCACCGGCGCCGAAGTCGTCCCGGGTCGCGGCCGGTGTACTGCTCGACGTCGAGCTCCCCCCGCCGCCGTCCGAGGTGAGCGTCGTACCGGAGACGGTCGACAACCTGCGGATCGTGTACGACGACGACGAGATCGTGGTCGTCGACAAACCGGTCGGCGTCGCCGCGCATCCGTCGCCGGGCTGGACCGGTCCGACCGTGATCGGGCACCTGGCCGGCGCGGGGTTCAACATCTCCACCAGCGGCGCGGCCGAACGCAAGGGCATCGTGCACCGCCTCGACGTCGGTACGTCCGGGCTGATGGTGGTCGCGAAGACGGAGTACGCGTACACCGTCCTGAAGCGCGCCTTCAAGGAGCGCACCGTACGCAAGATCTACCACGCGCTCGTCCAGGGTCACCCGGACCCGTTCACCGGGACCGTCGACGCGCCGATCGACCGGCACCCGCACCACGACTACAAGTTCGGCGTGGTGGCCGGCGGCAAACCGAGCGTCACGCACTACGAGACCCTCGAGGCCTTCCGGTACGCGACGCTCCTCGAGATCACCCTCGAGACCGGGCGGACGCACCAGATCCGCGTGCACATGTCGGCCATCGGCCACCCGTGCTGCGGCGACCTGACGTACGGCGCCGACCCCGTCCTCGCCGAACGCCTCGGCCTGTCCCGCCAGTGGCTGCACGCGATGCGCCTCGGCTTCACCCACCCGGGCACGGGGGAGTACGTCGAGTTCACCTCGGAGTACCCCGACGACCTCGACCACGCCCTGGACCTCCTCGTCGACAGCCAGTGACGCGCTACCTCTCGTCCCTCGTTCCCTGGACGACGAGGTACTCGGCCGGTGCGCCGCTGACGTAGATCGAGACGAGCTTCGAACGCAGGGCGTCCCACTCGCCGCGCTGCTCGAGCATGCCGCGCAGCATCATCAACGGTCCGAAATACGTCGCAGTCCAGTCGACGGCTTCCTCCGGTGAGTCGAACGGTGCGAGTGGCACGGTTTCGCGGGCGAACTCAAGGGTCACCCCGGCCCCGGCGAACAGCTCGCGGACATGCGATTCGTCTCCCCACAACAGCGGCGGCTGGACGAACGGGGGAGCCGGCGGCGCGTAACTCCCGAGCATCCGGAAGAAGGTCCCCTGGAGTCCCTCCGGTGTCCAGCTCGTGCAACCGAAGCGGCCGCCGGGCCGGAGTACCCGGACCAGTTCGCGGGCGGCCACCGCGTGCCGGGGAGTGAACATCACGCCGAACGTCGACAGCACCACGTCGAAGCTCTCGTCCGCCCACGGCAGCTCCTCGGCGTCTCCTTCGACCCACTCCACCTCGACGCCGGCCTCGGCGGCGAGCGCCCGGCCGGCCGGGAACAACTCGGGCGTCAGGTCGACACCGACGACCTTGCCGCCGGCGGCGGCTGCCCGCAGTGCGGCGTTGCCCGTGCCACAGGCGACGTCCAGTACGTCTTCGCCACGGCCGATCCCGACGCGGCGCACGAGGCGCTCACCGACATCCCACAGCTGCATCTTTGCCACCGCGGGAAAGTCACCGGCAGCCCAGCTCGCTCGAGCGTGCTGCTTGAGCTCCGCCAGCCCGGGCAGCTCGCGTGTCGTCTCTTGTGTCGTCATGGTCGTCCTCTTTCCGGTTGGTTCCTGTTCCGTCAACGTAGGAATTCCAGCGGGAACGCACATGAGGTGAACGCCTCATGACGGCAGCGGTACGGCGGACGACTCTGGCGGCATGAACGACGTACGGAGAGGTCTCGCGGCGGCCGTGATCGCCGCACAGTTGCTGTTCGCCGGGGGCTGGCTGGTCCTTGGCGCAACCGAAGGCCACGGCTATTCGGCCGCGCGTCACGACATCAGCGACCTCGGCGCACTGACCGCACAGCATGCGACGGCGTACCGGCTTGTCTGCGGGATCGCGGGCTTCGTGACGATCGCCTTCGCGCTCCTCGCACTGCGCCCGAGTCTGCGATCCGGGGGCCGGGCAGGTGTCGCCGGTGCCTGGCTGGTCGCGCTGTCGCTGCCAGGTCTCGACACGATGAGCGACGCGTTCTTCCAGCTCGACTGCCGCGCCGCCGACGCCGGATGTACGCCGTCGGACGCGTTCGGGTCGTGGCACGGCAAGGCGCATCTGATCTCGTTCGTGATCTCGGCGCTGGCCACCGTCGCAGCACCGTTCGTACTGTCCCGAGCAATGCGCCGCGTCGACGGCTGGCGTGAACTGGCCACACCGACCCGGACGTTCGGGATCTTGACGGTCGTCCTGCTGGCGGCGACGGGCGCGACCTCAGGTACGGCAGTACAGGGCCTGACGCAACGGCTGGCAGCGATCGTGATCACGGCGGCCGTCGCCTTCCTCGGTTGGCAGGTGCTCCACCTGACCAACCGGTCGTCCCGGACGGCCACGCTGATGGCCGGGCGTTAGCGCCGCCGGACCGGATCCGGTTCGAAGCTGCCGACGAGGCCGTGTCTGGTCGCGAAGAGGGTCGCCGCGGCGCGGCTGCTCACGCCGAGCTTCGTGTAGACGTGCTCGACATGGTTCGACACGGTCTTGGGCGTGACGCCGAGTTCCCGGGCGATCTGCTTGTTCGGCCGGCCGCGGGCGAGCAGCGTCAGCACCTCGACCTCGCGGCCGGTGAGTCCCGCCGGGCCTTCCCGGCGCGCGGTGGCCCGGTGCCCGGCGGCCCGCAGGACCGCCTCGCACGCGTCCGCGTCGAGGCGTCCCGCGCGTACTTCGGAGCGGAGTTCGGCGGCGGCGTCGTCGCCGGTTCGGGGCTCCCGGTGCGGACGCGGCTCGGTCATCGCGTGGTACGCATCCGCGGCGGCCAGGATCCGGTCGGCGGCTGTCAGCGAAGCCGCCGTGAGGCCACGCGGGTAGCCCGAACCGTCGAGCCGCTCGTGATGGCGTTCGGCGATCGTCCGGCTCGGTGCGATCGCCGCGATGCCGAGCAGCATCTTGCCGGTCAGGTACGGATGCAGGTCGACGCGGTCACGTTCGACGGCGGTGAGCGGTCCCCGCTTGTCCCAGATCGTGTTCGAGACGCCGAGCCGCCCGAGGTCGTGCAGCAGGCCGGCGCGGTACAGCCGGGTCCGGTCCGCGTCCGGAAGACCCGCGAGCCTGGCCGCTTCGGCGGCGAGGTTGGCAACGCCTCGCGAGTGACCCGCGTGGTACGGCGACTTGAGGTCGACCAGATCGGCCATGGCCTCGAGGACCTCGTCGAGCTCGGTCCCTGAGACGCGGCGCGACAGCCGGGGCTCCGCATCGAGCACCGTGGTCCAATCCGTCGTGTCGACGCCGGAGAGCACCTCGTCCGCCTGCCGGACGAACAGGTCGGCCAGGCGGGGATCGAACAGCGACCCGGAGTGCTTGCGCGCGGTCTCGGCCGCCGCAGGTACGCCGTGCCGCCGGGCCATCACCTCGATCGGGCCCGCCAACTGGACACACCGTGACGGCAGACTGATGTCCGTACGCGACAGATGCATCGGGACGCCCTTCCCGTCCCACTGCTCGTAGGCCTGCCGCAATGCGGCCACGGCTGCCGGACTGAGCCCGATCCGCGCCGCGAACTCCGAGCCGAGCGTGGCGTGGGTGGTGAGCCACGACTCGACCGTTCGCTTCCCGGTGACCGGGAAGGCGGCGAGACGCTTGACCCGGTCCAGCGCGCTGCCGTGCGTTCCGAGCCGGCTCAGGATGAAGGCGGCCGTCTGTACGGTGTTCATCGCGAGCATCTCGTAGCTGTCGCCCTTGAAGGAGATGTCGTCGCCGAACCACTGAGCCTGCTCCGCGGCGTCGGCATGGCAGTAGGCGTTCATCAGCAGACCGAGGTAATACGTCGCCTCCCGCTCGGTGTCGGCGGCACCTGCCAGGTCGGCCAGTCGCAACGCGATCACGGTCTGCCGCAGGCAGTGCTCCATCGGCTGGCCCAGTCCCAGGTCGGCAGCGTACGACAGGGTCGCCACCAGTTCGGCGATCCTGACGCTTCCCTCGGCGCCCGCCATGTCCCGAGTGTGCGCCGCCAGGTCCCGAGTCCGGAACAGTTGCCGCCGAGCCGCGCGACCAGGCGGCGTCCCGGCCGTAGGCTGAGGCCATGGAGGGATCTCGGCGCGCCGGGGGGCGTGGGCGGCTGCCCGCTGAGGTCACGAGCTTTGTGGGGCGGCAGCGTGAGCTGGCGGACACCAGGCGGCTGCTGGCGAGCAGTCGCCTGCTGACGCTGACCGGGCCCGCCGGGGTCGGGAAGACCCGGCTCGCGGTCCGGATGGCCACGGAGGTGAAGCGGACTTTCGCCGACGGGGTCTGGTTCGTCGAGCTGGACGCGTTGCGGGACCCGGCTCTGCTCGGCCACACGCTGGCCGAGGCACTCGACCTGATCCAGGTGTCGGCCAGTCCGGACGCGGACGTCGCGGAGTTCCTGGAGAACAAGCACCTGCTGCTCGTGCTCGACAACTGCGAGCACGTGGCCGAGGCCTGCGCGGTACTGGTCGGCAAGCTGCTGGCCGCCGCGCCCCGGCTCCGGATCCTCGCGACCAGCCGGCACGTACTCGGCGTCGAGGGCGAGCAGATCGTCGCGGTGCCGCCGTTGCCGACGCCGCCGGCCGAGGTACCGCCGACGGACGCCGATCAGTACGAGGCCGTGCAGCTGTTCACCGAGCGGGTCCGGGCGGTCGTGCCGGAGTTCGTCGTCGACGACGCCAACCGGGCGCTGGTGATCGAGGTGTGCCGGCAGCTGGACGGCGTACCGCTGGCGCTCGAACTCGCGGCGGTCTGGATGCGGACGCTGTCGCTGCCGCAGATCCACGACCGGCTCGCGGACCGCGTCCGGCTGCTGCTCGGCGACCAGTCGACGGACGGGCCGCACCCGAAGGCGCTCGAGGCCGCGATCGGCTGGAGCTACGACCTGTGCTCTCCGGGGGAACGGCTGCTCTGGGAACGCCTGTCGGTCTTCTCCGGCGGCTTCGACCTGGACGGCGCGGAAGCAGTCTGTTCGGGCGACGGCATCGAACCCGACGACGTCCTCGGGCTGGTCGCCGGCCTGATGAACAAGTCGATCATCACCCGCACGCCGGCGAGCTCGCCGGCGGTCGCCGGGTACGACATGTTGCTGACGATCTCGCAGTACGGCGCGACCCGGCTGGGCGACCGGACCCGCGCGTACCAGTACCGGCACCGCGACTACTACCGGACGCTGACCGCGCAGTGGGCGACGGACTCGTTCGGTCCGCGACAGGCCGACCTGTTCCTGCGGACCAGGCGCGAACATCACAACCTCCGGACGGCGATCGGCTTCAGTCTGGCCGAACCGGGTGAGGAGCCCGTCGCGCTGGAGCTCGCAGCGCCGATCTGGACCTTCTGGTTCGCCGGTCTGCTCCGCGAGGGTCTGCTGTACCTCACCCGTGCGATCGAGGCGGCGCCGGAAGCGACGCCGCGGCGTGCCTTCGGTCTGCTGGCCGGCTGCCAGCTCGCGATGTTCCTCGGCGAGGCGGAGCTGTTCGGGCGCTGGATCGCCGAGTGCGCCGAGCTCGCCGGGGCCTACGACGACGACCGTCTCCGGGCGGGGGTCGCCGAGGTGTCCGGGCACGAGCTGATCTACGCGGGCCGCCTCGACGACGCGCTCGGTGAGCTGGAGAGCGCGTTGGCCGGGTTTCGTGCGGCCGGCGACCGGCACGGCGAGTTCAACTGCCTGCATCTGCTCACCCTGGCCACGTTCTTCCTGGCAGATCCCCGGGTCGAGGACTTCAGCCGGGAGGCGTACCGGCTGGCCGAGTCGAGCGGTGCGGTCCAGTCAGCGGCGTACGCGCTCTGGGGTACGGGCGTGGTCGAGTGGCGCGACCACGGCCGGTACGAGGTGGCGACGCGGCACTTCCGGGACGCGATCAGGTCGTTGCGGCCGTTCAACGACCGGACCGGGATCGGCTTCTGCGTCCAGGCGCTGTCCTGGTGTGCCGGCGCTGAGGAGCCGGACGAACGGGCCGCGCGGCTGATGGGCGCCGCGCGGGCGGTCTGGCGGAGTGGGGTGATCGTCAAGGAGACGACGCCGTACAGCAGACTCGACGACCTGACCCGCGAGCAGATCCGGGCCGCGATCGGCGATGCTGCGTTCACGGCCGCATACCAGCTCGGCGCGGGCTACACGTTCGAACAGACCGTCGCGCTCGCGCTGGGCGAGGAGGTCCGCGACCGGCGTGCACGGGCCCGTCCGGTGGGTCGGCTGACGCCCCGGGAGCACGAGGTCGCCGTACTGATCGGCGACGGCCTGAGCAACCGCGAGATCGCGGCCCGGCTGACGGTGTCCCGCCGGACCGCGGAGACCCATGTCGAACACATCCTCGGCAAGCTCGGCTTCAGCTCGCGCAGCCAGATCGCCCGCTGGGTCGCGGACCACCCACGTACGTAGTCACATCCGTAGCACTACCGATGCGCATGGTCACCCGGCCGCGCGACGCTGGTGGCAACGTTGGTGTGCCACAACGTTGCCGCGGTTCCCCCCTCCGCGGCGAGGTCGCCCGGGTCCCTCCACACAGGGCGGCCTGTTGGTCGACCTGGCGCCCCGAGACCCCGGGCTGCGCCAGGCCCGCCCCTCTCCGGATAGCGTGCGGTCACCGGCCGGCCGGTGCGCCGATTCTGAACTGTCCGAGGGCCCGCATAGGCTGTAGCGGTTCATCTGAATCGCGCCCTGGGAGGTCTGCGTCGATATGGCGTCCAGCGACAGTTTCGTGCATCTCCACGTGCACACCGAGTACTCGATGCTGGACGGCGCCGCGCGGATCGACGAGTTGTTCAAGACCGCCCAGGAGGCCGGTATGCCGGCCCTGGCGACCACCGACCACGGCTACGTGTTCGGGGCCTACGAGTTCTGGAAGACCGCGAAGAAGTACGACGTCAAGCCGATCATCGGCGTCGAGGCGTACCTGACCCCGCAGACGCACCGCACCGAGCGGAAGCGGATCCGCTGGGGCGACGCGAGCAACAACAGCTCCGACGACGTCTCCGGCGGCGGTTCGTACACGCACATGACGCTGCTGGCCAAGAACACCGGCGGTATGCACAACCTGTTCAAGATGGCGTCGCTGGCCAGCCTCGAGGGCTACTACTTCAAGCCCCGGCTGGACCGCGAGCTGCTGCAGACCTACGGCCAGGGCCTGATCGCGACCACCGGCTGCGTGGGTGGCGAGGTGCAGACGAAGCTGCGGCTCGGGCAGTACAAGGAGGCCGTCGAGGCGGCCGCGGAGTTCCGGGACATCTTCGGCGCGGAGAACTTCTACTGCGAGGTGATGGACCACGGGATCGAGATCGAGCGGCGGACCCAGCAGGACCTGCTCCGGCTGGCCAAGGACCTGAACCTGCCGCTGGTCGCCACCAACGACCTGCACTACACCCACCAGGCGGACGCGACCGCGCACGCCGCGCTGCTCTGCGTCCAGTCGGCCTCGACGCTGTCGGACCCGAACCGGTTCAAGTTCGACGGCACCGAGTTCTACCTGAAGACCCCGGCCGAGATGCGCGAGGTCTGGAAGGAGCTCCCGGAGGCGTGTGACAACACGCTGCTGATCGCGGAGCAGTGCGAGGTCGGCTTCACCGAGGGCGAGGGCCGGTTCATGCCGCGCTTCCCCTGCCCGGAGGGACACAACGAGGAGTCCTGGTTCGTCGCCGAGGTCGAGACCGGCCTGCACCACCGGTACCCGGCCGGCATCCCGGACGACGTCCGCAAGCGCACCGACTACGAGATCGAGGTCATCGTCTCGAAGGGGTACGCGGGCTACTTCCTGGTCGTCGCCGACTTCATCAACTGGGCCAAGGCGAACGGCATCCGGGTCGGCCCGGGCCGTGGTTCCGGTGCGGGTTCGATGTGCGCGTACGCGATGAAGATCACCGACCTCGACCCGCTGCTGCACGGTCTGTTCTTCGAGCGCTTCCTGAACCCGGAACGCATGTCGATGCCCGACTTCGACATCGACTTCGACGACCGCCGCCGCCCCGAGGTGATCCGGTACGTCACCGAGAAGTACGGCGACGACCGGGTCGCGATGATCGTCACGTACGGCACCATCAAGGCCAAGCAGGCGATCAAGGACGCCGGCCGGGTGCTGGACTACCCGTTCGCGATGGGCGACCGGATCACCAAGGCGATGCCGCCGGCGGTGATGGGCAAGGACGTGCCGCTGTCCGGCATCTTCGACCCCTCTCACAAGCGGTACTCCGAGGCCGGCGAGTTCCGCACGCTGTACGAGGGCGACCAGGACGTCCGCAAGATCGTCGACACCGCCCGCGGCCTCGAGAACCTGAAGCGCCAGTGGGGTGTGCACGCGGCCGGCGTGATCATGTCCAGCGAGCCGCTGATCGAGCTGATCCCGATCATGCGCCGCGAGCAGGACGGCCAGATCATCACCCAGTTCGACTACCCGAGCTGCGAGACGCTCGGCCTGGTCAAGATGGACTTCCTCGGCCTGCGCAACCTGACGATCATGGACGACGCGGTCAAGAACATCGAGGCCGCGCACGGCATCACGGTCGACCTCGACAAGCTGAGCAAGGACCTCGACGACAAGCCGACCTACGACCTGCTCGCGCGCGGTGACACGCTCGGCGTGTTCCAGTTCGACGGCGGCCCGATGCGGGCGCTGCTGCGGCTGATGAAGCCGGACAACTTCGAGGACATCTCCGCGAGTACGGCGCTGTACCGGCCAGGCCCGATGGGCGCGAACAGCCACACCAACTACGCGCTCCGCAAGAACGGCCAGCAGGAGATCAGCTACCCGCACCCGGAGCTGGCCGAGGCACTCGAGCCCGTCCTCGGTATCACCTACGGCCTGATCGTGTATCAGGAGCAGGTGATGGAGATCGCCCAGCGCCTGGCCGGGTACTCGCTCGGCAAGGCGGACCTGCTCCGCCGCGCGATGGGCAAGAAGAAGCGCGAGGTCCTGGACGCCGAGTACGTCGGCTTCTCCGAGGGCATGAAGGCGAACGGGTACTCGGAGGCGTCGATCAAGGCGCTCTGGGACATCCTGCTGCCGTTCTCCGACTACGCGTTCAACAAGGCGCACTCCGCCGCGTACGGCCTGGTCTCGTACTGGACCGCGTACATGAAGGCGAACTACCCGGCCGAGTACATGGCTGCTGTCCTGACGTCGGTGAAGGACGACAAGGACAAGATGGCGATCTACCTGAACGAGTGCCGCCGGATGGGCATCAAGGTGCTGCCGCCGGACGTCAACGAGTCCGATTCGAACTTCACCCCGGTCGGTACCGACATCCGCTTCGGCCTGTCCGCGATCCGCAACGTCGGCGTGAACGTGGTCGCCGAGATCGTCGCGGCCCGCGAGGACAAGGGCCGGTTCACCGACTTCGTCGACTTCATCGACAAGGTCTCGCTGCCGGTCTGCAACAAGCGCGTGATCGAGTCGCTGACCAAGGCCGGCTCGTTCGACTCGATGGGGCACGCACGGCGCGCGGTCGTCGCCGTGCACGAGCAGGCCGTCGACGAGGCCATCGACCTGAAGCGGAACGAGGCGCACGGCCAGTTCGACCTGTTCTCGATGGGTGACGACGACACCGACGAGGGCGAGGGCAACAGCCGGCTCACCGTCACCGTCCCCGAGATCGAGGAATGGGACAAGGCGACCAAGCTGGCGCACGAGCGCGACATGCTCGGGCTGTACGTGTCCGACCACCCGCTGTTCGGTGTCGAGCACGTGCTCACCAACGGCTCGGACTGCACGATCGGTCAACTGCTCGCCGACGAGGACCGGCCGGACGGCAGCCGGGTGACGATCGGCGGGCTGGTCACCGCGGTCCAGCGGAAGGTGAACAAGCGCGGCGACATCTACGCGATCGTCACCATCGAGGACCTCGAAGGTTCCATCGAGGTGATGATGTTCTCCTCGGCGTACCAGTTGCACGCGCACCTGCTGACCAACGACGCGATCATCCTGATGAAGGGCCGCGTCCGCCGCCGCGAGGACCGCCTGGAGCTGAGCGGCGACGAGGTCGTCGTCCCCGACCTCACCGAAGGCCCGAGCGGCCCGGTCGTCCTCACCATGCCGGTCAACCGGTGCACCCCACCGGTCGTCGACTCGCTCCGCGACATCCTCCAGTCCCACCCCGGCATGACCGAGGTCCACCTCCGCCTCCAGGCCCGCCAGAAAACCACCGTCATGCGCATCGGCGACCGCTTCCGCGTAACCCCCACCTCCTCCCTGATGGCCGACCTAAAAGCCCTCCTCGGCCCCTCCTGCCTGGCCAGCTGACAGCCATGCGTCACACTGGCGTCGTGAGTCAACCGGAGTCGTCGCAATCTTTGCCTTATGGGGTGCCGCTGTCGGGTCGGCCGGTCGGGGGGCCGGGGGTCGAGGAGCCGCGGATGCCTTGGGCCAAGGCTGTGGTGGTGACGGTGGTGGTGTTCTTGGTGGCGGGGGTGGTTGCCGGGTGGGCCTGGCAGCAGTTCTCGCCGTTGGCGCAGTACACCGTGGACGATCGCGGCGGCTCGCTCGGTGAGGAGCAGATGACGCGGATCTTCGGGCCGGACGGGACGTTCACCGCGATCGGGTTCGTCGGTGCGGTCGTGCTCGGGGGCGCACTGTTCTGGTGGCTGCGGAACTACGGTCCGTGGTCGGTCGCGATCGTGACGCTCGGGGCCTGCCTCGGGTCGGGCGTTTCGTGGGGTGTCGGGATGCTGCTCGGGCACGACCCGCTGGATGCGCGGCTGCGGGCGGCGCACCCGGGTGACCTGGTCGCGGCGCCGTTGGAGCTGCATACGTGGACGCCGGCGGTGTCGTGGCTGGTCGGTGCGGCGCTGGTGTGCGCGGTCATCGCGGCCGCGTCCTGGCGGGCCGATCCGGTTGCAACCACTCCGCAACCTGCTGCGTCGGAACCTGGACCGCCGGTCCACTAACCTTTGTTGGTCCGGCGGTGAGGCCACCGGAGCCAGCGAGGGAGCATATGTCCGACCAGAACCAGCCGCCGAGGTACCCAGGTCCCGGTGGTCAGCAGCCGCAGAACTTCCGCCCCCAGCAGGGTCCCCAGGGCCAGCAGTACGGCGGCCCCCAGCAACAGCGCCCACCGCAGCCGGGTCAGCCGCAGCCGGGTCAGCCGCAGCCGGGCCAGCCGCAGCCGGGCCAGCCGCAGCCGGGCCAGCCGCAGCCGGGCCGGCAGTACGGCGGTCCGCAGCAAGGGCAGCCGCACCCGGGTGGCCCGCAGTACGGAGGCCCGCAGCACAACGGTCCGCAGTACGGGCAGCCGAGCGGCCCGGGTCCGCAGTACGGTGCGCCTCAGCAGGGCGGCCCGCAGTACGGGCAGCCGGGGCAGGGGTCGTACGAGCAGCTGCACGTCGGTGGACAGCCCCCGCAAGGCCCCGGTTTCGGTGGTCCGCAGCAGTGGCAGCCGGAGCCGAAGAAGAAGCGCGGCAAGCTGATCCCGATCGTCGCGGCGCTCGCGATGGTGCTGGTGGTCGCCGGCGGCGGGATCTTTGCCTACGGCAAGCTCGGCGGCGGCGGTAAGCAGCCGGCCGACGTACTGCCCGGCACCGCGGTCGGCTACGCCCGCGTCGACCTGAACCCGTCCGCGGGCCAGAAGGTGAACGCGATCCGGTTCCTGATGAAGTTCCCGTCGGTGAAGGACAACCTCGGCCTCACCGGCGACCAGGACGACCTGAAGCAGAAGCTGTTCGAGCAGATCAAGAAGTCGGCCGGCGACGACCTCGCGGACGTCGACTACGCCAAGGACATCAAGCCGTGGCTGGGTGACCGCGCCGGGTTCGCCGCGCTGCCGCCGGCCGAGGGCAAGAGCTCGCCGGTCCCGATCGTCGCCGTCCAGGTGAAGGACCAGGACGCCGCGAACAAGGGCATGGACAAGCTGCTCGCCAAGGAGGACGACAAGCCGGGCCGCGCGTTCACCGACGGCTACATGATCCTCGGCGAGAACCAGGCGACCGTCGACTCGGCCGTGGCCGCCGCGAAGGACAGCCCGCTGAGCAAGAACGCCAAGTACAAGGCCGACATGGACAAGCTCGGCGAGCAGGGCTTCGTCTCGGGCTGGGCGGACATGAAGGCGATCGCGTCGCTGAGCGGCAAGGTCGACTCGAGCCAGCTGGCCGGTCTCGGTGACGCCACCGCCGCGGTGGCGCTGCGCTTCGACTCGTCGTACGTCGAGCTCAAGGGCATCGCGCACGGCGACAAGAGCGTCAAGGTCGGTTCCGCCGACGCCGGTGACCTGGTCACCAAGCTGCCGGACAGCACCGCCGGTGCGATCGCGATCTCCGGTGGCGACAGCCTGATCGACGCGGCCTGGCAGCAGATGCAGAAGACCGGTGGTGACAAACTGCAGCCGATGATCGACCAGATCGCCGAGGAGACCGGCCTGCAGCTGCCGGACGACCTGAAGGCACTGGCCGGCAAGAACGTCGCGGCCGTGATCGACAAGGAGACCGACAGCGGCCCGAAGGTCGCGCTCCGGATGGAGACCGATCCGTCGAAGGCGGAGCCGGTGGTGCAGAAGCTGACCACGCTGCTGCACGAGCGGTCGTCGGCGAACATCCCGATCGAGACCGCCAAGGACGGCGACTCGCTGGTCGTCGCGACCAGCAAGGACTACGCCGAGCAGGTGCTCAAGGGCGGCAACCTCGGTTCGACGGACGGCTTCAAGCAGGCGCTGCCGGACACCAAGGGCGCGGTGATGATCGGGTACGTCGACTTCGGCGCGCTCGGCACCTTCAGCGAGCGGTTCGGCGAGAACAAGGACCTGGACGCGCTGAAGTCGGCCGGCATCGTGGCCCGCTCCACCGGCGCCGGCGAGGCCGAGTACACCGTACGGGTCGTCGCCAAGTAACCACCGTCCCGAGGGAACCCCGGACCAGACGGTCCGGGGTTTTCTTTGCCGACCGATGTCGAAAACGCCGAAGCGGCTTCTACCTCTGGGTGTAAGCACCCCCTGAGAGGAGCAGCACGATGAACTACATCAGCGAGATCCGGACCGTCGGCGTACCGGTGAGCGACCAGGACCAGGCGCTGGCGTTCTACACCGGGACGCTGGGCTTCGAAGTACAGCTGGACGTCCCGCTGCCGCAGTTCGGCGGCCGCTGGCTGGTGGTCGGACCCACCGGTGGCGGCGCGACCATCGCTCTGGTACCCGCGAGTGACGGCAACCCGGCCGGCGTCGACACCGGCATCCGGCTGGGCAGCCCGGACGCGAAGGCCGCGCACCAGCACTTCCTGGACGCCGGCGTCGACACCGACGAACTGCTCGAGTGGCCTGGCGTCCCGCCGATGTTCAGCCTCCGCGACCAGGACGGCAACCGCCTCTACATCTCCCAGATCTAGACGAGGACGTGTCCGCCGTCGACGCTGACGATCGAGCCGGTCGCGTACGGCTGGTTCATCAGGTAGACGTAGGCGGCGGCGATGTCCTCGGGTTCGCCGACCCGCTGGACCGGAAGGTGGTCGGCGGTCGCGTCGTAGTCGAGCCCGTCCCGCCACAGCGGCGTACGGACGACGCCGGGTTTGACCGCGTTGACGCGGAGCGGGGCGAGTTCGACGGCGAGGGCGCGGACGAGCGAGTCCATGGCGCCGCAGATGCTGGCGGCGACCGACCAGCCCGGTCCGGGGCGGTCGCCGGCGGCGCCGGTCGTCAGTACGACGGAACCGCCCGGCCGCAGTCGCGGTACGGCGGCGCTCACCGCACCGAGTGCACCGAAGTACCGCAGCTCGAACGCCTGCCGTGCCTGGGCGAGGTCCATCGCACCGACCTCCAGCAACGTGAGTGCTTCGCCGGCCGTGAAGACCAGGTGGTCGAACGGATCGAGCCCGGCGAAGAACGCCGCCACGGCGGCCGAATCGGTGAGGTCGACGGCCTGGCCGGCCGCCGACGACGGGAGCTCCGCCAGTGCCCGCCGCACCGACGAAGGGTTGCTGGAGGCAACGATCACGCTCGCGCCCTGCTCGGCGGCGAGCTGGGCGGTGGCCAGGCCGATGCCCGAGGTACCACCGAGGACGACGACGCGCTGGTCCTGCAGGGTCACAGTACTGCCTTTCGTGGTAGGGATTTCGCCTTCCACGATGCGGCCGCCCGGCTCGGTGCGTCCAAGACCTGTTCCCACCGCTGTAATACCCTGAAGGTATTATGGATCTGGATCTCCGCAAACTCCGGTACTTCGTGGCCGTCGCCGAGGAACTGCACTTCGGCCGCGCGGCGGAGCGCCTGCACATCGCGCAGCCGGTGCTGTCCCGGCAGATCCGCGCGCTCGAGGACGAGCTCCGGGTGCAGTTGTTCGTCCGGACCAAACGGACGACCGAGCTGACCGCTGCCGGCCGGCAACTGCTCGACGACGCGGGGCCGTTGCTCGCAGCCGCGGACGCGACCCGGCGCCGGGTGGTGCGGGCGGCCCGCGGGCCGCGGACGTTCACGATCGGGTTCATGCCGGGGCTGACCGTGACCGAGGCGGTCCGCGCGTTCGGCGCCACCCATTCCGGCCTGGAGATCGAGCTGATCCGCACGACCTGGGACGACCAGGTCGACGTACTGCACGACGGGCGCGCCGACGTGAGCCTCGTACGGCTGCCGATCGACCAGTCCGGGCTCACCGTCCGGCACTTGTTCGACGAGTCGCGCGTCGCGATGCTCCCGGCCGGCCATCGGCTGGCCGGCAAACCGGTCATCGACATCACCGACCTCGCGGACGAGCACCTGCTGCAGGACCCGGACGCTGTTCCGGAATGGCGCGACATCGCCGTCGAACTCCGCACCCGGACGGCGAAGCCCGTACCCACGATGCGCAGCGTCGAGGAGAAGCTCGAACACGTCGCCGCCGGCCGCGGCATCGCGATCGTCCCGCTGACGGTGGCGACGTTCTACCAGCGCCACGACGTCGTCACGGTGCCGGTCGACAACCTCGCTCCCAACACCGTCTGCCTGGCCTGGGTCGCGAGCCGTCGGTCGCGGCTGCTGCACGAGTTCGCGGATCTGGCGTCGACGGTCACTTGGACGCCGTAGTCGGTGCCATCATCGGAGGATGAGGTGGTGCGCAGCTGCCGTCCTGATGATTGCGCTGGTCGGGTGCTCTGGTGGGGGAGAGGTACCGGTACCCGCGCCGGACACTCCTGCCGCGCTCCCGGCTCCCGGTACGCAGGTCCTCTCGTCCGACAAGGCGCAGGCGCTGCAGAACGCGATCAACCAGATCGTCGAGTTCCCGGACAGCCCGTCCGGTGCGCGCGGTGCGACGGCGGCCGTCGTCACCGATCACTGGACCTGGTCGGGTGCTGTCGGCACGGACAGCCAAGGCAGGCCGTTGCGTGCCGACACGAGTATGGCCGTCGCGAGCATCACGAAGACGTTCATCGCGGCCGAGGTGATGCTCCTTGCCGGCAAGGGCAAACTGAACCTTGAACTCCCGCTCTCGCGCTACGTCCCGCACCGGTTGACCGCGAACGACGCGACCGTACGGCAGTTCCTGTCGATGACCGCCGCCGTACCGGACTACCAGCCGTCCGGCTTCGCCCGGCTGGACGAGGCGTCGGCCGCGGCGCCGGAGAAGCACTGGACGCTCGCGCAGTCGCTGGACTTCGTCGGCGGACACCTCGGCGAGCCGGGACAGGCGTACGTGTACAGCAATCCGGGCTATGTACTGCTCGGCATGCTGATCGAGAAGCTGACCGGACTGCCGCTCGCCGCGGCGCTTCGCCGCGACCTGGCGACACCGGCGGGACTGCGGCACGCGGCCTTCCAGGACGGGGAGAAACCGCAACCACCGGTGGCCGTCGACAGCGACAAGGCCTGCGGGCCGCCCGACGGATACCTGCCGTGCCGTGCGTTCGCCAGCCTGTCGGCCGCCCCGGGTGGACTGGCGGCCGACGCGCCGACGATCGCTCGTTGGGGCTACCAACTGTACGGCGGGCGGGTGATCCCGGCCGACCTCGTCGACCAGATGACCACCAGCGAGGGCGAGTACGGTCTCGGCACGATGCTGTTCACCCAGCAGTTCGGCCTCGGCGAGGCCTTCGGCCACCGCGGCGACATGCCCGACCACACCAGCCTGCTGATCGTCGTCCCCGCCAAACGAGTCGCCATCGCCCTCCTCCTCACCAACGGCGGCCGAAGCATCGACCCCCGCATGGCCGACCTGACAAACGCACTCGCCCCCTTGCTGGGCTGACGTCAGCGGCGCACGCGGTAGCGGAGGTGGGTGGCTCGGGGGGTGTCTATGACGCGGACGATTTCCAGTTCGATGCGGTGGGGGAGGACGTCGAACAGGCGCAGGCCGCTGCCGAAGAGGACTGGGATCTGGCTGAGTTGGAGTTCGTCGAGGACGCCGGCTTGGAGGGCTGCCCGGGCCGTGGCTGCGCCGTGGACCAGGACGTCCTTGTCGCCGGCGACGGCCTTGGCCTGGGCCATGGCGGTCTCGATGTCGCTGACGAAGCGAACCTGCTCGTACGGGATCGACGGTGGGTTGCGGCTCACGACGAACAGCGGTACGCCGTGGTGGTCACCGCCGTAGTAGTCGACCTGCTCGGCCGTCCGACGGCCGACGACGACCGCGCCCGTGGCGTTCAACTCGTCCCAGATCACGCCCGGCTCACCCTCGGGGCGGCCGACTTCACCGTCGGCGTTCTGGTACCACTCGTGCAACCGCATGAAGTCGTCGCCGCCGGGGTTGCCCGGCCGGTCGTCCGGTCCGGCGATGTAGCCGTCGGCGGACATCGACATCAACAGCACTGATGCGGACATGAGCTTCTCCTGGTCTTCAGTGGACTCCTTTGGCTACGCGTCGAAGACCTCCGCCCCGAATCGACATCTACTCCGCGGCAAGTGCCTCCAGTACGCCGTCGCCGTACTTGGCGAGCTTGTTCTCGCCGACACCGCTGATCCGGCCCAGCTCCGTCAGCGACGACGGGAGATCGGTCGCGATCTGCCGCAACGTCGCGTCGTGGAAGATGACGTACGCCGGGACGCCCTGCTCCTTCGCGACCGCACCGCGCCAGGCGCGCAACCGCTCGAACACCGGCGCGGCCTCCGGCGGCAGGTCGACCGCTGCCTTCTTCCCGCCCGACGACCTCGACGAAGCGGTACGGACCCGCTCGGGCTCGCGGCGCATCATCACCTCGCGCCGCCGGCCGAGCACCTCCGCGCTCTCCTCGGTCAGTACGAGCGTGCCGTAGTCGCCCTCGACCGCGAGCAGCCGCAGCGCGAGCAGTTGCCGGACGACGCCACGCCACTCCGGATCCTTCAGTTCGGTGCCGATCCCGAACACGGTCAGCTGGTCGTGCCGGAACTGCTTGACCTTGTCGGTCTCCTTGCCGAGCAGGATGTCGATCAATTGCCCGGCGCCGAACTTCTGACTGCGCTCGTGCTGCAGTCGGTACACCGTGGAGAGCAGCTTCTGCGCCGCGATCGTCCCGTCCCACGACTCGGGCGGCGTCAGGCAGGTGTCGCAGTTCCCACAGGCGTCGCCCTGCTGGCCGAAGTACGCCAGGAGTTGCGAGCGGCGGCACTGCACTGTCTCGCACAACGCGAGCATCGCGTCGAGGTGCGAACTCAGCCGCCGCCGATGCGCAAGATCGCCCTCGGAGGTGTCGATCATCTTGCGTTGCTGCACGACGTCCTGCAGCCCGTACGCCAGCCAGGCCGTCGACGGCTGCCCGTCCCGCCCGGCGCGGCCGGTCTCCTGGTAGTAGCCCTCGACCGACTTCGGCAGATCGAGATGCGCGACGAACCGGACGTCCGGTTTGTCGATGCCCATCCCGAACGCGATCGTCGCGACCACGACCAGCCCGTCCTCACGGAGGAACCGCGCCTGGTTCGCCGCACGGGTCCGGCTGTCCAGGCCGGCGTGGTACGGCAGGGCTTCGATGCCGTTCTGGGTGAGGAAGGCCGCGGTCTTCTCGACGCTGTTCCGGGACAGGCAGTACACGATGCCGGCGTCGCCCGCGTGCTCGGTGCGGAGCAGTTCGAGCAACTGCCGCTGCGGGTTGTCCTTCGGCACGATCCGGTACTGGATGTTCGGCCGGTCGAAGCTCGCGACGAAGTGCTTGGCGTCGCCCAGGTTCAACCGGGTGGCGATCTCGCGGTGCGTCGCCTCGGTCGCCGTCGCGGTCAACGCGATCCGCGGTACGTCCGGCCAGCGCTCGTGCAGCTCCGACAGCATCAGGTAGTCGGGCCGGAAGTCGTGGCCCCACTGCGACACACAGTGCGCCTCGTCGATCGCGAACAGCGCGATCTTGCCCTGGTCGAGCAACCGTACGGTCGCCTCGACCCGCAACCGTTCCGGCGCGAGGTACAACAGGTCGAGCTCACCGGCCAGGAACGCCTGCTCCACCTCACGCCGCTGCTCGAAGTCCTGCGTCGAGTTCAGGAAGCCCGCTCGGACGCCGAGCGCCGTCAACGCGTCGACCTGGTCCTGCATCAACGCGATCAGCGGTGAGATCACCACGCCGACACCGGACCGTACCAGCGAAGGAATCTGGTAGCACAACGACTTCCCGCCACCGGTCGGCATCAGCACCAGCGCGTCGCCGCCCGCGACGACGGTCTCGATGATGTCGGCCTGCTCGCCGCGGAAGGATTCGTACCCGAACACCCGCCGGAGGACCTGAAGGGCTTCGGAATCGGGCAACTCGGTCGTCTCGCTCACCTCGGCGAGTTTAGTGAGATCCCGCGGCCGATGCTGGCACGATCGCCGCAGCCTGTGGATTACTCGGGAGGTTGGGCAGTTCCTCGGCCATCCACTGCCGGGGAGAGCAGCCCGCGATGGCCTGGAACTCGCGGGTCAGGTGCGACTGGTCGGCGAACCCGGCGGCGGCCGCGACGTCGGCGAGCCGCGGCCGGGGGTGCCGACGCAGGTGCGCGGTGACGCGTTCGAACCGCAGGACGCGGGAGGCGACCTTCGGCGCCAGGCCGAACTCGGTGACGAAACGGTCGGTCAGATGCCGCCGGCTCCACCCGACCTCGGACGCCAGCTCCTGGACGCCGATCGCGCCGTTCGACTCGCACAACCTGAGCCACGCCCACCCGAGCTCGGGACGGACCGTCGTCGGGCGGCGGTCCCGCAGCCGCCGCAGCAGTACGCCTTCGAGCAGGTCGAAGCGCCGTTCCCACGTCGAGGCCTCGCGGAGTTGATCCGTCAGCCGAGCGGCTCGGGGCCCGAGCACCGCATCGAGATCGAGGACCACGGAGCCGAGCTCACCAGGTGGCAGCCCGAAGAGCGCCCGCGTGGCGGCGGGAGTGAGGGAGACCTGGACGCCCGTGCGGCTCGCCGTGCCGGCGATCACGACGGCGGTCGAGTGCAGCCCGCCGACCAGTGCGTCGTGCTTCTCGAGCGGACCGCCCGGCCACCGGATGCCCAGCGGCTCGTCGAGCGTGACGACGATCGTGAGGTGCCGGGACGGCAGTCCGCGGTGCACCTCCGGAGGCGGTGCGTCGGACGCGTACCCGATGACGTCGCCGACGTACGGCCGCAGCGCAGGGTGCACCGGCCGGGTCGCGTACCCCATCGTGCCGTGCTCGGTTCCGCCCATGAAAGCAGGCTAGGACAGGCCACCGACAGTTGCGATCAGCCCGGGCGTCGCACGATCACGATCCGCCCGAAATCGGTCTGCGCCACCCGTACCGGCTCGAACCCGGCAGCCATGGTCTCGTCCGTCAGCTCCTCAGCGGTCCGGCCGAACGGGATCCCTTGAGCCTGGGCGACCAGCCGTCGCATGGTGTACGCGGGCCGGGCAGCCTGGTCCGGGACCGGCTCCATCTCTTGCAGGAACAGCAGACCGCCGGGGCGCAGCGCGCGCAGGATCGTCGCGAGCGTCGCGGCCCGGGTCGCCTCGGGGAAGAACGGCTGCGCCCAGAACGCCCCGCCGAACGCGTCCCGCTCGTCGAAGTCGCGGACGTCCGTCGTCCGGATGTCCACCCGGTCGGCCACTCGCTGGGCCGCGGCGCGGAGCCGCGTCTCGGCGGCCACGGTGGGAACGAGTTCGAGCGCGACGGCCTTGAGCTCGGGGAACAATCCGGCCAGCGTCAAGGTCGATCCGGCGACACCACACCCCACGTCGAGCCACCGTTCGGTGCGGACGACGTCGATCAGCTCGGGGAGCTTGGGCAGGAACAGCTGGTCGAACAAGGCCCGGGTGATGCGGGTCGAGTTGCCGCCGGAGGAGCGCGCGACCACCAGCGCGTCGGATTCGGCCAGCGGCAGGGGACCGGCCTCGGCGGTCGCCGGTACCAGCCGCGCCGTCAGCTCGATCCGGTCGAGCAACTCGTCGAGGCCGACCCACGCGTCGTCGGCGGACAGCGCCGCGAACTCCGCCGTCAGCCGGACCGTCTCCTCGCGCCGGCCGACCACGCCGTACGCCTCGAGCACGTCGACGATGTCCGCGACCCGTTCCGGCGTGAGGCCGGAGTACGCCGCCAGGTCCTCGACGGAGCGCGATTCGGTCAGGAAGGCCGTCCACCCCTTGTCGCGTACGGCGGTCAGCAGGTGCAGGACGTACGCGCCGTCCGCCCATGCCTGGAGAGTGCTACGTGCCGTGCCCGCCGACGCGAAGCGGACCATTGGATCGGTGTCCCCAGTTGTGCTCACGCGGCCAAGATACGGTGCCGGGGTGGCGCTGGAGGATCCGTCATCCGGGACCGGCGTACCGCCATCCGGACCGGCGTGGCACTATCGAGAGATACGTACTAGCCGCAAGGAGAGATCGTCGTGCCTGCTCTGAGGTCCCGTACTGTCACCCACGGCCGCAACATGGCGGGCGCCCGCGCGCTCATGCAGGCCTCGGGGGTAGCCCGGGAGGACTTCGGGAAGCCGATCATCGCGGTGGCGAACAGCTTCACCGAGTTCGTCCCCGGTCACACCCACCTGGCCCCGGTCGGCCGGATCGTGTCCGAGGCGATCCACGCGGCCGGCGGAATCGCCCGCGAGTTCAACACGATCGCAGTCGACGACGGGATCGCGATGGGCCACGGCGGCATGCTCTACAGCCTGCCGTCGCGGGACCTGATCGCGGACTCGGTCGAGTACATGGTCGAGGCGCACTGCGCGGACGCCCTGGTCTGCATCTCGAACTGCGACAAGATCACGCCGGGCATGCTGAACGCCGCGCTCCGGCTGAACATCCCGACCGTGTTCGTCTCCGGCGGCCCGATGGAGGCCGGCCGCGCGACGCTGGTCGACGGTACGGTCCGCAAGCTCGACCTGATCGACGCGATGTCCGAGGCCGTCAACGAGAACGTGTCCGACGCCGACATCCTGCGGATCGAGGAGAACGCCTGCCCGACCTGCGGTTCCTGTTCGGGCATGTTCACCGCGAACTCGATGAACTGCCTGACCGAGGCGATCGGCCTGTCGCTGCCCGGCAACGGGTCCGTACTGGCCACCCACACCGCCCGCCGCGCGCTGTACGAGAAGGCCGGCCAGACCGTCGTCGAGATCACCAAGCGGTACTACGACAACGACGACGCCACCGTGCTGCCGCGGAACATCGCGACCAAGGAGGCCTTCGGCAACGCGATGGCCCTGGACATCGCGATGGGCGGATCGACCAACACGATCCTGCACCTGCTGGCTGCCGCGCAGGAGGCCGAGGTCGGCTTCGACCTGGACGACATCAACGCGGTGTCCCGCCGGGTCCCGTGCCTGGCGAAGGTCGCGCCGAACGTCGCCCCGCAGGGCACGTACTACATGGAGGACGTGCACCGCGCCGGCGGCATCCCCGCGATCCTCGGTGAACTGCACCGGGCCGGCCTGCTGAACCAGAACATCCACACCGTGCACAGCGACTCGATCGACGAGTGGCTGAAGACCTGGGACCTGCGCGGCGGTTCGCCGTCGCCGGAGGCCGTCGAGCTGTGGCACGCCGCGCCGGGCTGCAAGCGGTCGGCGACCGCGTTCTCGCAGTCGGAGCGCTGGGAGACCCTGGACACCGACGCGGCGAACGGGTGCATCCGCGACCGCGAGCACGCGTACTCCAAGGACGGCGGTCTCGCCGTACTGAAGGGCAACCTGGCCGTCGACGGCTGTGTCGTGAAGACCGCGGGCGTGGACGAGTCGATCTGGACGTTCGAGGGTCCCGCGGTGGTGTGCGAGTCGCAGGAGCAGGCCGTCGAGAAGATCCTGACCAAGCAGATCCAGCCCGGCGACGTGGTCGTGATCCGCTACGAAGGCCCGAAGGGCGGGCCGGGCATGCAGGAGATGCTGTACCCGACCTCGTACCTGAAGGGCCGCGGCCTCGGCAAGGTCTGCGCGCTGATCACCGACGGCCGGTTCTCCGGTGGTACGTCGGGACTGTCGATCGGGCACGCGTCGCCCGAGGCGGCCTCCGGCGGGACGATCGCGCTGGTCCAGGACGGGGACCGGATCAAGATCGACATCCCGAACCGCTCGATCGAGCTGCTGGTCTCCGACGAGGAGCTGGCCGCCCGCGACGCCGCGCTGAACGGCGTGTACGCGCCGAAGGATCGTGACCGCAAGGTGTCCAGCGCGCTGAAGACCTACGCGGCGATGGCCACCAGCGCCGACAAGGGCGCCGTCCGCGACATCTCCAAACTGGGCTAGAGCTCCAGGTCGAACGCGAGGTTGATCGCCTCGGCCAGGGCGGGTTCCTGGTCGGGGTGGAGGTAGCCGATGAGCCGGCCGAGCTGGCTCTTCGGGATGGTCTGGATGTTGTCGCACGAGATTGCGCTCGGATGGTCCAGGCCGTTGTCCGGGCCGACGAGTACCTCGGTGGACAGGCCGCGGATCGTGCTCGTGATCGGCGCGACCGTGACGTTGGTCAGGCGCGGGCGGATGAGTTCGCGGGTCAGCACCACCACGGGGCGGGGTTTGTCGAGCCGGGCGATGTGCAGTGGACGCACGGTGTCGTACTCAGTCGAGGTCGAGAACGGTGCCGGCGGCGGCCGGGGCGAGGCCCTCGAGGTCGTCGTACCCGCCGTGCTCGCTGAGGACGGCGAGGTCCCGCGCGGCCAGTTCGCGGCGGCGTTCGCGTTCCATCGCCCGGGCGACCACGGACGCCCGGCTCGTCGCTTTGTCGGTCGCGACGAGCTCGTCCATGAAGTCGACCAGGTCGTCCGGCAACCGCACGGTGATCTGTTTGCTCATACCAAAACCATACCGCCGTGGGATTCGTTTCGGTAGGAGTCAGTTGGGGGAGAGGGTGGACCAGCTGATCAGGTCGGTGGCGGGCAGCGAGGGGAGGGCCTTGATGGCGGCCAGTTCGTTGTCGAGGAGGCCGACCAGTTGGGTCAGGCGGTTGGTGGCGTCGGGGGCCTCGAGCAGCTTCTGGCGGTCCGGCGTCATCAGCTTCATCGCGGCCGACATCAGGTACGACAGCGTGCTGGGGTTGTCGGGGAGGTCGCCGAGATGCAGGCCGGGGCGGCTGATCTCGCTGACGGCCTCGGCGTACTTGCGGAAGCGCTCCAGCGCGATCGTTGCCGTGCCCAACGGGTCGTCGCCGAGGTCGTCGGCCAGCCATTCGACGTCGGCGACCAGGTAGTCGCCGCTGCCGTCGAGCTCGCTGACCTTGAACCGGCGGTTCCCGGTCAGCGTCACCTCGATCGGGCCCTCGTCGTCGGCGTCCACCGCGATCTCGGAGATCGTCGCGGCACAGCCGGTGCCGTACAGCGACCGGAACACCCGCTCACCCAGCTCGTACCCGTCCCGGACGGCGAGCGCGCCGCAGACCAGTTCGCCGCCGTTCTCGACCAGGTCGCGGACCACCGCACGGCCCTGCACGTCGGTCACCGGAATCGCCAGCACCAGCCCGGGAAAGATCACCGTGTCGACAGTGAGCAACGGCAGGCGGGAGTCCATGCAGTCGAGCCTAGTGGACGGCGCCCCCAACCGGGGCGACGCAGCTATTCAGGGGCTGGAGCGTCCTTCACCGTGACGAAACGTCGCGACCTGGAGGATGCATGCAGAACAGACGTACGCCGAAGGTGATCGCCGGTGTGCTGCTGGTGGGAGGCCTGCTGAGCTGGCCGCTCACCGGCAGCTCACCGGCAGTGGCCGGGCAGGCGGCCGACCCGTCGCCGACGGCAACGAAACCACCGCTGAAAGGCTCGACGCTGCCCATGGGACAGGTGACCCTGGTCACCGGCGACCGTGTTGTGGTCGGCAAGGGTGGTGCGGTCCGGGTCACGCCCGGGACCGGGCGGAAGGTGCAGTTCGAGCAGCGGGTCGGAAAGGACCAGCTGTACGTGATCCCGTCGGACGTCGCGCACGACGTGGCGAGCGGCAAGCTCGACCGCCGGCTCTTCGACGTCGCCGGCCTGATCCGACAAGGCCTGGACGACCGCAAGACGTCGCAGATCCCGCTCATCGTCAGCTACGACGCCCAGGCGAAGGCTCCGGCCGGCGCCCGCCCGCTACCGGCCATCGGCGCATCGGCCGTCAAGGTCGGCAAGCGCAGTACGGCGGCGTTCCTCAGCCAAGCAGGGATCAAGAAGGTGTGGCTCGACGGCAAACTGCAGCCGACGCTCGACCGGTCCGTACCGCAGATCGGTGCCCCGATCGCCTGGGCGGCCGGCTACACCGGGGCGGGCGTACCGGTCGCGGTGGTCGACAGCGGCATCGACCCGAACCACCCTGACCTCAAGGCCGTCCTCGCGGGTGAACGCAACTTCACCACCGACCCCGACGGCGACCAGCTCGGCCACGGCACCCACGTGGCGAGCATCATCGCGGGCAGTGCCGCCGCCTCGAACGGCAAGTACAAGGGTGTCGCGCCCGGCGCCCGCCTGTACGACGCCAAGGTCTGCGACCAGACCGGCTGCTCCGAGTCGAGCATGATCGCCGGCCTGGAATGGGCCGCGAACGACGTGAAGGCAAAGGTCGTCAACGTCAGCATCGGCGGCCCGGACACCCCGGAGGTCGACCCGGTGGAGGAGGCGATCAACCGGCTCACCGCGCAGACGGGCGCGCTGTTCGTCGTCGCGGCGGGCAACTCCGGGGAGGGCGGCCGACAGACGATCGAGTCGCCGGGCAGCGCCGACGCCGCGCTCACGGTCGGTGCCGTCGACAAGCAGGACCAGCTGGCGGACTTCTCCAGCCGCGGACCGCGGCTCGACGGTGCGGTGAAGCCGGACGTGACCGCACCTGGCGTCGGCATCGTCGCCGCCCGCGCCAAGGACGGCCAGATCGGCACGCCGGTCGACGAGTACTACACCCAGCTCAGCGGTACGTCGATGGCGACACCGCACGTCGCCGGTGCGGCCGCGATCCTCGCGCAGGAGCACCCGGACTGGACCGCGCCCAAGCTCAAGGCCCAACTCGCTGCGACCGCCAAGCAGCTCGACGGCCAGTCGACCTTTCAGCAGGGCAACGGCCGGGTCGACGTCGCGAAGGCGATCTCCACGACGTTCGCGCCGGAGACCAACACGCTCTCGTTCGGTACGGCGACGTACCCACACGACGACGACCAGCCGATCACCAAGACCCTGACCTACCGCAACGACAGCAAGACCCCGATCGAGCTGAACCTCACAGCGATGCTGCAGGACCCCGACGGCAACCCAGCGCCCGTACAGCTCGGAGCTACCACGCTGACGGTCGCCGCGGGTAGTACCGCATCCGTCCCGGTCACGGTGAACACCAACAACCAAGGCCCGAACGGCTACTACGGCGGCCGTGTCATCGCCACTGCCGGGGACCGGTCCGTGAGTACGACGATCGCGATCTACAAGGAGACCGAGCACTACACGCTGACCGTCAAGACGATCGGTCCCGATGGGAAGCCTGCGCCGGACGCGGACACGCTGGCGTTCACCCGCGAGGACTGGCCGACCGAGCTCCAGGACCCCAGTGGTACGGCGAAGATCAGGCTGCCCAAGGACGACTACATGCTCAGTACGTCCCTGGAGGTCCCGCGGACCGGACGTGAGCCGGTCGTCTACCGGATGGTCCAGCCGTTGCTGCATCTCACCGGCGAGACCACGGTCGTCATGGACGCGCGTAACGCCCGGCCTGTCCAGGTCTCCTTACCGCGGACGGATGCTGCGCTGACCGTCGGGACGGCAGGCCTCAAGATGCCCGACGACTGGTACTTCGGTCTGATGTACGGCTTCGACGATCCCACGGCGATGTTCACGGCCCAGGTCGGACCGCCCGCTCCGGGCGCGGTCGGCTACCTGAGCACGCGGTGGGCGCGTCGCGCGAAGGACGGCACGTTCGACAACTCGCCGTACAGCTTTGTGCAGCTCGACAAGCTCGACGGGAAGTTCCCGACCGGCGTCCGGCGGACGTTGGACCCGGCGAAGCTGGCGCGCGTCGACCAGACGTTCAACGCGACCTCGGACCGCAAGGCCGTCGTCGGCACCGGGTGGGGATGGGGCTACGGCGACAACCTCGGCTACGCCCTGCCGGCTGCCCGGGTGCTCTTCCACGACCCGGCGCCCGACCAGAGCCTGGCGAGCGAGGTCAGCACCGGCGTCGACGAGTACGACCCGGCGGCTCCGGACGTCGTCGTGACGAGCATGAACCGGGCCGCGGCCCCGTACCGGGCCGGGCAGCGCTACCGGGAGACGTTCAACCGCGCCGCGTTCACACCGGCGCCCGGGTCCGCGTGGCGGGACCAGGACGTGCTCGGGATCAGCGTCTTCCCGCTTGCCGATGCCGGCGGCGGGTCGAGCGGTGGCGACGGGTCGGTGGCCGACAGCCTGAGTACGAAGCTCTACCGCGACGACGTGCTGTTGTCGTCGTACGACGACCGCTTCGGGTTCGCGAACCCGCTGAACCTGCCGGCGGAGCCGGCCACCTACAAGCTGGTGAGCACGCTCGACCGGCACTCGGTGTCCCGCTTCAGCACCAAGGTCGAGTACTCGTGGATATTCCGGTCAGCCGCTAGTACCACTGCTGTGATGCTGCCGGTGCTCGGGGTTCGGTATCAGCCGGTTGTCGACGATCACAACCTGACGCCGCGTACATCGGTCCTGTCGGTGCCTGTCGTGCTCGACCACCAGCCGGGCGCCGAACTGCCCCGGATCGACCGATTCACGGTCGAGTACGCCAGTGGAGCCGGTTGGCAGCAGGCGAAGCTCGTCCAAAAGGCCCCGGGCCGGTACGTCGCCCAGTTCCCGGCACCGCCCGGGCCGTCGGTGTCGCTGCGGGCCGAGGTCGTCGACGGTGACGGCAACCGGACCGTGCAGACCGTGACGGACGCGATCCGCTTCGGCTGACCGTACGGGCTGCCTCTCGTGTCCGGCCGGGTTGTGGATACCGGTCGGACCGGGAGGCGGCGCCCAACTAGACTGACGCCATGATTCGCCGCGTCGACCTGCGGGGCCGAGTGGCAGCTGGAGAGGTGCTGAACCTCCAAGCCCTCCAAGCCCTCGTCCCCCGAGCCGTGTTCGACGTCGAGGCTGCCCTCGACGTCGTCCGACCGATCTGCCTGGACGTCCGCCATCGCGGCCTCGAGGCGATCAGGGAGTACGGCGAGAAGTTCGACCATGTCCGCGTCGAGGACGTCCGGGTGCCCGCGGCGGCGCTGAAGACCGCGCTGGAGGAGCTCGACCCGCAGGTGCGGAGCGCCTTCGAGGAGTCGATCCGCCGGGTCCGTGAGGTCAGCCAGGACGAGCTCACCGCCGACATCGCCTCCGAGCCCGCACCGGGCGGCCGGGTGACGCAGCGGTTCGTCCCGGTGCAGCGCGTCGGGCTGTACGTCCCGGGCGGCCGCGCGCCGCTGGCGTCCAGCGTGGTCATGAACGTCGTACCGGCCCAGGTCGCCGGCGTGCCGTCCCTCGCCGTGGCGTCCCCGCCCCAGAAGGAGTTCGGCGGATTGCCGCACCCGACGGTGCTCGCGGTGTGTGCGCTGCTCGGCATCGAGGAGGTGTACGCGATGGGTGGCGCGCAGGCGATCGCCGGGTTCGCGTACGGCTTCGACGGGTGCCCGAAGGTCAACCTGATCACCGGTCCGGGCAACATCTACGTGGTCGCCGCCAAGCGCGCCCTGCTCGGAGAGGTGGGGATCGACTCCGAGGCGGGCCCGACCGAGATCGCGATCCTCGCCGACGACACCGCGGACCCGAAGCACGTCGCCGCTGACCTGATCAGCCAGGCCGAGCACGACCCGATGGCCGCCAGCGTGCTGGTCACGCCGTCGGAGACCCTCGCTGCCGCGGTGGAGGCCGAGCTCCCGGTCCAGGTGGCGCGGACCAAGCATGCCGAGCGTGTCACCGAAGCGCTGTCGGGACAGCAGTCCGCTGTCGTACTGGTCGACGATCTGGACCAGGGCACGGCCGTCGTGAACGCCTACGCCGCCGAACACCTGGAGATCCAGACCGCGGACGCCGAGGAGCGCGCCGGCCAGATCACCAACGCCGGCGCGATCTTCGTCGGCAGCTGGTCGCCGGTCTCGCTCGGCGACTACTGCGCCGGATCCAACCACGTCCTCCCCACGGCCGGTTGCGCCTGCCACTCGTCCGGCCTGTCCGTGCGCAGCTTCCTGAAGGCCGTGCACGTCGTCAACTACTCCCGTGACGCGCTGCACGAGGTCGCCGGCCACGTGCTCGCGCTCGCGAACGCCGAGGACCTGCCCGCCCACGGCGCCGCGGTGTCGGCACGCTTCCCAGGGGAGAGCTGATGGGGCGCTTCGACGGGTTGCCGATCCGCGAGGAGCTGAAGAGCTTCGAGCCGTACGGTGCCCCGCAGCTGGACGTTCCGGTCCTGCTGAACGTCAACGAGAACCCGTACCCGCCGAGCGAGGACACGGTGCAGGACGTCGCCGCCTCGGTGGCGGAGGCAGCCCGTGGCATGAACCGCTACCCGGACCGCGAGTTCCTGGGCCTGCGCGCGGACCTCGCGGCATACCTTGCCCGTGAGTCCGGCGCGCACCTGGAGCCGGAGCAACTGTGGGCGGCCAACGGGTCCAACGAGGTCATGTTGCACATCCTGCAGGCCTTCGGCGGCCCGGGTCGTACGGCGCTGTCGTTCGCCCCGACCTACTCGATGTACCCGGAGTACGCGCGCGACACGAACACCGCGTGGGTCACCGGCCGTCGCGCCGAGGACTTCACCCTCGACCGGAGCAAGGCGATCGCCGCGATCTCCCGGCACCGCCCGTCGGTCGTGCTGCTCGCCTCGCCGAACAACCCGACCGGTACGGCGCTGCCGATCGACGTGACCGAGGCGATCGTCGCGCAGGCCGCGGCGCTCGGGTCGGTCGTGGTGGTCGACGAGGCGTACGCCGAGTTCCGCCGGGCCGGGACGCCCAGCGCGGTGTCGTTGCTGCCGTCGTACCCGAACCTGGCCGTCTCCCGGACGATGTCGAAGGCGTTCGCGATGGCCGGCGGGCGGGTCGGATACCTTGCCGCGAGCAAGCAGTTCGTGGACGCGCTGCGGATCGTCCGGCTGCCGTACCACCTGTCGGCGGTCACGCAGGCGACCGCCCGCGCGGCGCTGCGGCACGCCGACGAGCTGCTCGGCCGGGTCGAGCGGCTCCGCGCCGCGCGGGACGAGACCGTCGACTGGCTGCGTTCGCTGGGCCTGCGCGCGGTCGACTCGGACGCGAACTTCGTGCTGTTCGGGACGTTCGCGGACCGGCACGCGGTCTGGCAGGCGTTGCTGGACGACGGCGTACTGATCCGCGAGACCGGGCCGGACGGCTGGCTCCGGGTCTCGATCGGCACCAGCGAGGAGATGGCGGCGTTCCGCGCCTCGCTGGAACGCATCCTCAAGACAGACACGGGAAGGCACTGATGACCCGCACCGCGCGGATCGACCGCGAGACGAGTGAGTCGAAGGTCCTGGTCGAGCTGAACCTGGACGGCGAGGGCCGGGCCGACATCTCCACCGGAGTCGGCTTCTACGACCACATGCTGAACGCACTGGCCAAGCACGCGCTGCTCGACCTGCACGTGAACACGGTCGGCGACCTGGAGATCGATGCGCACCACACCGTCGAGGACACCGCGATCGGCATCGGCCAGGCGCTCCGCGAGGCCTTGGGCGACAAGCGCGGCATCCGGCGGTTCGGCGACGCCACGGTGCCGTTGGACGAGGCGCTCGTGCACTGCACGGTCGACCTGTCCGGCCGGCCGTACTGTGTGCACACCGGTGAACCGGAGGGGCAGGTGTACGCGATCATCGGCGGCGACTACGCCGGTTCGCTGACCCAGCACGTGTTCGAGACGCTGGCGTTCAACGCCGCGATCTGCATCCACATCCGGGTGCTGTCGGGACGCGACCCGCACCACATCGTCGAGGCACAGTTCAAGGCGTTCGCGCGGGCGCTGCGGGCGGCCGCCGAGCTGGACCCGCGGCAGCCGGGCATCCCGTCCACCAAGGGCGCCCTGTGAGGTCCGCACTGTGACGAAGAGCGTTGTGCTGCTCGACTACGGCAGCGGCAACATCAGGTCGGGGGAGCGGGCGCTGCAGCGTGTCGGCGCCGACGTCACCGTGACCGCGGACTTCGACGCGGCCTGCAACGCCGACGGGCTGCTGGTGCCGGGCGTCGGCGCGTTCGAGGCGTGCATGACCGGTCTGAAGGCGGTCCGCGGCGACGTCGCGGTCGACCGGCGGCTGACCGGCGGCCGCCCGGTACTCGGGATCTGCGTGGGCATGCAGATCCTGTTCGGCCGCGGGATCGAGCACGGCGTCGAGACCGAGGGCTGCGAGCAGTGGCCGGGCACGGTCGAGCGCCTGCAGCCCGAGGACGCCCAACCGGTACCGCACATGGGCTGGAACACGGTCGACGTACCGTCCGGCACGAGGCTGTTCGACGGCATCGAGAAGGAACGCTTCTACTTCGTGCACTCGTACGGTGTCCGCACCTGGCAGCTCGAGGACGCCCGCGCCTCGGTCGCGCCGCTGGTCACGTGGACGACGTACGGCGGCGACAAGTTCGTCGCCGCGGTCGAGAACGGCCCGCTGTCCGCGACCCAGTTCCACCCCGAGAAGTCCGGCGACGCCGGCGCCACCCTCCTGGAGAACTGGGTCCGCTCGCTCTAGGAGACCGCACCCGGTAGGGCCGCCGGGGTGCCGCCCCAGGTGAGTTGGTTGGTGGCGGCGGTGAGGAGCGCGTCGATCGCGAAGGTGCGGACGGCGGGTTGTTCGGCGGCCTCGACGAGGTCGCCGTACACGGGGGCGAGCCGGCGTTCGACGTAGAGGATCAGCGCGGCGGCCGTGGCGGCGTTCGTGACCGCCTGGGGGAGGTCGTACGCCGGTTGGGCCGCCACCGGCGTCTGCCCGGCGGCGACGATCAGCGCGCTCAGGTGGTCGCGGTTGTCGCGGTGTGCCCCGAACAGCTCGGTCGCCACGTTGAACCGGGCGCCGCTGAGCTTCCCGCCGGCCACGCCGACGCCGTACAACGCGGCATGCTCCCCGGCAAGCGCGGCCTGCAGGGCATCCAGCTCGCTCACGAGGCCGCCTCTTTCTTGTTCTTCGCCGGGGTCAGGGTCGCGCCGAGCTGGGTCTCGGAGGCGGCGATCTCGGCGAGCAGCCGGGCGGGCGCGCCGGACAGCTTGGCCGCGGCCGCGACGTGAGCGGTCGCGGCGGCGCGTTCCTGCTTGGCGATGGTGGCGATCGCGGCCTGCGAACTCGCGAGGACCGCGGCCTTGGTTGCCTGGGCCGTCACGCCCTGCGTCTCCTTGAGCTTCGCCAGGTGCGTCGCGTGGTACTTCGCGCCGGCCGCGAGCTGTGCCCGCAGCGCCGGGAACTTCCGGCTCGCGGTTGCGTAGAGCTGGGACAATTGAGTCACCTGGGTCGCCGCGGCACTGAGCGCGGCGACGACAGCCGGGTCGGCCGTCGGCGTCTCCGTGGCCGGGTCCGGTGACGTCGTCGTACCGTTCACGGCGCCCTTGGTGCCCGACGGGCCCGAACCGGCCGACGGGTCGTCCTTGCAGCCGGCCAGTACGGCCGCACCGGGTACGAGGGCGGCGGTCGCGACGACGGCACGACGGGTGAGGCGGCGTTCAGGCACGCGGGAACGATACCTGGTGACCGACGCACGACAGGCCGGCGACTGGCCCGGCCCGAGCCGGTGAACGGGATCCGGGTACGGGCCGGATATGGTGGGCTACTGCTCTCGGTGGGACGGCCGGGACGCACAACGGGTGCACAACTGGAGAGAGAGGCAGGTCAACCTGTGAGCAGAAAGACCGATCACACGGACACCACGAGCCTCGAGAACTTCCTGCGGCCGATCGTCGAGCAGTTCGGCTGCGACCTGGAGGCCGCGGACATCGCGCCGGCCGGCCGCCGCCGGTTGCTGCGCGTGCTGGTCGACCGCGACGGCGGGATCAGCCTCGACGACGTCGCCGAGGTCACCCGGGCGATCTCCAAGGCGCTCGACGCCGACGACATCATGGGCGAGGGCGCGTACACGCTGGAGGTCTCCAGCCCCGGCGTGGACCGGCCGCTCACCCTGCCCCGGCACTGGCGGCGCAACCTCGACCGCCTCGTGAAGATCAACCTCACGGCCGGCGGTACGCTCGCCGGCCGGATCAAGTCCGCCTCCGACGAGGCGGCCGAACTGGATGTCGACGGCAAGCGGCAGACCGTGCCGTACGCCGACGTGGCCAAGGCCAAGGTCCAGATCGAGTTCAACCGGGCTGCCGGCAACGACGAACCTGATACACCTGCCGACGGCACGGTGGAGGAGAACTGACATGGACATCGACATGGCCGTGCTGCGGTCACTGGAACGGGAGAAGGACATCTCCCTGGACGTGGTGGTGGAGGCGATCGAGCAGGCGCTGCTGGTCGCGTACCACCGCACCGAGGGCGCGCAGCAGCACGCCCGCGCCGAGCTCGACCGCAAGACCGGGCACGTGACCGTGTACGCGCGCGAGCTCGCCGAGGACGGCACGCTGGCCCGCGAGTACGACGACACCCCGCACGACTTCGGCCGGATCGCCGCGACCACGGCGAAGCAGATCATCCTGCAGCGGCTGCGCGACGCCGAGGACGAGGTCCGGTACGGCGAGTTCTCCGGCAAGGAGGGCGACATCGTGTCCGGCGTCGTCCAGCAGGGCCGCGACCCGCGCTCGGTGATGGTCGACCTCGGCAAGATCGAGGCCGTGCTGCCGGCGCCCGAGCAGGTGCCGGGGGAGCAGTACGAGCACGGCTCCCGGCTGCGGGTGTACGTGGTCGGCGTCCGGAAGGGCTTCAAGGGTCCGCAGATCACGGTCAGCCGGACCCACCCGAACCTGGTGAAGAAGCTGTTCGCGCTGGAGGTCCCGGAGATCGCCGACGGTACGGTCGAGATCACCGCGATCGCCCGTGAGGCCGGTCACCGGACCAAGATCGCCGTCCGGACCCTGAACCCGTCGGTGAACGGCAAGGGCGCCTGCATCGGCCCGATGGGCCAGCGGGTGCGGAACATCATGCACGAGCTGCACGGCGAGAAGATCGACATCATCGACCACAGCGACGACCCGGCGACCTTCGTCGGGAATGCGCTGTCCCCGGCGCAGGTTACGTCTGTCGAGGTGGTGGACGCCGCGGCCCGTGCGGCGCGCGTCGTCGTCCCCGACTACCAGCTGTCGCTCGCGATCGGCAAGGAAGGCCAGAACGCGCGGCTCGCGGCCCGGCTCACGGGCTGGCGGATCGACATCCGGCCGGATACCGATGTGACGCCTGAGGCAGAGAAGGTAGACTAGTTGCTCGGTCGGTCGACTGAGTCGCAACCACACCCCGAGGATCACCTGACAGTGACTGCAGCCGCGCGCCCAGGCAAGCCTGCGGAGCGTACCTGCATCGGGTGCCGGAAGCGGAGCAGTCCGGCTGACCTGCTGCGGATGACGGCTTCCGGAGGACATGTGCTTCCGGATCCCGCTCGTCGGGCACCCGGGCGAGGGGCGCACCTGCACCCCACGACCGAGTGTTTCGAGCTCGCCGTCCGGCGCAAGGCGTTCCCACGGGCCTTCAAGGTCCCGGGTCCGCTGGACGTGACCGGCCTGCGCGAGTACGTCGAGCAGCGTGATAAGCAAGAAGCAGTACACACGGCGGCCAACCGGCCGTCCGCGGCGGTCTGACCGGACCGTCGTGACCGACATGAAGGCGGGTCATCGACTCATGACCACTCGATGAGTGTCTACCGATGAGTGCAAAGCGATGAGCACGTACGTCAACTAACGGTCCGCGCCCCAGGCTCGGACCAGAGGGAGAGTAGTGGCAAAGGTCCGGGTCTACGAGCTCGCGAAGGAGCTCGGAGTTACCAGCAAGGTCGTTCTGACCAGACTGAACGACATGGGCGAGTTCGTCCGGTCGGCATCCTCGACGATCGAGGCGCCGGTGGTCCGGAGGTTGGCGGAGGAGTTCGAGAAGAACCCGCCGAAGAAGCGTGCGGCCAAGAAGGCTGCCGCGAGCACGTCCGCAGCGCCGCAGGCGACCGCACCGGTCGCCCCCGCGGCACCGAAGCCGGCCCAGCCGGCCACCCCGAAGGCTCCGGCCGAGCGTCCCGCTCCGGCTGCCGAGCCGGTCACGCCTGCCGCGGAGGGCCCCGCGGCTCCGGCGGCGCGGGCCGAGACCTCGGCCCCGGCTGAGGCACGCGCCGCGGCCCCGGCCGCTGAGACGCCGGCGACGTCCGCTCCGGCCCCGGGTGCCCGCCCGGGTCCGCGTCCGGGCCCGAAGCCCGGCCCGCGGCAGGAGACCGCTGCGACGGCTCCGGCGGCTCCGGCGGCCACCGCTCCGGCGGAGGCACCGGCCGCTCCGGCGACCCCTGCCTTCGAGGCGCCCGCTGCCCGGGCGGCCGACAGCGCGACCCAGTCCGCTCCGGCGGCCCGTCGTACGGGCGACACCCCGGCACCGCGTCCGGGTACGCCGGGCGCCCGTCCGGGTGCTTCCGGCGGCCAGGGTTCCGGCGCGCGTCCGGCCGTACCGGGTGCGACCCCGCGTCCGGGTGGCCAGGGTGGCGGCCCGCGTCCGGGTGGTCCGGGTGCCGGACCGCGTCCGGGCGGCGATGCGCGCCCCGGTGGCTCGGCACGCTCCGACAGCCCGCGTCCGGGTGCGCCCCGTCCGGGTGCTCCGCGTCCCGGCGCTCCGCGCCCGGGTGGCGCTCCGGGTGGTGCGCCGCGGCCGGGTAACAACCCGTTCAGCTCGACCCAGGGCATGGGACGCGGACCGCGTCCGGGCCCGGGTGGTGGCGGTTCCGACCGGCGGGGCCCGAGCCCGGCCGGTGCGACGCCGCGCCCGCCGCAGGGCCGCTCCGGCGGACCTGGTGGCCAGGGTGGCGGCGGTGACCGGCCGCGTCCGGCCGGCGGCGGCGTTCCGGGTGCTCCGCGCCCGAACCCGGCGATGATGCCGAAGTCCTCGGCCGGTACGTTCACCGGCCGCCCCGGTGGCGGCTCCGGTGGTCCGGGTGGTGGCCGTGGTGGCGGCGGTGGCCGTCCGGGCGGTGGCCCGGGTGCCGGTCCGCGCGGTGGCGGCGGTGGCGGCGGCGGCTTCCGTCCCGGTGGCGGCGGCCCGAGCGGTCCTCCCGGTGGCGGCGGTGGCCGTCCGGGTCCGGGCAACCGGGGCCGGGGTGGGACGCAGGGTGCCTTCGGGCGTCCGGGCGGTCCGGCCCGTCGTGGCCGCAAGTCGAAGCGCGCCAAGCGCCAGGAATTCGACAACATGCAGGCCCCGGCGGTCGGCGGTGTCCGCGTCAAGCACGGCGACGGCGAGGTCGTGAAGCTGCCGCGTGGTGCCTCGCTGACGGACTTCGCCGAGAAGGTCGGAGTCGACCCGGCGTCGCTGGTCCAGGTGCTGTTCCACCTCGGTGAGATGGTCACCGCGACCCAGTCGGTGAACGAGGAGACGCTCGAGCTGCTCGGTACCGAGCTGAACTACGACGTCCAGATCGTGTCGCCGGAGGACGAGGACCGCGAGCTGCTGCAGTCGTTCGACATCGAGTTCGGTGCCGACGAGGGCGACGAGGGCGACCTGGCTCCGCGGCCGCCGGTGGTGACCGTGATGGGTCACGTCGACCACGGTAAGACGAAGCTGCTGGACGCGATCCGGATGGCGAACGTCGTGGCCGACGAGGCCGGCGGTATCACCCAGCACATCGGTGCGTACCAGGTGACGACCGAGGTCGACGGCCAGCAGCGTGCGATCACCTTCGTCGACACCCCGGGTCACGAGGCGTTCACCGCCATGCGTGCCCGTGGTGCGCAGGCCACCGACATCGTCATCCTGGTGGTCGCGGCCGACGACGGCGTGATGCCGCAGACGATCGAGGCGCTGAACCACGCCCGTGCGGCGGGTGTCCCGATCGTGGTCGCGGTCAACAAGATCGACGTCCCGGCGGCGGACCCGACCAAGGTGCGCGGTCAGCTGACCGAGTACGGCCTGGTGCCCGAGGAGTACGGCGGCGACACGATGTTCATCGACGTGTCGGCCAAGTCCCGGATCAACATCGACGGCCTGCTCGAGGGCGTCGTGCTGACCGCGGACGCGGCGCTGGACCTGCGGGCCAACCCGCACATGCACGCCGAGGGCATCGCGATCGAGGCCAACCTCGACAAGGGCCGTGGTCCGGTGGCGACCGTGCTGGTGCAGCGCGGCACGCTCCGGGTCGGCGACTCGATGGTGGTCGGTCCGGCGTACGGCCGGGTCCGGGCCATGCTCGACGAGCACGGCAACAACGTCGAGGAGGCGACCCCGTCGCGTCCGGTCCTGGTGCTCGGTCTGACCGCGGTACCGGGTGCGGGCGACAAGTTCCTGGTCGTCGACGACGACCGCCGGGCCCGGCAGATCGCCGAGAAGCGGGAGGCCCGTGCCCGGGCGGCGGCGAACGCGAAGCGTCGCGTCCGTCGTACCCTCGAGGACTTCATGGCCTCGATGGAGAAGGGCGAGACCCAGGAGCTGCTGCTGATCCTCAAGGGCGACGTGTCCGGTTCGGTCGAGGCGCTGGAAGACGCCCTGGTCCGGATCGAGGTCGGCGACGAGGTGTCGTTGCGGATCATCGACCGCGGCGTCGGTGCGATCAACGAGAACGACGTCAACCTGGCCATCGCGTCGAACGCCGTCATCATCGGCTTCAACGTGCGGCCGGCGGGCAAGGCCGGTGACCTGGCCGAGCGCGAGGGCGTGGATGTCCGGTACTACTCGGTCATCTACTCGGCGATCGACGACATCGAGGCGGCCCTGAAGGGCATGCTGAAGCCGATCTACGAGGAGGTCACCCTCGGCCAGGCCGAGATCCGGGAGATCTTCCGCTCCTCGAAGGTGGGCAACATCGCCGGTTGCTGGGTGACCAGCGGCCTGATCAAGCGGAACGCCAAGGTCCGGTTGATCCGGGACGGCTCGGTCGTCCTCGACAACACCGAACTGTCGTCGCTGAAGAGGTTCAAGGACGACGCGTCCGAGGTCCGCGAGGGCTTCGAGTGCGGTCTGACCATCAACAACTTCAACGACATCAAGATCGGCGACGTCGTCGAGGCGTTCGAACTGCGCGAGAAGCCGCGCAGCTGACGTAGGCGGTGACCCGGCGCGGGTCACCGAGGAGTAGCGTCCGGAGAGACTGCGGTCTCTCCGGACGTTGTTCATGAATGAGGGAGTGAGCCCTGATGGGTGAAGCAAGGGCGAAGCAGCTGGCCGACCGGATCCAGGTGCTCGTCGCGGAGCTGCTGGAGCGCCGGGTCAAGGACCCGCGGCTCGGGTTCGTCACGGTCACCGACGCGCGGCTGACCGGCGACCTGCGCGAGGCCAGCGTCTTCTACACGGTGTACGGCGACGAGCAGGCGCGGGCGAACACGGCCGCCGCGCTGGAGTCGGCGCGCGGCCTGATCCGCAGCGAGGTCGGCAAGGCGCTGGGCCTGCGGCACACGCCGAGCGTCGCGTTCTTCCTGGACGCCGTCCCGGAGTCCGCCGGGCACATCGAGGAGCTGCTGGAGAAGGCCCGGACGGCTGATGCCGAGGTGGCCAAGGCCGCCGCGGGCGCCAAGCCTGCCGGTGACGCCGACCCGTACAAGCGGCCGCACGACGACTCGGACCCGGCCGACGAGGACGAGCAGGACTGACTTGACCCCGGACTTCACTTCGGCGTCCGACGGGATCGTGGTCGTCGACAAGCCGGCCGGCCTGACCTCGCACACCGTCGTCGCCCGGATCCGCAAGCTGGCCGGTACCCGCAAGGTAGGGCATGCCGGCACGCTGGACCCGATGGCGACCGGCGTACTGGTCGTCGGGATCAACCGCGCCACCCGGCTGCTGGGACACCTGCAGCTGGCCGACAAGTCGTACGACGCGACGATCCGGCTCGGCGCCACCACGACCACCGACGACGCCGAGGGCGAGGTACTGGAGACCGCGCCGGTCGACGGCGTCACCGCGGAGGCGATCTCGGCCGCGGTCGAGGGGTTCCGGGGCGAGGTCTCGCAGGTGCCGTCGAAGGTGTCGGCGATCAAGGTCGACGGCCGGCGCGCGTACGAGCGCGTCCGGGCCGGCGAGGAGGTCGCGCTCAAGGCCCGCGCGGTGACGGTGTCCCGGTACGACATCCTCGACGTCCGGCCGGACGCCGATGGGATCTCCGTCGACGTCTCGGTGGACTGCTCGAGCGGTACGTACATCCGGGCGCTGGCCCGCGACCTCGGCGCCGAGCTCGGCGTCGGCGGTCACCTGACCGCACTGCGCCGGACCCGGGTCGGCTCGTTCGACCTGTCGGTGGCGCATTCGCTCGAGGCGCTGGCGAAGTCGTTCGACTGGCTGCCGATCGCGGACGTCGCCGCCGGCACCTTTCCACGCTACGACGCGGACGCCACCCAGGCAGCCGCGATCCGCACCGGCCGCCCCCTGCCCGGGCTGAACCTGTCGCCCGGGCAGACAGCCATGTTCGACCCGGCGGGCACGTTCCTGGCGCTCTACGAACCGCATGGCCCGCTGGCAAAACCGACCGCGGTCTTCGTCGCCTGATGAGCTCGGCCGGACCAGATTGTCTGGAGCTCGTGCAGAAAACATGTACCTCGACCACGTGCACACTGACGTGATTCTCAGCACTTGACTGAAGATGTCGGCGATCGCGCACGGACTTGGTGAGATTGTCAGCGGTTGGGCAGCGAAACTGCCCAACCGCTGGCTTGCTTACTGGACCTCGCCCCCCGGACAGGCTGCTGGGCTGTAGCTGCATCTGTCGAATACAAGGCCTGGCAGCCATCCAGACTTGTATACCCCGCCGTTGGCGCCAGCCTGTTGATCGTAGATATCGCTCGTCGAGACGCCCTGGTCCTCAGCGTCCTGGTGAATCCCATAGTCCGAGTAGAGGCCGATCCCGACCCAGGCCGCGAAGCCGCCCAGTGCGACGGCTCGTCCCCCCATCATGACTCCTCGATACCCGCGAGGCGCCGGACTGGGTGAACGAACACCAGGGGCTCGAGTATAGGGGCCGGGCAGCTCTACTGCGTTGTCTCTGGCTGTGCCCCCTACCGCTGTTGTCGACACGTCTGGTTCCTCAAGACCAGGTGCGCGTGGCATGGGGATCGCTGGTGGCTCTGGGGTGCCGAGATACGCCCTGAGAAAGTCCCACTCTATAGCTAGGCCGCCCGGGTCTTCGCCGCGTACACGGCCAGCCTTCAGGATCTTTCTCACGTGCCCCGACGGGAGGTTCTCTGTCGTGGTTCCAATTGAATTGAGTTGAGTGATCTGGGCAAGATTGACGTTCTGTGCCACTTTTTCTATCGGTTGGCCGATCGGCTGTGTCGATGGAGTTCCTTCGACTATCACGCCGTCCTTATTGTACGTGGTAACTGCTTTTCCTTCGGTGTTTACCGTGGTCACCGTATAAATACCTGGCTTGAAGTGGGTGCCCGGTCCAAATTCTGGCAATGAATACATTCTGATGGTTACTACGCCCGGATGGAGATCACCACCTCCGGTAGCGATGGGCGTGCGGCCGTTGCTGGCGGGTCTGCCGCCACCGCGGGCGACCAGAGTGCTGTCGCTGGGTGCCTGACCGTCAGGGTCGGTGTAGGTGATGGGGTTGGCTGCTGCGTAGGTGTAGGTGGCGAGGCTGGTGGTGTTGGTGGCGTTGCTGGGGAGGGCTGGGTCGGTTGCTGTGAAGGTGTTGGTGTGGGGGTCGTAGTAGCGGGCGTGGTTGTAGTAGAGGTTGGTTTGGGTGTCGTGTTCTTGGCCGGTGTATTGGGTGGGGATGGGTTGTGTGGGGTGTTCGTCGTTCCAGGTTTCGCCGCCGGGGATGTAGTTGATGTGTTCGGCGATCCCGCCGTTCGCGTCGGTGATGTAGCTGGTGGAGTTTTGGTGGTCGGGGTGGTCCCAGTATTGGAGGTTCTCGGTTTGCTGGTCGGCCTCGACCTGTTGGGTGAGGAGTTTGGCGCCGTTGATGTAGATGTGTTTGTAGGCTTTGCCGTCGGTGGTGGAGTAGTTCTGGTTGGGGTAGATGTGGGTGTTTGAGTCGATTTTTTCGACGCGTTCGCCTCCGGGGTTGTAGAGGTAGCGGCTGGTGGTGGTGCCGCCGGTGTTGTCACACGAGGCCGGGGTTTGGGGCAGGGTGGTGGTTTGGGTGTTTTCGTGGGTGCATTCGAGCCGGCTGTTTTCGTCCCAGATGAGTTGGCGGCGGCCGCCGGTGGGGTTGTTGACCGAGGTCTGGTTCCCGTTCGGGTCGTAAAGGTAGGTGGTGTTGCCTTGGGTGGTGTTGCCGATGGTTTGGGCGGCGTGCGGCTGGCTGGTGGTGGGGCCTGGGGTGGGGTAGGTGTAGGTGTTGTTGTAGGTCAGGCCTGCGTCGGGGGTGGCGGTGTTGGTTCCGGTGGTGATGCTGCGGGTCTGGGTTTTGTTGGTGATGTCGGAGAGGGCGTTGTACGAAGTGTCGAGGGTGTAGGTGTCGGTTTTGTTCGCGGCGGGGGTGTAGCTGCCGTCGGCGTGGATCAGGCGGTAGAGGTCGTCGTAGCGGTAGTTCTCGGTGCTGGGTCCGCCGACCTGGGTGCCGACCTGCGGGCCGGGGGGCAGGGTGATGGTGTTGGTTTGTTTGGTGATGTTGCCGGTGTTGTCGTAGGTGTAGTTGAGGTTCTGGAACACGTAGCTGCCGTGGTCTGCCGACAGTGTCGATTTCAGGGTGTTGAGGCGGCGGGTGATGGGGTCGAACGCCCTGGTGGTGGTGGTGCCGTTGCCCGTCTGTTGTTGGATGGGGGCGCCGAACTTGTCGTAGGCCAGCCCGGTCAGGTACGGGTAGGTGTGGCCGGTCTTGACGCCGGTGGCGGTGTCGACTTGGCCGCCGGCGTTGTAGTGGTAGGTCAGCACCTCACTGTCGGGGTAGGTGAGGGTGAGGACGCGGTTGAAGGAGTCGTAGCTGTAGCTGGTGGTGAAGTGACCGGGGAAGGAGCCGTGGTTGGTGATGTCACGGGTGTCCTTGGTGACTTCACCCAACGTGCCGTATTCGTAGTCTTGGGTGCCGGCGGCGTCGGCGACGTGGGCGATGCGTCCGGCGGTGTTGTGGGCGGCGCCGGGGGGACCGTAGGTGTAGGTGACGTTGTTCTGGTCGAAGACGGGGTAGCGGACGGCTTTGAGGCGGGTGTAGTCGTAGTCGTAGTTGACGACCTGGTTCGCGGCGAGTTTCGCGGTGTGCTGGGTGGTCATGTTCCCGGCCGGGTCGTAGCCGGTGTCGGTCTCCCCGCTGTCGGGGGAGACGACCGTGGTGACACGGCCGAACGTGTCGTAGCCGGTGGTGGTGACGTGGCCGGTGTTGTCGGTGATCGTGGTTTTCTCACCGAGGGGGTCGTAGCCGTAGCTGGTCCAGATCACGGCTTGCGAGGCACCGCCGGCGGGGTTGAACTGCTTCACCGCGGTCGTCTGGCCCTTCACGTTGGTGTAGGAGCGGGCGGTCTTGCCGTTCGGGTCGGTGGTGATGGTCTCGAACTGGGAATCGCCGGCCCGGTCCTGACCGAACCCGTAGTCCACGGTCGAGAACGTGTCGTCCGGCAGTGTCGTTTTGGTGGCGCGGTCCATCACGTCATACGTCACCACTGAGGGCTGCACCGTGTCCACGGCGGTGCTGAACGTGGTGTTGGCGGTCCCCTTGGCCTCGGTGGTCGGGAACGCGGTGCTGACGGCGCGGCCGAACGCGTCGAACACGGTGTGCCCGGAGACGGTCATCACGTCCGTGGGACTGGTTCCGGGGGTGGTGGCGACGGTGGCGTCGGCCTTGGTCTGGATGACGCGGCCGAGCCCGTCGGTGAAGGTGATGGTGTCCATCGTGTCGGTCTTGTAGCTGCCGTCGGCCAGCCGGTCCGCGTGCTTGGCGACCGCATACGGGGTGGTGGCGTCGGGGTGGTACTCGAAGGAGATGGTGGTCTTCCCCGCCGCGGCCTCTTGCGGTGCGGTGGTGGTGGTGAGCCGGCCGAGGTTGTCGTAGGTGTTCGTGACGACCTGGTGGTTCACGTCGGTGCTGGTGAGGACGGTGCCGAACCGGTAGTCGTGCGTGCTGGTGGAGGTGTAACCGAAGGTGTCGGTGACGGACTCCACGAACTCACCGACGGTGGTGTCGTAGTCGTAGGTCAAGGTGGCGCGTTGCCCGGTCTTGTTGGCCGGCCCGGTGACGGTCTTGAGCTGGCCGCCGCGGAGCGGGTCCGAATCGGGGTAGTAGGTGGCGTTCGTGGTTGAGGTGGTCGCGGCCGGGCTGTCGGCGCCGGTGGCCGGGTCGACCAGGTAGGCACGGGTCTCGGTCACCTCACCGGTGGCGCAGTCCACATCCGAATGCGTGTGCCGCTTCACGATCCCGCCGGTGGTGACCTTGCTGTCGTTCGCGACCGTCACCCCTGAGGTGGGGCAGGCCGTGTAACCAGTCGTGGTGGTCACGTCATCGGCGGTGCCGGTCTCCCCGGCCGAGAGAGCGGTGATCTGGTCGCCCTGGTCGTCGTAGTCGGCGGTGGAGTAGGTGGTTTTGCCTGCGGTGGCTTGGCCTTCGTAGAAGGCTTGGTCGGTGCGGGAGGCGAACGGGAACAGGGTCGCGGTCGTGGAGGCCAGGTCGGTGTCGTCCACTGTGTGGCCGGGCTGGTTGACGTCGCGGATGGTGTAAGACGTGTCGGTCTGGGTGAACTTCTTGCCCGCGGCGTCCGTGGTCACCGTCGAGGTCGGGAGGCTCTTGGTGTAGAACGAATCCGTCCGATACGTGGTGGTGGTGGACCGGTAGACCGGGTCACCGGTCTTGGTGGTGTCGTGTTGGGTGGCGGTCACGTGGCTGTAGCCGCGGAACTCGCGTTCCTTACGGTCATACACCCCACCCGAATACGTGTAGGTGGTCATGGTGGTGTCCGCGCCGTCACCGGCATGACCATCATTCGTGGTGACCTTGGACAGGACCCATTTGGATTGGGGCTGGTCGGGGGTGTTCCCGTCGCGGGTGTAGTCGAAGCTGGTCGTGGCGCG
>NZ_JBIALY010000004.1:0-572793 GCF_042873835.1 Kribbella sp. NPDC004536 | reverse complement strand
GTAGACCACTGGGTTGATAGGCCAGAAGTGGAAGCGCCGTAAGGTGTGGAGCTGACTGGTACTAATAGGCCGAGGGCTTGTCACACACACAAACTTTCATGCAAGCTGCGCTACACGTAACGATGTTCGCGTTCACTGTACGGTTCCCAGAATACGGTCACCCCGGCAACCACACCCACGAACGGTGGGTGTGTGGCTTGGTAGGTTGACATGTGTTCTCATAGAGTTTCGGTGGCCATAGCGTCGGGGAAACACCCAGTCTCCATTCCGAACCTGGAAGTTAAGCCCTTCAGCGCCGATGGTACTGCGACCGGGAGGTCGTGGGAGAGTAGGACGCCGCCGGACATTCACACTGTTAAGGGCCACCCCCACTAGGGGGTGGCCCTTAACATTTCTACCGACATTCTCCCCCTCGGCACCGGCTGCTCAAGGCGGGTCCGCTCACACCAGCACCCACGCCCGCACCACAACCACCCGACACCGCACCAGCCCGTCCCACATACTCCCGCCCGCATTTGCCGCCGGCCGGCGTGAGCGGAGTGCGTGGGCGTCGTTCACACCACCACGCCCGCGCCTACACCACAACCACCCGACACCGCGCCGGCCAGTCCCACCTACACCCGGCCCACATGCGCCGCAACCAGGTGCATTCGGCCCTACCCCCAGCGCATGTTCGCCCGGTGCACGTCTGCCCGGCGCACGTCCGCCCGGGGCACTGAGTCGCGCAACCCGTGAACCCGTCCCGGCCTCGCCGGGCCCCACGACTTATACGCCGGCCCTGCACCCACATCTCGCCCACCACCTTGGACCGTGTCCCTTGCCCGGCTTGCCGCGCCTGCTGCGATTGCCGCGCCTGCCGCAGAACTAAGCCCGGCTTCACCGGCAGCTGAGCCGAGCGCCACGGAGGCGGACCCGTAGGAGTTTCGTCCGGCCCATGTTTGTCCAGCCGCACGTTTCGGCCGGAGACTCCGAGCCGCACAAACCCGTCAACCCGACCCGGCCTCGCCGGGCCCCACGACTTATACGCCGGCCCTGCACCCACATCTCGCCCATCACCTTGGCCGCGCTTCCGGCGCTGCCCGCGCTCGCGGCGCCTGCGGCGCTTGCCGCGGAACTGGCTCGGCTTCACCGGCAGTTGGGCCGAGCGGCACCGAGGCGGATCCGTCGGAGTCTTCGTCACCTACGCACCGCAAGCTGAGAGCCGACTGCGTCCTGACGGAGGGGGTTAACCACCGCGGAACGCGCGGCCGCGCGGTGCCCGTGCCGATTCGGGGAAGATCCTTGCCCAGATCCGGCGCACGATCATCCCCAGGCCACGAACCCAGCCCGCTCTCTGCAGTTCACGCTGGCGGGACGCCGTTCGCGTTCCGCGAACCCGGCGTCGGCACCTCCATTGGCATGTCCACTCGTACATACCTGTTCACCGGAAACCACTTCCGCCCGGGAACGGCCTCGGCTGCGGCGCCACGCGTCACCGGAACTGCTCGGCCGGCGGATGTGCTCGTGGGGTTTGCGTTCGCGTTGTCTGCTCGGGTGCGGACTATTCTGGCTCGCGTGTGCGAGCTCGGTGTTTCACGGCTGTCTGATGCGGATGTCTAGGACTGTCTTTCTGTCCGGGTCGGCTGGCACCGGTAAGACGACTGTGCTCCGGCTGGGACACCACGAGAAGCTCACCACGTGGGGTCTGACTGCTGCGATCGACCTGGACCAGCTGTACTTCATGGTGGATCCACACTGGGACCTCCCGTACGACGACGCCCGCACCGCGCTCGTACTGCGCCAATCTGTATCTCTCGCGGAGTCGTTCGTCGAGGCCGGCTACGAGAACATTCTGATCGCCGGCAACGCCATTCACGACGCCGTCGACCTCAACCCGGTCATTCCACATTTCCTACGACTCGGCCGGGTCTTTCACTTCTCCTTGGACCCCTCGGAAGAAGCAGTACTCCGGCGAACCGCCAACGATCCACACCGTTCAGCGCCCCACCTCACAAACGAACTCCACTTCATGCGAACCAGGCTCTCTCCGTGGTCCGCCTCCATCGACAACTCGGCCCTTACCCCGCTCGAGACACTCGAGAAGATCGCCCACCTGGCCCACACAGGCGCCGGAGAGATCCACGGACCACTAGTGGACTCCTGAACCGTCTACAGAAGCACCCCACCAACCCGTCCCCACAACTACCAAGAACGCACAACTCCGACCAGCCCGCCGTCTGCAGAACAACTCCCAGCACCCATCACCACCCGAACGGACCCGAGCGGCGGGGTCGAGCGGTGCTTTGAGTGGTGGGCAGGGCGGGTGGCGGTTGGGGGAAGCGTTCGATGCGGTGGATCGTTGGGATGGACGGTAACGTTTGTCCGATTACAGTTCTTCAGCATCGTTAGGAGTCATCGTGGCTACGCCACCTCGCAATCCTCGCTCCGGTTCAGGGGACCGTCGCGGTTCCTCCGGAGGCGCCGGGCGGTCCGGCCGTACCGGGGGTGGTCGTTCCGACTCCGGCAATCGTTCGGGTGCTGGGCGCTCGGGTTCTGGGCGCTCGGGCGCTGGTAGTTCTGGGGCTGGGCGCTCCGGGTTCGGTAGCGCTGGGCGTTCCGGTGGGTCGGGACGGGCCGGCGGGTCGGGTTCGGGTGGCGCTCGGTCCGGGTCGGATCGCGGTGGCTCGAGTGGTGGTCGGTCGGGTTCCGGCGGTGGGTACTCCGGTGGTGCTCGGGGTGGCTCTGGCGGTTCCGATGGTGGCTACTCCGGGAGTGGCCGGTCCGGGTCCGGTGGCGGATACTCCGGCGGCGGGCGGTCTGGTTCCGGTGGCGGATACTCCGGCGGCGGGCGGTCTGGTTCCGGGGGTGGGTACTCCGGTAGTGGGCGGTCCGGGGGTGCTTCCGGTGGATGGTCTGGGGGTGACTCCGGGCGTTCCAGCGGTGGTGCTGGGCGTGGTGGGGCTGGTTCTGGTTCCGGGTGGTCCGGGGGTTCGCGGTCGGCGTCCGGTGGGGCGCGCAGTGGATCTTCCGGTGCTCGGTCGGGTGGAGCGCCTGCTCGGCGGGGCGGGTTCGCCGGTGGGCGGTCCGGTGGTGCTGGGCGGTCCGGTGGGTCGTACGGGGACGAGGGTTCGTCCGAGAATCGGCGTGGGTTTGCCGGGTCTCGGGGGGACGACAAGGCGCGGCGGGAGCCGTTCGGTGGGCAGATGTCCGGTGAAGGGCGCGAGGACCGTGGCGGATACCGTCGCGATGAGCGCGGTACCGGGCGTGGAGCTGGTGCGGGCCGTGGGGTAGCCGGCTCGCGGCGGGACGATCGTGGCGGACGCGACGAGCGCGGTGGGTACGGGCGTGACCAGCGTGGCGACAGCCGCGGGGCGTACGAGCGCGGGGACGGCCGTGGTGGGTACGGGCGCGATGACCGTGGGGACGGCCGCGGTGCGGACCGGCGTGATGAGCGCGGGGACGGCCGTGGTGGGTATCGGCGTGATGAGCGTGGCGGGGATTCGCGGGGCGGGTTCCGGCGGGACGATCGCGGTGGTGACGACCGTGGGGGGTTCCGGGCCGGACGTGGCGGGGACGACCGTGGCGGGTTCCGGGCTGAGCGTGGCGGGGATGATCGTGGTGGGTTCCGGCGTGATGAGCGTGGGGACTCTCGGCGGGCGGGTGCGGATTCGCGAGGGCGTGGGCCGGCTCGGGCCGGTGGGCCTGGGCGTGGGGAGCGCGGGGCGTTTCGGCGGGACGATCGCGGCGGGGATTCGCGTGGTCGCGACGACCGGCGTGGCGGTTTCCGGCGGGAGGAGCGCGAGGAGAAGGTCGGGCCTCGGCGCGACGACCCGAAGATTCCGGAAGGGATCACCGGGGCCGAGCTCGATCGGGGTGTGAAGGCCGAGCTTCGGTCGTTGCCGCGTTCGCTGGCCGATCTGGTGGCGCAGCATCTGGTGGCGTCGGGGCGGTTCCTCGACGACGATCCGGAGCTCGCGTATCAGCACGCGCGTACGGCGCGGCGCCTGGCGGCACGGCTCGGCGGGGTACGTGAGGCGGTTGCGATCACGGCGTACCTGGCTGAGCACTACGACGAGGCGCTGACCGAGTTCCGTGCGGTACGGCGGATGACCGGGAACCACGAGGTGCTCGCGATGATGGCCGACTGCGAGCGCGCTCTCGGGCGGCCGGACAAGGCGTTGGCGCTGACCAAGGACAAGCACGCGCACGACCTGTCCGAGCCGACGCAGATCGAGCTGCTGATCGTGGCGGCCGGCGCGCGGCGCGACATGGGGCAGACCGCGGCGGCGGTGCAGATGCTCGAGGTGCCGGAGCTGACCAAGCGGACGAAGGCGGACTGGTTGCCGCGGTTGCGGTACGCGTACGCCGACGCGCTCGAGGCGGCCGGTCGGGCTGATGACGCGCTGGTGTGGTTCCACCGGGCGGCTGGGGTCGACGGGGACGGTACGACGGGTGCGGCCGAGCGGGCTGCCCAGTTGGAGGGCCTCGAGTTCACCGACCTCGACGAGGACGACACGGCGGACGACGAGTACTTCGAGGACGAGTACACCGACGAGGACGACCTCGACGAGGACGACACGGACGGCGACGACACGGACGGCGACGACACGGACGGCGACGACACGGACGAGGTCGACGAGGGCGACACGGACGAGGTCGATGAGGTCGACCTCGACGAGGCCGACGAGGTTGCAGAGGTCGAGCTGGACGCTGGGGATGAGGATGACGGCGACGGATCCTCTGACGTAGCTGAGGCCGTGTCTGCGGCAGCCGAGACCGGCGGCGCGGCCGAGGACAAGGCTGAGAGCGAAGCCGACGGGGCCGAGGGCGAAGCCGACGGGGCCGAGGGCGAAGCCGACGGGGGCGATGCCGACGGGGCTGGGGATGGAGCCGGGGCGGTTGAGGGTGGGGCGGAGTCCAAGGGCGGCGGGGAGTAGGTATGGCGGCCGGGGGGATCGGCGCTGAGGACCCGGTTGGAGGGTTGGTGGCTGCTGCGCTCGTCAAAGGGGCGCGGCGGCTGGAGAAGTCGGTGGGGATGGTGGCGGACGGGGAGGACGATGCCATCCACCAGGTTCGGGTGTCGTGCCGGCGGTTGCGGAGTGACCTGAAGTTGTTCCGCAAACTGCTGGCCGGTGACTGGGCGACCGGACTTCGCGCCGACCTGGCGTCGGTCGCGCAGGCGTGTGGTGAGGCCCGCGACCTCGAGGTGATCGCGGCACTCGTCCGCGAGACCACCAACAGCGAGGACAACGAGGAACACGTCGACACGATTCTGACGGCCCTCACGCTCGGCCTGGACCGCGCGGCGGCCCGCTCGGCCGAGGTCGTACTGGGCGACTCCACGAGGGACCTCCTCGACACCCTGGAAGCAATCGCCGCGGCCCCCGACCTCAAGTCCAACGCAGACAAGCCCTGTGGCGAGGTCCTACCGCAGCTCCTGAACGCGGCCACCGAGAAGTTCACCCAGGAAGCCGACAAGCTCAAGCCCTGGACCCCCGACGATGACTGGCACGAGGTGCGCCTCCTGGCGAAGCGTGTCCGGTACGCCGCCGACACCAGCGCCGCGGTACTGGGTGACGAGGCCAAGGCCACAGCAGCCCACGCAGCGACCTACCAGGAGCTCCTGGGCCAGCACCAGGACCACTGCGCCGCAGCGGACGCCCTGACAGCCATGGCTGACGACGCGGCGGCCCAGGACGACCCAGAGCTCTCGTTCACCCTCGGGCGCCTCACAGAGCGCCACAGAGCCGCTCGGAAGCCCCTACGCGAGCAATTCCTGAGCCTGTACCACCGGCCCTGACCCTCACAGCGTCCGGAACAGCAGCCCTACCCGCGGCTTCGGCCCGAACGAGGTGGCCTTCTGCGGCAGTACAACACCTTGCGCCGCAGAACGTAGTACCTGATCCATGGTCGGGGCTGTCAGTTCAACAGCGAGCTGCTGCGTGTCAGCGAGCGCCAGAGCGTCAGCAAGCGTGTGGTGGAAGCTCAGGTCGTCCTCGGCGACTCCCCATGCCGGCAGCAGCACCTCGTGCAGAAGCGCGACAGTAGGCGCGTCAGAAGCCGCATGCAGTGTGAGCCAGCTGGTGCCGTCTGTGACCGAGATGCGGTTCGGATCGCCCTCTACACGGCCTGGCTGCATCTGCCAGCCGGTAGGTGTCCGCAACTGCACGGTCTCCAGGTCCAGACCCGGTATGACCCTGTGGATCGGCTCTAGCGTCAGCGGGTGCCGCACGTAGTCCACCAGCATCGCCAGGCCGACCTCTGCGCTCTGCCGGTACGGCTCCCGTAGCTGTCGCTCCAGGTAAGCCGCATACCGGTGGTGCCCGTCCGCGATGAGCGCCTCGTGCTTGGACAGCTCCTCGGAGATGTCCGCCAGCACGGCGGCGTCGTCGATACGCCAGATGCGATGCTCTGCCCCGTTGTCGGTCTCCGCCTCGAGCCACGGCTCTCCGGCCCGCGCCGCGTCCACGGCATCGCTGGCCATGCCGCCGTCGGAGTAGGCGAGCAGGATCGGTTCCAGGTCCGCGTCGGTCGCCTCCATCAGCCGCAGCCGGTCGTCGACCCAGTGCGGCATGACGTCCTCGTGCGGAAGTACTACCTGACGCGTGGGATCCAGTCGAAGCGAGCCGACGAGCCCGCACAGCACGGCGTCGCCCAGGCGTTGCTCGTACACGTACAGCGCGGGCCGCTCGTCCTGTACGACCACGCCGTCGTGCTGCCACCCGGACAGCCGGTGCGCGGGTTCGTCGTACCGGGCCGGGCCGAGGTCCGGATCGCGTGGAAGGATGAGCCTCACCATGTTGTGCAGATCAGAGTCAGTCAGCCGCCGGACGATGGCGGGTTCCAGCACGTCGTACGGCGGTGACGTGACGGCACCCAGCGCACTCACCTTGCCCGCTACGAACCGCCACGCGCGCAGGGGATCGAGTCTCAGTACCGCATCCGGCATGCGCGGAATCGTACGGGGTGATGCATGACCAAGGAACGAACCGCCCCAGAACCGCTGTCGGCGTGTGACGAAGCGCTCGCGAGCCGGTACGACGTGGCGCTGCTGGACCTCGACGGCGTCGTGTACGTCGGCCCTGATCCGGTGCCGGACGCGCCCGAGAACCTGCGCAAGGCGGCCAAGGAAGGTATGCGGATCGGGTACATCACGAACAACGCGAGCCGGCCGGCCCGGGTCGTTGCCGAGCACCTCGCGTCGTTCGGGATCGACGTGATCGCCGACGACGTGGTGACGTCCGCGCAGGCGGCCGCGAAGCTGATCGCGAACGAGTTCCCGAAGGGCTCGCCGGTCCTCGTGGTCGGCGGCGAAGGGCTGCACGTCGCGCTCGAGGAGTACGGGCTGACCCCGGTCCGGACCAGCGACGCGCACCCGGTCGCGGTCGTGCAGGGCTTCGACCCGGAGGTGAACTGGGTGATGCTCGCCGACGGCGCGCACGCGGTCAACGAGGGCGCGAAGTGGTTCGCGACCAACATGGACGAGACGATCCCGACCGCGGCCGGCAAGGCACCCGGAAACGGGACGCTGGTGCACGCGGTCCGCGCCGCCGTCGACGTCGACCCGGTGGTCGCCGGCAAGCCCGAGCCGCCGCTGCTGGAGACCAGCATCGAACGGCTGGAAGCCAAGCGCCCGTTGATGATCGGGGACCGGCTGGACTCCGACATCGAGGGCGCGAACGCGGTCGGCATCGCCAGCCTGTGGGTGGCGACCGGGGTGCACGACGCGTACGACCTCGCGCGGGCGCCGAAGAACCAGCGCCCCACGTACGTCGCCGCCGGGCTCGGTGCGCTCGCGGAGAAGCAGCCGGGCGTGACGGTCGACGGCAGCAAACACAACTGCGAGGGCTGGACCGCCGAGATCGTGAACAACGCGGTGACGGTGAAGGGCGAAGGCAAGCCGTACGACGGTCTGCGCGCGATCCTGTCCGCGGTCTGGACCGCCGTCGACGCGCCCGCCGAGCCGGTGAAGCCCACGAAGGCCACCGCACGGAGCCGCCGGCCGCGCCCGAAGCCTGCGCCGACAGCGGATTCGATCGCGCTGGACGCCGCGCTGCACCGGATCGGCCTCGACAAGTAGGTAGGTCTGACTGGTATTGCGGCAGCGAGGCGATACCGTTGCTGGGGACGACGCTAGGAGGCAGTCATGGTGATGGACGCGCTGCGCGGATACGTACAGCTGGCGAACGGGCTGACCGAGGTCACCAAGCAGAAGGCCCAGTCCGCTGCGAAGGCGCTGTTGCAGCAGACCGGGGCGGACGCGCTGACGACCCGGGTGAGTGACCTGGCCGACGAGATCGTTGCCACCAGCAAGAGCAACCGGCAGCTGCTGCAGGCGATCGTGGCGAACGAGGTCGAGGGCGCGGTGGCGCGGCTCGGGTTCGTCCGGTCCGAGGAGGTTGCCGCGCTCACCCGCCGGGTGAAGGCGCTGGAGACCGAGCTGGCCGAGGCGCACGCCGCCGCGGCCGAACGGGCCGCCGAACCGGCGCCGGTCGTGGAGGACGTCGTGGAGGCGTCGGTGGTCGACGAGCCCCCAGCGCCAGCCAAGAAGGCCCCGGTAAAGAAGACTGCTGCCAAGAAGGCTGCGCCGGCGAAGAAGGCTGCCGCGAAGAAGGCGGCCAAGAAGGCGCCCGCGAAGAAGACCGCGAAGAAGGCTGCCGCGAAGAAGGCGGCCAAGAAGGCGCCCGCGAAGAAGACCGCGAAGAAGGCCTGAGATGACCGAGCATCCTGGCGAACAGTTCCCACCGGACGTGGATCCGGACGTCGAGCCCGGCTTCGACCCGAACCAGTCGGAGGAGACCGAGGCGCACCCGGACTACGACACCGAGCCTGGTGCTCAGGACCACGTGGATCCGGCCGCGGTGGAGTTCGGACCGGAGTTCGCCCGCGCACCCGGGCAGGAACACGAGCACGCATTCGAGGCTGAGTCGGCCGAGGACCCGCCGGAGGATCAGCTGGGCGCCGAGACGTCCGCGTACGAAGACGGCGAGGCCGGGCACCCGTTGGTCGAGGAGACGATGGGCCGGCTCGATGAACTGCGTGACCGGCCGGTGAGTGAGCACGGCGAGGTGTACGCAGACCTGCACGAGCGGCTGCAGAGCGCGTTGGTGGAGGCGGACGCCGACCAGGGCGACCGGAGCTGAGTGGCCAAAGGAGTCAAGCGGTCGCGACTCGACGCCGAACTGGTACGGCGTAAGCTCGCGCGCTCCCGTGAGCACGCCGGCGAGCTGATCGCCGCCGGCAAGGTGAAGGTCTCCGGAACCGTGGCGAGCAAGGCCGCGACCGGTGTGGCAGCCGACGCGCCGATCGTTGTCGACACGTCCGAGCATGAGGACCCCGGGTACGCGAGCCGTGGTGCGCACAAGCTGATCGGCGCGCTCGAGGCGTTCCCGGACGTCCAGGTGAAGGGCCGCCGTACGCTCGACGCCGGTGCGTCGACCGGCGGGTTCACCGACGTACTGCTGCGCAACGACGCCGCGCATGTGATCGCGGTCGATGTCGGGTACGGGCAACTCGTCTGGGCGTTGCAGAACGACGAGCGGGTCACCGTGATGGATCGGACCAACGTCCGTACGTTGACGCCGGCGGACATCGGCGGGGATCCGGTCGACCTGGTGGTCAGCGACCTGAGCTTCATCAGCCTGACGCTGGTCCTGCCCGCGCTGCTCGGCGTGGTGAAGCCGGACGGTGAACTGATGCTGATGGTCAAGCCGCAGTTCGAGGTCGGTAAGGAGCGGCTCGGCAAGGGCGGCGTCGTACGGGATCCCGAGCTGCGCGCCGATGCGGTCCGGACCGTCGCCCGCAAGGCGCAGGAGCTGGGGTGGGGGATCGCGGGCGTGGCGGCCAGCCCGTTGCCTGGTCCGTCAGGAAATGTCGAATACTTCCTGTGGATACGCAGGGAAGCGCCGCCTCTCGATGAGACGATGCTCCGGACGGCCATCGAAACGGGACCGCAATGAGCGGGGCGGTGGGGTGGGGAAAGACTGGAGGCAGCGGCATGGTGGAGCACGAGCCAAGGCGCGTGCTGCTGGTGACGCACACCGGCCGGGAGCAGGCGGTCGGGGTCGCCCGGGAGGCGCACCGGCTGCTGACCGGCGCCGGGATGCTGGTCCGGTTGCTGGGTGGTGAGGCCGAGGAGCTCAAGCTCGATCCGGTCGAGATCGTCGACGACCCGGAGAAGGCGGCGAACGACGTCGAGCTGATCATGGTGCTCGGCGGCGACGGTTCGATCCTGCGCGGCGCCGAGCTGGCCCGCCCGCACGGTACGCCGGTGCTCGGGGTGAACCTGGGTCACGTCGGGTTCCTGGCCGAGGCCGAGGTCGACGACCTGGAGCGGATCGTCCAGGTCGTGGTGAACCGGACGTACACGGTCGAGGAGCGGATGACGCTGGCCGTCGACGTCCGCCTGGACGACGAGCTGATCTTCGAGACCTGGGCGCTGAACGAGGCCAGCGTGGAGAAGGCCGCCCGGGAGAAGATGCTCGAGGTACTGGTCGAGGTGGACGACCGCGCGCTGTCGCGCTGGGGCTGCGACGGTGTGGTGGTCGCGACCCCGACCGGCAGTACGGCGTACGCGTTCTCGGCCGGCGGGCCGATCGTCTGGCCCGAGGTCGAGGCGATCCTGCTGGTGCCGTTGAGCGCGCACGCGTTGTTCTCGCGGCCGATCGTGGTGGCGCCGACGTCGCGGCTGTCGATCGAGCTGGTCCCGTCCTGGAACGGGCGCGGTGTGCTGTCGTGCGACGGCCGGCGGATGGTCGAGGTGCCGCCCGGCGCCGAGATCACGGTCCGGCGCGGCGCGACGCCGGTTCGGCTGGCCCGGGCGCACGAGGTGTCGTTCACCGACCGGCTGGTGGCGAAGTTCGATCTCCCGGTGCTCGGCTGGCGCGGTGCCGCCGAGCGCAAACGCAACGGCAACGGACAACAGGAGACATAGTGTCCCGTCAACGATGTAGCTCGACGCTATCGGCGCCCAGGCACGCACCTCGCGGCACTTGCCCAGCGCCCACGATGCTCCGCATCGAGGCCACTGACCAAGCACCCCGATGCACGCACCTGAACACCGCTATCGTTCGACCTACATCGTTGACGGGACACTAGGCATGCTCTCGGAGATTCGGATCACCGGGCTGGGCGTGATCGAGGACGCCACGTTGGACCTCGACCCGGGGTTCACCGCCGTCACGGGCGAGACCGGGGCCGGTAAGACGATGGTCGTCACCGGGGTGAACATGCTGCTCGGCGGCCGCGCCGACAGCGGTCTGGTACGGCACGGGACCCGCCGGGCGCGGGTCGAGGGCCGCGCGAGCGCCGTACCGCGGGCGATCGTGCAGCAGGCCGAGGACCGCGGCGGCGAGCTGGACGACGACGAGCTGCTGATCGCGCGGGAGCTGTCGTCGGAGGGCCGTTCGCGAGCGTTCCTCGGTGGCGCGTCCGTACCGGTGTCGGTGCTCGGCGAGGTGTCCGGCGACCTGGTCGCGATCCACGGTCAGGCCGATCAGTGGCGGCTGCTGCAGCCGGCGCGGCAGCGCGAGACGCTGGACACCTTTGCCGGCAAGGCGGTTCTCGTTCCGTTGCAGGAGTACTCCGCGGCGTACAAGCGGCACCGCGAGGTCGAGGCCGAGCTGACCGAGCTGACCACCCGCGAACGGGACCGGCTCGCCGAGGCGGATCTGCTGCGGTTCGGGCTGGACGAGGTCGCGAAGGCGGAGCCGTTGCCGGGCGAGGACGCCGAGCTCGCGGCCGAGGAGGCGCGCCTGGCGTACGCCGACGGTCTGCGGACGGCAGCCACCACCGCCGCGGACGCGCTGGCGTCGGAGGACCTCGACTCGACCCGGCCGAACGACGTACTCGGCCTGCTGGCGTTGACGAAACAGGTCCTCGACGGTGAGCGCGAACACGACCCGAAGCTGGCCGAGCTCGCCGATCGTGCGGGTGAACTGGGCTACCTGGCGGCGGATCTGGCCCAGGAGCTGTCGTCGTACGCCGCCGATGTCGACACCGATCCCGCCCGGCTGTCCGTGGTGAGTGAGCGGCGTGCGCTGCTGAACACGTTGGTGCGCAAGTACGGCGCCGACGACGGCGTGGTCGACGAGGTGCTGGAATGGGCGAAGCGGTCCGCTACCAGGTTGGACGAGCTCGACGGCAGCGACGAGCGGGTGGAGCAGCTGACGGCGGAGCTGGCCGAGCTGGACGCGAAACTCGCGGATCTCGGCCGGCAGATGCGTGCGGCCCGGATCGAGGCCGCCGAACGTCTCGGCGTCGCGGTGTCCGAGGAGCTGACCGGGCTGGCGATGCCGCACGCGAAGCTGTCGGTCGAGGTGCACGAGACGACCGCCGGACCGTACGGGATCGACGAGGTCGAGTTCTGCTTCGCGGCGAACCCGGGCAGCCCGGCGCGCCCGCTGCAGAAGGCCGCGTCCGGTGGTGAGCTGTCGCGGGTGATGCTCGCGCTCGAGGTGATCCTGTCGGACACGCATCCCGTGCCCACGTTGGTGTTCGACGAGATCGACGCCGGGATCGGTGGCCGCGCCGCGGTCGAGGTCGGCAAGCGGCTCGCGCGGCTGGCGGAGAAGGCGCAGGTGATCGTCGTGACGCACCTCCCGCAGGTGGCCGCGTTCGCCGACCGGCACGCCGTCGTACTGAAGAGCGACGACGGCTCGGTCACCACCAGCGGCCTGGTCGCCCTGGACGACGACGCCCGGCTCAAGGAACTGTCCCGGATGATGGCCGGCCTGGAGAACTCCGACGCCGCCCAGGCTCACGCCGAGGAACTGCTGGCCCTCGCGGCCGAGCGCCACACCAAGCCCAAACGCAAGAAGCGCTGATCACTTCTTGAGGGAGCCGCCGTCCGTCGTACCAACCCGGCTGCCGGTCGACTGCCGCGCCCCGTCGGTGGTCTCGCGCCATGAGTCGTACGCATCCTTGCCGGCGTCGGGATCGTATCGATCCACTTCGGGTCCGTTGACGCCGAGCGCCGGCGGGGGAACAGCTCGCGCGACACCGCTCAGAGCGATCCTGGCGGCGGCATCGATCTCGTCCGGTGCTGCCAGTGCTTCCCGGTGAAGATCATCGAGCGGCCTGCCGACACCCTCGTGGAGTTCGGCGCGCACGAAGCGGCTGCTTTCTTCCTCGGGTCCGCGGGGTGGGCCGGGCGGACCCGGGGGACCAGGCGGCGGTGGCGGTGCGGCGGCGTCTGACATCGGATGCTCCGTTCTCTCGGCTCCTCTCGACCGTAGCCCGGCACTGGGCCAGACTCGTCCGAAAGGATGAAATGACGGACGGTGACCGTCAATTCGGTGCGTGAACCGTGGGCCGGCCGGGTAAATGAACCGGGAAGGGGCTCTTGACATGGCAGGATGAGAGCGCGATGAAACTGCCCAGCCTGCGGAGAGCACGTACCACTGAACTGCCCGGAGTCACCGGTGTGGTCCGGCTGGATCGGCGTACCAAGAATCTCACCAAACGGCTCCGGCCGGGTGAGATCGCGGTCATCGACCACGTCGACCTGGACCGGGTGAGCGCCGAGGCACTGGTCGACTGCAAGGTCGCCGGGGTGGTGAACGTGGCCGATTCGATCAGCGGCCGGTACCCGAACCTCGGCCCGGAGATCCTGGTCGAGGCCGGCATCCCACTGGTCGACGGCGTCGGCCGTGAGGTGTTCTCGATCCTGCACGAGGGCGAGCGCGTCCGGCTCGACGAAGGCACGCTGTACCGCGGTCACGAAGCGGTCGCGAAGGGCCTCGCCCAGGACAGCAAGTCGGTCGCGGAGCTGATGGAGGACGCCCGGTCCGGCCTGTCCACGCAGCTCGAGGCGTTCACCGCGAACACACTGGAGTACCTGCGCCGCGAGAAGGACCTGCTGCTCGACGGCGTCGGCGTACCCGAGATCCACACCCCGATGGAGGGCAAGCACGTCCTGATCGTGGTGCGCGGGTACGACTACCGCGACGACCTGGTCGCATTGAAGCCGTACATCCGCGAGTACCGGCCGGTGCTGATCGGCGTCGACGGCGGCGCGGACGCCCTGGTCGAGAACGGGTACGTCCCGGACCTGATCGTCGGCGACATGGATTCGGTCAAGGACGAGACGCTGAAGAGCGGCGCCGAGGTGGTCGTACACGCGTACCGCGACGGCCGCGCGCCCGGCTCCGAACGGCTGGAGCGGCTCGGCGTGGAGTCGATCGAGTTCCCGGCCACCGGCACCAGCGAGGACGTCGCGATGCTGCTGGCCGATTCCAAGGGTGCCTCGCTGATCGTCGCGGTCGGCACGCACAACTCACTGGTGGAGTTCCTCGACAAGGGCCGTTCCGGGATGGCGAGCACGTTCATCACCCGGCTCCGGGTCGGAGCGAAGCTGGTGGACGCGAAGGGCGTCGGCCGGCTGTACCGCAGCCGGGTCTCGACGTTCCAGGTGGTCGCGCTGATCGTGGCCGGCCTGTTCGCGGTCGGGATGGCGATGGTCGCCATCGGCGCGGACGATGTCTTGTGGTCGATCCTTCGGGCACGCTGGAGCGACTTCGTCTACTGGATCCGGGAGCTGTTCACGTGATCGACTTTCGCTACCACATCGTCTCGATCGTGGCGATCTTCTTCGCCCTGGGCGCGGGTGTGGTGCTCGGCGCCGGTCCGCTGAAGGGCACCGGCAGCGAGATCGTCGCCAGTCAGGCCGAGAAGGACCGCCAGCAGCTCGCCGACGCGCGCGCCGAGCTGGTGCAGGTGAAGGCGCTGGACAAGTACCGCGACGACTACGTCGCGAAGGTGACCGCCGGGCTGACCGACGGCAAGCTGGCGAACAAGAAGATCACGCTCGTCACGATGCCGAACGCCGACAGCGACCTGAGCGACGGCGTCCAGGCCGAGCTGGAGAAGGCCGGCGGCACGATCTCCACCAAGGTCTCGCTGGACGCGAAGCTGTTCGACACGGGCCAGCGCCAGTTGGTCGACACGCTCGTGCAGCAGCTGGTCACCGCGGACATGGACTTCCCGAAGGACAGTACGACGTACCAGCGGGCCGGGCTGCTGCTCGCCCGCGGGGTCGCGGCCAAGGAAGAGGGTAAGACCGCCGACGCGGACTCGACCAAGGTGCTCAGCGGGCTGACCGGCGCGAAGTTGCTGTCGCTGAAGCCGTCGACGGTGAAGGACCGGTCGAGCCTGATCGTGGTGATCGCCGCGAAGCCGCCGACGCCGCTGCCGGACAACTCCTCGTACGTCGATGCCGTGGACTTCATCAAGGGCCTGGACCTGGGCAGCGGCGGGGTCGTCGTGGCCGGTACGCCGGACTCCGCGAGCGACGGCGGCCTGCTCAAGGCCTTGCGGAGTGACTCCGACGCCACCAAGATCGTTTCCTCGGTGGACGTGGCCGATCTCCCCGCCGGTCAGATGACGGTGGTCTTCGCACTCGCCGAGCAGGTGACGGGCAAGGCGGGGCAGTACGGCGCGATCAACGCGAAGAACGGCGTGGCGCCGTCAGCCGTACAGACGAAGGACAACTGACGTGGGAATTCTGAGCGCTGCCGTCGCGGCGGCCGCTACTGCCGGGCTCGAGCGCGCGGCGGAGAAGTTGCCGAAGGAGAACCGGGAGCCGTTCGAGCGGACGAACCATCGTGGTGAGCCGGTGACGTTGCTCGAGGGACCGGGTGCTGTGCTCGGTGCGCTGGCCGGGGTGATCGCCTCGCGCGGCAACAGCAAGGTGAAGGCTGCCGCGGTCGTCGCGGGTGCAGTGTCGGGAGCTGTCGGCGCGTACGACGATCTGCGCGGGACGACGCAGGCCAAGGGTTTCCGTGGTCACCTGACCGCGTTGAAGCGTGGCGAGGTGACCAGTGGCGCGATCAAGATCCTCGGGGTCGGTGCGGCCGGTCTCGCGGCCGCCGCGTTGCTGCCGCGGAAGTCGCGTGGGGTGAAAGCGGTCGCCGGGGTAGTTGCCGACGGCGCCTTGATTGCCGGTACGGCGAACCTCACGAATCTGCTCGACCTTCGTCCGGGACGCGCGCTGAAGGCGGTCACCGCTCTGAACGCGCCGCTCGCGGTGGTGAATGGCCCGGCCGGTGCTGTGGTCGGTGCCGCCGCAGCCTCTGCGCCGTCGGATCTCGGTGAGCGCGCAATGCTCGGCGATTGCGGCGCGAACGGTCTCGGCGCCATCACTGGTACGGCACTCGCCGCCGCCCTCCCGCGTCCGCTGAAGACGCTGGCGCTCGCGGTCGTCGTCGGCCTCAACCTGGCCAGCGAGAAGATCAGCTTCACCAAGGTCATCGCCGAAACCCCGGCCCTCGACAAGATCGACCAGTGGGGCCGACGCCCCAGGTGAGCAAAAACGGCCGGGTCCCCGACCGCCCGACCAACCCCCCGGGCCGCGAATCCACCCCCTCCGGCGGCCCCCCGCCCACCCCGTCCGGCGGCACCCCGCGCACCGGCTCCGGCGGCCCCCCGCCCGTCCCGGCCCCTGAGGCCGGCACCCCATCAACCCCCTCCGGCGGCACCCGGCCCACCCCCTCCGGCGGCACCCCGCCCACCGGCTCCGGCGGCACCCCGGGCACCGGCTCCGGCGGCACCCCGGGCACCGGCTCCGGCGGCACCCCGCCCGTCCCGGCGCCTGAGGCCGGCACCCCATCAACCCCCTCCGCACAGGGCAGTCGTGCGGACGGTGGCGGAGGCGCGCGGATTGCGCAGGCCGCGTTGCTGGTGGCTGGTGTCACGGTGCTTGCGCGGGTGGTTGGTTTCGCGCGTTGGTTGGTGTTCTCGAAGACCGTCGGCGCGGGCTGTCTGGCCGAGGCCTACACGACGGCCAACCAGTTGCCGAACATCCTGTTCGAAGTGGTTGCCGGTGGCGCGTTGGCCGGTGCGGTGATCCCGGTGCTGGCCGGGCCGGTGGCTCGCGGGGATCGTGCCGCGCAGGGCCGGATCATCGGGGCGTTGCTGACCTGGTCGTTCGTGCTGCTGGCCCCGGTCGCCTTGCTGGCTTGGCTTCTCGCGGGGCAGTACACCGACGCGATGCTCGACCCGGGCGCGGAGTGCGGCAGTACTACCACGACCGCGACCCGGATGCTGGCGATCTTCGTACCGCAGGTCTTCGGCTACGCGATCGCCGTCGTCGCAACCGCAGTACTCCAATCCCACAAGCGTTTCGCGGCAGGCGCGCTCGCCCCACTCATCTCCAGCCTGGTAGTCGTCGCGACGTACTTCGTCTTCGCAGCCGCAGCGCCCAACGCGGACACGGCCTCGCAGGGCGCCACCGACCTGCTCGCCTGGGGCACAACGGCCGGCGTGGCCGCTTTGGCATTGACCGTGCTCGTGCCGATGCTCTGGTTGCGTCTACCAGTACGACCGACCCTTCGCCTGGACCCTGGAGTCGGACCAGTACTACGACGGCTCGCACTCGCCGGCCTTGCCGTACTGATCGCGCAGCAGCTCACCTTCGTCGTCACGACGTACCTGGCCAACCACCGCGGCGTAGCAGGCAGCATCGCGGTCTACACGTGGGCGAACGCCATCTACCTCCTTCCGTACGCCGTACTAGCCGTACCGATCACCACAGCCGTCTTCCCGCGCATGGCAGCCGCCTTCGAAGCTGGCGAGGGCTTCGACCGGTACGCGGCCACGTCTACACGCGCCGTCATGCTGGCGGGCGGCGCGGGCGCGGCCCTGCTGATCGGTACGGCGGTACCGGTCGCGCGGATCTTCGCGTACGACGACGGCGCCGTACAGGCGGCCAAGGCGACCTCACTGGCCAACGGCCTGCTGGCGTTCGCCCCGGCCGCGATCGGGTTCGCCGTACTGATGCACCTCGGCCGCGTGCTCTACGCACGGCACTCAGGCCGTGAGGTCGCCGTGGTGACCTCAGGCGCCTGGGTGCTCGTAGCGGTGGCCGGTGTGGTGCTAACAGCCAAGTGGGACGCAGTACCCGCCCTGGCAGCCGCCATGTCGATCGGCATGGTCGTAGGAGCGTTCGTACTGCTTCTGGTACTGCGTCGCGAGGCAGGCCCTGGCGTACTGACCGGTGTCCCCCGCGCGCACCTCACAGCACTCGCAGGTGCCGCCCTGGCCGGTGCCGCAGGATGGGTAGTTGCCCTGCCCGCAGGGCATGGTGGAGTCGGCAAGGCCGTCCTCTTCTCGCTCCTGTCCGGGCTGGCCGTTGTCGTCGTGTACGCCGTGGTCGTGCTTGCATTGGATCGCGCGGACGCACGCGCCCTCGTACGACGGGAGAAAGCATGAGGATCGGGCTGCTGCTCGCGGAAGCGCGGGGCGGGATCGGGCAGCACGTTGTCTCGCTGGTGCCGCGGTTCGTCAGTGCGGGGCACGAGGTGGTGGTCTGCGCGCCTCCTGGTACGGCCGAGCACTTCGACTTCGCTCCGGCGACAGTGGTGACCCAGGCGGCCGGGCTGCGCGGCTGCGACGTGATCCACGCGCACGGCTACCGCGCAGGAATGACCGCGCTTCGCGACAGGTCCCGGCTGCGCCCCCTGGTCGTCACCTGGCACAACGCGGTGATCGCACCGGGTCCTCGCGGTCTGGTGATGCGCATGGGGCAGCGGCTGGTTGCCAGAGGCGCCGATCTGACCCTGGGCGCCTCGACCGACCTGGTGGAGCTGGCCAAGAGCCTGGGCGCCCGCAACGCTCAGCTGGCCCCTGTAGCCGCTCCCACGATGCCCACGATCCGTACGTCGCGCGCGGCGGTCCGTCGCGAGCTAGGGCTTCGCGACCAGCCGCTGGTACTCACCGTGGGCCGGCTGGCGCCGCAGAAGGACTACCCGACGCTGCTGTCCGTGGCGAGCCGCGTACACGAGTCCACGCCGGACGCGGTGTTCGTCGTCGTCGGTGACGGACCGTTGCGAGACAACCTCCAGGCGCGGATCGACGCTGAGCAGTTGCCGGTCCGCCTGCTGGGACACCGCAACGACGTGGCCGACCTTCTGGGGGCCGCGGACGTGTTTCTCCTCACGTCCCACTGGGAGGCGCGGGCGCTCGTACTCCAGGAGGCCATGCAGGTCGGCGTACCGGTCGTCGCGACGGCGGTCGGCGGCGTACCCGAACTGGTCGACGACAGCGCCGTACTGGCGTTTCCGGGCGACGCGGACGGTCTGGCGGACGGGGTCCGGGCGGTGCTGTCCGAGCCCGAAACCGCGAACGCTATGCGGACACGGGGCCGGGAGTTGGCCGCCAGATGGATGGACGAGGACGCGGTGGCGAAGAATCTGCTCGACATCTACGCGGGTCTCGTCGCGACCGGTGCTTGACAAGAGGTAGGCTGGAGACCCGTGGACAGGGCTTCGACTTCCCAGCAGACCAAGCACGTATTCGTCACCGGTGGCGTGGCATCCAGTCTCGGCAAGGGACTGACAGCGTCCAGCCTCGGCAGTCTGCTGACGGCTCGGGGCATCCGCGTCACGATGCAGAAACTGGATCCGTATCTGAACGTGGATCCCGGCACGATGAACCCGTTCCAGCACGGCGAGGTGTTCGTCACCAACGACGGCGCCGAGACCGACCTCGACATCGGCCACTACGAGCGCTTCCTGGACCGGGACCTGTCGGCCGTCGCCAACGTGACGACCGGCCAGATCTACTCCAGCGTGATCGCCAAGGAACGCCGCGGCGAGTACCTCGGCGACACCGTCCAGGTCATCCCGCACATCACCAACGAGATCAAGGAACGGATGCTCGCGATGGCGGGCCCGGACGTGGACGTCGTGCTGCACGAGATCGGCGGCACGGTCGGTGACATCGAGTCGCTGCCGTTCCTCGAGGCGGCCCGGCAGGTCCGGCACGACGTCGGTCGCGACAACGTGTTCTTCCTGCACATCTCGCTGGTGCCGTACATGGCGCCGAGCGGTGAGCTGAAGACCAAGCCGACCCAGCACTCGGTGGCCGCGCTGCGCTCGATCGGTATCCAGCCGGACGCGATCGTCTGCCGCGCCGACCGGCCGATCCCGGACAACGTGAAGCGGAAGATCTCGCTGATGTGCGACGTCGACGTGGAGGCCGTGGTGGCGGCCGTCGACGCGCCGTCGATCTACGACATCCCGAAGGTCGTGCACGCCGAGGGCCTCGACGCGTACGTCGTCCGCCGCCTGAACCTGCAGTTCCGCGACGTCGACTGGACCCGCTGGGACGAGCTGCTCCGGGTCGTGCACCACCCGAAGGACGAGGTCACGGTCGCGCTGGTCGGCAAGTACATCGACCTGCCGGACGCGTACCTGTCGGTCGCCGAGGCGCTGCGGGCCGGCGGGTTCGACAACGACGCCCGGGTGAACCTGCGCTGGATCGCCTCCGACGAGTGCGCCACCCCCGAGGCGGCCGCGCGGCTGCTCGGGGACGTGGACGCGATCTGCATCCCGGGCGGGTTCGGTGTCCGCGGCATCGAGGGCAAGATCGGCGCGATCCGGTACGCCCGTGAGCAGGGCATCCCGATCCTGGGGCTGTGTCTCGGCCTGCAGTGCATGGTGATCGAGGTGGCGCGGAACCTGGCCGGCCTGGACCAGGCGAACTCCAGCGAGTTCGACCCGGATGCCGAGCAGCCGGTGATCGCGACGATGGAGGAGCAGAAGCACATCGTCTCCGGTACCGGCGACATGGGCGGCACGATGCGGCTCGGGCTGTACCCGGCGAACCTGGCCGACGGCTCGATCGTCCGCGGCCTGTACGGGGGCCCGTCGATCCAGGAGCGGCACCGGCACCGCTACGAGGTGAACAACGCGTACCGGGACAAGCTGGAGAACGCCGGCCTGGTGTTCAGCGGCCTGTCGCCGGACCACGAGCTGGTCGAGTTCATCGAGCTGGACCGGGCCGTGCACCCGTACTTCGTCGCCACCCAGGCGCACCCGGAGCTGCGATCGCGGCCGACCAAACCGCACCCGCTGTTCTCCGGCCTGGTCTCGGCCGCGCTGGACCGGCAGCGCGAGTCCCGGCTCCCGGTCGAGGACCCGAAGCCGGCCGCCGCGTCGAAGAAGACGGCGGTCAAGGCTCGATGAAGGACTACCCGGAGCTCCGGTTCGGTGCCGGCTTGGCCGACCGGCCGGAGCGCTGGCCGGTGTCGGCCTCCGATGTGGTGCACGAGACCGGACGGGTGATCTCGGTGCGCCGGGACACGATCGAACCGCCCGGCGGTACGTCGTTCGTCCGGGATGTCGTCGTACATCCGGGAGCTGTCGGCGTGGTCGCGCTGGACGAGAACAACCGGATGCTGCTGGTCCGCCAGTACCGGCATCCGGTCGGCTACAAGCTGCTGGAGGCCCCGGCCGGGCTGCTCGACGTCCAGGGCGAGCAGTACCGCCTCGGCGCCGAGCGCGAACTGTGGGAGGAGACCGCGACCAAGGCCGCCGACTGGCGCATCCTGGTCGACGCCTTCACCTCACCCGGCCTGACCGACGAAGCCGTCCGTATCTTCCTGGCCCGCGACCTCTCCCCGGCCGACGAGGCCTTCGAACGCGAAGCCGAAGAAGCCGACATGGAAACCGTCTGGGCCCCCCTCGTCGACGTAGTAGCCGCAGCCCTGGCCGGCCAACTCCAGAACCCCATCCTCATCATGGGCGCCCTAGCCACCTGGACCGCCCTCAACGGCCCCGGCCTCGAAACCCTCCGCCCCGCCGACTCCCCCTGGCCGGCCAAGGACCACTGAGGTACCGGAACTACGCGGAGGGGTTGACTGGTTGCGGGGGGTGCGGGTATTTGTTGCTGACAACGATGTCACCCATCCGTGAAGGTTGGTCCGCCCATGCGTCGTTCTGTGCTGCAACCTGCCCGTTTTCTGCTTGCCGGGGTCGTGATCGTGGCGTTGGCGCCGACGGCTCATGCGGTGCCTTCGCCGGTGCCGGCTGGGGCTCGTCCGACGACGGCGACGCCGCCTGATCCAACGGTGGCGAGTATCCGTACGCCGGAGGTTCCGGGACAGAGCCGGATCGGCAGTAGTTCGCTCGATCCGACGGAGCATGTGGATCCGTTGATCGGTACGTCGAACGCGGGGAACGTGTTTCCGGGGGCAGTGGTGCCGTTCGGGATGTTTTCGTTCAGTCCGGAGACGAGCCGGGGGAATGCTTATCGGACTGCGGCGCCGGGTGGGTATCTGTACTCGGCCGGGAAGATCCGCGGGTTCAGCCTGACGCACATGAGCGGGACCGGGTGTGCCGGCGGGTCGGGGGACATCCCGGTCTTCCCGCTCGCCGGGGACGTGACGACCTCGCCGCAGAGCGACGCGAAGGACGCGGTGTACGCGTCCACGTTCAGCCATGCGAACGAGGTCGCGAAGCCGGGGTACTACAAGGTCGGCCTCGACTCCGGGGTCACGGCCGAGTTGGCGGCCACGACCCGGACCGGATCGGCGGCGTTCACGTTCCCCGCCGACAAGGCCAAGACGGTCATGTTCCGTACGTCGAACTCCGAGGTCGGGTCCAGCGACGCGCAGCTCGACATCGATGCGGCGCACCGGACGGTCAGCGGATCCGTGACGAGCGGCAACTTCTGCGGGTACCTCGCCAGCGTCGGCCAACGCAGCTACTACACGCTGCACTTCGTCGCCGAGTTCGACCAGCCGTTCAAGAACCAGGGCACCTGGACCGACGCCACGGTGACTCCAGGCAGCGCCACTGCGAGCGGCGGTACGACGTACGGCACCGACGGCTGGATGCCGGCGAACAAGGGGTCCGGCGGGTACGTCGGCTTCGACAGCGACAAGGTCACGATGCGGATCGGCATCTCGTACGTCAGCTCCTCGAACGCCTTGCAGAACCTCCGTGCAGAGAACCCTCGCGGAACGTCCGTCAGCATGACCGCGCTGAAAGCCAAGCAGGCCTGGCGTCAGCAGTTGAGCCGCGTTGCCGTGACAGGTGGTACGACAGACCATCGCACCACGTTCTACACAGCGCTCTACCACTCACTGCTGCATCCGAACGTGTTCAGCGACGTCAACGGCCAGTACTGGGGCTTCGACCAGAAACCGCACACGGTGTCCAGCGGCCAGCAGGCGCAGTACGCCACCTTCTCCGGCTGGGACGTGTACCGGTCGCAACTACAACTGCTGACCTTGCTGGAGCCTCGACGGGCCGGCGACATCGCGCAGTCGTTGTACAACCAGGCCTCGCAGAACGGTGGCATCTGGGATCGCTGGACGCACACGTCCGGGAGTACGGCGGTCATGACAGGCGACCCGGCCGCGCCCGCCGTCGCGGGCATCTACGCGTTCGGCGGTACGAACTTCGACGTCCACAAGGCCTTGAAGTCATTGGTACAGGCCGCGACGGTACCGACCGCGAAGGACCTGAGCTCGGCCGGTAAGCCCGTGATGTCGATCGGTGAGCGGCCGTCGCTCGACAAGTACCTGGCGCTGCACTACATCCCGACGAAGTCCAACGCGTGGGGTGGTGCGGTCGAGACGCTCGAGGACGTCACGGACGACTTCGCACTCGCCCAGTTGGCGCAGCTCACCGGCGACCAGGCGACGTACCAGAATTTCCTCAGCCGGTCGCAGTACTGGCAGAACGTGTTCAACCCGGACAACGGCGGCTACATCCAGAACCGGGACGAGAACGGCGCCTGGCCCGCGTTCACGCCCTCGACGTACGACGGGTTCGCCGAGGGCAGCAGTGCGCAGTACACGTGGATGGTGCCGCACAACCGGGCCGGCCTGATCGACGCGATGGGTGGCGTGGACGCGGCGAACCAGCGGCTGGACGCGTTCTTCAAGAACCCCGACGGGACCTGGGCGCTGACCGGTGCGGGCGAACTGCACGCGGAGCTGGACAACGAGCCGTCGATCAACGCGCCGTGGATCTACAACTACACCGGCCGTCCGTACCAGGCGCAGGAAACGTTGCGCCAGGCAATGAACCAGCTGTGGAACACCAGCACCGGTGGGATTCCGGGGAACGACGACCTCGGCGCGATGTCGTCCTGGTACGTCTGGACCGCGCTCGGGCTCTACCCGGACGTACCGAGCCGCGCCGAGCTGCAGGTCGCCGCGCCGCTGTTCGAACGTGCGGTGATCCATCGGGACGGAGGCAAGACGATCCGGATCAACGCGGCTGGTGCGGACGCGCAGTACGTGCAGTCCTTGAAGGTCAACGGGAAGCCGTCGGACCAGCCGTGGCTGCCGGAGTCCTTCGTGCAGCACGGCGGGACACTGGACTTCACTCTGGGTACGACGCCTGACAAGACATGGGGTACCAAGAACGCACCGCCGTCGTGGCGTACCGGGGAGATCCCGTTCCAGACCTCTACCGACACCAGCCGGGTTGTAGTGGCTCCTGGTACGAGTGCTTCGGTCAGGCTGCAAGCGCATCGGCTGAGCGGGACCGCGCAGGACGTCACGTACACGGTCAATGCACCGGCAGGGCTTACAGCCACACCGGCCACAGGCACGTTCCATGTAGCGGAGACGGGGAGTGCTGCAGTCACCGTTGGCGCGCCCGCGGGTACACCTGACGGCCGTTACGCGGTCACAGTGCAGATGAAGGCTGCGGACGGAACGGCCTTGCCACAGGTCGGTTTCACTGTCGTTGTGGGCCAGCCCAACTCGTTCTTCGTACTGCGGGAGGGCGTCGGCATCTCCGACGACAACGGGGACCACACTGAGGCCGACTATGACGGTGGTGGCGTCAGCTACTCACGGCAGGCTCTTGCGGCGGCAGGGCTCACGGCTGGCGGTACGGGTACTGTGCAGGGCCTCAGCTTCACGTGGCCCGACGTACCGGCTGGAGACCCCGACAACGTGCCGGCTGACGGCCAGCTGCTCAACCTGAACCTGCCGGCCGGTACGACCAAGCTGTCCTTCATCGGCAGTGCGGTCAACGGCAACCAGCAGGCGACCGCAACGCTCAACTACGCCGACGGTACGACGTCTGAGCTCGACCTGTCCTTCAGCGACTGGACCCTGGGCGGTGGAGGCGACACCCTGCACTACGGCAACGTCATCGTGGCGACCACGCCGTACCGCAACGAGTCAGGCGGCGGACGAGACAACGTGACCACCCACATCTTCGCCACCGCCCCGGTCGCACTGACCCAAACCCCCGTCAGCATCACCCTCCCCACCAACCGCGACCTACGCCTCTTCACCCTCGCCACCGTCTGACCCGACCGCGGCACTCTGCCGGACAATCGGTTTATGGAGAAGCCGGAGTTGGCGACCTTGCTGGAGCTCGAACCGCATCCGGAGGGTGGGTGGTATCGCGAGATCTGGCGTTCGAGCGTCGACGTCGAGCCGGAGGGGTACGGCGGGACGCGGGCGACGGCGACTGCGATCTACTTCCTGCTGGCGCCGGGCGAGGAGTCCGGGAGCCATCGGGTGCGATCGGCCGAGATCTAGTTGTGGCACTCGGGTGGTCCGTTGGAGCTGGAGTTCGACGGGCAGTCGGTCGTTCTCGATCCCGACGTACGTGCGGGTCAACAGCCGCAGGTCGTGATCTCGCCAGGAGCTTGGCAGTCGGCCCGGCCGGCCGGCGATGAAGCCGTGCTGGTGTCGTGCGTCGTCTCGCCCGGGTTCGACTTCGCCGACTTCACGCTGCGCGAGTGCCCTGAGCCGGAAGTTCGACGGCGCTGGCGGGGCCCCTGGCAGGACGTTGCCAGGGGCCCCTGTTCGGCTACATCTGCAGTACGGCAGCGTCGCCGGTGGTGATTTCCGGTACGTGTTCGCGGACCATGTAGCCGCTGGCGGCCAGTACCCAGATCGCCGACAGGAGCAGCGGTACGGTGCTCATCAGCCAGCCGCCCGCGACGAACGCGCCGCTGGTGGCGAACACGCCGAACGCGCCGAGGAACGAGACCACGGCGGCCAGCAGCGCCAGGTAGCCGAGCCAGTTCGGCATCACGTGCGTCCGCAGTACGCCGATCCCGGCCGCGGCCAGCGGCAGTGCCGCGGCGAAGCCGATCAGCGTTGTCGTCAGCGTGCCGAGCTCGAACATCGACGACGTGATCGCCGCGTCCCGCCCGGAGATCCCGGAGGGGTCGCCGCCTGCATTCCGGCGTTCACGAAGATCGCGCCGCCTCCCATTTCGCTGGGCGGACGCAGGCCGTCTGGCGGTACCATCCCGTCCGGTCATTGTCAGAGCTGCTCCCACCCTCCCCGGCGCCTCCCGGCTCAGGCTGCCTGGAGCTTCACCGGCCTGCTACGACAAGCCGGCGATGGGGTCCTTCCACCTCAACCCGGCATTCCAGCGCCTCGTGCCGCACGAAATCCCAGATCCAGGCCCCATGCAATCACTGGCAGCGGGCCCCTCCGAGTGTGCCGAGGTCAGAAGTTCCCGACAACGTGGTTTGTGTATGCATACTTGGCCGGAAACGCGCCAGGGAATTCGTATGCGTAGATTACACACCAGATTTCATCCGGCCCGGTCACATTCACGTTGAACCGTCCACCTAAGGGCTCGGTGAATGATGCGTTCGCGATGATGCCGCCGCCTGGCTCATACGCGACCAGCGGCGGATTGCTGGAGTTGCTCATGATCGCGCTGTGACCTAAGGACACGATCGAGTGGTTCTTGTCATAACCTGAACAGCTCCAGCTGAGGTGTTTGCCGTCGTTGATCCAAAATTGTGGATTGTTAATTGTTACGAATCCTGACATGTTCAGCGTAACAGTGGTTGTTTCCGGGTCGGTCCGGTGATCGTTCGTGATTGTGACGCCGAGACCACCCCAAGTCGATGTGACTACGTCGCTCGCTGCCTGGGCCGGGGACGTGGCGCCTGTCAGTGCCATTGCCAACAGACCGACAGCGATTCCGAATCGTTGCCCAAATCGACCCGCAACTTTTCTGAGTAGACTCATTTGTGTTCCTTTCGTGGAAGAGATCGGCTGAGCAGCGAGGCTGCTTAGCCAGCGGAAACCACCACCGAGACGATGGCAGTCCGTCCTGGAATGTCGCTGAAGCGTGCTTCCGCCGAACTGTGGATTGTTCTGTCGGTCATGTGAGGTGTTTTAAGGCGGTCATGACGCGGGCCGAGGTCATGCGGCCGCAGCAGTCAGGAATGCTGCCGAGGTTCTTGGCGTCGACCTTCGGCGCCCCGGACCGGGGCGGTACCGGCGGCCGCCCGCCTTGCCGGCGAACTCGTACAGGTTGGACGGCCGGCCACGGCGGCGCACACTCACCATCCGGCCATGCGCCGTGGGCGGGCTTTGTCAACTGCTTACGACGCTGTGGCGCGGTTCTTCATCGCGTCCGGGCCGTACTCAGGGTAGCGATCAACTCAGCGTTCAGCGGTCGGCCACGGCCTCGAACCGCTCCGCGGCATGAGCAACCGTCCAGCCGTTATCGACGTCCGGACAAGCCAGCGCAGACGTTCGTGTGGGATCAAGGCAGCACTGGCGTCGGACATGAAGGTCTCCCTGGTGGTCGGGCTGGATCGTAGACAGCTCCAAACCACGTCAGGAGACCTCAACCACAATCCACGCTTATCGCGGGTTCGTCACACTTCGTGCCTAATCGGTACCCTAAGTCAGCGGTACCGCTGACTCTCCGGTACTCAGCTCTGGAAGATGCTCGCGGACCATGTAGCCGCTTGCGGCCAGTACCCAGATCGCCGACAGCAGCAGCGGTACGGTGCTCATCAGCCAGCCGCCCGCGACGAACGCGCCGCTGGTGGCGAACACGCCGAACGCGCCGAGGAACGAGACCACGGCGGCCAGCAGCGCCAGGTAGCCGAGCCAGTTCGGCATCACGTGCGTCCGCAGTACGCCGATTCCGGCCGCGGCCAGCGGCAGTGCCGCGGCGAAGCCGATCAACGTTGTCGTCAGCGTGCCGAGCTGGTACATCGACAACGTGATCGCCGCGTCCCGTCCGGCGATGCCCGACGCGGTGGCGGCCTGCATGCCGGCGTTCACGAACAGCGCGCCACCGACGAGCACCGACCCCGCCAGCAGTGCCAGGTGTACGTCGCTGCGCTCGGCCCGCTCCCGCATCGCCTCGGCGAACGCGGCCGCGAACCAGATGACCAGTCCGGCCGCGGCGGCCCAGAGCAACGAACTCAACAGGATCATGCCCCGGTGGTCGGCGATCCAGCTCGAGATCGTGCTGTCCGAATCCCCGATCGTCGGAGGGTTACCGGGCAGGAACCTGCCCAGCATTGCCAGGACGACGAAGGCCAGTCCGGCGAAGCCGCCCCATCGCAACTCGTGTCGCTCAGTCATGGGAACACCTCCAACATGCACCACACCGATGTGGTGCACCTACTGCCGATGTTCCCCCGTTTCAGGCCGGAATCAAGACCTATTGCAGGACAGTTGCGAGCGCCTCGTACCCGGGCAGCAGGTCGATGCCTTCGTGCCCGAGCAGCTGGATCGCGACGTGGTCCGCGCCGGCGTCCAGGTGCGCCTTCAGGCCGGCCGCGACGTCGACCGCGGAGCCGTGCAGCACCATCGCGTCGACGAGCTTGTCGCTGCCGCCGTTCGCGAAGTCGTCGTCGGTGAACCCGAGCCGCAGCCAGTTCGCCGTGTAGTTGCTCAGCTGCAGGTACGGCGCCAGCCGTTCGCGGGCCGTCGCCCGGGCGATCTCCGGGTCGGTCTCCAGCACGATCGCCTGCTCCGGCGCGAGCAGTACGCCGCCACCGAGCGTACGGCGCGCTTCGCGGGTGTGCTCCGGCGTGGTCAGGTACGGCAGGGCGCCCGCCGCCCGGGCGCCGGACAGCTGCAACACCTTCGGACCGAGCGCGGCCAGCGCCCGCCGGTCGGCCGGTACCTTCGCGTCGTCGAGCTCGTCCAGGTACCCGACGATCGTCCGGTACGGCGACCGGTACTCGCCGGTGCGCTCCCGGTGCCCGATCCCGACGCCGAGCAGGAACCGCCCGGGGTGCTCGTCCTCGAGCCGGTGGTACGACGCCGCCACGTCGGCCGCCGCGGCGCCCCACATGTTGACGATGCTGGTGCCGACGGCAACCGATCTGGTTGCGGCCAGCAACACCTCGGCGTCGCGCAACCCGGCGGCCGGCGAACCTCCCAGCCAGAGCGTCCCGTACCCGGCCTGCTCCAGCCCCGCCGCAAGCTCCGGCCCGTAGTGCTGCGCCCCGTGCCAGACCCCGTACCGTCCCAGTTCCATCGCCACCCGAGTTCCTTTCGTAGTACCTCCGCCAAGCATCCCTGACCACTATGAGTAGCCGTCAATGATCGTTGCTGTGTCAGCCGCGTCATCTTCTCCGAAAGGTCACGTCACGATCAGACCATCCGGGCGGGTGGTATGAACCCCGCGGGCATACACTCGGCAGCGACCTGGCAGCGTCCCCTCAACCGCCGGGCCGCGGACACAAGGATGTGGGCCGCACACCTGGACGTGAAAGAAGGGCGAGTTGTGAAGGTCGGAGTACCCAAGGAAGTCAAGAACCACGAGTACCGGGTGGCGATCACCCCGTCCGGCGTGCACGAGTTCGTGCGCAGCGGTCACGAGGTTCTGATCGAGCAGGGGGCAGGCGACGGTTCACTGATCCCGGACGACGAGTACGTCGCCGCCGGGGCGCGGATCGTGGCGGAGGCCGACGACGTGTGGGCGGACGCGGAGCTGGTGCTGAAGGTCAAGGAGCCGGTGGCGGAGGAGTACCACCGGATGCGCAGGGACCAGGTGCTGTTCACGTACCTGCACCTCGCCGCCAGCCAGGACTGCACCGAGGCACTGCTCAAGTCCGGCATCACCGGTATCGCGTACGAGACGGTGCAGCTGCCCGACGGCACGCTCCCGTTGCTGGCCCCGATGAGCGAGGTGGCCGGCCGGCTCGCCCCGCAGTCGGGTGCGTACCACCTGATGGCGCAGGGCGGCGGCCGTGGCGTGTTGCTCGGCGGTGTGTCCGGCGTGCACCCGGCCCGCGTGGTCATCCTCGGCGCGGGTGTGTCCGGGATGAACGCGGCCGCGATCGCGCTCGGTATGCAGGCGCAGGTGCAGCTGTTCGACCGGAACATCGCGCGGCTGCGGCAGGCCGACCAGATCTACCAGGGGCACCTGCTGACGATCGCGTCGAACGCGTACGAGATCGAGCGCGCGGTGCTCGAGGCGGACCTGGTGATCGGAGCGGTGCTGGTGGTCGGTGCGAAGGCGCCGAAGCTGGTCACCAACGACATGGTCAGCCGGATGAAGCCGGGCAGCGTGCTCGTCGACATCGCGATCGACCAGGGCGGCTGCTTCGAGGACTCGCGGCCGACCACGCACGCCGACCCGGTGTACAAGGTGCACAACTCGCTGTTCTACTGCGTCGCGAACATGCCCGGCGCGGTGCCGAACACGTCGACGTACGCGCTCACGAACGTCACGCTGCCGTACGCGATCGAGCTGGCGAACCTCGGCTGGCGGGAGGCGCTGAAGTCGGACCACAGCCTGGCGCTCGGCCTGAACACCTTCGACGGGCACGTCACGTACGGTCCGGTCGCCGACGCGCACGACCTGGCGCAGCTGAAGCTGGACGAGGTGCTGGTCTGAGTATCACCAGAGCGGTTGGCGCTTACCTGGACCACCTCACGGTGGAACGCGGCCTGGCCGCCAACACTCTGGCGTCGTACCGGCGTGACCTGCGCCGGTACGGCGGTTACCTGGCAGCCGCGGGCATCGACGACCTCGGCCGGATCACCGAGGCCGTCGTCGCCGACTTCCTGATGCGGCTGCGCGAGGGGGACGCCGACCACCCGCCGCTGACTGCCTCCAGCGCCGGGAGGACCGTGGTGGCGGTCCGGGGGTTCCACAAGTTCTGTGTACGGGAGGGGCTGACCGCGGTGGACCCTGCGGCGGCCGTGAAGCCCCCTGTGCCACCGCAACGGCTGCCGAAGGCACTGTCTGTCGACGAGGTCACCCGGATCCTCACAGCGGCCGCTGGCGCCGAGGCGGAACCTGCCGTACTGGCCACCCGCGACGCGGCGCTCCTGGAGTTCTTGTACGGCACCGGTGCCCGCATATCGGAAGCGGTCGGGCTGGACGTCGACGACATCGACCTGGACGCCGGTGGGGTCCTGCTGCGCGGCAAGGGCAGCAAGGAACGCGTAGTACCTGTTGGTACGTACGCCCGCGACGCCCTGTCGGCGTACCAGGTCCGTGGCCGCCCGGAGCTCGTGTCGCGAGGCCGCGGTACCCCTGCGCTGTTCTTGAACGCCCGCGGTGGCCGGTTGTCCCGCCAGAGCGCCTGGACCGTACTGCGACGCGCTGCGCAACGTGCCGGTATCGCCAAGGAGATCTCACCGCACACGCTGCGTCACTCGTACGCAACGCACCTCCTCGACGGCGGCGCCGACGTACGCGTCGTACAGGAACTGCTGGGCCACGCATCCGTCACCACCACCCAGGTCTACACACTGATCACAGTGGACAAACTCCGCGAGGTCTACGCAACGTCACACCCACGGGCTCTCTGACCTGCCGCGTCGACATACTCGGGGCGTGACGACGCTGCCGCCGCACTTCGTTGACGTCCTTTCTGACCGTCTCGCCGAGTACAGCGGTCAGGACGTGCTGGCCATCCGGCCCGGGGTTCGCTCTGCGGGTGGCGCCCTGGCAGACCGCGTGGCCGACCTGATGCTCGACGACGTCCGCCGTCACGTCGGGGACGCCGATCCGGAGTACCTGAGCGCCAGAAGGCGGCTCGTCCAGGCCGTAGGACCGGAGCTGCAGACGGTGGTGTCTGGTACGGGTACTGGCGTACAGCAACTCCAGCATGCGCGGGCGGACGCTGAGCGGGTGTTCGCGCTGGCCGTGGACGTGGCTGATCCGGTCGCGCTGGCCGCCGGAGCGCCACGTGCAGTGACGGCGCAGCGCGCGGCCCGGATCACCGTGGCCCGAGGGCAGTTGCAGGGGCTCCGGGAGGACCGGATGCCAAGCGCGGAGCAGGTAGGTGAGTGGCTGGATGCGGTCGAGCGCGACCCTGCGGTGCTCGTCGAGCGCGTGGGGCCGGCGCTCCTCCGGGCGGCCGGCGATTTCGGCTATGAGCCGCGGACGAGTACGCGGAGCGACGTCCAGACGCTGCGGGACGGTGTTGCCCGTGCCTGGGTCCGGCAGCGGTTGCCCGATTTCGCTGCCGCCCTAGGGCGGCCGATGGAGCCCGGGGATGTCGAGCAGCTGCGGTACGACTTCCAAGGCGGCATCGCCGATGGTCTGGTGCGGTCGATCAGCGAGCGCACCGGCAGGTCGCCGGACGAACTACTGGACCGGCTGTGCCAGGCAGCAGATCCGGTCATGCTGCCTGGTGACGATCAGTGGGTGACAGCACGGACGCTGCTGGTATCGGCTGAGGCTCTGACGGCGGTCGACGAGGACCTGCGGCACCGTGCGGGCTGGGAGATCACTTGGGCGATGCAGGACGAGTTCAAGCGGCACTACGGCAACCTCGACCGACCGTCGGAGCTCACCCTGGAAGAGGTTGGTGCCGCCATTGCCGAAGCCGGTGCGACGACGGCGGCAGGCTGGGGCGTACAGGTGACAGGCCCGCGGGACCCAGGGCTCGACGCAGCGATGAACGCGGCCACTGTGCCGACAACAGGCCGCCCGTCAGCGACGGCTGGTCACGGGCATCGCTCGACCGCGCGTGCCGTTCAGTCACGAGGCCCGCAAGGCAGCGAACGCGGCTAGCCTCCTCGCTGTGAGCGAGCAGACGCATGAGGCCGAAGAGCGGCACGCCAGTTGGCTGGAGCTGTTCTTCGATCTGACTGTGGTTGCGGCTGCCGCCCAGATCGCGCACCGGTTGCACGGCGCCGAGACCGTCGGTCAGGTCGCCGCGTGCGCTGCGATGTTCTACGCGGTGTGGAGCGTGTGGACGACCACCAGCGTGTACGCGAACGTCGCCGGGGCCCGTACGCGGCGCCGTACGGTGCTGCGAACCATGCTCGGGATCGGCGTGATGGCTGCTGCCGTACCGGGAGTCTTCCCGGGGCTGCTGCCGCACCACGGCGAGGCCGACCTGCAAGGGCGGACTGCCGCGTTCACCGTGGCGTTCATCCTTTGCAGGGGCATTGCGTCCCGGGCCGCGTCGAGAGACGGGCAGGTGATCGCCTTCTGGCCGGCGACCCAGACTGCGGTGGCTGCTCCTTCATCGTGTCGCTGTTCACGTCTGAGCCCGTGACGTACTGGCTGTGGGGTGTGGGCGTCGTACTCGATCTGGTGATGTCCATGCTCGGCGCTCGGAACCCCCGGTCGATGGAGGTGCGCGCACAGCGCATCAAGCACGAGTTGGAGGAGGGGCAGCACCGGAGTCAGTGGATCGGTCGGCTTCTTCGTGGTGGGCGTGGTGCGTCCGCGGAACCTGCGACGCCCGCGCTTGTCACGGTGGCACAGGCGGAACGCGGTCACCTCGACGAGCGGCTCGGTCTGTTCGTGATCATCGTGCTGGGCGAGGCTGTCGCACAGGTAGTCAGTGCAGACACCGGTAAGCCCTGGAACGGCGCCGTGGTCATCTCGTCGGTCGCAGCGTTCTTCCTGGTCGTGATCTTGTGGCAGCTGACCACGCTGTACGGATTCACCCCGGCGCCCCGCAGTACCAAGGCTCTGGAGCCCTGGCAGGCGCTCCCGGCGCACCTTGGCGTCACAGCCGGCATCGTGGCCGTTGCGGCCGGGCTCGGTGCGCTCATCCCGGAGGCGGAGGGCCATCTCGACACCAGGGACAGGTGGCTGATCTTCGGCGGCCTGGCGTTGTACCTCGTCACGAGCGTGATCGCGGGCGTCGCAGGGCGGGCCCCGGTGCGCTGGTACCTCGGCTGGGCGCTGCCGAGCCTGCTGGCCGCCGTACTGCTCGGAGTCCTCGGGCACGGGCTGGAGGCCTGGCTGCTCGGTGCGCTGTCGGTGGTCGTGCTGGGCTGGTTCGCGCTGTACAACCGGCTGATCCACGACCGGACCCCGGTGGCCGAGCCCTAGGAACGGTGTGCGATCATCTGGTGACGGTTGGTCACTCGGGGAGGGTGACCGGCCGGGTTCGGAGCTTTGTCGACAAACAGCCCCACCCCGGTGCGGAGTGGCTGGTTGAGAGTGCTTGAATGCACGCTTACAGTCGCTGGGATCGCCCGTATCGGTTGAAAGGTTTGACGAGTCATGAACGAGTCGACATTCCCGGGCACCGAACACGTGACGGCCCACCTGCCGGGGCAGTATCCCGCGCCGGAGCCGGCCCAACCGATCAGCACGCCCCCCAGCCCCGAGCACACCCCGCCCCGCCCGGCACCCGTGCCGGCGCGAGCCCTGCCCGACAACTATGCGGAGATGCCGAAGCCGACGGCCAAGCTCACCGCGGAGGACCTTGCACCCGTGAACGACCCGAACGGCCCGCGTCACAAGATCGGGCCGACCGGCAGGCCGCTGCCGGACCTGCCGGAGCCGCAGCCACCGACCAAGACCGGCCCGGCGCAGGTGATCGCGATGTGCAACCAGAAGGGCGGCGTCGGCAAGACCACCACCACGATCAACCTCGGCGCGGCGATCGCCGAGACCGGTCGCAAGGTGCTGCTGATCGACTTCGACCCGCAGGGGTCCGCGTCGATCGGCCTCGGTGTGCAGCCGCACGACCTCGAGCTGTCGGTCTACAACCTGCTGATGCAGCGCGACATCACCGCCGACGAGGTCATCCAGGCCACCAACGTGCCGAACCTCGACCTGCTGCCTGCCAACATCGACCTGTCCGCGGCCGAGGTGCAGCTGGTCCAGGAGGTCGCCCGCGAGTACACCCTGCAGCGCGTGCTGGACCCGATCATCCCGCTGTACGACGTGATCCTGATCGACTGCGCGCCGTCGCTGGGCCTGCTCACCGTGAACGCGCTGACCGCGTCGAACGGCATCGTCGTACCGCTGGAGTGCGAGTTCTTCGCGCTCCGCGGCCTGGCCATGCTGACCGACACGATCGCCAAGGTACAGGACCGGCTGAACCCCAAGCTGGAGATCGTCGGGATCCTCGGCACCATGTTCGACGGGCGGACGACGCACGCCCGGGAGGTACTGGACCGGGTGGTCCAGGCCTTCGACGAACGCGTCTTCCACACCGTCATCCGGCGTACCGTCAAGTTCCCCGAGACCACGGTCGTCGGCGAACCGATCACCACGTACGCCCCGTCATCGAGCGCGGCGACCCAGTACCGCGATCTCGCCAAGGAGGTGCTGGCGCGTTGTCCCGCCGGGTGAGCCTGCCAGGTGCCAGTGAACTCTTCGGGGGTGCGGCACCGAAGCAGACCAGACCCGAGAAGCGCACCACCACTACCGAAGGGCCCGGCACCGTCCGGGCCCGGACCACGGTCGTCGACGACCGGAAGTCGAGTGGTCGGATCCGTCACGACACGAAGATCACCGTGTACGTGACGGAGGAGGAGCTGCTCGGCCTGGAACAGACCAGACTCGCGCTGCGCGCGGAACACGGCCTGACGGCCGACCGTGGCCGGATCGTCCGCGAGGCGATCGACGTGCTGCTCGCCGACTTCGTCGACCACGGGCCGGACTCGGTGCTGGTCCGGCGGCTGCGCGCGGCCGAGGGCCTGGCCGCGGAGCTCAAGGGCGCGGAGTGACCGTGTCCGCCGCGGACCCGCTGGACCTCGGACCCGACGCGACTGTTGCCGAGGGCAAAGGGTTCAGCGTTCACCTGGAGAACTTCGAGGGCCCGTTCGACCTGCTGCTGCAGCTGATCTCGAAGCACAAGCTGGACATCACCGAGATCGCGCTGTCGGTGATCACCGACGACTTCATCGCGCACATCAAGGCGCTGGGGTCGGAGTGGGACCTGGACCAGACCTCGGAGTTCCTGCTGATCGCGGCGACGTTGCTGGACCTGAAGGCGGCGCGGCTGCTGCCGAAGGGCGAGGTGGAGGACGACGAGGACCTGGCGCTGCTCGAGGCGCGGGACCTGCTGTTCGCGCGGCTGCTGCAGTACCGGGCCTTCAAGCAGATCGCGGCGCTCGTACAGGACCGGATGGCGGCCGAGTCGCGGCGGTTCCCGCGGGCGGTCGGAGTGGAGCCGCGGTTCGCGGAGCTGCTGCCGGAGGTGCTGCTCGGACTCGATCCGGCCGGGCTGGCCGCGCTCGCGGCCCGTGCGCTCGCGCCGAAGAACGACGTACCGCCTGGGGTTTCGCTGGCGCACCTGCACGCGCCGGCGGTCACGGTACGCGAGCAGGCGATCGTGATCGTGGACCGGCTGCGGCGGCAGCGGAGTGCGACCTTCCGGTCGCTGGTGGCGGACTCGCCGGACACGGTGACGACGGTGTGCCGGTTCCTGGCGTTGCTGGAGTTGTTCCGGGAGGCGGCGGTGTCGTTCGACCAGGTGACACCGTTGGGTGAGCTGACGATTCGGTGGACGGGTACGGACGACGGCGACATCGCGGTGAGCGACGAGTTCGACGAGGAACACCAACCCGCCGACGAGTCCGGCGAGGCCCCCCGCGTCGAGGACGACCCCGACTTCCTCGAACCCGGCACCCCCGCCACCGACGAATCCGACATCGAACCGGGCCCACCCCCCACCCCAGACGAGACGGCAAACCAGTGACCGACCACACCACCCCCGACCCCGCCCAGCCCCCCGCCTCCGACGCCACCCCATCCGACGCCACCCCATCCGAGGTGGTATCGATCGAGGTTGGGGAGGATCTTGTACCCGAATCGGCAGGTAATCCTCCCCAAGCTGCCGACGCCCCGCCCGCGGACGCCCGTGCGGCTGACGCAGACGCTGAGGACATGGCCGGGGAGGATGTAGGCGAACCTGCCCGCGCGGAGGACGTAGCCACGGAGGATGCCGAGGACCGTGTGGCGGGGGATGACGAGGATCATCTGCCTGCGGGGCAGACTGCGTTGGCGGTGGGGGACGAGGTTGTTGTTGATGACGAGACCATGCGGCGGGCGCTCGAGGCGATTCTGATGGTGACGGACGAGCCGTTGCCGGTGCTGACGCTGGCGCGGGCGGTCGGGCGTAACACCGGGGACATCGCGGAGGCGCTGGCGGGACTGGCGGCCGAGTACACCGAGCAGGGGCGCGGGTTCGACCTGCGTGAGGTGGGCGGCGGTTGGCGGTACTACACCCGCCCGGAAGCCGCGCAGTACGTCGAACGCTTCGTACTCGACGGTCAGCAGGCGCGGTTGACGCAGGCGGCGCTTGAGACGCTCGCCGTGGTCGCGTACAAGCAGCCCGTCAGCCGCGCGCGGGTCTCCGCGATCCGCGGCGTGAACGTCGACGGTGTCATGCGTACGCTCGTCGCCCGCGGGCTCGTCGAGGAAGCCGGTGCCGACACCGAGTCCCAGGCGACGCTGTACCGCACCACGACGTACTTCCTCGAACGCATGGGCATGCAGTCCCTGGACGACCTCCCCGAACTGGCCCCGTACCTCCCCGAAATGGACGACATCGAGGAGGAGTTGGCCGCCCAAACCCTCCCACCCACAGCAGACGAGCCCGCAACCTCACCCGCACCCGAGCTGAACGCGGAGGACGCGCCTGAGGCCGACGAGTCCCCTGCGGAGGCGGACGAGTCCCCTGCGGACGCGGACGAGCCGGGCGCGCAGGCCGTCGATGGCGGTACGGAGCCGGACGCCCGTGAACTCGCGACCGAGGCCGGCGAAGAGCCCGACGAGTCCGCGAACGACATGACCGAGTCCGCCGAGCCACTTACCGAGGGCGCCTGGCCAGCTGACGTCTCCCACCAGCCCGCAGCAACCGCCAACGCGGAAAGCACGGAAAGCCCGGACGACGCCGACGCCGCAAGCCACACGGCCGACGCGGAGGACGTGGAGCACGCGGAGGACGTGGAGCACGCGGATCGCGTGGAGCACGCGGATCGCGTGGCGGGCGCTGACGCCGCGGGTGAGGCCGTTGGCGCCGACGTCGCTGGGGACGCGGAGAGCGCGGGGGGTGCCGTCGACGACGCTGACGACGTGGATCGCGCTGGCGACGCAGATCGCGTGGGCGACGCCGACGCCGACGCTGACGCTGACGCCGCGGGTCACGCAGGCGACGTGGAGCACGCGGAGGACGCGGATCACGTGAGGGACGCTGGCGCCGACGCTGCGGGTGATGTCGTTGGCGCCGACGCCGCTGGGGACGCGAAGGGTGCAGGGGATGCCGTCGACGACGCCGACGACGTGGAGCAGGCCGACGCCGTGGAGCACGCTGACGATGCGGATCGCGTGGGCGAAGCCGGTGCCGACGCCGCGGGTCACGCGGAGGACGTGGAGGGCGCTGGGGGCGTGGATCGCGTGGGGGAGGCTGGCGCTGGCGCCGCGGGTGACGCCGTTGGCGCCGACGCCGTTGGGGACGCAGAGAGCGCGGGGGACGTCGTCGACGACGCTGACGACGTGGAGCACGCTGGTCATGCGCATCGTGTCGGGGACGCTGGTGCCGACGCCGCGGGTCATGCAGGCGACGCCGACAACGTGGAGGGTGCGGGGGACGCTGGCGCCGACGACGCGGGGGAGTCTGGGGATCCGGTGGGGGAGGGTGGGGTGCGGTATGGGGGATGAAGTCGGGGTTCGGTTGCAGAAGGTTTTGGCTCGGGCGGGGGTGGCTTCGCGGCGTAGTGCGGAGTTGATGATCGAGGAGGGGCGGGTCGAGGTCGACGGGCGGGTGGTGACGGAGTTCGGGGTTCGGGTGGATCCCGAGACGGCTGTCATCCGGGTCGACGGGGCGCGGATTCCGCCGGTCAGTGCGCATGTCTATCTCGTGCTGAACAAGCCGCGCGGCGTGGTCACGACGATGTCCGACCCCCAGGGAAGACCCTGTATCACCGACTTCGTACAGGACCGCCCGGAGCGCCTGTTCCACATCGGCCGGCTCGACACCGATACCGAAGGTTTGCTGCTGCTCACCAACCACGGCGAGTTCGCGCACCGGCTCGCGCATCCGTCGTACGAGGTGTCGAAGACGTACGTCGCCGAGGTCGACGGCAACGTCAAGCCGGTGGTACTGCGCCGGCTCCTGGACGGGGTCGAGCTCGACGACGGCCCGGCGCGCGCCGACACCGTGAAGATCGTGTCGACCGTACCGGGCCGCACCTTGATCGAGATGAGCCTGCACGAGGGCCGGAACCGGATCGTCCGGCGGATGTTCGACGCCGTCGGCCACCCGGTGAAGCGGCTGACCCGGACCGCGATCGGCCCGGTCCGCCGCGGCAACCTGCACACCGGCGAACTCCGCGAACTCAACCCGGGCGAACTCGGCCAGCTCCTCGACCTGGTCGAGCTGTAGGGGCGGATCTCCAGCCCATCACAATCGCCGCCTACCGACGCGGCGCACGCTCAACCGCGCCGTCCGCGGGCGATTGAGATGGCCTGCAGGTCCGCTGCCCGGTGTCACTGGCCGAACAGCAGGTCGTAGTCCTGGGTTGTCCTCGAAGTACCGCGCGTACGCGACCTCGGCGAACGTCCGCGGCACCTTGCCGAGCGCGCGGATCACGGTCGCGATCCCGTTCGCGTGGCCAAACTCGTACAGGTACGACGCCCCGCTCACTCCTCGCCGAGGTGGGCTCATTCAGTCGATGCGTTCGACATGCGGAAAGTTGCGGGGGGTTGGCAAGCGCTTGCCGGTTTGGCATAGGGTGAGTCGGCAGACGTCACGACACCTCGGAGGAACGCCTTGTCTTCCACGAAAGCTGTCAGGTTCGCCGCTGTCGGGCTCGACCACGCGCACATCTTCGGGCAGGTCGCCGGGTTGATCGGCGCCGGTGCGGAGTTCGTCGCGATGGCCACCGACGACCCGGCCACGGCGCTCGCCGCCTCGATGCGCGAGCGGTACCCGGACGTGCCGGTCGCGGACAGTCCCGAGGAGCTGATCGCGCGGGACGGGATCGACCTGATCGTGACCGCCGGCGTACCGGACCGGCGCGGACCGCTCGCGATCGCGGCGCTGCTGGCCGGCAAGGACGTGGTCACGGACAAGCCCGGTTGCGTGAGCCTCGAGCAGCTCGAGGAGATCAAGAAGGCCGTCGACAGCTCGGGCCGGTTCTGGTCGGTGACGTTCTCGGAGCGGTTCGAGGTGCCGAGTGTGATCAGGGCCGGTGAACTGGTCCGCGAAGGCCGGATCGGGACGGTGGTCCAGACGCTCGGACTCGGCCCGCACCGGATCGGCGACCGCGCGCACCTGTCCGGCGGAGCGGGCCGCCCCGACTGGTTCTACGACAAGGCGCGGTACGGCGGCATCCTGACCGACATCGCCTCGCACCAGATCGACCAGTTCCTGTGGTTCACCGGGGCGCGAACGGCCGAGGTGGTGACCAGTACGGTCGGGAACTTCGGCAACCCTGACGAGCCGGGTCTGCAGGACTTCGGCGAGATCCTGCTGCGCAGCGAGAACGCCCAGGGCTACATCCGCGTCGACTGGTACACCCCGGCCGGGCTGGGCACATGGGGCGACGGCCGGCTGATGATCCTCGGCACCGACGGCTACGTCGAACTCCGCAAGTACGTCGACATCGCCGGCCGCGACGGCGGCGACCACCTGTTCCTGGTGAACCAGGAGGGCACGCAGTACATCGACTGCTCGGGCGTCGAGACCACGTACTACGCCGACGTACTGCGCGACGTACGCGACCGCACCACGACAGCCGCGCCGCAGGAACACACCTTCGAAACCATGCGGCTCGCCCTGACAGCCCAGCAACAAGCGACCGTCCGCGGCGCGGCCCGTTAGCGTCTACTCGCCGTACAGCAGCACGTCGGACTCCGGGCTACCGGGGAAGTAGCGGAAGTACACCTTGTCCTCAGGTGCGACCAGCTGATCGCCTACCTTGCCCAAACCCTTGATGACCGTGGCCGTGCCGTTGGCATGGCTCACGGCATACAGGTAGGCGTTCCGTGTGTCCTTGTCGATGGCCAGCAGCAGCGTGCTCTGTGTGCCGCACCTCTCGGCGATCAGTGTCTCGAACGTCTGCCAGGTCGACGTACGTACCTTCTTGACGACAGGTGCGCCACTGGACGGGATCCGGATCGTGTAGAGCGCCCCTCCGCGGGTGTTGGCGAGGAAGGTGTCGTACGTGCGCGTCTGACTGATCAGGGTCATCGTCTTGACCGCCGAGAACCCGCTGTACGTCGCCTTGTTGCGCCAGTCCGTCCAGCGCGTGATGACGTTTCCCTCCAGGGCATAGGTACGGCCCTGGGATTGCTCGAAGTACGTCTGGTGGATCCAGCCGCCGCCGATCCTCGTCTTCACGTACGACTCCGGGTCGAGCTGACCCGTACTCAGGTCGGTGACATACCTGAACCGGTACAGGTCGTTGACGATCCGCACGTACCCGCTCTTCGCCATCCCCGACGGTGGATCCGGCTCCCACCCGACCGACGAGGCGAGCCGGACCTGATCCACCGGGAAGAGCGCCTTCGGCCCGACCGACGGCGTACCGGCCTGCACCGGCGATGTCGCTCTGATGGTTCGGAACTTGTGGTCGCCCTGCACGGTCACTGTGCCCAGCGTCATCGAACAGGCTCCTGTCGCCTGCCTCGCATGCGCGGGTACTGGTACCAGCGCCGCCGCCGTCATCGCCGCCCCCACAGCGATCGCCAATTTGGCCATCCGGCCTCCTTCGCAGAGTCGTGTCACCGATGACGATGCGCACTACCCGCGAAAGGTTAGGTTCTGGTCGAAGAACTTGCGGACCAGCCGGCGCACAACAGGAACGGCACAGGTCGAGGCGCCCACCAGCTTGTCCCGGTCTGTCTCCGTCATGAGGCCGGCAGATTGCAGCTGCGACGCGAACGCGGCGTAGTCCGTCCAGATCCAGTGGTTGGCGTCGGACAGTTCCACACGCCGCACCGGACCGCCTTGTGAGATGACGGCCGACCAGGCGCGGTCGAAGCGCGCGTCACGGAAGCCGTCGGTCCCTGCGAGCAGCAGGGGCTTCTTCGGGATGTCGTAGAGCTCTCCGGTGAGCGTGTCGAGGTAGCCCTCCAGGTTGACGCTTGCCCGCACAAGCCGGTGCTGCAAGGAGACCGCCGCTGTGGCACCACCAGCAGAGTGCCCGTAGACACCCACACGCCGTGTGTCGACAGCGCTGTGTAGCGACGGCAGCTGATCCAGTACGAACCGTAGGTCGGCGAAGCGCGTGTCCATCATCAGCTGCGACTGCACCGGATCGGTCTGTACGTCAGGGCTGATCTCGATGACCCGCAGCCGTCCGTCCGGGAACACGACCTCGCTGGCTTCACCAGGATGGTCCACGGTGATCACGACATACCCGTGACTCGCCAGGTCCTCCGCCAGCGAGGTCCCGATGGTTCTTGGATCCGCACCGCCAGGGCTGTAGACCAGGGTCGGACGGCGGCCGGGCAGGGCCGGCGCGTCGACGTACGAGTGAGTCAGGGTGGCGGCCCAGTCCACCCCGCTCTTCGGGAGCTCAGGGTGGAGCAGGCCGGCGTCCAGGCCCTTGAAGACCTCAGCCGCGGCCGGTGCGAGCTGCGGCGCACGCTGGTACCCCGTGGTGACGGCCGCTGGGTAGTAGACCGTCAGCGCGAGCTCCCGGTTCGGTGCACCGTTCCAAGGATCTGTCCGGCCCGTGTCTGTCAGTGCGCGCGTCGTCGTACCAACAGACCACGGACCGGTCGGGGCTGGAAGCCGCAGCGTACGGTCGGTGGCGGCGGACGCTGTCCGGATTCCCGTCAGCGACGCGGCGGCCGTGGCAGTCGTGGCGGCGAGAAAGGTTCGTCGTCTCATGCCCCCAGACGCTGTCAGCCCCGAGCCGCATGCGTCAGCTGATCCGAGACTTCTCCACCTGGACTTCCAGCCCCGGGTGGAGAATCAGCCGCCGTTGAGGACCGTACCGCCGTCGTAGAACCGGAAGTACGAGTCGCTCGCCGGGAACGTCGTCGGGACCTTGCCGAGGCCCTTGATCACGGTGGCCGTACCGTTCGCGTGGCCGACCGCGTACAGGTAGCCGGTGCCGGTGTCCTTGTCGATACCGAGCAGCAGGGTGCCGTAGCTCCCGCACTTCTCCGCGATCAGGGTCTCGAAGCCCTGCCAGGTCGACGTCCGGATCTTCGTCACCAGCGGCTTCCCGGCACCTGTGGGCACCTTGACGGTGTAGAGCGCCCCGCCGTTGGTCGTGGCCAGGAACAGGTCGTACGTGCTGCCCTGACCGATCAGCACCATCGTCTTGACCGACTTGAAGCCGCCGAACGTCGTGTAGTACTTCCACCCGCTCGGGGTGACCGTCCAGCGCGCGATGAGTCCGTCGGTGAACTGGTTGATCAGCGCGTAGACGTTCGACCGGACGATGCCGCCCGCGCCGGACCGGCTGAGCTCGACGTACTTGTGCAGGTCGTCCCAGCCGCCGCCGATCAGCGTCTGCTTGACGGTGCCGGGTACGACGGAGGTCCCGGTGCCGTCGGTCAGGTAGCTGGTGGCGTACATCCGCGGACCGATGGCGACCAGTCCGGTGCGTTCCTGGCCGGCCGGGACGACCAGTTCGGTGCGGACCGCGGTCGGCAGGTGCGCCTGGCCGTCCGGATAGAGGTTCGCCGGGCCGAGCAGCCGGGTGCTCGCGGAGGGCGCCGCGGTGATGGTCTGGAGGGTGTGGTCACCACCTGGGGTGACCGAGCCGAGCCGCAGGGAGCAGGCGGCAGTCGTGGCGGCCGGTGCGGCACCGGCCGATGTGGTGACCAGGGCCCCGGTCAGCAGGGCCCCGGCGGCGAGAGTTCGCCCGTACTTGATCATCTGAACACCTTTCGTCAGTGGTCACGATGCGGGCGGACGGCCCATTGTTGCGGGCATCAAAGGGATAACGCCGGACCACGGCGCGCCTGGGACAGCCCCCGGTTGTCGGAACGGCGCCGTAGTGTGGGTGATGTGAACCGGCGAATCTTCGGTCTCGAGAACGAGTACGGCGTCACCTGTACGTTCCGCGGTCAGCGGCGACTGACCCCGGACGAGGTCGCGCGGTACCTCTTCCGGCGTGTCGTGTCCTGGGGACGGAGCAGCAACGTCTTCCTCCGCAATGGTGCCCGGCTGTACCTCGACGTGGGCTCGCACCCGGAGTACGCCACCGGTGAGTGCGACTCGGTCACCGACCTGATCGCGCACGACAAGGCCGGTGAGCGGATCCTCGAGGGTCTGCTGGTGGACGCGCAGAAGCGGCTGCACGACGAGGGCATCTTCGGCGACGTCTACCTGTTCAAGAACAACACCGACTCGGCCGGCAACAGCTACGGCTGCCACGAGAACTACCTGGTCAGCCGGCACGGCGACTTCGCCAAGCTCGCCGACGTGCTGATCCCGTTCCTGGTCACCCGGCAGCTGATCTGCGGCGCCGGCAAGGTGCTGCAGACACCGCGCGGCGCGGTGTACTCGGTGTCGCAGCGCGCCGAGCACATCTGGGAAGGGGTCTCCAGCGCGACCACCCGGTCCCGGCCGATCATCAACACCCGGGACGAGCCGCACGCGGACGCGGAGCGGTTCCGCCGGCTGCACGTGATCGTCGGCGACTCGAACATGTCCGAGACCACGATGCTGCTGAAGGTGGCCAGCACCGACCTGGTGCTGCGGATGATCGAGGCCGGCATCGTGATGCGCGACCTGACCCTGGACAACCCGATCCGGGCGATCCGCGAGATCAGCCACGACATGACCGGCCGCCGCGAGGTCCGGCTGGCGAACGGCCGCGAGGCGTCGGCGCTCGACATCCAGATGGAGTACCTGACCAAGGCGCGCGACTTCGTCGACCGCCGCGAGCTCGGGACGCCGGCGGTCGAGCGGGCGCTGTCGCTGTGGGAGCGGACGCTGAAGGCGATCGAGTCCGGCGACCTGTCCGGGATCGAGCGCGAGATCGACTGGGTGATCAAGTACCGGCTGATCGAGCGCTACCGCTCGCAGAACAACCTCGGCCTGGCCAGCCCGCGGGTCGCGCAGCTCGACCTGGCGTACCACGACATCCACCGGCCGCGCGGGCTCTACTACCTGCTCGAGCGCAAGGGCGCGGTCACCCGGGTCGTCGACGACCTGCGGGTGTTCGAGGCCAAGTCGGTGCCGCCGCAGACCACTCGAGCACGGCTGCGCGGCGAGTTCATCAAGCGGGCCCAGGAACGCCGCCGCGACTTCACCGTCGACTGGGTGCACCTGAAGCTCAACGACCAGGCCCAGCGCACGGTCCTCTGCAAGGACCCGTTCAAATCCCACGACGAGCGGGTCGAAAAGCTCATCGCCAGCATGTAGGTGCTGCCCACGGCAGTGACTGTGCGTGGTGTGACGTAAAGGTGACTCGGGCGGCTGCATGTCATTTTGAACCGGGCAGCTAGGGTGGGCCGCGTTGTTGACCGGAGGCTACGGCGCACATCGGCGCCGGGATGGTTCGAGGTGCTGGTTTCGTGCGCAAGTTGTTGAGTCTGGTCGTGGTTGCGGCGCTGGGGTCGTCCCTGGTGGCGTGCGGATCGGACAAGAAGAGCGAGTTCGACGCCGCCGGAGTCAAGGTGACGTCGGACTTCGGGCAGAAGCCGACCATCACGCACCGCGAGGGCGACCCGGAGAAGAGCCTGGTCACGGAGGTCCTCAAGGAGGGCGACGGCCCGGTGGTGAAGAAGGGCGAGCTGCTCACCGCGAACTACCTCGGCCAGATCTGGCGCGACGGCAAGGTCTTCGACAACTCCTACGACCGCGGCGCGCCGTCGTCGTTCCCGATCGGGGTCGGTGGCGTCATCGCCGGCTGGGACGAGGGCCTGGTGGGCAAGAAGATCGGTAGCCGGGTGCTGCTCTCGATCCCGTCCGACAAGGGCTACAAGTCCGACGGCAACTCGCAGGCCGGCATCAAGGGTGACGACACGCTGATCTTCGTCGTCGACCTGGTCGGCGCGGCCGCCAACGACACGCCGCTGGACGCCAAGCCGGTGACCCCGTCGGCGCCGACCAAGATCAGCGTGACGGGCGCCCTGAACGCCGAGCCGAAGGTGACCGTCCCGGCCGGCACGAAGCCGCCGGCCAAGCCCGGTAAGCCGATCGTGTTCGCGCTCGGCAACGGCAAGCCGATCGAGAAGTCCAGCCAGCTGATCGGCCGCTACGTGGTCTACGACTACACCGGCAAGAAGCAGGCCAGCACCTGGGAGGCCCAGCCGGCCACCGCGCAGAGCGCCGCCCAGCCGGCCGCGCCGACCGACCAGCTCCAGGTCGGCCCGGGTCCGAACGGTCAGACCGGCGCGCTGGACGGCCTGGCCGGCATCCCGATCGGCAGCCGCGTCCTGGTCGAGCTCCCGGCCTCGAAGGACCAGGCCGGCAAGACCGTCAACGCGTTCGCGGTGATCGACATCCTGAACGCCTTCCCGGCCCCGAAGCAGACGGGCCAGTAGGACCACTCTCGAAGGACCGGCTCCCGCAAGGCGGGTGCCGGTCCTCTGCGTTCACCGGCGGCGGAACCAGCGGTTCGCATCCGGCTGGAAGCTCAGCACGATCGCCCCGATCACCGCACTGATGTGGACGCACCGGATCGCGGCGAACGCGACGAACGAGGCGGACCAGTGCAGCGTGCCGAAGTCGCCGTTGTGCAGCAGCCAGCCGATCGGGCCGACCAGCAGCGAGCCGATGCCGACCGTGCCGAGCAGCCCGGTGAGCAGCCACCGGGACCAGCGCACGCCCGGCCGGAAGTACCGGTCGATGACGACGAACAGGCCCCCGTACACGATCGCGCGGAAGGCGATCTGGACCATCAGGCCGAGGACCGGGACGCCGTCGGCGATCGCGCCGAGGACGCCGAGGACGGACTCGGCCACACCGGCACCGACCGCGGCGAGCCACAACGTGGTCGCGCCCCGGACGGCGAGCGGCGGCGCGGGCCGGGCCACGTCGTGAATCGTGAGGTTGCGGTGCTTGGTGCTGTTCATACCACCACTGTCGCCGCGAAGCCTGTCCCGATCAGGAGTGCTGCGACCCCACCCCAGGTAGGCCTGGATCCACCGCTCAGCTACGTGCCGGCACGTCCACCAGGCCGGCGGCGTGGCGGCCGGCGGCGGCTGCCGCTTCGAAGTAGGCGCGGTCTTCGTCCAGGCCGCGGCCCATCGTCGACAGCTTCACGGGAGCGGCCAGCATCGCGTCGTACAAGCCGTCGACACCGACGCGTACCACGCGGTGCCGTGCCTTCAGGGGCTCGGCTGCGTCGCGTACTGCGTCGCCGAAGTCCCCAGGCAGGTCTGGTACGACGACATCGGCCGGTTGGAGCGCTACGCGGCCGTACGCGGTCAGACTGTGGTGGGAGATACCGCGGTGGCGTGGCCGTGGGTCTGCCTCGGAGATGCGCAGCGAAGCGACTGCCCGTCCGCCCAGTGTGCCGATGGCGTTGACCGCCTCACCTGACTGCACCCCGGAGAAGCCCCAGCGCGTACCCGTACCCAGGTTGCCCGGTCCCTGCGTGATGACGACCAGCTCTGCAGCGAGGACTTGTACGGCAGTCAGCAGCCCGGTGTGGACCGTGACCGCCTCGCGATCCCCGCCGTACGCCTGACCGACCGTGACTGTGCCGCTGAGCCAGCCGGCGTCCCGTAGCGTCGCGACGCTCCGGGAGAACGCCAACGGCAGCGCACCGCCGTCTGTCATCACGTAGACGACCCGTGTGGTCGGCCGGGCCTCGTAGACACCCGCTAGTACGGCCGGGAGCGCGGAGTGCAGGTCTGCGACGACCACCGGCGTACCGAACAGGTCGTCGGCGTCCCGCAATACGTCGTGATCGGGGGAGTCCTGCTCGTCGGCTCCCATCACCATGGCCTGCAGCGGTGTGTAGCGGGCTTTCACCAGATGCCCGTGCTCCGGCGGGTCCTCCGGCAGCCGGTCCGGTACGGCCACTACCAAGGCGTACCCACCGGTCCCGAGACCGCGGTCCAGCGCGCCTACGTTCAAGAGCACGCGGTCCCCGGCAACCGGCGTACCGACAAGCTCCGGGTACGCCAGAGCACGCACAGACTGTGCTCCGACCGTCACAGTCAGCTCAAGCGCCCCGGCCCAGCTCCGGCCGATCGCCGCGACCACACCGTCCCGCCAACGAATCACGGGGCGACACTACTCGGTCGAACCGGTGTTCGAAGTTTCGGTGTGGAAAGGCGGGTTTTGGACGCCCGGAGGCCGTAAGGTGGTCGGGTGTCGGCGCGCAAGAGTGAGCGACTGCTCAACGTGGTCATCTGCCTCCTGGTCGCGCGCACCTACGTGACCAAGGAGCGGATCCGCGAGGTCGTCGAAGGGTACGCGGGCCAGACCGACGACGCGTTCGAGAAGATGTTCGAGCGCGACAAGGACGAGCTGCGCGACCTCGGCATCCCGATCGAGATGGGCACGATCGACAAGTTCTTCTCCGACGACGTCGGCTACCGGATCCGCCGCGACGTCTTCGAGCTCCCCGAGGTCCATCTCGAGCCGGACGAGGCCGCGGTCCTCGGCGTCGCCGCGCGGGTGTGGCAGCACGCCGGCCTGTCCGAGGCGACCACGTCCGCGGTCCTGAAGCTGAAGGCGGCCGGCATCCAGACCGACCAGTCGGCGCTGAGCGCGATCGAGCCGCACGTCGGCGTGTCCGAGCCGGCGTTCGACCCGCTGTGGGCGGCCGTCGTGGCGCGGCAGGCGGTCCGGTTCCAGCACTTGCGCAGCGGGGCCTCCGAGCCGACCACCCGCACGCTGGAGCCGTGGGGGATCGTGTCGTGGCACGGCCGGTGGTACGTCGTCGGCCGCGACCGCGACCGGCAGGCGACCCGGATGTTCCGGCTGTCGCGGATCCCCGGCGCGGTGAAGACAGTGGGGGAGCCCGGTGCGTTCACCGTGCCGGAGGGGACCGACCTGCGTTCGCTGGTGACCGAACTGGCGCCGCCACGGCCGACGTCCGAGGCGAAGGTCCGCGCGCGGTCCGGGTCCTGCGTGAGCCTGCGCCGCCGCGCGAACGCCATCGAGCCGTACGAGGACGGCTGGGACCTGTTGCACGTCCCGTACGCCGACTCGTCCGTGCTCGCCGAGGAGATCGCGTCGTACGGCACGGACGCGGTCGTCGAAGGACCTGGCGACGTACTCGACGGTGTCCTGTGGCGCCTGCGGACGGTGGCGGGATGAGTTCTGCGCGTGACCAGGTGCAGCGGCTGCTCGCGCTCGTGCCGTACCTGCGGGAGAACGACGGCGCCCGCGTGGACGACGTCGCGAAGGAGTTCGGGGTCCGGCCGAAGCAGATCATCGCGGACCTGAAGGTGCTCTGGTTCTGCGGGCTGCCCGGCGCGCAGATGGGCGACCTGATCGAGATCGACATCGAGTCCGCCGAGGGCGAAGGTGTCATCCACATCAACAACGCGGACTACCTGGCCCGCCCGTTGCGGCTGGCCGCGGACGAGGCGCTCGCGCTGCTGACCGCGCTCCGGACGCTCCGCGAGGTGACCGCCGGCCCGGACCGCGATGCCGTCGACCGTGCGATCGCGAAGCTGGAACGCGCCGCCGGCGAGGCGGCCGCGGCCAGCGAAGGGGCCGCCGCGCACGTCCACGTGGAGCCGGCCGCGCCGGAGATCGCCGAGATCGTGAACCGCGGACTGGCGACCAAGCGCCGGTTGCACCTGACGTACGACGTCCCGTCCCGCGACGAGACGACCGAGCGGGACGTGGACCCGATGCGGCTGGTGGTGTCCGAGGGGCGTACGTACCTCGAGGCCTGGTGCCGGCTGGCCGAGGACGTACGGCTGTTCCGCCTGGACCGGATCGCGGACGTGAAGCTGCTCGACCTGCCGAGCGAGCCGCCGCCGGAGGCGACCCCGCGCGACCTGTCGAACGGTATGTTCCAGCCGTCCGAGCAGGACTTGCTCGCCACGCTCCGGCTGGCCCCGCCCGCCCGCTGGGTCGCGGAGTACTACCCGAACGAGTCCGTCGAGGAAGGCCCCGAGAACTCGCTGATCGTGAAGCTCCGGGTCGCCGACACCAACTGGCTCCAGCGCCTGGTCCTCCGCCTCGGCGGCGCCGCCACGGTCCTCGACCCGCCCGACCTCAGCACCCAGATCGCGGCCACGGCCCGCGACGCGTTGTCGGCGTACGACCTCTAGCCCTGGCTGAGCTGCTTCTCGAGCGGGGAGCGGAAGCGGGGCGTCACGCGGACGCCGGCCAGCCAGGTGGTCCAGCGGTCCGCCTCGGTCTCGACGAGCGCGGTCACGTCGGCGCCGACGTCTTCCAGCAACTCGTACCGGACCTCGCCGGACTCGGGCTGTCCCCAGCCGCCGATGATCCGCCCGTCGGCCCAGATGGTCGGCCCGATGTTTCCTGTGTTGTCGAACAGCTTCGACTTGTGCGGCCCGAGGAACCAGTCGCGTTCCTTCCATCCCATCGGCGTCGGATCGAGCCCCGGCAGGAAGGCCACCCAAGAATCAACAGGGTCCTCTGTGGCTTCGTCCTCGGGCAGCACGTAACCGAGCTGACCGTCCAGCTCGACCTCGGCCGCACGTACGGCCGCCAGTGCCTTACGGGTCTGCCCGAGCGTCCAACCGGCGTACCACTGCAGGTCGGCCGCCGTACCGGGACCAAACGACCACAGCCACGCCCGTGCGAGTGCCGTCCGCGCCTCCTCCGCCGGTGGCTTGTTGCCGAGCCCACCAGGCAACCAGTCCGCTGACGGCGACCACTGGTGCTGGCCGCTCAGCCACGTGCCCAGCGGGCGGCCACGCACGATCCGGCCCTCAGCAGACAGCTGGAACAAGACCCTGCTCGTCACGTACGGCTGAGCCGCGTACGACTTTCCAGCGGCCATGCTCAACCGAGTGCGCAACCGGGGCTCGTCCGCCGACAGCTCCTGCGCAGTAGCTGAGCCCCGCAACGCCAGGGCGGTCGCAGTGGACTCCTCCACCGCAGCCAGCCACTGGCCACACGTCTCCGCGTCCTCAGCAACCCCGGCTTCGGCCAAGTGCTTCACCAGCAACTTCCGCTGCTTCACTGCGATGTCATCGGTACACGCAGCCTGTACGACAGGGGCGAACGGCGTTGGTACGACGAACACCGTACGGCGCATGCCCAGCATCCGGATCAGCGTACGGTCGTCGTACAGCGCACGCTCCGTACTCGCAACCTCACTCCCTGGTACTCGTGCCGCGACGCTCAGGTGCACCGTGGCCGGATCGGTCGCGTGCAGCGCGACCATGGCCGCGGCCGCCTCGACCGGATCCGCCGCCTGGCAACCCACGCCCAGGCGGTGCCGCCGCCCGAGCCGTGCCTGCCGCTCCGCGGTCCCGATCCGCCTCATCCGCACCCCTCAACCCGTTCGAGCGCACCCTGCGCGACACTCGGTTTTACCATCACGTTCCGGCACCGTTGTCCGCGGAGACGCACCGCGGGTCGTGGGCCGCGGACGGATACCGGCTAGGCTCCTGGGTATGTACTGGTTCCTGCTCTTCCTCGCAGTGGTGGTGGTGTGGACACTTGTCCTCGCCCTGCTCGCGCGGAAGCTGTGGCGCCAGGGCAAGGCACTGACGCGTGAGTTGGTCGCCGCCCAGTCCAAGCTGGACGCTGCGCAGTCCGAGACCGGGTCTGGACAGACCCGTGAGCACTCAGCAGCCCCGGCGTAGTATTCGGCCACGAACTCAGGCTCGAGTCCCGAGTTGATGTTGAAAGGGAGATCGACATGGCAGCACCGCTCCTCGGTATGCCCCAAGGCGCAGAGTGGCTCGTCATCCTCGCGATCGTCGTGCTGCTGTTCGGATCGGCGAAGCTGCCGCAGCTGGTGAAGCAGCTCGGCAAGTCGAAGAAGATCTGGGAAGACGAAGTCGGCCCGAAGAAGAAGGACGCGGAGCTGACCGACCAGGCCTCGCAGGCCCCGGCCCAGGTCCAGCAGCCGGTCCAGCAGGCACAGCCGAACCAGGCGAACGGCCAGGCGCCGGGCGACGGCCTGCCGCCGACGCACACGGCGAACTGAACAGAACGCCCCACCTGTGTCGATGGTGAAGTTCGGGCGACGGAAGGCGAAAGAAGACCGCCGCCCGAAGGACCCAGAGGGTCGGATGACCCTGCGCGAGCACATCGTCGAGCTCCGGAACCGGTTGCTCATCAGTGTGCTCGCGATCGTGGTGTGCACGATCGCGGCCTGGTTCGTCTACTACCAGGCGCTGGAGATCCTGAAGCACCCGTTCGAGGTCGCGGTCAAGCCGTTCGCGGAGAACCGTGGCCTGAAGCCGCAGCTCACCTTCCAGGGCGTCGGTGACCCGCTGACGTTCCGGATCAAGGTGTCCGCGATGCTCGGCCTGATCGTGGCCGGCCCGATCTGGCTGTTCCAGCTCTGGGCGTTCATCGCCCCGGGGCTGCACCGCAGCGAGAAGAAGTGGGCGTACCTGTTCGCCGCGATCGCCGCGCCGTTGTTCGCGACCGGTATCGCGCTCGGCTACTGGACGCTGCCCAAGGGCATCAACATCCTGCTGGGCTTCACCCCGGACCAGGTGCAGAACCTGATCGAGCTCGGCAAGTACCTGGACTTCGTGATCCGGACCTTGCTGGTGTTCGGCATCGCGTTCCTGATCCCGCTGGTCGTCGTGCTGCTGAACATGGTCGGGGTGCTGCCGGGTGCCGCGCTGGCCAAGTTCCGGCCGTACATCATCCTGGTGATCTTCGTGTTCGCCGCGGTCGCGACGCCGTCCGGTGACCCGTTCACGATGTGCCTGCTGGCGATCCCGATGTGCGTGCTGTTCTTCGCCTCCGAGGCGATCGCGCGGATCAACGACAGACGCCGCAAGGTCCGCAACGAAGAACTGCTGGCCGACTGATGCCCGCACTGCTGCCGCGCCTTCGGCGCGGGGGGTGGAGGGGCGTCCGGTGAGTCGTCGGATCGCGCTGGTGGTGAATCCCACCAGCGGTAGGGGTCGTGGTGCGCGGATCGCACCTTCGGTACGGGAGCGGCTGGCGGCGGCGGGGCTGACCGTCGACGTCCACACCACCACGTGCGCGGAGGACGTCGGGCGGATCGCCGCCGAGGTGGTGGCCTCCGGTGCGGACGCGGTCGCGCTGATCGGTGGCGACGGCACGATCCACCTCGGCGCGCAGGTACTGGCGAACTCGGGCATGCCGTTCGGCGTCATCCCGGCCGGCACCGGCAACGACTTCGCCCGCGGTATCGGCGTACCGCTGAAGGACCCAGGCGCAGCGGCCGACCTGGTGATCGGCGGGCGGACCCGCGCGATCGACCTCGCGGTGGCGAAGGACAGGTTCATCACCACGGTCGTCGCGGGCGGTTTCGACTCGCTCGTGAACAAGCGCGCGAACGCGATGTCCTGGCCGAAGGGCAGTTCCCGCTACACGGTCGCGACGCTGGCCGAACTCCGTACGTTCACCCCGCTCGAGTACGTCGTGACCGTCGACGGCGAGGCGATCGAGACCAAGGCGATGCTGGTCGCGGTCGGAACCGGCCCGACGTACGGCGGGGGTCTGCAGATCTGTGCCGGCGCCGAGATCGACGACGGGCTGCTCGACGTCACGATCATCGAGCCGGTGTCCCGGATGACCCTGTTGCAACTGTTCCCGAAGCTGTCGAAGGGCACCCACGTCGGTCATCCGGCGGTGCGGGCGCTGCGCGGCAAGTCGGTCCGGATCGAGTCGCCGGGGATCACGGCGTACGCCGACGGAGAGCCTCTCGGGCCGCTGCCGGTGGACATCGGCGTCGCGCCGGGCGCGCTGACCGTGTTCCACTGAGCTTGCACTGAGACGAAATCATGAGGTGCTGAGGTGTTTTCATCCCTGGGCCTGGTCTGATAGGAAAGCTTCCTAACAGATCATTCCTCGGACGCCCCTCGGAGGACCCCATGGAGAACCGCCCCACCCGCCGGACCACGCTGCTGCTCGGCCTGTCCCTCGCAGCAGTCCCGGCCGCCGGGCTCGCCGCCTCCCGCTATGCGCCGCACGCCGACGCAGCGGTGCAGGTCAAGGCGACCGGCCTGGACGATCCCGCGAAGAAGGAGATCGCGATGGAGATCGTCTGCAGCGCCGAGAACTCGTCGCTGGACTGGAAGGCGCAGTACAAGTACATCGAGGACATCGACGACGGCCGCGGGTACACCGCGGGCATCATCGGGTTCTGCTCCGGTACCGGCGACATGCTCGACCTGGTCGAGCTGTACACCGACCGCAAGTCCGGCAACGTCCTGGCGAAGTACCTGCCGGCGCTGCGCAAGGTGAACGGCAGCGACTCGCACCAGGGTCTCGACCCGAACTTCACCAAGGACTGGCGGACCGCGGCGAAGGACTCGGTGTTCCAGCAGTGCCAGAACGACGAGCGCGACCGGGTGTACTTCAACCCGGCCGTCAAGCAGGGCAAGGCCGACGGGATCCGTACCCTCGGGCAGTTCTGCTACTACGACGCGATCGTCATGCACGGACCCGGTACCGACTCGACCAGCTTCGGCGGGATCCGCAAGCGTGCGCTCAGTCACGCGAAGCCGCCGTCGCAGGGCGGCAACGAGACGACGTACCTGAACGCGTTCCTGGACGCCCGCGTCTGGGCGATGAAGCAGGAGGAGGCGCACAGCGACACCAGCCGGGTCGACACCGCGCAGCGGGTCTGGCTGAAGAAGGGCAACCTCGACCTGAACACCCCGCTGGACTGGAAGGTGTACGGCGACCCGTACCACATCGACTAGTCCGCACCCAGGACCGCAGCCGGGCTCTCATCGGACCACCAGGGAAGAGGGCCCGGCTGCGTCATGTCCGGGGGCGGACCTGGGCCACTCACCAAACCGCGCCACGGGCGGTCCGGCGGCCGTGGCTGAGCGTGGATCCGGTCAGCGGTCTGCGGTTGATGAGTGGTGGCGGTCCGTGCGCGGATCGAGCTCGGCGCGCTGCCGGAGCATCGACAGGCTGATGGCCAACTGGTCGACGTCGGCGGGCCGGAGCACCGAGCCGATCCACACCTGCAGCTCCGCCTGCACCGTCGGAGTCGCGGCGTGCAGGATCTCGGTGCCGGCTTGGGTGAGTTCGACGAGGGAGGAGCGGCGGTCGGAGGGGTTCGCCGTCCGCCGGATGCGCCCGGCCGCCTCGAGGCGGTCGACGGCCTTGCTGGTCGCGCCGACGGTGATCGCCATCTCGCGGGCCAGGTCGAAGACCCGCGCCGTCCCGTGTGCGTCGACGAAGCGGAGGAACTCGAACTGGCCGAGCGGCAGGTCGTGCTCGGCCTTCAGGCGGCTGTCGAGGGCGTTGTACAAACGAGTTTCCAGCCGGACCAGGTCCGTGAACAATGCTGTGAGATCAGTCACGGAATTAGATTCCTCGGAATGTAGTTGGAGAGAACTATATTCCTCGGAATCTATCACTGGGAGACGGACGATGAGTGTCGAAGAACGTGAAGCAGCACGCGGGATGATGCAGAAGGGTGTGGTCGGGCGGTCGCCGGAGCAGCAACGGGCCGACTTCGACGAGCTGTTCGCGAGCCTCCCGCTGGGCGACGACGTGACGCTGACCGAGCGGACGCTGGGCGGCGTACCGGCCCTGGACGTCCGCGTCGACGGTGCGGACCGGGCCGGCGTGATCCTCTACCTGCACGGCGGTGGGTATGTGATCGGCTCCGCGCGCACGGGGGCGAACCTGGCCGCGCCGCTCTCGCGCCGCAGCGGGGTCCCGGCGGTGTCGCTCGAGTACCGCCTGGCGCCGGAGCACCCGTTCCCGGCCGGGATCCACGACGCGCTGGCCGCGTACCGCGAACTGGTCGAGGACGGGCAGGCGGTCGTCGTCGCCGGGGATTCGGCCGGTGGCGGTCTGGCGCTGGGGATGCTGCTCGCGGCACGTGCGGAAGGTTTGCCCCAGCCGGCGGGCGCGGTGCTGTTCTCGCCGTGGACGGACGTCGCTCTGACCGGGCCGAGCATCGACGCGCGCGGCGACTACGACCCGCTGTTCAGCCGCCCCAACATGGAGGAGACAGCTGCGCTCTACCTCGGCGGCGCCGACCCGCGGAACGAGCTGGCGAGCCCGGTCCTCGCGGATCTGAAGGGCCTGCCGCCGCTGCTCGTCCAGGTCGGTTCGGCCGAGGTACTGCTCGACGACTCGCTCCGCCTGGTCGCGCGGGCCGCCGAGCAGGAGGTCGACGTCAGCCTCGACGTGGTCGCCGGTGCGCCGCACGTGTTCCAGTACTTCGCCGGCCTCCTGCCCGAGGCCGACGAAGCGCTCGACCACGCGGCAACGTTCATCGCGACCAGAATCGGCGGTGGTGCCGCGAACTGAGGTCGCTCGGCAGCGGGCGAAGTTCGTCCAGCACGTCACCATCTGCTGGTTGGAGGTGGGTTTGTCGGACGTGTCGCATAGATTGGTGTCCATGAGCACCCCGTCCGAGAAATACGCCGTGTTCCGCTCGGACCAGGAGCATCCCGCCGTGAAGGAGTTCCGGGCGCTCTACGACTTCGAGCTGGACGAGTTCCAGTTGCGAGCCTGTGCCGCGCTCGAGGACGGGCACCAGGTGCTGGTCGCGGCGCCCACCGGCTCGGGCAAGACGCTGGTCGGCGAGTTCGCCGTCCACCTCGCGCTGGAGCGCGGGCAGAAGTGCTTCTACACGACGCCGATCAAGGCGCTGAGCAACCAGAAGTACGGCGACCTCGTCAGCCGGTACGGCGCCGACAAGGTCGGACTGCTCACCGGCGACAACTCGATCAACTCCGAGGCCCCGATCGTGGTGATGACCACCGAGGTGCTGCGGAACATGCTGTACGCCGGTTCGAACACCCTGCTCGGCCTGTCGTACGTGGTGATGGACGAGGTGCACTACCTGGCCGACCGGTCCCGTGGCGCGGTCTGGGAAGAGGTGCTGATCCACCTGCCGGACTCGGTGTCGGTGGTTTCGCTGTCGGCGACCGTCAGCAACGCGGAGGAGTTCGGCGACTGGCTGGAGACCGTCCGCGGCAACACGGTCGTCGTTCTGGAGGAGAAGCGGCCGGTGCCGCTGTTCCAGCACGTGATGGTCGGGAAGCGGCTGCACGACCTGTTCGCGGGTGAGGCGCCCACCGCTCGGGTCGGCGCTCCCGCGAAGTCGGGCAATCCCGCGAAGGCCGCCGCGGCGAAGGCCGACGTCCGCGATCTGGTCAACCCCCAGCTCGTCCGGATCGCGCGCGACGACAACCGGATCTTCCGGGACGACTCGAGGAAGCCCCGGCGCCGGCGGGACCTGCCGAAGGGCCGGCCGACCAGGACGCATTTCACGCCGTACCGCTCGGACGTGGTGGAGGAGCTGGACGCCGGGGCGTTGCTGCCGGCGATCTTCTTCATCTTCTCCCGCAAGGGCTGCGAGGACGCGGTCGTGCAGTGCCTGCGGTCCGGGCTGCGGCTGACCAAGCCGTCCGAGCGCGACGAGATCAAGCGTGTCGTCGCCGAGCGGACGGCGGACCTCCCGGACGAGGACCTCGGCGTGCTCGGGTACCACGACTTCGCCGAGGCGCTGTCCCGCGGGATCGCGGCGCACCACGCGGGCATGCTCGCCGCGTTCAAGGAGGTCGTCGAGGAGCTGTTCGCGCGCGGGCTGATCAAGGTCGTGTTCGCCACCGAGACGCTTGCCCTGGGCATCAACATGCCGGCGCGTACCGTCGTACTCGAGAAGCTGTCGAAGTGGAACGGCGAGGCGCACGTCGACATCACGCCGGGCGAGTACACGCAGCTCACCGGGCGGGCCGGGCGGCGCGGCATCGACGTCGAGGGGCACGCGGTCGTGCTCTGGCAGCCCGGGTTCGACCCGCGGGCGGTGGCCGGCCTCGCGTCGACGCGTACGTATCCGCTGCGGTCGTCGTTCTCCCCGTCGTACAACATGGCCGTCAACCTGGTCCGCCAGGTCGGGCGGACGCGGGCGCGGGACATGCTCGAGCTGTCGTTCGCGCAGTTCCAGTCCGACCAGGCCGTGGTCGGGCTGGCGCGGCAGGTGCAGCGCAACACCGAGGCGCTCGAGGGGTACAAGGAGTCGATCGAGTGCCACCTCGGCGACTTCCTCGAGTACGCCGCCCTGCGCCGGCGGATCGGGGACCGCGAGGCGTCCGGGTCGAAGCGGCGCAAGCTCGACCGGCGGGTCGAGGCGCAGGAGTCGATCGAGAAGCTGAAGACCGGCGACATCATCCGGATCCCGGCCGGGCGGAGCGCGGGCTGGGCGCTGGTCCTCGACCCGGGCATGCGGTCCGAACGCGAAGGGCCGCGGCCGACCGTACTGACCCTGGACCGGCAGGTGCGGAAGCTGTCGATGGTCGACTTCCCGTCGCCGGTCGAAGCGATCGGCGTCCTGCGGATCCCGCGCAAGTTCAACCCGCGCAACCCGCAGCAGCGCCGCGAACTCGCGCAGGTACTGCGGACCCGCACCGACCTGCTCGGCGAGGACGGCCCGCCGTCACGGCACCGTGACGTGATCGCGCACGCCGACGACCCGGAGCTGCAGGAGATGCGCGCTGCCCTGCGCGCCCACCCGTGCCACGGCTGCTCAGACCGCGAGGACCACGCCCGCTGGGCGGAACGGTACTTCCGGCTCGACCGCGAGAACCGCGACGTGCAGCGCAAGATCGAGCAGCGGACCAACACGATCGCGCGGCAGTTCGACCGGGTGTGTCAGGTGCTCGACGCGTTGCACTACCTGGACGGTGACAAGACGACCGAGGCGGGGGATCGGCTCGCGCGGATCTACACCGAACTCGACCTCGTCGCGGCTGAATGCCTTAGGCAAGGAGTTTTCGACGATCTCACGGTGCCGGAGCTTGCTGCTTGTCTGGCGGCGCTGGTGTACGAGTCGCGGTCGAAGGACGAGCCGACGTCGCCGCGGTTGCCGCGAGGCGACGTACGGGTCGCGCTGGAGCGGATGGGGTCGATCTGGCGCGACCTGTCCGCCCTCGAACGCGACATGCGCGTCGACTTCCTGCGCTCGATGGACCTGAACTTCTGCTGGCCGGCGTTCCGCTGGGCGTCGGGTGCTTCGCTGGCCGAGGTCCTGTACGAATCCGACCTGGCTGCGGGCGACTTCGTCCGCTGGGTCAAGCAACTGATCGACCTCACCGAACAGATCGCCGACGCCGCCGGCCCCACCCCTCTCCGCGCGACAGCCCGCTCAGTAGTAGACCAAATCCGCCGAGGCGTAATCTCCTACGCCACCGTCGTCGACTAACCCCAGCAAAGGACAGCGCTCCGCGCTGGCTGTTCTTTCGGCCGCCTCCGGCGGCGTGCTACCGCCACTCGCCGGGTGGATCCGTCGGGGATACGGGTTCCGCGTTGCCGGGCCTCTCTAACGGAACAGCGGGCGGGATCGTCGTCGCCGGTTCTCGGCGGTCTCGTCGACGACGTTGGCCACCTAAATCACATGCTGGGGTTGGGGTTTGGTGTGAGACTGCGGGGGTGATCGAGGTGCCGGAGGCTGTGCGGAGTAAGGCTCGGGCTGCTGGTGTGGGGGACTGGCTTGAGCGGTTGCCGGCGGTTGTTGCGGGGCTTGAGGCTGAGTGGTCGGTCACGGTGGGGCGTGCGTACGCGGGTGGGTCGGAGGCCTTTGTTGCCGATGTGACGCGGGCGGACGGGACGGCGGCGGTTCTCAAGGTGTTGATGCCGGGGATGGGGGACGCCGCGGCTAACGAGGCTGCGGTGCTGCGGATTGTTGGGGGAGAGGGGTGTCCGGCGCTCTATCGGTATGACGGTGAGCGGGGCGCCTTGTTGATGGAGCGGTTGGGGCGGCCGATGTTCGAGCTCGGGCTGCCGGTCTCGCGGCGTCTTGAGATGCTCACCGATACCGCTGCGCGCATCTGGCGGCCGGCGCCGGATTCTGGCTTGCCCACTGGGGCCGAGAAGGCTCGGTGGCTGGCCGACTTCATTGCCAGGTTGTGGGAGGAGCTCGATCATCCCTGCTCCGAGGAGGCAGTCGAGTACGCCCTGACCGCGGCGCAGCGCCGGGAGCGGGCGCACCGCGACGAGAAGGCCGTCCTGGTCCACGGGGACGTACACCAACTGAATGCGCTCGAGAGCGACGGCAGCTTCAAGCTGGTCGATCCGGACGGGCTGCTTGCGGAGGCGGAGTACGACCTGGGTGTGCTCATGCGGGGCGACCCGGTCGAGTTGCTCGCCGGCGATCCCCTCGAGCGCGCCCGCCTGTTGGCCGCGCGGACGGGGCTCGACCCGGTGGCTACCTGGGAGTGGGGCGTGGTCGAGCGGATGTCGACCGGTCTGCTCTGCACGCAGATTGGTCTTGAGCCCCTCGGCAGGGACACGCTCCGCGCAGCGGAGGCTGTCGCTGGTTTGCCGCTGCCGTAGAAGTAGACCTCTCGGGTGAAAGACTTTCGGCGTTGTGCCCCCCTGCTGTGAAGGAGAAGACGTTCGTGGAGTTGTCGCGCCGGAATCTCGGGAAGTTGGCTGTTGCCACTGGAGCCACCGCCGCGGTGGGTACCGGGGCCGGTTATCTGATCGGGCGGCCTGCTGATGCTGCCGCTACCTGGAAGACGACCGGTACCGCGGTGCCGGCGTTGGCCGGGTTCGACAATCAGATGAAGGCGTTCATGCAGGCCCGCGGGATCAGCGGCGGGCAGGTCGCGGTGACGTACAAGGGGCGGCTGGTGCTTGCCCGCGGCTACAGTACGTCGACCGCGCTGACCGTACAGCCGACGTCGTTGTTCCGGATCGCGAGCCTGTCGAAGTCGATCACCGCGGCGGCGATCGTGAAGCTGGTGCAGGACGGCAAGGTGAGCCTGTCGACGCCGATCGCGAACATCATCGACATCTTGCCGGCGACCGGGCTGACCCGGGACGCGCGCTGGTCGAAGATCACGCTGTGGAAGGTGCTGCAGCACCTCGGCGGCTGGGACCGGGACATGTCGGGCGACCCGGAGTGGAAGGACGCCACGATCTCCCGGACGCTCGGCGTGCCGATGGAGCTGCGCACGTCGGACGTGATCAAGTACGTCGCCGGGCAGAAGCTCGACTTCGACCCGGGCACGAAGTACGCGTACTCGAACTTCGGGTACACGCTGGCCGGCCGGGTGATCGAGAAGGTCAGCGGGCTCAGCTACGAGAACTACGTGCAGCAGAAGCTGCTTGCGCCGTTGAAGATCAAGCGGATGGCGCTCGGGTACTCGATCGCGAAGCACACCGGCGAGACGTCGTACGAGTCGCAGTACTCCGGTCCGACCGTCCTCGACATGAGCGGGAAGACGGTGCCGGCGCCGTACGGCACGTTCAGCATGCGGATCCAGGACGCGAACGGCGGCTGGATCGCCAGCGCTCCGGACCTGGTCCGCTGGGCGAAGATGTTCGACGCGCCGTCGAGCGTGCTGAACAGTACGTCGCTGAGCCGCGTCTGGGCCAAGCCGTCGATCGGCGTGAACTCCGACGGCTGGTACTACGGCCTCGGCTGGCAGATCCGCCCGGTCACCGGCGGCACCGGCCGCAACACGTGGCACACCGGCAGCATGCCCGGTACCTACACGCTGATGGTCCGTACGTACAACGGCATGAGCTGGGCCGCCTTGTTCAACCGGCGCGACGACGCCAGCGGCAAGTCGTACGGCGACATCGACGCCGCCCTGTGGACCGCGGCGAACGGCGTGAAGACCTGGCCGACCCACGACCTGTTCCCGCAGTACTTCAGTTAGTGGCTCGTCGGACAGCCTCCAGCGACGAGACCGGTGGCCGGCCGAGAAGGTCGGCCAGGTCGGTGGTCGGTGTGCCGGCCGAGCCGGAGCGGAATGCCGCGTAGTAGTCGAGCAGCATTCCGACCGCCTCCGGTGGGAAGCCGGCCGCCTCGGCCTGGGCGCGGAACTGGTCGTCGTCGATCGCCCTGTACTCGACGCCGGCCAGCCCGGCCAGGTCGTTCCAGTCGATCGCGTCGGGGCCGGTCAGTTCGTACGTCCGTGCCGCGATCTCTGTCGTGAGTACGGCATTCGCAGCGGCTGCCGCGAGGTCGTCTGTCGCGGCTGGTGCAACGCGCGCGGTGCCGGCCGGAGCGGACAGCAGTCCGGTGGCTTCGGCCCACTGGACGTCGCGAGCGACCGAGGCCGCCACGCCGTACGTCATTCGCAGCACGGTCGCAGTGGGGAAGGCGTGGCGGGCCAATTCCTCAACGGTGCGGAAGTCCTGGGCATACGGCAATGGGCAGTTGTCGAGGTCCTGCCAGGTTGTGATGACGAGCCGTTCGGCACCTGCCGCTCTGGCTGCCTGGACGGCGGGCTTCAGCTGGTCCACGATCCGGCCGCTGACGGCCGACCCGTAGTTCGTCGCGTTGATCAGGATGGTTTCGGCGCCTTCGTACGCCTTGGCCAGCGTCTCGGGGGCGTCGAAGTCGCCGTGCCGCACGTCGACGCCTTTGGCGGCCAACTCCGCCGCTCGGGCCGGCTCGCGAACGCTCACAGCCAGCTTCGCGGGCCGGTCCAACAGGTACTCGACGACGCGGCGGCCGAAGGCGCCGTTCGCCCCGGTGATCAGGATCATGGTGCTCCCATCGGTTAAAGTGGGGCGCACGCCCCGGTTTGTGAATATACGGGGCGGGCGCCCCGTTTTTCAAGGGAGGTGGGTGTTCAGTGGCAGATCGGCCGCTGCGGGCGGATGCGCGGCGCAACCGGGACCGGATCCTCGAGGTGGCGCGGGAGGTCTTCGCTGCCGACGGTCCGGGGGTGAGTCTCGACGACCTGGCTCGACGTGCGGGCGTCGGTCCGGGCACGCTGCACCGCCACTTCCCGACCAAGGCCGCACTGATCGCGGCGGTCATCGGCGATCGGCTGACCGGGCTCGCCGAGCTCGCGGAGGATTCGGCCACCGCGGCCGATCCCGCGGAGGCGTTCTTCGGGTTCCTGGAACGGGTGGTCGAGGACTCTGCCGGGAATCTCGCGCTGGCGGCTGCGCTCGGTGATGGGGAGCAGGCTGATCCTGGGCGAGCACGTGGTGCTCTCACTGCGGCGGTCGAGGAGCCGGCTGAGCGGGTGTACGCGGCGTTTGCGGCCTTGCTGAGCCGGGCTCAGGAGGCCGGAGAGGTGCGTTCCGATGTCGACGCCGACGAGTTGCACGCGATCGTGTCCGGCGTCCTGGTGATGGAGCAGGCGCTGCCGGAGCGATCGCGTGGCCGCGGCATCTCGATTTTGGTTGCGGGCCTCAGAACATCAGCGCCCGGAAGTGTGGCGTACTGACCTGGGCCTCGCCGGCCATTTCGGTCAGTACGTTGCGGAGGGCGTCGACCGCATCGTCGCCCAGACGCTTGCGGAGGCGGCGTTCGTAGCTGTGGTGGAAGCGGCGCGCCGCCGAGAGCGCGGCGCGGCCGCGATCGGTCAGGTGCAGGAGGCGTGCGCGGGCGTCGGACGGGTCGGGGAGCCGTTCGACGTACCCGCGCCGTTCCATGTCGTCGGCGATCTGGCCGGCGCCCTGTTTGGTGATCTCGAGCCGCTCGGCGAGGCGGGTGATCGTGGTCGGGCCGTCGTGCAGCGTACGGAGGACGAAGCCGTCCGACCGGCCCTGGTCGTCGAAGCCCTGGCCGGTCACGTACTCGCGGAGTTCGCGGACGAACTCCTGGTCCGCGAGGACCAGGAGGATGCCGATATCGGTCTTGCCCGAGAGCGTCATACCGGTCATGATAGTCAAGCTGACTTGGTCAAGTCAGCTTGTCTAACTGATTGGGGGAACGATGCAGGTCATCAGAGCGGACGAGGCACCGCGGTTCCAGCTTCCGGGGGTCGAGTTCACCGGGTACGCCGCACCGGCCCGCGGGTCGGCCGGGTTGTGCACGTGGCGCCTGACCGTCGACGTCGGCCACGGCGGCGACGCCCCGCACACGCTGGACCGCGACGAGGTGTTCATGATGCTCAGCGGCAGCGTGCAGCTCGGCGAGGAGAAGCTCAGCCCGGGCGACGCAGTCGTCGTACCGGCCGGTGAGCCCATCTCATTGACCAACCTGGGTGAGGAGAAGGCAGAGCTGATCGTGGCGATCACCGCGGGCTTCACCGGCTACATGGCCGACGGTACGGCGGTCCAGCCGCCGTGGGCGAGCTAGCAGCGTCTGATAGGTGCCGTGTACGTCGTGTTACTCGCTGTGGCGACGTAGTAGTCAGTAACCCAGCTCCCGTCACTCAGCCGGTCCCAGACCGCAGTAGTACCTACCTTGGAGCCGGGAGACTGGCAGGTCACCCATGCCAGTGAACCGATCGGCAGTGTGCTCGGGTACGTCGCGTACGCCGTACCCGGGCCGTGCCGCCGGGTGAGCCCGTTGATCGTGGTCTGGAACGGGAAGCTGCAGCCGGGCAGCGGTGGGCTGTAGCCGGGCTTGTTCGGCGTACGGACATAGTAGTCGGTGACGTACGTACCGTCGATCAGCTTGTCCCACACCGTCGTCGTACCGATCTTCGGCCCGAACGTCTGGCACACCAGGCGGATCGCTGCACCCGCACTGATCGTGGAGCGGACCGGGTACGCCGTGGACGGCCCGCTGTACGAGTGGATCGTCGTACGGACCGTGTACCGGTAAGCAACGCTCGCGACGGGCGCGTCGAAGCGGTCGTTGTCGATGTTGAGCGTGACCCCGCCGTACGTCTCGGTGTGATCACCGACGTACTGCTTGCCGCGCTGCCCGACGGCCCAGAAGGTGTCCGGCACCGGCGGCCAACCGGTGAGAGAGCTGTTGCCGTCCCAGCGGGCGATCCACAGAGCGTCCGGGCGGGCGTACGAGCTCGAGTTGTAGGCCGCTGCGAGGTCGGGAGCGCCCGAGCCCTGGTTGGCGTACACACCGGAGACGTAGCGCTGCAGGTGTAGCTCCTTCGTCCACGCGGACAAGTAGTGGAGTACCGCGGAACGGCAGACGGTGTTCGTACGGTCGTAGTTCTCCATGTCGTTGTAGAGCGCACTGCCAGGCAGGAGCCCCAGTGCCTTGGCCTTCGCGACCGCGTCGTCGGCGTCCCGGACCGCGTCGCGGTTGGAGGAGGCCGTGGACATCTTGTACTTGCGGGTGCCGCAGGGCGCTTGCAGACCCAGATAGATGGGAACCAGCCGCCAGCCCATCGCGGTGACCGACGTGACCCACGCAGGCGTCAGCTGTGGTTGCGCACAGGTGCGGTTGACGCCACCGAAGTAGATCCCGATCGCCTTGTACGGCGAGGCCTTCCACGCGGTCATCTGGGCCAGCGTCGGCGCCGTACAGGTGTCGAAGGCCAGCCCGGTGTACCGCGTCGCTGTCGTGCCGGCGTTGTAGGTGATCGGCGTCGTCGGCTCGGCGGATGCCGGCAGGCCGATCAATGAGAGTGCGAGAACCGCGGCGAGAACCTTGAACATGGTGACCCCCTGCACTCAGTACACCGCGCGTCCCGGCTGCTCCGGTAGGTTGTGGACAACATCGAGTTTCGGAGGATCGTCATGCCGGAGATCGTGGAGTTGGGGGAGCGCCCGTACGTCGCGCTGCGGGGCACAGTGGCGCTGGACGGGATCGCTGCGTTCGCGGACCGGTTGCGGGAGGTGATCGACTGGCTCGCGGCCAAGGAGATCGCGCCGAACGACGCGCCGTTCTTCAAGTACGACGTGGTCGACATGGACGCGGGGCTGACGCTCGAGATCGGGTTCCCGGTCGACGACCTGCACTCCGGTGAGGGCGAGATCGTGACCGGCGTACTGCCGGCCGGCCGGTACGCGACCGCCACCCACCACGGCCACCCTGACGGCCTGATCGGGGCGACCCGGGACCTGCTGGCCTGGGGCGAGGAGCAAGGCGTCGAATGGGACGCCAGCGGCGACCACTGGACCGCCCGCCTCGAGGTCTACCGTTCCGACCCGCGCGAGGTCCCCGACATGAACGACTGGGTCACCGACCTCCAGTTCAAGCTGAAGGACTAGAGAGGCTTGCCCAACGTTCTGGCCGGGGTCGGTCGGCTCGACCCCGAACGGATCCGGCACGTCGCCTCACCGCTGATCGAGCTCGGCTGCGCACTGCATGTCCTGGCCGAGCCGCGGCACCACGACCGCGCCGACTGGGCGGCCGCCGTACGACTGCCCGCCGCGCTCCGTACTGAGCTGGCCCGGTGGTCGTGGACCGTCCGCGCGATCCGGTCCCGCTGCTTCGCGACCAGCGCCGCCACCGGCCTCCCGAGCTGGCGGGACGAGCTGGACGCCCTGCGCTCGCGTACGCCGGAGGACCTGGCGGCCGACCTGGTCCGCCCGCTGCGTGGCCACCCGTCGAACAGCACGGCGATCGACCGGGATGCCGTACGGCGCTGGGCGCGCAGCCGCGGCCGCGACGTCGCGGACCTGGTCGAGGCCCTACTCACCGAGCCTGCCGCTCCGGTCGCCCGCTTCCTGGACCTCCTGGAGGACTGCTGGTCGGAGTGGTTCGAGGGGGAGTGGGAGAAGTCGAAGGACGCGCTCGCCGCCCGCGGCCGACAGGACCGTGACCTGGCCGTACGGGACGGCGTAGCGGCGATGCTGTGCTCGCTCGACGCTGCGATCAGCGCCCGCGACAAGGACAACCTCGTCGTACAGAAGGTGCAGAACAAGCGCATCGACCTGGCCGAACGCTCGCTGTTGCTTGTCCCCAGCAACTACATCGCACCACACCTGTTCCTCGGGGAGGTGCCGGGTGAGCCGCTGACGATCATCTACCCGGCAGCAGACCGTGGACCAGCCGTTCCCACGGCCCAGCAGATCCGCGGCCGGCTGGAGGCGCTCGCCGTACCCGACCGCCTGTTCATCTGCCGCGCCGTGGCCAGCGAACCCCGGACTGCCGGCGAGATCGCCGGCCTGTGGCACCTACACCCGACCCAGGTCACCCGACACCTCCGCGCCCTCACCCGAGCCGGCCTCGTCACCGCCGAACGCGAAGGCCGTTTCGTCGCCTACCGCCTGAACGAGACAGCCTTCCAGAACCTCGGCCCAGACCTCCTCAACCTCGTGATGCGCTGACGGATCCCGGCAATCCAACGTGGCCGGTCCGGTCCGCGCTGTTGGGTGAGAATCGTGAGCTTCTCGACAGGTGTACGGAGACTGATCGGCGCCACGCTCGTGAACACCCTGGGCAACGGGGTGTACGCGGCGGTGGGGGCGCTGTACCTGACCAGAGTGGCCGGGCTGTCCGTCGCGCAGGTAGGCGCGGGGCTGACCGTAGCGGCCTTGGCGGGGCTGGTGACGAGCACGCCGCTCGGTGTGGTCGCGGACCGGCTCGGGCCCAACCGGGCGTATGCAGGGTTTCTGCTGCTGAACGCCGTGACGATGGCGCTGCTGACGCAGATCCACTCGTTCGTTCCGTTCGTACTGCTGGCCGCCGTGACCTCGATGGCTGGCTCCGGGCAGCGCGGTGCGACCGGGGCCTTGGTCGCGGGACTCGCACCTGCTGCCGATCGGGTGCGGACGCGCGCGATCATGCGGGTAGCGACCAACATCGGCATGGGCGTCGGGCTGGCGCTCGCCGGGGTCGTCCTCGCGGTGGACCGGCGCGAGTTCTACGTGCTCGCATTGCTCGTGAACGCGGCGACCTACCTCGTCACGGCCGCGGTGATCCGCTACGGGCTGCCGGCTGTTCCGCCGGTGCCGAGGGCATCGGGTCCGTCTGCTCTGACCGCGCTGCGCGATCGGACGTTCCTCGGCTTCGTGGCGTTGGACGGCGTACTGAGCATGCACGCCGCCTTGGCCCAGATCGGCATCCCGCTCTGGGTGGCTACCGCTACTGATGCGCCCCGTTGGGTGGTGTCGGTGCTGCTGGTGCTCAACTCGGTCGCGGTGATCCTGCTGCAGCTCCGTGTCACCCGAGGAACCGACACGCTCTCCGGTGCAGCCCGGGCCGGCCGTCGAGCAGGTCTGTTGCTGGCGATCACCTGTGGCGTGCTGGCCGTCACCGACGCCACCTCCGGCCCAGTGACGATCGCGCTTCTCGTTGTTGCCGCTCTGGTGCACGTAGTGGGCGAGATGCTCCAGTCTGCGGGCGGCTGGGGCGTGAGCTTCGAACTGTCTCCTGCCGGCGCTCAAGGGCAGTACCAGGGCGCGTACGCCATGTCGCGTCAGCTCGGCGATCTCACCGGGCCTGTTCTGCTCACCAGCGTTGCTGTTGCTTGGGGCTGGCCTGGGTGGCTGCTGACGGGTGCGGTGTTCCTGACTGCAGGCCTACTGATCCCCGCGGTCGTCAACCAGCGAGCAACGGTTGCTATGCAGCTACAGACTTGAGTAGGTCGCGGAGAGCGCGAGCCGCGGTGAAGCCTGCTCGGTTGGCGCCGATGGTGCTGGCGGAGGGGCCGTAGCCGACCAGGTGGATGCGTGGGTCGAGGACGGTGGCTGTGCCGTTCATGCGAATGCCGCCGGAGGGCTCGCGGAGGTGCAGCGGGGACAGGTGCGCCAGGTCGGCACGGAAGCCTGTCGCCCAGAGGATGGTGTCCACCTGCTCTGCAGTGCCGTCAGCCCACTCCACACCGTCTGGTGTGATGCGCGAGAACATCGGTAGACGGTTGTAGACGCCACGTGACAGCGCAGCTTGCTCCTGCTCCCGCAGATGCAGTCCAGTGACGCTGACGACGCTACGCGGTGGCAGGCCGGCCCGTACGCGTTCTTCGACCCGGGCCACGACCTGACGCCCGTACTCCGGGGTGAAGTCCTCGCCCGTGCGCCACTCAGGAGGACGTCGGGTAACCCAGGTAGTGCTGGCCACCTCGGAGATCTCCGCAAGCAGCTGTACTGCGGACGCCCCACCACCAACGACAAGCACGTGCTGTCCAGCCAGCTCGGCCGCGCCCCGGTAGTCCGCGGTGTGCAGCTGCCGGCCCTTGAACGTCTCGATTCCCTGGTACCAAGGGATGAACGGCCGATCCCACGTCCCCGTCGCGTTGACCAGCGCCGCCGCGGAGTAGCTCCCGGCGGAAGTGTCCAGCTCGAAGCCACCGTCGACCTCTCGCACGCTCTCGACCGCTACGGGCCGTACGACGGGCAGCTCGAACCGCTTCTCGTAGTCCGCGAAGTACGACGGTACGAACTCGTTCGCTCGCTCCGCGCCCACGCTCGACGGCACAGGTACTCCGGGTAGGTTGGCGATCCCGTGGACGTCGTGCATCGTCAACGAGTTCCACCTGTGCTGCCACGCACCGCCTGGCTCCGCGTTGCGGTCCAGCACAACCACCTCGTCGTACGGCGTGAATCCGAACCGTACGAGGTGGTACGCGGCGGACAACCCCGCCTGGCCCGCACCGATCACCGCTACTTCGAGCACACGATGATCAACGCGAGGCCAGGCTCAGGTCTTCCCGACGGGCTATTCGGTACGCCGCTGTCCGGACCGGCCGCCGGCTACCGCGGCGATCAGCGTGACCACCACAGCAAGCGCCACCGCGATCAGACCGCCGGTCGTGAGTGCGTTGTCCGCGATCGGCAGTGACGGCAGGTCGACCCGGTTCAGCACGTCGTACTCCGAACCGGCCATCGCCGCGAGCCCCGCGACGATCGCGGTCACGACGATCCCGAGCAGCCAGACGCCGAACCCGTGGAGGCCGCCGTGGACGCGGGCGAGCCGCGCGGCGACGGAGCCGCCGGAGTAGTAGGCGATTGCCAGTACCAGCAGCAGGACCACGACGGAGACGATGCCGACGGTGCCGGCCGTCCCCGCGCTGCCCTTGGCCGCGTTCCAGTTGATGGTGAGTGCGTAGTCGACCGCTGTGGCGATCGCTCCGATGATCCCGGTCAGCAGCGCGATCATGCCGATCGCGACCAGCCAGCCGTAGAACGTGGCGCCGCTCGCGGAGCGCCGGTGCGACGGCTCCACCCGGTCCGGAGCGGTCGTCGCAGGCCTGTCGTCGGCGTACATCTCGGACGGGCCGAGCCGATCGACGCGCGTGTCTTCTTCGTGTTGCTGGGTCATCTCAGCTTCTCCTCACCGGACAAGCCCCGTGTACTTGTCAGGTACCCGGTGGGGAAACCGATAGAACCGGTCTAGCTCAGAGCAGTTCGTCGATGCGGTCGTGGTAACGCTTTCCGGACTTTCCGCCGATGATCGCCGCCAGCAGCGTCACGAGCAGCAGTGTGGCCGCCGCGGCGACGCTACCCAGCAGCACGGTGTTGTCGGACAGTGCCACGTTTGGCCAGTTGATGTCGTCGACCAGGTTGTACTGGCTGTCCAGGAACCAGCCGAGACCGCCCGCGACCAGTCCCACGAGCAGAGCGATCATCCAGACCCCGAAGCCCTGCCGTCCACCGTCGAAGCGCGCCAGGCGCCCGGCGACGTAGCCGCCGGTGTAGAACGCCAGCATGAGCATGAAGATGCTGACACCGGCCGCGGTGAGCAGGGCCGCACCAGGCTGCGCCTTGGCGTCGCTGGTCGTGTAGTCCAGCACCTGCGCCGTTCCGAACGCGGCTGCGGACATGGCAGCCATCAGCAGTACGGACATCGAGATCGCGATCAGGTAGCCGAAGAACGCCGCTCCGAACTTGAACCCGCGGTACGACAGCAGGTCCGTGTCGACCTCGGTCGTTTCCGCAGCCGGCGGCGGGGTCCGCAGCGGCTGGTCCGCGGGCACGGAGATCGTGCTCATCGCCCGGCTGGCCGCTGCGCGTGCTTCCTCGTACCGCTGGGTGCTCGTGTCACCGGCGGGCGTGGTGATCGTGGCGGTGTCGCCGGGGTACTGCTGACTCATGTCCGCTGGCTCCTCACAGATCGGCTTCCGGGGCGGTCTCTACCCGTCCGTGCAGTGCCTGACACAAGCGGATGACGGATTTAACCGACTCCTGGTGTGGCCTCACTGACAGTCGCCGGGTATCGGCGCGGAGTGAAGACCAGCGGTCCGGCGGGGCGGGGCACGGTACGGGTCTGTGACGAGCCGATCAGGAGCAGACACCGCATGTCAACCGTTTGAGTGTCCAGTTCAGCCAGAGTTGTCACGGTGATCGTCTCCTCCGGGCCGCCCACGTCGCGTCCTACGACGACAGGAGTGCTGGGGGAACGGTGTTCGAGCAGAAGGTCGCGGGTTGCTTCCACCTGCCAGGTGCGGGACTTCGAGGCCGGGTTGTAGATCGCAATGGCCAGGTCTGCTTGGGCGGCAGCACTCAGGCGCTGAGCGATGACCTCCCACGGCTTGAGACGGTCCGAGAGCGACAGCACGCAGTAGTCGTGCCCCAGCGGTGCTCCGACGCGGCTGGCGACGGCTTGTGCCGCGGTCATGCCAGGCAACACCTGGACGGCGATGTCGGCGTACTCAGGCTCTGCGGCGACCTCCGTGACCGCGCTGGCCATCGCGAAGACGCCTGGATCGCCGGAGGAAACCACTACGACGCGGGAGCCCTTGCGGGCCAGGTCCAGTGCGAAGGCGGCTCTCTCCGACTCCACACGGTTGTCCGAGCCGTGCTTGCGCTGGCGGGCGCGGTCCGGGAGGCGATCGACGTACGTGGTGTAACCGATCACGTCGTCGGCACCTGCGATTGCGGCACGTACCTCGGGTGTCATCCACTCCGGGCCGGCCGGGCCGAGACCTACTACCGTCACAGAGCCTTCCTCTGCGGTCTTCGTCGTCGGCGGAGCAAACGTGTTGCTGATCGGACTCGGGAGGAGCGCGAGGGAGAAGTACGGAACCTCGTCCGGGTCGACCTCGTTGAGCGGCGACGTACGTTGCGCCTCGGTGGTCGCGCGTTCGACGTACCAGGCCTCGTCGGCGCGGCCTGCCAACTCGAAAGCCTCGCGGACGCCTGTGAACGTACGGCCGAGCTTCATGACCGCTGCCGCGTCCGTGGAGCGGAGACGGTCAGCCAGGACGTCCGGTGGGAGAGTGCCTGGGAGGACGGTGAGGATCTCGTCGCGTTCGCAGAGCGGTCGGCCCAGTACGGCGGCTGCTGCGCTGACGGACGTGACACCGGGGACGACCTCGCACGGGTAGCGATCAGCCAGGCGTTTGTGCATGTGCATGTACGACCCGTAGAAGAGCGGGTCGCCCTCCGCGAGTACGACGACGTCGCGGCCAGCGTCCAGGTGTGCTGCCAGGCGCTCGGCGCAGTCGGCGTAGAAGTCGTCCATCGCGCCCTGGTAGCCGCCCGGGTGGTCGGTGGTCTCGGTGGTCAGCGGGTAGACGAGGTGCTCCTCGAGCTGTCCTTCGGTCAGGTACGGCGCCGCGACCGACCGGGCGATGCTCCGCCCGTGCCGCGCACTGTGGAACGCGATCACCTCGGCCGCGCCGATCAGCCGCGCCGCCTTCACCGTCACGAGTTCGGGATCACCAGGGCCCAGCCCGACACCCCACAGCCGACCGGTCACTCTTCCTCACTCGCAATCGCGTTCACGGCGGCGGCAGTGATGGCGCTGCCACCGCGCCGGCCCTGCACCACCAGGTACTCCAGGCCGAGGTCGTTCGCGGCCAGCGCTTCCTTGGACTCGGCGGCGCCGATGAACCCGACCGGGATCCCGAGCACCGCGGCCGGACGGGGACCGCCCGCCGCGAGCACCTCCAGCAGCCGGAAGAGCGTCGTCGGAGCGTTGCCAATAGCAACAACCGCGCCGTCGAGCCGGTCCGCCCACAGGTCAACGGCCGCCGCGCTCCGAGTGGTCCCTAGCTGCTGCGCGAGCTCGACGGTCCGCGGGTCCGGCAGTGTGCAGATCACCTCGTTGTCCGCCGGCAACCGCCGCCGGGTGATACCGGCCGCGACCATCTGCGCGTCACACAACACGGGTGCACCCGCCTTCAGTGCGGCACGAGCGCTCTTCACCACGCCCGGTGACCAGGCCAGGTCCGCGACCAGATCGGTCATCCCACACGCGTGAATCATCCGCACGGCGACCTGAGCGACCTCCGGTGGCAACCCGTCCAGCTCGGCCTCGGCCCGAATGGTCGCGAACGACCGCCGGTAGATCTCCGCGCCGTCCCGCTCGTACTCGTAACTCACAGCCGTTCCCCATCCACCAGATACCCGTCCCGCACCGACAGCACGTCCACAAACTCTCCCCCCGGCTTCCCACACCGCCGCTCGCAGCCTGACCAATGCACTCTCCCGCTCGCTCCCAGCACCCGGGCGAGCCCGGGCCCGCCCCCTGCGCCTCGGGCGGGGTCAGCCAGTAGTAGGGCTGCGTCAGTTCGCACGTCTGCCAGCGCCTTGGCGCAGCCCGGTCGGCCGGCGCAGGCCGTTACGCCTTCCCAGACCGAGTCGGGCGTGGTGATCAGACCCACCTCTTCCAGACCGCGTGCTTTCCCTGGAACTACAACTGAGCGCCACGGGGTGATGCGGATCTCAGGAGCTGTCTGTGTCAGCACGGACGCCTGTGGCTGGGTCAGGCTGCCCAGCGGCACCGTGACGACCAGGCCAGAGCCATGGCGGCCCGCGGTGATGCGTGCTGATGGGGGAGGTGGTGCCTCGGTCGGCTGGAGGTTCAGCTGCTGGAAGATCCGCAAGGGACCGTCTGTGAGCTCGGCGATTCGCCACTCCCGGTCACGGAGTCCCAGGAACGCCTCAGCTGCGGCCAGCATCAGCCCTGGTACGGCAGGCCAATCCACCTGCGTGGCGGCGTCGCCGATCGACAACAGGGCGCCGCCATCCACGGCTCGTACAACCACGTCTGCATGTAGATCGGTCAGATCGCCGCGGCCGTCGTCCAACGCGAATAGGAAACGACCGGGGAGTTCAGTGAGCGCACTACGCGAGCACAGCGCCTCGTCGAGAGCAGTTGCTACCGGGAGTACGTCGTACAGCGACTGCTCGTCCAGTCCGGACAGTGGCGAGGCCAGGATGTTGCGCACCCGCTCGTGGGCGATCGACGGCAGCAGTCCGGCGCTGAACAGCCGATCCGACAGCTTCTGCGGCCCGTCCGCGGACAGACCGCGCAACTGGATGTTCGCGCGTGACGTGAGCTCAAGTCGCCCGTCACCCAGCTCAGCGGCCGCGAGACGCAGTACGTCGAGCTGCTCGGCCGTCAGCCGCCCGCCGGGTAGCCGTACGCGTGCGAGACCGCCGTCAGCTGCCTGGTGCACGCTCAGCACACCAGGGCATCGATCGACTTCGGTCCTCGCCACAGGCGTGATGCTACGTGCCCGAAACCTGCTGTGTTCTGGACCACAGCAGGACGCCCACCGTCAGTGCCGCAACGCACCCACCGGCCACCATCACCACCGACACCGACCACGCGTCCACGACGAGTCCACCAACCAGCGCCCCAGCAGACAGGACGGCCTGGTACGAGGAGGTGAACCAGACGGTCGCCGCTTCCCGTGACTGAGGAACAGCAGCCGCGAACATGCTCATCGAGCACACCGGCACCCCGCCGTACCCAAGCCCCCACACCACCAGCAACAGCAACGCTCCTGCCGTACTGCGACCCACCACCGGCATCAGCAACGTCGCCGCGGCGATCAACCCTGCACAGACCGCGAAGGTGGCGCGCCCGGCGTACAGCCCTGCAACGACGTTTCCGACCAAGCCGGCGGCGCCGTACACCAGCAGGAACAGGCCGATGAGCTCAGGACGCACCACGTCCCGCAAGAACGGGGTGACGTACGTGTAGGTCGCGAAGTGCGCCGTCACGATCAGGCAGGTGACAAGAAGTGCCATGCGGCTACTACTGAGCGCCTTCTTGAGTACGGCGGCGCGCGTCACCTGCAGTGGTGGAAGTGGTGGGACGCTGGAGCGCAGTGCGACCAGGGCCAGTACTGCGAGTACGCCGAGCGCGGCGAACGACGTACGCCAGCCCACCAACTCGCCCACGAACGTCCCGGCCGGTACGCCGAGCACCGACCCGAGCGGCACCGCGGAGAAGATGACGGCGGTGGCGCGCGTGGTCCACGGCTCCGGCACGAGCCGACCGGCGAGACCTGCGCCGATGGACCAGAAGCCGCCGATGGTCAGGCCGACCAGGAACCGTGCGACGAGTTCGAGCCAGAAGTACGGCGCGGCCGCCGCGAGGAAGCCGGCGACGGCCAGCAGGACCATCAGCGCGCACAGCATCAGCCGCCGGTCGAGGCGGGCCGTCACCAGCGTCACCACCGGAGCGGCGACCGCGGCGACCAGGCCGGGCATCGTCATCAGCCAGCCGGTACGGCCCGGGGTGAGCGCGAAGTCGGCACCGATCGGGGTGAGCAGGCCGATCGGGAGGATCTCGGTCGTGACGATCGCGAAGATCCCGAGCGTCACCGCACCGACGCCGTACCACCGCACGGCCGGACGGACTGGGGTCTGGGTTGTCATGCGTTCCAGGCAACCCGCGCCGCGGCGGCCCCGCTCGCGGATTCGCGACACCGCGCTCCGCCCCGAGCAAGCCGTCGTATTTCCGCGATTGCCGGCGCCGGACGAGAGGGCGCTCGCGACCTCGCCGGCGGTCGCGGGGAATGATCCGGCTCGGGATCATCTGCGGGTAGATAATTCCGAGTTACCCTCGACGGTATGGCGCAACTCCCGGAACGTACTGTCCCCGATCTCACCGGCTACCTCACGCATGCCGGCCACGTGCTGGAGACGCAGTTGTCCGCGGCGCTGGCCGAGATCGGCCTGACGCTGCGGATGCAGTGCGTACTGCGGCACGCCCTCGAGGCGGAACGCACGCAGATCCAGATCGCCGAACTGGCCTACATGGACAAGACCACGATGGTCGTCACGGTCGACGCCCTGGAGAAGGCCGGGTACGCCGAACGCAAACCGTCGGCCACCGACCGCCGCGCCCGCGTCATCGCCGTGACCGGCGCCGGCGCCCGCATCGCCGCCGAAGGTCAGCAGATCGTCGACCGGGTCCACGCCGAGGCGCTGGCCGCCCTGGCCGCTCCTCAGCGCCAGCCCTTCGTCGACGCCATGACCACCCTCGTCGACGGCCCGCTGGCCACTCCCGTTACCGCCCAGCCCGTCCGCCGCTCCCGCCAACGCGCCGGCTAGATCCTCCAATAGAAGATCGTCTATTACGGGACTATCTGCTATGGTCTCTCTCATCGGGTTCGGAGATGGGAGAGAGCTGTGGCTGTGGTCGAGGCGGTTGCGGTGCGAGGGCGGGCCAAGGCGCTCGTCGTCCTCTGCGTGATGCAGTTGATGATCATTCTCGACGGGACCGTGGTGACGGTCGCGTTGCCGACGATTCAAGGGGATCTGGGCTTTTCGCAGGCGGGGTTGGCCTGGGTGATGAACTCGTACCTGATCGCGTTCGCCGGCCTGTTGCTGCTGGCCGGGCGGATCGGGGACCTGCTCGGGAGCAAGCGGGTGTTCGTCGCGGGGCTCGGATTGTTCACGGCCGCGTCGCTGTGGTGTGGGCTCGCGGCCAATGCGGGTGCCCTGATCGCAGGGCGGTTCCTGCAGGGCGTGGGCGGGGCTCTGGCCTCGGCGGTGATCCTGGGGATGGTCGTGAGTCTCTTCCCGGCGCCGGGAGAGCAGGCGCGGGCGATGGGCGTCTACAGCTTCACGGCGGCCAGTGGTGCGTCGATCGGGCTCATCTTCGGTGGGGTGATCACGCAGACCATCGGCTGGCACTGGGCGTTCCTCATCAACGTCCCGATCGGCCTAGCCGCGCTGGCGTTCGCCGTACGGCTCCTGGCTCACCAACCCGGACTGGGCCTCGCCAACGGTGCCGACGTAGTAGGAGCAGTACTAGTAACAGCCGGGCTGTCCCTGGCCGTCTACACGATCGTCCAGACGGCAGAACCGCAAGCGACACTGCCCCGCACGCTCTTGGAAGCCGCAGCGGCGCTGCTCCTGCTGACTGCGTTCGTTGTACGACAGGCGCGTATCAAGCACTCACTGCTTGCCCTGCGCATCTTCCGCAACCGCCAGGTCACCGTGGCAAACCTCATCGTCGTACTGCTCTTCGCCGCCGGCTTCGGCTTCCAGTTCACCACGGCCCTGTACGTCCAGCGCGTACTCGGCTACGACTCACTCACCACCGGCCTGGCGTTCCTGCCCGCGCCCCTGATGAACGCGTTCATGTCCCTCTCGCTGGCGCCACGTCTGACCGTTCGCTTCGGTCCGCGCAAGATGCTGATCGCAGGGCTGTTCGTCTTCTTCCTGGCCCTGCTCTGGATCAGCAGAGCACCAGTGGACGGTACGTACGTCGTCAACGTCGGACCGGTACTCGCCGTGATGGGTGCAGGTATCGGCGTGGCCATCCCGGCCGCCATCATGCTGGCCATGTCCGGCGCGGACCCCAGCGACGCCGGCCTGGCGTCAGGACTGAACAACACCGCTCAGCAAGCGGGTGCGGCCGTGGGAACCGCCGTACTGGCCACCCTGGCTGCCTCGACAACAGCCGGCCGCGCAGCCGAAGGTCAACTGCTCGCACTGAGGGACGGGTACGGTGCAGCCTGGCTTGCTGCGGCCGGCTTCGTCCTCGCGGCGGCCCTGCTGGCGATCACTGTGCTCCGAAAGACAGCTACTGTTGTCGGCCGTGAGTAGGACGAGAGACCCCGACCGGCTGGTGCTGTTCACGGATGCCGTCGTCGCGATCGCGATCACGCTGCTCGTACTGCCGCTCGTCGACCTGGTCCCCGAGGTCAAGGCGCACGGTGGTCACGCGGCGAGCGTGATCACCGAGCACCGGCAGGAGATCTTCACCTTCCTGCTGAGCTTCGTGGTGATCGCGAACTTCTGGATGGGACACCACCGGATCTTCGAGCACGTCCGCGTGTACACCACCGGTATCATGCGACTGAACCTGCTCTGGCTGCTCACGATCGTCGTGCTGCCGTTCACGACCGAGATCGTCGGCACGTTCGACAGCAACCGGTTCGTGGCCGGTGTGTACATCGGGACGATCCTCGTGCTCAGTGTCTGTCAGTCCGGGCTGGCCGTGATGGTCCGCGGCCACAAGGAGCTCGAGTCACCGGACAACCCGGTCAGCGACCGGGAGCTGGTCGGCTCCCTCGTGCTGACCGGGTTCACGCTGATCGCGTTCCTGCTCGGGTCTCTTGTGCCGGGCGTCAACTTCTACGCGATGCTGCTACTTCTCCTGCCGACGCCCGTGATGCGGCTCTGGCGCGTCAAGCACCCAGACCGGCCCAGAAGTCACACTGGTGTTCAGAGCTGAGGTTCACCTTCCGGATGCCCGTCTGGTCGGTCGGTGCGAGTGAGAGACCGCTGACGGACCTGCTTGCGGTAGGGGACCACTGCGGGCGGCCTGGTCCGTTCGGGTTGCCCGTACGAGCGAAGGCTGTCCAGTAATCGATCATCTGGTTGGACAGCGTCTGCTGGGTCGCAGACATCGGCAGGTCGAAGCCGCCGAGCCGGAACAAGTACGGCAACTCCATGGCATGTGAAGCGCCCAGGCCGGGGATCGAAATCGGCGAGTGCTTGTCTGCGAACTCGTAGGCGTACACAGGCACCTCACGAGCAGCCTGCTGGTCCGTGGCGACCTGTGTGCACGACCAGATCCGGTCCGTCGTCACGGCACCCCACGCCGCGGCCGGGGACTCGTAGCGGGACTGCGGGTAGTGCCGCAGTACTGCAGGAGCTTTGGCAGGGCCGACCATGTTCTTCACCAGCGCCGGGTAGTCCTTGATGTCGCCGAACGCGGGCAGCCAGCCGTTCGCCTCGTCGTGGTTGTTCCCGGAGATGATCGGTACCCGGTGGAACAGCCCTGCCTTCATCGCCTTCGCAGGGCTGAACGGTACGGCCGCAGTCTCGCCGTACCCGATCTGCGTGAACTGCAGCAGGTCGTCCATCAGCGCCTCGGTCTTGATGCCGCGCAGGCACTCGATCGTGGTGCAGGACAGCTTCTTGCTCGCCGCCCACGCCTTGCCGTTCGCCTCGACCTGGCGCGCAGGGATCCACGGCGCGTCCGCGGTCTGACCCGGGTACTGGCTGTTGGCGGCCCAGTTGAACGCGCACGAGCCGCTCTGCATGATCGCCTTCGCGAACAGGCCCGTCGATGTCGGGGACGTGAGCTGTGCGCAGACGCTCATCCCGCCGGCTGACTCACCCGCGACCGTGACGTTGCGCGGGTCGCCGCCGAACGCACGCGCGTTCCGCTGCACCCACCGCAGCGCCGCCTGCTGGTCCTGCACACCGAACGTGCCGGAGCCCGGCAGTCCCGGGTACCCGAAGAAGCCGAAGATGCCGAGCCGGTAGTTGACCGTGACAACGACCACGTCACCGCGGGCCGCGAACTTCGACGCCTCGTAGCTGCTGCCCGCCCCGGAGAAGAACCCGCCGCCCGGGATCCACACGACCACCGCGCGCGGTTTCGCCGCCGGCTTGGCGGGCGTCGTCACGTTCAGGTAGAGGCAGTCCTCGGTGGTCGAACCGTCCGGCGCCTCCGAATTCGGTTGCTGTGGGCAAAGATTCGCGATCTCCGAGGGCCGCACCCCGGTCCACGCCCGCACCGGCTGCGGCGCCTTCCACCGCAACCCGCCGACCGGCGGAGCAGCGTACGGAATCCCGTCGTACACCACCGAATCCCCAACCACTTTGCCGGCCACCGCCCCGGCATCAGTTCGCACAACCTCAGGCTGAGCAGCCTCGCTACGCCCCGCGAACGCCACCAACAAGCCGCCCGCCACCATCACCGCCAAGATTCTCTTCATACCCAGCACCCTCCGCCGAACCAGACCTGTCCGACTTCGGTCAAGCGGCCAAAAGCCCTAAGACTTTGGTCTACGCCCTGTCGCCACCCGGCTAGCCTTTTCTGCGGAGCAGGTATGTGTCCATGATCCAGCCCTTGCGGGTGCGGGCTTCGGTGCGGGCTTTTTCGATTTGGGGGGCTGCCTCGTGGAGGGGGCCGGAGATCAGGAGTTCGTCCGGGGTGCCGAGGTAGGCGCCCCAGTAGATTTCGGCGTCCTGGTCGACGTGGTGGGTGAATGCTGTCTGGGCGTCCAGCATCACGACGACGTCGTCCACTCCGTCCGGCCACTCGGCGGCGAGGCGGCGGCCGGTGGTGATCTGGATCGGGCGGCCGACCTGGTTCAGGCCGACGCGGTGCCGGGCGGCCAGGGTCGACACGCTGCTGATCCCCGGGATGACCTCCACCTCGAACGCCAGTTCGCCGCGCGCCGTGATGTCGTCGAGGATCGCCAGCGTGCTGTCGTACAGCGACGGATCGCCCCACACCAGGAACGCCCCGACCTGGTCCTCGCCCAGCTCGGCCGCGATCAGCTCCGCGATCACGTCGGCCCGGCGGCGCCGCCAGTCGTCGACGGCCTCGACGTACGCCGAGGTGGTCCGGTCGCGCTCCGGGTCCTGCCCGACGACGACCCGGTACTCGCGAGAGGTCGCGTACCGCCGGAGGATCTCGGACCGCAGATCGACCAGCTCCTGCTTGACCTCACCCTTGTCGAGCACGAAGAACACGTCGGCCCGGTTCAGCGCCGACACGGCCTGCATCGTCACCTGCTCCGGATCGCCCGCACCGACCCCGATGACCAATATCTCCCGCATGCGGGCAGCCTAACTACTCCCGCCACTCACGCTCGAACGGGAGGCGCCAAGCGCGCGGGGCGATCAGTTGGTGGATGGCGTTCGGGCCCCAGGTGCCGGGCTGGTACGGCTTGGCCGGCGGCGGGTCCTCGAGCAGCGGCGCGGAACGGTCCCACAGCGACTCGATGCCCTCGGCGGTGGTGAACAGCGTGTGGTCCCCGCGCATCGCGTCCAGGATCAGCCGCTCGTACGCCTCCAGTACGTCGGCCGCGCCGGCCGTCTCCTGGGTGGAGAACTGCATCGACAGCTTCTCCAGCCGCATGCCCGGCCCGGGGCGCTTGCCGTAGAACGACAGCGACACCCGCGACGAGTCGGCCAGGTCGAAGGTCAGGTGGTCCGGCCCTTCGGAGCCGACCCCGGAGCCGGCCGGGAACATCGTCTTCGGCGCTTCCTTGAACGCGATCGAGATGATCCGCTGGCCCTCGGCCATCTTCTTGCCGGTGCGCAGGAAGAACGGCACGCCGGCCCAGCGCCAGTTGTCGATCTCGACCTTCAGCGCGATGAACGTCTCGGTGTCCGAGTCCGGCGCGACACCCTCCTCGTGGCGGTAGCCCGAGTACTGGCCGCGGACCACGCAGGCCGGGTCGAGCGGCAGCATCGACCGGAAGACCTTGTTCTTCTCCTCCGAGATCGCCCGCGGCTCCAGCGCGGTCGGCGGCTCCATCGCGACGAACGACATCACCTGCATCAGGTGCGTGACGACCATGTCCTTGAACGCGCCGGTCGGCTCGTAGAAGGTGGCCCGCTGGTCCAGGCCGAGCGACTCCGGGATGTCGATCTGCACGTGGTCGATGAAGTTCCGGTTCCAGATCGGCTCGAACAGGCCGTTGGCGAACCGGAACGCGAGGATGTTCAGCGCCGCCTCCTTGCCGAGGAAGTGGTCGATCCGGAAGATCTGCGCCTCGTCGAAGGTCTCGTGCACGAAGTCGTTCAGCTCGATCGCGCTGGCCAGGTCGTCGCCGAACGGCTTCTCCATCACCACCCGGGCGCGCTCCACCAGACCGGCGTCGCGCAGCATCGCGATCACCGCCTGGGCGGCCTTCGGCGGCACCGACAGGTAGTGCAGCCGCCGGGTGTCCGGGCCGAGCAGTTCCTCGGCCGCCTTCACCGCGGCCGCGAGCGCCTCCGGGCCGGCCGTCACCGGTACGTACTCGAGCCGCTCGGCGAACTGCGCCCACTGCTCGTCGGTCATCTTGTGGGTGCCGAACTTCTCCACCGCCTGCCGCGCGCGGTCCCGGAACTCGTCGCAGGTCAGGTCCTCGGTCGCGGTCCCGATGATCCGCACGTCCGGCGCGAACCTCGACTGCTGCAGGTACGCCAGCCCCGGCAGCAGCTTCCGCTTGGCCAGGTCGCCGGTCGCCCCGAACAGCACGATCACATGCGGCGCCAACGGCTCCGGATCCCGCCGCGACGGCCGCGAACCCGGGGCCGGATACGCAATGGTCTGAGTACGGTCAGGCATTCAGTCCTCCCGAGGACGCCACCGGAGCCAACACCCCGAAGTCTAGGCACTCCAGCGTGAACTACTGGTGTACGTCGAACACAGATGTGACGGTCAGCAACCCGGACAGGTCCGTGCCGGTCGGGATCTCCTCCGGTACGGTGCCGCGCCGGAACAGCCGGCCGCCCGCCGACAGGCCGCCCAGCGTCAGCCTGTCGGCGTGCAGCCGCAGCCAGGTGCCCTCGCGGATCCCCAGCACCGGTACGTCGTTCTCCTCGAGGAACTCGGTGATCCGCAGCTCGCGGGTCTCGCCCTGATGGGTGGAGGTGGGGTCCGGGTCGAGGTAGTGCGGGTTGAGCTGGAACGGCACCAGCCCGAGCGTCTCGAACGACGGCGGCTGAACGATCGGCATGTCGTTCGTGGTCCGCAACGTCGGCCCGGCGAGGTTCGTCCCGGCGCTCGAGCCGACGTACGGCGCGCCGTCCAGCGGGTCGCGGACCCGGTCCCGGATCACGTCCAGCTCGCCGCGCTCGTACAGCGTCTTGACCAGCCGGAACGTGTTCCCGCCGCCGACGAAGATCGCCTCCGCCGACGCCAGCGGCGCGGTGTGGGCGCCGACGACGGACACCCCGAGCGGCTCGAGCGCGGCCCGGATCCGCTCCGTGTAGCCGTCGTGGTCGGACAACGCGTACGGCACGAAGACGACCTCGCCGACGCCGCGCAGTACGTCGCGCAACGCGTCGAGGGCGTGTTCGAGGAACGGGCGGCCGTGGGTGGCGGAGTTCGAGAGCAGCAGCAGTTCCACAGGGATCCTCAGCGTCGGCGGGCGGGCGTACGGTGCGCGAGCAGGTTGCTCAGTTCTTCGGTTGCCTCCAGCAACCGTGGGACGTGGTCCCGGATGTCGCCGGGCAGTTCCTCGGACTTGCCCTCGACCACGGTCAGCGAGCCGATCGGGCGGCGGCCGAGCCGGACCGGCGCCGCGATCGCGCGGGTCGCGGCGTCGTACTCGCCGTCGGAGAACGCCCAGCCGGTCTGCACGGTGTCCTCGAAGACCCGTTCCAGCGCGGCCTCGTCGACCTCGGTCAGGTCGGTGAACCGGGCGAACGGCCGCCCGGACAGCAGCGCGCGGCGCTCGTTGCGGTCCAGGAAGGCGAAGTACGCGCGGGAGGTCGCGCCGGCGTGGGCGGGATACAGGTCACCGACCAGCGGGTGGCTGCGCAACGGACCGCCACCGCCGTCGACGGCCGCGATGCAGCGGACGTGGAAGCCGTCCGGGACGGTGAACGTCGCGGTCCGTTCGGTGTCCCGCGCGAGCCGTTCGAGGACACTGTCGGCCAGTGCGGCGAGGCCGCCGGTCCGTTCCCAGAGCGCGGCCATCCGCCACATCGTCGGACCGAGGCTGTAGCGCCGGCTGATCGGGTCCGGCCGCAGGAACCCGCGGAACGCGAGCGCGGCGAGCAGCCGCTGGGCCGACGACTTGTCGATCCCGAGCTCGTCGGCGAGCTCCATCACACCCCAGTCGCGGCGCTGCTCGGAGTACGAGATCAGGACCTGCAGCGCCCGGTCGACGGTCTGCAGCGGTGATTGCTCCACGTCCGGAACGGTAGCGCACTGGCCCGATTATCGAATTGGTCTCTCATATAACGGGAAGTCGTTGCAGATGCCGCGGCTTGTCCCTGACTCTCTTCGGCATGAACCTCGTCCTGCGCCGTCTCGCCGCGATGGTGCCCGCGCTGCTCGGCGTCGTGGTGTGCATCTTCGTGCTCACCCGGGTGCTGCCCGGCGACCCGGCCCGGACGCTGGCCGGCGAGCAGGCCGACCCGAGCGTGGTGGCCAAGATCCGTACCGACATGGGTCTCGACCGGCCGCTGCACGTCCAGTTGGTCCGGTACTTCTCCGACCTGCTGCACGGCAACCTCGGGTTCGCCTGGCACACGGGCCACAGCGTGGCCTCCGACTTCGCCTCCCGGTTGCCCGCGACCGTCGAGCTCGCGCTGGTGGCGCTGCTGATCGCGCTGCTGGCCGGTATCCCGCTCGGTGTGATCAGCGCGACCCGCCGTGACCGTCCGGTCGACCACGCGGGCCGGGTGTTCTCGCTGCTCGGTGCGTCGATGCCGCTGTTCTGGCTAGGGCTGATGGTGATCGTGGTCTTCTACAACAAGCTCGGCTGGGCACCCGCGCCGCTCGGCCGGGTCGCCGAGGGCGTCAACCCGCCGACCCACATCACCGGCCTGTACATCGTCGACTCGCTGATGACCGGTGACCTGGTCGCGCTGAGGTCGTCGCTGTCGCACATCATCTGGCCGGCGCTCTGCCTGGCCACCGGCAGTACGGCGATCATCGCGCGGATGACACGGTCCGCGATGCTCGAGGTGATCGGCCAGGACTACGTCCGTACGGCGGTGTCGAAAGGTCTCAAGCCGTCGATCGTCACGCTCAAGCACGCGCTGAAGAACGCCGCGCCGGTGATCGTCACGGTCTCCGGGCTGCAGTTCGGGCAGCTGATGGGCGGCGCCGTGATCACCGAGACGGTCTTCACCTGGCCGGGCATCGGTTCGTACGTCGTCCAGTCCGTGCTGGCCACCGACTACGCGCCGGTGCAGGCCTTCACGCTGGTCGCCGCCGTCGTCTACCTGGCGGCGAACCTCGTCGTCGACCTCGTCAACGCCCGCCTCGACCCGAGGATCGCCGATGCCTGACACCACTTTCCGCCTGCTGCTGCGTAACCGTCTCGCGGTCGTCGGTCTCGTCTTCATCGCGATCTGGACGCTCGGCGCCCTGTTGTCCGGTCTGTCCCCGTACGGCGCGACGCAGCCGGGCGCGGGTGGTCTTCTCCAGGGACCGACGCTCGCGCACCCGTTCGGTACCGACAACTTCGGCCGCGACCTGCTCACCCGCGTGCTGGCCGGTGGCCGGATCTCGCTCTGGACCGGGCTGATCGCGATCGCGATCTCGCTCGCCGTCGGCGTACCGCTCGGCGCCTTCGCCGGGTTCGTCCGCGGCCGGGCCGGCGGGCTGGTGATGCGGCTGATGGACATGCTGCTGGCGTTCCCGTCGCTGGTCCTGGCGATGGCGATCGCGGCCGCCCTCGGGCCCGGCATGGTCAGCGCGATGGTTGCCGTCGGCATCGTCGGGATCCCGGAGTTCGCCCGGATCGTGCACGGTCAGGTGCTGTCGCTGCGGGAACGGGACTTCGTCGAGGCCGGGCACGCGATCGGCCTGCCCGGCGGCAGCATCCTGGTCCGGCACATCGTCCCGAACGCGCTCGCGCCGATCCTGGTCCGGGCCACCCTCGGGATGGGCTACGCGATCCTCACCGCCGCGTCGCTCAGCTTCATCGGCCTCGGCGCCCAGCCACCGGACCCCGAATGGGGCGTGCTGATCTCCGACGGCCGCGGCTACATCATCAGCGGCGAGTGGTGGATGACCACCTTCCCCGGCCTCGCGATCGCGACCTCGATCCTCGGCTTCAACCTGCTCGGCGACGGCCTCCGGGACGTCCTCGACCCGCGCCTGCGGACCAGCAAATGACAAGGAGACCGCGCATGAAGCGGACAATTCTCGCCTTCGCCACGGCGACGGCCCTCGCGGTTTCCGGCTGCGCCGCGAACGCGAACAGCAGCGGTGCCGCGAAGGAGGACGCCGGCGACACCCTGGTCGCGGCGTACTCCGAGGGCGGCAAGACGCTCGACCCCGCAGAGGCCAACGACGTCACGTCCGACACCTTCGTGACGGCCGCGTACGACCAGCTGGTCACGTACGGCCGTACCGAGGTGAACGGGAAGTCGCAGGCGAAGACCGACGAGATCAAGCCGATGCTGGCCGAGTCCTGGCAGGCGAACGCGGCGAGTACGTCGTACACGTTCAAGCTGCGCACCGACGCGAAGTTCCAGGACGGTACGGCGGTCGACGCGGACGCGGTGGTGAAGTCGTTCGACCACATCAAGGCGTCCAGCTCGGCGAGCTTCCTCTACAAGATGGCGGGGATCGCGAAGGTCACCAAGGTCGACGAGCACACCGTACGGATCGACCTGACCGCACCGAACCACCTGTTCCTGCAGATCCTGCCGATGTACTCGTTCTCGATCGTCGACATGGACCAGGTGGCGAAGAACGGCGGCGTGAAGTGGCTGGCCACCAACACGGCCGGCTCCGGTCCGTACAAGCTCACCAAGTGGGACCCGTCGACCGAGGCGACGATGGCCCGCAACGACGCGTACTGGGGTGACAAGCCGAAGCTCCGTCAGGTGGACGTGAAGTTCATCGCGGAGGCGTCGAACCGGGTCCAGCTGCTCCGCAAGGGGGAGGTCGGCCTGGCCCTGGAGGTACCGCCGAAAGACGTGCAGTCGCTGAAGAGCGCCGACGGTGTCGTGATCGACTCGCGGGCCAGCAACAAGATCCTGTTCTTCGCGATGAACAACAAGATCAAGCCGTTCGACGACCCGCGGGTCCGGCAGGCCGTGTCGTACGCGATCCCGTACGACAAGCTGCTGAACGACGTGATGAAGGGCGAGGCGTCGCCGATGAAGTCGGCTGTTGCCAGCTCGACACCGGGCTTCACCGACGCCGGCTACACGTACACGCACGACCTGGACAAGGCCCGTGCGTTGCTGGCGCAGGCCGGTCTGTCCAAGGGCTTCAGCTTCGACTTCACGCTCGGCTCCGGCTTCGACGACTGGAACGACGACGCCGTTCTGATCCAGGCCGAGCTGGCCAAGATCGGCGTGAAGATGAACATCAAGAAGATGGCCCGGCCGCAGTTCCTCGAAGCGCTCGACACGCGGCAGGTGCAGTCGTACATCACGCGCTGGACGTCGTTCGTGAACGACCCCGGCTACCACCTCGGGCTGCTGCTCACCAGCCAGGGTTCGAGCAACTACGCGAACTTCTCCGACCCGGTCGTGGACAAGTCCTGGCAGCAGGCGGCGACCGAACCGGACGCAGCCAAGCGGAACAAGCTGTACGGCGTCGCGCAGCAGGAGATCAACACGAAGGCACCGTGGGCGTACCTGTACGAGTACAACATCGTGGTCGCGCACCGCGCCGGCCTCGACGGCTACACGTCGTACCCCGACGGCATCGTCCGCTTCTTCCAGCTGAGCGTGACCAAGTGAGCTGGGAGACGAAGGTCCTCGCCGAGCTCGAGTCGACGACGGACGAACTGATCCAACTGGCCGGCGACCTGATCCGGATCCCTAGTGAGAACCCGCCGGGCGACTGCACCGAAGTGGGCGAGTTCATCGCGGCGGTACTGCGGAAGGCGGGCGTCGAGACCGAGATCCTCGACGCCGGCGACGGCCGCCTGAATGTCGTGTCCCACCAGGGCCGGGCGGGCGATCGTCATCTGGTGCTGGCCGGCCACTCGGACGTCGTACCGGTCGGGGACGTCAGCCGCTGGAGCTTCCCGCCGTTCGCCGGTGATGTGGTCGACGGGTACCTCCGCGGCCGCGGCGCCAGCGACATGAAGGCAGGCCTGGCCGGCATCATCCACACGTACGTCGTACTGCACCGGCTCGGTGTACCGCTGAACGGGCGGCTGTCGCTGGCCGCCGTACCGGACGAGGAGGTCGGCGGGCCGCTCGGCGCGGACTGGCTGCTCGACCAGGGCGTACTGGACGGCGCGACCGGCGCGGTGATCGCGGAGCCGGCCGAGCGGACGCATCCGACGATCGGGCAGAAGGGCAGTAACTGGTTCCGGCTGACGATCTCTGGTCGTCCCGGCCACGGGAGCCTGCAGCCGTTGCACGGCACCAACGCGAATCTTCAAGCAGCAAAGGCGATCCTCGCGTTGCAGGGCCTGTGGGAGATGGTGCCGGACGCGCCGGCCGACGTACGCGAGCTGATCGCGCGGTCGCAGCTGTTCGCCGAGGAGCGCGAGGGGTACGCGCCCGGGATCGGCGCAGTGTTCGACCATGTGACGATCAACGTCGGGAAGATCACCGGCGGGTCGGCGACGAATGTGGTCGCGGACAGCTGCGTCGTGGAGTTCGACACCCAGGTCCCGATCGGGCTGAGCCGCGCGCAGGTGCTGGCGCGCGTCGACGAGCTGCTCGCCGAGGCCGGTGTCGAGGCCGTGGTCGAGCCGCTCGGGTTCCGCAGCGAACCGAACTGGACGCGCCCGGACGACCCGATCGTGGTCGAGCTGGTCGACGTACTGAGTGAGCTCACCGGCGAGCAGGCCGAAGGTGTGCTGCAGTGGGCGTCGTCGGACGCGCGAACGTTCCGCAGCCACGGCATCCCGGTCCTGCAGTACGGCCCGGCGGAGTTGTCGACGATCCACGGTTTCGACGAGCGCGCACCGGTCGCGGACGTCGTTCTCGCGGCCAAGACGTACGCGCTGACCGCACTTCGGTATCTCGGTGTCGCGGATGAGTGACCTGTTGACCGTCGACAACCTGACCGTCCGGATCGACACGTCGCGCGGTCCGATCACCCCGGTCCGGGACGTCAGCCTGCGGATCCCGCGCGGCCGGATGCTCGGGCTGGTGGGGGAGTCGGGCAGCGGCAAGAGCGTCACCGCGATGACGATCACCCGGTTGCTGCCGCGGCGGTCGGTGCACGTGACCGGCGGGCGAATCGAGTTCGACGGCCGCGACCTGACGAACCTGTCGGAGCGGTCGCTGCGGGCCGTGCGCGGCAAGGAGATCGCGACGATCTTCCAGGAGCCGATGACCGCGCTGAACCCGGTGCTGACGATCGCCGACCAGGTCACCGAGCCGCTGCGGGTACACCTCGGGATGTCCCGGCGGCAGGCGGCGAACCGGGCGGCCGAGCTGCTCGGCATGGTCGGTCTCCGCGACCCCGCCCGGGTGCTGCGGGACTACCCGCACCAGCTGTCCGGTGGGATGCGGCAGCGGGTGATGATCGCGATGGCGATGTCCTGCGAGCCCAAGCTGCTGATCGCGGACGAGCCGACGACCGCGCTCGACGTCACCACCCAGCTGCAGATCCTCGAACTGGTGATGGACCTGCAGGAGCAGCACGGCACGTCCGTCCTGCTGATCACGCACGACCTCGGGGTCGTCGCGCAGACGTGCGACGAGGTCACGGTGATGCACGACGGCCAGGTCCAGGAGACCGCGCCGGTCGAGCAGCTCTTCGAGACACCGCAGGCCGAGTACACGAAGCGGCTGCTCAGCTTCCTGCCCTCGCACCGCCCGCGCGCACGGCCGTCCCGCCCGGCTGATCAGCCGCCGTTGCTCGAGGTGTCCGACCTGGTCAAGGTGTTCCCCGGCCGCCGTCGTACCGGCCCGGTGACCGCGGTCGACGGCGTCAGCTTCAGCGTCGCGCCCGGCCGGACACTCGCGATCGTCGGCGAGTCAGGGTCGGGCAAGTCGACGACCGGTCGCGCGCTGCTCCGGTTGCACGAGCCGACGTCCGGGACCGTGACGTTCGACGGCGTCGATCTGCTCGGGTTGTCCGCCGAGGAGCTGCGCCGGATGCGGTCCCGGATGCAGATCGTCTTCCAGGACACGTACGCCTCGCTGGATCCGCGCTGGACGATCGGCCGCACGCTGGCCGAGCCGCTGCGGCTGCACACGGGCCTCGACGCGTCCGGGATCCAGGACCGGCTGGTCGAGGTGATGGAGCTGGTCGGGCTGGAGGCGGATCACCTGGAGCGGTTCCCGCACGAGTTCTCCGGTGGACAGCGGCAGCGGATCGGGATCGCCCGCGCGTTGCTGCTCGACCCGTCGCTGGTGGTCTGCGACGAGCCGGTGTCCGCGCTGGACGTCTCGGTGCAGGCACAGGTCCTGGAGTTGCTCCGGGACCTGCAGGAACGGCTCGGGCTGGCGTACGTGTTCATCTCGCACGACCTGTCCGTGGTCCGGCTGGTCGCCGACGACGTGATCGTGATGAGCCGCGGCAAGGTCGTCGAGCGCGGCACCGTCGACGAGGTCTTCGCCGCGCCGCAACACCCGTACACCAAGGCGTTGCTGGCCGCGGTCCCGGCGCCGGACCCGCGGGCGCGGCTCGATCGGGCGCAGCGCCGCGAACTCGTCGAAGCCGGAACGAAGGAGGCGGTCGGGTGACCGTACTGGGTGTTGTGACGATCGGGCAGTCGCCGCGCAGCGACATGTTCCCGGAGCTGCTGCAGTGGCTGCCGTCCTCGGTCGAGGTACGTCAGCGTGGTGCCCTCGACGGCCTGAGTACGGCGGACATCGCCGCGCTCGCCCCGGCGCCGGACGACGAGACGCTGACGACCAGGCTGCGGGACGGGTCGTCCGTCGTGATCGGACGGGCCGGGATCCTGTCACGGCTGCAGGCGGCGATCGACATCCTCGAGGCGGGCGGTGCGGACGTCGTACTGGTCGTCTGCACCGGGGAGTTCCCCGCGTTCCGCCACAGCCGGCCGTTGTTGCTGGCCGGGCCATTGCTGACCGCAGGATTGACCGCGATCGCGGGCGACTCGCTCGTCGGTGTGGTGTGCCCGCTGGCGGAGCAGGAGCAGCAGACGTACGAGAAGTTCCCGCAGCACATCAAGGTCGCGTGGGCCACGCCCTACCAGCCCGGCCTGACCGAACTGGAGACCGCGGCGCAGAAGCTCGCCGCGGAGGGCGTACAGCTGCTGGTCCTCGACTGCATGGGCTACACGCAGGCGCACCGCGAGGCGGCTGCGGCCGCGTCTGGTCTGCCTGTGGTCCTGGCCCGTTCGGTCGTGGCGCGCCTTACCGCAGAACTCTGCTGAGCAATCTACTGAGGAGATACAGCTATGCCATGGCGTGAAGTCCTTGACCTGTACGACCTGCTCGACGACGCGTCGGCGTCCGGGGAGTCGGTCGCGGCCTGGTTGCGGAAGTGCGGCGTCGACGACGTCAGCGTGACCACCGTGCAGGGCGACAGGGGCAGTACGGACTTCGTCCGCGCGGTGATCCCGGGCAGTTCGGGCCGGACCGCCGGCGGCGCGGCACCGACGCTCGGCGTGATCGGGCGGCTCGGTGGTCTCGGCGCGCGGCCGGAGCGGATCGGGTTCGTATCGGACGGCGACGGGGCGCTGGTGGCGCTCGCCGTCGCGGCCAAGCTCGGGTCGATGTCGCGCCGCGGCGACCGGTTGCCGGGCGACGTGATCGTCGCGACGCACGTCTGCCCGGACGCGCCGACCCGGCCGCACGACCCGGTGCCGTTCATGGACTCGCCGGTGGACGTCGGCGCGATGAACGCGCACGAGGTCGAGGACGCGATGGACGCCGTCCTGTCGGTGGACACCACGAAGGGCAACCGGATCGTCAACCACCACGGCTTCGCGATCTCGCCGACGGTCAAGGAGGGCTGGATCCTCCGGGTCAGCGAGGACCTGCTCGAGCTCGCGTCCCAGGTCACCGGGCGGCTGCCGGCCGTACTGCCGCTGACCATGCAGGACATCACGCCGTACGGGAACGACGTGTACCACGTGAACTCGATCCTGCAGCCGTGTACGGCGACCAGCGCGCCGGTGGTCGGTGTCGCGATCACCACCGAGACCGCCGTACCGGGGTGTGGGACCGGGGCGACCGACCTGGCCGCCGTCGAGTCGGCCGCCCGGTTCTGTGTCGAGGCCGCGAAAAGCTACGGCGCCGGGACCTGCGCGCTGTTCGACCCGGCCGACTTCGACCGGCTCACCACCCGCTACGGCTCGATGCGGCACCTGCAGACGATGGGCGGTTAGGCCCTTTCTCTGCGCGTCTAGGCGCTCTGCCAGAGGCCCAGGACGTTGCCCTCCGGGTCTTTGAAGTAGGCGGCGAAGCCCATGTCGCCGACCGGGAGTTTCTCGCCGACCTTCTCGCCGCCGAGGCTCTCGATCGTCTTCCAGGCGGCGTCGATGTCGGGTACGTCGATCGTCAGCACCGGCCGGGTGAGGTCGGCGTTGACGGTGCTGCGCTGGAACATCCCGCCGTTGATGAAGCCCGGTTCGGCCGGCATCTGCTGCTCGTTCACCGGCCCGGTGGACACCATCGTGTAGTTCAGTTCGGGCAGCTCCATCAGGTTCCACCCGAACGCCTCGCGGTAGAACGCCCGCGCTCGCTCACCGTCGTCGTACGGCACCTCGAAGTGCACGATCCGGCCAGTCATCGGCTGTCCTTCCCCCAAACGGTTCCCTTGCGGCCGACGCTAGACCTGCGAGGATGAGGCCGTGAAGTACCTGCTGATGATTGCCGGTGACGAGTCCGCGGCGGCGCATGCCGACGACGGTTGCGGTGGGTGGACCGAGGAGATGGAAGCGCGCGGCGTGGTCGCGGGCGGGGCCGGGTTGCGGCCGCCGGACGAGGCGACCACGGTCCGGGTCCGCGACGGCGACGTGCTGCTCACCGACGGTCCGTTCGCGGAGACGAAGGAGCAGATCGGCGGCTTCGTGCTGATCGACTGTGCCGACCTGGACGAGGCGATCGAGATCGCGGCGAAGCACCCGGCGGCCGGGTACGGAACGATCGAGATCCGGCCCGTGTTCGAGCCGCCGGTGTGACGTTCGAGGAGATCTACCGGCAGGAGTGGGGCCAGGTGGTCGCCACTCTGATCCGGTTGACCGGCGACTGGCAGCTGGCCGAGGAGTGCGCGCAGGAGGCCTTCGCGGCGGCGTTCCAGCGGTGGCCTTCCGACGGCGTACCGGACCGCCCTGGAGCGTGGCTGACGACGACGGCACGCAACCGTGCGATCGACTGGCTGCGCCGCGAGGCCGTGGGCGCGGCCAAGCTGCAGGAGATCGCTGCGCTCGGCGTTGAGCAGCAGGAGCCGCCGTACGACGTACCGGACGACCGGCTGCGATTGATGTACACGTGCTGCCATCCCGCGCTCGCCATGGAGGCACGTGTAGCGCTGACGTTGCGGACACTGGCCGGTCTAAGTACGGCAGAGATCGCCCGGGCGTTCTTGGTACCGGAAACGACCATGTCGAAGCGGCTGACCCGGGCGAAGCAGAAGATCCAGCACGCCGGCATCCCGTACCGCGTACCGCCCGCCCACCTCCTGCCCGAGCGCACTCCGGCGGTACTCGCAGTGCTGTACCTCCTCTTCAACGAGGGGTACTCCGATGCCGTACGACGCCAGCTCACCACTGAGGCGATCCGCCTGGCCCGGCTGCTCGTCCAACTGATGCCGGACGAACCAGAGGCCGCCGGACTCCTCGCACTGATGCTGTTCCACGATGCGCGCCGGGAGACCAGGCTGGCACCGGACGGAGCCCTGGTCACCCTGGACGACCAGGACCGCACCAGGTGGGACCACGCCCAGATCGCTGAGGCCGTGGACGTCCTGGACTCCGCACTGCACCTCGCAGAGCACGGCCCGTACCAGATCCAGGCGGCCATCGCGGCCTGCCACGCAACAGCCCGCACTGCTGCAGACACCGACTGGCATCAGATCGCCGGTCTGTACTCCCAGCTGCCACAAACACCAGTCGTCGCACTCAACCGAGCTGTAGCGATCGGCATGGCAGACGGCCCAGCTCTCGGGCTGCGCCTGGTCGACGAGTTGGGTGCCGCCGAGCTGAGCGGCTACCACCTGCTTCCGGCGACCCGCGCGGACTTCCTGCGCCGTCTTGACCGTCGTACCGAAGCCGCTGAGGCCTACCGCGAGGCCCTGGCGCTGGCCACGACCGAGGCCGAGCGCCTGTATCTGGAGAAGCGTCTGGCTGATGCGCTCATTTGAAATGCCTTCCCGCGCGTACTGTGGACTGTGGGGGAGGGGGCAACATGGTGGGGGAGACAGATTGGGCTGTGATCGGCGGCGAGTTCAGCCGCCGGGAGCTGACCGCACTGACGAAGTCACTCGAAGGCAACGTGGCGCTGCGCGAGACCGTCGATCGTGCGCTGGCCGGTGACCGTGCCGTTGACTTCCAGCACGCCTGGACAACGGCCGGCCGGCAGCCGGGCGCGACGCTCGTACTGGCCGCGTACGTGTACGCGCGCTGCCAGGAAGCGTGGGAGCTGACCGGCGACTACGGCAGGATCAGGGCAACGATCGAGAGCGCCCGGGCCGGCTGGGACGAGTGCACCAGACCGGGCGGTTGGGAGGATGAGGCGACAGAGCTGTTCCTGCAGCACGTCGCGTCGCTGCCCGACTGCATGGACGCCGAGGGAGCGGTCAACTGCTCCTGCCCGATCGCACTGGAGGCGCACGCCGCCGCGGTGTCCGAGACGAACGCCGCGATTCTTCAGTCGATCAGGGGCCTCGAACAACCAGCTGCCGAGAGCTTCGTGCAGTTCTTGTCCGAGATCGTCGAGAAGCACTTCGTGACGTACGACGCGATCGCTGCAGTGGCACACAGTGTGCTGGGCTGGCTCATGGAAGGCCCTGCCGCTGCCGGCCAGATCGAAGCGTGCATGGCGCGGCTGGAGAAGGCAGAGTCCAGCCCGTTGCTGGCCGACGACGTGTACGCATCAGAGCTGCGAGCACACCGGTACGCATTGCAGAGCTTGGTCGAGAGCACGCCGGGCGACCTGACGATCGGTGAGGCCCGCTTCGTCTACTGCTATCCGTTCGCCGCTCCTGCGCGTATCCGCTGGGAGGAGCTTGCGAACGCGAGCCTGCTGGCCGGTGGGCAGGTTCAGTTGGTCGACGAGCTGCACCTGTCGGACATCTGGAACAGCGAGATCTACCAGGGCTTGGTGGTGACGCTGCCACCGATCAACGTCCGGACGACCGCGGGCATCGACCTGCGGCACACGGTCGAGCTGCGGCTGAGTAAGTTCGGCAACCACTACCTGCGGATCGAGCACAACAGCGAGGAGCTCGGACTGCACGAGATCTACCAGGGGCTGCGGCGGGCGTCGCACATGATGGGCGACGAGGTGGTCACCTGGCTCGACGGCGGCGACCGGCACTGGCCACGGCTGGACGAGTTCGCGGCGACAGTGCTCGCCGATCTCGCCCAGCAGGTCGACGCCGAGGACCCCGGCGAATGGGACGCGGACCTCAGCAAGAACTTCAACGTCGTACTGGAGATCCGGCAGGCGAGCCTGCGCAGCGCGGACGGCGCCGAGCGGGAGGCGACCGGGCAGGACATCGTCGACGTGGCCGGTCGGCTCGTACTGAACCCTGTGACCGGCTACGCGACCGCGCTGGAGGAGTGGACCCGGCGGCCGATGCCGGCCAAGGTACGGAACCTCAGCGGCGACCAGGGCTACGAGACCGACCTGATCGCGCGTACTGACAACACGACGCTGGTAGTGCTGCCGGGTAGTCCGAGCTGGGTCTATCTCGGTCAGGAGGAGAAGGTCGAGTTCGTTGCCTCGCTTCCCCCGTTGATGCAGCGGTGGCGCCGCGACCTGCGGACGATGAAGGAGAAGGTCGAGGAGTCACTGAGTTCGCCGGCGAAGCAGAACCAGCGCGGGCAGGTGGAGACGGACCGGATGGAGCTGGCCAGACAAGTGGCCGACCTGCGTTTCTGCCTCGATCAGCTGCACAGCAACGCGTTGTGCCGCCCCGCCGTGCACCGGCGGTTGGTCGACCGCCTGTACGAGGCGGCCGGGCTGCTGCGTTACGAGAAGGAACTCGAGGCCGAGATCCGTGAGGTCCAGGCGCTCTACGAGCTGGTCGCGGCGCACCTGAGCGTTGTCGAGGAACAGAAGGCACGCGAGGAGGAGATCCGGACGAGCAAGTACCAGCGGAGCATCCAGGTGATCCTGGGAGTGCTGGCAGCGCTGTCGCTCGTCGGTCTGATCGAGGCGATCAACCAGTTCGTCGAGGCTCCGCGCTCGGACCGAGTGCCGCTGGTGGCAGCAGCCGCCGAGCTGGGCGTCGTCGCACTGGCCGCTGCCGCGATCGCGCTGACGTTCGGGTTCATGGGCCGCCCACATGACTGACAAGCCCGTGGTGGACTACGTGGACTCGTGGCTGTTGTCACCGGAGCAGCTGGCGAGTCTGTACGACGACGTGCTCAACCCGAGCTTTCCTGTCGACGAACTGATGCCACGCGAAGGGCTGCTGACCCGGCTGGCTCAGCAGGACAGTGGCGTGTGCTGCCGTGCCGCGGTCGACCCGGCCGGGCGCGTCCTGGCCGCGATCATCGCCGACACGTACTCCCGTGTGCTTCTGCTGTCGTACCTGGCCGTTCTACCGGAGTTCCGTGACCGCGGGGTCGGCTCCGGGCTCGCGCGGGACGCCGTGCCGCGGTGGATCGCTCGGTACCGCCCCGCGCTTGCCCTGGCGGAAGTGGAGGATCCACGCGGCCCTGCGGACGCCGACGCCGGGCATGGGGACGCGGACGCGCGGATGCGGTTGTACGAGGGCCTCGGCGGGCTGATCCTTCCGCTGCCGTACGTCCAGCCTGCCCTGTCCGAGGGGGCCGAGCGGGTCCGCAACCTGCTGCTGATGGTGTTCTACGCGCACACCGAGCGGATCGGGGCCGACCTGCTGGTTGGGTTCTTGACGGACTACTTCACCAGTTGTGAGGGCAGGACTCCGACGGATGCGGAGTTCACCGGGCTGATCACCGCGTGCCGCCGTACCGACGGCGTACCGCTGCTGAAACCGTCCGAATATCTCTCGGTCTGAGGTGTCTGTCCCGGCGGAACCCGTTCGTCGGTCGGGTATGACGGAGATCAGAAGTGCTGTAGCAGGCGAGCGGACCGACCTCGCGGAGATCCTGGGCGGGCTGCCGGCGGCGGACTGGGACCGGCCCACGTTGTGCGCCGGCTGGCGGGTGCGGGAGGTGGTCGCGCACATCACGATGGCGTACCGGGTCCGGCCGCCGCGGTTCGTCGCCGGGATGATCCGGGCCGGGGGCAACTTCAACCGGTACGCCGACCGGCAGGCACGGCAGGACGCGGCGACGCTGACGTCCGCGGAGCTCGTCGACTGTCTCCGGCAGAACGTCGGCCATCCGTGGAAGCCCCCGGGCGGTGGCTTCGAGGGCGCGCTGTCGCACGACGTGATCCACGGGCTCGACATGACGATTGCCCTGGGCATCGATCGCCAGGTGCCGCACGAGCGCCTGGAGTACGTCCTCGGCGCGCTGCAGCCGCGGCACGTGAAGTACTTCGGCGTGAACCTGACCGACGTACGGTTGCAGGCCACCGACCTGTCCTGGACCTTCGGTAGCGGCGCACCGCTGACCGGGACGGCTCAGGACCTGCTCATGGTCCTGAGCGGCCGCCACCTCCCGCCGGGCCACCTCTCAGGTCAGGCCGCCGACCGCTTCACCGCGGGAGTACCCCGATGATCATCAGCCTCCCGATACGGACTAGAGCACGCGGTGGCTGAATGCCTTTGCCTGGCGGACGCCCGCGGGGTGGAAGCGGAAGAGGCGCCCGCCGTACCGCAGCCACTCGACCTTGCCCGTGGTGCCACGGACGAAGTTCGCGCGGGTGTGGGTGGAGGTGCCGTCCGGGTTGAGAGCCAGTACGAAGTCCTTGCGGTAGAAGGCGAACCGGAACATCGGCTGTCCACCCACACTCGCCACCAGCTCGCCGTCGTCGGCCGTGACATCCAGACCGATCTCCTCCGGCTTACCGTCGAAGCCGATCTGCTGGGCTACGTACGTGCCCACGTACTCGCTTGGCCTGGTTACCGGACGGGGTACGGCGAGCAGGTTGTTGAGTCCTGCGAACTCCTGCAACGCCCAGTCGTCAGCGAACAGCTCAGCCAGCAGCGTCGGCCCGCTTTCGGAGTTGGTGAGCAGGGTGATCGCGAAGTCCCGCTGCGGTACGAACAGGAACCCGGAGTGCTGGCCGGACCAGTCACCACCGTGCTGCACCACAGTCGGTCCCTGCGCTGTAGGCCGCAGCATCCAGCTGACACCGACACCGTTGAGCTCTACGAACAGAGTGCCGCCAGGACCAGGGTGTGACTGCATGGCGAGCCTGATGCGGTCACTGAGCACCTGGGGGATACCACGGTGTCCTAGGTGGAACCGTGCGTACCGCAGCTGGTCCCGTGCGCTCGAGATCAGCCCGCCTGCTGCATGGAGGCTCCGGGGCATCGCGTCGAACGACGGCTCGACCACAGCCTTCCCGTTGACGACGTTGTGCGACGCAGCGACGCTGAACCCCTCCAGCTCGCTCCGGAAGAACCTGCTGTGCGCCAGCCCGAGCGGATCGATCAGCAGCTCGCGTACGGCGGTCTCGTACGGCTTCCCGTACACGGTCTCCAGCACGCGTCCCGCAACGCCGAGGGCCGCGTTGTTGTACGAGAACACCTTCCCCAGCGGCGTGAGCTGCGGGACCTTCGTCAGGTCGGCGACGTACTTCGCGAGTGCGTCGTCGCCGTCCCCGGTGTCCTCGAAGTAGTCGCCCTGCCAGCCGGCCGAGTGGTTCAGCAGCTGCCGTACGGTGACCCGCGCCGCGACCGACGGATCCGCGGTCGCGAAGTCCGGCAAGTACGCGCGAACCGGCCGCTCCAGACTGATCCGGCCCTGCTCGACGAGTCGCATGATCGCGGTCGCGGTGAACGTCTTGGACGTCGAGCCGATCCGGAACACGGTGTCCGCGGACACCGGCTCGTTGGTGTCGACGCTGGTCACGCCGAAGCCGCGGACGTACTCGCGGCCGCGGTACCAGACGCCGAGCCCGGCGCCGGGGATCGCGTAGTCGGCCATCCCCGCCTCGATCTTTTCCGCCAGCCGGCCGATCGCGGCGGGTTCCCGGATGGCGGTGGCGGACGTGGGCAGCGCCGAGAGCGTGGGGAGCACGGCGGCTGACTTGAGCACGGTACGACGGGTGAGCGGCACGGCAATCTCCTCGGGCGAACAGGCGAATGCTTCCAGTCCAGCTATTATTACCAGATATGGGATCAAAGGAAGGGCCGACCCCGGTCATCGACGTCCTGCTGCACCCGATCCGCTGGCGTATCGCGCAGCGGGTGCTGGGTCGTGAGGTGACCACGACAGACCTCAAGCGCGACCTGCCGGACATCCCCACCACGACGCTGTACCGGCACGTCGCCGCGCTGATCGACGCCGGCTACCTGACGGTCGTCCGCGAACGAAAAGTCCGAGGCACCACCGAACGCACCCTCAGCCTGGACCAGACCAAGGTCGGCCGGATCGACGAGCGCGAAGCGCGCGCGATGACCCCCGACCAACACCGCCAGGCCTTCCTGATGATGCTGACCCGCCTGGCCGCCGACTTCGACCGCGTGGTCGAGAGCGGAGACCTGTACCCGCGAATGAACCAACTTGGCTACTCCCAGCTGGCCATGTACCTCAGCCCGGAGGACATGGCCGACTTCCGCGCCCGCTTCGCCGAACTGATCGAGCCCTACCTGGCCGAGGCCCCTGGCAAGGACCGCGTCGTACTCTCGATGTTCTCGCTACCGGACAGCTGATCCTTGGCGATCAGCCGCAACTGTCCGACGTCCAGGTACCCGGAGGCGAAACCGGCCTCGCTGTACGCCAGGTAGAACTCCCACGTCCGCCGGAACGTCTCGTCGAACCCCTCCGCCCGGATGGCCGGCCAGTTGGTGTCGAAGTTCCGCCGCCACCGCCGGAGCGTCTCGGCGTAGTCCGCACCGAACCGGTGGTCGTCCTCGACCACCAACCCGGTGTAGTGCGCCAGCGTCTCGTCGATCGCGGTCCGCGACGGGATCAAACCGCCGGGGAAGATGTACTTCTGAATCCAGCCGTACGAGTTCCGGGTCGCGAGCATCCGCTCGTGGTCCATCAGAATCGCCTGCAGCGCGACGGACCCACCCGGTGCGAGCAACCGGTCCAGCGCGCGGAAGTACTCCGGCCAGTACTCAGCTCCGACGGCCTCGATCATCTCCACGCTGACGATGGCATCGTACGAGCCGGTCACTGCTCGGTAGTCCTGCAGCCGCAGGTCGACGCGGTTGGTCAACCCGGCGTCGGCCACACGCTTCTGCGCCAGCTGCAACTGCTCGGTCGACAACGTGATGCCGGTGACCTGTGCGCCGCGCCGGGCCGCGGTGATCGCCAACGCACCCCAGCCGATCCCGATCTCCAGCAGCCTGGTGCCGGCGCCGACGCCCGCCTGGTCGAGAATGCGCTCGACCTTGTGGCGCTGCGCTTCCTCCAGGTCCTGACCGGCGTACTCGAACAAAGCCGAGCTGTACGTCATGCCTGGGTCGAGGAAGGCGGCGAAGAGCGCGTTGCTGAGGTCGTAGTGCGCGCTGATGTTGCTCCGGGCACCTGTTGGGGTGTTGCGCTGCCTGCGCGGCATCCGCTCGTCCACCAGCCGTCTGAACTTCAGCAGCGGCCGTGGAACGAGCTGTGCGACGCGGGCCGCGAACGGCGTCAGCAGCTCGCCCAGATCGGTGCCCTCACCGGCCGTCCAGTCACCCGCCTGATACGCCTCGCCCAGACCGATCTTGGGACTACGGGCGATGCGTTCGAACATCGCGTCCGGTCGGACGATCCGCAGCTCCGGTCCACCGCGGCCGCGGACCGTACCGTCCGGGTAGACCGCACGTACGGGCACTTGATCGAGCATCCTGTCGACGATCAGCCGCGCGATGCGCGCCCTCATCGCTTGACCAATGGGAGTCGTCTCGCCCACAGCCAGACGCCGTGCAGGCGGATGAGGGTCGACACTCGCTGTGGCATCAACGGCATCCGTAGGGCAGCCGACAGCACAGCCCGGTGGGTAGCAGGTCGCGGTACGCCGTCGAAGCTCGCTGCGAACACCGTGCGTTCGTCCTGCGACAGGGCGACCTGCACCTTGACGCGTTCACGGTCCAGCTCGAAGGACAGGCGGTAGCTGCCCGACACGTCGTAGAACGGCGACACGTAGAACTCCTTGGCAGTACTGGCGCTGCCGTGCTCGTCCGGGCGAAGCAGGTATGCATGCCGTTCGCCGTACGTGTTGTGGACCTCGGCGACGACGTACGGGCCGTCCAGGCACCAGTAGACGGTGAGGGGGTCGAAGACGTGACCCAGTACGCGCGCGTTGGCCAGCATGACAGCGCGGCCGTCGTACGGGATCCCGTTGTCGGCCAGGTAACGCCTGAGGTCCAGGTGGTCGCGTTGGTCGAAGCGGGCGAGCGGACGTAGGTACCAAGGCAGCCGTGGTACGTCGTCCAGATCCACCAGCCACTGGTACGCGCGGTGCCTGAAGGCGTGCCGTACCGGGCCGAACCGTGCGTGTCGGACGAGGCCGGTGACGATCGCCGGGAGTGGGGGGACCTCTCCGACGACCGTCACCAGCGGACCCCGAAGGACTCGGCCGCCGCGACGCCCGCGCGGCAGCCGTCCTCGTGGAAACCCCAGCCGTGGTACGCCCCCGCTAGCGCGACCCGACCGGTGTTGAGGCCTGCCAGCCGGTTCTGTGCGGCGACAGCCTCCGGGGTGTAGATGGGGTGCCGGTAGTCCATCCGTGCGATCACCTTTGCCGGATCGACCGTCTCGGCACCGTTCAGCGTCACCAGGTACGTCTCGTCGGTCTCCAGTCCTTGCAGCCGGTTCATCCAGTAGGTCGTCAGCGGTGCACCTGGATGCACCACGTAGTTCCACGAGGCTCGGGCGTTCTTCGTTCTGGGGAGCAACGACGCGTCGGTGTGCAGGACCGTCTCGTTGCGGCTGTACTCGAACGGGCCGAGTACTGCCTTCTCCTCCGGTGTCGCATCGGCCAGTAGCGCAAGCGCCTGGTCGGCGTGGGTGGCCAGGACGACTCGGTCGAAGTCCAGGGTGTTGCCGCCGGCAACGGTCACCGTGACACCGTCCGGGTGCCGCTGGACGGACCGCACCGGCTGACCAGCCCGTACTGCGTCGAGGCGGTCCGCCACGGCCTCGACGTACGTGCGAGAACCGCCTGTGACGGTCAGCCATTGAGGGGAACCGCCGACCGAGAGCATGCCGTGGTGGTCGAGGAACCGGAACAAGTAGCGAGCTGGGTACGTCAAGGCCGAGCTGCCGCCGCAGGACCACACGCAGGACACCACGGGGACGGCGTAGAGACGGATGAAGGCTGGGCTGAAGCGGTCGGCCTCCAGGAACTCCCCGAACGTTGTCAGGTCGTCCTCTGAACCTGCTGCGACCCAGGCGGCCGCACGACGATGAAAGCGGCGTACCTCGGTCAGGAGCTTCCAGAACGACACGTCGGCGAACCGGCGGCGCTGTGCGAACAGTCCGGTCACCCCACGGCCGCCGGCGAACTCCAGGCCGCTCGACGGGTCGCTGATGCTCATGCTCATCTCGGTCGGCTGTGTCCGTACGCCCAGCTCGCTGAACAGCCGGCTGAGCAGGGGATAGGTGGTGGTGTTGTGGACGATGAAGCCGGTGTCGACCGCCAGCCGGCGGCCCGCCGGGTCGGTCAGGCCGTGCGTGTGGGCATGGCCGCCGAGGCGCGGCTCGGCCTCGAAGAGGGTGACGTCGAAGCGGCGGGCGAGCAGATAGCCGGCGGTCAGGCCGGACACGCCGGCGCCGATCACAGCCACGGATTCGGTCATCGAATGGTCTCCAGGCTGTCGAAGGTTCGTCTAGAGATTAGGGCGGCATCTTGAGGCTTGTCAAAGATCTGTCTAGGTTTTGTATAGTGAGCTCATGGAGACTTCGGTTCCGGGTGCGTTGCGGATCGGTGCGTTGAGCAAGCGCGCCGGCGTCAGCGAGCACGTCCTGCGTGCCTGGGAGACGCGGTACGGCCTGCTATCGCCGACGCGGTCCGCGGGCGGCTTCCGGCTGTACTCCGAGCACGACGTACGCCGGGTGCAGCGGATGCGGGCGTACCTCGCCGACGGCCTGTCCGCGGCGGAGGCAGCGCGTGCCGTCCTCTCGGAGTCCCGGGGCACGTTGCGGACGCCCGTGCCGGACCCGGTCGCAGTACGGACCGCGACGGTCGGCGCAGCGGCCAGCCTCCAGGTCGCATTGGACGACCTGGACGAGCGGGCCGCGCATGTCGTCCTCGACGAACTGTTCGCCACGCTGACGATCGAGGCCGTGATCCGCGACGTGCTGATTCCGTACCTGCACGATCTGGGCGTTCGGTGGTCCCGCGGCGAGGTCACGGTGGGACAGGAGCACTTCGCCAGCAACGTCGTCCGCTCACGGCTCGCGGCCCTGTCCCGCGGCTGGGGCAGCGGCGCGGGACCCAAGGCCCTGCTGGCCTGCCCGCCCGGCGAACTGCACGACATCGCCCTGCTGTCGTTCGGACTGGTGCTGCGTCGCATCGGCTGGCGTGTGGTTTTCCTGGGGGCCGACTCGCCGATGTCCGACATCGAACGGACCACGGCGGTGCTCGAACCGGACCTGGTGATGCTCGCCGCGTCCGACCCGGCCCGCTTCGACAGCGTCCGCCCGGAACTCGTCCGCCTCGCCCAGGCCGGCTCCCTCGCACTCGCCGGCCCCGGCGCCTCGCCGGACCTGGCCGCCGCCATCGGAGCGCAGTACGTCGAGAACGACCCCGTCACGTCCGCAGAGCGATTGGCGCGGCGATGACCCGCGTCCTGGTCACCGGAGCCACCGGCTACATCGGCGGGCGGCTGGTGCCGGAACTGCTCGCGGCCGGGTACGACGTCCGCGTATTGGCCCGGCGCGCGCAGCGCCTCGACGGCCGTCCGTGGCGGTCCCAGGTCCAGGTCACCGAAGGCGACGCCGCCGATCCGGAGGCGTTGACGAAGGCGCTCGTCGACGTCGACGTCGCGTACTACCTGATCCACTCACTCGGCACCGGGAGGCGGTTCGAGGAGCGCGACCGGCGGACGGCGCTCGCGTTCGGGGTCGCGTGCCGCGAGTCGGAGATCGGCCGGATCGTGTACCTCGGTGGGCTGTACCCCGACGGCGAGGAACTGTCGCCGCACCTCGGGTCCCGCCGCGAGGTAGGCGAGATCCTGCTCGCGAGCGGCGTACCGACGACCGTGCTGCGCGCCGCGGTGATCATCGGTTCGGGGTCCGCGTCGTTCGAGATGCTGCGGTACCTGACCGAGCGGTTGCCGGTGATGGTGACACCGCGCTGGCTGGACACCCGGATCCAGCCGATCGCGGTCCGCGACGTACTGCACTGCCTCGTCGGGTCCGCGCGGATGCCCGCCGACGTGAACCGCGGCTTCGACATCGGCGGGCCGGACGTACTGACGTACCGCGCGATGATGCAGCGGTATGCCGCGGTCGCCGGCCTCCGCCCGCGCCGCATCGTCACGCTCCCATTGCTCAGCCCCGGCCTGTCGAGCCACTGGGTCGGACTGGTCACGCCGGTCCCGAGCGGCATTGCCCGTCCGCTGGTCGACAGCCTGGTGCACGAGGTCGTGTGCAAGGAACACGACATCGACCGGTACGTCGGTCCGCGTGACCCGATCGGCTTCGACCGCGCCGTCGCGCTCGCATTGAAGAAGGTGCACGACCTGGATGTCAGTACGTCGTGGGCGTCCGCCGCGACGCCGGGTGCGCCGAGCGATCCGCTGCCGGGTGACCCGGACTGGAGCGGCGGCTCGCTGTACGTCGACGAACGCGACTGTACGGTCGAGGCGTCGCCGCGGCAGCTGTGGAACGTGATCGAGGGCATCGGTGGGCGGCGCGGCTGGTACTCGTGGCGGCTGGGCTGGTGGACCCGCGGGCTGCTCGACCGGGTCGTCGGTGGGCCAGGACTGCGCCGCGGCCGGCTCCATCCGGACACGCTCGCGGTCGGCGATCCTCTCGACTGGTGGCGCGTCGAGGCGCTCGAACGCGGCCGGCTGCTCCGGCTCCGCGCCGAGATGCGGCTGCCCGGTGAGGCATGGCTCGAGCTGTGCGCAGGCACCGACGACGAAGGCCGCACGCTGTTCCGGCAGCGTGCGCTGTTCCATCCCCGGGGGCTGCCCGGCGAGCTGTACTGGGCGGCGATCCGGCCGTTCCACGACGTCGTCTTCGGCGGCATGCAACGCAACATCGCCCACGCGGCCGAACGAGCGGAGGTGTCCCGATGATCGTCATCGAACGCGAAGTCGCCGTGGCCGCCCCGCTGGAACGCGTCTTCGACTACCTCTCCGACTTCACGTCCACCGAGGAATGGGACCCGGGCACAGTCCGCACCAGCCTCGTCTCCGGCAACGGGGGAGTCGGTACAACGTTCCTGCGGAAGCCGTTCGACCACCTGGGGGAGGAAGCCGAAGAGGGGCTACGCAACGCCCTGGGGAAGTTGGCCGCATGACTCTGGACACTCTGCTGGATCGCCTGGTAGTCCTCGGCTACACGCGACTCGGCTACAAGTACCGTGCTCGTACGTGGCCTTCCGACGACCCCGAACCCCAAGCATTAAAGGGGAAAACGGTCATAGTAACCGGAGCCCGCACAGGCCTGGGCAAAGCCACTGCAGCAGCCCTGGCGAACCTCGGCGCAACCGTTCGCTTGGCAGTCCGGGACCCAGCCAAAGCCCAGGACGCCCTGACCGAGCTCCAGTCCAACGGAGGCACGTACATTCTCGACCAGTGCGACGTCGCCGACCTGACGTCAGTCCGCCACTACGCGTCGACCATCGAAGAACCGATCCACGCCCTGATCCACAACGCCGGCGTGATGCCCCCGGTGAGAACAGAAAGCCCCCAAGGTCACGAGCTGACCCTGGCCACCCACGTACTAGGCCCCCTCCTCCTGACCGAGCTCCTGAAACACCACCTGTCGAGAGTCATCTTCGTAGCCTCCGGCGGCATGTACACCCAACCCCTCCCGGAAGACCCCGAGTACAGAGACGCCCCCTACAAACCAGCAGTCGCCTACGCCCGCACCAAACGAATCCAGGTAGACCTCACCCCGCTCATGGCGACCCACTTCGCCCCCACGACGATCGCCACGATGCACCCAGGCTGGTCCCACACCCCAGGCCTGACAACCTCCCTCCCAACCTTCACCCGCCTGACCGGCCCGTTGCTGCGGACCCCCGCGCAAGGCGCGGACACCACAATCTGGCTAGCAGCAACAGACCCCGCCCCACCCACAGGCAACTTCTGGCACGACCGAAAACCCCGCCCCACCCACTACCTCCCCCACACCAAATCCACCACCACAACAAGAACCGCCACCTGGACCTACTGCCAAACCCAAGCAGGCCTCCCCACCCCCACCTACCCCCCGCCCAAGTGAGCGAGCGAAGCGAAGCGCCTTTCGGGCGGGCAACTGGCGCGCCAGACATAGGGAGCGAGCGAAGCGAAGCGCTCAGCCCAAGCGGAGGGAGCGGAGCGACTCACGGCGGGGGTCCGGGGGGCGGAGCCCTCCCGGGGCGGGGTCTGGGGGCTCCGCCCCCAGAAAGCACGACGGCCGATCAACGCGCGAGCTTCACCCGCGCACAGATCGGCCAGATCGGTCGCGCCCCCGGCAGGATTCGAACCTGCGCACCCGCCTCCGGAGGGCGGTGCTCTATCCCCTGAGCTACGGGGGCTCAGGAACGAGCAGAACATTAGCAGCATGTTCATGCCATTTCCGAATCGGGCCCCTCCGGCGTGGGGTAGAAGTCTGGGCATGCGCAAACCAGGGATTTCTCTCGTTCTCGTGCTAGCCGCCCTCCTCCTACCCACCCAGGCCCACGCTGTCGACGGATGGCATGTAGTCGGCTCTGACAACGCCCGTCCGCTCGACGAGAGCCAGGGCCTCGCCACGGTCACCCGCGGCGGCACCACGCAGTACCGCTACACAGGTGTCGGAACGATCCCGTCGGCCCTGCTGGTCCGCGGCTGGAACCATGTCGGCGACCCCGGCGCCTCGCAGGGCTGGTACGTCGAGCCGTACCAGCGTGACGACCGCGGCGCGAAGCTGTACCGCGTGCAGTCCCCGTCCGGTACCTGGACCAACTACACGCACGCCCTCGAGTCCTGGGAAGCCAACAACAACAGCTTCGCCGCGGTGAGCCCTGACGCTCAGTGGATGGTCACGGGCGAGTGGGGCACCATGGACCGCCTCCTGGTCCTCCCAATGCCAGGCGTGGCCGCAACTGATCCCACCAAGAACCTCCCGTACGCGTCTGCGATCCGCCTGGACCACCAGGTCCGCGACGTACAGGGCTGCGACTTCCTGAACGCCACGCAGCTCCTGTGCTCCTCGGACGACCCGGACGGCAGTCTGTTCGGTACGACGAAGCCGCTGCTCCAGGTGGACCTGTCGGCGCCGGTCGGTTCCACCGACGTCACGGGCCACGTCACGTCGCTCGGGCAGCTCCCGCTGAAGAGTGGTTGCTCCGGCAGCTTCGAGGTGGAGGGCATCGACTACTACGAGAACGACGGCACCCTGCGCGTCGTGGTGATGTCCCCGAGCGTCTGCGTCGGCATCGACAGCAAGACGTACCGCTTCCAGCGCTGAGCACGACTTTCGTCATACGGGCGACCCCTGAGCGCACCCTGGAACCACCGCGAAGTGGCATCCGGCCCGGCCTGCACGCCGTCATAGTGGACACAAGGCCCGACGGAGGCCCAACGGTGGAAAGGAAACGGTACTCATGGCCAGCTCTCTGGTTCGCCCGGTCAACGATCGCTGGATCGGTGGTGTCTGTTCCGGACTGGCTCGCCGGTTCGGTATCTCCGCCAACACGATGCGGCTGATCTTCGTGATCAGCTGCCTGCTGCCCGGCCCGCAGTTCCTCATCTACATCGCGCTCTGGGTCCTGATGCCGTCCGAGCGCTGACCCCGGCGTCCCGCTGTCCCGGCTCAGCTGGCAATCTGGCTCCCATGAGAGCTGGCAGGTGGGCCGGGACGGCGGGCGCGCTGCTGCTCGCCGCCAGTGTGCTCGGTGTGCTCGCCGGGTGCCAGGTCGGCCCCGCGGCGCCGGCGGCCGCCGACCTGCGGACCGGCGAGCCCCCGTGGGACGCACCCCGCGACGCCGTCTCGTACATCGACAAGGCCGGCTTCGAGCGGCTCCCGCTGGACTTCTCCGGCCCGTCCCCGTACACGCTGAACATCGCGGTCACGCTGGACGGCAAGCCGGTGCAGGTCGCGGCCGGGATCGGCATCGACAAGCTCCGCGCCGAGCAGGCCGCCGTACACACCCACACCACAGACGGCCAGGTCTGGGTCGAAGCCAAGACCGCCGCCGAACAGCCGACCCTCGCCCAGTTCTTCACCCTCTGGGGCGTCCGGTACGACGCCAACTGCCTCGCCGACGCCTGCAAGGCCGTGACCGTCACCGTAGACGGCAACCCCGCCCCCTGGGATACCCCACTGATACGCAACAGCCACATCCTCATCACCGCCCGGAGCTGACCTCCGTACCGCGCTGTGGATAGCGAGTCAAGGGTTTTGGTGGGAGCCCATTAGGCTGATCCGGTGACTCCGGAACAGCTCGCTGAGAAGATCCTGCAGGCCCTGGCCGCGCTCGCCGCCGACGGCACCATCACCGTCGAGGGCGGGCTGCCGCGCGAGCTGAAGGTCGAGCGACCCAAGAACCCCGAGCACGGGGACTACGCCACCAACGTCGCGATGCAGCTCGGCAAGCGCGCCGGGCTGAACCCGCGCCAGTTCGCCGAGCTGCTGGCCGGCAAGCTCCGCGACGACGAGGCGATCACCGCCGTCGACATCGCCGGCCCCGGCTTCATCAACCTCCGGGTCGCGGCCGATGCCCAGGGCAAGGTCGCCCAGGCGATCCTGGAGGCCGGCGAACAGTACGGCACCAGCGACAGCCTGCAGGGCCGGACGATCAACCTCGAGTTCATCTCGGCGAACCCGACCGGCCCGCTGCACCTCGGCCACACCCGCTGGGCCGCCGTCGGCGACGCGCTGGCCCGGGTGCTGACCGCGGCCGGCGCGAGCGTGACGCGCGAGTTCTACATCAACGACCGCGGCAACCAGATGGACAAGTTCGGCGCCAGCCTGCAGGCCGCCGCGCACAGTGAGCCGATTCCCGAGGACGGGTACCACGGCGAGTACATCCTCGACCTGGCCAAGCGGATCGTCGCGGAGGTGCCGGGGATCACCGAGCTGCCCGTCGACGAGCAGCTGGTCGCTTTCCGCGAGGCGGGGTACGAGCGTCAGCTCAAGGAGCAGCAGGAGCAGCTCGAGCACTTCCGGACCAAGTTCGACGTCTGGTTCTCCGAGCGCAGCCTGCACGAGCAGGACGGCGTACCGCACGCGATCCAGAAGCTCCGCGACCAGGGCCATCTGTACGAGGCCGACGACGCGCTGTGGATGCGGACGACCGACTTCACCGACGACAAGGACCGGGTGCTGATCCGGTCCAACGGCGAGCCTACGTACTTCGCCTCCGACGCGGCGTACTACGTGAACAAGCGCGAGCGCGGGTTCGAGACCTGTATCTACCTGCTCGGCGCCGACCACCACGGCTACGTGAACCGGCTCAAGGCGATCGCGGCCTGTGCCGGCGACGACCCCGAGCACAACATCGAGATCCTCATCGGCCAGCTGGTGAAGATCCTCAAGGGCGGCCAGGAGATGCGGCTGTCCAAGCGGGCCGGCACCATCGTCACGCTCGCCGAGCTCGTCGAGGAGGGCGGCGTCGACGGCCTGCGCTACACGCTCTGCCGTTACCCCGCCGACTCCCCGCTGACCCTGGACATCGAGGAGATGACCCGCCAGGCCAGCGAGAACCCGGTGTTCTACGTGCAGTACGCGCACGCCCGGCTCGCCTCGATCCTGCGCAACGCCGACGAGCTCGGCATCAAGCTGGACGAGTTCGACCCGGGCCTGCTCAGCCACGAGCGCGAGGGCGACCTGCTGCGCGCGCTGGCCGAGTTCCCGCGGGTGGTGGCGACCGCCGCCGAGCTGCGCGAGCCGCACCGGATCGCCCGGTACCTCGAGGACACCGCGTCCGCGTTCCACAAGTTCTACGACAGCTGCCGCGTACTGCCGCGCGGCGACGAGGAGGTGGAGCCGGTGCACAAGGCTCGCCTGACCCTGGTCTCCGCGACCCGGACCGTACTCGCCAACGGGCTCGACCTGCTCGGCGTCTCCGCACCGGAGCGGATGTGAGGGCGCACGAGGCGGGCGCGCTGCACGCCGACATCGGCCACCGGGCACCGCCCTGGCTGCGCGCTCCCCGTGACCCCAACGAACTGGTCCCGTCGCTCTGGTCGACGAACGCGAAGAAGGACGGCGAAGGCGCCCTCGTGGTCGGCGGCGTCGACGTACGCGACCTGGTCGCCGAACACGGCAGTCCCGCGTACGTCCTGGACGAGGACGACTTCCGCGCCCGGGCCCGTGCCTTCAAGCACGCCTTCAAGGACGTCGACGTGTACTACGCGGGCAAGGCCTTCCTCTGTACGACGGTCGTGCGCTGGGTGATGGAAGAAGGCCTGAACCTCGACATCTGCAGCGGGGGAGAGCTGGCCGTCGCGCTGCGTGCCGGCGCCGACCCGAAGCGCCTCGGGTTCCACGGCAACAACAAATCCGAGTCCGAGCTGGCCCGCGCGCTGGACGCCGGCGTCGGCCGGATCGTCGTCGACTCGCAGTACGAGATCACCCGGCTGATCGCCCTGGCCGCCGAGCGCGACACCGTCGCCCCGGTGATGGTCCGGGTCACGGCCGGCGTCGAGGCGCACACCCATGCCTACATCGCGACCGCGCACGAGGACCAGAAGTTCGGCTTCTCGATCACCTCCGGTGCGGCCTTCGAAGCCGTTGCCCGGATCAACGAAGCGCCGGAGCTCGAGTTGCTCGGCCTGCACTCGCACATCGGTTCGCAGATCTTCGACTCGGCCGGTTTCGAGGTGGCCGCCAAGCGCGTGATCGCCTTGCACGCAAGGGTTTCCGACGAGCTAGGCGTCGACATGCCGGAGCTCGACCTGGGTGGTGGCTTCGGGATCGCGTACACCACTCAGGACGACCCGTCGGACCCGGCGCAGCTGGCCACCGAGATGGGCAAGATCGTCGAGCACGAGTGCCACGAGCACGAGATCCCGGTCCCGCGGGTGTCGGTCGAGCCCGGCCGCGCGATCGTCGGCCCGGCGATGTGCACGGTGTACTCGGTCGGCACCGTCAAGGAGGTCGAGCTGGACGCCGGCGCGGCCCGTACGTACGTGTCGGTGGACGGCGGGATGAGCGACAACATCCGCGCCGCGCTGTACGACGCCGACTACTCCTGCACGCTCGCCAACCGGTACTCCGACGCCCCGGCGACGCTGGCCCGCGTGGTCGGCAAGCACTGCGAGGCCGGTGACATCGTGGTCAAGGACGAGTTCCTGCCGTCCGACGTACGGCCCGGCGACCTGATCGCCGTCCCGGGGACCGGCGCGTACTGCCGGTCGATGGCGAGCAACTACAACCACGTGCCGCGGCCACCGGTGATCGCGGTCAAGGACGGCCGAACGCGCGTCGTGGTACGCCGTGAGACCGAAGACGACCTGCTTCTCCTCGACATGGGGGCCGCCGAATGAAGAACGACGACAAACCTCTCAAGGTAGGCCTGCTCGGTTGCGGAGTGGTCGGCACCGAGGTGGTGCGGATCCTGACCGAGCAGGCGGACCACCTGGCGGCCCGCGTCGGCGCCCGGCTGGAGATCGCCGGGATCGCCGTCCGGCGAGCCGGGCGTGAGCGCGACATCGCGGTCGACCCGAGCCTGGTCACGACCGACGCGCACGCGCTCGTCTCCCGCGGCGACCTGGACCTGGTGATCGAGGTGATCGGCGGGCTCGAACCAGCCCGCGGTCTGATCCTGACCGCGCTCGAGCACGGCGCCTCGGTCGTCACCGCCAACAAGGCCCTGCTCGCCGAGGACGGCCCGACGTTGTTCGCGGCCGCCGAGAAGTACCAGCGCGACCTGTACTTTGAGGCAGCGGTCGCCGGCGCGATCCCGATCCTGCGGCCGCTGCGCGAGTCGCTCGCCGGCGACGACGTGGTCCGGGTGATGGGCATCGTCAACGGCACCACGAACTACATCCTCGACAAGATGGACAGCACCGGCGCAGGCTTCGACGAGGCGCTCGAGGAGGCGCAGGCGCTCGGGTACGCCGAGGCCGACCCGACCGCCGATATCGAAGGCTTCGACGCCGCCGCGAAGGCCGCGCTGCTGGCCAGCCTGGCCTTCCACACCCGGGTGTCGATCGCCGACGTGCACCGCGAGGGCATCACCGAGGTGACCGCGACCGACATCGCGTCGGCCCGCGAGATGGGCTGCGTGGTGAAGTCGCTGGCGATCTGCGAACTGGACGAGCGGACCGACTCCGTGAGTGCCCGGGTGTACCCGGCGATGATCCCGACCACACATCCATTGGCCAGTGTTCGGGACGCGTACAACGCGGTTTTCGTGGAAAGCAAGGCAGCCGGGCGGCTGATGTTCTATGGTCGTGGTGCCGGCGGCGCCCCGACGGCCAGTGCCGTCCTCGGGGATCTGGTGTCCGCCGCGCGCAACCGGCTCAAGGGCGTGCCGGGGGTCGGCGAGTCGTCGTACACCCAGCGGGCCGTACGGCCGATGGGCGACGCGATGACCCGCTACCACGTGTCGCTGGACGTGGCCGACAAGGCCGGTGTACTGGCGGCGGTGGCCCACGCGTTCTCCGAGCACGACGTGTCGATCCAGACCGTCCGCCAGGAGGGCCGGGGCAGTGACGCGCAGCTGGTGGTGGTCACCCACACCGCGACCGACGCCGCGTTGTCCGCGACCGTGGAGTCCTTGCGGGACATGGACATCGTCCGTGAAGTCAGCAGTGTGATGCGGGTAGAAGGCGAGTAATTCGAATGGTGCACCAGTGGCGTGGCGTGATCGAGGAGTACAGAGACCGGCTTCCCGTGTCGGCGGACACGCCGGTGGTCACGCTCGGCGAGGGCGGGACGCCGCTGGTGGCCGCGCAGTGGCTGAGCGAGCAGACCGGCTGCGAGGTGTGGCTGAAGGTCGAGGGCAACAACCCGACCGGCTCGTTCAAGGACCGCGGGATGACGGTCGCGATCTCGCTGGCGGCGCAGGCGGGTGACAAGGCCGTGGTGTGTGCGTCGACCGGTAACACCTCCGCGTCGGCCGCGGCGTACGCCGTCCGCGCGGGGATGTTGCCGCTGGTCGTGATTCCGGCCGGGCGGATCGCGAAGGGCAAGCTCGCGCAGGCGGTCGTACACGGCGCGAAGCTGGTGCAGATCGACGGCGGGTTCGACGACTGCCTGCGGATCGTGCGGGAGCTCGGCAAGAACTACCCGGTCGCGCTGGTGAACTCGGTGAACCCCGTACGGCTCGAGGGGCAGAAGACGGCCTCGTTCGAGGTGTGCGACGCGCTCGGTGACGCGCCGGATCTGCATCTGCTGCCGGTCGGGAACGCCGGCAACATCGCGGCGTACTGGAAGGGGTACCAGGAGTACGCCAAGGACAAGCTCGCGACTCGCACGCCGAAGATGTGGGGCTTCCAGGCCGAGGGCGCGGCGCCGATCGTGCGCGGCAGGATCGTCGAGAAGCCGGAGACCGCGGCCACGGCGATCCGGGTCGGGAATCCGGCGTCGTGGACGCTGGCCGAGGCCGCGCGGGACGAGTCCGGCGGCAAGATCGACCTGGTCACCGACGAGCAGATCCTCGATGCCCAGCGCGAGCTGGCTGCCCGCGAGGGTGTCTTCGTCGAGCCTGCCTCCGCGGCCGGTGTCGCGGGTCTCCTGCTGGCCAAGTCCAACGGCGAACTCCCCGGCGGCTCCACCGTCGTCATCACCGTCACCGGCCACGGCCTGAAAGACATCGACACGGCCCTCAACCACGTGACGTTCGAAGAACCCCCGGTGACACCGGCCGACACCGACGCGGTCGCCCGCATCGCCGGACTGGCCTGAGATGGCCGAGGCCGAGGCTGGACGCAAGCCGTGTGATCAGGTTCGGGTTCGGGTGCCGGCTACGAGTGCGAATCTGGGACCGGGGTTTGATGCGTTCGGGTTGGCGCTGACGTTGTACGACGACCTGGTGGTGACGCCGGGTGGGTCCGGGGTGACGGTGCAGGTCACTGGGTGCGGTGAGGGCGAAGTACCGCTGGACGAGTCGCATCTGGTGGTGCGGTCGATCCGGGCGGGGCTGGAGGCCTTGAAGGCTTCGGTGCCCGGATTCACGTTGCGGTGTGAGAACCGGATCCCGCACGGGCGTGGGCTCGGGTCCTCGTCCGCCGCGATCGTCGGCGGCCTCGCGGCGGCGTACGCGCTGGCCGGCGAGCAGCTCGACCGCGAGCGTCTCGTCGTACTGGCGAACGAGATCGAGGGGCACCCCGACAACGTCGCCGCGGCCGCACTCGGAGCGTTCGCTATCGCTTGGAGTGAAGGAGAAACCGGCCACGCGGTGAAGCTCGAACCGGCGGCGGGAACTGCTGTGGTCGCATACGTACCGGACAACCGCGTGCTCACCAAGGAGGCGCGCGGGCTGCTGCCGGGCGTTGTTTCCCACACCGACGCCGCGGCAAACGCCGGCAAGGCCGCGTTGCTCGTCGCCGCCCTCACCGGACGGCCCGAGTTGCTGCTCACCGCGACCGAGGACCGGCTGCACCAGGAGTACCGCGAACCCGCCATGCCGGAGAGCCTCGCGCTGGTGCACAAACTGCGCGGCAGCGGTCTCGCCGCGATCGTCAGCGGCGCCGGCCCGACGGTCGCCGTACTGGGCGCCGACGACGGCAAAAGCGCAGGTCAGGGCACGTTTTTCCGCGGTACGCCGGACGCTCCGGACGGCTGGACGAAGTACGAGCTGGGGATCGATCCAGTCGGCGTACAGGTCTGGTCGATGGAGGCGGGCTGACGCGGGGAATGCCGGGTCCCGGACACGCGCTGTACCCCTTGAGTCGGCAGAAGGACCTGTTGTGGTGCTAGTCTCGACTCACCCGATCCCCTCCAGGTGGTCGGCGTGCTCTCGTCACGATCCGGGCTGTGCTCCCGGCACCCTGTGTTGTGTGGCGACCCTCCTGTGGATGTGACCTGACGCCGCCTGCGTCGGAGATGTCCGGGGGGACTCAGATCGAACGAGAGACCTCCTGTACCCCGCGTGCCCGTTGTGTGGCCGTGGGTGGAATGAAACTGGTCGATGTGCCGTGCAGGCCTTCGACGATCCGTGTGGGAAGGACCTCACGTGACAGAAACTGTTGAAGCCTCCAGCGGAGCAGACGCAGCGGCCACCACCGCCACGCGTCGCCGGAAAGCTGGTGGCGGCCTCGAGGGCATGCTGCTCCCCGAGCTCAAGCAGCTCGCCGGGACGCTCGGCATCAAGGGCACCGGCGCACTGCGCAAGGGCCAGCTGATCGAGGCGATCAAGGCCGCTCAAGCGGGTTCCTCCGCGGGCGGCTCTACCGGCAGCCGGGCGAAGGCGACGCAGCCGACGCTGGACGAGGTTGCCGAGGCGCCGGCGAAGACCGCCGAGGCGCCGGCCAAGCGCGAGGGCGGCAGTCGCCGGACCCGCGCCGCCGCGCAGAAGGACGCGGCCCCCCAGAACGAGGCGCAGAACGAGGCGCAGGACGAGGGCCGGAGCGAGGCCCCGCAGCACGACGCCCGGCAGAACGGTGCTGCCCCCGAGGCCGCCGTCGAAGCGCCCGCGGCGAAGCAGACCCAGCCGGAGCCGGCCGCGCAGAACGGTGCGGTCCAGCCCGACGAGCGCGACGACCGGGGCGAGAACCAGGGCCGCAACCGCGACCGGAACAGCAACCGGAGCCGTGACAACCAGAACCGGGACAACAACCGGGACGGTCAGCGCGACGGCAACCGCGAGCAGAACCGCGACAGCCAGGGCCGGGACAACCGTTCCGACAACCGTTCCGACAACCGCACCGACAACCGCACCGACAACCGCACCGACGGTCGCGCTGACAACCGGCCTGACAGCCGGGGCGACAACCGCGGTGACAACCAGCGGAACCGCCAGGACCGCCAGGACCAGAACACCGACCGGGGCGAGGAAGGCGAGGGCCGTCGCCGGCGCCGCCGCGGACGCGACCGGGACCGGAACCGCGACGGCCAGACCGGCCGTGACGGTGGTCGTGACGGTGGTCGTGACGGTGGCCGGGACGGCGGGCGTGACAGTGGTCGCGACAGCGGCCGGGACAACACCCGCAGCCGTGGCCGCGGCGACCGGTACGACGCCGAGCCGACGATCACCGAGGACGACGTCCTGGTCCCCGCGGCCGGCATCCTCGACGTACTCGACAACTACGCGTTCGTCCGGACCAGCGGCTACCTGCCCGGCCCGAACGACGTGTACGTCGCGCTGTCGATGGTGAAGCGCTACGGCCTGCGCAAGGGTGACGCGATCACCGGCGCGGTGAAGCAGCCGCAGGAGGGCGAGCGCAAGGAGAAGTTCAACCCGCTGGTCCGGATCGACACCGTGAACGGTGCGGACCCGGAGATCGCCAAGCAGCGCCAGGACTTCAACAAGCTCACCCCGCTGTACGCGACCGAGCGGCTCCGGCTGGAGACCGAGCCGGGCATCCTCACTACCCGGATCGTCGACATCGTCAGCCCGATCGGCAAAGGTCAGCGCGGCCTGATCGTCTCCCCGCCGAAGGCCGGTAAGACGATGGTGCTGCAGGCGCTCGCGAACGCGATCACCACGAACAACCCTGAAGTACACCTGATGGTCGTGCTGGTGGACGAGCGGCCCGAAGAGGTCACCGACATGCAGCGCACGGTCAAGGGCGAGGTGATCGCCTCGACGTTCGACCGGCCGGCCGACGACCACACCACGGTCGCGGAGCTGGCGATCGAGCGGGCCAAGCGGCTGGTGGAGCTCGGGCACGACGTCGTCGTACTGCTCGACTCGATCACCCGGCTCGGCCGCGCGTACAACATCGCGGCGCCGGCCAGCGGCCGGATCCTGTCCGGTGGTGTGGACTCGTCCGCGCTGTACCCGCCGAAGCGGTTCTTCGGTGCGGCCCGCAACATCGAGGACGGCGGTTCGCTGACCATCCTCGCGACGGCGCTGATCGAGACCGGCTCGAAGATGGACGAGGTGATCTTCGAGGAGTTCAAGGGCACCGGCAACATGGAGCTCCGGCTGCGCCGCGAGTTCGCCGACCGGCGGATCTTCCCGGCGATCGACGTGGTCGCCTCCGGCACCCGCCGCGAGGAACTGCTGATGTCCAAGGACGAGACCCAGGTGGTCTGGAAGCTCCGCCGGGTGCTGTCCGCGCTCGACGGCCAGGCCGCACTCGAGCTCCTGATCGGCAAGCTCAAGGAGAGCAAGTCGAACATCGAGTTCCTGCTCCAGGTGAACAAGACCACCCCGTCGACCGGTACGACGCACAGCACCACCAACGGCGACTGATCGACCTCGATTACCAGTTTGCCGCCTCCGGGTGGCAAACTGGTCTGTCGGTTCCGGTTCACGTTCGCACCGTGCGGGCGACCCGGGACGCTTGATACTTCCTAGGAGACTTGTTGTGAAGGCTGATATCCACCCGACGTACGTCGAGACCAAGGTGACCTGCACCTGTGGCGCCACGTTCACCACGCGCTCGACCGCGGAGAACGGCGTCATCCACGCCGACGTGTGCTCGCAGTGCCACCCCTTCTACACCGGCAAGCAGAAGATTCTCGACACCGGTGGCCGCGTCGCCCGCTTCGAGAAGCGGTACGCCAAGAAGTAGCGGCGAAAGCTCTGGGCGAGGTGTGCCTGCGGACAGCGCAGGCCGCCTCGCTTTCGCGTGTTGTGCGGCTGCGCTCCGCTTGCCGCGGGCGGGGGCTTCGCCACCGCACCCCCTTGCGCGGCGCGGGCGTTTGTTCGTAACTGAAGGGAGGAGTGCGGCATGTTCGAGGCAGTGGAGACGCTGAAGGCGGAGTACGCCGAGCTGGAGCGGCAGATGTCGGAGCCGGAGCTGCACTCCGACCAGGCCAACGCCCGCCGGGTCGGCAAGCGGTACGCCGCGCTCGCGCCGGTCGTGCGGACGTACGACGAGTGGCTGCAGACCGGCGACGACATCGAGGCGGCGCGTGAGCTCGCGGCCGAGGACCCGGCGTTCGCCGAGGAGGCCACGCGGCTGACCGGCCGCCGCGAGGAGCTCGCGGAGCGGCTGCAGACGTTGCTCGTACCGCGGGACCCCAACGACGACAAGGACGCGATCCTCGAGATCAAGGCCGGCGAGGGCGGCGACGAGTCCGCGCTGTTCGCGGGCGACCTGCTGAAGATGTACCTGAAGTACGCCGAGACGCAGAACTGGAAGACCGAGGTGCTCGACTCGGCCGAGTCCGACCTCGGCGGGTACAAGTCGATCACGGTCGCGGTGAAGGCGAAGGGTACGCCGGAGCCCGGCGAGGCGCCGTACGCGAAGCTGAAGTTCGAAGGCGGCGTGCACCGGGTGCAGCGGGTACCGGTGACCGAGTCGCAGGGGCGGATCCACACGTCCGCGGCCGGCGTACTGGTGCTGCCGGAAGCTGAGGACGTCGATGTCGAGATCGACCCGAACGACCTGCGGATCGACGTGTTCCGGTCGTCCGGGCCGGGTGGGCAGAGCGTGAACACGACCGACTCCGCCGTCCGGATCACGCACCTGCCGACCGGGATCGTGGTGTCGATGCAGAACGAGAAGTCCCAGCTGCAGAACCGTGAGCAGGCGATGCGGGTCCTGCGTGCGCGCTTGCTGGCGGCCGCGCAGGAGGCGGCGGACCAGGAGGCGTCGGACGCGCGGCGCTCGCAGATCCGTACGGTGGACCGGTCGGAGCGGGTGCGTACGTACAACTTCCCGGAGAACCGCTTCTCCGACCACCGGGTCGGCTACAAGGCACACAACCTCGACCAGGTACTGGGCGGAGACCTCGAACCAGTCATCAAGGCCCTCACCGACGCCGACCTGGCCGCCCGCCTCGAGGCTGTCGACTCCCAGTGACTGTGAAGTTGCTGGTCGCCGAGGCGGCCGAACGGCTGCGCGAGGCGGGGGTGGCTTCTCCCGAGTTCGACGCCGCCGAGTTGCTTGCGTTTGTTACCGGGTCCAGCCGGATGATGCTGCGGGAGCCGACGGGGGACGAGCGGGCGCGGTTCGAGGAACTGGTCGGGCGGCGGGTGGGTCGGGAGCCGTTGCAGCATCTGACGGGGACGGCCGCGTTCCGGTACCGGGAGTTGGCGGTCGGGCCGGGGGTGTTCGTGCCGCGGCCGGAGACCGAGGTGATGGTCGGGTGGATCCTCGAGCGGATCGCCCGCGTCCGGAACCCGCTCGTGGTTGATCTGTGCAGCGGGTCGGGTGCGATCGCGGGAGCCGTGGCGACCGAGCGGCCGGACAGTACGGTGCATGCCGTCGAGTTGTCGGCGGACGCGGTGATGTGGGCTCGGCGGAACCTGGAAGGTACCGGGGCGATCCTGCACGAGGGCGACATCGACGGCTGCCTGCCGGAGCTCGACGGCCAGGTGGACGCGGTCATCTCGAACCCGCCGTACATCCCGTTGACCGCCTGGGAATCCGTGACCGCCGAGGTACGCGACCACGATCCGGCGCTCGCACTGTGGTCCGGCGACGACGGCCTAGACGAGATCAAGGTGGTCGCCGCCACAGCCGGTCGGCTCCTGAAGCCCGGCGGCTGGTTCGCCTGCGAGCACGCGGACGTCCAAGGCGAGTCGGCCCCCGCGGTCTTCGCCGCCACCGGCCTCTTCACCGAAGTCCGCGACCAACTGGACCTAGCCGGCCGCCACAGATTCGCAACCGGCCGCCGCATCTGACTGCAGCTTCAGCCGCGCGACAAACCTCGCCGGGGAGCGGGGCGAACAGGAGGCCGGCGGATGTCCTGCTCGCGGATACGGCCGACCGGCGGCCCAGCGGACGGTCGGCGGTCGACACGGCAGACGACGAGGTGGTGGTCCGCTCCGGGAAGCTGGACGACCTCGACCTCGCGGGCGACCAGCTCCGGGGTGGAGAACAACCGGTCGATCGACCGTCCGTCAGGTGTGGTCGGCGGTGGCGGATCGCCGAACGCGTCCACCAGTCCGAGTCGCTCACCGAAGAACTCCCGCGGGTTCGGCATGTTCAGGTCACCCGCGACGACCGCCCGCCGTACGCCCCGCCCGTCGAGCTCCTGCCTCAGGTGCGCCGCCAGCTCCAGGCCGTACGCGTGCCCCACACCCTCCCGGTACGTGTACCCGACTCCCACGGCGCTGCGAAACATGTGGATCGGGCATACCTGACCACCGACGATGTCCAGCCCGAACTCGGTCCGCGCGACCACGAACCCCTTCGGATGCGGATCCATCCCTGCGCCTGTCCGCCAATGCAGGAAGTCGATCGGGGGAGCCGGCAGGTCGATCCGCGGCAACTCCGTCAACGGGTACGCCGACGCGATGCCGACTCCCAGCCGCTCCACTCCCGGGATGTGGGAATCCGAGAAGTCCTGCTGCGCGTACGACAGCTTCTGGCCCGGCATCGCCGCCGTACCCAGCCGCTCCAGCTGATCGCTCCGGACATCCAGCTCGGTGACGACGAGTACGTCGGGACGAAGACCCACGAGCGCCCGCCCGAAGTCCGCCGTCCGGTCGGCGTCGACATACCCGTCCGCGCCGACGAGCCGGCCGCCCGCGACGTTGGCGAAGGCGATCGAGATCATTCGTAGACCACCAGTTCCGGGTGTGGCTTCAAGGACAGGACTTGGGTGGGGGTCATCAGTGGGCCGTGGCGGGTGTCTTCGGTGTAGAAGAGTTTGAAGCCGGTGTGGACGGCCGGTGGCAGGTTTGTGGTGAGCTTTGCCCAGGTCTTGAGTTTGTCCTTGCGGGCGCCGATCCCGTCGACCGACTTGATCGTCACGACGCCGGGATGCGGCTTCAGAGCAGCCTCGTCGCTGACGATCCTCGTCGACAGTTGGTGGAACACGAACGCCTTCTCGGGCAGCTGATGAGCCGTGACCAGCCCGGACAGGTAGGCCGCGATACTGTCGAGTTCGGCGCCCGTCGTATGCCCGAACACCCTGCCCGGCACCTGCGTCGGGCCGACGGCCCACTCGGGATCGAACGCGAGCCCGACGTCCGGCTCCTTCAGCCACCGCTCGAGCCGCTTCACCTCGGGCAGGATCTTGGCCCGCCCGGGCTGGATGTCGAGCAGGAGCAGCATCTTGTACTTCCGCGCGACCGCCAGGTACTGCTCGATCTTGGAGTCGTCCAGTCGCCCGCGGTACAGCCCGTCCTTGCCACGGGAACCGCGTGCGACCACCGCGATCAGTTCCAGCACAGGCTGCGGTGTCCGACCAGCCGCGTACGCGCGGGACAGGGTCTCCAGCTTGGCCGCCTTTGCGTCAAGATCCTTGTCGAGCGGTCCAAGCGCAGGAGAGCCGGGCAGCCCGACGTACGCGACCAGCTGGTACTTCGGGAACAGCACGCGCCCACCCCGTGGCAGCCCGTTAGGTGCAGGCGGTGGAGTGGGGCTGGGGTGTGCTGTCGTAGGAGGAGGTGGTGCGGCGGCAGGTGCCGGCTTGTCGCTGCAGGCCGACAGGGCCAGCAGTACGACGGCTACCGTCACACAGACTCTCCGCATCGACCCAGGGAACCACATGTCAAAGACTGGTTCGCTCCAGGCCGTCGGCTGCACGCTGCACGTTCGCCTCTGGTCCCTCAGCCAGTGCCAGCTCCAGAGCGCGTGCGAAATGGGGACGGGCTTGTGTGAGATCTCCCTTGTTCAGCAGGGTTTCCGCAAGCCGCAGGTGCGCGTTCTGTTGCGACTGCTTCGAGTCACTCTCCAACGCGAGCGCCAACGACCTGCGCCCGACATCGAGTGCCTCCACCCACTGCTTCTGCCGCGCATACGCCGTACCAAGGAATGCATACGTGTAGATGAGGCTGTAGTCCGCCCTACGCTCCACACCGAGGTCCCGAGCCGTCGTGAGCGCAGCCAGAGCTTCGTCCACGCGGTCGAGCTCCAGCAGGCATTCGCCGATCCCGTTGAGCACCTCCGCCCGTACGGCGGGATCCCCGAGCGCCAGCGACTCCTCGTACGCCGTCAGCGCCTCCGCAAACTCCCTGCGGTCGCCGTACGTCACCCCGATGTACGCCAGCACGCGGGACGCGATGTCGACCGCACCGGACCGCCGTGCAACCTCCAGAGCTTCCTGCAGCACAGCGATCGCTTCGAGGTCCGGCCGGAGCTTCGCCAGGCTGTACCCGATCGACGCGAGCAGCCGTGCCCGCAGTACCAGGTCCGCGTCGTCAGCCAGCAACTCGCGGGCCTCCTGCAGCGTACGCAGACTGGCCTCCGCGCCCCGGCGGTACCGCCCGAGGCTGCCGATCGACAACAACACCCGCGCTCGCGTCGACGCATCCGGTGCGGCCCGCAGCGCCAGCTCCAGCGCTTCTTCCATCTCGTCGACCTGCCTGCGCTGGAAGAAGCACGAAGCGACCGACAGACCGAGCCGCCACGCGTGCTCGACCGCACCGCTCGACGCCGCGAACCGGATCGTCGCCAGCACGTTCGCACCCTCGCTGTCGATCCACTCCAGACCGTCCGCCGCCGACGCGAACTCCGGCAACCGCACCGGCGCGGGCTCCGGCAGTGGTTGCAGTTGACTGCTGAAGATGGCAGTACTGGCGGCCGCCGTCGCATGAAGGTAGTAGTCGAGCAGCCGCCGTACTGCGTCCGGTTCCGCCGGCAGCGTCCGTGCGTACTGCCTCAGCAGGTCGTGGAACTGGAAACGGCCAGGACGCAGCTGTAGCAGCAGATTGGCGTCAACCAACTGCTCAAGGAGGTCCTCGGCCTCGAACACGTCCACCTGGGCCAAAGCCGCGGCCGCGTACGGCGAGATGTCCTGCCCCGTCATCGCACCGAGCAGCCGGAACAGCCGCTGCTGATCCGGTGGCAGGTGCTTGTACGACAAGGCGAATGCGGGGGAGACCCCTCCGCTGTCGGTACTGAGCTCGGCCAACCGCCGGACCTCGAGCCTCCTGCTCAGATGCTCGACCGTCCAGCTCGGCCGGTGCCGCAGCCGCGAGCCGGCCACCCGGATCGCCAACGGGAGATGGCCGCACTGGCTCACCACCCGCGCCGCCGCGGCGGGGTCGGCCGTCCTCTCTGGTCCAACGATCTCCGACAGCAGCTGCTGCGCATCGGCAGGGTCCAGTACGTCGAGTGCGAGCCGCGCGGTGGCATCCAGTCCGGTCAGCTGCCGCCTGCTCGTCACCAGGACGCCACACCGCGGACTACCGGCCAGCAACGGCACCACTGCCGCGCTGTCAGGTGCGTTGTCGAGTACCACGAGGATGCGGCGCCTGGACAGCTCAGAACGCCACAGAGCGGCGCGCTCCTCGAGGTCCGCGGGTATGCGGTCCGCCGGAACGGACAGTGTGCGCAGCAAGCGATCCAGCGCATGCAGGGCCGACACAGGCTCGTGGCCGGGCGTGTAGCCGTGCAGATCGATGAAGAGCCGTCCGTCCGGATACACGTCCGCCAGCTGACGTGCAGCACGCACAGCCAGCGCGGTCTTGCCCACACCAGCCATACCGTCGATCGCCACGACCGCAGGGCCTTCCGTACTGAGTGCGCGGACCACCTGCTGCAGTACGGCGTCGCGGCCGACGAACGCGGCACCGTCGTACGGCAGCTCGTCGCGTACCGCAGGACGCGCCAGCTGCTCGTCGTTGCGCAGGATGCGTTCGTGGATCGCCCGCAACGCCGGGCCGGGCTCGACACCGAGCTGATCGATCAGCTCCTGCCGGGTGCGCGCGTAGGTCTCCAGCGCCTGAGAACTCCGCCCGCTCCGCCAGTACGCCAGCATGAGCTGCCCGGCGAACTGCTCCCGCAGCAGGTCCGCCTCGACCAGCGCGACCAGCTCCGGCACGAGGTCGCCGTACCGCCCGCGCTCCAGGTCCGCCTCGATCCGCTCCGCGAGCACGTTGAGCCGCCTCTCCGCCAGTCGCAGCCGCTCGACGCCGAGGTAGTGCCCGGGCAGCCCGGCCAACGGCTCGCCTTTGAACAGTGCAAGGGCTTCCGCCAGCCGAGCTGCCCGTACGTCGAGGTCGTCGGTCGCATGCGCCGCGCTGACGAGCTCCTCGAACCGCGCCACGTCCAACGCGCCGAGCCGCAGGCTGTACCCCTCCCGCGAGCTGACCAGCACGCCCTTCGGCAGCAGCTGTCGCAAGCGGTACACGTACGGCGCCACGATGCGCGACCCACTGCCGGGTGGTGCGTCGTTCCACACCAGCTCGACCAACTCGTCCGCGGACAGCACCTGGTTCGTGCGCAGTGCGAGAACCGCCAGGAGCGCCTGCTGACGCAGTGGCCCGAGCTCGATCCCGCGGTCGCCCACCCAACCGCGCAGCGGTCCGAGCAGGTCGAGCCGCAGGTCGTCGGTCACGCAGGACAGTTTGGCAGCTACCTGGCGTACTGACCCAGGTAAGTGTCGATCTCGGACACGATCTCGGCCTTCACCGAGTCTTCGGCGAACGACTCCCGGACCGCGGTCTTCGCCAGCTCGCCGATCCCGGCCTCGTCGAGGTCCAGCAGCCGGGCGGCGACGGCGTACTCGTTGGTCAGGTCGGTACCGAACATCGGCGGGTCGTCGGAGTTGATCGTCACCACCAGACCGGCGTCGACCATCGCGCGCAGCGGGTGCACCTCGTACGACTCGACCGCGCGGGTGGCGATGTTGGACGTCGGGCTGACCTCCAGCGGGATCCGGTGCTCGCCCAGGTAGTCGACCAGCGCCGGGTCCTGCATCGTCGACGTACCGTGGCCGATCCGCTCCGCCTTCAGCACCCGCAGCGCGTCCCAGATCGTCTGCGGACCGGTGGTCTCGCCGGCGTGCGGCAGGCTGTGCAGCCCGGCCGCGACCGCCGCCTCGAAGTGCGGCTGGAACTGCGGCCGCGGTACGCCGATCTCCGGCCCGCCGAGCCCGAACCCGATCAGCCCGTCCGGGCGGATCTTCGTCGCGATCCGCAGCGTCTCGTCGGCGCCCGGGATCCCGTCCTCACCGGAGATGTCGAAGATCCACCGCAGCACCAGGCCGAACTCCTTCTCGGCCGCGACCCGGGCGTCCTCGATCGCCTCGCAGAACGCCTCCGCCCGGATGCCGCGGATCACCGAGGTGTACGGCGTGACGGTGAGCTCGGCGTACCGCAGGTTCTGCTGCTCGGACATCTCGCGGGCGATCTCGTACGTCAGCAGCCGGACGTCCTCGGGCGTCTTGATCAGCTCGACGACGGACAGGTAGATGTCGATGAAGTGGGCGAAGTCGCTGAACTTGAAGTACTCGGTCAGCGCGTCCGGATCGGCCGGCACCGGCGAGCCGGGATGCCGGGCGGCGAGTTCGGCGACGATCCGCGGCGACGCGGACCCGACGTGGTGGACATGCAACTCGGCTTTCGGCAACCCGGCCAGGAACTCACGCGACACAGTCATGGACGGGATCCTAAGGATTAGCGGGCCCGCGCAGCGCGGAAGTTGACAATCGTTTGTCAGCAACGACCCGGTTGGAGGCTGGGCCCCGGTGAGTGGCACGATTCACTCCGTGAGTGAGCGCTTCGACTTCACCGGGGACGAACTGGCACCGGCGTACCGCGCAGCGGTGGACGCCATCGAGGCCGGCGACCTGGTCGTGCTGCCGACCGACACCGTCTACGGGATCGCCGCCGACGCCTTCAAGGCCGACGCCGTGCAGCGGTTGCTGGACGCCAAGGGCCGCGGCCGGGACATGCCGCCGCCGGTGCTGATCTCGGTGGTGGAGTCGCTGGACGCGCTCGCCACCGACGTACCGGAGGACGGGCGCAAACTCTGCCGGGAGTTCTGGCCCGGCCCGCTGACGGTGATCTGCCACGCGCAGAGCTCGCTGATGTGGGACCTGGGGGAGACCCAGGGCACGGTCGCGCTGCGGGTGCCGGACCACGAGAACACCCGCGAACTGCTGTCGCGGACCGGGCCGCTCGCGGTCAGCTCGGCGAACAAGTCCGGTCAGGCGGCGGCGCTGGACGTGTACGACGCCGAGGAGCAGTTGGGCGAGTCGGTCGCGGTGTACCTCGACGGCGGCGAGGCGACCGGCGGACAGCCGTCCACGATCGTCGACATCACCGGCGACACCCCGCGGGTGGTCCGGATCGGCGCCCTGTCCCTCGAGCAACTCCGCGCCGTCGTCCCCGAGGTCGCAACCGACCCCGACGAGAAACCGTCCGAAGACGAGAAGGCCGCGGAGCACGAGAAGCCCGAGGACGAGAAGCCCGCCGAGGACGAGAAGCCGGCCGAGGACGAGAAGCCGGCCGAAGACGAGAAGCCCGCCGAAGAGCGGGCCGAAGCGAAGCCGGCCGAAGCGAAGCCAACCGAAGAGCCGGCCGAGGCGTCCAACGAGGGCGGGGAGAAGACGACCGATTCCGATGTGAGGCCTGCGGACTAGTGCGCGAGTACCTGCTGGTCCTGTTCGTGGCGATGGCCACGACCTTCCTGCTGACCGGCGTCGCCCGGCAGATCGCGATGCGGTACGGCGCGGTCGCCAAGGTCCGGGCCCGGGACGTGCACAAGGTACCGATCCCATACTTCGGCGGCCTGTCCATCCTCGGCGGCCTGATCGCCGGGTACGCGGTGGCCAGCAACCTGCCGTTCCTCGGCAACAGCCTGCAGGTCGCGCACGACGCGCGCGCGATCCTGGTCGGCGGCGTGGTGATCTGCGCGGTCGGCGTGGTCGACGACCTGTACGAGCTGGACGCGATCACCAAGCTGGCCGGCGAGGTGCTCGCGGTCGGCGTACTCGTTGTCCAAGGCATCCAGTTGTACTGGCTGCCGCTGCCCGGCGGCGTGATCTCGCCGTCGCCCGCGCAGCTGGCCGTCCTGACCGCGGGCATCCTGCTGGTGTCCTGCAACGCGGTCAACTTCGTCGACGGCCTGGACGGTCTCGCGGCCGGCGTGACCGCGATCGGCGCGACCGCGTTCTTCGTCTACTCGTACCTGCTGAACGTGCACGAGAACCTCGACCGCGCGACCACCTCGACGCTGATCACGGTCGCGCTGGCCGGTGCCTGCCTCGGGTTCCTGCCGCACAACTTCTTCCCCGCAAGGGTTTTCATGGGCGACTCCGGCGCCCTGCTGATCGGCCTGATGCTGGCCGCGTCGACGATCAGCCTGACCGGCCAGATGGACCCGAACGCGGTCCCGTACGAGGTCGGCGGCTCCAGCCTGCTGCCCGCGCTGCTTCCGTTGGTGCTGCCAATCGCCATCCTGGCGATCCCCGCGCTGGACCTGACCCTGGCGTACATCCGCCGTACCAAGGCCGGCCGTTCGCCGTTCGCCGCCGACAAGCAGCACCTGCACCACCGGCTGATGCAGCGCGGCCACTCGCACCGCCGCGCCGTCCTGCTGATGTACCTGTGGACCGCCCTGATCGCGTACGGCGTGGTGGTCCTCGGCCTGGTCCTGTACTGGTGGACGGCGCTGATCGTGCTGGCCGTCGCGGTCACCGCGGTGCTGCTCACGACCGGTCTTCCGGGGCGTTCCCGGAAACCGCTCGCCAAAGTCTGAGAGAGCGCTGAGAGGGACCAGACCAGCGGTCGGTGTGGCCTACCGATAAGGTGTGGCTGTACAGCGGCAGGGGGCTCGTTTTGCTGACCGTGCAGACTTTGTGCTAGTTTTCACAAGCACCAGCAAATAACAGCGACACCCCTGACCCCGCCCACCCGACGAGCTGGCCGCGAGCCCAGCACGCCAGCAGGACGGAACCACCAGATGGCTCCTACGGCCCACAGCCCGAAACCCGCCGGACAAGCAACCAAGCACCCGGCGCTGGCGATGCTGCGCGGCGCTCTGGTCGCGGCACTGGTCGTCGGCGTGAACGCCACTGCCGTCTCGGCGGTCGCGGCCGGTCTTCCCGGTCTCTGGGGCGCACTGCTCGGAGTGCTGATGGTGATCGTCTTCTCCGGCGCCGGCCTGTTCGCGCTGCACCTGTCCCGCCGGTCCAGCCCGACCATGCAGCTCGCGATCGCGATGGCGAGCTACACCGGCCGGATCGCGATCTTCGGCGGCCTGCTCGCGCTCGCACTGAACTCCGATTCCCTGGCCAAGCACGTGAATCTGACCGTGCTCGGGTTGGTCGCGATGGTGGTCGTGATCGGCTGGCTGGCCGGCGAGATCTGGTCCTGGTCCCGGCTCCGGGTGCCGATCTACGACCTCGACAAAGAGGTAGCGGCATGAGCACCGTGAGTAACGTTTCGCCTGCTGTGGTGGAGATTACTGGTGCCGGTGTGACCGGATGTGTTGCCAACTGGTACGTTTCGGGTGCCAATGAGCGAGCAAAAGGATCCGAAGCCATCACCCGGAGCGGGCGACGGCTGGCGGGTCCTGTCCTACTTGATCGGCGGTGTCGCGGTGTACGGCGGCATCGGGTTCGGGCTGGATCGCCTCTTCGGCACCCAGTTCCTGGTTCTGGTGGGCATCGTGATCGGTGCCGGCCTGAGCATCTTGATGTTGCACTTCCGGTACGGATCGCGGTCCTGACTTCAGGTCCGGTCCCTACGATTTCGACCGGGTCTGACGTTGTTGACCGCCCCCCTAGCTGTACTGCCCTGAGCCGCCCTGCCCTTAGCCACAAGGCGTCCGACTTGAGCACGACGCGAGAGGAGACCCGGTGATTGCCGGCGTTCCGACCGAGTTCACCCCGCCCGGTCCCCAGAGTTTCGAGCTTCCGCCGATCATCCCCGGCGTGGACTGGTTCACCAAGCCTGTGCTGGTGGCCGCGCTGTCCGTCGTGGTGATCATCTGGTTCTTCTACGGTGCGTCCCGCAAGGCCGCGATCGTGCCGAGCAAGCTGCAGTTCACCGGCGAGCTCGCGTACAACTTCGTCCGGAACTCGATCGCCCGCGACGCGATCGGCAGCCAGGAGTACATGAAGTACGTGCCGTACCTGTGCGGCCTGTTCTTCTTCATCCTGCTGAACAACGTGGCCGGCTCGATCCCGTTGATCCAGTTCCCGACCTTCAGCCACATCGGCTGGGCCTACGTCGCCGCGGTGATGAGCTGGGTGATCTACAACGCGGTCGGGATCAAGAAGAAGGGCCTGTGGGGCTACTTCAAGCACCAGACCATGCCGGCCGGCGTGCCGCTGTGGCTGATGCCGCTGATGATCCCGATCGAGTTCATCTCGAACATCCTGGTCCGGCCGATCTCGCTGAGCCTGCGGCTGTTCGCGAACATGTTCGCCGGCCACATCCTGCTCGGGGTGTTCGTGCTCGGCGGCGAGTACATGGTGTTCGAGTCCGGGAAGATCTTCCTCGGCGGCGTCGGCGTCATCACGTTCATCATGGGCATCGCGATCGCCGGGCTGGAGCTGTTCGTGCAGTCCATCCAGGCCTACATCTTCGTGGTGCTGACCGCGCAGTACATCGGCAGCGCCATCGCCGACGAGCACTGACCCGAAACACGCACCACCCCCCTTTGACCCGTAGTAACAAAGCCGGATAGCCCCTATCCGTACGGAAAGGAAACACCGCAATGGTGAGCAACATCGCTCTCGCAATCAGCGGCAACATCGCCGTTCTCGGCTACGGCCTCGCCGCCATCGGCCCGGGCGTTGGCGTCGGTCTGATCTTCGCGGCGGTCATCAACGGCACCGCGCGGCAGCCGGAGGCTCAGAGCAAGCTGCAGTCGATCGCCTGGATCGGCTTCGGCGTCACCGAGGTGCTCGCGATCATCGGTATCGCGCTCGCGTTCGTCTTCAAGAACGGCTGACCCACTCCTTTTACTGACTGACAGGACTCAGACATGTTGACGATGGTGCTACCGCTGGCCGCCGAGGGTGAGCAGGTCAACCCGCTGCTGCCGCACACCGCCGAGATCATCTTCGGCTTCGTCTTCCTGGTTCTGCTGGCCATCGCCTTCGCCAAGGTCGTCGTTCCCAAGTTCGAGAAGGCGTACGCCGATCGGACCCAGGCGATCGAAGGCGGGATGGACGCGGCCAAGCAGGCCCAGGCCGAGGCGAAGGCGGCTTTGGAGAAGTACAACGCGCAGCTGGCCGAGGCCCGGCAGGAGGCTGCGAAGATCCGCGAGGACGCCCGCGAGCAGGGTGCGGTGATCATCGCGGAGATGCGTGAGCAGGCGAACGCCGAGGCCGAGCGGATCGTCACGCACGCGCGGGCCCAGATCGACGCCGAGCGCGCGCAGGCAGTGGCCTCGCTGCGCAGCGAGGTCGGCCACATGGCGACCACGCTGGCCGGCCGGATCGTCGGTGAGTCGCTCGAGGACGAGGCGCGTCAGCGCCGCACCGTCGAGCGCTTCCTGGCCGAGCTGGAAGCGTCGGAGTCGGCTCGTCAGGCTGTCGGAACGGACGGCTGATGCGCGGCGCGTCGAACGAGTCACTCGCCCGGGCCGAGCAGGCCCTGGCGAGTGCGGCCCCGGCCGAGGGCCTGGGCAGCGAGCTGTTCTCGATCGCCAAGTTGCTGGACGGCAACGGCGCGCTGCGGCGTGCCCTGACCGACCCGGCCCGGCCCGCCGAGGCCAAGGCCGCACTGGCCGGCCAGCTGTTCGCCGGCAAGATCTCCGCCCAGGCGCAGGAGGTCCTGTCCGCCGCGGTGTCCGGTCGCTGGGTCAGCGGCCGCGACCTCGCTGACGCCCTCGACCAGCTCAGTGTCGAGGCCGAGGTGGCCTACGCCGACACCCGGCGGAAGCTGGACGAGGTCGAGGACGAGCTGTTCCGGCTGGACCGGGTGGTCGCCGCCGAGCGGGCCCTGGCCGACAAGCTGGGCGACCGGGCGATCCCGGTCGAGCACCGCCAGGAGCTCATCCGCGGACTGCTGCAGGGCAAGGCCGACCCCACCACGGTGCGGCTGGCCGAGCGGGCCGTGGACGGCCGGGGCCGGAACTTCGCGGGCTCGATGCGCGCCTACCAGGTCGCCGCGGCGGCCCGGCGGAACGCCAGCATCGCGACCGTGCGGGTGGCCACCGACCTGACCGAGGCGGAGCGCACCCGGCTGGCGGCAGCGCTCGGACGGCAGTACGGCCGGGACATCCAGCTGAACGTCATCGTCGACCGAGGAGTGGTCGGCGGCGTCCGGGTGGACATCGGCGACGAAGTGATCGACGGAACCATCGCGGCCCGGCTCGACGACGCGCAACGGCGCATCGCAGGCTGACGGCCCTCCTAGACAAAGGAAACACAATGGCTGAGCTCACGATCAGGCCGGAGGAGATCCGGGACGCGCTCGATCGGTTCGTCACCGAGTACCAACCGGCCGACACGACCGCCGAAGAGGTCGGCACCGTCGTCGACGCGGGTGACGGTATCGCCCACGTCGAGGGCCTGCCCTCGGTGATGACCAACGAACTGCTCGTCTTCGAGAACGGCACCGAGGGCATCGCATTGAACCTCGACGTGCGCGAGATCGGTGTCGTCATCCTCGGTGAGTACGACGGCATCGAGGAGGGCCAGCAGGTCCGCCGCACTGGCCGGATCCTGTCCGTCCCGGTCGGCGAGGGCTACCTCGGCCGCGTGGTCGACCCGCTCGGCAAGCCGATCGACGGCCTCGGCGAGATCCAGGGCATCGACGGCCAGCGCGCGCTGGAGATCCAGGCCGCCGGCGTGATGGACCGCCAGGAGGTCCGCGAGCCGCTGCAGACCGGGATCAAGGCGATCGACGGCATGATCCCGATCGGCCGTGGCCAGCGCGAGCTGATCATCGGCGACCGCAAGACCGGCAAGACCGCGATCGCGATCGACACGATCATCAACCAGAAGGCCAACTGGGAGTCCGGCGACCCGAAGAAGCAGGTCCGCTGCATCTACGTCGCGATCGGCCAGAAGGGCTCGACGATCGCCGCCGTCCGCGGCGCGCTCGAAGAGGCCGGCGCGATGGAGTACACCACGATCGTGGCCTCCCCGGCGTCCGACCCGGCCGGCTTCAAGTACGTCGCGCCGTACACCGGTTCCTCGATCGGCCAGCACTGGATGTACCAGGGCAAGCACGTGCTGATCGTCTTCGACGACCTGACCAAGCAGGCCGAGGCGTACCGCGCGATGTCGCTGCTGCTGCGCCGCCCGCCGGGCCGCGAGGCGTACCCGGGTGACGTCTTCTACCTGCACAGCCGGCTGCTCGAGCGTTGCGCGAAGCTGTCCGACGAGCTCGGCGCCGGCTCGATGACCGGTCTGCCGGTGATCGAGACCAAGGCGAACGACGTCTCGGCGTTCATCCCGACCAACGTCATCTCGATCACCGACGGGCAGATCTTCCTGCAGTCCGACCTGTTCAACGCGAACATCCGGCCGGCCATCGACGTCGGCATCTCGGTGTCCCGGGTCGGTGGCGCCGCGCAGGTCAAGGGCATGAAGAAGGTCTCCGGCACGCTGAAGATCGACCTCGCCCAGTTCCGTGCGATGGAGGCGTTCGCGATGTTCGCCTCCGACCTGGACGCCACCTCGCGCCGGCAGCTGGACCGCGGTCAGCGGCTCGTGCAGCTGCTCCGGCAGCCGCAGTACTCGCCGTACCCGGTCGAGGAGCAGATCGTCTCGATCTGGGCCGGTACGACGGGCAAGTTCGACGACGTCCCGGTGATCGACGTACTGCGCTTCGAGCGCGACTTCCTGGACTACCTGCGCCGGGAGAGCAAGGTGCTCGACGCGATCCGCGAGTCCGGGCTGTTCGGCGACGACGAGGCGCAGGCCGTCACCGACGGGCTGAAGTCCTTCAAGCCGACCTTCCAGACCTCCGAGGGCACGCTGCTCGGGACCGAGGCCGAGGTCGACGCGATGGACGAGGCGGACGTCGACCAGGAGCAGATCGTCAAGCAGAAGCGGGGCTGATCCACAGTGCCAGCCAACCTGCGGGAGCTACGTGATCGGAAGGCCTCGGTCACCACGATCAAGAAGCTCACCCGCGCGATGGAGCTCATCGCGGCGTCCCGGATCGTCAAGGCGCAGCAACGCGCCGCGGCGGCCGGTCCGTACGCGCGTGAGCTCACCCGTGCCGTGTCGGCGGTGGCGACGTTCTCGAACGTCGACCACCCGCTGACCACCGAGAAGGAGAACCCGCGCCGGGCCGCGGTGCTGCTGATCACCTCCGACCGCGGTCAGGCCGGGGCCTACTCGTCCAACGTGATCCGCGAAGGGGAGCGGCTGAACCAGCTGCTGCGCGAGGACGAGAAGCAGATCGTCCCGTTCATCAGCGGCCGCAAGGGCATCGCGTACTACACCTTCCGGCAGCGTGAGGTCGCCCAGTCGTGGGCCGGCGACTCCGACAACCCGAGCTTCGCCCGGGCCCGGGAGATCGCCGACGCGCTGATCGAGGCGTTCCTGACCCCGACCGAGGAGGGCGGCGTGGACGAGATCCACATCGTCTTCACCCGGTTCGTCTCGATGCTCACCCAGCGCGCCGACGTCATCCGGCTGCTGCCGCTGGAGGTCGTCGAGGGCGAGGAGGCACCGGCCGCGGACGACGTGCTGCCGCTGTACGAGTTCGAGCCCTCCGCGGAAGAGGTGCTCGACGGGCTGCTGCCGAAGTACGTCGCCAGCCGGATCCACTGGTGCATGCTGCAGGCGGCCGCCTCCGAGCTGGCCAACCGGCAGCGGGCGATGAAGTCCGCGACGGACAACGCGCAGGACCTGATCGAGAAGCTGACGCGGGACCTGAACCAGGCTCGCCAGGCGCAAATTACCCAGGAAATCAGCGAGATCGTCGGTGGCGCGAGCGCGCTCGCCGACGCGAACGCCGGGAGCGAGTGAGAGAGATGACTGCCACGGTTACCGAGAAGAACAACGAGGCGGGCGCCACCGGCGTCGGTCGCGTCGCCCGGGTGATCGGCCCGGTCGTCGACGTCGAGTTCGCGGCCGACGCGATGCCCGACATCTACAACGCGCTCGAGGTGGACATCACCCTCGGCGACAGCACCCAGACGATCACCCTCGAGGTGGCGCTGCACGTCGGCGACAACATCGTCCGGGCGATCTCGATGAAGCCGACCGACGGCCTGGTCCGCGGCGCCGAGGTGCGCGACACCGGCGCGGCGATCTCCGTCCCGGTCGGTGACGTCACCAAGGGCCGGGTGTGGTCCGTGACCGGCAAGTGCCTGAACCAGGACGAGTCCGAGTTCGAGATCACCGAGCGCTGGCCGATCCACCGCAAGGCGCCGGCCTTCGACCAGCTCGAGTCCAAGACCGAGATGCTGGAGACCGGCATCAAGGTGCTCGACCTGCTCACGCCGTACGTGCAGGGCGGCAAGATCGGTCTGTTCGGTGGTGCCGGGGTCGGCAAGACCGTGCTGATCCAGGAGATGATCTACCGGATCGCCCACAACTTCGGTGGTACGTCGGTGTTCGCCGGCGTCGGCGAGCGGACCCGTGAGGGCAACGACCTCATCAACGAGATGGAAGAGGCCGGCGTCTTCAAGGACACCGCGCTGGTGTTCGGCCAGATGGACGAGCCGCCGGGCACCCGGCTGCGGGTCGCGCTGTCCGCGCTGACGATGGCGGAGTACTTCCGCGACGTCAAGGAGCAGGACGTACTGCTGTTCATCGACAACATCTTCCGGTTCACCCAGGCCGGTTCCGAGGTCTCCACGCTGCTCGGCCGGATGCCGAGCGCTGTCGGTTACCAGCCGAACCTCGCCGACGAGATGGGCGTGCTGCAGGAGCGGATCACGTCGACCCGCGGTCACTCGATCACCTCGATGCAGGCGATCTACGTACCCGCCGACGACTACACCGACCCGGCGCCGGCCACCACGTTCGCGCACCTGGACGCGACCACCGAGCTCTCGCGTGACATCGCGGCCAAGGGTCTGTACCCGGCCGTGGACCCGCTGACCTCGACGTCGCGGATCCTCGACCCGCAGTACATCGGCCAGGAGCACTACGACGTGGCCGTCCGGGTGAAGCAGATCCTGCAGAAGAACAAGGAACTGCAGGACATCATCGCGATCCTGGGTGTCGACGAGCTCTCCGAAGAGGACAAGATCACCGTCGCCCGCGCGCGCCGGATCGAGCAGTTCCTCTCGCAGAACACCTACATGGCGGAGAAGTTCACCAACGTGCCGGGTTCGACGGTTCCGCTGAAGGACACCGTCGAGTCGTTCAAGAAGATCGTCGACGGCGAGTGCGACCACATCGCGGAGCAGGCGTTCTTCAACGTCGGTTCGCTCGATGACGTCGAGCGCAGGTGGGCCGAGCTGCAGAAGGAAAACTGATGGCTGCCCACTTGGAGGTGGCGCTGGTCGCCGCCGAGCGGACGGTCTGGCAGGGGCAGGCGAAGATCGTCATCGCCCGCACCACCGACGGTGACGTCGGTATCCTGCCCGGCCACGCGCCGTTGCTGGGCCTGCTGCAGGGCGGCACCGTCCAGGTGCGGACCGTCGACGACGAGTACTTCGTCGCGGCCGCGCCGGACGGGTTCATCTCGGTGGCGAACGACAGGGTCTCGATCCTGGCCGAGAACGCCGAGATGGGTCACGACATCGACCTCGAAGAGGCCCGGCGGGAGCTCGAGCAGGCGCTGGCCGCCGGCCTCGAGACCGACGACGCCACCGACGAGGTCCGACTCGCCGAGGCCAGGGTTCGGGCCGCCGAGCAGACGTCCTAGGCCGACCTGCCATAATCGGCACAATCGAATATCGTCACTTGGCAGTACGGTTCTCCGGGGTGCCCGGGGTCGGGCACCGGAAATGAGGTTGGCAACGTATGAGGACAGTCCTCGATGTCGTCGGGGTCTGTCTGCTTGCCGCCGTACTGTTCATCGTGCTGGTCGCGTTCCGCCGTCGCTGGTTGTCCAGGGACGGCGGAACTTTTGATTGCAGCCTGCAGCTCGCCGAGAAGGAACACGGCCGCGGCTGGGCCCTCGGCCTGGCCCGCTACGTCGGCGACGACCTGCAGTGGTTCCGGGTCTTCAGCCTCGCCTGGTGGCCGAAGCTGACCGTGAACCGCCGCCAGCTCGAAGGCGTCACCACCCGCCGCCCGATGGGCAACGAGCCGCTGGTGACGTACGCCGGCCACGTCATCGTGGACGCCAAACTCACCAACCGCACCGTCCACTTCGCCATGACCGAAGAAGCCCTGACCGGCGTCCTCGCCTGGATGGAATCAGCTCCCCCGAGCACCCAGACCTACCTGTGATCGGCTCGTCGTAGGAGTGGCAGGGCCACGATAAACACGTCGTGGACGAGCACACTGGAGCGGTGGAAGCGTGGGAGTTCGGCCGGGCGGTCCGTCGATGGCGCGACCGGGTCCCGCCCGGCGCGGTCGGTCTGCCACCGGGAAGCCGCCGGCGCGCGACCGGTCTGCCACCGGGGAGCCGCCGGCGCGCGACCGGTCTGCAGCCGGGGGGGGGGGGGGAGCTCGCCGCCCTGGCGGGTATCTCCGCCGACTACCTGACCCGGTTGGAGCAGGGCCGGGCGACGTCCCCGTCACCGCAACGAGTAACCCGAGCCGGCGGGGTTGGGACCGTTGGACAGGATGTATCCGGTGGCTGGGTAGTGCACCTGAGCGTGAGCCGTTCTGCGCGTACGGCGTCTCACGGGTGCACTACCTGTCGATCGGTCCCCATCCGTGCGGGTTGGCCTGAAAATCGGTGGGTGGGCTCGGGTGGGTGTGTCAGGATCTCCGGCATGGAGAGTTTCTTTTTCCGCGTGGGCTAGCTTCCCGCTGGTCCTTCGTGTGGCGTTCTGCCCTTGGCCGGCGAGGCGGGAGTAGCCGGTTGGTTGCTCCCGGGTTCTTGCCGGGAGATTCTTCATGCGTTCTGCGCTCGTGTTGGTGCGCGCTGTTGCAGGTCTGGAATGGATGGTGGCCGAGGAGGTCACCGCTGCCGGACACCGGGTGGTCGAGGTGTCCAAGCGGCAGGTGGTGGCTGAGGGTTTGGGCCGACCGCCGCGGGTGGCTGACGACGTGTTCGTCGTGTACGGCACGGCGCCGGACCCCGGGCGGTCGAGGGCTTCAGTGATGGCTGGGGTACGGGCGGCGCTGCCGTCCGCACCCGACGTGCCGTGTGCGCCCGGTTCAGGTGGGGCGTTCGCGGTGTCGGCGTCGGTTGTGGGGGTGCGGAACTTCAATCGGTACGACGTCGAGGATGTGGTGGGGGAGCGGATCGCTCGGTTGATCGGTGGTACGTACCACTCGCGCCGGCACGGGGTCGTACCACCCGAGGACCGGGCCGAGTGGCGGGTGGTGCTCGACGGGAAGACGCTGTGGATCGCGCTCCGCCCGTACGCCGAACCCCTCCACCGCCGCCCGTACCGTCAGCACACCGTCCCCGGCAGCCTCCACCCACCAGTAGCCGCCGCGATGGCGCGCCTCGCCGACCTCGCCCCCAACCACCACGTACTCGACCCGTTCTGCGGCGCCGGAACCCTCCTCCTCGAAGCCCACCACCTACAACCCGGGGCCTATTACCTCGGTATAGACCGAGACCCGGCCGCCACCGCGGCCGCACACTCCAACTGGACCGCCGCCTCCGGCGGCGTGGAACGTTGGGCGGCTGGCACGCAGCGCCGGGGCGGGGGAGTCGGGGCAGGGGGAGCCCGGGGTGCGGGGGTGGTGTGGGGGACGGAGGACGCGCGAGGGGTTGAGGGGGTGTTTGAGCGGGTGGTTAGTAATCCGCCTTGGGGGGTGCGGGTGGGTGCCGGGGGAGTTCCGTCGGCGGTGCGGCGGTGGCGGCGAGTGCTTCAACCGGGTGGGCTGGTGGTGGTGATTGTGATGCCGGAGCAGGTGCGGCTGTTGGGGCGGGGGTGGCGGGTGTTGGGTCGGTACGGGGTGGCGGTGCGGGGGCGGCATCCGGTGATTCTTGTTGCTGAGCCGTCTCGGTCTTGACATGCGCACGTAACGTTCGTAGGTTCCTGCGCATACGTAAGAGCAGAGCCCAACTAGCTCATATATGACTGCTCATACGTATGAACGTGCAGCCGCTCGATCTTCTGGGGTGAGGAATATGCGCAGTCGCTGGCGGGCGTTGACGGTGGTCGGTGCGGTACTGGTCGCGGGCTGTTCCGGCCCCGCGGCCAACCCCGCCGGTACGGCGGCGGACACGTCGATCGTGTACGCGAAGACGGACGGCGGTACGACGTTCGTCCGCAACTACAACGTGATGGGCCCGGCGACCGACAAGGCGCCGAACGCGGAGCTGGTGTACGAGCCGCTGATGCGGGTCGACTACGGCGACGGCGGTGTGGTGAAGCCGTGGCTCGCGCAGAGCTGGGCCTTCTCCGCGCAGGGCAAGGTGCTGACGATCAAGCTGCGCACGGACGTGAAGTGGTCGGACGGGCAGAAGTTCACGGCCGACGACGCGGTCTACTCGCTCGGCCTGCCGATCGAGAAGAAGGACTTCAGCATCGCCGGCGTCACCTACAAGTCGGTGACCAAGGTCGACGACAGCTCGGTCAAGGTCAGCTTCGCGGAGCCGTCGTACGCGACCCTGAACCAGTTCGCGAACATCCTGCTGCCGATGGTCCCGAAGCACCTCTGGGCGAGCCAGAACCTGAACACCTGGACCAACCCGGACCCGGTCGGCACCGGCCCGTTCACGGTCAAGGAGTTCAAGCCGCAGCAGATCACCCTCGGCGCGCGCTCCGACTACTGGGGCGGCAAGTTGCCGATGACAACGTTCAAGATCGTCCCGACCGCGCCCGAGGCGCTGAAGGCGCAGCTGCTGAAGGGCGAGCTCGACTGGGCGTCGGCCGGCTGGGCGAACGGCGAACAGGAGTACGTGGCGAAGGACCCGGACAAGCATCTGTACCAGCTGTACTCCAACGGTGGCGCGATGTCCGTACTGTTCAACACCGGCAAGGCCCCGTTCGACGACGTGCACGTACGCCGGGCGCTCGCGCTGACCGTCAATCGCACTGCGGTCGTCACCACGCTGCAGCGCCCCGGTACGGAGGCCGGCCCGACCGGTCTGTCCGAGCAGCTGTTCGGCGACTGGCTGGACCCGGCGTACAAGGGCCAGGTGCAGAAGGTCGACGCGGACGCCGCGAAGGCCGAGCTGGCCAAGGGCGGCTGGACGATCGACAACGGCGCGCTGGTCAAGGACGGCAAGCGGTACCAGCCGAGCATCCTGTTCAACGCCGACTGGGGATGGGGCAGCTACGCAGACATCCTGATCAACACCTGGAAGCAGACCCTCGGCCTGACCGTGAAGAGCGCCGGCCAGCCCAGCGCCGGGTACTACGACAAGCAGAACCTCGGCCAGTTCGACCTGGCCGCCTCGTCCACCGGTGGGGCGAGTGTGTACGGCGTCTACCGGTTCCTGTCCAGCCAGTACCTGACCCCGATCGGCAAGTCGGCCACCCTCGACCAGGGTCGCTGGAACGACCCGGAGACCGACAAGATCATCAGGGCGATGGAGCGGACCGACAACGTCGGCGAGCTGAAGTCGCTCGGCAAGCAGCTGCAGAAGATCGTCGTCGACGAGGTGCCGTTCAGCCCGATCTACAACAACTTCTACTTCATCGACATCAACTCGACCCGGTGGACCGGCTGGCCGACGCCGCAGAAGTTCGACGCGATCCCGTTCCCCGGGATGGGACCGGACACCACCCTCACGCTGCTGAACCTGCAGCGCCGGGGGAACTGAGGATGCGGTGGGCCTTCCTGGCCCGGCGGCTGGGTTTCTACCTGGCCGCCGCGGCCGCCGCGATCGGCCTGAACTTCCTGCTCCCGCGGCTGATGCCGGGCGATCCGTCGTCGGCGATCGTGGAGGAGCTGGAGCGGGTCAGCGGTCAGCAGGTACCGGCCGAGACGCTGGAGTCGATCCGCGCGATCTTCGGCAACCCGCACCAGAACCTCGGCCAGCAGTTCGCGGACTACCTGGGCCAGTTGGCGCACGGTGACCTCGGCGTCTCGGTGGTCAACTTCCCGGTCCCGGTGGCCGACCTGGTCTGGCAGGCGCTCCCCTGGACGCTGTTGCTCGTGGGGACCACGACGGTCACGGCGTTCGCGATCGGCACGCTCCTGGGAGTGGTCGCAGGCTGGAAGGCCGGCAGCCGGTTCGACGCGATCCTGACGCCGTTCACCACGTTCCTGTCCAGCGTGCCGTACTTCTGGGTCGCGCTGCTCGCACTCTGGGCGTTCGGCTTCGTCCTCGGCTGGACCCCGATGTCGGGCGGGTACGACCCCGACCTGCCGCAGGGCGTCAGCCTGGCGTACGTCGCGAGCGTGCTGCACCACGGGATCTTGCCGGCGGCAACCATCGTGTTCTCGGCGTTCGGTGGCTGGCTGCTCGGGATGCGGAACATGACCGTCACGACGGTCCGGGAGGACTACGTACTACTGGCGCAGGCGAAGGGCCTGTCGCCGCAGCGGGTGATGCTCAGGTACGCCGCCCGGAACGCGATGCTGCCGAGTTTCACCGGGTTCGCGATGGCGCTCGGCCACGTGATCGGCGGCGCGCTGCTGACCGAGATCGTGTTCAGCTATCCGGGGATCGGCTACCTGATGTACGAGGCGCTGCAGAAGCGCGACTACCCGATGATGCAGGGCGTGTTCCTGCTGATCACGCTCGCGGTGCTGCTGGCGAACCTGGTCGCCGACCTGGCCTACGTACTGCTCGATCCGCGGATCCGGGCGAGGGGATGACCATGCTCAAGAGCTGGAAGGTCCGCTTCGGACTCGGTGTACTTCTCTTCTTCGTACTGCTTGCCGTCTTCGGCCCGCTGCTGCCACTCGATCCGCGGGCGAACGACTTCGGCGCGATCTCGCAACCACCGAGCGGCGAGCACCTGTTCGGTACGACGCAGTTCGGGCAGGACGTGCTCGCGCAGACCGTCGCGGGCGCCCGCGGATCGATGCTCGTCGGCATCGTGGCCGCGTTGATCGGTACGACGATCTCGATCCTGGTCGGCGTCCCCGCCGGGTACTTCGGCGGCGCCGTCGACAACGGCCTGAACTTCCTCACGAACCTGTTCCTGGTGATGCCGGTCCTCCCGCTGATCCTGATCGTGGCCGGTTACGTCCAGGGCACGGGTCCGTGGGTGATCGCGCTGATCATCGGCCTGTTCGGCTGGTCGGGTGGTGCGCGGACGCTGCGGGCGCAGTCGCTCAGCCTGAGCAGCCGCGACTTCGTGCTGGCGATGCGGATGGTCGGCGAGCCGCACCGGCGGCTGATCTTCTTCGAGGTGCTGCCGCATCTGACCGGGTGGATCTCGGCGATGTTCCTGCATGGTGTGATCGGCGGCGTGATGGCCGAGGCCGGCCTGGCGTTCCTCGGCATCACCGACTCGGGCTCGATCAGCTGGGGCACGATGATCCAGGCCGCGCAGCAGCAGAGCGCCGTACTGCGTGGGTTCTGGTGGTGGTTCGTACCGCCCGGGCTGTGTATCGCGCTGATCGGTACGGCGGCCACGATGGTGAACTTCGGCGTCGACGAGGTCTCCAACCCGAAGCTGCGGATGGCGCGCCGGTCGGTTGTGGTCCGGACCCGGAAGGTGGCCGAGGCATGAGTGTGCTGAGCGTGGAAGGTCTGACCGTCGAGTACCTGACCGGCGACCGGCCGGTACGGGCGTGCGACGACGTCTCGTTCGAGTTGCGCCGGGGCGAGATCCTCGGCGTGGCGGGCGAGTCGGGCTCGGGCAAGTCGACGCTGATCACCGCGCTGACCCGGCTGCAGCGTCCGCCCGCGGTGACGACCGCCGGCCGGATCGAGTTCCACGGCACGGACCTGGTCACCTCGACGCCCGAGCAGCTCCGCAAGCTGCGCTGGACCTCGCTCGCGATCGTCCTGCAGAGCGCGATGGACGCGCTGAACCCGGTGATGCGGGTCGGCGCCCAGTTCGTCGACGTACTGCGGGCACACGACAAGACGCTGAGCAAGAAGGACGCGTGGGCTCGCGCCGCCGAGCTGCTCGGCATGGTCGGGATCTCGGCCGACCGCGTCCGGGCGTACCCGCACGAGCTGTCCGGCGGCATGCGCCAGCGGGCGAGCATCGCGCTCGCGCTCGCGTGCGGACCCGAGCTCGTGGTGATGGACGAGCCGACCACGGCTGTCGACGTGGTGATGCAACGCCAGATCCTCGCACAAGTCCTGCGACTGCGACGGGAGCTGGGGTTCGCGGTCGTGCTCGTCACGCACGACCTGTCGTTGCTGCTCGAGCTCGCCGACCGGATCGCGATCATGTACGGCGGCCGGATCGTCGAGATCGGCACCGCCGAATCCCTGTACGGCAAGCCGCGGCACCCGTACACGCGCGGGCTGCGCGACTCGTTCCCGCCGCTGCGCTCGCCGCTTCGCAAGTTGACCGGCATCCCCGGCAGCCCGCCGGACCTGCGCAACCCGCCGCCGGGCTGCCCGTTCCACCCACGCTGCCCGGACCGCTTCGACGGTTGCGACGAGCAACGACCGGACCTGCTGACGATCGAGGACCATGCCGTCGCGTGCCGGCTCTACCCGTCGGGAGATGATCGAGTATGAGTCAACCCGTACTCGAGGCGCGTGGCGTCTCGAAGCATTTCGCGGCCGGGCGGTCGACGGTGCGCGCGGTGGAGGATGCGACGCTCGCGTTGCTGCCGGGGCGGATCGTGGCGTTGGTGGGGGAGAGCGGCAGCGGGAAGACCACGCTCGCGCGGCTGCTGGCGCGGTTCTATCCGCCGACGTCCGGCGAGATCCGGCTGCACGGTGAGCCGGTGAAGGGCAGTACCCGCGCGTACTACAGCGACGTACAGCTGATCTTCCAGGATCCGTTCGGGTCGCTGAACCCGTTGCACCGCGTCCGGTACAACCTGGAGCGGGCGGTCAAGCTGCATCACGACGTACGCGCCAAAGCCGAGCTTGACCGGCGCGTGCTCGAGTTACTCGAACGGGTAAGCCTGGGAGAGCAGTATCTGGACAAGTTCCCGCACGAGTTGTCCGGCGGGCAGCGGCAGCGGGTCGTGATCGCGCGGGCGCTGGCGGTCGAGCCGAAGGTGCTGCTCGGCGACGAGCCGATCTCGATGCTGGACGTGTCGATCCGGCTGGAGATGCTCAACCTGCTCGACCGGCTGCGGGCCGAGGACGGCCTGGCGCTGCTGTACATCACGCACGACATCGCCAGCGCGCGCTACCTGTGCGACGACATCGTCGTGATGTACGCCGGCCGGATGATCGAGGGCGGTCCGAAGGAGGACGTGATCGCGAACCCGCTGCATCCGTACACCCAGCTGCTGATCGACTCGTCCCCGGATCCCGAACGCAGGGACCGGGACAGCCTGTTCGAGGCGGAGGACCTGGGCGAGCCGCCGAGCCTGATCGACCCGCCCGCGGGCTGCCGGTTCCATCCGCGCTGCCCGGTCGCGATGGACGTCTGCACGACCCAGGCGCCACCGCGGAGCGAGCTCCCCGACGGTCGCTGGACCCATTGCTGGTTGCAGGAGCAGAAATGAAAGCGCCGAGACAATCCGACGTCGCCCGCCTCGCGGGCGTCTCCCAGTCCGCGGTCTCGAGGGTGGTGAGCGGGGACGTGGACCGGATCCCGGTCGAGACCCGGGAGCGGATCCTGGCCGCGGTCAAGGAACTCGGGTACGTCCCGAACGCGGCCGCGCGGAACCTGCGGAACAAGCGCAACCGGCTGCTCGGCGTGCATACGTTCGAGGCCGTGTTCCCGCACGCCCGCGAGGACTTCTACTTCGAGTTCCTGCTCGGGATCGAGGAGCGGGCCGAGGAGATCGGGTACGACCTGGTGCTGTTCACCTCGACCGGTACGAGCGATGGCCGGCGGCGGATCTACCGGGACGGGACGAACCGGCTGAACCTCGCCGACGGGACCGTTCTGCTCGGTGCGGCGACCGACCGGGAGGAGCTTGCGCGGCTGTGGCACGACGGGTACCTGTTCGTACACATCGGTCGCCGGGAGGTACCCGGTGCGGAGATTCCGTGCATCATCCCGGACTACGTGAACGCCGCGGACCGGCTGGTGACCTCGCTCGCGGAACGCGGGCACCGGAACTTCGCGTACCTGCGCGAAGGCATCGAGCAGGAGGCGTACTTCGACCGCCGCGCGGGGTACCACGCCGCCGTCGAGCGGCTAGGCCTGCAGGACCGGTCGCCGGGCTTCCGCGGCGAGCCGGGGCTGTCCGAGGAATGGCTGGACGAACTGGCGGCCGGGCCGGAGACCGCGGTGGTTGCCGAGGGCATCCGGTTGGCCGAGGAACTGCGGACCGGGCTGGCCGCGCGCGGGCGGCGGATCCCCGAGGACCTGTCGGTCGCGGTGCTGGAGGGATCGGGTGACGAGCCCGGGCACCGCTGGGACTGCCTGGTGATCCCGCGCAAGGAGATCGGCCGGATCGCGATCGACGCGCTGGTGGCGCGGGTCGAGGATCCGGAGACCGAACCGGTCAGCCAACTGGTGGCCTGTGACCTGGTGGCCGGCGAAACCGTCGCCGCGCCACGAACTACGGAGGGATGAACGGGTGGAACTCGAGACTGAAGTCCTGGTCGTCGGTGGTGGACTCGGTGGTGTCGCCGCCGCCCTGACCGCGGTACGCCTCGGCCGCAGGGTCGTACTGACCGAGCAGACCGACTGGCTGGGCGGGCAGCTGACCAGCCAGCTCGTGCCGCCGGACGAGCACCCGTGGATCGAGCAGTACGCCGCCAGCGGGTACGCCGAGCTCCGCCGCCGGATCCGGGAGTACTACCGGCGCAACTACCCGCTGACGCCCGCCGCCGCGGCCGATCCGCTGCTCGACCCGGGACTCGGTGTCGTCAGCCGGTTCTGCCACGAACCGCGCGTCGCGGCCGCCGTACTGGAGGAGATGCTCGCTCCATGGCGCGCGTCCGGACGGCTCACTGTGTTCATGGAACACGAGCCGATCTCGGTCGGTACGAACGGCGACCAGATCGAGGCGGTCACGCTCGAGGACCTCCGGACCGGCGACGAGGTGACGGTGTCGGCGGCGTACGTCGTGGACGCGACCGAGCTCGGTGACCTGCTGGAACTCGGCGGCATCGAGCACGTGATCGGCGCCGAGGGCAGCGACCAGACCGGCGAGCTGCACGCGCCCGAGGTCGCGAATCCTCTTGATCAGCAGGCGTTCTCGTGGTGCTTCGCGCTCGAGCACCGGCCGGGGGAGGACCACACGATCGACCGCCCGGCCGGATACGAGCACTGGCGGGACACGGTCGCGCCGTTCTGGCCGGGATCGCAGTTGTCCTGGACGGACGTCGTACCGGTGACGCTGGAGCAGCGGGAGTGGAAGCTGCTGGAGGCGAACCCGGACCGGCGGGCGCCGTTCTCGCTCTGGCGGTACCGGCAGATCCTTGCCAGTAGCAACTTTGTCGACAAGGCGATCCCGGACGTCACGGTGGTGAACTGGCCGCAGCTCGACTACTGGGAACAGCCGCTCGTCGGTGGCCCCGACCCGCGGAAGGCGCTGGCCGCCAGCCGGGACTTGTCGTTGTCGTTCCTCTACTGGATGCAGACCGACGGCGGGTACCCGGGGCTGCGCCTGCGCCCGGACATTACCGGCACCGCAGACGGTCTCGCGAAGACGCCGTACATCCGGGAGGCGCGGCGGATCCAGGCCGAGTTCACCGTGCTGGAGCAGCACGTAGGTGTCGAGGCACGCCCTGACGGCGCGGGCAGCGAGGTGTTCGCGGACTCGGTCGGGCTCGGGCGGTACCGGATCGACCTGCACCCGTCGACCGCCGGGCGGAGCTACGTCGACATCGAGGCGTACCCGTTCCAGATCCCGCTCGGCGCCCTGATCCCGGTCCGCGCCGACAACCTGCTGCCGGCGAACAAGAACATCGGGACCACCCACATCACCAACGGTTGTTACCGCCTCCACCCGGTCGAATGGAGTATCGGCGAGGCGGTCGGCGCACTGGTCGGGTTCTGCCTGACCGAAGGCCTGTCACCACGCAAGGTCCGCAACGATCCCACCCACCTGGCCGACTACCAGCGCCTGCTGGCGGACCACCTGAAGACCCCGCTGGCCTGGCCGGAAGAGATCCGCACCCATCGCGACTGAAGGGATGTAGCCCGTGTTCCGAAAGTCTTTGGCCGCCCTGTGTACCGCGGTCCTGCTGTCCGGTATTTCGCTCGTGAATGCCGACGCGCAGACCACCGCCCTCCCCGCCCTGCACACCGAAGGCAATCGCATCAAGAACAGCGCCGGGACCGCTGTCACCCTCCAAGGCGTCTCCGTCATCGCCCCCGAACAGAACGCGGTCTGCACCGACTGCAACAACAAGCCGATCAACGACCTGATCGACATGACCGTGTCGAACGGCTGGCACTCCAAGGTGCTGCGCCTGCTGGTCACCGAGGCGATCGGCAAGGACCTGAACGCCTACGACGCGACGTACATCAAGCCGTACGTCGACCATGCGGTCTCCAAGGGCCTGTACGTGATCATCGACCTGCACCTGGTCCGGAACTACGGCGACGCGGCCGGTGCCGTACCGCAGTCGGACGTGAAGGGCTTCTGGGACTTCATCGCGCCGCGGTACGCGAACAACCCGAACGTACTGTTCGAGGTGTTCAACGAGCCGATCGCGCCGGACAACTGGGCGACCTGGAAGTCCTACATCCAGCCGGTCGTCGACTCGATCCGGTCGGTGGCGTCGAACGTGATCCTGATGGGCAGCCCGTCCTGGAGCACCCGCCTGAACGGCGCCGTCAGCGACCCGATCACCGGCGGCAACATCGCGTACGTCTACCACCTCTACCCGAACCAGGGGCCGGCGACCGCCGCGAACCTCGATCCAAGGTTCGGTACGGCGGCCGCGACGCTGCCCGTCGTACTGACCGAGCTGGGCTGGGACCCGTCGTCGTCGGCGAACAACGTCACCGCCGGTACGACGTCCGGCTGGGGACTGCCGCTGCGCCAGTACCTGGACGCCCGGCCGCAGATCGGCTGGATCGGCTGGATCTTCGACAACTTCTGGGCGCCGGTGTGGTTCGACAAGAACTGGAACCTGCTCAGCGGTGAGTACCAGGGTGCGTTCATGCGCGACTGGCTGGCCGGGGCGCCGGCGATCTCGCCATGTACCGATCACCTGGCGCGCGGGGCGACCGTGACCGCGTCGTCGACGTACACGGCGGATTCCGGCGAGGCGAAAGCGGTTGACGGTTCGTGTCTGGACAGCGGACGCTGGATGTCGGCCGAAGGCGACACCACGCCGGTACTCACCGTGAATCTGGGGACCTACAAGGATGTGAGTCAGGTGGACGTGTACAGCGGGTACGGGTACCCGAACGTTGCCGCTGGCACCGTTCTGTCCGCGTTCAAGGTCGAGGGCCACACCTCCACCGGGTGGGTCCAGCTCGGCAGCTACACGGCCAACACCCGGGCACTGGTCTCCACACCGGTGACGACCGCGGCCGTCGACCAGCTCCGGCTCACGATCACCGATCCGTCCACCACGACTCCTGACATCGCCCGCGTCTACGAAGTAGCCGCTCACTAGGAGATCCCGTGATCCGACCAGTCCGCCTGATCGTCGCGTTGCTTGCCGGTGCGCTCGTCGTACCGCTGGTCCCGGCCGTCGCGTCCCGGGACCTGAAGCTGGAGATCCTGTCCGGTCGCCCGGACAAGGTCACCGGTGGCGACGCGCTGGTGCACGTCGCTTCGCCGGACGCGGACGTCAAGGTGACGTTGAACGGTCGCGACGTCTCGTCGGTGTTCGTTGCCGACGGCGACGGTCTGACCGGACTGGTCGGGAGCCTACGGTTGGGGACGAACGTAGTCCAGGCCTCTGCCCGCGGGCGCAGTACTACGCTGCACTTACGGAACTATCCGCGGGAAGGACCTGTCTTCTCAGGGCCGCACGAGCAGCCGTTCGTGTGCGAGACCGCGCAGTTCACGCTCCCGGTGATCGGCGGGACGCTCGGTGCGCCGCTGGATGCCGATTGCACCGTCAAGCCGAGGGTCGACTACTTCTACCGGACCACCGCGGGCGCCTACGCTCACTGGCCTGCGGGTACGAGGTCGTACCCGGCTGATCTTGCGAAGACTGACTCGGGTGATCCGTTCATTGTGCGGATGGAGACCGGGAGCGCTGACCGTGCCATCGTGCAGACGACCATGCTGCACGACCCGTTGCGCGAGGCGGCACCGACACCGACGCGGCGTTCGTCGAGCTGGAACGGGCGGGCGATCTTCACGCTCGGCGGCGGGTGTGCCGGTGGCTGGTACCGGTCCGGGACGACGACCGGCGGGGTGACGGACGCGTTCCTGCTCGGCCGGGGGTATGCGTTGATGTCGTCGTCGTTGAACGTGTTCGGGCAGAACTGCAACGACCTGACCGCGGCCGAGTCCGCGATGATGACGAAGGAGCTGTTCGTCGAGCACTACGGCCGGCCCGACTTCACGGTCGGCTTCGGGTGCTCGGGCGGGTCGTACCAGGCGCATCAGATCACCGACAACTACCCAGGGATCTTCGACGGGATCGTCGTCGGGTGCTCGTTCCCGGAGGTGGGTTTCGGCACGGTGTCGTTCATCAGCGACTCGTGGCTGCTGGACTCGTACTTCGGCCGGACAAGCATTGCCTGGACGCAGGAGCAGAAGCGGAAGGTGGCGGGCTTCCAGACCTATGCGACGCTGCCGAGTATGGCGGTCAGCGCGGGGCGGATCGATCCGCGGCGCAACTGCGACGTCATCCCGGCGGCCGAGCGCTACGACCCGGTTGCGAACCCCCGCGGCGTACGGTGCTCCGTCTTCGATCACGCGATCAACGTGTACGGCAGCGATCCGTCGACGGGATTCGTACGGCGACCGCTCGACAACGTCGGTGTGCAGTACGGGTTGAAGGTGCTCCGGGCCGGGGCGATCACGCCCGCGCAGTTCCTCGACCTGAACGCGTCGATCGGTGGGTTCGACGCGGACGCCAACCTGGTGCCTTCGCGGACCGTTGCGGATCCGCAGGCGGTACGGACCGCGTACCGGACCGGGCGGCTGACGAACGGTGGCGGTGGGCTGAAGGACGTCCCGATCATCGACTACCGGGCGTACTACGACACCCAGTCGTACGGCGACATCCACCTCCGGTACCACACGTTCTCGATGCGGGCGCGCCTGCTGAAGGCGAACGGCACGGCGGCCAACCAGGTGAGTTTGCTCGAGGACGCCCGCTACGGGTTGTTCTCGACTGCCAGCCCGTTGTTGCAACATGCCATAGACGAGATGGATCGTTGGTTGACCCAACTGACTGCGGACACGACGGCGCGGCCGCGGATCGCGAAGATCGTTGCCGCGCGGCCGGCCGGGTTGGTCGAGGGGTGCCGTGGTCCTTCCGGTTTCATCGCCCAACCGCTGGACCGAAACCCGTCGTCGGCGTGCGAGAAGCTCTATCCGTCGGCGTCGTTCCCGCGCGAGGTGGCCGGCGCGGGGGTCGCTGCGGACGTGATCAAGTGCAAGCTGCGCGCGCCGCTGCGTTCGGACTACCCGGGCTTCACCGACGCCGACTGGCGGCGGCTGCAGACGATCTTCCGTTCTGGCGTCTGCGACTGGTCGAAGCCGGGTGTCGGCCAGCAGCCGCTGGCAGGTACCTGGCTCGATCTGTCGTAGAGCACGAACAAATCGGGGGTCGGCGGCGTCGGTCTTGGTAAGTCGTTGCCGTTCCGAGGAGGGGCTTGTGGGTGTTCCGGCTCCTGTGCGGGAGTTGTGCGATCGGTATCTGTCGCTGGTCGAGCGGGAGTTGCCGCCGGACTTGCTGACCGGGCTCTACTTGCACGGTGGGCTGGCGTTCGGGGAGTGGGCGCCGCGACAGTCCGACGTCGATTTCCTGGCGACGGTGTCGCGACGACCGGACGCCGGGGAGGTGGAGATGTTGCGCGGCGTTCACGCGGAGCTCGCGGAGTTCTCCCCGGTTCGGTTCGACGGGCCGTACGTACTGGCCGACGACCTGGCGTGTGACCCGCGGACGTTACCGGAGACGCCGGAGGTGATCAACAGCGGGGAGCTGCTGGTTCATACCTCGGCGATGTGGATGGTGCTGTGGCACGAGCTGGCGCGCGGCGGGATCACGATCCGCGGCCCGGAGCTGTCGACGCTGAAGATATGGACGGACGAGCAGGCGCTGCGGGAGTACACCGTCGGCAACCTCGACACGTACTGGCGCCGCAACGCCGAGGGCCTGACCCGCGTGACCGTCGCGGACCTCCCGGCGAACGAGCGCGACTACATCCTCAGCCACTGCATCCTCGCCTCGGCCCGCCTGCACCACCTCCTCGCCACGGGCGACATGACCGCGAAATCACGCGCCGGCCGCTGGGGCCTCACGCACTACGCCCCCCGCTGGCATCGAGTCCTGACCGAAGGCCTCCACCTCCGCGACGCCGAAGGCACCTCGTCGTACGACGACGACACAGCCCTGCTCGCCGACGTCCGCGACTTCCTCGCCCACATCGTGGAAACCACCACCGGCAAGCCCGTCGTCACCTGAAACCTTCCGACACACCGATCGAAGCTGCGGGCGGGCTCCAGACGCGACACAGTCGGACACGGGAGAACGGAAAACGTTCTCCCATTCCGTGGGGGGGACGACCCTGGGAGTGTCGCGTGGCTCAAACAGACCGAATCCCCAGCCGACCGACCACGGCCGTGACGCCGACCGGATCCGGACCGCCGGGCGCCGTCACGGACGGTGGAGCGGCCGTCAAACCGTTGTCGTGGTGGGCGCGGGCCCGGCGGGACAAGGTGCTGCTGTTGATGGCGCTGCCCGGGCTCGTGCTGCTGCTGGCGTTCCACTACCTGCCGTTGCTCGGGAACCTGATCGCGTTCCAGGAGTACCTGCCGTTCGTACCGCTCGGACGCAGCGCCTGGGTCGGGCTGGACAACTTCGCGGTGATCTTCAACGGCGACGCCGAGTTCCTGAACGCACTCAAGAACACGCTGCTGATCACGATCGTCCAGGTGATCTTCGTGTTCCCGGCGCCGATCGCGCTCGCGTTGCTGCTGAACAGCCTGCTGTCCGAGCGGATCAAGCGCGTCGTGCAGTCGGTGCTGTACCTGCCGCACTTCCTGTCCTGGGTGATCGTGATCGCGATCTTCCAGCAGATCCTCGGCGGCAGCGGCCTGATCAACAACTTCCTCCGCTCGCACGGGATGGGCACGATCGACTTCCTCGGCAACCCGGACGGCTTCATCGCGCTGCTCACCAGCCAGGTGATCTGGAAGGACACCGGGTGGGGAACCATCCTGTTCCTCGCGGCCCTGACCCAGATCGACCCCGGGTTGTACGAGGCCGCACGGGTCGACGGCGCGTCCCGCTGGCGGCAACTGTGGCACGTCACCGTACCTGGGATCCGCGGGCTGATCATCCTGCTGCTGATCCTGCGCCTCGGTGACTCGCTGAGCGTCGGGTTCGAGCAGATCATCCTGCAGCAGAACCTGGTCGGACGGCCCGCGAGCGAGGTACTGGACACGTACGTCTACAACAACGGCGTACTGGCCGGCCAGTGGGGCGTGTCCGCCGCGGTCGGCCTGGTGAAGGGTCTGGTCGGCGTCGCCCTGGTGATCGGCGCCAACAAGATCGCCCACATCTTCGGTGAGGCGGGGGTGTACCAGAAATGAGTACGTTGGAGCAGAAAGGAATCTACGACGGACCGGCGATGCCGTCGCGGGTCCTCAAGGCCGTCGTCCTGGTGGTCTGCTGCGCGGTCGTCGTGGTCCCGTTCCTCGGCGTGGTCTCGACGAGTATCGCGAGCCAGCAGCACGTCACGAACTCCGGTGGGTTCGTGCTCTGGCCGGACGGGCTCAACTGGGACGCGTACAAGGCGATCTTCAACGGCGGCGTCGTCCAACGGGCCCTCGGGGTCAGCGTGCTGATCGCCGTCGGCGGCACGCTGGTGAGCCTCGCCGGGTCGACGATGCTCGCGTACGCGCTCAGCCGGCGCGGCTCGTTCGGGCAGCGGCCGATCCTGCTGATCGTGCTGTTCAGCCTGCTGTTCAGCCCGGGGCTGATCCCGAACTACCTGGTGGTGAAGGAGTTCGGGCTGCTCGACTCGCTGCTCGCGCTGATCCTGCCGACCGCGATCAGCGGCTTCAACGTGATCGTGCTGCGCTCGTTCTTCATGGGCATCCCGGACTCGGTGCTCGACTCCGCGCGCGTCGACGGCGCCGGCGACTTCCGGATCTTCTGGTCGATCGTGCTGCCGCTGTCCAAGGCAGTACTCGCCGTCGTCGGGCTGTTCTACGCGGTCGGGTACTGGAACGCGTTCTTCAACGCGATGCTCTACATCAACGACACGGCGAAATGGCCGTTGCAGCTGGTCCTTCGGACGTACGTCATCAACAACACCGAGCTGAGCAGCGGGGACCTCGGTGGCGCGGCGGCCGACCAGCTGCCGCCGCAGGAGTCGATCCAGATGGCGATCCTGGTGGTGTCGCTGGTGCCGATCCTGATCGTGTACCCGTTCCTGCAACGGCACTTCGCCAAGGGCATGATGACCGGGGCGGTGAAGGGATGACGCTGCGGCGAAGGACGTTCCTGGCCGGATCGGTCGCGCTCGGGCTGACCGGATGCTCGACGGTGACCCGGTCCACCGACATCGCGGCGTTGAACAAGCCGGTCGCGCTGCCGACGTACAAACGGTTCGACGGGCCGAAGCCGGACCTGCCGCGCAGCCATCCGCTGATGCCGGACTGCTTCTACCGGTTCCCGGAGCATCCGGCGAAGGTGACGCAGGGCGCGCCGGGGGACGGGCAGGTGGTGACCGGGACGACGCTGACGTCGAACCCGATCCCGCCGACCGCCGACCGGAACCCGTACTGGCAGGAGCTGAACCGGCGGCTCGGGGCTCCGCTCGAACTGAACATCACCGCCGCTGCGGACTACCCGAACAAGTTCGCCACGTCGGTCGCCGGTGACACGCTGGGGGATCTGTTCAACGTGGACGGCGGGTTCGCGTACCTGCCGCAGTTCCTGGAGGCGCGGGCGCAGGACCTGACCGAGTACCTGTCCGGCGACGCGATCCTCGAGTACCCGTTCCTGGCGAACGCGCCGCAGGCGTCATGGCGCGGGTGTGTGTTCTCCGGCGGTATCCGCGCCGTACCGATCCAGCGCGGCATCATGTCGTCGAACACGCTGCTCGCCCGGCAGGACCTGCTGGACAAGCTCGGGGTCGAACTCGGGTCGCCGACCGTCGACGAACTGCAGAAGGTGGCCAAGGCCGTCACCGACGAGAAGTTGAACCGGTGGGGGTTCGCGGTACCGCCGACCGCGGCGGTCAGCGCGATGCTTGGCCTGCCCAACGGTTGGGAGGTGCGCGACGGGAAGCTGGTGCACAGCCGGGAACTTCCCGAGCACAAGGAGATGCTGGCGATCACCCGGCAGATGGTGAAGGACGGGACGATCCATCCGGACGGAGTCGCGAAGCCGAACCAGAAGGTGTGGTTCACGCAGGGCTCGGCGGTGATGACGCAGGACACGTACTCGTCCATCCAGAGCTTCTACCGCCGCGCGACGGACGACTCCTTCAGCATCTCGATCCCGGTGCCGCGCGCTTCCGACGGGAAGGTCGGCCGGGTGCTGCTCGGCTCGCCGAACAACTCGATCGCCGCGATCCGCCCCGGTCCACCGGCGCGGATCAAGACGCTGCTCCGGGTGCTGAACTGGTGCGCGGCGCCGTTCGGGACCGAGGAGTACCTGTTCCGGAAGTTCGGGTTGCCTGGTCGGCACTACACGCTCAACGGCACCGACCCGGTGCTCACCAAGGACGGCGGCAGCGAGGTCTGTCTGGGCGAGTTCCCCATCCAGTACCTCGCCGACGGCCCGTACCCGGCCTACTTCCCCGGCCACCCGGAGGCCGTCGACACCGCGTACAACCACTTCAAAGCCGTACTCCCCACCGCGATCACGTCGCCGACGTACGGCCTCTACTCACCCACCCAGTCCACCAAGGGCAAGATCCTCGACACCCGAATGGACTCCCTCACCAAGGACATCCAACTAGGCCGAGCCGACCTCAACTCCTGGGACGAAGCCGTAACCAACTACCGAAAATCCGGCGCCGACGCCATCCGCGCCGAACTGGAACAAGCCCTGACAATCAAGGGCGAGAAGTAACAGCCGACGCGCCTACCCCGGACCGCGGGCCGGGGTAGGCGCTGGACGGCCGGGCATGCGGGACCCGGGGGAGTTGGTGGGTTGGGAGTTCAGGGACAATGTGTAGTGATGACGCTTACTGAGAAACTTCCGGGGACTGCTGAGCCTGATGCGTTGTTCGACGTGTTTCAGGGGTGGGTGGGGGAGCGGGGGATCTCGTTGTACCCGGCTCAGGAGGAGGCGTTGATCGAGGTGATGACGGGGTCGAACGTGATCCTGTCGACGCCTACCGGGTCCGGGAAGAGCCTGGTGGCGACGGGGGCGCACTTCGCGGCGCTCGCGCACGGGCAGCGGACGTTCTACACGGCGCCGATCAAGGCGTTGGTGTCGGAGAAGTTCTTCGCGTTGTGTGACGTCTTCGGGGCGGACAAGGTCGGGATGCTGACCGGTGACGCCGCGGTGAACGCGGGTGCGCCGATCATCTGTTGTACGGCGGAGGTCCTCGCGAACATCGCGCTCCGTGAGGGGCCGGACGCGGACGTCGGCCAGGTGGTGATGGACGAGTTCCACTTCTACTCCGAGCCGGACCGCGGCTGGGCGTGGCAGGTGCCGTTGCTGGAGCTGCCGAAGGCGCAGTTCGTCCTGATGTCCGCGACCCTCGGCGACGTCGAGCGGTTCAAGATCGACCTGTCGAGAAGGACGGGCCGCCCGACCGCGATCGTCGCGTCCGGTGAGCGCCCGGTGCCGCTGATCTACAAGTACGTCACCACGGCTCTGCACGAGACCCTCGAAGAGCTGCTGACCACGCACCAGGCCCCCGTGTACGTCGTCCACTTCACCCAGGCGGCCGCACTGGAACGCGCGCAGGCGCTGATGAGCATCAACGTCTCCTCGAAGGAGGAGAAGGAGAAGATCAACGAGCTGATCGGGAACTTCCGGTTCAGCAAGGGCTTCGGGCGGACGCTGCAGCGGCTGGTGAAGCACGGGATCGGCGTCCACCACGCCGGCATGCTCCCGAAGTACCGCCGGCTGGTCGAGCAGCTCGCGCAAGCCGGTCTGCTGAAGGTGATCTGCGGTACGGACACCCTCGGCGTCGGCATCAACGTCCCGATTCGTACCGTCGTACTCACCGCGCTCAGCAAGTACGACGGCCGCCGCCAGCGGATCCTGAAGGCGCGCGAGTTCCACCAGATCGCGGGCCGCGCCGGCCGGGCCGGGTACGACACCTCCGGCACCGTCGTCGTCCAGGCCCCGGACCACGTCGTCGAGAACGTGAAGGCCTTGGCCAAGGCCGGCGACGACCCGAAGAAGCAGCGCAAGGTCCAGCGGAAGAAGCCGCCGGAGGGGTTCGTCACCTGGGGCGAGGACACGTTCGACCGGCTGGTCGCGGCCGAGCCGGAGGCGCTGCAGTCCCGGATGCGGGTCAGCCACGCGATGCTGCTGAACGTGATCGCCCGGGACGGCAACGCGTTCGCGAGCATGCGGCACCTGCTCCGCGACAACCACGAGGACTCCCGCGCGCAGGTCCGGCTGATCCGCCGCGCGATCCAGATCTACCGCACGCTGGTCACCGCGGGTGTCGTCGAACGCCTCGACGAGCCGGACGAGAACGGCCGCCTGCTCCGGTTGACCGTCGACCTGCAGAAGGACTTCAGCCTCAACCAGCCGCTGTCCACGTTCGCGCTGGCCGCGCTCGACCTGCTGGATCCGGCCGATCCGACGTACGCGCTCGACGTCGTCTCGATCATCGAGGCCACGCTGGAGGACCCGCGGGCGGTGCTGTGGGCGCAGGAGCACCACGCCAAGGGCGAGGCCGTGAACGCGATGAAGGCCCAGGGCATCGAGTACGACGAACGGATGGAGCTGCTCGAGGACGTCAGCTGGCCGAAGCCGCTCCAGGAGTTGCTCGAGGCAACGTTCGAGATGTACCGGCAGACGCATCCGTGGATCGCCGACACCGGGCTGTCCCCGAAGGCCGTGGTCCGGGACATGTTCGAGCGGGCGATGACGTTCGGCGAGTTCATCGGGTTCTACGGACTCGCGCGCTCGGAGGGCGTCGTCCTGCGGTACCTGAGCGACGCGTACAAGGCGCTGCGGCAGACCGTACCGCCGGACAAGGTGGACGACGACCTCGCCGACCTGATCGAGTGGCTCGGCGAGGTGGTACGCCAGACCGACTCGAGCCTGCTCGACGAGTGGGAGGAGCTGACCAACCCGGCCGAGGAAGCCGCGGTCGCGCCGACACCGGCCGGGCCGCGCCGGATCACCTTGAACACAAGGGCTTTCCGGGTCCTCGTCCGCAACGCGATGTTCCGCCGTGTCGAGCTACTCGCCCTGCACCGGTGGGCCGAGCTGGGCCAACTGGACGGCGAAGCCGGCTGGGACGCGGGCCGCTGGGCCGAGGCCGGTACGGCGTACTACGCCGAACACGATGTCGTCGGCACCGGCCCCGAGGCCCGCGGTCCCGCGCTGTTCCTGGTCGAGGAGCACCCGGGCTACTGGGAGGTCCAGCAGATCATCGACGACCCCGAGGGCAACCACGACTGGCGCATCACCGCAACGGTCGACCTGGCCGCCTCCGACGAAGCGGCCGAACTCGTCCTCGAACTGGTCTCGTTCAAGCCGCTGTAGCGACCGGCGTCTCCAGCGTCCGGACCTCGCGGGTGAACATCGGTACGGCGGACAGCGCCATGCCGATGGTGCCGACGGCAACGGCCGTGGTGGTGCCGAACGTACTCCCGAGAACCCCGCCGGCCGCGGCGCCGACCGGAAGCACGCCGAAGGTGAAAGTGCGGTAGGCACCGTTGCTGCGGGCAAGCGTCGCGCGCGGGATCAGCAGTTGCCGGATCGTCACCGACAGGACGTTCGCGCTGCCGAGGCCGATCCCCGCGAGGAACTGCACGCCCCCGAGCAGCAGGCCGTACTCGAGACCGCGGCCCGGCAGGAACGCCAGCAGGAGCGGGAGTCCGGTCGACAGGACGAGCGCCGAACCGAACGCGCGCCCGTACCCGAGTCGCCCGGCGACCCGCAGACCGAGCATCGCGCCGGCGAACGCACCGGCGCCGCCCGCACTGAGCGCGACGCCGTAGCCGCCGGCGGAGAGCCCGCGCTCCTTCACGGCGAGGACGACCAGGTTGACGACCAGGATCTGTGCCGCGGCGTTGTAGAGCGCCGCGTGCGCGGTCAGAGCCCGGAGGAACGGGCTGACCTTGATCTGCCGAACGCCCTCCCACAGACCCGGGCGCTGGGTGGTGGCCTGGGGCGTCGGCTCCGCACGGCGCGCCGATCCGACGCCGAACGCGCTGGCCAGGTACGAGACAGCGTCCACCAGTAGCGCGACAGCCGGTCCGAGCAACTGGACGAGTAGACCGGACAGTCCGGGACCTCCCACCTGCGCGGCGGTCGACGAGCCTTGCAGCGCACGGTTGGCGCGCGGCAGGTCCTGCTCGGGCACGAAGTCAGGCAGGTAGGCGAACGACGCGATGTCGAACACCACGCTCGCGGCGCCGACCAGGAACGCCACAACCACCAGCAGCGGCAGCGAGAGTTGGCCGGCGAACCAGGCGATCGGAACGACGGCCAGAACCGCGGCGCGGAAGACGTCGGTGGCGACCATGACGCCGCGTTTGCGGCGGCGTTCCAGCCAATGCCCAGCCAGCAGCGGCAGCGCCGCGCTGGGCAGGTAGCTCGCCGTCGCGATCGCGCTCACGCCTGCGGCGCCGGCGTCCAGTGTCAGGGCTGCGGTCAGTGGGAGCGCGACCGCGGTCACCTGCGTACCGATCGCGGACACCGACTGACCGGCCCAGAACCGCTTGAAGTCACCATCCACCGTTACCGGTACTCCTGTCTGATCTAGTAACTGTTACCAGATGATGCCCTATGAGGGGTAACGTGGCAATCGTGATTCAGCCAGGCGAGCGCACCCCGGCGCCGGAGCCGCTCGTCCTCGTCCAGGACCTGGTCAACACCGTCGACCTGGAAGCGGAGCGGGAGCTGCTCGCGCGCCCCGCGGACCTGAGCACGTTCTGCGCCGACCACGGGCTGCCCGGCCTGCACTTCGATGCGGCCGGGCTCGACCAGGTGCTGACGGTGCGCGAGGCGATGCGCGATGTCTGCCAGGCGCATGCCGGTGTCGACGTACCGCGTGAATCGCTCGCGACCCTCGAACGGCTGCTGGCGGATGCGCCGCTGGCGTTGGCGATGTCAGCCGACGGCGGTGTGGCGATCCGGCCGGCCGCGGGACTCCGCGACGTACCGGCCTTGGTCGCCCGGATCGCGGCGGACATCGCCACGGCCTCGGCGGACGGTACGTGGCCGCGTCTGAAGGCGTGCGCCGCCGACACCTGCCGTTGGGTGTACTACGACCGCAGTCCGGCGGGCCGCAGTCGGTGGTGCACGATGTCGATCTGCGGTGCCCGCAACAAGATGCGCAAGTACCGCGCGCGGGATTAGCAGGTCAGGCAGGCCACTCCACGTCGACCTCGGTCTCCGCGTCGTAGTCCACGGCCGGTACGTCGAAGCCGTACAGCCGGCGTACTTCGGCCAGGAACCAGGCGGCGTCCGCGACCTCGGCGATGTTGCCATGGGTCGCGGACTGCCACTGGGCGCGTACGGCGTTCTGCACGTCGTCGTTCAGCTCCCAGCGGTCGAGCCGGATCCGGCCCTCGTCGTCCAGGTCGGGCGATGCTTCGCCGGTGAGCTGTTCCCACAGCGCGATCGACTGCTGCACAGGCGTCTGCAGACCGGTGACCTTGTGGAGCAGGCTGACGTACAGGCCGATACCGGGGATCGCGGACGACGCCTGGGTGACGGCCGCGCCGTTGACCGAGGTCATCGCGGCGACCCCGTCCGCGGCCAGCTTCAGCGCGGTCTGCTCCAGATCCGCCTTGGCCGCGCCGATCGAACCCTGGCGGTAGAGCGGGCCGGTCAGTTCGGAGCCGATGTAGGTGAGGGCGACCGTGTTGAACGCGGGCCCGAGCAGGTCGCGGTCCTGCAGTGCGGTGATCCAGCGCGCCCAGTCCTCGCCGCCCATCACCTTCACGGTCTGCGCGATCTCGTCGTCGGTCGCGACCTCGATCCCGACCTCCTGCAGCACCGGCGTGCCGTCGTCGAACGCGAGGCTCTTCGTGGTGTGCGGGGCACCGATCGCCTTCAGCACCGATTGGTACGTCTCGCCGTTGCGCGGGTCCGTACGACGGGGAGCGGCGACGCTGTAGATCAGGTGGTCGAGCTTGCCGAGTTTTTCCGAGACCAGGTCGAGCACCTCGTCCTTGGTGGTGTCCGCGAAGGCGTCCGCGTTCACGAACGTCCACGACCGGCCGAGCTCCGCGGCGAGTGCGGCGGTCTCGGCGGTGCGGTACCAGCCGGCGGTCGCCGTACGACGGGCCGTGGCCGCCTTCTCGAAGCAGATGCCGATCCCGTCGACCCCGAACCGCGCGAGCGCCGCGATCGTGGTCGCGAGCCCGTACCCGGAACTCGACCCGATCACCAACGCCGTACGCCGCTCGGCCGGTCGCGCGTCGACCTCGGCAGCCATGTCCCGCACCACCCGCGCACACCCCGCGGGATGCGAGTCCAGGAACAAGAATCCCCGCCCAACCGGCTTCACCACGCGCTCAGTCATGCGGGCGAGCCTATTAGCTCCAGTACATCTCCGCATCGTCAGGTTCCACGACGACGTCGGCGCCGAGGCGGCGGAGGTTGCCGGCGAAATCGGTGTAGCCGCGGTGTACGTGGTGGGCGGCCGAGACCAAGGTCTCACCCTCCGCGGCGAGACCGGCCAGGACGAGCGCCGCACCCGCGCGGATGTCGGAGGCGACGACCGGCGCACCGGACAGCCGCGGTACGCCGCGGACGACCGCGTGATGCCCGTCGGTCTGGATCTGCGCGCCGAGCCGGGTGAGCTCTTGTGCGAACGTGAACCGGCCCTCGAACAGGTTCTCGGTCACCATCGCGGCGCCGTCACTCAATGCGTTCAAGGCGATCACGAACGCCTGCAGGTCGGTCGCGAATCCCGGGTACGGCAGCGTGACCACGTCGACCGGCTTCGGCCGGTCGTGCATCCGGACCCGGAAGCCCGGGTTCAGCACGGTGATCTCCGCGCCCGCCTTGTGCAGCTTGTCGAGCGGCAGCTCCAGGTGCTCGGCGTGCCCGTTGCTGATCGTGACGTCACCCTTGGTGATCGCGGCCGCGAACGCCCAACTGCCGGACACGATCCGGTCCGGCACGACCACGTGGTCGACCGGGTTGAGCAGGCCGTCGACGCCGGTGATCTCGATCCGCGGCGACCCGGCGCCGTCGATCATCGCGCCCATCTCGACCAGCATCGCGGCGATGTCCTGGATCTCCGGTTCGCGGGCGGCGTTCTCGATGATCGTCGTACCCTTCGCGAGCACCGCGGCCATCATGATCGTCTCGGTCGCGCCGACACTCGGGAAGTCCAGCCAGACCTCGGCGCCGTGCAGGCCCTGCGGTGCCTCGGCGATCACGAAGCCGTGTTCGATGTGCACCTTCGCGCCCATCGCCTCCAGGCCGGCGACGTGCATGTTCAGCCCGCGGGACCCGATGTTGTCGCCGCCGGGCAGCGCCACCTCCGCCTGACCGCAGCGGCCCAGCAGCGGTCCGAGCACCGAGATCGACGCCCGGAGCTTGCGGACCAGTTCGTAGTCGCACTGGTGCCCGATGCTTCCGGGCACCGCGATCGTCGCGATCCCGAGCTCGCCGTCGACCTTCACCGAGCAACCGAGCGTGTCCAGCAGTTGCGCCATGAACGTGACGTCGAGAATGCCCGGCACCTGCCGCAGCGTCGTCGTACCCTCCGCCAGCAGCGCTGCCGCCATCAGCTTGAGCACACTGTTCTTCGCCCCGGCCACCTCGACAGCGCCGTCGAGCCGTGCCTCACCCGCGATCCGAAACCGTTCCACCGGTCGACTGTAGCGTTTGAGCGGATCCGGCTTTGCGTAGAGTCCTGGCATGGCTGTGAACTTGACGCGGATCTACACCCGCACCGGTGACGCCGGCGAGACCCGCCTCGGCGACAACTCCACGACGTCGAAGACCGATCCGCGGCTGGCCGCGTACGGCGAGGTCGACGAGGCGAACTCGGCGATCGGAGTGGCGATCGCGGCCGGGCACCTGAACAGCGCGATCGCGGTACTGCTGACCCGGATCCAGAACGACCTGTTCGACGTCGGCGCGGACCTGTGCAACCCGATCACGCCCGATCCGGAGTACCCGCCGCTGCGGATCACCCAGGAGTACGTCGACCGGCTCGAAGGCTGGTGCGACGAGTACAACAATCGTTTGACCAAGCTCCGCTCGTTCATCCTCCCGGGCGGCACGGAGGGCGCCGCGTATCTGAACGTCGCCCGCGCGGTCGTCCGGCGCGCGGAGCGGGCCGGCTGGGCCGCGGTCGAGGCGCACGGCCCGTCGGTCAACCTGCTCGCAATCACGTACCTGAACCGCTTGTCCGACCTGCTGTTCATCCTCGGCCGCGTCGCCAACCTCTCCTCCGGCGGCGACGTCCTCTGGGTACCCGGCGGCGAACGCGACTAGCTGATTTCCCAACTGAAGGGCATCCGCAATACTCCCGCGGGCGGCAGGCCCAGGGCGCTGTAGAGACCGGTGGTCAGGCCGTCGAGTGTGAGTGGTACGGCGCTGACTGCCAGATCATCGGTCGTTGTCGGCGCCTTGAGCTGGCTGAGCAGGTTGCGGTGCGGTGCGGAGGTCACGGCGATCTCGTCGCGGTCCAGACCGGCCCGGTTGCACGCCAGCGTCAGCGCGTGCTGGAAACCGCCCAGTTCGTCGATCAGCTTGTGGCTGTGCGCGTCCGCACCGGTCCAGACCCGTCCGCGAGCCAGTGATTCCAGCCGATCCTCCGGAAGACCCCTGTCCTGGGCGGCCTTCGCGACGAAGTCCTTGTAGATGCGGTCGAGTATTTCCTCCAGCCGCGCCCACTGCTCGTCGGTGAACTCCTCCTGCGCCGAGAACATCTCCGCGTTCGCCCCCTCGGACACGGCCTCGCGGGAGATCCCGATGCGACCCAGTGCATCGCGTACGACGCCCTTGCCGGTCAGCACACCGATGGAGCCGGTGATGGTGCCTGGCTGCGCCACGATGACGTCAGCGGGCATCGCAACGAAGTACCCACCTGAGGCCGCGACTCCACCCATCGACGCGATCACGGGACGTCCGGTGGAGCGCAGTCGCAGTACCTCGTTGCGGATGGCGTCTGAGGCGACGTACGAACCACCTGGGCTGTCTACGCGCAGCACTACCGCCTTGACGTGGTCGTTGGCAGCGACAGCACGCAAAGCGGCGCCCACGGTGTCAGAGCCGGAGCCAGGTCCACCCATGGGGCTGTTGGAGTTGCGGCCGACAGAGATACCGCCCGTCACGCGTACCACTGCCACCAGTGGCTTCTGCGGCCAGGGCAGCGTCTTGCGTACCTCGTCCAGCGTCCGCGGTCCACGGCGGATGTACCGCTCCGCCAGCAGCCTGTCGTCGTACTGCAGCTGCTTCTCGAGCTCGTCGTACACGTCCGACCGGTAGCCGAGCCGATCCACCAGACCGGCATCAAGACCCGCCTGCGCGGCGAGCGGCGCGCTGTCCACGAGCTCCCGTACGCGTGCCGTGTCCAGTCGACGCCGTACGGCGATGCCCTCGACGATCTGCTCGTACGCCGACTCCGCCAGCCGCGACGCCATCTCGCGGGCGGGCGCGGTCATCTCCCGCTCCGTGAACGTGTCGGCGGCCGTCTTGTACTCACGCCGCTTCCCGAACTGCGGGATCACCCCGGCCTTGTCGAGTGCACCGCGAATGAAGACGGCCTGTACGGTCACACCGGTGATCGCGAGGTCGCCGGACGGCTGTACCCAGATCTCGTCGAACGCTGTCGCCAGGTAGTACGGAACCGTGCCCTGGCCGCTCTCCCCGAACGACTCGGTCCACGCCACCGCGGGCTTCCCCGACGTACGGAAGTCCGCGACGGCCTCGCGCAGCTCCTGCACCTGCGCGAGCGACAACCGGGGACCGCCGACGTGCGCGACGACCCCGACCACACTGTCGTCGCGGGCGCCCTTCCGCAGCGCGGCCACCAGCTCCCGCAGCGTCGGCAGATGCCGCGCCCGGAACGCCGCAATCGGTGAAGCGGGCGGCGTCTCGAGTACACCGCGGGTCAAGTCGAGCTCAAGCAGAGTCCCCATACTCCCGACCCTAGACCCCGACCGAAGCCGGACTAACGGATGTGGGTCGACGGCGGCGTCGGCCTGTCGTCGGTCCACCCGGATTCGAGCACCACGGTCGACCCGGACTTCAGACCGTGGACCGTGGAGCTGAGGAGCCGGCCGCTGGTCGGGTCGATGACGTACGTCGTCGCCATGGCGAACCTCGTAGTCCGGGGCTGCGTGAGGCTCACCTCGATGCCCGTCCGGCCGATCGGGTCCTTTACTCCGGTGCGGATGCGGGTGCCGGGGAGCGCGGCCAGGACGCGGAGCGCGGCTCCGCGGAGCTTGGGCGGTGACGGCATCTCGAACAGCAGACGTCCGGCAGCGGAGAACACCGCGTAGTCCTGCTCGTCCGCACTCAGCCCTGGCGTCAGGAGGGCCTTGCGAAGAGCTGCGGGGTCAGTAGGCAGCGCAGCGATCTGCTTGGCGCTCAGTGGTTTCTCACCGGTCAGGTAGTACCCAGGCGGTACGTCGCGGAACGACATCTTGTTCACGACCGGTTCCGGGTGGTCCAGGTCGACCCAGCCGAACCACGAGGCAACCCCTGCCTTCATCGGCATCCAGCTCTCGATGATGGTTCGCCGTGCGTACTTCCCCGTCGTCACCTGGAGGCTCCGCACCCGGAAGTACGTACCGGACACCTTCTCGTCCTTCTCCTGCTGGACCGCGAGCGCGATCAACACCTCAGCAGCCGTCCTGACTCGAGGAGCAGTAGTCGTGGTCGGACCAGCCGGCACAGCGTCATCGTGTCCCACCAACAGCGCACCCCCAAGCCCAGTCACGGCCACCAAGGCAGTAGCTGTTGTAATCGCCGTACCGAGTGATGCGCGGACGGCTCGTCTTGCGCGGGACAGGCGGGAGCATACGGTTCCGTAGGCGATTCCGAGTGCTGCGGCGACCTCGGCATACGTCAGCTGGCCGAGTGCCACCAGGAGCAACACCTCCCGGTCCTTGGCGTTCAACGAAGCGAGTGCGGCGGCCAGTTCGCGGGACGCGCCCTGCGCGGTCACTTGTGCGGCGACGCGGTCTTCGTGCGGACCGGCCGGTATCGGTGCCGGGAGCTTCGCCATGGCCCGCAACGCGCGCACTTCGTCCCGCCGGTGCCGCCGGATCAGGTTGGTCGCGATGCCGTACAGCCACGCCCGGACCACCCCGTGCCGGTGGTCGAACCGCTCCCGCTGCCGGAATGCGATCAGGAACGTTTCCGCCGCCAGGTCGTCCGCTACGTCGGGCCCGAGCCGCCGGGCGACGTAGCCGTGCACCTGATCGAAGTACTTGTCGAAGACGGCCGAGAAGCGCTCGGGGTCGTGCGCCGACGCCTCCAGTGCGCGGGCGTCCTCGTCGGCCGGGACGACAGCTTGCGACGGAAAGGCCAGACCGGCTTCGGGCGTCATGGTGAGATGACGCCTGAGACCGCTCTCAGGTGTACATCAGGAGTGATCGAGCAGACCGCGGGCGGCGGCCTCGTCCCGCGGCCAGACGTAGACCGTCCAACCTTCGGTGGTGCGGGCCGCGGTCGCCTTGATCCCGAAGTCCTTCAGCCGCGCGACCAGCACCCGGGCCTCGTTGTAGTTCGGGACGGTGCGGATGTCGGTGAGCAGGCCGAACGAGTCCCGCTCGGCGGGGGTCTGGTCGACCCGGCGGACCAGCGACCCGCCCTTGGCCTTCGAGAACGCCCAGCGGCACAGCAGCACCATCACGCCGGCCAGGGCGATGGCCACCACCGGGAACAGGAAGTAATCCTCGGCGAACACCATCACATTGTCTCGCGAATCAAAAGATCGTGAGAGGTTGGCAACCTTCCGTGTCTTCGGGGAGTCTTTACGAACACAAGCGCTGTCACGCGGCCGATGGAACTCGGGGGCCGCCGGAAGAGCGGAGGGCACGCACATGCTCGAGCTTGCTGACAACACTGACCACTCGAACAACCCGGACAACGTCGTGCATCTGACCGGGATCCTGGACGTCCGATCCGTGGGTGACGTCCGTCAAACCCTCAACCACTTGATCGACACCTCGACCGGCGACGTGATCGTCGACCTCGAGGAGGTCGATGCGGTCGACGCGACCGGCCTCGGCCTGCTGGTCGCGACCCACCGCCGCACCCAGCTCCTCGGCCGCCAACTGGTCCTCTGGCACCCGATGCCGTCGGTGATCAGAATCCTCGCCGTCACCCGCCTGCACCGCGTCCTGAACGTCGAACGGACACCGTTGCCGATCAGCGCCTGACTGTGATGTAGGCCCCTCGTGACACCAGTCACGAGGGGGCGACTCACAAGGGAACACAGTCCTACTCTCGGGTACATGGATCGACCCTGGGTGATGCGGACGTACGCGGGCCACTCCTCCGCGGCCGAGTCCAACGCGCTGTTCCGGCGGAACCTCGCGAAGGGGCAGACCGGGCTGTCGGTCGCCTTCGACCTGCCCACGCAGACCGGGTACGACGCGGACCACGCGCTCGCGAAGGGCGAGGTCGGGAAGGTCGGCGTACCGGTCGCGCACCTGGGCGACGTACGGGCGCTGTTCGACCAGATCCCGCTGGCGCAGATGAACACGTCGATGACGATCAACGCCACCGCGATGTGGCTGCTCGCGCTGTACCAGGTCGCCGCGCAGGAGCAGGGCGCGCTGCCGGACGAGCTGACCGGTACGACGCAGAACGACATCGTCAAGGAGTACCTGTCCCGCGGGACGTACGCGTTCCCGCCGGACGCCTCGCTGCGGCTGACCACCGACGTGATCGCGTACACGGTCGCGAACATGCCGAAGTGGAACCCGATCAACATCTGCAGCTACCACCTGCAGGAGGCCGGCGCGACGCCCGTACAGGAGCTGGCGTTCGCGTTGTCGACGGCGATCGCGGTGCTGGACCGGGTCCGCGACGGCGGGCAGGTTCCGCCGGAGCGGTTCGGGGACGTCGTGCAGCGGATCTCGTTCTTCGTCAACGCCGGTGTGCGGTTCGTCGAGGAGACGTGCAAGATGCGCGCCTTCGTCCGCCTCTGGGACCAGTTGACGCTGGAGCGGTACGGCGTGGCGGATGCGAAGGCGCGCCGGCTGCGGTACGGCGTCCAGGTGAACTCGCTCGGGCTGACCGAGGCGCAGCCGGAGAACAACGTGCAGCGGATCGTGCTGGAGATGCTCGGCGTGACGCTGTCGAAGAACGCACGGGCGCGGGCGGTCCAGCTGCCGGCCTGGAACGAGGCGCTCGGGCTGCCGCGGCCGTGGGACCAGCAGTGGTCGCTGCGGATGCAGCAGGTGCTGGCGTACGAGTCCGACCTGCTGGAGTACGACGACATCTTCGACGGTTCGCACGTGATCGAGGCGAAGGTCGACGAACTGGTCGCCGGCGCGCAGGAGGAGATCGATCGCGTGCAGGCGATGGGCGGCGCGGTCGCCGCGGTCGAGAGCGGGTACCTGAAGCAGGCGCTGGTCGCCTCGCACGCGGAACGCCGGCAGCGGATCGAGTCCGGCGAGCAGATCGTCGTCGGCGTGAACAAGTTCGAGAACACCGAGCCGTCGCCGCTGACCGCCGACCTGGACACCGCGATCCAGACCGTCGACCCGGCCGCCGAGTCGGCCGCGCTCGAGTCCCTGCGGAAGTGGCGCGCTACTCGGGATGCGGCCGCTGTGGACAACGCCCTGGCCAAGCTCCGGGCGGCCGCGAAGACGACCGACAACCTGATGCCGGTCACGCTCGAATGCGCCCGCGCCGGCGTGACGACGGGGGAGTGGGCCGGAGTACTGCGGGAGATGTACGGCGAGTACCGCGCACCGACAGGCGTCTCCGGATCCGTCGGGGTGTCCGGCGGCGGCGCGGCGATTGCCGCGGTGCGGGAGAAGGTCGGCGCGACGTCGGCGGAGTTGGGCGGGCGGTTGCGTTTCCTGGTCGGCAAGCCCGGGCTGGACGGTCACTCGAACGGCGCCGAGCAGGTCGCGGTCCGCGCTCGTGACGTCGGCTTCGAGGTGATCTACCAGGGCATCCGCCTGACGCCTGAGCAGATCGTCGCCGCCGCGGTCGCCGAGGACGTCCACTGCGTCGGCCTGTCGATCCTGTCCGGCTCACACATGGAACTGGTCCCGCAGGTGGTCGAGGGGCTCCGCGAAGCCGGCCTCGAAGACGTGCCCGTCGTCGTCGGCGGCATCGTCCCCGAGGCGGACGCCACCGCCCTTCGTGCGGCCGGCGTAGCCGCGATCTACACCCCGAAGGACTACGACCTGACCGGCATGATGTCCGACGTCGTCGACGTGATCCGCCACGCCAACAAGTTGTAGGGCGTGGTAGAACCGGGTTCATGACCACGCGCACGCTGTCGAACGGAACTGAGTTGCCTGTGCTGGGCCTGGGGGTCTGGCAGGCCCGGGACGGGGTCGAGACCGAGCGGGCGGTGGCCTGGGCGCTCGAGGCCGGGTACCGGCTGATCGACACCGCGCAGGCGTACCGCAACGAGGCCAGCGTCGGGAAGGCGATTCGCGAGAGCGGGATCCCGCGCGCGGAGATCTTCCTGACCACGAAGTTCTACCCGGGCGGGAAGGACCCGCGGGCCGAGGCGGAGAAGAGCCTGGAGCGGCTCGGCACCGAGTACCTCGACCTGTACCTGATCCACTGGCCGCAGGGCGGGCCGACCTGGGCCTGGCCGGGGATGGAGGCCGCCGTCGACGGCGGTCTGACCAAGGGCATCGGCATCTCGAACTTCAGCGCCGGCGAGCTCGCCGAGCTGGGCAAGACGGCCCGGATCCAGCCGGTCGTGAACCAGGTCCAGTTCAGCCCGTTCGAGTACCGGGCCGGCCTCGTCGACGCCTGCGAGGCGGCCGGCGTCGTCGTCCAGGCGTACAGCCCGCTCGGCACCGGCAAGCACCTCGACGGCCCGGTCCTCAGCCGGATCGCGCAGGCCACCGGCCACACGCCGGCGCAGGTGCTGATCCGCTGGGCGGTCCAGAAGGGTCTGTCGGTGATCCCGAAGTCGGTTCACCAGGACCGGATCGTGGAGAACTTCGACGTCTTCGACTTCGAACTCGACGACGCCGCGATGGCCGACCTGGACGCCCTCGACACCACCGGCCGGACCGCCGACGCGCTCTCGGCGAGCGGCAAGTGGTGGTCGTAACCACATGACCCAGGACGTACTGCGGGAGCCCGCGAAGGCGGCGATCTTCCTGGTGGTAGACGTACGTCCCGGTTCCGAGGACACCGCGCGGGACCTGCTCGCGGACCTGGCCGGCCTGACCCGAGCGGTCGGGTTCCGCGCACCGGACGACCAACTCAGCTGCGTCGTCGGCATCGGCGCGTCGATGTGGCGACGGCTGTACCAGCTCCCGCCGCCGCGTGACCTGCACCCGTTCCGTGGGCTGTCCGGCGCGCGGCACACCGCCCCGGCGACGCACGGCGACCTGCTCTTCCACCTCCGCGCCCGCCGCCTCGACCTGTGCTTCGAACTCGAGCGCCAGGTGATGCGCCGGCTCGCCGGTCACGTCAAGGTGCTCGACGAGGTGCAGGGCTTCAAGTACTTCGACGAGCGCGACCTGCTCGGCTTCGTCGACGGGACCGAGAACCCGGACGGCGCCGCGGCGACGGCGGCGATCACGGTCGGCGCCGAGGATCCGGCGTACGCCGGGGGCAGCTACGTGATCGTCCAGAAGTACCTGCACGACCTGGACGCCTGGCAGGCGCTCCCGGTCGCCGAGCAGGAGCGCGTGATCGGCCGGTCGAAACTCGACGACATCGAGCTGACCGATCAGCCGGTGAACTCGCACGTCGCAGTGAACACGATCGTCGACCCGGACGGCACCGAGCGGCAGATCGTCCGGGACAACATGGTCTTCGGCTCACCGGGTGCGGCCGAGTTCGGTACGTACTTCATCGGGTACGCCGCTACGCCGTCGGTGATCGAGCGGATGCTGCAGCGGATGTTCGTCGGCGACCCGCCCGGCAACCACGACCGGATCCTTGACTTCTCGACCGCGGTCACGGGCAGTCTGTTCTTCGTACCGACCGCGGAGTTCCTCGAAGCACCCAGCACCCGGGGCCCGGCGTCCAGTCCGGACGGCTCGCTCGGGATCGGCAGTCTGAGAAGGAGTCGTAGATGACGAACAACCTGCACCGCGAGCTCGCCCCGGTCTCGGACGCCGCCTGGGGCGAGATCGAGGAGGAGGCCCGGCGGACCTTCACCCGCGACATCGCCGGCCGCCGCGTGGTCGACCTGGTCGGCCCGGCCGGACCCGGCCTGTCCTCGGTCGGTACCGGCCACACCGAGCCGGTCGAGGCGCTGGGCCGGTCATTGGGTGCCGGGGTGCAGGCGCTCCGGCGGCAGTCGCAGCCGATCATCGAGCTGCGGGTCCCGTTCACCGTGACCCGGCAGGCCGTCGACGACGTGGAGCGCGGCGCGAAGGACTCCGACTGGCAGCCGGTGAAGGACGCGGCCAAGCAGATCGCGTACGCCGAGGACCACCTGGTCTTCCACGGCTCCGACGCGGCAGGCATCCTCGGACTCGCCCCGAGTACGTCCAACGACGTACTGACGCTGCCCGGTGAGGCGAGGGACCTGCCGGACACGGTGGCGAAGGCATTGCAGGCCCTCCGGCTGGCTGGGGTCAACGGGCCGTACAGCCTGCTGTTGTCAGCCGACGCGTACACGGCCGTGGCTGAGACCACTGATCACGGCTACCCGATCCGCGACCACCTGTCCCGGCTGATCGGCGACGGCGAGATCATCTGGGCTCCTGCGCTCGAGGGCGCGTTGCTGGTGTCCACCCGTGGCGGTGACTACGAGCTGCATCTCGGCCAGGACCTGTCCATCGGATACCTGTCGCACGACGCCGACAACGTCACGCTGTACCTGCAGGAGTCGCTGACCTTCCTCGCCCTCACCGCGGAGTCCAGCGTCGTACTGCGGCCCTGATCAGTTCGGTCCGTAGTTCCAGACGTAGGACTTGCGGCAGGTCTTCGGGTCCGGGTGCGGGTTGTCGCTCTGGTAGAGCACGAGCTTGCCGGTCGGGCTGATGTAGCACGTGTTGCTCAGCGCGCGGGCCTCGCCGTCGGTCCGCGGGCTCGTGTAGACCAGCTTGCCCGCTGCGTCGTACCCACGCACGACGTAGACGCGCCGGGTGCTGTCGGTGTGCGGGCCGCGGAGCCGGACGTACGGTACGGCGGTGTAGAAGTAGCCGTTCCGCAGTACCGCCTCGACCGGCTCGCGGTTGCCGACGGCAACGGTGATGCGCTTGATCTGCGTGGCGTACGCGCCGGCACCGATGCCGCGCAGCTCGATCGCCCGGTAGAGGTCCTGGTTGCGGCCCTGCGGGAAGCTGGAGTTCAGGTTGCCCTTGGCATCGAACCCGCAGGGCATCCACTGTCCGACGGTGTGGACGACCACCCAGGTGGTGGTGAACGCGTCGGTCGCGGAGAACCGGAAGCCGTCGACGACCTCGTAGCGCTGCAGCTTGCCGGGCGGGAAGTTCATCTGCAGCATGCAGCGCCTGCCGAACCGGGCCTTGTCCGCGGCGTTCAGCGGCTCGACGGTCTGCTTCGGCTGGGTTGCCGGCGCCGGGGCATTGTCGTGCCGCAGCGACGGAATCCCGAAGGCGAGCCCGGCAGTGACGGCAAGCACGGCCGCGGCGGCCAGCAGCGGTACGACCCGGCTGCGCGGGTTGTGGCCGGCCTCGTGCGCGACGATCGCGGTGAGCTCGGCCCGCTGTCGTTCCCGGGTTTCCGGGCGCAGGTCTGGTGGAGAGGTGATCATGCCGGTGACTCCAGGGTGGTGAGAAGGTTCAGCTCACGCAGGTGCTTGCGGGCTCGGGACAGCCGGGACTTGACGGTGCCGAGCGGTACATCCAGTGCTACCGCCGCGGCCTGCTGGTCGAGACCGGCCCAGATGCACAGCTCGACGATCTCGCGTTCGTGTTTCGGGAGCCGTTTCAGCGACTCCCGCGCCCGCTGCAGCCGTCCGTCGTCGTCGATCCGCCCGGCGACCTCGTCCGCGTGGTCGCGGACGTTGCCGGCCAGTACGTGCGCGGCCGCGACCGCCCGGCGGTACCGGAGCTTGGCGCGCCACTCGTTGCGCGCGGTGTAGTCGGCCGCCCGCAGCAGCCACGGGAGTGCCGAGTCGCGATCGAGTACGACGTCGGCCCGCCGGCGCCACGCGTGCAGGAACACCGTCGACGTGAGGTCCTCGGCATCGCTCCAGGACCCGGTCCGCCGGTACAGGAACGAGTACACCGCCTGCGCATGCCGGTCGTACAACGCCCCGAACGCCTCGGCGTCCCCCGCGGTCGCCTGCTCCCACAACGACCCGTCCGACACCCTCGACGTCACCTCGACAACCCGCAGGCCGTTCATGGACTGCTCCGCATGCACACTCCGATCTCGGTCAGCTGACACCCGTTATGTGTCACCTCCACGAGAAAGGTTCCCGCTCAGCCCCCGTACTTGAGCAGACGCGGCGTCCAGAGACCCAGAGCGAGAACTGTGGCGGCGAGGAGTACGGCACTCACCAACGTGGTGCTGTTGACACCGTAGCGGTCCGCGAAGGCGCCGAGGGCGAGCGAGGCAACGGGCATGACTCCGATAGCCAGCTCTTGGACGCCCAGCGCGCGACCGTGCAGCGCAGGGGGCGTGGTCATCAGCAGGAGGGTCGTCTGGAGTACGCCGAACGGCGCCGTCAGCAGGCCGATCCCGGCCATGAGCACGAACGCCGCCGGGACGTTGCGAGCACCCGCGGCCACGGCGAACAGCGCCCACAGCGTGCCCCAGATCACCGTGCCCACGACGAACACCCCGCCCTTGAACCGGAAGTCGCCGAGCCAGGCGATCACCAGCGAGCCGACGAGCCCGCCGACGCCCGCGCAGGTCAGCAGCCCTCCCAGGCCGGCTGCGTTCAGCCCGAAGGACTCCTGCGCGAAGATCGGCATGAACGACTGGGCGACCGGCCACAACATCGTGTTCGCCGCCAGCGTGATCAGCAGCACCGTCGACGTCAGCCGGTTCCGCGCGAGGTCGCGGAGACCGCTCGTCACCATCCGTACCGCCGACCCGGTGTGCTCGCGGGCCACCCGTCCGTACGCACGCAGCGGCAGCAACGTGACGAGCGAGATCGCGTACCAGAACGTCGACACCCACAACGCCGCCGGTGCGCCGAGACCGGTGATCATCAGCCCGCCGATCGCGGGGCCGATCACCTGGGTCATGTTCAGCGCCATCGAGTTCAGCGCGTTCGCGTTGCTGATGTTCGCCCGACCGACCAGGTCCATCACCAGCGACGCCCGCGCCGGCTGCGACGGGGACTGCGCGAGCCCGATCGCGAATCCACCGACGACCAGCACCCAGTACGTCGCTTTGCCGATTGACGCGAGCGTGGCCACGGTACTGACCGCGACCAGCGCCCACGACGCCGCGATGATCAGCAGCCGGACCCGGTCGTGCCGGTCCGCGAACGCTCCCGCGAACGGCCCGAGTAGCAGCGGCGCCAGCCGCACGGCGGTGTACACCGCGACCAGGAATTCCGAGTGCGTCGTCTCGTACGCGAGCCACCCGAGCACCAGCGTCTGCGTCCATACCCCGCCGAAGAAGAACAGGTTCGAGAACCAGAACAGGCGGAACGACCGGTTGTCCCGCAGCGAGCCGAGCGTCCGCCCGACGACCGTTGCCGTACTCACACCTGGAGTTCGCCGTCGCGGACGACGACCTGGCCACCGGCGACCACGACTTCCCGGCGCGGCGCGCGGACCAGTACGTCCGGCGCGTTCTCCGCGTCCAGCAGTACGACGTCGGCGCGAGCGCCGACCGTGAGGCCGTGGTTGTCGCGGTGGACGAACGCGGCGCCGTACGTCGTCGCGAGCTCGATCGCGTACGTCAGGTCCTCGTCGGTGCGCAGCCCGTGCAGCCGGGCGAACCCGCGGGCGATCTGCAGCAGGTCACCGTCACCGTACGGCGACCACAGATCGCGGATGCCGTCCGTACCGAGGCCGATCGGCACGCCCGTGGCGCGCATCTCGCGGAACGGCAGCGGGGCCGACGTCGGCGGGGCGACCGTGGTCCAGGACATTCCGGCCTCGGCAAGCAGTTGCACGAGGTCGGACCGTCGCGCCGGCTCCAGCTCCCCGAGCGCGAACCCGTGCGAGACGTTCACCTTGCCCTGCAGGCCGGCCTGGATCGTGCGCTCGGCGATCAGCTCGTACTGGAACGCGCCGAGATCGCCGTGGTCGTGCAGGTGCAGGTCGATCCCGACCCCGCGGCGGGCCGCGATCTCGAACAGCGCGTCCAGCTGCCCGACCGGGTCACGGTCGATCGTCGCCGGGTCCAGGCCGCCGATGCTGGTCGCACCTTCGGTCGCGGCCTTGTCCAGCAGCTCGAGTACGCCGGGACGCCGCAGTACCCCGTCCTGCGGGAACGCGACCAGCTCCACCTCGACCGCGCCGTTCAGATCGGCGGCCGCCTCCAGTACGTTGGCGATCCCGCGCAGCCCGACGCCCAGGTCGACGTCGACGTGTGTCCGGGTGGCCGTCGTACCGTGCCGGAGGAACTCCCGCAGCACCGCCTTCGCGCCGCCGACGCTCGGGATGCCGTACTTGTCCCGTTCCGCGCGCTCGTGGGCGATCCGGCCCTGGGTGGTCGGCTGTCCGCCGTACGACACCCACTTCTGGCCCCACCAGCTCTTGTCCACATGCGCGTGTGCGTTCACGAACCCGGGCAGCGCGAGCAGTCCGCGGCCGTCGACCCGCTCGTCCGCCGCGCCGCCGCTCCCGGTCGGGGAGAGGTCGGAGATGACACCGTCGACGATCGTCACGTCAACCGCGTCGCCGCCCCACGGGCGCACGTCGGCAAGCAGCAGAGAGGTCATGACCCGAATGGTATACCAAAATCCCGGGGCTGGATCAGGTGGGGCTGCGGAGGTTGCGGAGGGTTTGTTGTGCTTGTGCCAGGTGGTCGGCGGCCAGTTGTTCGGCGAGGGGTACGTCGCGGTTGGCGATCGCGGTGAACAGTTCGCGGTGTTGCTGGGCGACGCCGAGCAGGTCGTCGTGTTGGGTGAGCAGCCAGCGGAGCCGGCTGCGGAGGGGGCGTTCGATCTCCATCAGTAGTTCGTTCGACGCGAGCTCGGTGACCTGCTCGTGGAAGTCGGCCGCCTTCCGCCGCGCCAGCACCGCGTTGCCTGCCTTCGCGGCGGCCAGGTGTTCGTCGAGCGTTGCCTGCAGGCGGTCCAGGCCGTCCCGGGTCCGGCGTTCGGCCGCCAACCGGAAGGTCAGCGGTTCGAACGCGGTCCGTACCTCGATCAGGTCCGCGATGTCGGAGTCCGTGAACGTCCGCACCACCGCCCACGACCGCGGCCGCAACGTCACCAGCCCCTCGCCGACGAGCGCCTTGAGCGCCTCCCGCACCGGCACCCGGCTGACGTCCAGAGCCGTCGCCAGCTCACGCTCGACGAGCCGCTCGCCAGGTGCGCGAACACCGTCGAGGATCTCCTCGCGCAACTGCCGCGTCACCCGTTCGGTCTCCGACTCCCGACTCTCCACCCACAACCTCTCTCCGGATCTGGTATCCCATTATCACGCTAGCTCGCGGACTTCTCCTTGATCAGGTCCTCGACGGCCTTCGGGATGGTGGTTTCGAAGTCGAGCAGCTTCGCCCAGGTCAGGGTCACGCGGATGACGACCATCTCGTCGTACAGGGCCTTCACGCCTTCGGCCCAGGCCGGGTACTGGTCGTCGGTCATCACCTTGTGGCCGGCGGTCAGGTAGCCCTCGGGTACGCCGGGGACCAACTCGACCGCGGCGGTACCGCGGAGCAGCAGCACCTTGGGTGGGAACGCGCCGGTGTCGATGGTGAGCGCGACCTTCGGGTTCTTCCGGAGCGCGGCGACCTTGGCTGCCTTCGGTACGGTCGCGATCACGATCTCGTCGTCCTCGACCCAGAACCCGATCGGGACCACTCGCGGGTCTCCGTCCAGGCCGTCGTAGGCGAACCGGGCCGGCTCGTTGCCGTTCAGGAGTGCCTGGGAGTACGGCTTGGCGAGGATCTCGGCGATCTGCTGCTTGTTCATGACTCTTTCCCATCTTCTAGCGGGTGGCTTCTCATCAGGGGGACGGAGCCGGTCACGGGTTCTCGACATCGATAGGTTGGCGAATCGTGGAAAGTTTTGAATTCGGTCCGGGGAAAGTCCAGCTGTTCGACGACGGTGCAGTCGCGCGGGTGCTGCACCCGGACGGCCGCCGCCTGCTGCTGGACGACGGCGTACTGCACGACAGCCTGCATGCCTGGGGCAAGGGTTTCGTGATCACCGACCGTGGGTCGTACCGCTTCGACAACCCGGCGTACACGCGTTGGCGGAGCACCGGCATCGACCTGATGTACCAGCTCGGCGACCTCGAGCTGCGGGTCGGCCGCCGTTTCGGGGAGCACTGGACCGAGACGTACGAGCTCCGCAACACCGGCTCCACCCCGGTCGAGCTCGGATCGGTCGCGGTCAGTACGCCGTACCGCGACGTCTACACGTCCAGCCGGGAGAGCCTGACCGGCTCGGTGCACGCGCATGTCTGGACGGGCGGTGCCGACGCCTGGGTCTGGGCGGTACCGATGGACGGCAGTGGCCCTGGCCTCGGGCTGCAGCTGAAGGAGGGCGAGCTGTGGGCGTACTCCGTCGAGTCCCGCGAGCCCGGTACCAGTAGCAACGTCCGCGGGCACATCTACCTCCACGTGACCGACCACGCCCGGTCGCCGCACGCTCTCGGCGGCCAGCCGGTTGTCACGCTGGCGCCAGGTGCGACCTACCGCTGGACCTGGCAGCTGGACTGGTACGACGATGTGACCGCGTTCGATCGCGAACCGTATGCGGATCGACTCGCGGCCGAGGTGAACGAGTCGATCCAGCTGCACGACGGGCGCGAGATCACCAGCTCCGAGCCCGGCCTGCAGTACGTCTCGTCGACCGACGGCCGGTCCCGCTTCGCCGTACTTTTCCACGATCCGCTGCGGGTGATCGCCGAGCGCCGGGTGCGGTTCATCCTCGACCACCAACGCCGCCCCGAGCTCGCGGGGAGCCGGCAGTACGCGTTCGTGCCGTACGACAACGACAGCGGTCTGACCGTACTGGCGAGCGCCTGGCGTGACTGGTCCGACGCCCGCGAGCGCGTCGGCATGGCCCTGCTGCTGCAGGAGGTTCGCGACCGCGGCTGGGGCGACCGCGCCGAGCTGGACGAGGCGCTGGCCGGGTACGAGCAGTTCGTCCGGGAGCATCTGCTCGACGACGAGGGCACGATCCAGGACGACAGCATCCACCAGAACGCCGTCCGGCTGTACAACTTCCCGTGGTTCGCGCGCTTCCTGCTCGGCCAGGGCGACCGCGACGGCGCGACCCGCATCCTGAACCGCTACTACGAACTGGGCGGCGACCACTTCCTCGCGTTCGACCTCGGCCCGCTGCTCAGTGAACTCGGCCTGCACGAGCACCTGGTCCGGCACGCGCAGACCTTCGTCCAGTACGGCGACGAGCTGCCGCCGCACGAGGTGAACTACGAACAGTCGATGGTCGCGCCACTGCTCGAACTACTCGCGGCGGCCTACCGCACCGGCAAGATCGACGGCGCGGAACTGACCCGCCGCCTGCCGTGGCTGACCGCGTTCGCGGGCGAGCAGCCCGATGTGCGGCTCCGGCACGTCCCGATCCGGCACTGGGACGGCTACTGGTTCGGCCGGTTGCGGCTGTGGGGCGATGTCTTCCCGCACTATTGGTCCGCCCTGAGCGCCGTCGTGTACGGCGCCTGGCCGCGCGAACTGGTGACGCCGTCGCAGGCGGCCTGGTTGGACCGTGCCGAGGAAGCGATCCTGAGGGCGAACCTGGTCAGCTTCGCACCGGACGGATCGGCGACGTGTGCATTCGTCTACCCGAGCTGCGTGAACGGCCAGCCCGCCCACGTCGCCGATCCGATCGCCAACGACCAGGACTGGGCCCTGGTCTACGCGCTGCGCCGACTCAACTGACCAGCCGACTCAACTGACTCAACTGACTCAACTGGCCAGCCGGCTCAGCTGACCAGCCGACTGGTCTGACCAGTTCACTGAGCTGACCAGTCTGCTCAGCCGATCAGGGCGGCGTTCTGCCGTTCGAGTGCCTTGACCGCGCCGTCGGTCCAGCTCGGCGCGAGCATCGCGGACAGCGCGTCCGGGAAGATCTCCTCGTCCCCGGCCGCGACACCGTCGAAGATCGCCCGCGCGACCGACTCCGGTGACGCCTTCGGTACGTCGAGGTCCCGCGACATGTCGGTGTCGGTCGGACCAGTGAGCACGGCGTGCACGTGGACACCCTGCGGTGCGAGCAGCGCCCGCTGCGCCTGGGTGAGCGAGAACGCCGCCGCCTTGGAGATCGAGTACGCCGGAATGATCGGCAACGACGCGAGCGCCGCCACCGACAGGACGTTCACGATCGCGCCGCGCGACGCGATCAGCTGGGGCAGGAACGCCGTCGTGACGGCGAGCGGCCCGAAGAGGTTCACGGCCAGGTGCTGTTCGAGCAGCGCCCGGTCGCTGAGGTTGTCGTACGCCGCGAGGCCGGCGTTGTTGACCAGGACGTCGAGCGACTCGACGGTCTTCGCCGCCGCCTCGATCTGCGCCTGATCGGTGACGTCCAGGTCGAGGTACGTCACGCGGGAGTCCCGGTGCGTGAGCGGAGTCCGCGTACCGGCGTACACGTGTTCCGCGCCCTGGCGCAGGGCTTCCTCGACGAGTGCTTTTCCGATGCCTCGGTTGGTTCCTGTGATCAGGACGTTCTGCATGGTGCTTCTCCGTTCGGACTGTCGCAGTGCTTGCACAGAGGACAGACCGCGCGGACCTGGTGAACTGGTCGGACCAGTACCGATCAATTCGGCCGCGTCCCGGTGTCAGCAACGGTGTAGGGAGAATGGAGACGGAGGTGTCTGATGCCGGACGAACTGCTGCAGCGGGCCCGCGAAGGTGACCGGGACGCGTTCGCGGCACTGGTCGAGCCGCACCGCGTGGAGCTGCAACTGCACTGCTACCGGATGCTCGGGTCGTTGCAGGACGCCGAGGACGCGCTGCAGGAGGCGTTGCTGTCGGCATGGATCGGACTGAGTGGCTTCGAGGGCCGGTCGTCGGTGCGGACCTGGCTCTACCGCATCACCACGAACCGCTGCCTGAACGTCCTGCGGTCGTCGTCGCGCCGCCCGCAGAACGCCGTACCGCTGCCAGTTCCGGCGCCGGAGCCGTCGCGCTCGGGTGAGGTGCTCTGGCTGCAGCCGTACCCCGACAACCTGCTCGACGGGTTGCCGGATCGGCTGCCGGGGCCCGAGGCGCGATACGAGTCGCGGGAGGCGATCTCGTTGGCGTTCGTGACCGCGGTGCAGTTGCTGTCGCCGAACCAGCGCGCGGTGCTGCTGCTGCGCGACGTACTCGGTTATCGGGCCAGTGAGACCGCGGAGCTGCTCGGGCTAACCGAGGCGGCGGTCAACAGTGCGCTCGCCCGTGCGCGCGTGACGATCGCGGGCAATGTGCCGGTCAGTGTGCCGGTCACCGCGGACGAGCAGGAGTTGACCGAGCGGTTCGTGGCCGCGTTCACCGCGCAGGACGTCGACGCCCTGGTCGCGTTGATGACCAGTGACGCGTGGGTACGGATGCCGCCGCTGCCGTTCGAGTACCAAGGTCAGGAGGCGGCGCACCGGTTCTTCACCGCACTGGCCGCGCACCGGCGGGAGATCGCCGCGATGGTGCCGGTGCGCGCGAACGGGCAGCCGGCCTGGGGCGAGTACATGCGCGATCCGGTCACCGGCGGCCTGCACCTGATCGGGGTGCTCGTGATCGGCCTGTCCGGTGACCGGATCGACGAGATCGTGCACTTCGAGACCGCGGTAGCGCCGTACTTCGGGCTGCCGCGGACTCTGTCAGAGCCGGGGGAGTAGCTCGCGCAACTGGTCCATCAGGTAGTCGTGCACGCTCGTCCCGTACGAGATCCGGGTCGCGCCCGCCTCGGCGAGCTCGGCCGGCCCGGGTCCACCGGTCTTCGCATGCCCGTTGATCGGCCCGCCGACCCGTTCGGCCACCTGGGCCAGCTGGTCGAGCGGGGCGAGGATCGGGTACACGCAGTCGGCGCCTGCCCGCCTGTACTCGCGTCCGCGGCGTACGGCTTCACCGACCGGGTCGTCGACCGGCCGGATGAACGTGTCGACGCGGGCGTTGACGACCAGCTCGGCACCCGCGGCCGCGCGTACTTCGGCCAGGTAGTCCGCCTGCCGCGCGACGTCGACGAGGGTCCCGTCGACCGAGTCCTCGAGGTTGCAGCCGACCGCGCCGGTCTCCAGCAACCGTTCCGCGAACTCCTTCGGCGGCAGGCCGTACCCGGCCTCCATGTCGGCCGTCACCGGTACGTCCACCGCGGCGGCGATCCGCTGGACGGCGGCGAACATCGTGGCGGCCGGGGTCAGCTCGCCGTCGTCGTACCCGAGGACGCGGGCGACCGCCCCGCTGCTGGTGGCAACAGCGGGGAAGCCGGCGTCGGCGACGATGCGTGCGCTCACCGGGTCCCACGCGTTCGGGAGGACCAAGGGAGTGCCGCCGTGATGCAGCGCCCGGAAGAGTTCGGCCGTCATGGCTTGTAGTGGCCGGGCTCCATCTTCCCGGTGACGCCGACGCGGGTCCACATGTTGATCGTGATGATCAGCGCGATCAACTGCGCCAGGTCCTTCTCGTCGAACGCCTGCGCGGCGACGTCGTATACGTCGTCCGGTACATGGTCGACGCTGATCAGCGTGATCGCCTCGGTCAGCTGCAGCGCGGCCTTCTCCTGCTCGGTGTAGAACTTCGGCGCCTCCCGCCACACCGGGAGCAGCGCGATCCGCTGCTGCTGGTCCTCGCCGAGCTCGCGGAGGTCGAGCGAGTGCATGTCGGTGCAGTACGCGCACCCGTTGAGCTGCGAGGCCCGGATCCGGACCAGGTGCGCCAGCTTCGGGTCGAGCCCGTTGTCTGACACCGCGTCCAGCTCGATCATCGCCTTGTAGAAGTCCGGCACCAGATTGGCGAGCTTGACCCGCCGCGTCGTTGTCGTTGTCATGGCTTCAATCTAGGCGGGCACCGGCCCAGGTGTATGGTCCACTTCTATGGCAGAACAACGGGCCAATTCGACCGGCGCGGATCTGCACCTGGAGCTCGGCGCGACCCGGGGCCGGGGCGATCTGGTGCGGGCGCTGCACGAGTCGATCCGGAGCGGCCGGCTGGCCGCCGGCACCCGGCTGCCGTCGTCGCGGTCGTTGGCGAAGGACCTCGGGATCGCCCGGAACACGATCGCGGACGCGTACGGGCAACTGGTCGCGGAGGGCTGGCTGACCGCGCGACAGGGCTCCGGTACGGTCGTCGCGGACCGGGCCGTGGTGCCGCCCACGCCCACGGTTTCGTTGCCGGAGGCCCGTAGTTTCCGGTACGACCTGACGCCGGGCGCACCGGACGTGGCGACGTTCCCGCGGACCGAATGGCTGGCCGCGGCGCGGAAGGCGCTGACGCTCGCGCCGAACGAGGCGTTCGGGCTCGGCGATCCGCGCGGCCGGATCGAGCTGCGCCGGCAGCTGGCCGACTACCTGGCGCGGGCGCGCGGCGTCCGGGCCGACCCGGAGCGGATCCTGATCTGCTCCGGGTACGTCCAGGCGCTGAGTCTGCTGAGCGAGGCGATCAAGACGCTCGGCGGTACGACGATCGCGGTCGAGGAGTTCGGGTACGGCCTGCACCGGGACGTGATCCGGGCGCGCGGGCTGTCGGCGGCCGCCGTACCGGTCGACTCCTTGGGGGCGGTGACCTCGGCGCTGACCGGGCAGGGGGTGTTGCTGACGCCGGCGCACCAGATGCCGACCGGCGTACCGCTCGCACCGGAACGCCGTACCGCCGCCGTCGAATGGGCGCGGGAGACCGGCGCGGTGCTGATCGAGGACGACTACGACGGCGAGTTCCGCTACGACCGGCAGGCCGTCGGCGCGCTGCAAGCCCTCGACCCGGAGCGCGTCGTCTACACCGGCACCGCGAGCAAGAGCCTCGCGCCGGGGCTACGGCTGGCGTGGATGGTCCTGCCCCAACGCCTGATCGAACCGGTGGTCGCCGCCAAACGTACCGCCGACTTCCAGACCGCCACCCTCGAACAGTTGGTCCTCGCCGAATTCATTGCCTCCGGCCACTACGACCGCCACGTCCGCCGCTCCCGCCTGCACTACCGCCGCCGCCGCGACCGCCTGGTCGAACTCCTCGCCGTCCGCGCCCCCGAGGTAGAAGTCGCCGGCATCTCCGCGGGCATGCACGTACTCCTCGACGTCCCCGCCGACGCCGAAGACATCGTCACCCGAGCAGCCCGCCAAGGCCTGGGCCTGGCCACCCTCACGACGTACCACTTCAACCCAACCCCAGCCACCCGCCAAGCAGTAATAGTCGGCTACGGCACCCCACCCACCCACGCCTACCCCGGCGCCCTAGACCTCCTCTGCCAAGTCCTAGGCGTCTAACCCCCACCCCCGCCCCACCGGACGGGCCCCGCCCCAGCCGCCCCCGCCAGCCGGCCCCGCACAGCCGGCCCTGCCGTGCCCCCGCCAGGCCAGGCCCGGTCCGCCCGGCGCCGCCCCCGCACCGCCCCGCACCGTCCCCGGGGCGCCTCTCGTGCCGCACGCTGTGCCGACGTCGCGCACCGGCGGCCCCACCGGCCGCGCCGCGCGCCACCCCGCGCCGCGCGCCACCCCGCGCACCGCACTGTCCTGCGCGCCACCCCGCGCACCGCCCCCGCACCGCCCCGCACCGTCCCCGGGGCGCCTCCCGTGCCGCACACTGTGCCGACCCCGCGCACCGGCGGCCCCACCGGCCGCGCCGCGCGCCACCCCGCGCGCCGCCCTGTCCTGCGCGCTGCCCCGCCAGCGGGCTGGCTGGTGGTTCTCGGCGCTTTTCGGAACTTTTCGTCGCTGGGTGCAGAGTAAGTTCCGCAAAGGGCCGCGCAGCTCTGGGACAGCCGAACGCGAGCGATCGGCTGTCCTCAGGCCCCACGCGGCAGCAACACCGATGTATGCGGCCCCCGCCTCGACCCAGTCGTCCACGAACTCCGCCGGTCCGGCGCCGTCGCCCACCCAGGTGCGGGCAACCGCGGCGCACGCGTTGCGCCGCCGCTTGCCGCTTGCCGCCTGTCTCGCTGTCGTCTCGCGTGGCCGTGCTGCCGGCCGGGGCTACCTGCTGGTTCTTGGCGTTTTTCGGAGCTTTTTCGTCGCTGGGCGCCGAGTAAGTTCCGCAAAGAGCCGTGCGGTTACAGGACGGCTGCGGTGAGGGAGCGGATGTCGGTTGGGCCTACTCGGCAGCAACCGCCGACGTACGTCGCCCCAGCTTCGATCCAGTCGCGCACGAACTGCACGGGCCCCGCGCCGTCGCCTAGCCAGGTGCGGGTGGTTGGGTTCCAGGTCTCGCCGCGGTTGGGGTAGGCGATGGCGGGTTTGGCTGTGGTCGCGACTGCGGTTCGGACGGCGGGTAGGACGTCCTCGGGTTTGCAGCAGTTGATGCCGATGGCAATTACCTGGGGGACTGCGGCGGGGATCGCGAAGGCGTCGGTGAGGGGTTGGCCGGCGCGGGTGTGGAGGCCTTCGATCGAGTAGGAGAACCAGGCGGGGAGGTCGAGTTCGGCCAACAGGCCGACCAGGACCTCGGCCTCGTCGGCGTCGGGGATGGTTTCGACGGCGAGCAGGTCCGGGCCGGCGGCGGCGAGGAGTTCCAGGCGCGGGCCGTGGAAGTCACGGAGTACCTGCGCGCTCACGCCGTACCTCCCGCGATACTCCGATCCATCCGCAAGCATCGCCCCGTACGGCCCAACAGACGCGGCCACCAGACGGCGCAGCGGTCCCTGGCTGGACCGGGCGTCGAGGGTGCGGTCCGGTCCGTCGTCCGGCCGGGGGTTCGGTTGGGTGTCGAGCTGGTCGCGGACGTCGCGCGCGATGTGGACGCTGGCGGCGATCAGGCGTTCGGCTTCGGTGCGGGAGACGCCGGCTCGTTCGAAGCCCACCACGCTGGCCTGGTAGCTCGCGGTGGTGGCGACCATCGCGCCGGCTTCGTAGTACGCGCGGTGTACGGCGGCGATTTCCGACGGGGCGTCGCGGAGCAGCCGGGCGGACCACAGCGCGTCGGACAGGTCGTGGCCGCGGTCCTCCAGGGCGTTCGACAGACCGCCGTCGAGGATGACCACGCGGCCGTCGACGGGCGTGGGGTCAGACGGTGTGGGCAAGGTGCAGGACCTCGTCGGCGCAGCCCCAGGAGAGGGTGACCCCGGAGCCGCCGTGGCCGTAGCAGTGGATGATCGGTTCGCCGGAACGGGTGCGGACGAGCTCGCAGCGGATCGCCGGCCGGGCGGGGCGGAGGCCGACGCGTTGGCGGATGATCTTCGCCCTGCGGAGCTGGGGGACCAGTTCGGCGGCGCGGTCGAGGATCTGCGTGGTGGTCTGCGGGTCGACCGTCAGGTTCCAGTCGCCGGGTTGGCTGGTACCGCCGACGATGACGTCGTTCGGGCGCGGGATCACGTACGTCAGCTCGTCCGGCGAACGGTCCGCGAGCAGCCAGTCGGTCAGCCCGCACGGTTCGACGGTCAGCACCTGCCCGCGGACCGGCGTCACGGTCGGGTCGCCCGCGGTCAGGCGGGCGCCGAGGCCGGTGCAGTTCACGACCAGGTCGGCGCCGGTCGGCAGCGCGGACAGCGCCGCGCGGGTGAGCGTTCCGCCGGCCGCTTCGAGCCGCTTCACCAACGCGGGCAGGTACGCCGGCATGTCGATCACCGGCGCGGTGAACGCCCACCCGTCGACGAAGCCTTCCGGCGGCGACCCGACCCGGGTGAGATCGGGCAGTACGTCGGCCCAGCGCGGGTCGGGCGTACGTTCGGTCAGGAACTCGCGCCCGTGCCGCAGCTCCACCGCCGGTTCGACCTCGGCGAGCTTGGCGAACTCTTCGTATGTCGTCCGCGACCAGCCGGCCACCCGGTCCTCCGGCGCCGACAGGTACGGGTACCAGAGCGCGGCCGCCACCGAGGACGTCGTCTCCAGCGGCAGGTCCCGGGCGAACACCGCCACCTCGAACCCACTCTCGGCGAGCCGGATCGCACAACTCAACCCGATCACGCCCGCACCCACCACGATCACGCGCATTCACAGATTGTTACGCGTCAACCCGAATCACGCCACCGCCACGAATCCCCAGCCCATCACAATCGCCCGATCCGGGGCACCCGCCGCCGGGTCCCCGTGGGTGGAACGCATTGCGATGGCGTGGGGGTCCGGATCTGTGGCACTGATCAAGTGCGCTGTCAGTGGCCGGGTCCGGACTCAGGTCAGACCAGAACCTAATCGCTGACGCCGCGGCTCAGGAAGACCATTGCGATGAACGTCCGGTAGAGCTGTAACGGATCCTCGTTGCGGAGGGCAACGACGCGGTCCTCGCGGCGTTCCACTCCGCGTAGTGCGCACGCCAGCTCGGCGAAGGCGCGGTTGTGGAACCGTACGGTCAGCTCGGCCGGCAGTGTGATGCTCGGCAGCCTGATGTCGCTCGACCGGGCGACGGCGCGGCGCGCGCCGTCGTGGATCAGCTCGCGCGCGCGTTCGGGGTGCACCGACAGCGCGGCGTTGTGCGAGACCGACTCCTTCACCACGACCGACTCGATGTCCGGACAGAACGGCTGTGCCTCGTCGATCGTCGTGCGGTCGCCGGAGATCAGTACGACCGGCACCTGGCAGGCGAGCGCGACGAGCGCGTTGATCCCGGCCTCGCCGGTGATCGCGCCGTTCAGCCGTACCTCGGCGATGGCGCGCGGGTTGTACGTGTGTGGCAGTACGGACCCGGTTGCGCCGGCCGAACCGTGGTACGAGACGAAGAACGCGGCGTCGAACGAGCTGTCCAGGCCCTGCATCATGTACAGCGGTTTGTGCTTGCCGGACAGGTAACTCGCGCGGCCGTGCAGTTCGTCCGGGAGCAGGTTCTGCATCGTGGAGTGCGAGTCGTTGACCAGGAACTCGGTCCCGCCCGCGGCCAGCGCGCCGTCGATCGCGGCGTTCACTTCGGCCTGCAGTTGGCGCCGGTAGTACTCGTACTCCGTGGTGGGTCCGCGGGCCTGCCCCCAGTCGACGACGCCCGCCGTACCTTCCATGTCGGTGGAAAGGAAGACCTTCATCACCGCACCATACAAGGCCGCTTCGGGTCGAACCTCCAGTCCTCGATCAGGTACTGCATCGCGATCGCGTCGTCGCGGGCGCCGAGGCCGTGCTCCAGGTAGAGCTCGTGCGCGGCGGCCAGCGCGTCCCGGTCGAGTTCGACGCCGAGGCCGGGTGCGGTCGGTACGGCGATGTGGCCGTCGGTGATCCGCAGCGGGTTCTTGGTCAGTGCCTGGCCGTCCTGCCAGATCCAGTGCGTGTCGAGCGCGGTGATCTCGCCGGGCGCCGCGGCGCCGACGTGGGTGAACATCGCGAGCGAGATGTCGAAGTGGTTGTTCGAGTGCGAACCCCAGGTCAGGCCGAAGTCGTTGCACAGTTGGGCGACGCGCACCGACCCGGCCATGGTCCAGAAGTGCGGGTCGGCGAGCGGGATGTCGACGGCGTCGGTGCGGATCGCGTGCGCGAGCTCGCGCCAGTCGGTGGCGATCATGTTGGTCGCGGTGCGGAGTCCGGTACGCCGTTTGAACTCGGCCATCACTTCACGCCCGGAGAACACACCCTCGGCGCCGCACGGGTCTTCTACGTATGCGAGTACGTCGTCCAGTCCCGCGCAGACAGCCACGGCCTCCCGCAACAACCAGGCGCCGTTGGGATCCACGGTGATCCGGGCGTCGGGGAACCGCTCGTGCAAGGCTCGTACGGCGTCGATCTCCACATGCGGGTCGAACACGCCGCCCTTCAGTTTGAAGTCCTTGAATCCGTACCGCTCCTGAGCCGCCACCGCCAGTTCTACCACAGCATCAGCTGTCAACGCAGGCTGCCGCCGGATCTGTTCCCACCCGTCACCAACCTCGGCCTGGTAGGGCAGATCCGTTCGCGCCACATCACCGACGTAGAACAAGTAACCCAGTACTGGGACCTCGGTGCGTTGCTGCCCTTCGCCCAGTAATTCGGCGACTGGTACGCCGAGGTGTTGGCCGAGGAGGTCGAGCAGCGCCGACTCGAGCCCGGTGACGGCATGCACCGTCGTACGGAGGTCGAATGTTTGTAGTCCGCGGCCACCGCTGTCGAGGCCTTCGAATGTTCTGGAGATGGTGTGCAGCACACTTCTGTACCGGGCTAGGGGTTGGCCTACGACCTGCGCGGCGGCGGTGCGGATGGTTTGGGCGATCTTTTCGCCGCCGGGGACCTCGCCTAGGCCGATGTTGCCGGTGCTGTCGGTGACGATCACGATGTTGCGGGTGAAGAACGGGCCGTGTGCGCCGCTGAGGTTCAGCAGCATGCTGTCGTGCCCGGCGACCGGCACGACCTCCACCGACGCGACCCTCGGCGTCATGACACCTTCCCGATCAGCTCGGACAGCAAGGCAACCTCGTCAGCGGTCAGGTCCTGCAACGGCGGCCGCACAGGTCCGGCGTGACGCCCGATCGCGTTCACCCCGGCCTTCACGATCGACACGGCGTACCCCTTCGTCCGATCGCGGATGTCCAGATAGGGCAGGACGAACTCGTTCAGCTTCCGGTAGACCGAGACCCGGTCCTGCGCCAGCACATCCGCATAGAACCCCAACGCGAACTCCGGTACGAAGTTGAAGATCGCCGACGAGTACGTGCTGTACCCGAGCTGCAGCAACGGCAACGCGAACGTCTCCGCCGTCGGCAGCCCGCCCACGTACGTCAACCGCTCGCCGACGCGCGCGTACGTCCGTGTCATCTGCTCCACGTTCCCGACCCCGTCCTTGAAACACACGAGGTTCGCGTTCCGGTCCGCGAGTTCGGCCACCGTCACGTCGCTGAGCACCGCGTTCGCCCGGCTGTAGACCGTGACGCCCAGACTCGTACTGCGGCACACCGCCGACACATGCTCGATCAATCCACGCTGCCCGGCCTCCGTCAGGTACGGCGGGAACAACAGGATCCCGTCCGCGCCCGCAGCCTCCGCCGCGCGCGCCCCCTCGATCGCGGACGCCGTACCACCGGTCGCAGGCGCGATCACCGGGACGCGTCCACCGACCTCGGACACAGCCGCCCGTACGACCGCGTCGATCTCCGAAGGCGTCAACGAGAAGCCCTCGCCGGTACCACCCGCGGCGAACAGGCCCGCGACGTCGTACTGGCTCAACCACGACAGGTGTTCGCGGTACGCCGCCTCGTTGAAGCTGAGGTCGTCGTGGAACGCGGTGACGGGAAACGAGAGCAGCCCGGTCTTGAGCTGCGCGGCGAGTTCGATGGGGGAGTACACGGAGCTCAGCGTAGGAACCGGCGTGAATACCTGTCCAAGATCGTTTTTGGATCTACTGATGCTCTGAGAGCATCGCCAGCACTCGCCGTAACACCGCGCTGGTGTTGTCGCGCCGCCAGATCGCGTGCAGCTCGACGAGATCGTCGGGTCCGTCGAGGTCGCAGTACGTCACGCCCTCGACGCCCAGGCTGCGGGCCGATGCCGGGACCAGGGCGACGCCGCGCCCGGCCGCGACCAGCAGGATCACAGTGAGGATCTGCTGCACCCGCTGCTCGATCCGCGGCTGCGACGCGGCCAGGAACCGGACGGTCAGCTCGTGGAAGTACCGTGCCTGGGTCGGCGAGTAGCTGATCACGTGCTCGCCGGCGAAGTCCGCCGCGGTCAGGGGCCGGCCGAGCGACCCGAGCCGATGGTTGCCGGGGACAACGGCACACAACGGCTCCCGGAACACCACGCGGGATTCCAGTACGTCCGGATCGAACGGTGGCCGCCCGAGCCCGAGGTCCAGCTCGCCGCGCAGCAATCCGTCGAGCTGCGCGGGCGTGACCCGCTCGTGCAGGATCACGTCGACGTCCGGCAACTCCTCAGACAGCCGGCGCAGCAACGGCCCCAACGTACGGATCGCCGACGTCGCGGTGAACCCGAGCCGCAACGTGCCCGCGACCCCTTGATCCACGCGCCGCGCGAGATCACCCGCGGTTTCGACCAACGCGAGCAACCGTCGCGCCTCGACGAGGAAGGCCCTCCCCGCCTCGGTCAGCTCGACCTTGCGGTTGTCCCGTTCCAGCAGCCGCACCCCGACGGCCCGTTCGAGTTTCTGCACCTGCCGGCTCAACGGCGGCTGGGTCATGTTCAGCCGATCGGCGGCCCGGCCGAAGTGCAGTTCCTCGGCGACCGCGACGAACGCACTCAGCTGGTCGAGCGAGAACATGATTCCCGAAAGGTATCACTCGCTGCCGGATCGACCTTCGACGTGCATCAAGCGCTGCCTGGTGTTCGCGAGGTGCACCCGCGCCGCGGCCCGGGCCGCTTCCGGATCGGCACGTTCGATCGCGGCGTGGATGTTCTCGTGCTCGTGCACGACCCGGGTCAGGTGGTCCGGGTCGGACATCTCGTACGCCGGGTCGAGCCGGGTCCGCGGCAACATGATCATCATCGGGCCGAGTTCGCTGATCAGGTCGCCGTAGAACCGGTTGCCCGAAGCAACGGCTACCTTGAGGTGGAACGCGAAGTCCGCCTCGACCGAACGCGCCGGATCGTCACCGACCCGGCGGAACTCGTCGAGGGCGCGCGCGATCCCCTTCAGCTGATGGGCGGTACGCCGGACCGCCGCCAGCCCGGCCGCCTCGCTCTCCACGCCGATCCGGAAGTCCATCAGGTCGAGGACGTCGCGGTGCGACCGGACCGCGCGCAGCCCCGGCGTACGGTCCGGAACCTCGAGTACGAACGAGCCGCGGCCCTGGAACGTCTCCACCAGCCCGGCCGCCTGCAACCGCGACACCGCCTCGCGGACGACGGTCCGGCTGACCCCGAACTCCTCGACCAGACTGTTCTCACCCGGCAACTTCGCACCGGGCGCGATCTCGCCGTTGAGGATCCGCTGCTTCAGATCCTCCACGATCTGGTGCGCAAGATTGCTCACGTGAACTCGCAGCCGTCGACGGTCCAGCGCGCGCACTGCTCGCTGGTGGTGAAGCCGAGGCCGGGGCGGTCCGGGACCAGCATCCGCCCGCCGACCGTCTCCAGACGCTCGTTGAACAAGGGATTCAGCCACTCGAAGTGCTCTACCCACGGCTCCCGTGGGTACGCCGCCGCGAGGTGCAGGTGGATCTCCATCGCGAAGTGCGGCGCGAGTTGCAGACCGTTGTGGTCGGCAAGCGTCGCCAGCTTCAGGAACGGCGTGATGCCGCCGATCCGCGGCGCGTCCGGCTGGATGACGTCGGCTGCCCGGGCCTCGATCAGCCGGACGTGTTCGCCGACGCTGGACAGCATCTCGCCGGTCGCGATCGGGGTGTCCAGCGCGCGAGCCAGCTCCGCGTGCCCGACGGCGTCGTACGCGTCCAGCGGCTCCTCGATCCACACCAGGCCGAACTGCTCCAGTACGCGCCCGATCCGCAATGCCGTCGGCCGGTCCCACTGCTGGTTGGCGTCGACCATCAGCGGTACGTCGTCGCCCAGGTGTTCGCGGACCGCCCGGACGCGCTCGAGGTCGATCCGCGGATCGGGTTGCCCCACCTTGAGCTTGATACCGCCGATCCCGTCCGCGAGCGATTTCGAGGCGCGCTCCTGCACCTCCTCGATCGGCGCGTGCAGGAACCCGCCGGAGGTGTTGTACGTGCGGACCGAGTCGCGGTAGGCGCCGAGCAGTTTGGCCAATGGGAGGCCGGCGCGCTTCGCCTTCAGGTCCCACAGTGCGATGTCGATCGCGGCGATCGCCTGCGTCGCGACACCGGACCGCCCGACGGAAGCGCCGGCCCAGAGCAGCTTGTCGTACACCTTGGCGATGTCCGACGGGTCCTCGCCGATCAGGTTCGCGGCGATCTCCTTCGCGTGCGCGTACTGTGCCGGGCCGCCGGCGCGCTTGGAGTAGCTGAACCCGATCCCGTGCCGGTCCTGCTCGGTCGCGATCTCCGCGAACAGGAACACCACCTCGGTCATCGGCCGCTGCCGCCCGGTCAGCACCTTCGCGTCGCTGACCGGCCGCTCCAGCGGCAACACCACCGACGACAACCGCACCTGCCGGATCCGGTCCATGGCAGGTGATCGTACAAGTACTCAACTTGTCCGACAAGACATCCGGTTGACATTGCCGTAACACCAGGTGACCGAACCGGAAATACGAACCGGCAAAGCTGTTGCCGCCGACAACGCCGTCGTGCGCCCGTCTGCCGCCAGCTGGGGAAGGAAGCAGCCACATGGACGCGTCGGAGAAGTTGCGCCGGGTATTCGAGGATCTCGACCGGGACGGTAACGGCAGGATCTGGGCCTGGGAGTTGCTCAGGAAGGTGGGCCAGGCCGGCATCGATCCGTTCGAATCGCGGGTACGGTCCGCGCTGGACGGTGCCCGCGACGCCGACGGTCAGCCGCTGCAGACGGGGCCCGACCAGCAGCCGGTACAGATCGACTACCCCGAGTTCATCCGGATCGCGCAGCACGGCGACGGGGTGATCGGCCGGGCCCTGAACGGCGAGTTGGCAGTTTCCCCCGCCGACTGGGCGCAGCTCTGCGCGGGTGCCAAGCAGATCTACGAGGACCTGCTTGCGAACTTGGACGGCGAGAACGCCCAATACATCGCGACGCTGCGGGACGCGAATCCGAACCAGTTCGGCGTCGCGATCTGCAGCGCGGACGGCCAGCTCTACAAGCTCGGTGACTGCGACGTACCGTTCAGCGTCCAGTCGACGTCGAAGCCGTTCACCTACGCGATGGCGCTCGAGGAGCTGGGTTCGGCCGAGGTGGACCGGTGGATCGGAACGGAGCAGAGCGGCGGAACTTTCAACGACCCGATGCGGTCGTTCGATCCGAACAGCAAGCCGCACAACGGGATGATCAACGCCGGAGCCATCGGGGCGGGCGCGCTGGTGGGCTCGGGGAAGGCACAGAGCGAACGGTTCCACCTGGTCAAGGAGACGTGGACCGCGATGATGGGGAAGGCGCCGGGCTTCGACAACGAGACGTTCCTGGCCGAGGACGAGACCGGGGACGGGAACCGTCAGCTGGCCTTTGCGATGGCGGCCAGAGGCCGGCTGAAGGGCGCCGGCGGGCTGACGAGCACAGCGGCGGCAGTTGAGTGGTACCACCGGCTCTGCTCACAGGAGGTCGACGCGGCGCGGTTGGCTGCCGCCGGAGCCACGCTCGCGAACGGCGGTGTCGCGCCGTACTCGGGCAAGCGGGTGTTCTCCCACGACACCACCAGGCGGGTCCTGTCGGTGATGCAACACAGCGGCATGTACGACGGGTCCGGCGAATTCGCCCACCAGGTCGGCCTGCCCGCAAAGAGTGGCGTATCCGGCAACGTGATGCTGATCCTGCCCGACCAGAAATGCAGCGTGGTGGTTTTCTCGCCGCCGCTCAACGAGGTCGGCAACTCGGTGCGCGGCGTCGAGTTCGCCAAGCGGCTGGTGAACGACTTCAACCTCCACCCGTACGACCGGCGGACCCTGGAACGCACCCGCACCACCGAGGCCGACCGCCCGCGCAACGAGGCTGACATCAAGGCCCACACGGCTCGGCAGATCGCCGCCGCCCTCTCCGGAATGGCCAGTGTGGGTTCCAATGGCCCCGCCGCGCTCGGCGGTGCCCCGGATGCCGCCGCGGCGATGAAGGCGAAGGGATCGCAGCAAACCGGCCCGCAGCTCTGACGACGAAACAGCCCCCGTCGAAGGACGGGGGCTGTGTTCGTGGTGCTACTACTCGACGGTGACCGACTTGGCCAGGTTACGGGGCTTGTCGACGTCGTGGCCGAGGGCAACGGCTGCGTAGTACGCGATGATCTGCAGCGGGATCGTGAGCAGGATCGGGTCGAGCTCCGGCTCGTTCTTCGGTACGACGATCTTCGCCGCGACTCCGTCCGGTACCTCGACGCCCGGGTGCGTGACGACGTACAGCGGGCCGGACCGCGCGCCGATCTCGTGCAGCGCACCGATGTTCCGGTCGAGCAGCTCGTCGTCGGGGACGATCGCGACGCTCGGCACGTCCGGCGAGATCAGCGCGAGCGGGCCGTGCTTCAGCTCCGAGGTCTGGTACGCCTCGGCGTGCCGGTACGAGATCTCCTTGAGCTTCTGCGCACCCTCGCGGGCCACCGGATAACCGCGGGTACGACCAACGAAGAACAGCGACTCGTGCTGCGCGAGCCGGCCGGCGATCTTGGCTAGCTCCTCCTCTTGCGCGACGATCGCGGCGATGTGCTCGGGCAGCTTCTTCAGGCCCTCGATCAGCCGCCGGCCGTCGGCGGGAGAGACGTCCCGGATCCGGCCGAGGTGGATGCCGAGCATCGCGAACCCGACCGCCATGTTGGTCAGCGCCTTGGTCGACGCGACCGACACCTCCGGGCCGGCGTGCAGGTACACGCCGCCGTCGACCTCACGGGCGATGCTCGAACCGACCGCGTTCACCAGACCGATGACGCGCCCGCCCTTGCGCTTCAGCTCCTGGACGGCGACGAGCGTGTCGAGCGTCTCGCCCGACTGCGACACCGCGACGTACAGCGTGTCCCGCTCGACCACCGGGTTGCGGTACCGGAACTCCGAGGCCGGCTCCGCGTCGGCGGGGATCCGCGCGACCTCCTCGATGAACTGCGCGCCCATCTGGCCGGCGTAGTACGCCGAACCGCAGCCGAGGATCTTGACCCGCTTGATCTCCCGCGCCTCGCGGGCGTCCATGTTCAGGCCGCCGAGGTGCACGGTGTGGAAGCGCTCGTCCAGCCGGCCCCGGATCACCCGGCCGACCGCGTCCGGCTGCTCGTGGATCTCCTTCATCATGAAGTGCTCGTGCAGCCCGCGTTCGAACTCCTCGGCCTCCCACTCGACCGTCTTCTCGGTCTTCGTGGTCGGCGAGGCGTCCTGGGTGAACGTGCGGTACCCGTCGGCGCGGACGGTGGCCAGCTCGCCGTCGTCCAAATACACGACCTGGCGGGTGTAGCGGATCAGCGCGGCCGCGTCGGAGGCGATGTGCATCTCGCCGTCGCCGATGCCGAGGATCAGCGGGCTGCCGTTGCGGGCGACCACGATCCGGTCCGGGAAGTCCAGGTCGATCACCGCGATGCCGTACGTGCCCTCGATCCGGCGCAGCGCGGCCATCACCTTCTCCTCGAGGGTGCCGCCGTCGGCCTGCTCGATCAGGTGCGCGAGCACCTCGGTGTCGGTCTCCGAGCGCAGCTTGACGCCGGCGTCCTCGAGCTGGGCGCGGATCGCCGCGGCGTTGTCGAAGATGCCGTTGTGCACGACCGCGATCCGCTCGTTGCCGCTGGCGTGCGGGTGCGCGTTGTCCTTGCTCGGGCCGCCGTGGGTGGCCCACCGGGTGTGGCCGATGCCGAGCTTGCCGCCGAACCGCTTGGGCAGCGACGCCTCCAGTTCACGGACCCGGCCGGCGTCCTTGTGCACCTTGAGTTCGCTGGACCCGAGGACGGCGACGCCCGCCGAGTCGTAGCCGCGGTACTCCAGGCGGGCCAGTCCGTCCACGAGGATGGGGGCGGCCGGCTTGGTGCCGACGTACCCGACGATTCCGCACATGTAGTGGGTGCCTTTCGGAAGGGTTTGGTGCCGGTCAGCCGTAGACGATCCGTCGTAGCTGCCGGGCGGAGAGTTCGGGCGAGCGGACCGGCCAGTGCCGGAGCTCGGTGCCGAGCCGGGCGAAGATCTCGTCGTTGCGGGCACCGTAGGTCTGCAGCTCACGGTGCCGGCGCCGGACGTACTCCTCGGTCGTCTCGGTGAAGTAGGCCAGTACGTCGGCGACCACGCGCCGCGCGACATCCGCCGACAGTCCGGTCGTCCGGCTGACCTGGTCGGCCAGCTCGTCCACCGGCTCCACAGCCGCCGCCTCACTGATCACTCGACCACCATGCAGTGTTTCAGAGGTCACTGCAAACCTTCTGCCCGAAATCGGGCAAATTTACTGCTTTGTCAGGATCTAGAAGAGCCGGAGTACGTCGGATTCCATGCCGCGGAGGGCGTCGTAGTCGACGGTCAGGCACTCCAGGCCGCGGTCGGTGGCCAGGAACTGGGCCTGCGGCTTGATCAGCTGGGCGGCGAAGATGCCGCGGACCGGGGCGAGCAGCGGGTCGCGGTTCAGCAGTTCGACGTACCGGGTGAGCTGCTCGACGCCGTCGATCTCGCCGCGGCGCTTGATCTCCACCGCGACGTGCCTGCCGTCGGCGTCGCGGAGCAGCAGGTCGACCGGGCCGATCGCGGTCGGGTACTCCCGCCGTACCAGCGTCCAGCCGTCGCCGAAGGTGTGCACGTGCTCGGCGAGCAGCTCCTGCAGGTGCGCCTCGACGCCGTCCTTGATCAGCCCGGGGTCCTGCCCGAGCTCGTACGCGGTGTCGCTGTGCACCTCCTCGAGCGTGATCCGGAGCTCCTCACCAGCCTTGTTGGTGACGCTCCAGACGTTGTCCTCCTCGACCAGCTTGCACGGCGGAGACATCCAGTTCAGCGGCTTGTACGACCCGCCGTCGGCGTGGATCAGCACCGACCCGTCCGCCTTCACCATCAGCAGCCGCGGCGCCATCGGCAGATGAGCCGTCAGCCGCCCCGAGTAGTCCACAGAACACGTAGCAATCACCAAGCGCACGAGAAAGCACCGTAGTGCACGCGGGGCCCGAGGTGGGAAGGTGGTGAGCATGATGCCGAAGGTGAGCGACGAGGCGGTTGCGGCGTACGACGCGGTGGCGGCCGGGCTGGAGGCTGCCGGGGTGGTGCGCGGGAGCATGTTCGGGATGCCGTGCCTGAAGATCGGCAAGAAGGTGGTCGCGGGGATGTTCGGGGACGCGATGACGTTCAAGCTGCCGCCGGAGACGCTGGCCAAGGCGCTCGCGCTGGAGGGTGTGGAGCAGTTCGATCCGGGTATGGGTAGGCCGATGAAGGAGTGGGTGAAGATCCCGCTCAGCCGGTCCGACGTCTGGCCGGAGTACGCCGCCGACGCCTTGGAGTACGTCGCCCGATGAATCTCATGTGTCCTGCGCGGATCCTGCTGCTGCCTGGTGATGTTCAGGACGCGGAGGTCGGTGAGCGGGTGGCGCAGGTGTACGCGGGCCCGTTCGAGGCCGCGGCCGGGTCGAGCCTTGCGGAGCACCTCGGCGTCCGGCTGACCGTCGTACCCGAGCTGACCCAGCGACCGGACGCGGAACTGCAGGCGATCGCGGACCTGCACCGTGGCGAGACCGTCGTCGTACTCGGGCTGGACCTCGGCCTGAAACTCCCCGCCGTCGTCGAGCACACCGGCGACGGGTGGATCCGGATCGCCTCCGACAACGAGGTCACGCTGGCCGCGTACGAACAGGCCCCGGACAAGTTCCGCGACACGATCCCCAAGGATCCGAACAACGCCTTGATCGATCTGCTCGCCGGGCGTGTCGCACCGGGTGCACAGGTGTTGGAGCTCGGCAGCGGTACCGGACGGGACGCCCTCGAGCTGGAGCGCCGCGGTTACCGGGTACGCCGTACCGACGCGACCCAGGCGTTCGTCGACATGATGCGCGCCGACGGGTACGCCGCCGACCGGCTGAACGCGATCACCGACGACTACGGCGGACCGTACGACGCCGTGTACGCGAGTGCGGTGTTCCTGCACTTCGATCGCGCCGAGCTGACCGCCGTACTGCGGAAGTCGGCCCGCTGCGCGCCCGTACTCGCCTTCGCGACCCGTGAGGGCAAGGGGGAGGAGTGGTCGAACCGGCACCTCGACCTCCCGCGACACTTCGTGCTCTGGCAGGAGGATCCGTTGCGCGAGTTGCTCACGGCCACGGGCTGGGCCGTCGACGAGTTGACGCGGACCGACTCCAAGATCGGGTCCTGGTTCCAGATCCTGGCGTCGCGGTCGTGATCCGGGCCGGTGTGGTGCTGCTGACGAACGACGGGCTCGCGGCGATCGAGCGGATCCGGGACGGGCGGACGTACCACGTACTGCCCGGTGGTCAAGTGGAGGACGGCGAGAGTCCCGCGGAGGCGGCCCGGCGCGAGGTGCACGAGGAGCTCGGGCTGCTGGTGAAGATCCGCAACGCGGTCGCGGTCGTGCACTTCGGGGACAGTACGCAGCACTACTTCACCGCGGACGTGATCGGCGGCGAGTTCGGTACCGGCGACGGGCCGGAGCTCGCGCTCGGTGGTTACCGTCCTGTCTGGCTGCCGCTCGGGGAGCTCATCGCGCGAGACCTGAGGCCCCGCCCGATCGCAGCCGCGCTCGAGGGAGCCCCGGACCCGTGGTGGCTGCTCGACGGCTGGTCCGTCACGCCGGTGGTGCTCGACGAGCCGGTGTGAAGTTGGCCTCGCCGGTGACCCAGCTCATGGGCGGACCAGTACCGGGACTGGCATAGTGCAGAGCATGGCTCGGGAATTGACGACAGTGGGTGTGGTGGGTCTCGGCACGATGGGCGCCGGCATCGCCGAGGTGTTCGCGCGCAACGGGTTGACCGTGGTCGGCGTCGAGCGGGACGAGGAGGCGGCCGAGCGCGGCCGCGGCCACATCCAGCACTCCACCGACCGGGCCGTGAAGCGCGGCAAGCTGTCGGTCGAGGACCAGCAGGCGCTGTTCGACCGGGTCACGTTCGCGACCTCGATGGAGGCGCTGGCCGACTGCGACCTGGTGATCGAGGCGGTCGTCGAGCGGCTCGAGCTGAAGCGCGAGATCTTCGCCACGCTGGACAAGATCGTCCGCGAGGACGCGATCCTCGCCACCAACACCTCGTCGTTGTCGGTCACCGAGATCTCGGTCGCCACCCAGCGGCCGCGGCGCGTCGTCGGCATGCACTTCTTCAACCCGGCGCCGGTGCAGGAGTTCGTCGAGGTGATCAAGACCGTCGTCACCGAGCCGGACGTGGTCGAGGACGTGCAGGCGCTGGCCCGCCGGCTCGACAAGGTCCCGGTGGTCGCGGCCGACCGGGCCGGCTTCATCGCGAACGCGCTGCTGTTCGGGTACCTGAACCACGCGGTGTCGATGGTCGAGTCCCGGTACGCGACCCGCGAGGACGTCGACGCGGCGATGCGGCTCGGCTGCGGGTACCCGATGGGGCCGCTCGCGCTGCTGGACCTGATCGGCCTCGACACGGCGTACGAGATCCTCGACACGATGTACAAGCAGGGCCGGAACCGGCTGCACGCGCCGGCGCCGATCCTCAAGCAGATGGTCACCGCCGGGCTGCTCGGCCGGAAGACCGGGCGCGGCTTCTACACCTACGAGTCGGCGGACTCGCCGGTCGTGGTCGACGACGAGCACACGCCTTCTGTTGCCGGTGACGACATCGCCGTCCGCCCGGTCAAGCAAGTCGGCGTGGTCGGCTCCGGGACGATGGCGGTCGGCATCGTCGAGGTGCTCGCGAAGGCCGGGTACGACGTGCTGTACGTGGCCCGCGGCACCGAGAAGGTCGAGCGGGTCCGCGGAGTGCTGGAACGCTCGCTGGAGAAGGGCGTCCAACGCGGCAAGCTCTCGTCGGAGGAGCGCGACGCGGCGTTGCGCCGGGTGACCGGTACCGCGAAGCTCGACGACCTCGCAACCGTCGACCTGGTCATCGAGGCCGTGGTCGAGGAGCTGAGCGTCAAGCAGGCGCTGTTCGAGACGTTCGACGAGATCTGCAAGCCGGGCGCGATCCTGGCCACCACGACCTCGTCGCTGCCGGTGATCGACCTCGCGATGGCGACCAAGCGGCCGGCCGACGTGGTCGGTCTGCACTTCTTCAACCCGGCGCCGGTGATGCAGCTGGTCGAGGTCGTCAGTACGGTCAGCACCGCGCAGGACGTCGCCGACACCGTCGCCGCCGTAGCCGTTGCCGCCGGCAAGCACCCGGTCCGCTGCGGCGACCGCGCCGGCTTCATCGTCAACGCCCTGCTGTTCCCGTACCTGAACGACGCCGTCCGGATGCTCGAGGCCCACTACGCCGGCGTCGACGACATCGACGCCGCCATGAAACTCGGCTGCCGCCTCCCGATGGGGCCCTTCGCCCTCCTCGACGTCGTCGGCCTCGACGTCTCCCTCGCCATCCAGCGCACCCTGTACCTGGAGTTCCGCGAACCCGGCTTCGCCCCCGCCCCCTTGTTGGAACACCTGGTAACCGCCGGCTACCTCGGCCGCAAAACCGGCCGCGGCTTCCGCGACTACAGCAGCAACTAGGGCTCCATCTCCGCGTAGTCGCCGCAGGGGCCGCCGCCGATTGCTTCGGGGAGGACTGTTTCGCGGCGGTCGGGGCGGATCAGGGGGTTGTAGAAGGCGGCGATCTCCTCGCTGTCTTCGGGGATGTAGTGGAAGATCAGGGCGCGGCGGAAGCGGTCCTGGGTGGAGTTCGGGCGGGAGCCGTGGACGACGCTGCCGTGGAAGAACAGGACGTCGCCGGCGGTCATCTTGGTCTGGACCTTGGACAGGCCGTCGGGTACGGCGACCTGTGCGTTGCTGAACGACTCCGCCAGGTCGGCCGGTTCCGGGCAGAGCAACTCGGTGCGGTGCGAACCGGGGACGACCTGGAGGCCGCCGTTCGCGGAGTCGACGTCGTCGATCGCGATCCAGGCCGCGAGGCAGGTCTCGGGGTCGGCGCGCAGGAACGTGTTGTCCTGGTGCAAGGCTTGGCCGCGGGCGCCCGGTGGCTTGAAGTAGAACATCGACTGGGCGCCCAGCGCCGGACCGATCAGGGCTTGGACGACATCGAGGATCCGGTCGTCCAGCATCAGCTCGAGCGCGATCGCGCCGGCCTCTGTGTCGGTCCGCCGGTGCGGGTGCACGAACCGCGGGTACTTCTTCAGCGGGTCGTCGTCGGGGACTCCGTCGTCGTGGGCGAGGGAGAGGTCGGCCTCGACCTGCTCCATGTAGACCTTGCGGATCCGCTCCACCTCGGCGGGTTCGAGCAGTTGCGGGACCTGGACGATGCCGTCCCGCTGGTAGATCTCGGCGACTGTCATGGCTCCAGAATCAGGTGCGCCACCTGTTTCAAGCGATAGCCTATCGAGCTGTGAACCTTCGATATCCTGCTGAGTCGCCGCATCCGACGGTACGCCGGCTGGTGGTCGGCGAGTTCGACGAAGGGCCTGAGTACGCGACGTACCGGCGGCGCGGGACGACCGACTGGCTGCTCGTCCAGACCCTCGACGGACAGGGACGATTCGGTCAGGTCGCCGCGACGCCGGGCAGCGTCACACTGGTCAGACCAGGCACCGAGCACGACTACGCGACGGTCGGTGACCGCTGGCACTTCCTGTACACGCACATGCACCCGAAGCCCGACTGGCTGCCGTTGCTCGACTGGCCGGAAGTTGCCCCCGGCACCGTCCAGTTGCACCCCGCGGAGCCCACCTTCCACCGGATCGCGGACCACTTGAAGGACGCCGTACGGCATCAGCACAGCGTCCTCCCGCAGGCCGAGCAACTGAGCGCCAACTCGCTCGAGGCCGCGCTGCTGTGGTGCGACACCCAGAACCCGAAGGCGGTCCAGATCGACGACCGCCTGTTGCGCGCGATAGAACTGGTTGACCAGGACCTGACCGCCGACCTCGACGTCCCCCGGCTTGCCCGCGCGGTGAATCTGTCGACGTCCCGGTTCGCGCACCTGTTCCGTGAGCAGCTCGGCGTCACCCCGCAGCAGTTCGTCGAACGCCGCCGCCTGGATGCCGCCGCCCGCCTGCTCGAACTCACCAGCCGCCCAGTCGCCTCGGTCGCCGCCCAGGTCGGGTACGCCGACCCGCTCTACTTCTCCACCCGCTTCCGCCTACATACCGGATCCAGCCCCACGAAGTACCGCCGCAGGTCTTAGTCTTCTCCGCATGAGAAACCGGGGTGTTCTGGCAGGGGTGGCCGTGCTGGCGGTCGTGGGGTTGGGGGCGTGTGCGCCGGAGGACAACAAGTCGTCCGGTACGTCGACGCCGTCGGGGGCGGATGCGTGCGCCAAGGACAAGCTGGCGGTGAAGACGGCCGGCACGTTGACGGTCGGCACCGACAAGCCGGCGTACGAACCGTGGTTCAGCAACAACGACCCGAGCAACGGCAAGGGGTACGAGTCGGCGGTCACGTACGCGCTGGCGAAGAAGCTCGGGTTCGAGCAGGCCGAGGTGAAGTGGCAGACCGTACAGTTCAACACCGCGTTCGCGCCCGGTCCGAAGGCGTTCGACCTGGACGTCAACCAGGTGTCGATCTCCGACGAGCGCCGTAAGGCCGTCGACTTCTCCTCCGGGTACTACGACGTACGGCAGACCGTGATCACCACCGCGGGCAGCAAGATCGCGAACGCGAAGTCCGTCGCGGAGCTCGCGGACGCGAAGCTCGGCGCCCAGGTCGGTACGACGAGCTACGCCGAGCTGCGCGACATCGTGAAGCCGAAGCACGCGCCGGCCGTGTTCGACTCGAACGATCTCGCGGTGCAGGCGCTGAAGAACAAGCAGCTCGACGGGATCGTGGTGGACCTGCCGACCGCGTTCTACATGACCGCCGCGCAGCTCGACAACGGCAAGATCGTCGGGCAGTTGCCGGCCGGCGGGAAGGCCGAGCAATTCGGCTACGTACTCGAGAAGAACTCGAAGCTGACCGCCTGCGTCACCCAGGCCGTCGACGCGCTGAAGGCCGACGGCACGCTCGCGAACCTGCAGAAGCAGTACCTGACCGAGTCGGGCGCTCCCGAACTCTCGTGAGCGATTGGCAACCGTCCGAGTTACAGCGTGAGCGGATCGCGTACCGGAGCAGGCAGGCGCGGCGATCGACCCTGATCGCCGTCGTCAGCTCGGTGGTCCTGCTCGCGTTGGTTGTCGTGGGCATCGGTTCGACGCCGGGCTGGCCGCGGGTCCGGGAGACGTTCTTCGACGTCCACCGCGGCTGGCAGGCGTTGCCGGTCGTTGCCCAGGGCCTCTGGTTGAACGTCCGGGTGATGCTGGTCTGCTCGGTGCTGATCGTCGTGTTCGGGATGACGCTCGCGATCATGCGGACCTTGCGCGGGCCGGTCTTCTTCCCGCTGCGGGTGTTCGCGGCCGCGTACACGGATGTGTTCCGCGGGCTGCCGTTGCTGCTGGTGATCTTCCTGCTCGGCTTCGGCGTACCGGCGTTGCAGTTGCGCGGGCTGCCCAATCAGGCAGTGATCTGGGGCGGCGCGGCGCTGGTGCTGACCTATTCGTCGTACGTCGCCGAGGTGTTCCGCGCCGGGATCGAGTCGGTGCATCCGTCGCAGCGGGCGGCGGCGCGTTCGCTCGGGCTGACGTACCGGCAGACGCTGCGGTTCGTCGTACTTCCACAAGCCGTACGCCGGGTGCTGCCGCCGCTGCTGAACGACTTCGTCAGCCTGCAGAAGGACTCCGGGCTGATCGCGGTCCTCGGCGTCATCGACGCGATCCGGGCCGCGCAACTGGAGACGGCCGAGGACTTCAACTTCACGCCGTACGTCGTGGCCGGGCTGCTGTTCGTCGCGCTGACGATCCCGTTGACGCGGTTGACCGACTACGTCGCGCGCAGACAGGGCTGGTACGGCGGGGGAGGCGGACCGGTATGAGCCTGCTGACGTTACGTGGAGTGCGGAAGGCGTACGGCGAGAACGTCGTACTGGACGGGTTCGATCTGGAGGTCGCGGCGGGCGAGTGCGTCGTACTGATCGGGGCGTCCGGGTCCGGGAAGTCGACGTTGCTGCGGTGCGTGAACCTGCTGGAGACCGTCGACGACGGCGTGGTCGAGCTGGCGGGCCAGGACATCACCGATCCGCGGGTCGACGCGGACAAGGTACGGTCCGGGATCGGGATCGTGTTCCAGTCGTACAACCTGTTCCCGCATCTGAGTGTGCTGGACAACATCACGCTGGCGCCGATCCGCGTCCACCGGGTGCCGCGGGAGGCCGCTCGTTCCCGGGCGTCGCAGATGCTGGACCGGGTCGGGCTGGCGGACAAGGCGGCGGCGAAACCCGATGAGCTGTCGGGTGGTCAGCAGCAGCGCGCGGCGATCGCGCGGGCGATGGTCAACTCGCCGCAGCTGATGCTGCTCGACGAGGTGACGTCCGCGCTCGACCCCGAACTCGTCGGTGAGGTCCTCGACCTGCTCCGCGAACTGAAGTCCGAGGGGATGACGATGCTCGTCTCCACGCACGAGATGACCTTCGCCCGCGAGGTCGCCGACCAGGTCTGCTTCCTCCACCAAGGCCGCCCCCTCGAGCTCGGCCCACCCCACCAGGTGATCGACGCGCCACGCGAACCCCGCACCCGCGAGTTCCTCAGCCGAATCCGCACCTAGCCTGGTGCGGGTTGGTCGGTCGGTCGGGAAACAAACTGGCACGTGGTGACCATTTCTTTCCCAGCCGGGCCTAGCCGCGCTTGAGCGCGGCGGCGACCAGGGTGCGGGCGGCGGCGACCATCGTTTCCTCGGCCTCGTGAGGGTCGAGGCCGGCGGCGTCGCGGGTGGCGATCAGCGCCTCGACGCCGCACGTCAGCATCACCGTGTTCACCAACTGCCGGAATCCGGCCGGCGAGAGCTCCGCTTCGAGCGACCGCAATGCAAGCCTGACCACGTCCTCCCGAGCAGTCGATCGAACCGGCACCACGTCGATCCCACCCTCCGTGCCGCCCGCGCGCTCCGCGCCGCCTGCGGCGGCGGTGGAGGCGGCGGTCGTGGTGGATCGGGCCGGGGCGGGGGTGGGGGTGCGTGTCGTGCTCTCGTGTTGGGCGAACCAGCGTTCGAGGGTGGCGCGGAGTACGCCCCTCCACACCGGCTCGTCGTTCAGTTGCCAGCGGGCGATCGCTCGTACGAGCACCTCGATCCGGACCACCGGATCGTCGCCGGCCGCATCCAGCAACGCAGCGAAGTCCGGCTGGGTACGGGCCGCGGCGACGGCGGCGTCCGCGCGCAACGACTCCGGGTTGGGGAAGTAGCGGTACGCCGTCGCGACCGAGACCTGCGCCGCCTCGGCGACCTGCGCGACGTTCGGCGAGTGCCCCTGCCGGACCAGCTCGTTGTACGCCTCGACCAGCGCGCTCCGGGTGCGCTGCTTCTGCCGTTCCCGACCAGTCATGCCGAAGATCCTACTTGACGTGAGAAGATTTTCTCATAACGATAGAAGTATCTTACGAAGGGGGACAAGATGACACCGGATGAGATGGACGCGGTTCTGGACCGCCACTTCACCGCCGAGGTGGCGCACGACCTGGACACCCTGCTCGGCACCCTGACCGAGGACGCCGAGCACGACGTGGTGGGGATGGGCGTGCTGGTCGGCCGCGAGGCGATCGCCGAGCGGTACAAGATGCTCTTCGCACAGGCCGACGAGGAGAAGTACGAACCCGTACGCCGCTACCACGGCGACGGCTTCGTGGTCGACGAGGTGCTCGCGACCCAGCGGATCGTGAACGACGACTTCGGCCCGCAGGCGCGCGGCAAGGTCGTGCAGTACCGGATCCTGCACGTCTGCGAGTTCCGCGACGGGCTGATGAGCCGGGAGAACGTCTGGCTCGACACCGCCGCGATCATGGCCCAGGTGGCCTGAACCTCAGCGCGCCGACAGGTAGGTGAGCACCGCCATCACCCGGCGGTTGTCGTCCTCCGACGGCGGCAGGTCGAGTTTCGCGAAGATGTTGTTCGTGTGCTTGCTGACCGCCTTCTCGGTGACGAACAGCGCGCCGGCGATGGCGGCGTTCGACCGGCCTTCGGCCATCAGCCCCAGCACCTCGGACTCGCGCGGCGTGAGCCGGCTGACGGGGGAGTCCTTGGTGTTGCGGGCCAGCAGCTGACCGATCACGTCCGGGTCCATTGCCGTACCGCCGCCCGCGACCCGGCGGACCGCGTCCAGGAACTCGGCGACGTTCGACACCCGGTCCTTGAGCAGGTACCCGACACCGCCTCCGCCGCCGGTGAGCAGCTCGCGGGCGTAGAGCTGTTCGACGTACTGCGAGAGCACCAGGATCGGCAGGCCGGGAACCTGGGTACGGGCCTCGATCGCGGCCTTCAGGCCCTCGTCGGTGAACGTCGGTGGCAGCCGGACGTCGACGACCGCGACGTCCGGCCGGTGCTCGACGAGTGCGGGCACCAGCCGGGGTCCGTTGTCGACCGCTTCCACGACCTCGAAGTCGTGCGCCTCCAGCAGGCGGATCAGGCCGTCCCGGAGGAGGGCGTGGTCTTCAGCGATGAGGACTCGCAAGGCAGCTCCATGATCACGGTGGTCGGCCCGGCGCTCGGGCTCACCACGGTCAACGTACCGTCGAAGGCGGCCAGCCGCCGCTCGATACCGTACAGACCGCCGCCGGGCTTGACCTCGGCGCCTCCCACGCCGTCGTCGCCGACGATCATGTGCAGTTTCTCGTCCTCGTGGGTGATCTGGATCCAGGCGTTCGTGGCGGCCGAGTACTTGACCGCGTTCGCGAGGCATTCGGCGACCGCGAAGTAGGCCGCGGACTCGACCGGCGCGGCCGGCCGGCCGGGGACGTCGAAGGTGACGTCGACCTTGAACGGGCAGGTCAGCGCGAGCGCCTTGACCGCACCCTCGAGGCCACGGTCGGCGAGCACCGGCGGGTGGATGCCGCGGACCAGGTCGCGCAGCTCGGACAGTGCCGTACTCGCGGACAGTCTGGCCTCGGTCAGCAGCGCGGCGGCCTGGGCCGGGTCGCGGGCGACCATCTCCTCGGCCATGCCGAGGTTCATGCTGAGCGCGGCCAGCCGGGCCTGGGCGCCGTCGTGCAGGTCGCGCTCGATCCGGCGCAGCTCGGCCGCCTGGGTGTCGACGGTCTCGGCCCGGGACTCGGACAGTTCACGGACCCGCATCGCCAGCTTCGCGCTCTCGGTCGGGCCGAGCAGCGAGCGGGCCAGGAACGCGTTCGCCTTCAGCAGTCGTTCGCCGGCCGCGTTCCAGATCACGAACGCGATCAGCGCGACCGGCATCACCAGGAAGCTGGTCCAGAAGTTCACATGGAACAGCCCGCCGAACGGCTCGGTGAAGACACCCTCCGGCGTGACGCCGACGAGCAGCGGGTAGACGAGGTAGAACAGCCCGGCCAGGAACAGTACGGCGCTCAGCAGGCAGAGCGTGAAGCCGACGACCGCGTTCACCAGCAGCCACGCGACGTCCCGCCAGGTCTGCGCGTCGGTGAGGATCGTCCGCAGCCGCATCAGCATGCCGGGCAGCGGCGGTTGCTTGTACGGCCGCGGGATCCGCTCGCCGAGGAAGCCGGCCATGATCGTGCGGTGGCAGTTCGCGAACCAGCGCGCGGTCGGTACGACCACGAGCAGCAGCGGGATGCCGACCCAGACCGTGATCAGCGGCACGGACACCACGCTGAGCACGAACAGCGCGATCCCCAGCTCGGCCAGGATCGCCAGGAACAGCGCGATCCACGGCTGGGCGACCTTCGGGTACCGCATCGGCGGTGCTTCGGTGGTGGCGACAGTGCTCATGTCCTCCATCATGACTCAGCGTGTGCTCAGGGGCGGTGGGGTTAACTCCACTCCCGCCGGAGGGCTGTCACCCCTCGGTATTTGGGTAGTAGCTCTCATGTTTTCAGCGGTTAGGGCGCAGAGGGTTGATGCCGTACGCTGGCCGCGGCTGTACGCCTAGGCCTCCCACCGCTCTCGAGACGAGGACCTGATGGCTCAGCCTGTCGTGTCACCTGTTGCTACCCGCCGTTCCGATTTCTCCCCACTGCTGCGGGAGATCAAGGCAGCCGGACTCCTGGAACGCCGGACCGCGGCGTACGCGATGGCGATCGGTATCAACGTCGCGCTGATGGCGCTGACCTGGGCCGGGATCGCGGCGATCGGGGCGTCCTGGTGGGTGATCCTGCTCGCACTTCCGCTCGGGATCCTGACCACCCGGGCCGCGTTCTTCGGGCACGACGCCGGGCATCAGCAGATCGCCGGCTCGCGCAAGCTGCACGACTGGATCGGGATGCTGCACGGCAACCTGGTGCTCGGTATGAGCTACGCCTGGTGGGTCGACAAGCACAACCGTCACCACGCGAACCCGAACCACACCGACAAAGACCCGGACGTCGGCGAGGGCGTCTTCGTCTGGACGCTGCAGCAGGCCGAGGGCCGCAAGGGTCTCGAGGGTTGGCTCACGCGCAACCAGGCGCGGATCTTCTTCCCGCTGCTCACGCTCGAGGGCTTCAACCTGAAGGTGTCGAGTATCCGCTTCCTGCTCGCGCGCCGCCGGACCGAGAAGCTCGAGATCGGCCTGATGGCCGCGCATCTGGTGCTGTACTTCAGCGCGCTGTTCCTGATCCTGTCGCCGGCGCAGGCGCTGGTGTTCGCGCTGGTGCACCACATGGTCTTCGGGCTGCACCTCGGCAGCGTGTTCGCCCCGAACCACAAGGGCATGGAGATGCCCGATGCCGACAGCAACTGGGGTCACCTGGAGAAGCAGGTGCTCACCTCGCGGAACGTGAACGGCGGCCTGGTCACCGACTGGCTGATGGGCGGCCTCAACTACCAGATCGAGCACCACCTGTTCCCGAGCATGCCGCGGGCCAACCTCCGGTTCGCCCAGCCGATCGTCCGGCAGTACTGCGAAGGCATCGGAATGCCCTACGTTTCAACAGGTTTGATCGATTCGTACCGAATGGGGTTGCGCCATATGCACGCGGTCGGCGAAGAACTTCGGAGCAATCCGCTGTAACCCCTAGGTTTCTCAGCTGGGTCTCAGTTACGGTCTGGGCTCTCGGGGCCGCCCACCTTCTGAGGGAGACCTTCATGACCGACAGATCCGGTCTGAGTCGCCGAGGCCTGCTCGCCGGTGTCGCCGGCGTCACCGCCGCCTCTGCTTTGACCGCTGCGCCCGCGTGGGGCGCCGACGACCTTCGGCCGGGAGCTGTGAACCGGCCGAAGCTGGACAGGTACGACCGGCAGATCGTGTCCGGCCTGTCGTCCGAGCGCGCGCTGCAGCATCTCCAGGTGCTGTCCGAGCGGATCGGTCCACGCATCGGCGGTACGCAGAGCGAGAAACGCGCCGCCGACTACATCGCCGGACAGCTCGACAGGTTCGGGTACCGGACCCGGCTCGAGCCGTTCCCGGTCGCGGACAAGTTCCTCGCCCAGATCACCGACGTACGGGGGATGCTGCCGGACGACCTGTGCTGGCAGGCCGGGGCCGCACCGGGCGGCAAGCTCGACGTCACGGTCGAAGGGCCGGTCCGCGACGTCGGTCCGGCGACTGCGCCGGTCTGGCCTGCTGAGGTGGCCGGTTCGATCGTGATCGCGGACGACACCGCGGCCGCGCGTCCCGCCTTGGTGGCGGAGGCCGCGGCGCGGGGTGCGGTCGGCGTGATCCTGCTGCCGGCCGACCAGGTGTACCCGCGGCGGGCGTCGGCGTTCTCGCCGACTGGTCTGACCAGTGCACCGATCCCGGTGATCGGGGTCGCCCAGGTGCAGAAGCGCCTGATCCGCGAGGCGCTCGCGGTCGTCACCTCGTTGCCGTTGAAGATCAGTACGACGGCACATCGGGGCCTCATCTCCAACAACGTGATCGGCGAGCGCCGCGGCAAGGCCGACGGTCCGATCGTGATGGTGAGCGGCCACTACGACACCGTCCCGGGTGCTCCAGGAGCGAACGACGACGGTTCCGGAACCGTGTTGACGATGGAGCTCGCGCGGGTGTTCAGCCGGATCCCGACCGACGCGACGCTGCGGTTCGCGCTCTGGGGATCGGAGGAACAGGGGCTGATCGGCTCGCGGTACCACGTCGCGCAGCTCGCCCAGGACCAGCGCGACCGGTACCGCGCGGTGTTCCAGAACGACATGGTCGCGACCAGCTGGGACCCGGCCGTCACGTACTGGCTGCTCTCGTTCACCGGCCTCGCGAACACCGCGACGGACGCGGTCCGCGCGGCCGGCCAGCGGCTCGGGTACGACGCGCAACTGGTCGGACCAGTACAACGAGGTGCCTCCGACCACCAGTCGTTCCAGGAGGTCGGCATCGCGTCGGCGAACTTCTCCTGGCGCGGTGAGCTGGCGCCGTCGTTCCTCGAACCGCCGTACCACTCGCCCGAGGACACGATCGCGAAGAACGTCAGCCTCGAGCGCCTCCAGGTGTCGATGGAACTGATCGGCTGCGCGGCGTACGCGGTGGCCAGGTGAGCTAGGTCATACGACTAGCCTGGTATGGCTATGTCGCGCAGAAAGCCTTCCAAGTGGCAGCGGCCGGTCAGCGACCGGCCGCTGCTCGGTGGTACCCAGTCCCGTGAGGTGAAGGCGGGCGGCGAGTGGAACGTGCGGCGGGTGTCCGGGTCCGCGTCGGCGAAGTCGTACCGCTGCCCGGGGTGCGACCAGTTGATCCCGCCGGCCACGCCGCACGTGGTCGTGTGGCCGGACAACCCGAGCCTGCTCGGCGCGCTGGGCGGTGCGCAATCTCTCGACGAGCGGCGTCATTGGCACACGGCCTGCTGGCAGCGGAGCCGTTGAAAGGTGCGTGCATGAAGCTTCCGGTCACGTCGTACGGCGAGTCGGGTACGCCGGTCGTAGTGATGCACGGTCTGTTCGGCTCGGGGCGGAACTGGATGACCGCGGCCCGGCGGCTCGCCGGCCGGCACCGGGTGTTCGCGTTCGACCTGCGCAACCACGGCAGCTCGCCGCACGTGGACACGATGAGCTACCCGGAGATGGCCGACGACGTCCGCGAGACGATCGAGTCGCTCGGCGTCGGGCCGGTCGCGCTGGCCGGGCACTCGATGGGCGGCAAGACCGCGATGCTGACAGCGCTGCAGCACCCGTCCGTGGTGGAGCGGCTCGTGGTCGTGGACGCGGCGCCGGTCGCGTACCCGCCGGCCTTCGTCGAGTACGCCCGCGCGATGCGGAACGCCTCGCTGGCATCCGTCACCCGGCGCGCTGAGGTCGACGCCCAACTCGCCGACGCCGTACCGACGCCCGGAACGCGGGCGTTCCTCCTGCAGAACCTGATCCTCGACGCGGACGGCGCCCGCTGGCGCCCGAACCTCCCGGTGATCGAGGCCGCCCTCCCGGAGATCTCCGGCTGGCCGGCCGAGTCGACGGGACTGACGTACGACGGCCCAACCCTGTTCATCTACGGCGGCAAGTCCGACTACGTCCAACAGGACCACCGCGCAACCATCGCCTCGTACTTCCCCCACGCCCAGTACACGGAGATCCCCGAAGCAGGCCACTGGGTCCACGCCGAACGCCTCGACGACTTCCTTGCCGCCCTGACGCCCTTCATCGATTGACCCTGGTAAACGGTTGTCCGTAATCCATTGACCTTCGGCGGAGGTCATCGGTAAGTTTTCAACCCAGTTCCTGCAGGATCCACGATCTGGGTTGGTGGTAGCGATGGTGGTCCGGACCGGCGCGCAGCGTCTGGCCGAGGACCCGGGGTTGGTGCCGGACGGGCGCCTGGGGCTGATCACGAACTTCACCGGCGTGCTGCCGGACCTCACGCCGACCTCGGTCGCGTTGCGTGCGGCCGGGTTGCCGTTGACGGCGTTGTTCGGTCCCGAGCACGGTCTACGCGGTACGGCCCAAGCGGGCGCGAGTGAAGGCGCGGGCGTCGACCCGGACACCGGGCTGCCGGTGTTCGACACGTACGAGCGCCAGGGCGAAGCGCTCGACGAGTTGTTCGCCGACGTCGACGTACTGCTGTTCGACATCCAGGACATCGGGACGCGGTTCTACACCTACGTCTGGACGATGTACGACTGCCAGCAGGCGACCGCGCGGCTCGGCAAGCCGTTCGTCGTCCTCGACCGCCCCAACCCGCTCGGTGGTGTCCGGGTCGAGGGACCGCTGCTGCAGCCCGGCTTCGAGAGCTTCGTCGGGCGCGCACCGATCCCGCTCCGGCACGGGCTGACGGTCGGCGAACTGGCGCGCCAGCTGGGTCCGGCGACCGTCGTCGAGCTCGAGGGCTGGACCCGCGGGACCCGCGGCGTCGAGCCCTGGGTACCGCCGTCGCCGAACATGCCGACCTTGGACACGGCGCTCGTCTATCCCGGCACCGGCCTCTTCGAAGGTACGAACCTCAGCGAGGGCCGTGGTACGACGCGACCGTTCGAGACGATCGGTGCGCCGTATGTCGACGACCGCTTCGTGCCGGCGCTGCGCGCGCTCGGACTGCCTGGAGTGATCTTCCGGCGGACGTGGTTCGAGCCGGTGTTCAGCAAGCACGCGGGCGTTGCGGTGTCCGGCGTACAACTGCATCTGACCGATCGGGACGCGTTCGAGCCGGTACGGACCGCGCTGGAGATGCTGCGGGTACTGCGGGAGCTGTACCCGGACGACTTCGCGATGCTGCCGTCGCTCGACCGCCTGTGGGGCTCGGACTCGCTGCGCAAGACGCTTGAAGCCGGCGACGACCCGGTCGACCTCTTGCCCCCGGCAACCACACCCGCCGGCTGGGCCCGCCCGGACGCACTGCTCTACGAAGGGACCCCACGATGACCCCCGCCGAAGTCCCGCCCACGACGAGCGGCTCCGAGGAGCCGCGGGCGGCGAGTCGCGCCGGAGGCGCAGGCGTGACGATTCGGACGTTCGAGGTCGGTGACGGCGCCGAACTCGCCGCCGTCTGGACGGCCGCCGCACCCGCCGATCCGATCTCCTACCAGCGGTTCCGTGACCTGTTCCTGCTCGATCGCAACTTCGACGCGGCCGGTCTCCAGGTAGCCGTGATCAATGATCAGATCGTCGGCGCCGCGTACGCCGTCCGCCGGCTGATCGCGGCCGACCCTGGCAACCCAGGTGACCTCGAACCGGCGTCCGGCTGGATCCCGTTCTTCTTCGTCCATCCCGACCACCGCGGGCGAGGTCTCGGCCGTGCGTTGTTGACCGCGGCAACCGATTGGCTGCGGTCGCACGGGCGGACCGAGGTCTTCTTCTCCTCGTACACCCCGAACTACTTCCTCCCCGGCCTGGACGCGGCCCGCTATCCGGCGGCGGCGCGACTGCTCACGTCGATCGGGTTCGAGCGCGGGTACGACGCCGTCGCGATGGACCGCAGTCTGGTCGGGTACGCCGTACCGGACGAGGTCCGCAAGCGGATCGACGCGCTGACGGCCGAGGGCTACAGCTTTGGTGCACCTTCCGGCGACGAGCTGACCGCGTTGATCGCGATCGCCGGCGCGGAGTTCAACCCGGACTGGGCGCGCGCGATCCGCGAGGGCGTCCTATCCGGTCTGCCACTCGACAGGATCGTGGTGGCGCGCCAAGAAAATCGAGCACAACCCGGTGGGGCGATCCTCGGCTGGGCGATGCATGGGACCTATGAAGGCGTGATCGACCGCTTCGGGCCGTTCGGCGTACTGCCGGCGTCCCGCGGTACCGGGCTCGGGAAGGTGCTGCTGCACCTGACGCTGGAGCGGATGGTTGCCGCCGGCGCCCACAGTGCCTGGTTCCTGTGGACCGGGGAGAAGTCCGCCGCGGGACAGCTGTACCTGAAGACCGGGTTCGAGATCACCCGCACGTTCACCATCCTCCGGGCGCCGTTGCACCCGGCCGGCGAGAAGGAATGACGATGAGGATTCTGCGGCTTGCTGTTGCATTCGGCCTGCTCGCAACCGCTGCCGCCTGTGGTGGGGGCAGCGGTTCGGGTGGCAGCGGCGACAAGGTCGAGCTGACGCTGTTGAGCCACTACAGCGACGGCCCGTCGAAGGAAGGCCTGGACAAGATGATCCAGGAGTGGAACAAGGAGAACCCGAAGATCCAGGTGAAGTCGCAGGTGGTCAAGTTCGACGACCTGCTGACCACGATGACGGTCCGGCAGACCGGCGGCCGTGGCGCCGACATCGTCAGCGCGTACGGCCTGTGGGGCGGCCAGCTGATGAAGGCGAACGTGGTCGCGAAGGTCCCGGACGACATCGCCACCAAGATCAAGGCGGAGTACAGCCCGGCGGCGCTCGGCGCGGTCACCACCGGCGACACGCTGCTCGGGTACCCGACCGAGCTGAACACGTACGTGCTGTTCTACAACAAGAAGATCCTCGCCGCGGCCGGCATCAGCAAGCCGCCGACGACCTGGGCCGAGCTCGCCGACGCCGCTCGCAAAACAGTCAAGCGGGATGCCAAAGGCAACATCCAGGTCGAAGGACTCAGCCTGATCCAGGACGGCGACAACAAGTCGGTGCACCCGTTCCTGTCGCTGCTCGATTCCGCCGGCGGCCAGTTCCTCGCACCGGACGGGACGGCGCAGTTCGACGACGCCGCGGGCAAGGCGGCGCTCAAGTTCGAGTCGGACCTCGCGGCCGCGAAGGCGACCAACCCGTCAATCTCGCCGACCAAGCAGTTCCGCAGCGGTGGCGTCGCGATGGCGATCCAGGCCGGCTGGTGGATCGGCAGCCTGAAGACGCAGATGAAGGACAAGTACTCCACCGACGTCGGCGTGACCGCGATCCCCGGCCCGACCGCGGGCAGCAAGGGCTCGCTCGCGTACGGGTTCTTCATGGGCGTGAACCAGCGCAGCAAGCACTCGGCGGAGGCATGGAAGTTCCTCACCTGGATGAACGAGCACAAGACGGCTGACGGCAAGGTGACCGAGACCGGTAAGTGGCTGGCCGACCAGGGCCTGATCCCGCCGCGGACCGCGGATCAGGCCGAGTACAAGAAGTCGTTGTCCGACCCGAACCTGGCGCCGATCTACGACGCCGCGACGTACGCGATGGCCGAGCCGAACCAGCCCGGCGCGTACGAGGCGAAGACCGCGCTGCACAACGCGATCATGGGCGTACTTGCCGACGGCAAGAACTCCGACGACGCCTTGGCCCAGGCCGCGAAGGCGGTCAAGCCGCAATGACGACCGCCGTCTCCAGGGTCGGCGCCGTCGCGGTGCCGGCCCGGCGGATCGGCAAGCTGCACCGCGAGGGGCGGGCGGCGTACCTGTTCCTGTCGCCGGCCCTGCTGTTCTTCTGCGTGTTCCTGATCCTGCCGTTCATCTTCGCGATCGTGCTCGCGTTCTCGGACTGGGGCGGCTTCGACCTCGGCACGTTGAAATGGGCCGGCTTCAAGAACTTCGGCGACGTACTGAGCTTCAACGGGACGTTCGTGAAGCCGATCCTCGTGAACACGTTGCTGTTCGCGTTCGGCTCGGTGTTCCTGGCCACCTTCGGATCGGTACTCGTTGCCTACTGCATCGACCGGTTGTCGTTCCAGGGCTTCTGGCGGGTGCTGTACTTCCTGCCCGTGGTCGCGACGGTGGTGGCCATCGGCAACGTGTGGAAGATGATGTACCAGCCGGCCGGGCTGATCAACGGCGTGCTGAACAAGCTCGGCGTGAACAGCATCGGCTTTCTGTCCGACGCGTCGTACGCGCTGCCGTCGGTGACCGTCGTCCAGGCGTGGGCCTCGATCGGCGGCGCCGTACTGATCCTGACCGCCGGTTTGAAGGCGATCCCCGCGGAGTACTACGAGGCGGCCGAAGTGGACGGCGCCAACTCGTGGCACCTGTTCTGGTCGATCACGCTGCCGCTGCTGCGGCCGGCCTTGCTGTTCGTACTGATCACGCAGTTCATCGGCGGACTGCAGTCGTTCGCGCTGATCATCGTGATGACCGGCGACGGCGGCCCGGTGAACGCGACCAACGTCGCGGCGTTCGAGATGTACCAGCGGGCGTTCAAGTACGGCGCGTGGGGTACGGCGAGCGCGATGGCGATGGTGCTGTTCGTGATCATCCTGGCGATCACGCTGCTGCAGCTGTGGATCGCCCGGCGGCGCGGGGAGGAAACCTCGTGAAACGGCGCTTTCCGTGGTTCGCGTACCTGGTGGTGATTCTCGGCGCGGTGGCGATGGTGATGCCGTTCCTCGACATGGTGATGAGCTCGTTCAAGGGTGCGGGGGAGTACGGCGTGATCCCGTACAAGTTCCTGCCCTCGTCGTTCAACCTCGACAACTATCGCGAGGCGTTCGCACAGCTGCAGCTGCTGCACCTGTTCAAGAACAGCGTGATCGTCACAGTTTCGGTCACGGTTTCCGTGCTGGTCACGTCCTCGATGGCCGGGTACGCCCTGGCCAAGCTGCGGTTCCGTGGCCGCGCGGTGATCTTCCGGTTCATCCTCGCGACGATGATGCTGCCGCCGTTCCTGCTGTTGATCCCGACGTTCCTGATCATGCTGAACTGGCCGCTTGCCGGCGGCAACGACATCCTCGGCCGCGGTGGTGACGGTGGCCTCACCACCAGCTTGATCGCGCTGATCCTGCCGTTCACGGTCAGCGGATTCGGGATCTTCCTGATGCGCCAGTTCATGGTCCCGCTGCCGGACGAGATGCTCGAGGCGGCCAAGATCGACGGTGCGAACCAGTGGCAGACCTGGCGGCTGATCGTGCTGCCGCAGACCAAGCCGGTCGCGATCACGCTCGGCCTGATCACGTTCATCGGCACCTGGAACGAGTACATCTGGACGCTGCTGATCTCGTCGTCCGACCCCGACCTGCAGACCCTGCCGGTCGGCATCCAACTGCTGCAGAGCTTCCTCGACCCGGACCGGACGATGCCGATCGTGATGGCCGGGCTGGTGATCAGCACGCTGCCGGTGCTGGTCGTGTTCCTGCTGTTGCAGAAGTACTACGTCCGTGGCGTCGTGCTCAGTGGCCTGAAATGAGGAGCGATCTATGAGTGGCAACGTGCTGGCGATCGGCGCGCACATCGGTGACATGGACCTGACCGCCGGGCCGACGCTCGCCAAGCTCGTCCTGGAGGGTGCGTCGGCGACGATCGTCGCGCTCACCCCTGGCGAACGCGGACACCCGCGGATGACGCCGGCGGACTACAAGAGGCAGAAGATCGCCGAGGGTACGGCGTTCGCGGAGGCGATCGGCGCCGACTTCCAGGTCCTCGACCACAGCGACGGATTCCTGCCGTCGACCGACGACGTCGCGCTCGAGCTGGCCCGGATCATCCGCGAGAAGAAGCCCGACACGATCATCACGCACTGGAAGAACTCGATCCACGGCGACCACGAGAACACCGCGCTCGTGGCGGAGCGGGCACGGTTCCTGGCCGGCCTCCCGATCGAGTCGGACGAGGACTTCAAGGCGCTCACGCCGTACGCCGAACTCGCCGCGCGGGTGGCCGAGCTGCCGCGGCACGGCGTACGGACGTTCATGCACGCCGAGAACTGGGAGGACATGGAGGGCTTCACGCCCACGCGGTACGTACCGATCTCCGACGAGGCGTTCTACCGCTGGGTGTCCGCGATCCGGCACCAGGCGTTCGCGCGGGGCGAGACGTACGGGTTCCGGTACATCGACTACTACACGGCGCTGATGACGACCCGCGGCTGCCTCGCGTCGTACCCACGTGCATGTGCTTTCAACACCAGCCCGACTCCTGAAGTCAGCAAGCTCGCCGGGCCGTAGGATCTGTTCGCATGAGTGAGGTTCAGCTGATCGTTCAGGGCGACGACTTCGGCATGTGTCATGCCGTGAATGTCGGGACCGTGCAGGCGTTCCGGGAAGGGATCGTCACGCAGGTCTCGACAATGGCGGCATGTCCTTGGTTCACCGAGGCGGCGGCGTTGGCGCGGGAGTTCGCGATCCCGCTCGGCGTACATCAGACGCTGACGTGCGAGTGGGACTTCCTCCGGTGGCGGCCGTTGACCGACGGTGTCTCGTTGGTGGGTCCGGACGGCACGTTCCTGCGGACGGTCGAGGAGGCGCGTGCGGCGATCACGCACGAGGACGCGGTGCGGGAGCTGTCGGCGCAGGTCGCGCAGTTCGCGGCGGAGGGGCTGACGATCGGGTACCTCGACGTACACATGGGGGCTTCGGTGCCGTCGGCGTACGACGAGGTGTCGGCGGCCGCGGGGAAGCCGTTCATCTACTCGCCGGTCGAGGCGCAACGGTTCGGATCGATCGAAACCCTGAGCCATCAGCCCGACAAGAAGGCCTGGGCCCTGTCGTACTTGGACAAGCTGACGCCCGGGGTGCACCTGCTCGTGACCCACTGCGCCGCGGCTCAGCCCGAGCTGGGCGCGCTCCACCGGCCGGGCTCGGACACGTACCGCTGGGCCGAGGAGTACCGGCTGTCGGACCAGGAGATCGTCCTCGACCCGGAGATCCGCCAGGTCATCGCGGACCACAACATCACCCTCACGACGGTCGACGAAGCCTTCGCCGAGTCGTGAGAAACGGCTGCTCCGGCGAGCCGATGTCCACGACTCGACGACGGGGGTCCTAGCCGTCTGCCACGACTCGGCGCGTGGAGGTGGGGCGGAGGGCGCCGGGTGGGGTGCCGGTGGTGGATTTGACGTGGCGAGAGAGATGGCTGACCGAGTTGTAGCCGGTGAGGTCGGCTATTGCTTGGAGGGGGAGGGTGGAGTTGCGGATGTGGGCCAGGGCGTGGCGGAGGCGTACGGCCTGGAGGGCGGCTTGCGGGCTGGTACGGCGTACTCGGGCGAACGCGGCGCGCAGACCTGAGGGGGAGATGCCCAGCTCGAGGGCGATGCCGGCGATGCGAGGACGGTCGGCGAAGCGTTCCTCGAAGAGCTGCTCGGCTTGGGCGACGAGTTGTTCGGCGGGCGTGGGTGGTGGGGCCGCGGCGCGGCGGAGGCGGAGGTCGAGTTCGGTGAGCAGGATCGCGCGGAGCTCGTCACTTCCTGTCTCGCGGAGCTCGGTGCTGCCGGTCTCGCGGACCAGTGCGTCGAACACCCGGCGCAGCGTGTGGTCGGTGTCGTCGTAGCACCTGCGCGGCCACGGGTGGTTGCTCGGGGCATCTACCTGGAGGAAGCGGTTCGCGTACCCGGTACGGCTCTGCTCGGCGTGCCAGGTGTTCGGTGGGGTGAGTAGTACGGTGCCGGGCGTCGCGTCGTACGTCTCGTCGCCGACTGGGCAGGTGATGCGGCCGCGAACGTAGTACACGAGTTCCCAGGACGTGTGGGCGTGCAGCGGGTAGTCCTTGCCCGGGGCCGCGGTGTGGACGCCGGCGCCGAGGAGCTGTGGCGATTTGTGCATAACGTCTGTCGCCTTCTGCATTGTTTCGTTGGTACGCCTGGTTGATGCTGACATCGATCCGTGCATCCTGTGAAGGAGTACCCGCGATGGACATGCAGACCGCGCTGCGCGACCTCGGCGTCACCGACGACATACTGACGCCGGCCGAGAAGGAACAGCTGGACCGCGACGGCTTCCTGCCGTTGGAGGGAGTCCTGTCCGCGGAAGAGGTGTCCGCGATCACCGAACGCCTTGCCGAACTGACCGCGGCAGAAGGTGATCGCGCCGGCCTCGAGGTACACCAGGAGAAGGGCACCGACCGCCTCGCGGACCTGGTGAACAAGGACCCGCTCTTCGAAGTCTGCTTCAGCCATCCACGCGTACTGGCCGCGATGCATCACGTACTGGGCGACTTCCGCCTGTCCTCACTCAACAGCCGAGCCGCCCTACCAGGCCAGGGCCACCAAGCCCTCCACGCGGACTTCGGCCATCCGGTCGAGCCCGGCGCCTACCAGGTCTGCAACTCGATCTGGCTTCTGGACGACTTCACCCCCGAGAACGGTGCCACCCGAGTAGTCCCCGGCTCCCACCGCCGAGGCACCCTCCCCACCGACGAAATGCCCGACCCCGCCGCCCCCCACCCCAACCAGCTCCAACTCCTGGGCCGAGCCGGCACGGTGATCATCTTCAACAGCCACCTATGGCACGGCGGCACCCAAAACCAAACCCAACACCCCCGCCGAGCCCTCCACTCCTACTTCACCCACCGAACCCTCCCCCAACAACTCGACCAACAGACCTACCTCCGCCTCAACACCTACACCCGCCTAACCCCCGCCCAACACTTCATCCTCGACGTCACCGCCTGAATCGTCTATCCGGCTGGCCTTGAAACTGTCTAGCCGCCTAGGCGAAGCTGGCTACATGAAGACGTACGAAGTGACCGTCAGGCGTGAAGGGCGTTGGTGGATGGTGGCGGTGCCTGAGATCGACGGATTGACTCAGGCTCGCCGACTCGACGAGGTCGAGCGGATGGCCCGGGAGTACATCGCGGTGTCGACCGACGTGCCCGTGTCGAAGGTCGCGGTGGACGTGTCCGGCATCGAGGCCGGCGGCCAGGATCTGCTCGAGGCGAAGACGTTGGTCGACGGCCTACGCCGCCGGGCGAAGGACTTGGAGTCGCTGGTCGCCGAGCTCACCCGCGAGGTTGCTTCGGCGCTGACCGAGGTGGATGTTCCGGTGCGGGACGTGAGTAGCGTGCTCGGGGTGTCGCACCAGCGCGTCTCGCAGCTCGTGCAGTCCGTCGCGGAAGGAGCGTCTCGTTCTGCGACAAAGGCCGCGCGCCGTGAGTTTGCGTACGATCTCGTCGTCAAGCTCGACGACGGCCGGTCCCTTCGCGTCATCGAGGTCACGGAGGGCAGGAGCAGCCGCTCCAAGAGGCCCACAGCCGGACAGTCGACGTCGCAGAACGCCGAAGCTTCGGCCAGGCGGACCCCCGCTAGCCGGAGGCGTCAGACCGTCGCCGGCCACGGATCTACCCGGAGACAAAGCGTGTAGGCACAGAGAGAGTAACCGCGCACAGACGCTCTAGGAGGCGTCGGCTTTGCGGACCCAGACTTCTCGGATTATCAGGAGGAGGGCGGCGGCGGAGGGGATGGCCAGGAGGGCGCCTACTACGCCTAGGAGGGCGCCGCCTAGGAGGGCTGCGATGACGGTTACGGCGCCGGGGATGTCTACGGCTCGGCGCATGATGCGGGGGGCTACTACGTAGTTCTCGATCTGCTGGTAGATGATGCCGTAGATCAGGCAGGCGATGCCGGTCCAGAGGCCGCCGGTGAAGCCGATCAGCGAGACCACGACGACGCCGATGAAACCGCCGACCATCGGAATGAAGTCGCAGAACATCACCACGATCGCCAGCGCCACCGCGTACTGCCGCAGGCCGATGATCTCCAGGAAGATGAACATCGTGACGCCCGCGCACAGCGCCACCATGAACTGGCCGCTGACATAGCCGCCGACCCGGCCGAGGACCTCGTCGCCGAGGATCGAGACGCGCCGGCGCCGGGTGTTCGGGACCAGGCTGTACGCGGCCCGCTTGACCGACGGGAGCGACGCCAGGAAGTACAGTGTCAGCACGAGGATCGTGAACGTGTTGAACAGCGCGTTCGCGACCACCTTGCCGACGCCGAGGATGCCGCCGAACGCACGCTGGGCGAGCGCCGGGTCCTGGATGTACTCCTGGGCCTTCTGGATGAAGTGGTACTTGTTGTTCAGGTTCGTCAGCGTCTTCGACTTCTCGAGCAGGTCGAGGTAGCCGGGTGCGTTCTTGATCAGGCTGTCGATCTGATCGGTGACCACCGGGACGATCGCGGCGCCGACACCGACGACCGCGAGGATCATCAGCAGGAACACCACGCCGACCGACAGTCCGCGCTTCAGGCCGCGGCGCATGAACCACTCGACCAGCGGGTTCAGGCCGACGGCGATGAAGATCGAGACCAGCAGCAGGATCAGTACCGAACGGGCCTGGCCGAGTGCGTTCCACAGGCCCCAGGCGACGAGTACGCCGAGCGCCGCGAAGAACCCGAACGTGAACGGGTTGCCGCGCCGGATCGGCGGACCGGGCTGGCCCATCCCCTCGGACGGGTGCCGCTCCTCGATCAGCAGCTCGTCTGCGATGTCGACGTCATGGTCGGCCCGGTCGGCGGCTGCGCCTGCCTTGGCTGCGGACTCCTCGGCGATGTCGACGTCGTGGTCGGCCTGGGCGGCCGACCGGCCGGCTTGCGCCGAAGCGGCGTCCGCCTTGCCGGCCGCACGATCCGCCGTGTCTGCGGATGCTTCCGCCTCGTCGGCCGACCCATCAGCGTCGTCTGCGGATGCTTCCGCCTGGTCGGCCGAGTCGTCGGCCTCGTCGGCGGAGGTGTCGGCGGACTTGGCCGAGCCGGCTGCGTCGGCGGCTGCTCGTTGGCTCTTGCCGGCGGCGGCTTCGGCCCGGGCGGCCGCGGACCTGGCTTCCCGTGTCGCTTCGGCGAGGTCCGCGTCGGTGGTCGCTGTGGAGGTGTCGTCGCCGGATGGCGTCACATCTTGTCCTTCTGGGATCGCGCGCCCGGGCCGGCCGCATCGGTCTTGTCGTCCGCGGACGACTTGCTCCCGGTGGACTTCGCCGAGGCGGACGGCCGCGTGTTCACCCGAGTGTCCTCGCTGCCGAGGTCACCCAGTCGGAACTCGTCCACCATCGTCGAGTCCTTCGGCTCCTCGGCGCCGTCGGCGCCGGAGGTGGTGGTCGCCGGGCCGCCGGCGGTCTTGCTGGTCTTGTCCGCGAGGTCGCCGGCGTCCTTCGCGTCGACCCGCAGTCCGGTGTCGATCCGCGTCTCGTCCACCCGCGCGTCACCGGCACCCGTGCCGACGAACGGGCTCGACCCGGTGAACGGACCCTCGTCATCGTCGTACGACGACGCGATCGGACCGGGCGTAGCACCCGGGAACGGGTTGTCCTCCGCCGTCGCCTCCGGGTACGAACCCGTGCCGGACGAGTCACCCGCACCGGCAACCGATCCCGTCCCGCCAGCCGACCCGCCCTGCGCGAGGGAGGTGGCGGAGGAGCTCTCCGCCCCGAACGCGCTGGACCCCGGGGTCGACGAGCCGCCGCTCGACTCCTCTGCACCGAATGGGCTGGTGGAAGGGCTGGAGTCGGGGGTCTCGGTGGCGGACGAGGTGCTGCTCGGTTCAGTGGCGAACGTGGGGCTGGTCGCCTCCGGGGTGGACGGGCTGCTGCTCGAGGTCTCCGCGCCGAACGAGCTCGAGGAAGAGCCGAAGGGCTTGTCCGTGGTTGACGAGGACGAGGTCTCCGGGGCGAACGGGCTGCCCGCGCCGGTGCCCGGGGCGTTCGTGGTTGCCGACGGGCGGGGCGTCTCGGCCGGCCGCGCGAACGGGTTCACGTACGGCGCCGCCGCCGTCTCGGAGTCGAGTTCGGCTGCCTGGCGGGCGATGTTGCTGGCGATCTCGTTCAGGCCGGCGATCTGGGTGAGGATGCCGTCGCGGCGCTTCGCCAGCCGCTCGGTCTCGCGGGCGACGACGGTCCGCGAGCGCTCCGCCTCGTCGGCGGCGTTCGCCAGCTCGGCCTCCGAACGCGTCCGCGCCGTCGTCAGCAGCTGCTCGGCCTCGCGCCGCGCCCGCGACAGCGTGCGCTCCGCCGACTCCTCGGCCTCGGCGCGGATCTTGCGGGCCTGCTCGGTCGCCTCGGCCACCCGGCGCTCGGACGCCTCGGCGGCCTCCTTCATCTGGGTGGTGAGGCTGTCGGTGTCGGCCGCGATCTGCTGGTGCTTGTCGGCGAGCTCCTTCGCCTGCTGCTCGCGCTCGTCCGCCAGCCGCGCACGGAGCGCCGCCGACTCGCGCTGGATCGCCGTACGGATCTTCTCCGCCTCGTGCAGCGCGCCGTTCTTCAGCGTGCTCGCCTGCGACTCGGCCGTCAGCTGCAGCGTCTCCGCCTTCCGGCGGGCCGACTCCAGCACCTCGGCGGCCTCGGTCTCGGCCGTACGCCGCAGCTCGGCCGCGTCGCCCTCGGCGGTCCGGCGCATGCTGTCGGCCTCGTTCAGCGCGACCGTACGAATGTCCTCGGCCTCGCGGTCGCCGGTGGCGCGCGCGGCAGCAGCCTCCTTGGCGGCGTTCGCGCGCAGCTCCTCGGCCTCGCGCTTGGCCTCCTCGAGCGCCTCGGACGCCTGGTCCTGGGCGAGCCGGAGGATCTGCGCGGCCCGGTCGCCGAGGCCCGCGTACGACGGGTTCGCGCTGGCCTCGAGCTGGCGGCGGGTCTCTTCGAGCTGGTGCTGCAGTGGCGCGACGTTCTGCTGCAACTGGTCGGCCCGGTTCCGCGCCTCGACGAGTTGCATCTCCAGCGCGCGGACGTAATCGTCCACGGCCTGCTTGTCGTACCCCCGGCGACTGACCGGGAAGCCCCCGGCCGCGGTCGCCGTACGGTCGAAGAACGGCAGGCTCGACTCGTCAGGCATTCCGGAGTTTCCCTTCTGGCGGCTCAGCGTGAATCCTTCACCTTAAGCCTGTCAGAACCCCAACCAAACGCCCAATCCAACTACCTGTTACGGAAGCGATTAATAGCATCCAGATGCCGGGCGCGCAGTTCCGGGTCGCGGACGCCGAGGCCTTCGGTGGGTGCGAGGGTGAGGACGCCGACCTTTCCCTGGTGCAGGTTGCGGTGTACGTCGTACGCCGCCTGGGCCGTCTCCTCCAACGGGTAGACCCGGCTGACGGTCGGATGCACCATGCCCTTCGCGATGAGCCGGTTCGCCTCCCACGCCTCGCGGTAGTTGGCGAAGTGAGAGCCGATGATCCGTTTCAGGTTCATCCACAGGTACCGGTTGTCGTACTCGTGCATGAACCCGGACGTCGACGCACACGTCACGATCGTCCCGCCCTTGCGCGCGACGAAGACCGACGCCCCGAACGTCTCCCGGCCTGGGTGCTCGAACACGATGTCCGGGTCGTCCCCGCCGGTCAGTTCGCGGATCCGCGCGCCGAGCCGCTTCCATTCCTTCGGGTCCTGGGTGTGCTCGTCGGTCCAGAACTTGTACCCCTCGGCGGACCGGTCGATGATCAGCGAGGCACCCATCGCGCGGCAGATCTCCGCCTTCTCCGGCGACGACACCACGCACACCGGGATCGCGCCGCCGTTCAGCGCGAACTGCGTCGCGTACGAGCCGAGCCCGCCGGACGCGCCCCAGATCAGCACGACGTCGCCCTGCTTCATGTTGGCGCCGTTCGCCGACACCAGTTGCCGGTACGCCGTACTGTTCACCAGCCCGGGCGACGCCGCCTCCTCCCAGGTGAGGTGCGCCGGCTTCGGCATCAGCTGGTTCGACTTGACCAGCGCGATCTCCGCGAGCCCGCCGAAGTTCGTCTCGAAACCCCAGATCCGCTGCTCGGAGTCGAGCATCGTGTCGTTGTGCCCGTCCGGCGACTCCAGTTCGACCGACAGGCAGTGCGCGACCACCTCGTCGCCGGGCTTCCAGGCGTTCACGCCGGGCCCGGTCCGCAGTACGACGCCCGCCAGGTCGGAGCCGACGACGTGGTACGGCAGGTCGTGCCGGGCCGTCAGCGGCGACAGCTTCCCGTACCGCTTCAGGAACGCGAACGTCGACACCGGCTCGAAGATCGACGTCCAGACGGTGTTGTAGTTGATCGCGCTCGCCATCACCGCGACCAGCGCCTCGCCGGGCCCGAGCTCGGGCGTCGGTACGTCGTCGAGGTGCAGGCTCTTGCGCGGATCCTTCTCCTTGGCGTCCAGCCCCTCGAACATGCCCGCCTCGTCGGCGTGCACCGTGATCCCGCGGTAGTGGTCCGGTACGTCGAGCTCTCCGACGGCGGCGTTGTCACCGGAGAGAATCGCTTCGAGGATCTGCTTCACGAGAGGGCCTCCTGCAGCGCGGGGGTCTGGTGAGCGGTGAACTTACCGCTGAGTATGCGCCCGTGGCTGTGCCGTGTAACACAGCGAACCCCGGGTGAGACGACCGTCACTCGATCAGTCCACCGTTGTCAGTGGTCCTATCAGCGCAAGTGGGTGTGCAGGCGTACCTGGGTGAAGTCGTCACCCGACCGCAGCTGCACCAGATCGCACAGCTGGTTCGCCAGCCACACACCCCGGCCACCGAGCCCGTCGAGTGGCGGCAGGACCCGTCCGACGAGCAGGTTCTCGATCCGTCCCTGGTCGGTCACGTCACAGATCAACGCCCCGCTCGCGATCCACACCGCGAGCCGCCCGCGACCGCCGCCGAACCGGATGCTGTTCGTACAGATCTCGTGCAGCGCCAGCGACAGGTCCTCGAGCCGGTCCCGCGAAACCCCGTGCGAAGCAGCCTGGCCGCTGAGCCACTGCCGCACCTCACCGAGCTCGTCCGGCCCGAACTCCCATCGCTCGGCCCGGTCCGGTGCGGCGTCCAACGCGGTCCGAAAAGCCTTCTCCGCAAGGGCATCCGCGCCGGCGTGGGTCGCGGTCGGATCGATCCCGACCGTCGCCTCGTACGCGCAGCACAACCGGAACGACCGGTCCGCCGCGAACGCGATTCCGGACAGCGCCTCGTGCAGCTGTACCTCGTCGTACGCCGCCGCGTTGCGGCCTGGGTACGCCGGTTCGCCGAGGCCGCGCACCGGTCCGGGGTGCTGGTCCAGGATGTTGCGCCAGAACGGGATCAGCCGCGCGGGGTTGCCACCGGCAACGGTCATATCGATAAAGCGGACGGCGTCCCGGGTCGCACCGAGGGCGTCGCGCAGTATCGCGAGCCGCTCCGGTGGAAGTACGGCCACGATGGTTTCCCCCGCCGCCAGACCCTCGGAGATGAACGCAGCCGCACGCTGCACGAAGCCCTCGTCCCCGGCATGGACAAAGGCATCGTGCTCGAATCCGGCCGGCGCACCGTGCAAGGAGTCGGTGGCGCTGTCCTTCAGCACCCGAACAGAGTAGTCCGCCGAACGGACAAGCAGGCAGTTCTTTAGCGCGCCGTTACACCTAGTGCGAGCTTGATGGCTCCACGAGTTCGACCAGGACGCCGCCGGCCGACTTGGGGTGGATGAAGTTCACCCGGGACCCGGCGGTGCCGCGCTTGGGCTCGTCGTAGAGCAGCCGCGCGCCGCGTTCGCGCAGTACGGCCGACACCGCGTCCAGGTCGTGCACCCGGTACGCGAGCTGCTGGATGCCCGCGCCGCGCTGGTCGAGGAACTTCGCGATCGGCGACGCCTCCGACAACGGAGCCAGCAACTGGATCGAGGAACCGGAGTCGCCGACCGACAGCATCGCCTCCCGGACGCCCTGCTCCTCGTTGATCTCCTCGTGCGCCACGGTCATGCCGAACACGTCGGCGTAGTACCGCACGGCCTCGTCGAAGTCGGCCACCGCGATGCCGACGTGGTCGATCGCGTCGAACAGCTGATCCATCCGCCAAGCGTTGCGCAGACCGGGCCCGGGAACCATCGAAAGTGGCCGAGCTGACACGATCCGTGTGACCCGTCTGACGTCGCCGACCAGCGGCGTACCAGTGCCGTCGCAGGTATCGTGACAGCATGTCTGACACGCGGAACTCAAGCGTCATCGTCGCCGGTGCACGGACCCCGATCGGGCGGTTGCTGGGCGGCCTCAAGGGCTTCACCGGCGCGGACCTCGGCGGGTTCGCGATCCAGGGCGCACTGCAGAAGGCGGGCGTCGCCGCGGACCAGGTCGAGTACGTGATCATGGGCCAGGTCCTGCAGGCCGGCGGCGGTCAGATCACCGCCCGCCAGGCCGCGGTCAAGGGCGGCATCCCGATGGACGTACCGGCGATCACGATCAACAAGGTCTGCCTGTCCGGGCTGAACGCGATCGCGCTCGCCGACCAGCTGATCCGGGCCGGCGAGTACGAGATCGTCGTGGCCGGCGGCATGGAGTCGATGACGAACGCGCCGCACCTGCTGCCGAAGTCCCGCGAGGGTTTCAAGTACGGCGACACCACGCTGGTCGACTCGATGGCGTACGACGGGTTGTGGGACGCCTTCACCGACCAGGCCATGGGTGCGCTGACGGACCAGCAGAACAACGCGGTCGAGAAGCTGACCCGCGAGGAGCAGGACGAGTTCAGCGCTCGTTCGCACCAGCGCGCGGCAGAGGCGTGGAAGAACGGCGTCTTCGCGGACGAGGTCGTTCCGGTCGAGGTGCCGCAGCGCAAGGGTGACCCGATCGTGGTCGAGACCGACGAGGGTGTTCGTGGTGACACGTCGGTCGAGGCGCTGGCGAAGCTGCGGCCGGCGTTCGGCAAGGACGGGACGATCACCGCCGGGTCCGCGTCGCAGATCTCCGACGGCGGTTGTGCGGTCGTCGTGATGAGCAAGGCGAAGGCCGAGGAGCTCGGGCTGAGCTGGATCGCCGAGATCGGTGCGCACGGTTCGGTCGCGGGTCCGGACTCGACCCTGCAGAGCCAGCCGGCCAACGCGATCGCGAAGGCGTGCTCGAAGGAAGGCATCGCGCCGGCCGACCTCGACCTGATCGAGATCAACGAGGCGTTCGCGGCGGTCGGGATCGCGTCCGCGCGCGAGCTGCAGGTCGGCGACGACAAGGTCAACGTGAACGGCGGCGCGATCGCGCTCGGCCACCCGATCGGGATGTCGGGTGCGCGCCTGGTCCTGCACCTGGCCCTCGAACTGGGCCGTCGCGGCGGCGGCGTCGGCGCAGCCGCACTGTGCGGCGGCGGCGGCCAAGGCGACGCCCTCATCGTGAGGGTCCCGAAGAACTGATGCCGCGTCGGACGCCGCCGGTCGGTGAACTGGTGGAGCGGGCCCGGGAGGGGGACTCCCGGGCGGTGGCTCGGCTGATTTCGCTGGTGGAGGACGAGTCGCCGTTGCTGCGGGACGTGATGGCGGCGTTGGCGCCGTACGCCGGGAACGCGCACATCGTCGGCATCACCGGATCGCCAGGCGTCGGGAAGTCGACGTCGACCTCCGCGCTGGTTTCGGCGTACCGCGAGACCGGCAAACGGGTCGGCGTACTCGCGGTGGACCCTTCGTCGCCGTTCTCCGGCGGCGCGCTGCTCGGGGACCGGGTACGGATGCAGGACCACGCGACCGACCGGGGCGTGTTCATCCGCTCGATGGCGTCCCGCGGGCATCTCGGCGGCCTGTCCTGGTCCACGCCGCAGGCGCTCCGAGTACTGGACGCGGCCGGCTTCGACGTCGTACTCGTGGAGACGGTCGGCGTCGGCCAGTCCGAGGTGGAGATCGCCGGAATGGCGGACACCACGCTCGTACTGCTCGCGCCCGGTATGGGCGACGGCATCCAAGCGGCCAAGGCCGGAATCCTCGAGGTCGGCGACATCTACGTGGTCAACAAGGCGGACCGCGACGGCGTCCAGTCCGTCACCCGGGACCTCCGGGCGATGCTCGCGCTGGCCGAGCGCAGCGAGGGCTCGTGGACCCCGCCGATCCTGAAGACGGTGGCCTCGCGCAACGAAGGCGTGGCCGAGGTCGTGCAGGCGATCGAGGACCGGCTGACCTGGATGTCGGGGAACGGCGTACTCACCGAGCGCCGGCGCAGCCGCGCCCGCGACGAGATCGAGGCGATCGCGACCACCGCGCTGCGGGCCCGGTTCGCCCACCTGCACGGCGACGCCCGCCTCGACGTACTCGCCGCAAAGGTCGCCGAAGGCGGCACCGACCCGTATTCAGCAGCAGATGAGTTGATCGCCGCTTTGTGACACTTGTCTCGCTGTGGAACAATCGACCACGCAGTGTCACTTTGTGTCTTTGCTTTCCGTTCACCAGGAGTTGTGCCGATTTCGGGCAAATACCGCAGGATTTACGCTCCGCAAGCGGATCCGCCTCTCCGGGCGGCGCGCCGGTGGGTGCCGTGCCCCCGAATCCGTTACAGAATGGACCTTGTAGCTGGTGAGCATTGTGCGGTGGGCTGTGTTCAGTCAGTGACAATTGGTGACGGTCCGTGATACAAAACTCAAACACAGTCGACCGAGTGGGTTAGGAACAAGGAGTGGCGACATGCCGAAGAAGCTGTTGATCTGGTCGCTCATCGCCTTTGCCGGCTTCTATCTGTTCACTCAGCCGGCCAACGCCGCGGGGGCGGTCGGTGGCGCGTTCTCTGCCGTGGGTGATGCGTTCGGAAGTGTCATCACCTTCCTGACCGCGCTGTTCAAGTGATCTACCGCCGGGTGTCCCGTCGCGAGTGATCGTGCGGGACACTTGGAGCTACGGGGTCACACACCAGCGCGTGACAGGGGAGTGAGTGGATGGCCGGAATAGGCCTGTTCCGGATCTTCGACCCGAAGGTCCGGCGCCATCTGATCTCGGACGAGGGCGAAGTCGTCATCGACGAGGTGCGGCACCACTGGGTGGTGTTCACGGTGCCGATGCTCGAGGTGATCCTCGCGGCGGCACTGCTGCTGACGATGGCGACCACCGCGATCGGCGGGCAGCCGGTGCTGCTCGCGATCGTGCTCGTACTGCTCGCGCACGCCTTCTGGCAGTTCCTCACCCAGCATCGGGACCGGTTCGTGGTCACGAACATGCGGGTGATGCGGATCCGCGGCGTCTTCTCGCAGACGGTCGCGACCACCCCGATCGCCCGGGTCCTCGACATCACCCTGCAGAAGCCGATCATCGGGCGGATGCTGGGCTACGGCCACTTCGTCTTCGAGTCGGCCGCGCAGGACCAGGGTTTCCGTGAGATCAAGTGGGTCAGCCGCCCGGACGACCGGGACCTGACCATCCAGCGCGTCATCCAGCGCACCGGCCTGCGTGCGTCCGCGAGTGTCGACGTACTGCAGGGTGACGAGGACTCCGACGACGACGGCACGGGCCCGATCGGGATGGACTCCGCGCAGGAGGTCACCGCGAGCACACCGGCCCCCGCCGCCGCGCAGACGTCCCGCCCGTCGCCACCACCGTCGTCGTCCGCCACGAAGTCCATCTTCAACAGCGAACGCGGCAACTGGACCGACAACGACTGATCTGACAGTTACGGCCTGCTGGGCGCGAACGTCCTGTGTAGGTGGGGATGTGGTGCCCGCGTGCACAGCGTGTGTCAGGCTCCGCGCGGGTGACTGAAGCCTCACTGAAGTGTCACTGAAGTGTCGCTGACTTTGTGATCGTGTGGCTGAACTCCAAGCTGGCGACCGGACATTTCCGCGCTACTCTCAAATCGTCCTGCACTCTGCCTGGCGAGCAAAGGGGCGGCCATGAGGCAACGGGTTCTCGGGGACACCGGTATCTGGGTGAGCGAGTTCGCCCTGGGGACACTGATGTTCGGGGCGTGGGGCAACCCTGATCACGATGAGGCAGTCCGCACGATCCACGCAGCTCTGGACGCGGGCATCAACTTCGTCGACACCTCCGACATGTACTCGCGCGGCGAGTCCGAAGAGATTCTCGGCAAGGCTCTGGCCGGATGCCGCGACGACGTCGTGCTGGCCACCAAATGCTTCAACTCGATGGGTCCCGACCCGAACCACAGCGGTTCGTCCAGGCGGTGGATCATCCGCGAGGTCGAGAACAGCCTGCGGCGGCTCGGCACCGACCACATCGACCTGTATCAGCTGCATCGCCCTGACCCGTTGACACACATCGACGAGACCTTGTCGGCGATGTCCGATCTGGTGCGTTCGGGCAAGGTCAGGGTGATCGGACACTCGACCTTCCCCGCTGATCTCCTCGTCGAGGCGCAGTGGACTGCCGAACGACGCGGCCACGTCCGCTTCCGGACGGAGCAACCGCCGTACTCCATGCTGGCCCGGAGTGTCGAGGGCGACGTACTGCCGGCTGCGCAGCGGTACGGGATGGGCGTGCTGACCTGGGGACCTCTGAGTGCCGGCTGGCTCTCGGGCCGATACGGACGGGGCAAGCTGGACCTTGAGCAAGGACGAGCCCGCTCGGAACGCGTCAAGTATGACCAGGGCATTCCTGCGAATGTCGCGAAGCTGGAGGCCGTGACCAAGCTTCGGGCGGTCGCGACCGATGCCGGGCTGCGGTTGGCGCACATGGCGATCGCCTTCGTCCTCGCTCACCCAGCGGTCACCTCGGCCATCATCGGCCCGCGCTCGCTGGAGCAGCTCAAGGACCTGTTGGCCGGAGCGGACACCATCCTGAGTGCTGACATCCTCGACCGCATCGACGAGATCGTGCCCCCCGGTACCGATATCAACCGGGACGACTCCAACTACACCCCGCCTGCGCTCCTCGACAAGTCACGCCGGCGGCGACCTCCGGGGACCCCGGCAGTCCTAGGGGCCAACTCGGCACGGATAGGTGTCGGCAGCCAGTCGTAGTCGCCCGGTGCCGGCGACCCCGCCGCGCCTTGTTGAGGGGATCGGTCTTCGATGTCCGAACGGCAAGCGTACGTTCCAGGTACCCCGTGCTGGGTTGACCTTTCGACAGAAGACACCGTAGCGGCCGTTGACTTCTATCGAGGTCTACTCGGCTGGGAGCCCAGTTGGACGGAGGACCTCAGCCGTGGGGTGTTCCGGAAAGGCGGAAAGATCGTCGCTGGGATCGTTCGAACCACCGGCGAGGACATCGCGGCTACGTGGAACACCTACATCACCAGTCGCGACCTGGCAGCGACGTCTGCCAAGGTCCTGCAGGCCGGCGGCCAGGTCCTGGTACCGGCGACGGCGGTGTTGGACAGCGGAATCACGGCAACCTTCGCCGACCTGGAAGGTGTCCGCATCCGGGCCTGGGAACCCATCCGGCATCACGGCGCGGAGATTGTCAACGAGCGTGGAGCCTGGAGCTGGAGCGAACTCAACACCCGCGATTCGGGTAAGGCTATGGCGTTCTATCCGGACGTCTTCGGTTGGAGGCCCGAGGAGAACGTGGGTACGGCCGGGTACATCGACTGGAGGGTCGGCGGCAAGTTCGTCGGGGGCATGATGGACATGCCGTCGTACGTCTCGCCCGATGTTCCGCCGCAGTGGCTGAACACCTTCGTCGTGGACGACGTGGATCTGGCCGCGAAAACCGTTCTCGAGCTGGGCGGCGAGCAGCAGCGGCCGTTCGCGGACTTCCCGACGGCCGGCAGGGTCGGAATCTTCAGTGACGTCGTGGGTGCCGGCTTCGCCCTGATCTCAGGCCTGACCGAGCACTTCTGATGCCCGCAGACGATGTCGCGATGGCGGATCCCGACGGCGGTGGAACTCTGGATGTGCTGCTGGACGTCATGGCGGAGGAGTTCAGTATCCTCACGCGGTCTCCGATCCTGCATACACCGGCGGAGAGCGGGTTGGAGTTCGAAGACGTGACCTTCCCGTCGGAGGACGGTACTCCGCTGGAGGGCTGGCTGATTCCGGCGAACTCCGCTGACACGATCATCATCATGGGGCACCCCCAGTGGTGCAGCCGTGCAGGACTGCCCTCACACCTCGAGCCGTGGAAGTCGCTCGGCGCCTACGGTGGCAATGACTTCGAAGTCAACTTCATACCTGACATGAAGATTCTCCATGACGCCGGCTATACCGTTCTCGCCTACGACCACAGGAACTTCGGCCACAGTGGGGCTGCCAACAACGGCTTCACCTCGAACGGCATCTTCGAGTCTCGCGACGTTGTCGGCGCCGTTCAGTATGTGCGCGGCCGGCAGGATACCGGCAGCATGCGTATGGGGCTCTTCAGCCGATCCATGGACTGCAACGCGACGTTCTTTGCGGTAGCGCGACGTCCGGACGTCTTCGAAGCGGTCAGGTGCCTCGTCGGTTGTCAGCCGTTGTCCGTGCGCGTGGCCGTCGAGCAAAGACTGTTGAGCATGGGGATCCCGCTCGACCGGCTGCCGGACCTGGATGAGCGGATTCGGCGGCATATCAGCTTCAGACTCGAGGACCTGTCGCCGCTGCCGGCAGCACGGAAGGTCACCCTGCCGACGCTGCTCTATCAGGTGCGGGACGACGTCATGACTCGCCCGAGTGATGTCCAGTCGATGTTCGACAGCCTGCCGGCGGTTGACAAGGCTTTGTTCTGGATCGAGGGCACGACGCGTCGCTGGGACGGCTACTGCCATTTTCAGAAGGAACCGGCCAGGGTGCTCGATTGGTTCGAGAGGCATCTGACATGACGAACCAGGAGATGCCCAACGACGACAATGGCCAGATCATCAAGGAATTGCGGGCCAACGCAGGCAAAATGAGTGGGTTCGTCGGCGGCCGGACCTTATTGCTCCTGACTTGCACCGGGGCGGACACGCTTCGACGCGTTGGGCCACTGGACTGATGACCACAACATTGATCACCGGCGCGAACAAGGGGCTCGGGCTTGAGACGGCTCGGCAGCTCGTCGCGGCGGGCCACACTGTCTGGCTGGGGTCCCGTGACAAGGCTCGAGGCGAACGCGCCGTTGCCGAGGTGGGTGGTCGCTTGGTTGAGCTCGATGTGACCGATGACGCGTCGGTCGCCGCGGCTGTCGAGACCGTCGGCAGTCTGGATGTCCTGATCAACAACGCCGGCATCATGGACTACCCGTGGACTCCCGTCGAGGACGTCACGCCTGATCTGATCCATAGAATCTACGAAACGAACGTCGTCGGGCTGGTTCGAACCACCCACGCGTTCCTGCCCCTGCTGGCGGAGTCTGCCAATCCCGTCGTGGTGAACGTGGGGAGCAGCCTCGGATCGATGGGCCGGGTGAGCACGCCCGGCCTGCCGGAGAACGAGCTGACCGCGATGGCGTACGGCGCGTCGAAGGCCGCAGTCAACATGATCACGGTGCACTACGCGAAGTCGTTCCCCGGCTTCCGGGTCAACTGTGTCGTTCCGGGATACGTAGCGACGGATCTCAATCAGCACAGCGGCCCGCTGAGCGTTTCTGAAGGAGCTGTCATCATCGTGCAGATGGCCTGTCTTGGCCCGGACGGGCCGACCGGCACTTACTGTGATGTGGACGGCATGCTTCCGTGGTGAGCCTGAGGATCGGGAGTCTCCAAGCTCCGGAACAGGTCGCGGCGAGCCTCCCGATAGGCGCGTTCGGCTTCGTTGGCTTCGGCTAGCGCATCCTCCAGCGCCTCGGCTGCCTCGGTGTAGCGGGACTGGCGGGCGAGGAGTTCGCCGCGTACGGCGTGGTGCCGTGAGGTGACCGGGATCGTCTCCAGGAGTTTCAGCGCGGCGTCGACCTCGCCGGTCTCGGCGATCGCGACGACCCGGGCGAGTTCGGCCGCGGGGCTGGGGGAGACCTCGACGAGCAGGTCGTACAGCCGGGCGATCTCGCGCCAGTCGGTCGCGGTGTAGCTCGGGACGCGGGCGTGTTCGGCGGCGATCGCGGCCTGCAGCTGGTACGCGTCCGCCTGCCGCTCGGAGCGTTCCAGCGATTCGTTGAGCAGGGCGATGCCGCGGGCAACCATCTCCTGGTTCCACAACGTCCGGTCCTGCAGGTCGAGCGTCACCACCTGACCGTCCGCGTCGAGCCGGGCCGGCCGGCGCGCTTCAGTCAGGAGGAGCAGGGCTTGTACGGCGGTGGGCGTCGGCTGATCCGGTAGCAGCGAATGCAGGAGCTCCGCCAGCCGGATCGCCTCCGCGCAGAGATCCACGTCGTACGCCGCTTCGCCCTCGGCCGGTGCATGTCCGGCCGTGTAGAGGCTGTGGACGACCGCGCTGACGGCCGGCAGGCGTTCGGGCAGCTCGGCCGCGGGCGGTACGCGGTACGGGATGCGGGCGGCGGCGATCTTCTGGCGGGCGCGGACGAGCCGTTTCGTGGTGGCGACCTCGGTGGTGAGCAGTACGCCGGCGATCTGGGCGGGGGTGAGGCCGCACAGGGTGCGGAGCGCGAGGGCTACCCGCGTCGGTGGGGAGAGCGACGGGTGGCAGCAGGTGAAGATCAGCCGGAGCAGGTCGTCCTGGACGACTTCCTCGGGCTCGATGTCTCGCCGGGTGAGCTCGATCAGGTCCTGCCCGCCGCGTTCCTTGGCGCCGCGGGCGGTTTCGCGGCGGATGATGTCGATCGCCTTCCGCCGTGCGGTCACGGTCAGCCAGGCGCGCGGCTCGGGCGGTACGCCGGTCACCGGCCAGGCCCCGAGCGCGGCAAGAGCTGCTTCCTGGACGGCGTCCTCGGCGAGCTGGACGTCGCCGAGCGTCCGGATCAGGGTCGCGAGAATCCGCGTCCGCTCGACCCGAACGGTCTCGGCAACCACGTCGTACGACCCGTCCACCCCTCACCCAACCCCTCGCCCCGCCGTCCGCGCCCATCGTCCAACCACTCGTTTGCGCCCGCGCCGCTCGGCGGCCGCTCGGCGTGGAGAGCTGTTACTTGGCGACGATCACCGGGCGGACCTCGACGGCTCCGCCCCAGGCGGCTGGGATCTCGGCGGCGATCTTGACCGCTGCCTCGAGGTCGTCCGCCTCGATCAGGTAGTAGCCGGTCAGCGCTTCCTTGGTCTCGGCGTACGGCCCGTCGGTGGTGACGACCGGTCCGCCACGGGCTCCCTCGACCCGGACGACGGTCGCCGTCGCGGTCGGGTGCAGGACGGCGCTCGCCTTGACCTGGTCGGCGTACTCGACGCCGAACCGGCGGTACTCGGCCAGCTCGTCGGCCTGCTCGGGCGCCCACCAGTCGACGTCCGCGGTGTAGGTGAGTGCTAGGTACTGCGCCATGGGAGTCCTCCTTCTCGGCTGTTGTGAAGGGAACGAACGGCACCTCCCACAGAGGACATGATCATTGTGACGCTTCGGAGATCCGGCCCCGGAACGCGCGCACGACGTTCGGATCGCCGAGGATCTCGATCGCGTCCTCGCCGGCCCGTCCCCACAACCACAGGTAGACCTGCTCGGGCTCGCCGGTCACCTCCGCCGCGACCACGCCGTCGTCCCCGTGCTGTACGTCGACACTCGTCGCGTCGGCGTTCACCGTCCAGGACCGGCCACCGGCCCGCAGCCGGATCGCGGCGTCGATCGGGTACTCGGTGTCGCCTTCCTCCCACCACGGGCCGCCGAGCGTCGGGTACAGCACCTCGTCGATGCCGTCGAGCGCCAGCGACGGGTCGATCGGGGTGACCACGTCGTGCGCCTGTTCGACGTCGACCCGGTGGATCGCGGTCTCGTGCGCCATCCGCCGGTACCAGAACGCGGACGTGTTGTCCCGCGGGTTGAACGTCCAGACCGGCGTCGACGTCCCGGCGCTCTCCAGCGCCGCGACAATGGCCTCGCGCGCTTCGTCGTACCACTGGAGGCTGCCGAGGCCGGAGAAGTCCGGCGGCCACGGGTCGGGGAGAGTGCCGTGCTTCAGCACCTCGACCTTGTGGACGTACACCTGCGCGACGTGCCGCACCACGTCGTCGACCGTCCAGCCGGGACAGTTCGGCACCGGCGCGCCGAGTCCGGTCCGCGCCACCTCGCCGAGTCGCGCACTGTCGGCGCGCAGCTGCTCCAGGTATGTCATGGTCCGCACCCTGTCAGAGACCGCCGACAGTTTCAGACGCTCCGCGCTTTGAGGGCCGCTTCCCAGTCCTCGGTCTCGGTGTGGCTGATCTCGACGACGCGTTCGGCGAGCAGTTTCACCGGCTCCTCGGCCGTCGTGTAGCGGCCCGCCTTCTGCGCGTACAGCCAGGCCTCGTTGCGCAGCTCCTGCGCGGTCCGCGTGTACGTCGGGTACGAGTCCTTGAACCCGAACAACGTACGGATCCCCTCGGCCAGCGCGATCACGCCGCCGAGCGCGGGTGCCAGCCAGGTCGGTGCCTTGATCGCGACCGAGATCGCGATCACCAGCGCGGCCAGCAGTTGCACCGTGCCGAGCGCCCGGTACCAGATGCGGGCGCGCCGGGCCTGGTGGGCGTACCAGCGGAAACGGATGCTGATCAATTGCTCGGCGGGCGAGTCGCTCCCGAGCGCGGGGAAGTCGGAATCTCTGAGTCTCGACATGGTCCGCCCAGTCTGGGGCTAAGGTTCCGGTCATGGCCAGGAGAAGGGCGTTGCCGTTCGATCCGATCGACGAGGCGTCGCGGCAGTGGGGGCGGCGGTGGGGTGCGGTCGAGCAGATGCGGGCGGTCACGTCGCTGATGCGGGCGCAGCAGATCGTGATCAACGAGCTGGACGACATCCTCCGCAAGCACGGGCTGACGTTCGCCCGGTTCGAGGCGCTGGTCCTGCTGACCTTCTCGCGCCGCGGGTCGCTGCCGCTGGGAAAGATGGGGGAGCGGCTCCAGGTGCACCCGACATCGGTGACGTCGATCGTCCGCCGGCTCGAGGCGGCCGGGCTGGTGACCCGGACGCCGCACCCGGACGACGGCCGTGCGGTGCTGTGCGAGATCACGCCCGACGGCCGCGACCTGGTCGAACGCGCCACCGCCGACCTGGTCGCCGCCGACTTCGCCCTCCGCGGCCTCACCGACGAGCAACTCAAGATGCTCTGGTCCGTCCTCGAGCCCCTCCGCCACAACGCCGGCGACTTCTGAGCCGGACGCCCAGGCCATCACAATCGGCTTCCGGGCCGCATCTGCCGCCTGGCACCTCCGGCGGCAGCCGATTGCGATGGCCTGGCGGTCCACCTCACATTGGAAATAGTTGGACGTCCTAGTATTTTGGGACCAGTCCCTAGGGAGGTCTGACTGATGGATGCCGAGCAGATCGCGGCCGGGCAGAGCCGGTGGCAGCAGCGTTACGACGCCGCGCGCAAGCGGGAGGCGGACTTCACCACGCTCTCCGGCACCGAGGTCGCCCCCGTGTACGGCCCGCCCGAGCGCAGCGCGGACCCGCGGATGGAGCGGATCGGCTGGCCGGGCGAGTTCCCGTTCACCCGTGGGCTGTACGCGACCGGGTACCGCGGCCGGACCTGGACAATCCGGCAGTTCGCCGGCTTCGGCAACGCCGAGCAGACCAACGAGCGGTACAAGATGATCCTGAACGGCGGTGGTGGCGGCCTGTCGGTCGCGTTCGACATGCCGACGCTGATGGGCCGCGACTCCGACGACCCGAAGTCGCTCGGCGAGGTCGGGCACTGCGGGGTCGCGATCGACTCGGCCGCGGACATGGACCGGCTGTTCAAGGACATCCCGCTGCAGGACGTCACCACCTCGATGACGATCTCCGGCCCCGCCGTCCCGGCGTTCTGCATGTACCTGGTCGCCGCCGAGCGGCAGGGCGCCGACATCTCCAAGCTCAACGGGACGCTGCAGACCGACATCTTCAAGGAGTACATCGCGCAGAAGGAGTGGCTGTTCCCGCCGGAGCCACACCTGCGCCTGATCGGCGACCTGATGGAGTACTGCGCGACCACGATCCCGGCGTACAAGCCGCTCAGCGTCTCCGGGTACCACATCCGCGAGGCCGGCTCGACGGCCGCGCAGGAGTTGGCGTACACGCTCGCCGACGGCTTCGGGTACGTCGAGCTCGGGCTGTCGCGCGGGCTCGACGTCGACGTGTTCGCGCCCGGTCTGTCGTTCTTCTTCGACAGCCACCTGGACTTCTTCGAGGAGATCGCCAAGTTCCGCGCTGCCCGCCGGATCTGGGCGCGCTGGCTGCGCGACGTGTACGGCGCGCGCACCGAGAAGGCCCAGTGGCTGCGGTTCCACACGCAGACGGCCGGGGTGTCGCTGACGGCGCAGCAGCCGGTAAACAACGTCGTACGGACGGCCGTCGAGGCACTCGCCGCCGTACTCGGCGGGACCAACTCGCTGCACACGAACGCGCTCGACGAGACGCTCGCGCTGCCGACCGAGGAGTCGGCCGAGATCGCGCTGCGCACGCAGTCCGTGCTGATGGAGGAGGTCGGCGTCACGAACGTCGCCGACCCGCTCGGCGGCTCGTGGTACGTCGAGGCGCTCACCGACGCGATCGAGGCCGAGGCCGAGCAGATCTTCGCGCGGATCAAGGAGATGAGCCCGGACGAGACGATGACCGGCGGCATCCTGCGCGGGATCGAGGACGGCTGGTTCATGGCCGAGATCGCCGACGCCGCGTTCGAGTACCAGCAGAAGCTCGAGAAGGGCGAGAAGAAGATCGTCGGCGTCAACACGCTCACCGACACGGTGTCCGGTGAGCTGGAGATCCTCCGGGTCTCGCACGAGGTCGAGATCGAGCAGTGCCGGGTGCTCGCGGAGCGCAAGTCCCACCGCGACGAGGACCGGGTACGGCGTACGCTGTCGGCTCTGGTGGAGGCGGCCAGCGGCACTGGCAACCTGATCGAGCCCATGCTGGAGGCAGTGCGTGCGGAGGCCACGATGGGGGAAATCTGTCACGTTCTTCGGGAACAGTGGGGCGAGTACCGAGAGCCCGCCCGCTTCTGAGGAACCGTCCGAGCGGTCCGCCGCGACCGGGACCCCGGACGAACGCCCGGTCGTGGTCTGCGGCTCGGACCGCACGATGCTCCGGGTGGTCACCGAGCTGGTGAGTTCGGGCGAGCGGGTGACCGCGATCGTCAACCCGGTGTCGCGGCATCGCGACCGGATCGGGGAGCTCGGCGCGACTGTGATCCTCGCCCCGGTGATCAGCGAGTCCCTGCTCCGCAAGGCCGGTATCGACGCGGACGACGACGGTACGCCGTCCACCGCCCGCGCGCTGGTGCTGCTCGACACCGACGACGTCCACAACGTGCACACCGCGCTGACCGCCCGCGACATGGATCGCGACCTGCGGATCATCCTGCAGATGGTGAACCCGCGACTGGGCAGCCAGCTGAACAGCCTGCTCGGCGACTGCGTGGTGATCAACGGGCCGTCGCTCGCGGCGCCCGCGTTCGTCTCGGACGCGCTCGACGACGACGAGCTGACCTGGATGGAACTCGGCGGCCGGATGGTCGTGGTCGGTCAGGCCGATCTGATCCGGGAACCACACCTGACCGTGCTCGCCGACACGACGTCGTCGGCCACGCCGCAATTGTTGCCGCAGGCCAGTGTCGACCCGGAGGGCGACATCGTCCTCGGTACCGGCGTCCGGACGGTCTGGTACAGCCGTGGCGTACGCCCGGCCGGGTGGGCGATGGCGGTCCGCGACATCCTCGACAGCCGGGTCCGGAAGATCGCCGCGCTGATGGCGATGCTGATCGCGATCGGTACCGGGATCGTGCACTACTTCGGCAACATCGAGTGGTGGCGGGCGCTGTACCTCGCGGCCGGTGTGGTCACGTCGGCAGGGATCGACGACGACAAGTTCAACGACGCGCAGCCGTGGGTGAAGGTCAGTGCGGTCGTCGTCCAGCTGACCGGGATCGTACTGATGGCATTGTTGACGGCGGTCGTGGTCGACTCGCTGATCGGCGCGCGGCTGTCGCGGATCATCGGCGGGGTGCGCGGGCGGCCGCGGAACCACGTCGTGGTGTGCGGTCTCGGTACGGTCGGCGCCCGGGTGCTGGAGATCCTGGTCGAGCGGGGCGTCGCGGTGGTCGGGGTCGACCAGGACGACGACGCGCCCGGCGTACAGGTCGCGCATCGGTTGAAGATCCCGGTCGTGGTGGGGGACAGCAGCAACGAGGAGACGCTGCGGTCGGCCGGTGTACAGCGCTGCCAGGCACTGCTCGCGATCACCGACGGGGACATCACCAACCTGGAGTCGGCAATGGTCGCGCAGGAGCTGAATCCGGACGCGCGGATCACGATGCGCATGTTCGACCACGACCTGGCGGAGCGGGTCGAGCGGCAGCTCGGCCTCGGCAACAGCCGGTCGGTGTCGATGCTGGTGGCACCGGCGGTCGCGGCGGCGGTCGGCGACAAGCGCCGCCAGGTGATCGTGCCGGCCGGTCGCCGCGTACTGCTCCTGACCGAGGTGGTCGTCGAACCCGGCTCGGTCGCCGAAGGGCGCAACCTCGGCAGCCTGAACGAGGCCGAGGGCCTGCGGATCCTCGCCCGGCAGGACCTGAACGGACCCTGGGACTGGCAGCCGACCGCCACCCGGGCCGTCAACGCGGGCGATCGGGTGGCGGTCGCGGGGACCCGCGCCGGGCTCGCCCGGCTGCTGATGGTGACCCGGGCGCAGCGCAAGTCGGCCGCGTCGTAGAGGATAGGTTTGTGAACATGCGGAGCAGGCACGGAATGCGAGGATCACGGTGAGCCAGTCCAACTTCTCCCGTCCCGGGGCGGTCGACCTCTCGTCCCTGCGCAAACCGGCCGGCGGCGCGCCCGGTGCTCCCGCTGGTGGCGGCGCTGCCGGTGCCTATGTGATCGAGGTGACCGAGGCGAACTTCCAGGCCGACGTGATCGAGCGGTCGCTGCAGGCGCCGGTCGTGGTCGAGCTGTACTCGCCGCGTTCCCAGGGCGCGGCGACGCTGAGCGCCGCGCTGACGAAGCTCTCCACCGAGTACGACGGCAAGTTCTTGCTGGCCCGGATCGACGTCGACGCGAACCCGCAGGTGGCGCAGGCGTTCGGCGTCCAGGCCGTACCGGTCGTGATCGCGATCCTGCGGGGTCAGCCGGTGCCGCTGTTCCAGGGCGTACTGGGCGAGCCCGAGGTGCGTCAGTACCTCGACCAGCTGCTGACCGTTGCGGTCGCGAACGGCATCACCGGGCGCGCCGAACCGGTCGGCCCGGTGGCCGAGCCGGTCGAGGAGGACGCCCCGAACCCGCGGTACGAGAAGGCGGAGACCGCCCTCGGCGCGGGCGATCTGGACGGCGCGATCGCGGCGTACGAGGAACTCCTCAAGGAGACCCCGAACGACGCCGAGGCGAAGTCCGGGCTGGCCCGCGTGCAGCTGGTGAAGCGCACGCAGGACGTGCCGGCCGACGTACGGACGCGGGCCGCGGACAACCCGGCCGACGTCGAGGCGCAGCTGCTGGTCGCGGACGTGGACCTGATGGGCGGGCACGTCGACGACGCCTTCGCGCGGCTGATCTCCACGATCCAGGCGACGGCCGGCGACGAACGCAACGCCGTACGCCTGCACCTGCTCGAACTGTTCGACGTCGTGGGCGCCGACGACGACCGCGTGATCAAGGCCCGCCGCCGGCTGATGGCTGCGCTCTTCTAGAGCTTGTCGTGACCGGAACCGGTCAGTGTGAATTGTTGAAATCGGTGTTGCGGTGCTCTGAGAATTCTTTACATGAGTACTGCCGAGTCGCCGTTGCCGAGTCTTGAGGCGCGGATCCACGGTCTGTTGCCGGCGCTCAGTCCGGCGCAGGCGCGGATCGCGGCCGAGGTACTGCGGGATCCGGCGGCGGTGGCGTCGTCGACGATCGGGCAACTCGCGGAGCGGTGCGGTACGTCGCTGCCGAGTGTGACGCGGTTCTGCCTGGCGCTCGGCCTGTCCGGGTACGCGGAGCTGAGGCTGACGCTTGCGGCTGAGACTGGTCGGACCAGTCTCAGCTGGGAGCGGGGGACCGGGTCCGAGGTCGGACCGGACGACTCGCTGGACGACGTACTGCGCACCCTGCTCCGCGCGGACAGCCGCGCGCTCGAGGAAACCGTCGCGGCACTCGACGTTGCCGCGCTCGGGCGGGCCGTACTGGCGATCTCGGATGCGCGGCGGATCGATCTGTACGCCGTGGCCGGGTCCGCGGCGGTGGCGGAGGATCTGCGGTTGCGGCTGCACCGGATCGGGCGGGGTGCGAGTAGCTGGAGCGACGTACACACCGCGCTGGCCAGTTCCGCGTTGCTCGGGACCGGGGACGTCGCGGTCGGGATCTCGCACAGCGGCGAGACGATCGAGGTACTGGAGCCGTTGATCAGGGCCGGGCGGCAAGGTGCCACGACCGTTGCCGTCACCAACTATCCGCGGTCGCCGCTGGCGCAGGTCGCGGGGATCGTACTGGTCACCGCGGCCCGCGACGTGACGTTCCGGACCGGCGGCCTGGCCGGGCGGCACGCGCAACTGCTGGTTCTCGACGCGCTGTACCTCGGGGTCGCGCAACGCGACTACCTGCTGGCAGAACAGGCCTTCGACGCCACCGCCGACGCAGTCACCGCCCACCGCCGGCGCACCTGAGGGATGCCGCGCTGCACGGGGACATCCCGGCCTGGGTGTTCATCCAGACGCTTGCCTACGACAACCGGCGAAGTAGCTGTGTGGTGGGCTGTCGCTACGGCAGCCCACCTTGGCCGGTGTAGACGCCCATGGCGCGGAAGCGGAGCGCGGGGGCGGCGTACTCCTCCAGGGCGTGCGCGGTCCAGCCGATCATCCGGGCGAGTGCGAACAGGGCATCGCCGGCGTCGGGGCGGAAGTTGTACGCGTGCATGAGCGCGGCGATCGCCAGGTCGCTGTTCGGGAACGTCGGCCTGCGTTCGGCGATCGCGTGCACCGTGGCGACGATCGGGTGGTCGTTCAGGAGTTCGAGGAGTACTTCGGCGCGCGGGTCGTGGTGCTGGTAGATCTTGTGGCCGAAGCCGGGGATCGGTTCGCCGGTACGCAACTGGTCCGACAACGCTTTGAGTGGGTCCTGTTTCGCGCGGGCGAGGAACTCGTACGCGAGCGTCGGCGCGGCGCCGTGGTACTGCCCGTCGAGTGCGCCGAGTCCGGCGGAGATCACCGCGTACAGGTTGGCGCGAGCGCTCGCGGCGACCCGCGCGGCGACGGTCGACACCGCGAGCCCGTGATCGGCGAGCAAGATCAGCACCGCATCGAGCAACTCCGGCCGCGGCTCCTGATCCGAAAGCTTCGGCCACAACCGGGCCCCCAACGTCCCGTCCACGGTCGGACCCGGCAGCGCCGCCACCAGATTCCCCACCAACCGCCCAGCCGCCGCCGTCACCGCGCCGGGCGACAAATCAAACCGCAACCCATCCGCCGCCCCCAACACCGCCACCGCCACCCGAACCCCATCCACAAGCCGAGCATCCGGCGGCACCACACCCATGGCCCGCCTAGCCAGCTCCACCCCGCGACCATCACCCGCAAACAACCCCACGTCCGTCCACCCCTCGCCCCGCGGCGCATCCGCCCCGTGCACGCCCGCCCCGTGCACGCCCGCCCCGTCTGCGCCCGTGCCGCGCTCGCCGTCCCCGCGGGCTGCATCCGCCGCGCCGGCTCCCGCCGTGTCGGCGGTGGGGAACTGGTTGGACCAGAGGAGGTTGGCGACCTGGTCGACTGTTGCGGTGGTGGCTAACAAGCGTGCTGAGTGGCCGCGGTAGTAGAGCTCGTCGTCTTTGAGCAGCGTGAGTTCTGACTCGATGCGTTCGACGACGCCGGAGTGTTCGACCGAGCGGGCGGCGAGGCGTTCCACGTCGGTGCTGGAGAACAGGCTGCCGCGGCGGCCGCGGGCGCGGACGCTGGTGAGGAGGCCTCGGCTGACGTACGCGTAGATGGTGGCCGGTTTGACCTGCAGCCGGCGCGCGACCTCCGCGGTGGTCAGGTAATTCTCGTCACCTTCGGCTGACATCCCCGCTCCTCGAGCCGTTCATGTTGACTGGATCAATATTGACAATAGTTGATTGCCTGTCAACTCTGAAGTCATGTCAACAACGATCACTGCCCCGCCCGGTCTGCGCAACGTCGTCGTCACCGAGACGACCCTCGGCGACGTCCGGGGTGACGAGGGGTTCTACCACTACCGGCAGTACTCGGCGATCGAGCTCGCGAAGTCCAAGAGCCTCGAAGACGTCTGGTACCTGATGTTCGAGGGCCACCTCCCGACCGCCGACGAACGCGAGCGCTTCGTCGCGGAGCTCGCCCCGCTGCGCGTCCTTCCGGACGAGGTCAGCGCCGTACTGCCCGCGATCGCGGCCGCTGGTCCGACCTTCAACCCACTTGCGGGCCTTCGTACGGCGCTCTCGCTGCTTGCTGCCGTACGCGCCCTGCCGCCGCTCTGGGACGCCGACCCGGTACGCCGCAAGGCCGACGCGATGCTCGTCTGCGCCGTCACCCCGACGATCCTGGCGGCGCTCTACCGCCTCCGCGAAGGACAGCAGCCGCTCGAGCCGCGCGCCGATCTGACGGCCGCGGAGAACTGGCTGTACCTGGTGACCGGCGCCGAGTCGACCGCCGTACACACAGCCGCGATCGAGCACTACCTGGTGTCGACCGTCGACCACGGATTCAACGCGTCCACGTTCACCGCGCGGGTGATCGCCTCCACCGGCGCCGATGTCGTCTCCGCGGTCGCCGGCGCGATCGGCGCGTTCTCCGGCCCGTTGCACGGCGGCGCCCCGGACCGCGCGCTGGCGAGTCTGGACGAGATCGGTACGCCGGACCGCATCGACGCCTGGGTCCGCGCGAAGGTGTCCGCGGGCGACCGGATCATGGGGTTCGGGCATGCCGTGTACCGAACGGAGGACCCGCGGTCGCTGATGCTGCGCGACATCGCCCGCGGGATCGGCGGCGACCTGGTCGACTTCGCGACGACGGTCGAGCAGCGCATCGTCGACGTACTCGCCGAACTCAAGCCGGGCCGCAACCTGTACGCGAACGTCGAGTTCTACGCCGGCGTGGTGATGGAGCTGTGCGGCATCCCGCGCGCGATGTTCACCCCCACCTTCGCCGTCAGCCGCATCATCGGCTGGTCCGCGAACATCCTCGAACAGTCCACCGACCCCAAGATCATCCGCCCCATCGCCACCTACGTCGGCCCGCAACCCCCGGCCCCGATCGGCTGACCTGTCAGAAGAATCGCATGACGCCGTCGGTTACTGGAGTGAAGCGGAGGGACAGGAGGTCTCGGGGGTAGTTCTGGCGGAGACGCCAGGGGCCGTGGGTGCCTTGGCGGGGGAGGATGTCGGCGGCTCGCCGGACGTAGCCGGAGGTCAGGTCGACCACCGGGCGGCGTGGCGCGTCGTAGTCGGTCGGTGGTACGTCGGCGCGGCAGATGCGGCTCTTGGTGGTGGTCATGTAGTTGAGCAGGCGGCACACGTACTGGGAGGTCAGGTCCGAGCGGAGGGTCCACGAGTTGTTGGTGTAGCCAATGCACCAGGCGAGGTTCGGTACGCCGTCCAGCATCATGCCCTTGTAGACGAACCGGTCGCCGGGCTTCACGGTCCACCCGTCGACCGTCAGCTTGATGTTGCCGAGTGCAACCATACGGAGACCGGTCGCGGTGACGACGAGATCGGCCTCCAGTTTCTCGCCCGAGCGGAGCAGCAGCCCGGACGGGGTGAACCTCTCGATCTCGTCGGTCACCACCGACGCGGAACCGTTCCGCAGTGCCTTGAACAGGTCGGCGTCCGGGACCAGGCAGAGCCGCTCGTCCCACGGCTTGTACCGCGGCGTGAAGTGTGGATCGACCGGGATCGAGTCCGGTAGTTGCTTGGCCACCGTACTGTTCAGCAACCACGCCGCATGCGCCGGGAACTTCCGGAAGGCGTTGTAGAACAGGGTGCTCATGGCAACGTTCTTCCCACGGATCACCCGGTGCGCGGTCTTCTCGGGCAGGACGGCGCGGATCCGGTCCGACAGCGCGTCGACGGCCGGGCGGGACGCGACGTAGCTCGGTGAGCGCTGCAGCATCGTGACGTGTTCCGCCGCACCGGCCATCGCGGGCACCAGCGTGACCGCCGTCGCGCCGCTCCCGACCACGACGACCCGCTTGCCGGTGTAGTCGAGGTCGGCCGGCCAGTGCTGCGGGTGTACGACCTGCCCTTCGAACGCCTCCTGCCCGTCGAAGTCGACCACATGTCCCGAGTCGTAGTCGTAGTACCCGCTGCAGGCGTACAGGAACGAGCACGTGTACGACGCGGCGGAGGTGTGTACGGTCCACCGCGCGTCCGCCGACGACCAGGACGCGCGGACGACGCGTTCGCCGTACCGGATGTGCTTGTCGATGCCGTACTTCGCGGCCGTCTCGTGCAGGTACGACAGGATCGACGGCCCGTCGGCGATCGCCTTCGCCGCCTTCCACGGGTGGAACGGGAACCCGAGTGTGAACATGTCCGAGTCCGACCGCACCCCTGGGTAGCGGAACAGGTCCCAGGTGCCGCCGAGCGCCTCGCGCGCCTCGAGGATCGCGTACGTGCGGTCCGGGCAGCGGGTCTGCAGGCGGTACGCCGCTCCGATCCCGGACAGTCCCGCGCCGACGACCAGAACGTCGTAGTGCTCCATGTACCCCACGGTAATAAAGATTCCGATCCGGCGTTGTCGATTCCGTGTCGTGGCGATCGTCAGCAAGATGTCCAGTAAGAGGCGCCGTAAGAAGCGCTAGACGAGGGAGTCCGACATGGCGCAGTACATGTTCCTGCTGTTCGACAGCGAGGACTGGTACGACAACCTGACCCGGGACGAGTGGAACCAGGCGATGAAGCTGCACGGCGAGTTCGCGGCAGCGGTGGAGAAGGCCGGGGCGAAGATCCTCGGCGGGGAGGCGCTCGAGCGGTCCAGTACGGCGAGCACCGTGAAGAACCGCGAGGGTGCGGAGCCGCTGGTCACCGACGGGCCGTTCATCGAGACCCGCGAGGCGCTCGGCGGGTTCTACCTGATCGAGGCGCGCGACCTGGACCAGGCGCTGGAGCTGGCCAAGGCCTGCCCGTCCGGGAACATCGAGGTACGCCCGGTGATGCCGACGTCCGAAGACGCCGCACCACCGGCCTGACCAGCGCACAAGTCGGACCAGTCGGGGTGTCCGACCGGTCCGCAGGTCGGACCGGTCCGCAGGTCGGACCGGTCTGCTGGTCCGACCAGTTGGTGCCGCGGGTACGCCGACACCGTGTGGGTCGGCGTACCCCGCGGAGGGGAACGGGGGAGTGGGTGACTGAGGCGGTCGAGGTGACGCGCGTCGTCGACCAGGCACACCGGGAGTGCTGGTCGACGGTGCTGGCGTCCGTGGTGTGGCTGACCCGGGACCTGGACCTCGCGGAGGACTGTACCCAGGACGCGTTCGTACGGGCGCTGCGCACCTGGCCGGACGGGATCCCGGACAACCCGGGCGGGTGGTTGACGACGGTCGCGCGGCGGCTCGCGCTGGATCGGCTCCGGCGGGAGACCAACCTGCGGCGGAAGCTGCCGCTGCTGGTGGAGGAGCCTGGGGAGGCCGAACAGCCGACGGATCCGCTGCGGCTCGTGTTCACGTGCTGCCACCCGGCGTTGGCGCGGGACTCGCAGGTGGCGTTGACGTTGCGGCTGATCTGCGGGCTGACGACACGCGAGGTCGCCGCGGTGCTGCTGATCGGTGAGGCGACGGCGGCGGCGCGGATCACGCGGGCGAAGAAGAAGATCGCCGCGGCGGGCATCCCGTACCGGATCCCGGCGGACCACGAGTTGCCGGCGCGGATGGATGTGGTGCTGACCGTCGTACACCTGGTGTACACGGCTGGCTACGTCGCTGCCGGGGTGGAGCTGACGCGTACGGACCTGACCGGGCGGGCGATCGAGTTGGCGCGGTTGCTGGTGCGGTTGATGCCGGGCGAGCCGGAGCCGCAGGCGCTGCTCGGGTTGCTGTTGATGACCGAGGCGCGGGGTGGTGCTCGGGTCAGCGCGGATGGTGAGTTGGTGTTGCTGGCGGACCAGGACCGGTCGAGGTGGGACGGGAAGCTGCTGGCGGAGGGGGTTTCGCGGGCTACCGCGGCGTTGCAGCGTGGGTACGGGCGGTTCGCGCTGCAGGCGGCGGTCGCCGGGTTGCATGTGACGGCGCCGTCGTGGGAGAAGACGGACTGGCAACAGGTGGTCCGCATGTACGACGCGATGATGGTGAGCTGGCCGACGCCGATCGTCGCCCTCAACCGGGCCGCCGCCCACAGCCTGGTCCCCGGTGCCGACGTCGAGTCGGTCCTCGCCGAACTCGACGCCCTCGCCCAAGAACCAGCCCTCGCGACCTACGCCTACCTACCCGCCACCCGCGCCGACATCCTCACCCGCCTGAACCGCCCCACCGAAGCCGCCAAGGCCTACGAACAAGCAATCCACCTGACCGCCAACGAAACCGAACGCCGCTTCCTCACCACGAGACTCAACGCACTCACCCCACCCCACACCGAGTGAGGGGACCTGTTATGGGTGGGGAGCCCAGAGCTGGTCGGCGTCGCCGGCTTGTAGGCGGCCTTTGTAGACGTCGATCTTGTGGTCGATGAGTTCCAGGCTTTCTTGGAGTTCGGCCAGCTGGGTGAGGATCTCGGAGCGGTGGGTTTCGAGGAGTTCCAGGCGGTCCTTCTCGTTGCCCCGGCCGGCGGTGACGAGTTCGGCGTACTTGCGGATCGTGCGGATCGGCATCCCGGTGGCGCGGAACTTGGTGCAGATCTTGATCCAGTCGAGGTCCCGCTTCCGGTAGCGGCGACGGCCGCCGGCGGTGCGGTCGACCGTGGTGACGACCAGGCCGGCGCGTTCGTAGTAGCGGAGGGTGTGGACGCTGACGCCGGTACGTTCGGCGGCTTCGGCGATGCTGATCCCGCGTTCATTGACTTCGAGCACGCTCTAAATCGTAGCTTCGTTGTATGACCCTCACAACAACTGAGGCAACTAAGGCCACTGGTCAGACCAGTGTACGGAAATACCTGGTCCTCATCATCTGCTGCGCAAGCCTGCTCATCTCGGTGATGGACATCTCGATCGTCAACATGGCCCTGCCCGCGATCCGGGACGACCTGAACGCGTCCACCGCCGGACTGCAGTGGACCGTCGACGCCTACACCCTGGTGCTCGCGAGCTTCCTGATGCTGTCCGGATCGACCGCCGACCGGTACGGCCGCAAGCGCATGTTCCGCCTCGGCCTGATCGTCTTCGGTCTCGGCTCGTTGCTCTGCAGCCTCGCCCCGGGGATCGACACGCTGATCGCGGCCCGCGCCGTCCAGGCGGTCGGTGGCACGATGCTGAACCCGGTCGCGATGGCGATCGTGGTCGGCGTCTTCCCGGACCGCGCCGAACGGGCCCGTGCGATCGGCATCTTCGGTGCCACCGCCGGCCTCTCGCTGGTCCTCGGCCCGATCCTCGGCGGCGCGCTCGTCGACGGACTCGGCTGGCGCTCGATCTTCTGGGTGAACCTGCCGATCGTCGTCCTCGCGGTGATCTTCGCCGGCCGGTACGTCCCGGAGTCCCGCGCCGCGCACGGCCGCCGCTTCGACCCGATCGGCCAGCTCCTGGTCGTACTGCTCCTCGGCGGCGTCGTCACCGCGATCATCGAGTCCGAGAAACACGGCTGGACCGCGCCGCCGATCATCGCCCTGCTCGTGGTCGCCGCGATCGCGGCCGCGGCGCTGATCCTGTACGAACGCCGCCGCACCGAGCCGATGCTCGAACTCCGGCTCTTCCGCAGCATCCCGTTCAGCTCGGCCGTCGTCATCGCGCTGGTCGCGTACAGCGGGTTCGGCGTGTTCCTCTTCGTCACCACGCTCTACCTGCAGAGCGTCCGCCACCTGTCCGCTCTGAACGCCGGCCTGAGCCTGCTCCCGGTCGGCCTGCTGATCTGCGTACTCTCACCACTCACCGGTCGAGTGGTCGGCGCCCACGGTCCACGCCTGCCGCTCACCATCGCCGGTACGGCGCTGGCGCTCGGAGCGGCCGCGCAGCTCACGATCGGCTTGACGACGCCGCTGCCGATCGTGCTTGGGAGCTTCCTGCTGTTCGGCGTCTTCCTCGGAACGATCAACCCACCGATCGCGAACTCCGCGGTGTCCGGCATGCCCGCGTCGATGGCGGGTCTGGCGGGTTCCCTCGCGTCGGTCGGCCGCCAGACCGGTACGTCGCTCGGCGTCGCGGTGGCCGGTTCGATCGTCGGCGCCACCGCGACCACCGACCCACACCGCTTCGTCCGCGCGGCGCACACAGTCTGGTGGCCGATGATCGCCGTCGGCCTCGTCGTCGTCACACTCGCCCTGATCAGCACCAGCCGCCGCGCCCGCCTCACCGCCCAGGAGCTGTAGCCGGCAACCCGAAGTGCATGACCAACGAGGGTGTGCTGAAGACGTGGATGTGGGTGAGCCCGCCGGGAGCCGGGGTGAGTACGGCGATGCCGTACGGCTCGCCCTTGTAGTACGAGCCGACGGCGGGCTGGCCGTTCGCGATGATCGGGATCATCCGCCAGTCGCCGGGCTCGCCGGCCGCGTCGGACATCACCTTCAGGCAGGCCACCATGCCGTCGAACCAAGCTGTCGTACCGACCATCTCGAGCGCGGCGTCAGCACGCAGGGCGCGCTCGAGTGCCGCGGTGTCGGCGTTCTCGAACCCGGCGATGTAGTCGTCGAGCAACGCCCGGGCCGCGGGATCGGTCGGTTCGTAGACCTCGCCCCGCGACGGCGCCGTCTCGTCGATCCGGGCCCGCGCGCGTTGCAGCGTGCTCTTCACGGCCGCGACCGAGGTGTCGAGCATCGTCGCGACCTCGGCCGCCGGGAACGCGAGCACCTCGCGCAGGATGAGTACGGCACGCTGCTTCGGCGGCAGGTACTGCAGCGCCGCGATCAGCGCCAGCCGCAGACTCTCCCGCTGCGTGACGATCGACGCCGGGTCCGACGACGCCACCAGCGATTCCGCGATCGGCTCGATCCAGCCGATCCCGTCCGGCACCGGCGCCTGCGGATCGCCGAAATCGGTGCTCGGGGCAACGATCCCCGACGGCAGCGCCCGCCGGCCGCGCTGCTCCAGCGCGGTCAGGCAGACGTTGGTCGCGATCCGGTACAGCCAGACCCGTACCGACGACCGTCCCTCGAAGTCGCGCCACGCCCGCCACGCTCGCAGGTACGTCTCCTGGACCGCGTCCTCCGCCTCGTGCACCGCCGCGAGCATCCGGTAGCAGTGCGCCAGCAGTTCCTTCCGGAACGGCTCCGCAACCACCGCGAACTCGTCCATCACGACTCCTTGCACAGTCCCAGTTCCAGTAACAGTTCCAGTAACAGTCACAGCCCGAGCACCTTCCGCCCCCACTGTCCCATCCGCCGGACCGCGTCGTCGGCCTCCGGCGCGCGCCCTGCAGCCATCTGGAACGTGTGCTGCATCCCCGGGAAGACATCCAGCCGGACGTCGACTCCGGCCTTGTCCGCCGCCGCCGCCAAAACCCGCGCGTCGTCCAGCAGTACCTCGTCCGCGCCGACCTGGATGTAGATCGGCCCGAGCCCGGTCAGGTCGCCGTACGTCGGGTTCACGGACGGATCCCGCGGCGACCCCTCCGGGCCGAGGAAGATCCTGGCCAGGCCGCGGACCAGGTCGCGATGGAAGAACGAGTCCGTGTCCCGGTTGCTGTCGTACGTCGATCCGCTCGCCTCGAAGTCGATCCACGGCGAGAACGGCATCGCCCCGGCGGGCACCGGCAGACCGGCCGCCCGCGCCCGGAGTTGGGTGGTGATCGACATCCCGCCGCCGGCCGAGTCGCCGGTGAAGACGATGTGCTCGGGTGCGATGCCCTGGTCGAGCAGCCAACGGTACGTGTCGACGGCCTCGTCGACCTGGACCGGATGGATCTGTTCGGGCGCCAGCGAGTAGTCGAAGACGAGCGCGCGTACGCCGACCGCCTTGGCCATGTGTGCGAACAGTTTGCGGTGTGAGTAGCGCGATCCGCTGATGTAGCCGCCGCCGTGCAGGCAGAGAAGCACCCGGTCCGTGGCGGCGCCGTGCGGGACGATCCACAGCGCGGGACGGCCCGGTACGGCCAGGTAGTCGACGTCTTCGGGTTCTGTGGTCAGCTCGGCCCAGCGGTGGTCGGCGCGCTCCCGTTCCAGTTGGTCCTTGGGTTCACGTACAGACTCCCAGTGCCGCCGTACGGCTTCTGATTCCTTGCTTGCCATGGTCGGTTCCTTTCCGTTGCTGTATTGACCAGGGGCTGCACGGAAAGGAATCGGTGTGCTTCAGTGGAGTATGGGGCCGCCGCTGTCAGCCTCGGAGGAACGCACGTGGGCGATGGTCGCGCACGTGGGGGTGTTCGTCGCGGCCTGGTTCGCGATGGGGTTCCTGTGTCCGCTGGCGGTCTGGCTGGCGTTCCGGAACCGGTCGGAGTTCGTCCGGCGGAACGCGGTCGAGTCGCTGAACTTCCAGATCTCGCTGCTGATCTACTCGGCGGTTGCGAGCGTGCTGGTCTTCGTGACGTTCGGGCTCGGGGTGCTGCTCGTCGTACCGCTGGTGGCGATCGGTGCTGTTGCCGCTGTCGTCGTCATCATTCTGGCGACCGTCGCGGCGTCGAACGGGGCGGAGTACTCGTATCCGTTGACGATTCGGTTCGTCCACTAACCTCTGGTGGGTGGAGCTGATCGGGCAGGGGATGGAAGGCGCCGTCTACGACCTCGGGAACGGGACGGTGCGGAAGATCTGGTTCGATCGGCGGCCGGAGGACGTGCTGCCGTTGAAGGCGTTCCTCGACGAGCTGCCGGAGTTGCCGTTCCGGACACCGCGGATCCGCTCGGTCGATGCGGGGGACGGTGGGTTGGCGGTCAGCGTGGAGGACAAGCTGGTCGGTGTGCCGTTGCATCAGGCCGGGCTGCCTGAGTCGGTTGCGCTTGATGCGTTTGTGTCTGTCGTTGAGGCTTTGCGCGGGGTGCGGCCTGGGCCGGCCAGTACGTTGTTACCGGTGGTGGGTGAGGCGTTCTGGGTGGGTTCCTGGGGGGAGAGTTTGGCGGCTTTGGTACGTCGGCGTGCTGAGGCTTCGAATGTCTTTCTGGAGCGTGACGTCCGTGATTTCCCTCAACTGTTGGAAGAAACGGCGGCCGATCTTGCCCAGCTCGGGGGTGGGGTAGGGGCGGCGGGCTCGGGTGGGGTGGGGGCCGGCGGGTTGAGTGTGGTGCATGGGGATGTTTGTCCGCCGAACGTGTTGATGGACGGTGCGAACGTGGCGGCGGTGCTGGACTGGGGATTCCTGTCCACGGCCGGAGACAACACGTTCGAGGCCTCGCTGGCCGCGGGCTTCTTCGACATGTACTCGCCGGACGCCCGGCGGCTGGACGACCTACTCACAGCCCGCTTCGCGGAACGCGGACACGATCGCGAGCTGATGCAGCTCTACCGCCGCGCGTACGCAATCATCACCGCCACGATCTACGACCAGAACGCGAACGACGGACACTACAACTGGTGCGTCGCCCAGCTCACGAGGCCTTGGCCCCGCGGTTGAGCCAGCCTGCCGGACGTGACGCTTCGTACCCGACGGTGCCCGTCCGGACATCCCCGACCGTCCGCCACCACCGCCGCCGAGGTGACGTGGTTCACCCGCGTTCGCTCGGTGCCCGGCCTCGGCGTCTGCGGAGCCGGACCACGCGGAGCGGGGATCCCAGGAGGCAACCTGATTTGACTTGATCGAACACTTGTTCGAATATGAACACATGACAGTGACGATGACCGATCCGGCCCTCGGCGTATCCTCGCCGGGCGGTCCCGCTGCGCTGTCCGCTGCCGATCTAGTGCCGCCCGATCTAGTGCCGCCTGATCGGTGGCCACCCGACGTGCTCACAGACTCGTACCTGCCGCCTGGCGAGCTGTACGACGACGATGTGTGGGACCCGGACCGGCACGACGAACTGCCGCCGATGTCGCGCGTCGATGCGCTCGAGTGGGAGGAGTGGGCCGGCGTCGACCAGGACGAGGCCGAACGCTTCATGCTGCGTTTGAAGGCACCGGCCTGGGTGTTCCTGCCGCCAGGCGCCGAACTGGCCGCGGCGCTGGAGGAGCTGCGTCCGCAGTGCGAGTCACCGATCGCGTCGCTCGAGGCAATGAAGGCCGCGGCCCGGATGGAGTCCTGGGCCGCGTCGATCAAGAGCGCCGCAATGGCGTCGTTCGTCCGGCAACGCAAGGCCCAACTGAGCGAGATCCCTCGCCTCACCCAGCTGGACTCGTCCGGCCGCCCGCTCGACCCCGAACGCTCCTGGTCCGCCGAGATCGCCGCCGCCCTGCACCTGGCACCTTCCACCGCGAGCCGTCACATCGACACCGCGTTGCACCTGACCGGCACCCTGGCCGCCACCCACACCGCACTGCGCTGCGGCGCCCTGACCGCATCCAAAGCCCTGGCGATCTCCGAAGCCACCCGCTCGCTACCCGAGCACGCGGCCCGCGCCGTCGAAGCCCACGTCCTGCGCCGCGCCCCAGGCCAGACCCACAAAAACCTGAACGCCTCACTCCGCCGCCACATCGCCAAACACACCACCCGCGAAGACGCCGACGCCCACCGCGCCGCCATCGCCGACCGCACCTGCAAGATCGTCCCCCTCGCGGACGGCATGGCAGGCCTGTGGGTCGTGCACACCGCCGACAAGATCCAGCAAATGTGGGTAGTCATCCAAGCCATGGCCGACCTAGCCAAACGCCCCACCCCAACCACCCCGGCCACCCCAACCATCCCGGCCACCCCAACCACCCCGGCCACCCCAACCAGCCCGGTCACCCCGACGGATCAGGCTGCCACCATGGACACCGGCACCCCGGACGCCGCCAGCCCGCACACCGCGCCCGACAGCGCTCCACACAGCGAACCGGTCAGCACGTCCCGTGCGCGCACCAGCCACCCGAACCCCGACACCGCCCGGGCTGCCTACTCCGACGCGAGCGCCGACACCGCCGGGACCGCCTACTCAGCCGGGACCGCCGGGACCGCCTACTCAGCCGGGACCGCCGGGACCGCCTACTCAGCCGGGACCGCCGGGAGCGCCGACACCGCCTACTCCGTCGGGACAGCCGGGAGCGCTGACACCGCCGGGACCGCCTACTCAGCCGAGACCGCCGGGAGCGCCGACACCGCCTACTCCGCCGGGACCGCCGGGAGCGCTGACACCGCCGGGACCGCCGGGACCGCCTACTCCGCCGGGACCGCCGGGAGCGCCGACACCGCCTGCTCCGACGGGAGCGCCGACGCCGCCGGGGCGGGGCGCGACGCGCGGAGCGCGCCACAGCGACGCGCCGATGTCATGGCCGACCTGTTCGAGCACATGCTGCACAACGGACTCGACTGGCTCGGCCGCCGACTGCCCGACCGGCACCGCAGACGACCACACATCGAGGTCCTCATGCCGATCACCACTCTGCTCGGGATGGACGACGACCCCTGCGAGCTCACCGGCTACGGTCCCGTTCCCGCCGACATGGCACGCCGCATCGCCACCGACGGCACCTGGCGCAGAATCCTCACCGACCCCACCACCGGCGTCGTCCTCGAAGCATCCACCACCCGCCACGACCCTGGCGTACTGGTCAGCGAGACCTTGCTGGCCCGGCACCCCGTGTGCGCCTGGCCCGGCTGCAACCGCACCTCCCGCGAATGCGACCGCGACCACACCACCCCCTTCCGCCGAACAGGCCGCACAACCCTCACCGGCCTCGTCCCCTACTGCGAATACCACCACGTCATCAAAGACAACCCCGACTGGGGCTGGACGACCACCGCACACCCCGACGGATCCGTCACCCTCACCGCACCCACTGGCCACCGGTACACCACAGTCCCACCCGCCCGCGGCCCCCTGAAACCCGCACCTGCCGCGACACCCACGGGCGAACCTCCGCCCTTCTAGCGCCAGCGGATCTGGCGCCAGCGGATCTGGCGCCGTGCCGGCGGATCTGGCGCCGTGCCGGCGGATCTGGCGCCGTGCCGGCGAAGCTGGCGTTGTGGCGGGCGGGGGACTGGCGTTGTCGCGGCGAAATCTTTCCTCGTTCGAGGGCGTGGGCGCGGCGGGCCGGTCGCGTGCGCTCGCGCGGCGGCGGGGGTCGCGCTCGCGGTCGCGATCGCGCACGTGAGCGGCCGCCAGGTGATGTTCGCGTCGAACGGCGAGAAGCTCGAGGACTTCGGCACACGGACCGGTTCGGCGGTCTCTCGGCGGCAGGTCGCACTGGCGGCAAGCGGCAGGTTGTTCTGGCGGCAAGCGACAGGTCGTTCTGGCGGCAAGCGGCAGGTTGTTGTGGCGGCAAGCGGCGGGTTGTTGTGGCGGCAAGCGGCGGGTCGTTCTGGCGGCATATCGGGTGCGGGCCGACCGCGGGAGGACTTATTCTCCGGCGATGGAGTTTCGGGAAGAGCTTGCGCGTGACGTGCAAGCCGTGCGGGATGTTCACTTGCGGGCGTTCGGCGACCATGGCTTCGTCGTGGCAGACCTCGTTGACAGTTTGCGGGACATCATCACCCCGGACAGCGGCCTGTCGCTGATCGCCGAGCGCGACGGACGCATCGTCGGGCATGTCATGTTTACCCGGAGCCTGCTCGATGCCCCTAGGCGGCTGGTCGACGTGCAAGTTCTCAGTCCGTTGGCGGTGAAGCCCGAGTTCCACAACTGCGGTATCGGTTCGGCCCTGGTCCGGCACGGACTCGCACACCTTGCCGAGCGCGCTGCTCCCCTTGTCTTCTTGGAAGGCAGCCCGGGCTACTACTCGCGCTTCGGCTTCGCGCCTGGTGGTGATCTGGGCTTTCGAAAGCCGTCCCTGCGCATCCCGGACGACGCCTTCCAGGCCATCAAGCTCCCGAGGTACGAGCCGTGGATGACAGGGACGCTGGTCTATGCAGAGGCCTTCTGGCGGCATGACGCAGTCGGCCTCGGCAATCCTGACGCCTAACGCTTCGTACTCGTGTGGCGTAACGCCGACCCTGGCCAGGCAGGATCCGGGGCTTGCCGGAGCGGAATCGGCCAGCTGCTCAGGTGGTGATCGGGGAGCCGTTGCTCAGGTTGTGGAGGTGGTTGGGGGAGGCGAGGAGCATGGGGAGGCGGCGGGCGTTCAAGGGGGAGACCAGGCCGGTCAAAGCTTCGGGGGCATGCCAGGACAGGGCTTTGATCTCGAAGCCGTCCGGTTGCAGGCGGTCGATCAGTGACGGGTCGTGTACGCCGCCGTCGTACAGGATCTCGACCGCGTCGCCCCAGCCCTCCCAGCGCGGCAGCCAGTCGATCGCGAGGACCCCGAGCAGCGGCAGCGCCGTACCGAGCTCCTCCTCCATCTCCCGGGACGCTCCGGTCGCCGGGTCCTCGTCGGGCTCGACCACGCCACCCGGCAGCTCGAGGTCGTTCTTGTAGCTGACCTGGCAGAGCAGCACCCGCCCACCCGTGTCCCGGACGACGACGTGCGCGATCACGCGCTTCTTCGGCAGCGCCGAATCCATCAACGCCGTCCAGCCCGTCACCGTGTCCGGCCGCGGATCGCCGGCGCGCATTCCGAAGATCGCGACGTCGCGGCGCTCGCCCTCCACCAGCGCGGCGCCACGCAGGATGCCTTCGCGCCGGAAACCGGAGCGGATCGCGACCCGCGCCGACGAGTGCAGCTCCGGATCCACCTCGACCTGCAACCGCTCCAGCCCGAGCTCGGCGAACGCGTACTCGCTCACCAGCCGAAGCGCCTGCTGAGCCACACCGGGCCCGCCGTCGAGCGCCCAGGTCACCAGGGCGACACCCGGCGAGGTCCGGCGCACCTCGACCGTCCCCAGTGCTTCGCCGTGCTCGACGGCGAAGCTCGTCACCTGCCCGTTCGGCGGCGACGGACGCAGTACGAGTTCACCATCGGACAGCGGATCTACGGCGGTCACGCCGTGAACGCTACCCGGTGAAGCGCAGGTACACCGTCGCCAGGGGTGGCACGGACAGCTCTGCGCTCGACGGCAACCCGTGCCACTCGGTCCCGTTGGCCTCGACCGCGCCGTAGTTGCCGACTCCGGATCCGCCGTACGAGTTCGCGTCGGTGTTCACGATCTCCTCCCAGCGGCCGGCGTACGGCAGACCGAGCCGGTACCCGTGGTGCGGCAGCGCGGAGAAGTTCGCGATGCACGCAACCGTAGGCTGGCCGTCAGAGCCGTACCGGACGAACGAGAACACGTTGTTGCCGGCGTCGTTCGCGTCGATCCAGCTGAACTTCTCCGCGTCGTGGTCCGTACCCCACAACGCCGGGTTGTCCTTGTACGCCGCGTTCAGGTCGCGGACCAGGTCCTGCAGGCCCTTGTGGTCGCTGTGGTCCAGCAGCCACCAGTCCAGCTCACCCTTCTCCGACCACTCCGACTCCTGGCCGAACTCGCAGCCCATGAACAGCAGCTGCTTGCCCGGGTGCGCCCACATCATCGCCAGGTACGCGCGCAGGTTCGCCAGCTGCTGCCAGCGATCACCCGGCATCTTGCGCAGCAGCGAGCCCTTGCCGTGCACGACCTCGTCGTGGGAGAGCGGGAGGACGAAGTTCTCGGAGTACGCGTACATCATCGAGAACGTCATCTCGTGGTGGTGGTACTGCCGGTGCACCGGCTCGTGCTCCAGGTAGCGGAGCGAGTCGTTCATCCAGCCCATGTTCCACTTGAACCCGAACCCGAGCCCGCCGAGGTGCGTCGCGCGGGTGACACCCGGCCAGGACGTCGACTCCTCGGCGACCGTGATCACGCCCGGGACCCGCTTGTACAGCGTCGCGTTCATCTCCTGCAGGAACGAGACAGCCTCCAGGTTCTCCCGGCCGCCGTACTGGTTCGGGACCCACTGTCCCTCGGAACGCGAGTAGTCCAGGTACAACATCGAGGCGACCGCGTCGACGCGCAGGCCGTCGATGTGGAACTCCTCGGCCCAGTAGATCGCGTTCGCGACCAGGAAGTTCCGCACCTGCGGCCGGCCGAAGTCGAACACCAGCGTGCCCCAGTCGGGCTGCTCGCCGCGGCGCGGGTCCGGGTGCTCGTACAGCGGCGTACCGTCGAACCGGGCCAGCGCCCAGGCGTCCTTCGGGAAGTGCGCCGGCACCCAGTCCACGATCACGCCGATGCCGGCCTGGTGCAGCCGGTCGACGAGATGCTTGAAGTCGTCCGGATCGCCGAAGCGAGACGTCGGCGCGAAGTACGACGTGACCTGGTAGCCCCAGGACCCGCCGAACGGGTGCTCCATCACCGGCATGAACTCGACGTGGGTGAATCCCATGTCGTTGACATAGGCAACGAGCTCGTCGGCGAGTTCGCGGTACGACTTGCCCTTGCGCCAGGAGCCGAGATGGACTTCGTACACGCTCATCGGCTCGGCGTACGCCTGACTCGCCGCGCGCCGCTGGATCCAGGCGTCGTCGTCCCACTCGTACGTCGACTCGTGCACCACCGACGCGTTCGCCGGCGGAGTCTCGGCCAGGTTCGCCATCGGGTCGGCCTTCTGCCGCCAGACGCCGTCCCGCCCGCAGATGTCGAACTTGTACCGCGTACCAGGCCCGACGCCCGGGACGAACAGCTCCCATACCCCGGAGCTGCCGAGCGACCGCATCGGATGCGCGCGGCCGTCCCAGAAGTTGAAGTCGGCGGTCAGCCGGATGCCCTGCGCGTTCGGGGCCCAGACCGCGAACGACGTACCGGTCACCTGGCCGCCGGGGCCGTCGTACCGGCGGACGTGCGCGCCGAGCACCGTCCACAGCTGCTCGTGCCGGCCTTCGCCGATCAGGTGCAGGTCGACCTCGCCGAGCGACGGCAGGTACCGGTACGGGTCGTCGACCTCGGTCGCGGGACCGTCGGTGTAGGTGACCTCGAGGCGGTAGTCCGGCACCTTGTCGGTGTCGAGTACGCCGACCCAGACACCGTCGTACTCGTGCCGGAGCTCCAGGCGCTGGTCGTCGTACAGCACGGTCACGGTCTTCGCGTACGGACGCAGCGCCCGTACCGTGACGCCGTGCTCGCCCAGATGCGGCCCGAGCACCTGGTGCGGATCGTGGAACGTCCCCGCCACCAGCCGCTCCAACGCGGTCCGATCAACCGCCACCGCGGTCACGACGGGGAGATCGACAGCCACCACGGGCTCTTCGAAGGGCTCACGCTCGCTCATCGGAACCTCCTGCTACTGCTCGGCCAGCTGGGCTGCTGCGGACAGTGGGATCTGGAGCCAGGTGGGACGGTTGCGGGCCTCGTAGAGGACCTCGTAGATGACCTTGTCGGCCAGGAACGCGTTCAGCAGCACGGTCTGCTGCCGCGGGTCCGTGCCCGCGACCTCGGCATACCCGTCGCCGAACGCCTTCTGGTTCCGGGCCGCCCATTCGGCCGCCCGGTACGCGATCTGCTGGTCGCCCTGGTGGTCGGCCAGCAACGACCGGGCCGCGTAGTCGAACGAGCGCAGCATCCCGGCGATGTCCTTCACCGGCGTGTCCAGCGCGCGCCGCTCGATCAGCGACTTGGCCGGCTCGCCCTCGAAGTCGATCAGCTTCCAGCCGTCGATCGTGCGCAGCACCTGCCCGAGGTGGTAGTCACCGTGGATCCGCTGCACCGTCACCGGCTGGTCGTACGCGGCAAGCTCGTCGAACCACCGCCCGAGGCCCTCGCGGTACGGATCGAGCTCCGGAATCACGGACGCCGCGTGATCGAGCCGCCGCTGCATCGCGGACGCGTGCTCGACCAGCTTGGCCGGCTCCCAGATGTCGGTGCCGAGCGCCTTCGCCAGCTCCGAGTGCACCTGCGCCGTACTCGCACCGAGCCGGTACGACTCGGGCGCGAAGTCGCCGCCGACCTCCGCGGCGTGCAGGTCGGCCTCGGCGTACAGGTCCCGGACCGACGAGGTCGCGAACGACCAGCCGTCGGTCGCGTTGCTCTGGAACGCCGTCATCATCGCCAGCTCACCGGAGTCGGTACCGCCGCCGGCGCGCGGCCACCTACCGCGCGCAGACCCCAGTACCGCCGGGACCAGTTCGGACCCGGCCTCGGTGAGCGCCGACTCGATCTCGACCCCCGGGTTGCTCCCGGGCTCGAGCCGGCGGAACACCTTCAGCAGCGCCACGTCGCCGAACACCAGCGACGTGTTGCTCTGCTCCACGGTGAGGACGAGCGACTGCGCGTGCTCCGGCACCTCGAGAGCTCCGTCCGGCGCCTGGACGGGATGGAACTCCAGCCCGTCCAGCTGCCGTCCGTGCGTGAGCGCGTCCAGCCAGTACGGCGTCGCTTCCTTGTCGTGCAGCGCGTCGTACACCCAGACCTCGGTGTCGTCGAGGTCCTGCTCGATCCACTCGCCGACCAATGCGTGGCCGAGGTTCTCGGCCGGTTCGCGGTGGTAGCTGAGCGGCAGCTGGTAGACCCGGATCGGGAACTCCGACCCGGGCGGGCCCGAACAGTAGACGAACCCGATCCGGACCGCCGGCCAGGCGCCCGCGTCGGACAGCCAGGCCGACGTGGCCAGCGCTTCGACGTGAACGTCGTGTCCCTTCTCCCCGAACCATCGCTGGGTCGCGCAGAAGGACTGGACCTGGTCCAGATGGGAAGTCACTTAAATGCTCTCCTCGTGGTCTTCCGGCTTCACCGCCGGCAGCCGGAACCAGTAGAAACCGTGGGCGCCGAGGGTCAGAAGGTAGGGCAACTCACCGATCGCCGGGAAGTGCACGCCACCCAGCAGTTCGATCGGCTCCACGCCCTGCCACTGCCGCAGGTCCAGCTCGATCGGCTGCGGGAACCGGGACAGGTTGTTGACGCACAGCACCACGTCGTCGCCGAACTCCCGCACGTACGACAGCACGCTCGGGTTCGAGCCGCCGAGATCGGTGAAGGTACCCATCCCGAAGCTCGGGTGCTGCTTGCGGGTCTGGATCATCCGCCGGGTCCAGTGCAGCAACGACGACGCGTTCTCCATCTCGGCCTCGACGTTCACCGCCTGGAAGCCGTACACCGGATCCATGATCACCGGCAGGTGCAGCTTGCCCGGTGTCGCCGTCGAGAACGACGCGTTGCGGTCCGGGGACCACTGCATCGGGGTCCGGACACCGTCGCGGTCACCCAGCCAGATGTTGTCGCCCATGCCGATCTCGTCCCCGTAGTACAGGATCGGGGAGCCGGGCAGGCTGAGCAGCAGCGCGGTGAACAACTCCATCTTGTTGGTGTCGTTGTCCAGCAGCGGTGCGAGCCGGCGGCGGATGCCGATGTTCGCCTTCATCCGCGGGTCCTGCGCGTACTCCGACCACATGTAGTCGCGGTCCTCGTCGGTCACCATCTCGAGCGTCAGCTCGTCGTGGTTGCGCAGGAAGATGCCCCACTGGCAGGTGTCCGGGATCTCCGGCGTCTGCGCCAGGATCTCGGAGATCGGGAACCGGGACTCCCGGCGTACGCCCATGAAGATGCGCGGCATCACCGGGAAGTGGAACGCCATCTGGCACTCGTCGCCACCGGAGTCGCGGTCGCCGAAGTACTCGACCACGTCGGCCGGCCACTGGTTCGCCTCGCAGAGCAGGACGCGGTCCTCGTAGTTCGCGTCCACCTCCTTGCGGACCCGCTTCAGGAACTCGTGCGTCCGCGGCAGGTTCTCGCAGTTCGTACCGTCGGTCTCGAACAGGTACGGCACCGCGTCCAGCCGGAAACCGTCGACGCCCAGGTCGAGCCAGAACTTCAGCGCCTCGATCATCGCGTCGCCGACGGCCGGGTTCTCGAAGTTCAGGTCCGGCTGGTTGGAGTAGAACCGGTGCCAGAAGTACTGCCCGCGAACCGGGTCCCAGGTCCAGTTCGAGGTCTCGGTGTCGACGAAGATGATCCGCGCGTCGGCGTACGTGTCGTCGGTGTCCGACCACACGTAGAAGTCGCCGTACGGGCCCTCCGGGTCCTCCCGCGACGCCTGGAACCAGGGGTGCTGGTCGGAGGTGTGGTTCATGACGAAGTCGACGATCACCCGGATACCGCGGGCGTGTGCCTGGTTCAGGAACGCGGCGAAGTCGGCGACCGTCCCGATCTCCGGCATCACCTCGGTGTAGTGCGAGATGTCGTAGCCGCCGTCGCGCAACGGCGACGGATAGAACGGGGGTAACCAGAGACAGTCGACGCCGAGCCACTCGAGATAGTCGAGTTTCTCGGTCAGGCCCTGCAGGTCGCCGATGCCGTCGGCGTTCGAGTCCTTGAAGGACCGCACGAGGACCTCGTAGAAGACGGCCCGCTTGAACCACAGCGGGTCACTCTTCGTCAGTCCGTGGTGCTGCTCCGGCAGCATGTCGGTCACGCTCACCTCCATCGGGTGTCTCCAAACCTAGCGGTACTACAGCTTGACTACAGCGTGCCGCCACGACGTGGCGACAGTGTGTGGACCGCTCGGCCAGGCACTGCTTCCGGGTACCCCGTTACGGCGTACTCAAAAGAGGCGGTAGTGCGTGGTGGCTCGAGCAGCTCCGTGATGTGGTGACGCCGTCGGTAGGACGGTCCCGCAAGGCGTTCAGCACAGTCTGGCGGCCCTTTGCCAGTACAAGCAAATAGGGCTCGCACTCAGTCCACACTGCGATTGGATGACGGCTCACATCACCGCTTCCGGTCGCGCTCCCCGCGCTCTTTCCCGGCGTACTGTCCCTGCCCGCCGCGGGCGCGGCCGCCCTTCGTCAGCCGACGGCCGGTCGGGTACAGCTTGTCCAGTGGCGGGTGGGCCGCGTCGGCGTGGACGCCCCGGCCCTCTTGTCCTTCACCCGCAAGGAAGACGGCATCCGGCGTCAGTACCTCGCCCGATCCCTGCGGTTCGTCCGTCGCGGCGAGCTCGTGCGGCTCCGGCGCATCGGTTCCCATCGCGTTCTCCTTCAAACAGTCGGGCGACGCACCTTGCTGTGCTTACCAGTGCACAGCAACGGTACGTCGCCCGACGGGTCGACCCGGCCTTCAGCGACTGCCGAACCCGAACCGCTTCTTCTTGGCCGGCTTCTGCCCTTTCTGTCCCTGCCCTTGCTGGCCTTGACCCTGCTGGCCCGACCCACGCCCCTTCGACCCCGGCGCCGCAACCCCGGACCCAGCCGCCCGCTGCGCGGCCTGGGTGTCGCTCTGCGCCTGCTTGCGCGGTGCCTGGTTGGCCTGCCGTTCGATCGATCGCCAGGTGCCCGCGGCGATCTCGTCCCCGTGGGTCGGAACGGTGACCGAGTTGCCTTTGCTGTCCTTCCAGACCTGGTGGCTGCCCTTGCCGCGTCCCGGCTGCTGGGTGAAGCCCTTGGCCTTCAGCTCCTTTTCGGCTTCGCGGCGCTTCTTCGGTGCCGCCATCAGCCGTCGATCTCGACGGCGACCGTCAGCTGCTCGGGTACGCCGACGGTCTCGGCCAGGGTGGCGACGGCTTCCTTCAGGTCCTCGATGGCCGCCTCCCGCGTCGCGCCCTCGCCGTTCGCGAAGGACGTCGGGGTCAGGGCTGCCTCGGCGCACCAGGTGCCGTTCTCGTCCTGCTCAACTGTGAAAGAAACTGTGATGTCGCGCTGCAACTCCGCCTCCTGTGTAGTGGATCTGTCGCGATCGTAGATCTGCGCTGGGTCAGAATCCTGGAGGTCGTCGCGTGCTGTAACCAACATGCAGCGGGCGGAACCGGCGACCGCGACTGTGCGTCGTCGTGGAGGCGGTCGGCCGGGCAGGTGGTCAGCTGCGGGGGTCGGGGGATTTTCGGGGGCGGCGGGTGTACTTGGTGAAGCCGGCTCGTTCGGCGTCGGACTCGGTGCGGAACCAGACTTCGGGTTTGGTGCGGCCGTAGTACGGCGAGTCGGGGGTGTGGAAGAGCATCGACTGGGCGTTGCCCTTGATCGTGAAGCCGTCCGGTGGGCCTTGGTGCGGTACGGCGTCCGCGGAGCCCTCGCCGTACCTGCCGGCCGGCACTGCGGTGTTGTCCTCCTCGATGTGATCGAAGAGCGTCGCCTCCCCGTCCATCAACTGCGAGAACGCAGGCTCCTCCGCAACTGCAATCGGCGGCGCCGGCGCTTCCTGTGCAGGTGGTGTGGAGGAGGCGATGCGAGCAGGAGCAGTCCGCTCGGCCGTGGGTGTGGTGTGCTCCACGGGAGCGACCGGGGTTGTGGGTGCGGGGGATTGGCGGTTGAGGAGGCGCCAGGTGATGGCGGCGCCGAGGAGGAAGGCGAGCAGCGAGCCCAGCCAGTTGTCTCTGAGGAGCCAGCTCATCAGCGGGTGCCTTTCGACGGGCGGAGGCGGTGCAGCAGCCACGCGGCCGCGCTGCCGAGGACGAAGGCGACGAGGAGCAAGACCCAGACCTGTGCGATCAGCCAACTCATGGAATCCCCTGGAGAAGCTATGGACCACGACGACCCTACTCCGTCAGGCATCGTGGGCGGGTTTCAGGTTCGTCAGCGCGGCCGCAGCTCGACCCGCCGGTTGGCGATCCGTCCGGCGCCGGTGGCGTTCGACGCGATCGGGAAGGACTCGCCGTACCCGTTGGTCACGATCCGGTCCGCGGCCACGCCGAGCCGTACGAGTTCCGCCTTCACTTCCGCGGCGCGGCGCTCCGACAGCGGCAGGCTGGACGCGGTCGAGCCGAGGTTGTCGGTGTGCCCCGCCACCTCGACGCGGGCCGTCGGACAGGACTTCAGCAGCGCGGCCGCCTTCAGTACGGACGGCTTGGACGCGTCGTTGACGATCGACGTACCGGACAGGAAGTTGATCCGGTACACCCGGCCGAACTCGGCCAGCCGGCTCGGGAATGTGCGGCACGGTTCACTCACCACGTTCTTCGACGGTGCCGGCAGTACGAGCTGATCCGCGATCACGGCACCAGGTACGGCCTTCGCCGCCGCCCGTCCGACGGTCGCCTTGGTCGCCTGGTCCGGTACTTGTCCGGACAACGTCACGGTGTTCCCGTCGTACCGCACCGAGGCGTCGCCCGACCCGATCGCGAGCGCCCGCAGCAGCGCGGACACCGTCGAGAAGTCGGCGAGCCCGTCCGCGGCGATCGTCGTACGGTCGTCGTACTCACGATCCGGTCCGAGCAACTGCGTCACCTCGGCGGAGATCGCGTCCTTCACCGCCTGGCTCCGCACCGGCGCCTGCACCCGGATCGACCGGTCCGTCCGGCCGACCTCGAACGCCGGTACGTCGGCCTGCGCCGGCGCACTGCTCACCGCTGTCGGAGTCGGCGTACTGACCTGTCCGTTGGAAATCTGCACCGACCGCACCCCGTCGACCGCGGCGACGACGTCCCGGACCGCGGCCTCGTCGACGCCTGCCGGAACGGTGATGTGCGCGTCCCGGCCGTCGAAGTCGACGACGCTCGCCTCGATCCCACGGGCTTTCAAGGCCGCCTGGGTTCGTTCCCGCAGGTCGTCCTCGGTCGTGCCGGCGCGCGCCGGAATCAGCACAGCCGTCAGCAGTACTGGCACTGCGAGGGCCGCGAGCAGCCAGATGACGAGCGGCCGTCGAATGAGCCGGGGCACTGTTCCTCCGTGGATGCGGGCAGAGCGACCGTGCGGCAGGAGACTACTCCGCAGCCCTTGCCCGGCGCACGCAGCACGGCGAGGAGTCGCAGGTTTTCCTGTCCTGTCTCGGACAGGACGCATATGTGCCAGCCCGCTGCGCAGTGAATCCCTTGACTTAGTTCGCGGCCTGAACCGTACTTGTGGCGGGCCGGTTTCGACTGGGAGGGGCTTGCCGTGTTGCCGATCGCCGCTGGGCCGGAAGACAGACCGTCCGATTCGTCACTGATCATCGGCGTGGCCGCGTCCACCGCCGAACGCGTGCAGCTGGCGCGGCTGCTGGGTGAGGCCGACGCGCTGCTGCTGGTGTCGAGCGCCGACCAGGCCCGCGCCTTCCTCGAACTGACCGGCGTCACGATCGCGCCGAGCGCCGCACAGACCGTGCTCGCCGGCACGTCGCGACCCGCGGTCCGGCCCACGCCGATCAAGGCGGTTCCCGAACCGGTCAGCGAACTGCACCTCGACCTCGACCGGCGCGTGGTCCGCTGGAAGGACCGCGAGATGCCACTGACCCGCTTGGAGCACGACTTCCTGCACTGCCTGGTCGCGGAACCCGGACGCGTCTGGACCTACCAGCGCCTGCATCACGCCGTCTGGGGCAACGAGCACCTCGGCCACGGCTCGCACATCCACTCGGTCGTCAAACGCCTCCGGCAGAAACTCGCGAACCTCGGCGCCACCGTGACCATCCACGCCGTCCGCGGCGTCGGCTTCCACCTGCTCCCGACTGCCTAGCGGGACTGCCAGCCCCAGTAGGTCAGCAGCAGCGCCACAGCGAACATCCCGAGCGAGATGAACAGCCCGCGCCCGAGCGAGTCCCGATCGGCGACCGCGGGGGAGTACGGGTCCGAGGGGTCGACCAGCAGTGGCAGCCCGGCGCCCAGCTCGACCTTGCCCTGCCAGTTGCGGACCGTGGCACTGTGCTGCTTGCCGTCGAGTTGGTAGCGGACCACCGGATAGAGCAGGTAGCCGCCGTACGTCGAGCGACGCCGCGCCTCGTTGTCGATGACCTCGCCGGTCAGCTGCCGGCCCGTACGGCGTACTCCGCGCAGCCAGAGCACCTCGCGGACCGAGCTCGTGACGAACCACGCGGTCATGACCGTGAGGACGCACCCGAACACCAACATGGCCATGCACCGGATGTTAGTGCCAGAAAGGGCTCAGCCCCCGGGACCAGTTCAGCATCCCGGGGGCCGAGCGTTGTACTACCTGCCTACTTGATCGACTTCAGGGCGAAGTCTTCGACGACGGGTGTGCCGGCGACCAGCTTGGTGGTGCGGGTCTGGGGCTTGTAACCGTCCTTCGCGGCGATCAGCGTGAGCGGGTTGTTGCGGCGGTCCAGCCAGTACGCGTACTTACCGTCCTTGTCGGTGATGAACGTGTACGACTGGGCCCACGAGTCCACCTCGACGATCGCGCCCGGCAGCGGAGCGGACGCGCCGGCCGAGCTGACGCCCGTGACCGTACCCATCAGCTTGCTCCAGGTGGTCGGCGGCGTGACGTTCATCGTCACCCCGACGGCCGGGACCGTGTACGGCGTGTTCTCGCCGATCGTCACGGCGCCCGTGTAGGCACCGGGCTGGTCGACGTTCGCCGACAGCGTGACCTTGACCGTCGCCGACTGTCCCGGGGCCAGCGTGACCTCGGTCTGGTCGAGCGACATCCAGCTCACGTCCGCCGCCGACTCGGTGCAGTCCTCGAGACCCGGCAGGGCCTCACTGTCCACCGTGGCGTTGAAGCCGCCGGACGAGCCGCCGACCTTGTAGAAGCCACACGCCGCGCCACCGCGGTACCGCGGCAGGTTGGCGTTCGGCAGCGCCGACCAGGTCTCGGCCGACGGGTCGTAGGCGAACCCGGCGTTGGTGACCGCACCGGCCTGGACGCCGCCGACGATCAGCAGCTTCCCGCCGGCGACGGCGTACGACGCCGCCCAGTGGTCGGACGGGGCGTCCGCGATCGCGGTCCAGGAGTCTGCTCCCGGGTCGTAGACGTAGGCCGACTTGAGCGAGTTCGTGCCGTCGTTACCACCGGCGCAGTACAGCTTGCCGTCGATGGCACCGCAGGACGCGAACGCGACCGACTGCGGGTAGTTCGCCAGCGTCTCCCAGGCGTTCGCCGCCGGGTCGTACCGGACGACCGTGTTGCTCATCGGGAGGCAGCTGCCGGTGGTGCACCCGCCGACGGCGTACAGCTTGCCGTCGAGCACGGCCTGACCCGCCGCGGCCCGCGGGGCCGGGTTGGCTGCCAGTGCGGTCCAGGCGTTGGCGGCCGGGTCGTACGACCAGGTCTCCGGCGCCGGGCCCGAGTCCGCCCAGCCGGAGCTGGCGATGATCTTGCCACCGATCACCCCGACGGTGATCGCGTTCCGGGCGCCCGGCAGCGGTGCGATCGCGGTCCACGCGAGCGCGACCGGGTCGTACACGTAGCTGTTCGCCGTCGACGCACTACCGTTGCCGCCGGCAATCGAGTAGACCTTGCCGTCGAGGTTGACGACGCGGTTGTCCATCACCGTCGCCGGGTAGTCGGCGATGTCGGCCCACGGTGCCGCCATCGGCTTCGCGGCAGCCGGCGAGGAGCCGGTCTTGCCGGACAGCATCCGGGCGAACGAGGTGTTCACCGCGAGCCGCTGCAGCGGTGCGCCGGTCCCGTTCTCCACCTCTGCCTTGGTGGTCTTGGTGCCGTTCGCGTTCTCCAGGACGAACCCGCCGTCCTTCTCACCGAACTTCACGTCGACGTTCGCGCCACCGGTGTTGGTGACCTTGAACGACTTGGTCACCTTGCCCGACGGCAGCCGCAGACTGCCGGAGACCGCACCCGGCGTGACGGCCAGCCGGCCGGCCTGCAGGGTGTAGTCGGCGGTCGTGGTCCAGTCGGCTTCGACCCCGACGGTTGCGGACGAGCTGACGTAGTTGCCGGCCTTGGCGGTGAAGCTCTGGTTGCCGTCGGCCGCCGAGTACAGCCAGTAGAAGCCGTCGTTCAGGCCGGTGTCCTCGGGCGTCGCCACGGTGGTCGCGCTCTCGGTGGTACCGTCGTGGGTGACGACCGCACCGTTCACGAAACCGTTCGTGTTGGCGTCCTTGACGTTGCCGACGACGATGCCGCCGCCGGTCGGCACACAGGTGACCTGGCTGCCGATCAGGACGTTGTCGACCTCCCACCACCAGGCGTACTTCGCCTCGTAGTAGTGGAACCGGACCTGCACGTTCGCCTGGCCAGCGGCCTGCGGGATCGCGATCTGCTGCTGGCCGGTCGCGTTCGCGGTCTGCTGCAGCACGTTGGTCCAGGTGGCACCGCCGTCCAGCGACAGGTCGACATCGGCCTTGTCACCGAGCCGCTTGAAGTCCTGGTTGAAGCGGATCACCGGTGCGGTGACGGAGCTCAGGTCGACCACTGGACTGACCAGTGACGTGTCCTGCTGACCACCGCTGCCGTACTTGTCGCTGTCGGCGACGGCGAACTTGCCGCTGCCGCCGGTCAGGTTGCCCCGGTTGCCCGGGTCGTCGAACTTCCAGACCTGCCCGTTGCCCTTGCCGTCGACGACGGTCCACCCGTTCGGCGTGGTGCCGTTGTCGAAGGTCTCGAACACGCCGTCCGAACCCCACTTGTAACCGGGCGCGGTGGTGCACGAGTCGGCGTCGGCCGGGACCGCGATGTTCTTGGTCAGGTTGCCGCTGCCGACCGTGATCGGCTGGCTGACCGTCGCGTACCCCGGGTACTTCGTCTCGACCTTGAGCGAGTACGCCGCACCCGACGGGACCTTCAGGCTGTACCGGCCGTTGCTCGGGGTCGTGTAGTCGAACACGCCACCCGGACCCTCGACCGACACCTTCGCGTACAGCGGCCAGCCGTGGCCGGAGCCGTCGGTGACGGTGCCGCCCACGCTCACCTGCGGAGTGCTCTCCAGCGCGAAGTTCTTCGTGGTGGTCTGACCAGTGGTAACAGTGGCCGTCGCAGTGGCGGTCTTGTACCCGAAGGACGCGACCGTCAGGTTGTAGTCACCGGCCGGGAGCACCGACGAGAACGTGCCGTTGCTGCTGGTGGTCAGCGTCTTGTCGGGCTGGCCGGCGGCCTTGATCGTCACGCTCGCGCCGGCCAGCGCGGCGCCACCGGTGGCGGCGGTGACGGTGCCGGACAGCGTGCCGGTGTCGCCGATCGGCGCGGCGCTCACCAGCGCCAGCGCGTCCAGGCGGCCCTGGCCGAAGACGTTGTTGTTCGCGTCGGTGCCGCCGCACTGGCTGTTCGGCGTGTCGATCGCGGTCTGGTTCAGCAGCGCCCGGGTGGCGGCGACGTCACCCTTGAGTGCGGGCGAGGCGGCCCACAGCAACGCCACAGTGGCCGTCAGGTGTGGTGTCGCCATCGACGTGCCGTTGAACGCGCCGTACGTGTTGCCCGGCAGGCTGGAGCGTACGTTGACACCCGGTGCCGAGATGTTCGGCTTGATGGTGCCGTTCTGGCCCACACCGCGGCCGGAGAACGACGCGATGTTGTTGTTGATGTCGTAGGCGCCCGCCGAGTAGTTGCTGGTCAGGCTGCCTGGTGAGCCGCTGCTGTTACAGCCCAGCTCGCCGCTGTTGCCGTTGGCGAACGCACCGAAGATCCCGGACGCGGTCCAGGCGTTGGTGATGTCCTCCATGAACGGGTCGTTCGACGGCTGCGTGGAGCCCCAGGAGTTGTTGATGACGTTCGGGCGCTTGCTGGCGTCCGGGTTCTGACCCTGGAGGTCGGTCGGCTCGAGCATCCACTGGCCGGACGAGATCAGCGCGGCGTCGCTCGGGCAGCAGCCGTTCGCGGCGATCCACTTGACGCCCGGGGCGACCCCGATCTGGTTGCCCGCGCCGTCGTCGCCGACCATCGTGCCCATCGTGTGGGTGCCGTGGCCGTTGCCGTCGGACGGAGCGTTCGGCGACGTGCCGGCCGCGTCGAACCAGTTGTAGTTGTGGTTGAACGTGCCGTCGCCGTTGTTGCCGCGGTATTGGTGCACCAGCGCCGGGTGGTCGTACTGCACGCCGGTGTCGATGCTGGCGACGACGATGCCCTCACCCTTGTCGCCGTACTGCGACCAGACCTGGTTCGCCTTGATGTTCGCGACGCCCCACTCGACCGACTGGATCGCCTTCTCCTGCTGGCCCGGCGTGACCTTCGGTACCTCGATCTGGACCGGCGCGTACAGGCCCTCGACCTCGGAGTGGGTGGCCAGGTCCTGGGCGAGCGCGAGCGAACCGTTCTCGATCCGGATCGCGTTCGTACCCCAGAACGCCTGGTACTTCACGTGTTGCGCGTCCAGGTCGGCGCGGATCTTCGCCTGGCTGTCCGCGGCGGCCTTCTTCAGCGCGGCGGCGACCGCCGTACCGCGCTCGTTCCAGTTGGTGATCCGGCTGGCGGCGGTCAGGTCGGCCTTGGCCGCGAACCGGACCCAGTAGTCCGTCGCTGCCTTGGCGTCCTTGCCGTCCAGCTTCGCCATCAGTTCCGGCTTGATCTTGGCGGCGGGCGATGGCGTGGCTTCCGGTTTCGTCGGCGGAGACGCTTGGGCCTGGCCGGCGGCGGCCATCCCGGTCGCGACGACGGCCAGCGCCGCCAGGGTGCTCACCAGTGATCTGGCGAGTCCCTTTCGTTGATGTGACATCTGTGCAGCCCCTCACTTGAAAGACCCCGAGTCGACTCCCCCGAGTCACTTGCTGCAGCAGGACGCTATGTGTCAGAACAACGTGGTAACAAGCACACCTGGTGAGCAACTCGTGACTAACTGTCGCGCCGATCGAGGCAACTGTGAGCAAACTGAGCAAACGTCGGCAGTTTCGTTGACGATCCCGGGCAGCGATTGACATCGTGATCAGATGGTCACCGCCCGTGAACCCGCCCCGACGGACGCCGATCTGACAGCGAGCTTTCCCCTGCTGATCGCGGTCGCCGCCTCACCGGACCAACGTGTCCGGCTGGCCGAACTCGTCGACGACGTCGCGCCGCTGCTGCTCGTCTCCAGCCTCGACGAGCTCCGCCGGCTGCTGGTCACCGCCGCGCAGCCGCCGCCCGCCGGCTCGTCGCCCGCCGCCGATCGCGATGCCGTCGATGCCGTGGATGCCGGGGAGGAGGACGTGCTCACCATCGACACGGATCGTTCGGTCGCGCGGTGGGGCGGTCGCGAGGTGGGGCTCACCGACCTCGAGCAGGAACTGCTCGGCCGGCTGATGTCGGCGCCGCCGCGGGTCTGGTCGTACGACGCCCTGCACCAGACGGTCTGGCGGGACCGCAACGTGCGCGGTACGGCCGACGTCCACTCCGTGGTGAAACGGCTGCGGCGCAAACTCGACGACCTCGGGACGACGGTCACCATCGACGCCGTCCGCGGGATCGGGTTCCGGCTCACCGATCACCAGCGCCCGCAGATCACCGATCTCCGCGCGGGGTAACGTGGCCGGACGTGACCTTTTCCGCTCTGAGCCACCTGGAATGTCCGCGCTGCGGCGCGACCCATGACGCCGACCAGATCATCGGCCTCTGCCCGTGCGGATCGCCGCTGCTCGCGCGGTACGGCGTACCGACATGGTCGAAGGGGGACCTGGCGGGGCGGCCGCCGGACCTGTGGCGGTACCACGAGCTGTTGCCGGTGCGGTCGCCGGAGAACGTGATCACGCTGGGGGAGGGGATGACGCCGCTGCTCCCCCTGCCGCGGTACGGCGCGGAGGTCGGCGTCGAGCGGCTGCTGATGAAGGACGAGGGGCTGATCCCGACCGGTACGTTCAAGGCGCGGGGCGCCGCGGTCGGGGTGTCGCGGGCGTACGAGGTCGGTGTCCGGAAGATCGCGATGCCGACGAACGGGAACGCCGGGTCGGCCTGGGCCGCGTACGCCGCGCGGGCCGGGATGGAGGCGCTGATCGCGATGCCGGTCGCGGCGCCGGAGATCTGCCGGCGCGAGGTGACGGTCGTCGGGGCACGGCTGCAGTTGATCGACGGGCTGATCGGGGACGCGGCTGCCTATGTGCGGGAGCAGTCCGGGTACTTCGACGCGTCGACGCTGAAGGAGCCGTACCGGATCGAGGGCAAGAAGACGATGGGCCTCGAGATCGCCGAACAACTCGGCTGGTCGCTGCCCGACGTCATCGTCTACCCGACCGGCGGCGGCGTCGGCATCATCGGCATCTGGAAGGCCCTGAACGAACTCCGCGACCTCGGCTGGATCGACGGCCCGCTACCGCGGCTGGTCGCCGTCCAGTCCACCGGCTGCGCCCCGATCGTCCGCGCCTGGGAGAAGGGCCTCCCCGAAAGCGAGCCGTGGGCGGACGCCCAGACCGTTGCCTTCGGCATCACCGTCCCGAAGGCGCTGGGCGACTTCCTCGTCCTGCGGGCGATCGCGGAGACCAACGGCTGCGCGATCGCCGTCGACGACGCGGACATCCTCGCCGAGCAGCATCAGGTCGCCCGCCTCGAAGGCGCCTTCGTCTGCCCCGAGGGTGCGGCGAACTTCGCCGCCATCCGCCAACTCCGCGAATCCGGCTGGCTCCACCCCGGCGAACAGGTAGTAGCCCTCAACACCGGCACCGGCCTCAAATACCCGGAAACCGTTCCGCTCTAGGCTTGGCCGCGGCGGACGGCGAGGATGTGGGCGGGGTTGGTGTTGGGGTCGAGTTTGACGTAGTTGCTCTGGCCCCAGCGCCAGGTGGCGCCGCTGATTTCGTCGTAGACGGTGAAGGTGTCTTCGGGGCGCATGCCCAGGGCGGCCATGTCGAGGTGGACCATCGACTCGCGGACCGCGTGCGGGTCGGTGTTCACCACGACGATGACGGTGTCACTGTGGCCGTCCGCTGCGGTCGAGCGCTTCGAGTAGCACATGATCGCCTCGTCCTCGACGGAGTGCAGCGTCAGGTTGCGAAGTTGCTGCAGCGCCGGGTGCCGGCGGCGGATGTTGTTCAGCAGCGTCAGGTACGGCGCCAGCGTGCGGCCTTCACGCTCGGCCGCGTCCCAGTCCCGCGGGCGGAGCTGGAACTTCTCGGTGTCCAGGTACTCCTCCGAGCCCGGCCTCAGCGCGACGTGCTCGAACAGTTCGTACCCGGCGTACACGCCCCAGGCCGGCGACGACGTCGACGCGATCGCGGCGCGGATCTTGAACGCGCCAGGCCCGCCGTACTGCAGGTAGGCGGTCAGGATGTCCGGCGTGTTGACGAAGAAGTTCGGCCGCAGGAAGTGACCGGTCTCCTTGGTGAGCTCGGTCAGGTACTCCTCGAGCTCCCACTTCTCGTTGCGCCAGGTGAAGTACGTGTACGACTGGTGGAACCCGACCTTCGCCAGCTCCTGCATCATCGGCCGGCGGGTGAACGCCTCCGACAGGAACACCACGTCCGGGTCGGTCTTGCGGATCTCGCCGAGCAGGTACTCCCAGAAGTTGACCGGCTTCGTGTGCGGGTTGTCGACCCGGAACACCGTCACACCCTTGGAGATCCACAGCTTCACGATCCGCAGTACTTCGGCGTAGATCCCTTCCGGGTCGTTGTCGAAGTTGATCGGGTAGATGTCCTGGTACTTCTTCGGCGGGTTCTCGGCGTACGCGATCGAGCCGTCGGCGCGGACCGAGAACCACTTCGGGTGCTCCTTGACCCACGGATGGTCCGGCGATGCCTGCAGCGCCAGGTCGATCGCGACCTCGAGGCCGACCTCGCGGGCGCGGCCGACGAAGTACTCGAAGTCCTCGAAGGTCCCCAGCTCCGGGTGAATCGCGTCGTGCCCGCCGTCCTCGGAGCCGATCGCCCACGGCGAACCGGGATCGCCCGGCTTCGGGTCGAGGGTGTTGTTCGGGCCTTTGCGGAACGAGTGCCCGATCGGGTGGATCGGCGGCACGTACAGGATGTCGAAGCCCATCTTCGCGACCGCTTCGAGCCGTTCCGCCGCGGTACGGAAGGTGCCGGAGACCCACTGCCCCGACGCCTCGTCGAAGCGAGCCCCCTCCGAGCGCGGGAAGAACTCGTACCAGCTGCTGTACAGCGCGCGCGTCCGGTCGACCCACACCGGGTACGTCTCGGAGGACGTGATCAGCTCGCGGACCGGATACCGCCCGAGCGCGGACCGTACCTGCGGGGAGATCCCGGCGGCCAGCCGCGCCTCCGGTGGCAGCGCTCCGTTCGCGAGGGCGTGTGCCGCGTCACTCAGCGTGGACCGGTCCGCCCGTACGGCGGGTGGTACGCCGGCCGCCGCGCGGTCGAAGAACGCGGCGCCTTCCATGAACATCAGGTCGACGTCGAGGCCGGCCGGGATCTTGATCTCGGCGTTGTGCCGCCACGTCCCGTACGGGTCGCTCCAGCCTTCGACCGCGAACGTCCACGCGCCCTGCTCCTGCAGCGTCACGTCGACGGTCCAGCGGTCGGTGCCCTGGCCGACCGGGGTCATCAGCATCCGTCTGGTCTGTCCCGACGGCGAGGTCAGTACGACGTTCGCGTTCACCGCGTCGTGGCCCTCACGGAAGACCGTTGCCGCGATGGTGAACGTCTCGCCGACTGCTGCCTTGGCCGGATACGCTCCGGCGTCGACGGTCGGGGTGACGTCGGTGATCGGGATGCGCCCAGTCATGGCGTGGATGAACTCCCTGTTCGAATGGCGAGCACTGCAGGACTGACGTTATCGGTTCCCAGTACCTGGCTGTGACACACAGGGCTGCAAAATCTTGCTCGCGTTGCAAGATCGATGCATCCCGAGGGTGTCTTGCGCACCTTTGCCCGGTACGGTGTCCCGGTGCGAGCGATACGACGATTCTCCGTCCGCCCTGTCCTGCCCGAGCCGCTGACCGGCCTGGGCACCCTGGTGAACAACCTCCGCTGGGCCTGGCACCCGGAGACGCAGGACGTCTTCGAGGCCGTCGACCCGCAGCTGTGGCGGAGCACCGGCGGTGACCCGGTCAAGCTGCTCGGCGAAGTCCCGGCGGCCCGCCTCGACGAGTTGGCGGCAGACCACGCTTTCCTGCGCCGGCTGGAACTGGCTGTAGCCGACCTGGACAGCTACGTGACCGACGACCGGTGGTTCCAGACCGCGGGCGGTTCGCCGCTCGACGCGGTCGCGTACTTCTCGCCGGAGTTCGGCATCACCCACGTCCTGCCGCAGTACTCCGGCGGTCTCGGCATCCTCGCCGGTGACCACCTGAAGGCGGCCAGCGACCTCGGCGTGCCGCTGATCGGCGTCGGCCTGCTGTACCGGCACGGCTACTTCGCGCAGTCCCTGAACGCCGAGGGCTGGCAGCAGGAGCGTTACCCCCTGGTGGACCCGGACGGGCTGCCGATCAGCCTGCTCCGGGATGGTGACACTCCCGCGACCATCACGCTGACGCTCCCGGGCAACCGCGAACTGCACGCGCAGATCTGGGTCGCCCAGGTCGGCCGCGTGCCGCTGCTGATGCTCGACTCCGACATCGAGGAGAACGAGCCGTCGGAGCGCGAGGTCACCGACCGGCTGTACGGCGGTTCGACCGAGCACCGGTTGCTCCAGGAGCTGCTGCTCGGCGTCGGCGGCGTCCGCGCGGTGCGCACGTACTGCCGGATCACCGGTCACGCCGCGCCCGAGGTGTTCCACACCAACGAGGGCCACGCCGGCTTCCTCGGCGTCGAGCGGATCCGCGAGCTGTCGGTCGAGAAGGACCTCGACTTCGACACCGCGCTCGAGGTGAACCGCGGCGGCACCGTCTTCACCACCCACACCCCGGTCCCGGCCGGGATCGACCGGTTCCCGGTCGAGCTGATCCAGCAGCACTTCTCGCCGGACGTGTTCGGTCCGGGGGTGCCGATCGACCGGATCCTCGAGCTCGGCGCCGAGGACTTCGAGGGCGGCGACCCGGCGCTGTTCAACATGGCGATCATGGGGCTGCGGCTCGCCCAGCGCGCCAACGGCGTCTCGAAGCTGCACGGTGTGGTCAGCCGCGGGATGTTCGCGGGCCTGTGGCCGAGCTTCGACTCGATCGACGTCCCGATCACCTCGATCACCAACGGCGTGCACGCGCCGACGTGGGTGGCGCGTGAGGTCCACGACCTGACGTACGCGAACTACACGACCGAGGGCGACGAGGTGTTCGCGGGTCTGGACAAGACCACGGACCAGCAGATCTGGGAGACCAAGCGGCTGCTGCGCCAGCGGTTCATCGACGACACCCGGTCCCGGGTGCGGCAGTCCTGGCTGAACCGCGGCGCGAGCGAGGCCGAGCTCGGCTGGGTCGACTCGATCCTCGACCCGGACGTACTGACGATGGGCTTCGCGCGCCGCGTCCCGTCGTACAAGCGGCTGACGCTGATGCTGCGCGACCCGGAGCGGCTGAAGGCGCTGCTGCTGCACCCGCAGCGGCCGGTGCAGATCGTCATCGCCGGCAAGGCGCACCCGCACGACGAGGGCGGCAAGAAGCTCATCCAGGAGATGGTCCGCTTCGCCGACGACCCCGAGGTGCGGCACCGGATCGTGTTCGTACCGGACTACGACATCGCGCTCGCGCAGCCGATGTACCCGGGCTGTGACGTCTGGCTCAACAACCCGCTGCGTCCGTACGAGGCCTGTGGTACGTCGGGCATGAAGGCGGCGCTGAACGGTGCGCTCAACCTGTCCATCCGCGACGGCTGGTGGGACGAGTGGTACGACGACGAGTTCGGCTGGGCGATCCCGTCCGCCGAGGGCATCGAGGACACCGAGCGGCGCGACGACCTCGAGGCGCACGCGCTGTACGACATCATCGAGAAGCAGGTCGCGCCGCGGTTCTACGACGGCGCGGTTCCGGGCCGCTGGATCGAGATGCTCCGGCACACGATCAAGGAGCTCGGGCCGAAGGTTCTCGCGACGCGGATGGTCCGGGACTACGTCGAGCAGCTGTACGTGCCGGCCGCGCAGTCGTCGCGTGCGTTGAACTCGACGTACGACGGTGCACGCGAGCTGGCCGCGTGGAAGCAGAAGGTCCGCGCGGCGTGGCCGGAGATCCGCGTCGACCACGTGGAGCTGCAGGGTCTCGGCGACGTACCGCAGCTCGGTACTACCGTTGGCATCCGGGCGTTCGCGGCGCTCGGCGGTCTCGAGCCGTCGGACATCTGCGTCGAGGTCCTGCACGGTCGCGTCGACACGAACGACGAGATCACCGACCCGGTCCGCGCGACGCTGTCGCTCGCCGAGACCTACGAGGGCAACCGGCACCGCTACGAAGGCGAACTGAAGCTGGACCGCACGGGTCCGTTCGGCTACACGGTCCGGGTCGTCCCGAACCACCAGGGCCTGGCCTCCGTCGCCGAACTCGGCCTGGCCGCCGGCCCGTCCGACCCCGACGACCCCACCACCCCCGACCTCCCCGCCGGCTCGGAATTCTGAGCCTCACCAGAAAAGACACGCCCCGCCTGCCCCACCAGGCGGGGCGCGCTCATCTCTTGTTCCGGACGGCAGGAGAACCCATGCTCGGTTGTCCGACGCTGGATACATCCGGGGGTGGTCGTGTCATCACGCTGGCATCGCGTTCTGCTTCCGTCGTGGATAGTTGCGCTCACGCTGTTGATGACTGCTCCGCTGCTCGCTCCGGGCTTTGTGATCGGTTACGACATGGTGTTCGTTCCGAATCTCGCGGTGCGGCTGGATCTGCTCGGAGTGTCGACGGCGATGCCCAGGGCGGTTCCGTCCGATGTGCTCGTCGGCGTGCTCGACGGGTTGGTCGGTGGCGAGCTTCTGAGCAAGGGGGTTGTGGTCGCCATACCGCTGCTGGCCGGGTTCGGTATGGCGGCTCTCTGGCGGGAGCTCAGCTTGGGTGGTGCGTTGGCTGGCGCAGCGGCGACCACCTTGTATGTCTGGAATCCTTTCGTCGCTGAGCGGTTGCACCTCGGCGCGTGGGCATTTCTCCTGGGGTACGCGGCTCTGCCGTGGCTGGTGAGAGCTGCCCTGCGGTTTCGTCGTGGCGAAGGCGCGGCCGGTTTCGTGCTCGCGTCGGCCGGGTGCGCGCTCACTGCCTCTGGTGGGGTCATCGGATTGCTGGTCGGTGGGCTGATCTTGCTCTGGCCGCCACGGAGGAGGATCTGGCCACTGGGTGCCGCGGTGCTTCTGAACAGCCCGTGGGTGGTCGCGGGACTGACGCACGGCGGAATGCCGACGGACCCTTCGTCGGTGGTGGCGTTCGCGGCGCGGGACGAAGGGTACGGCGGAGTGTTGCCGACTCTGCTGACGTTCGGTGGTGTCTGGAACGCGAACGTTGTCCCCGGCAACCGTGGGGACGTGCCGAGTGTCGTCCTCGCGTTCGCGATGCTGCTGATCTCGGTGGCGGGCGTGGTGTCGTGGTGGCGCCGGGACCGGGCGGTTCGAGCCCTGGTCGTCGCAGCTGTACTTGTGTTGCTCATCGCCTTGGCCGGTGTCGTGGCGCCCGGCGGATTCGCCCAACTCGTCGCGCACCTCCCCGGTGTCGGACTGTTCCGCGACGGTCAGCGATACCTTCCACCCTTCGTGCTGCTGATGTCCATCGGCTTCGGCGTCGGCGCGGACGCGATCGGTGAACACGTTCCGCTTCGGTCTGTCGTCGGGGTCACTGCGGTACTCCTACCGATCGCTGCCTTGCCCTCTCTGTTCGGCGGTTCCGGTCTGGGGGTGGCGCACTATCCGTCCGATTGGGAGCGCGCGCGGCAGGTGATCACCGGACCTTTCGTCCCGTGGCCCTTCGAGACCTACCGAGCACCGGTCTGGAACGGGCGACGTCCGGTACTGGATCCGATGCCCCGCTATTTCGCACAGCCGTCGGTTGCCCCGGACGAGCTCATCGTCAGCGGTCGCCGACTGAGTGGTGAGGACCGTACGGCGGCAGATGTTGCGGCAGCGATCCGCTCGGCAATGCGAGACGGAACGGATGCGGCTCCGGCCTTGCTGCGATCCGGGGTCGGCTGGATCGTCGTCGATCATGAGGCCGGTGGTCCGTCACCGCAAGGTCTCGTGTCCGGGCTGACCGAAGAGTTTTCCGGTCCGACGGTGACGGTCTATCGAATCACGGGCACGCCGGCGCCGCTTCGGTTCGCGCCATGGCGGACCGCCGTCGTTCTGGGCGCGTGGGCGGCGGCTCTGGCGACCTTGCTCGGTGCTCTGGCGCAGGTGCTGCGCCGTTGTTACTCTTCGGTTCACTTGACCGGGAGGGGACACGCTTCATGGGAACGCTGATCGGTGCGGCCATCGCCGTACTCGCTGGGCTCGCGGTGGCTACGACGACCGTTGTCGGCGTGGTCCAGTCGGTGAAGGACGATCCGGCGCCGCCGCCCGGACAGACTCAGGGGCAGGCGGATGTGCCGATCGTGGGGTACGGGACGAAGTAGCCGTCAGCAGCTGGTCGAAGGCCCGCGCGGCCGCCTGCCAGGTGAAGGTGCCGGCGCCGGCGGCTGCTCCCTGTGACAGGCGCAGGCCTAGCTCTGCGTCCTGCAGCAGCCGGACCGTTGCCGCTGTGAACTCGCTCGGGCAGTTCACCAGGACACCTGCGACGCCGTCGTTCACCGATTCGGTCGGGCCGCCGGCCGTCCGATAGGCGACGGTCGGCACGCCGTGACCAGCCGCCTCGCCAACGACCAGACCCCAGCCCTCTTTGAGACTTGGCAGCGCCAGTATCCAAGCCTCGTCGTAGGCCGCGTGCTTTTCGTCCTCGCTGACATGGCCACGGAACTCGACGGCCTCGTCCAGCCCACGGTCCGCGACGTAGTTGCGCAGAGCGTCCTCCCACCATCCCGAGCCGACGACGATGAGCTTGGCGTCCGGAAGGACTACGCGGGCAGCCCTGATGGCGTCGACAGCGTGCTCGAGTTGCTTGTGCGGTACGACGCGACCGACGCAAAGGACGGTTGGATTCGAGGCCTTCGGCCGTTGGCGTGGTGGCGCCGGGTCGGTGCCGTTGTGGATCAGCGCGATGTCGGTGATGCCGAGACGGGCGAGTTCTTCGCGCGACGCCGACGACACCGTCACATAGGTGCAGCCGGCGTACAAGCGTGGAGCGAGACGCGATTCCAGCCACCAACCGAGCCGACCGCGCCAGCCCGGGTACACGACTTGCCACTGCTCCTCGTGGACGTGATGCACGAGAACGAACACACCTGTCCGGCGAACCAGGCGGGTGAAGAACGGCAGGCCGTTCTGTACGTCGATCACGCGGTCGGGTCGGTGGAGCCATGTGTAGAACAGGCCGTGCAGGTACACCGTGATCTTGCTACCGCGGTACACGTACTTGACGTCGTCCCGACATGCCTCGCGTGGGCTTCCTGGGTAAGCCGCGCACAAGACGGTGACTGACCAGCCCAGCGTTGCAAGACCTTTCGCCACCTCCTCGACGTATCGCTCGGATCCTCCTCCCTCCGGGTTCGTCGTGTCGCGCCAGTTCAGCAGCAGAACGCGTTGTGCGGTCACTTGTTCGCCCCACCCCTCCGGTCACCTCCCCCGAGGTAATGGGCGCGGACGTTACCAAGCAGTAACGATCTACACCAGACCTCACGAGTTCCGTTAATGTCTCGCCTGTGCAGCGGATGACGAACGACACAGAAAGCCCTGCCTGGGCGGCCGATCTGCGTCGTGCGGTGCGGCTGTTCCGGGCCTTCGGTGTCGAGCAGACGGACCCGGATCGCTTCTATGAAACGCTTGCTGAAGACACGGTCGGCCAGCTGCGTCAGTACTCCGAGCTGGCGGGAGCCGTGCTCCTCGACGTGGGTGGTGGCCCCGGCTACTTCGCCGATGCCTTCCGGCGCACGGGCGCGTCGTACTACGCGATCGACTCGGACCTGGGCGAGCTGAGCGGCCGCGGTGAACCGACGCCCGGCACCGTGCTCGGCAGCGGTATGGCCTTGCCGGTCGCGGATGCGGCGGTCGACATCTGCCTTTCCTCGAACGTGCTCGAGCATGTGCCGGACCCGTGGCAGATGGCCGACGAACTCGTCCGGGTCACCAAGCCGGGCGGGACGATCTTCTTGTCGTACACCGGTTGGTGGGGTCCGCACGGTGGCCACGAGACCGCGCCGTGGCACTACTTCGGCGGACATCGAGCTGCCGACCGCTACGAGCGACGACATGGCAAGCCACCCAAGAACAGGTACGGCGAATCGCTCTTCCCGATCACTGTCGCCGGCGGACTGCGGTGGGCTCGCTCATGCAGAGGCGCCGACCTGACAGCCGCGGTTCCGAGGTATCACCCCCGATGGGCGTACGGCGTCGTCGGGCTGCCTGGCCTGCGGGAGCTCGTGACGTGGAATCTCGTTCTGGTCCTGCGGCGCCGATGAACGCTGAGGGGGGTCCGGGCCTGGTTTGGCGTGCGCGACTGATCGCGGGATGCGTTGCGTTGACGGCCCTGTGCTTTCACCAGGCACCGGGAAAGATCGTTCCGGACACCAAGCTCGACCTCACAGCGGGTCCCGGTACGTTTCTGGCGCGATCCCTGCACCTGTGGGATCCGCAGGGTGCCTTCGGCCAGCTGCAGAACCAGGCGTACGGCTATCTGCTGCCCATGGGCCCGTTCCACTGGTTGCTGGACACCTTGGCGGTGCCGGGCTGGATCACCCAGCGGCTGTGGTGGTCGCTCACGTTGTGCGTCGCATTCGTCGGTGTTTGGAAGCTCTGCAATGCGCTCCAGCTCGGCGTGCCGTGGACGCGCTTCGCGGTCGCGCTGCTGTACGCCCTCAGCCCAAGAATGCTCGGCGAGCTGTCGATCACCTCGATCGAAGTGTGGCCGATGGCGATGGCTCCTTGGGTTCTGCTGCCGTTGGTCACTCCACGAGCCCGGTCCGCCGGGTGGCGTGCCGCCTGGTCGGCGGTGGCGTTCGCGCTTGTCGGTGGAGTCAACGCGGTAGCGACCGCAGCAACGCTCCTGCTGCCGGCGATCTGGCTGATGACGCGCCGACTCGATCGATTCACGCTGAAGCTCGCTGCCGGTTGGCTCGGCGGTGTGATTGCAGCGTCGGTCTGGTGGCTGGCTCCGCTCGTGTTGCTCGGCCGGTACAGCCCGCCGTTCCTCGACTGGATCGAGAACGCTGCATTGACGACAAGCAAGGCGAGCATCTTCGAGTCGCTGCGTGGTACGTCGCAGTGGTTGAACTTCCTGTCAGCCGGTGACGGACCGAGCTGGCCGGCGGGCTGGCTCTACGTCACGCAGCCCATGCTGATCCTCATCACCACCGCCATCGCGCTTCTCGGTCTGGTCGGCCTGGCGATGCGGTCGATCGGCAATCGTGGGTTCCTGCAACTCTCGTTCCTTGCCGGGCTGCTGCTCGTCACCGTCGGGCATGCCGGCGTGGCGGGTTCGCCGCTCGCACCACAGCTGCAGGAATTGCTCGACGGACCACTCGCCGCGCTCCGTAACACGCACAAGTTCGAACTGGTCGTCCGGTTGCCGCTGATGCTCGCCGCGGCACATTCCTTGAGCAGGCTGTCGCAGTGGACGATTGTGCGAGGTGTGCACCGCCGCGTCCTGCCGGTACTGGTCGCTTGTCTCGCGGTTTCGGCCGCAACACCGGCCGTGGTGGGCCAGATGCCTCGGCCTGAGGGGTACGACGCAATTCCTGGCTATTGGCGTGATGCCGCGGCCTGGCTCGACAACCAGCCCGTGCCGGGGACCGTGCTCGTGACTCCCGCTGCGTCGTTCGCGGATTTCACCTGGGGATCGACCAAGGACGAGCCGTTCCAGGCTCTGCTGAAGCGGCCGATGGCTGTGCGGGATGCCGTACCGCTCGGTTCTGCGGGCGCGACGCGATGGCTCGACGAGGTCGAGCGGCGGCTCGGGTCGGGCGTCGGAGACGAGACCTTACGCGAGGCCTTGACGCGCGCCGGCGTCCGGTACGTCGTCGTACGTAACGACTTGCGGCGAGACGCGCAGCTGACGTCGACGCTCGCGGTCCACGAGAGCCTGGCCGGGGCCGGCCTCCGGCGGGTGGCGTCCTTCGGACCGATGACCGGAAGCACGATCGAGCAACCTGAGGTGACGCTCGACGGGCACACCCGGCTTCCGTACCCGAGTGTGGAGGTCTTCGATGCCGGACCGACCAGCGCGGGACGGTTGGTGCCGAGCCCACGGTTGGTGGAGGTTCGCGGTGCAGCCGAGGACGTGCCGGGCGTGCTGACCGCGCTCGGCGGAGAACGGGAGGCGATCGCCGACGCAGACACGGCAGGCCGGCTGACCGGCCTGCCATTCGTTCAGACCGACGGCCTGCAACGCCGGGAAGTCTCGTTCGGCAGGGCAGCCGAGAACTACTCGCCTGTCCTGACCGCGTCGGCGGCCGGTAGGCAGGGCCGTCGCACACTCGGCTACGACGTCGAGGGAGCAGGCCCGAGCACGACCCGAATCTGGGACGGCGGCATCGCCGACGTACGCGCTTCGTCGTCCGCGTCGGATGCCGACGCGACGCTGCGAGCCGGCCCGGGCAATGGGCCGTTCGCCGCGGTCGACGGTGATCCATCCAGCCGGTGGATCTCCGGCGCCTACGGACGCAGCAGTGGGGAATGGCTTGAGCTGACCTTCGCGTCGCCGCGCACTGTCGACGGCCTGCGGGTGCAGTTCTCGCTCCTGCCACCGACCACCGAGCCGGTGCGAACGCTGCAGGTGCGGACCGATACCGGCTCGCTGACCTCGGTCGTGTCCGACTCGTCCGGTCCCCAAAGCATTCCGGTTCCGCCGGGCAAGACGCAGCGACTGCGGCTCACTGTCGGAGTGACCGATGGAAGGAATCCGAACGGCGTCTCGATCGCTGAGGTGACGTTGCCGGGCATGTCCGCGGACAGCAGGCTCGCGGTGCCGGACCCTGGCCGGGAGCCGAGCGCCATAGTGTTCCGGAACCAGCAGATCGGCCGGTCCTCCTGCCTGCACGTGAACGGTCGGCCACTGTGTCGTGAGGGGGCAGGTGTTGATTCGGAGGAGCCCAGTGGCCTCCGGCGCAGTGTGGAACTGCCGGCGGATGCTTCGTACGAAGTGCGTGGAACTGCGCTGCCCCAGGCCGGGCGTACTCTCGAGCGTTTGCTGGTCGTTCCCGGCGCGATCAGGGCGGCGGCGTCGTCGCGGGCCGTCCAGGAGCCGGAGGGGCGACCGGGGGCCGCGGTTGATCGCGATCTGGGGACCGGCTGGGTGGCGAGTTCGACCGACCTGAACCCGGTCCTGACGCTGACGCTGCCGCGAGGCCGGCAGGTGAACGGCCTGCAGTTCCTCACCGATCCGTACCTGACCGCGTCCCGTCCGAGCGAGATCGTGGTCCGGATCGACGGCGGTCCACCGAGCAGGAGCACGGTGGATCCGGAGGGGTATGTACGGTTTGGCGCGCGAGCCGCACGGGTGATCGCGATCTCGTTCGTCAAGAGCCGGCCGATGAAGGACTTCGACTCCGCGACCGGGCTGGCCCGGATCGCGCCGGTCGGAGTGGCCGAGATCCGGGTGCTCGGCGCGGACGATCTACGCAGGCGGATCAACCTGAGTACTCCGACCGGCGCCTACTGCGGCTACGGGCCACGGGTGCGGATCGATGGTGTATCGGCTGACACTCGAGTCACAGCGACTCTGCGGGACCTGCTGCAGCGGCGACCGGTCACCTACACCTCCTGCGGGAAGGACTCTGAGATCTCGATACCGCCAGGGCGTCACGCCGTGGACGCCCTGGCCGGCGGCGGCTTCGTGCCGATCGAGACGGTGCTGAGCAAGCCTGGTTGGGACGAACGGCCGGCAGCAGGGATTCTGCCGGTCGCCATCGAGCGAGCGTCACCTGTCGAGTTGACCGCCGCGGTGCCGGCAGCAGGCGAGCAATCGATCCTGACAGTCACGCAGAATTTCAACGCGGGCTGGGAGGCGCACGACACTGCCGGGCACAAGCTGACGCCGATCCGCGTCGGTGGCTGGCAGCAGGGCTGGATCGTCCCGGCTGGACCGGAACAGGTGGTGACCGCCAGGTTCGTGCCTGACCGGACCTATCGTGCCTGCCTGTTGATCGGCTCGCTGACCCTGCTGTTGATGGTCGGGGCGGCCGTGGTCTCGCTGCGAAGGTCGGGACGTCCACCGCGGGAGCGCGGTGCAGTTCGTCCGTGGGTCGCGATCGTCCTCGGCCTGACGGCTGGAGTGTTCATGGCGGGCTGGATCGGCTTCGTGACGGTCCTTCTGGCCGTAGCTTGCTCGTGGTTCCTGTCACGGCGTCTTGCGATGGTCGCTGTGGTTGGCGCCGTGACGTTCGGGAGCCTTCTCGCTGCCGTTCATCCGTGGCCTGGTGGGGGAGCAGGAGTGTCGTCGGGCGTCGTTCAAGGGGCGGTGTTGTTCGGCTGCGCACTCGCTTTGCTGTCACCTGTCGTAGGCGAGACGTCGTACGACTTGTCCCGTCTGCCACGCCGCATGATCGGACGCTCCAACCCGTAGTAGCTCGCCGCGGCGACGGCCGCGGACACGAGGACCGTGGGAACGAGCAGGAGGACGACGTGCCCGCTGAACAGGCGGTAGCCGCTGATCCGCTCGACGAGACCGAGGACGATCAGGTGGTACGCGAAGACGCCGTACGAGATGTCGCCGGCGACACGACCGACTCGGCCACCCAGGACGCGAGAAACCTGCTGAGTTGGCTCAACGGCCGGTAAGAGGATGCAGGTGGCGATCACCGTGTACAGAAGGTTCTTCACGAATGCTTGGCCGGGCGTGGAGGCGGCGAGACTGTACGGCCCGGCAAGCGGTGTGGCAGCAAGGACGAGCAGCCCGAGCGCGATCGTCCAGATCGTCCCGGGCACTCGGGCCAGCGGATCCAGTGCTGTCGGCGCGAGTCCGCCGTTCGTTCGGGCGACTTGCCACAGAGCGAGCCCCATGCCCACGGCGAACCAGCCGGCGTACCCGGGCAGCCAGAGCCCTGCCTGCGGGTGCCCGGTGACGTTCACGGTTGCCATCCAGACCGGGCCGAGCAGGATCAACCCACAGATGACAGCGAGGCACCGGCGGATGTTTCGCCGGTTCGGTGGCTCGCGCCCAACGAGCACCCTCGCCAGGAGCGGCAGGCAGAGGTAGAACGCTGCTTCGGTGGCAAGGCTCCACATCTGTGTGAGGCCGTCCGCGGCTGCCCCCTGGAAATAGATCTGCGTGAGCATCGCTTGTTCGACATAGGTCGCCCAGGTCACGTCGGTTTTGTGAGGGATGAGAAGAGCGGCCGCTGCGACAGCCATCCAGAGCGCGGGGAGGATTCGCAGGGCTCTGTTGCGAAGGTACCGACGGGTTGTCGGCGGCGGCGTTTCCTCGAACCAGGCGACGGCGTGCGGCCGGTAGAGGAGGAACCCGGAGATCGCGAAGAAGATCGCCACCCCGACGTCCAGCCGCGCGAGGATGCCTGCGAACGGACCGCTCAGCGAGGCTCCGCTGTGAAACCCGACGTGCGTCGTGATGACTGCGAGCGCGCCGACCGCGCGCAGACCGTCCAACGCCGGAAATCTGGTCGCTCTCATCGCGGAATGCCGATCTCGATGCGCTCCACGCACAGGTTCGTGGCGGGATCGGTGGAGTGCAGCTGAACCGCGGTCGCACGGATGCGCCGTGACGGACCCAGGTACATCGTCCCGGCGCCCGCCGGCCAGCCGGCGGTCGGCATCGCAGCGATCGCCCCGTCCGCGTCGACGAGTTCGACAGAGACCTGATTTTCCCGGTTCGAGAAGTACGACGCCCGCGCGTACCACTCGGCGCCGGCAACCTTGTTCTGTGTCGGTGTCAGCGGAATTCTGAGTGGCTCGGTGCCCCGGAGGAGGAGGTTGCAGAACGAGTTGGCGCGCGAGGCCGGCTCGCCTCGCGACCAGGTTGCGAACGCCGCCGGCCGCACAGCGCCCGAGTCGTCGACCAGCAGCGGCTCGCTGCCAGGAGCCTGCAGCCGGAAGGGGATCCTGGCCATCCGAAGCACAGCTGACAGCCGGCTGTCCGGCATCAGGGCAGTGCCGATCGGCTGCGGCATCTGGGTGTCCCAGAGGTTGACGTTCGGACCGGCCAGATCCAGCTCCATCCGCACGGCGGCGAAGTACGGCTTGGCAGGGTTCTTCCCCCAGGCAACGGCAAAACCGGCGTCCGACACGACGACTCCGATCATCAGGCAGGCCGTGGCGACAGCAGGTACGGCGACCGGGACGGTGCGGGCGGACAGAACGATCGCAAGCGTCAGCGGGATCGAGAGATCGGACCAATAATGATAGTGGACGCTGAAGCTCGCACCGAAGGTGTCGAAACGTCCGTAGGAGACGACGAGAGTCGTGGCGAGGACGTAGACCCCGACGGCGCACCACATCCACAGTGCCCGCCGATCGCGCTTCCACGCGACGAGCAGCAGCGTCGCGGCAGCCACCGCCCCGGCCACGATCGCGGCAACGGGCGGAGCGGCGAAGCTGAACGGCTGCCCAGAAGCAGCCCAGTGCCAAGGTCCCCCGACCAGACTGGACAGCGGCACTTCGAAGCTGCGGGCCACTAGGTCGAGGACCTGCGGAGCGCTCGGCGGCTGACCCGATGACGGGTCGCCGAAGGCCACATAGACGATGCCGAAGGCCACGATCGCGACGCCGTTGACAGCAGCGAACGGCCAGCCGTGACGGAGCCAGCGGCGCCGCGAATCTCCTCGCACATATTCGGCCAGGGCAACGGCTGTGACCACTACCAGCACCGACTTCTCCCAGCAGGCAAGGGAGATCAGCAGTGCGAGTGGACCGTAGACCAGCGCTCGCCGGCGGTGGTTGCCGTGCCAATCGATCGTTGCATGGAGCAACAGCAGGCCGAAGACGTGGGCGTTGAGGTTGTTGACGCCGCTCGACAACGACATGAACGACGGCATGCTGAGTGGCGTCACTGCGTAATACACCGTGCCGATCGCAACCCACCAACTCGGGCCGATGACGCGCATCAGCAGGACACCCATCAGGAGAATCGCGAGTGCCTGCATCAGCATCCGCCAGCCGATGGTCAGGCCGTGGTTCAGGGGTGCGATCTCTGCGAAGACGGCATACACGAACCGCAGGCCCGGCGCGATGTGGTCGTTCACCGGCGTCAACAGCTCGGCCGGGGCGAACCCACGACTGCCCTGCTCCAGGAACGTGAGGTCGTCGCTCAGCCATGAACCGCGCTGTGCGAGCACCCCGAGCGCGACTGTTTGCAGTAGTGCGATCGTCACCACGACGCCGCGGAGAACCGATGTCTCGGGCGGTCGTCGGACGCTGGAGATCCCCCTCATGCCGGGCGACTATATGCCAGTCCGGCCAGTCTCGAATTTGTTCACGCCAGCGTCTGTTCAAGCCTGGCTACCCACTGGTAGCGTCCCGCGAATCGGACCGGGAGGGGATGCTGTGGGGACTCGTCGTCGTGCGGTGCTGGTGGGGTTAGGGGTGTTCTTCGTCGCTGTCGCGGCGCTGACCAGGTTCTACGCGATGCCGGCATTGGCGACGGCGCCGGAAGGCCAGGTTGCACACACGGTCTCGGTCGGCTCGGACGCCACGATCTTCAGCGTCGCGGACCTGAAGGAGAAGACGGGAGTTCGGCTGGAGGCACGGCGTACCGTCCGCGGTGACGTGGCTGCTGCCGAGAAGATCAGCACGGCACTCCACCGCAAGGTGGTCGTGTACGACACTGCGGTCGTCACCGATGACTCGAGGAACTATCACTTCCCGAAGAACGCGTCGGAAACCGCCGACCTGCCGTTGAGCTTCGTCCAGGAACGCGTGGTTCTCGATGCACGCACCGGTGAAGCGGTGCGTTGGAACCCGTCAGGCGGCGACAACAGCGGTGAGTACATCACGACGACACTGGCGAAGGCTGATCGGCTCAGGCCCGATCCGAACAGCGCATTGTTCAAGGGCCACGAAGGACTCGTCCTGAAGTTCCCGTTCGCCACCAAGAAGACGACGTACCGGTTCTGGGACACGACGCTGCGCAAGGCGTTCCCCATTCACTACAAGTCCGAAGCGACGCTGGACGGACTCAAGGTCTACGTGTTCGAGCAGAACATTCCGAGGCAAGAGGTGCCCCTCGCCAAGCCGCTGCTCGTGCCGGGCAAGCTGGTCGGCCAGCCCGGCAAGGCGTCGGTGCCGGTGCAGCGCACCTACGAGAACACCAGGACGCTGTGGATCGAGCCGGTCACCGGCGCGATCATCAAAGGCAAGGAGCAGCAGCTCGCAACGATCGCGTACAACGGCGAGGACAAGCTGACTGCGACGCAGGTCTCCATCGAGTACGACGACGCGACCGTCAGGAAGAATGTCGCGGGCGCGACCGAGAACAACGTGGCCGAAGGTGGCTACAAGTCCAAGGCGGCGCAACTGCACCTGATCGGCTTCTGGATACCCCTCGGGACGCTGCTCTGCGGCGTCTTGGCCCTCGGGGCGATTGTCCGCCGCCCTCGTCGCGGAACAGACGGTGAGGTTCAGTGATTCTTGCTTCTGATGATGCCGTAGGCAACTAGTGCGGCGGCCAGGGTGGTGAGGGTGAGGGTGGCTGTGGTGGTGGCGGTGTGGAACTGGGTGGTTTGGTGAGTGGTCCAGTTCGGGGTGGTGATGGGGCCGGTGAAGAGCGTGGCGAGGATGGTGCCGGTGATGGCCAGGCCGGCGCCGGACGTGACCTCGGTGGCGGTGTCGGTGAGGGCGGCGCCGATGGTGGTGCGGTTCTTCGGTAGGCCGCGCAGTACGTTGACTCCGGCAACTACTCCGACGACGCGCATCCCGGCGGCGACCAGTACGAGAGCGGCGGCGACCCATACGTACCCGTAGCGGCCGACGACGCCGTACACAGCAAGGCCGATGACGACGGACGACGCGCTGATCCAGGCGGCGCGCTCGAGACCGACGCGGTCGACGAACGGGCGGATCAGTGCGCCGCCGGCGACGAGTACGACCACCTGGGGGAGTAGGCCGAGCGAGGCGACGACGGGAGTCCAACCCCAGTCGAGCTGGAGTTGTAGCGTCACGAGGTACCCGAGTCCGGCTGTCGCCAGCCCGGCGGCCGCCTTGAACGCGAGGCCACTGGACACCAGCGGATGCGCTACGAGCCTGAGATCGAGCAGCGGGTAGTGCGTAGCGCGCTCGCGGACGACGAAGCCGACGGCTCCGATGACAGCGGCGCCCGTGAACGCCCACGGGATCCACGACCCCGCGCCATCGTTGACGAACAGCGTCGGCGCGACCAGCGCGAGCACGATCGTTGCCGTACCCAGGACGGCGCCGGCCACATCGACAGGGTCCCGGTGCAGGTCCGCAGGCAGATCCGCGGCGACACCGCGGCGGATGCCGATGATCGCCAGCGCCGCGATCGGTACGTTCACCAGCAGTAGCACCTGCCACGGCGCCACCGCGAGGACGAACCCGCCCGCGGTCGGCCCGATCGCGAGCCCGACCAGCCCGACCGTCGAGATCAGCGTCGTCGCCCGCACCCGCAACCCGTCGTCCTCGAACAGGCGGAAGCTCAACGCCATCGACCCCGGCGTGGTCATCGCCGCCGCGACCCCCATCGCCACCCGTACGGCGATCAGCTGCTCGACCGAGTTCACGAACGCCGTCGCCAGACTCGCGAGCCCGAGCAGCACCAGCCCGACGAGCATCACCCGCCGCCGCCCGAACCGGTCGGCGACCGCGCCGAACGCGAGCATCAGTCCGCCGAACACCACGGCGTACGCGCCGGTGACCCACTGCAGTGCGGTGGTCGACGCGTGCAGTTCGCGGCCGATGGTGGGGAGCGCGACGTTGAGGATCGAGTTGTCGAGCATCTCGAACAGGAAGACCGCCGAAAGGCCGGCCAACGCGACCCACGCCGCGCGCAGTGAACGCGGGGCGCCTGCTATGACAGTTGCCTGAGCTGAGGACATGCCACTAAGTTAAGTCACTAAGCTTAGTGACACAAGAGATGGAGGTCACGCGTGCCCAGAACCGCAGCCCGCGGCGGACCGCAGACGCGCGCCCGGATCTCGCAGGTCGCGACCCAGCTGTTCCTGGAGCGCGGGTTCGAGGAGGTGACGGTCGCCGAGGTCGCACGCGAGGCGGGCGTCTCGAGCGTGACCGTCTTCAAGCACTTCCCGCGCAAGGAGGACCTGCTGCTGGACCGGGCGGACGACGCGGCGGAACTGCTGCGTACGGCAGCACACAGCGGCGACGTACTGGCGTCGCTCCGGCGGATGACGCTCGACCTGGCCGACGAACGGCACGCGCTGTCCGGGTTGCGGGACGGGTCGGTCCCGTTCTTCGCCACGGTCGCGGCGTCACCGGCATTGATCGCCCGCGCCCGCGAGATCGCCGACGACCTGCGAAAGACCCTCGCCGAGGAACTGAACGACGAACTGCTCGCCGCGTTCTTCATCGCCGGCTACACGGCGGTTCTCACCGAGACGGCACGACGTCAGCTGGCCGGGGCCGCACCAGCTGACGTCGTGGACGATCACCGCGCCCGGGTCGAGCGCCTCTTCGACAAGCTCGGCAACGGCTTCAGCGACGGAGCTCCTGCCAGGCGAACTCCCCGCCGGCCGGAGAGGTGACGAACGAACGACCCGCGAACCTCAGCTCCGGATCCGTCCGGTACAGCTCGCCGGCCTCCTTGGCCGCCGTCTCGTCTCCGTTGTCGGCGGCAACCATCAGCCGGGCGATCCGGTCGGTCAGGTCGAGGTCGGCGCCCTCCAGCTTGTCGGACATGGCGCCCCAGTTGTCCCACAGCAGCAGTTCGTCGCCGTTCAGGTGCGCGAGCTGGTAGTGCACGTAGTTCCGGATGAACCAGCCGCCGTACAGCTTCAGGTCGGCGATCGGCTCCGGGCTCGCGCCGTACCGGTCGCCGTCGAGCTCGCCCGACCGGTACCCGAGCCACACCTCGGCCGCTGACCGGAACGGCCCGGCCGGCATGTCCCCGACCTCGAACGGGACGGAGCCCGGCGCCATCTGGGCGTCGATCATCACCCACCGCTCGCCGTTGAAGTACTCCGCGACCACATGGTCGTGGTTGAACCCCTCGGCGAAGTAGTTGCTGAAACCGACCCGGCTGCGTGCCGGGATCCCTTTGTGCCGCAGGATCGACACGAACAGCAGCGTGTAGTCCCGGCAGCACCCGACCACCCGGTCGACGGGCTCGCGCGGTGTGGCGAGCGGCGTACCGTTGCGCTTCTGGTCCGTCTCGAGGATCGCCGTCACCCAGCGGTTGTCGATCTCGGCGAGGCGTGCGCCGGTGAACTCGATGCCGCCGCCGCGGTAGTGGATCAGCAGATTGCGTACGACCGCGGCGATCTCCGCGACGTCGTCGGGCAGGGCGTCGAAGAGCTCGGCGTACCGGCCGGGATCGCTCCACGGGGTCTGGATCGCGTAGTCCATCAGTTGTGTCCTTTCAGCGGAGAATGGGCTGTGCGATGTCGACGGCCGGTTCGTCACGGGGGAGCAGTTGGCAGTTCGGGCGGTACAGCTCGCGCGGCGGGCCCGCCTCGGGGGCGCCGGACGCGCGCACGTGGTCGAAGACGAGGTCGTACGCGAGCATGATCCGCGGGTACGCGCACTCGTCCATCGTGATCGTGCAGTACGCCTCGCGGTGCGCCGGTTCGACCCGGATCCCGATCCGCCCGGACGGATCGACGAGCCCCTCGAACGGGACGCACACCTCGACCGTGGCCTCGCCCTCGGGCGTGACCGCGCCGTGGTAGATCACCCACGACCCGACGGTCGCGGTCGCCCCGGCGGCGTGCAGGTACGTCATGATCTCGTCGGTGCACGTCACGATCACGCCGACCAGCATCTGCTGATCGGTGTCCGCCCGGATCGAGGCGATCTTCGTGGCCGGTACGTCGCGGGTCAGCACCGGGCGTGGTGCGAGTCCGGACGTACCGGACCGGGAGAGCCGGTCGCGGAGGTACTGCCAGGTCGCCCGCCGCGCCGCGGTGGTCGCCTCCTCGGCGGCCCACCAGCGGTCGAGCCGGATCAGCCCCTCCTCGTCGGTCCCGCCGAGCACTTCGCGGATCGTCGTCAGCGGCATGTCCAACTGCCGGAGCACGCCGATCCGCCGCGCCCGCTCGAGTTGCTCCTCGTCGTACCACCGGTACCCGTTGGCAGGGTCCACCTGCGCCGGAGCCAGCAGCCCGGACACGTCGTACAGCCGCAACGCCTTCAACGAAAGGCCGGCCCGCCGCCCGAACTCACTGATCGTCAACACGCGACCATCACACCCCCTGCCCTTGGGGCAGAGTAAAGGGGAACGGTTTCACGTCGGGCTCGACCCACTCCGTCCTTGCTTTTGCGGACGCCAGGGCGCGTGAGCTGTAGAAGCGGGTCAGCAGGCGTTTGTCCAGCAGGCCTGGGTTCCGCTGGAGGAGCTCCGGGAAGCTCTCGGCCGGTGCCTCGCCCATGTGGTACGCGGTCGACATCACTTCACCCATCAGGTCGTCGAAGGTGCTCATCTCCTCACGTTCCGGCCCAAGCGAAGTGTCCGCAACTCAGTTCTTGCGTTCATGACGGTAACGATATATCGTTAGTGTCATGAAGAGTATCGAGGAGGGAATGATGAACACCCCCAACGAATTCCGTGGCCGCCGGCGCGGCCACCAGCACCCCCGCCGCGGTGGACCGCGGATGGGCGAAGGCATGCCGATGCACGGCGGCCGCGGCGAGCGTGGAGAACGCAGCGAACGTGGCGAACGCAGGGGCCGCGGTGAGCGTGGGCTCCGGCGCGACGGAGGCCGTGGTTCCGGTCGTGGTTCCGGCCGTGGCCGGGCGCCGCGTGGCGATGTCCGGACGGCAGTACTGATCCTGCTCAGCGAGGAGCCGATGCACGGCTACCAGTTGATGCAGGCCATCGCGGACCGCAGCGACGGGCGCTGGACGCCCAGCCCCGGCGCGATCTACCCGACCATCAACCAACTGGAGGATGAGGGCCTGGTCACCGTGACCGCGGAAGCCGGCCGCAAGCTCGTCACGCTGACCGACGCCGGTCGCGAATACGTCGAAGGCCGTAGCGACGACCCGTTCGCGGCGTTCGCGGGCGCGGCACCTGGAGCGGACCTGCGTGGGCTGCTCGAGGAGCTGCACTCCGCCACCCGGCAGGTCGCGCGCAGTGGCTCGGAGGAGCAGCGTACGGCGGCCGCGAAGATCCTGGCCGACGCCCGCCGCTCGCTCTACCTGCTGCTCGCCGACGCCCCGGTCACGCCGGCAGATCCCGAGGCCTGAGATCCCCTGAGATCCCCTGAGATCTAGGTCACCCCGGGGAACGTCCCGGCCGAACCGCTCCTCTTCGAGTTGTCATCCACAACTGAGGAGGGTTCGGGATGCAGTCTCGAAGAATCGTCGCGGGCGTACACGCTCTGCTCGCGGCGGTGCACGTCTACTGGGCGACGGGTGCGGTGTGGCCCGCGCCCGACGAACGCTCACTCTCCCGGGCGGTGCTCGGCGTCCAACTGTCGTTCGCCCCGCAGGTGGTACTACCCCTAGCGGCCTTGCACCTGCTGCTGGCGGTCGCAGTCCTGTACTCCGACCGGTCCGCAGTCGCCCGTCTCGTGGTCACCGGCCTCGCAGCCGGCCTGGCAGTTCGTGCTGCTCTCGGTGTCGCGTGGGCCTTCACGTACACCAGTACTACGTTCTACTGGTTGAACCTGCTCCTCTACACACCGGCCTGCATCGCGCTGTGCCTTGCGGACGTGAGGATGCTACGAATGCGCTGGGTAAAGGCGGCTGTTGTCGCAGGCCCGGTAGCTGCAGTGACGGTGTTGGCGCTGGTGGCCTACGTCTACGAGCCGGGTGAGCGGGCGCACCCTTCCGCGTCGGGTGACTCCAGGTTTGTGGAGACTCCGTTGGCGCGGGTGCACTACTTGCAGCGGGGTTCTGGGGCACCTGTGGTGTTGTTGGCTCCGGGGGCTTCTCCTGCGATTGCGTGGGAGCAGGAGATAGACGTGTTGGCCAGAGACCACACCGTCTATGCAGTGGAGCTTCCGGGACAGGGGGAGACTCGGCTGCACGATGCAGGCTTCTCGTTTGATTTGGACGGGATGACCACGGCTCTCGGGCAGTTCTTGGATGCGCTGCACCTGCGGAGCGTCGTGCTTGGTGGGAACTCTTGGAGTGGTGGCTGGGGGCTTGCTTACGCGCAACGGCACCCGGAGCGCGTAAGCAAGCTGCTCCTACTCGCCCCGTCCGGCCTTGACGAGCCGGACGTCGGGAGCTGGGAGGTGATGAAGCAGCCGCTCCTCGGTGAAGCACTCGCCAAGCTAGGTACCAGCCGCAGCATGGTCGAGTCAGCGGTACGCGGCCTGTTCGTACACAAGAACTTGGTCACGCCACAACTGATCGACGCGATGTGGATCCCCGGAACGTATCGTGACAACGTGCGATCGATGTACGCCCTGGAACGCGGCCTCGACTGGAGCGTCACCGAACGCGCGCTCCCGGCCACCCGGCAGCCGGCGCTCGTCCTCTGGGGCGACCACGACACCGTGCTCCCACCCGCCCAGGCCGCCCGCTTCGGGCAACTGTTGCCGAACGCAACAGTGCACGTACTCGACGGCTGTGGCCACGCCCTGACCGTCGACTGTCCCGACCAGGTCACCCCACTGATGGCCGCGTTCCTCAAATGATCGAACCGGACCGCGTCCGCGCGGCGCAACGCGGCGACACCGTGGCGATGAACGAGGTCCTCGACGCACTCACCCCGTACGTCGGGAAGATCTGCGGACCGATCGCGCTCCACGACGGACCCGACGCGGCCCAGGAAGCCCTGATCCGGATCTTCCGCGGCCTCCGCGCCCTCGACAACCCGGCCGCGCTGTACGGCTGGGCGCGCGCGATCGCCGTCCGCGAGGCGGTCCGGGTCGCCCGCCGCGGTCAACGGCAACAGCCGGCCGAACTGGACGAGCTCCCGGCCGCGGACGATCCGCAACTCCTGGTCGAAGTACAGGACGTACTCAAGAGACTGTCGCCGGAGCATCGCGCGGTGCTGGTACTGCGCGATCTCGAAGGACTGGACGAGGTCGAAGCCGCCAACCTGTTGGAGGTTCCGGCAGGCACCGCCAAGTCGCGGTTGCACCGAGCGCGGGCAAGTTTTCGGAAGGCGTGGAAATCATGAACTGGCCCCAAGCCGAGCTCACCGACGTGGAGCGCTTCCGCGCCCTCGCGGCCGGCGTACCAGGCGCGACCGTCACCGAACGCGTCCTGCCCGCGGACCCCGACGACGTGAAGGCGATGCTCGCCGACCTCGACGTCTTCGCAACCGTCCAGGCGGACTTCGTCTCCGCGACCGTCGAAGCACAAGACGGCGACCGCGTCGTCGTACGGGCAAAGGGCGCGAGGGGTCAACGTGCCCGTCTGGTAGGTCAGCTCCGCCCCGGCTGGTGCTGGCTGCAGAGCCGCTTCCTCATCATCGGTATGGCGGTCGCGGCCGAGCCAGGAGGCGGTACGCGGGTCGCCCTCACTGGAGGCATCCGCGTACCAGGCCGGGCCGCCATCGTCCCGATCGGTGTCCGTCGGGAAAGCACCAAGACGCTGGACCGGCTGGAGGAGCTTCTCAGGTCGTGAGTACGCCGGCGGGCAGTGCGGCCAGCAGGGCGTCCGCGTGGCGCCGGTAGCCGAGGTTGTTCGGGTGGAACGCGTCCGGCGCGAGCATGCCGCGCCACGGCGGTCGTGCGTACCGAGAGACCTCGGCAACCGGTAGCCCGCGCGACGTGGCCGTGCTGGCGATCAGTTGGTTGATACCAGACACGTACGGGCTCACCGCGCCACCGATGCGCCACAGGCGGTCAGGCACGGTCAGGTCCATCACCACGGACGACGAGGGCAGCTTGTCGATCACCTGGCGTAGATGGTCGCGGAAACGCTTGGGAGGCGTCGCAAGGATGTCGTTGTTGCCGATCCCGCAGGTGACCAGTGCCGGCGTGAGACCGTCCATCAGCGGCAGTTGGTCTTCCAGTACGTGCCTGGTCTGCGCACCGGACCGCGACAGGTTCAGCACCCGCCACGGCGTCCCCTTGCGGCGCAGCGCATTCAGCACCTGTCCGACGTACCCGTGCAGCGGTGACGAAGCCCCCAGTCCCTGTGCGGTCGAGTCACCCAGCACAACCCACAACGGTCCGTCACCCGTCAGTACATCCGCGTTCTGCCGCGTCCAGTAGTCCGCGTACGTCCGGGCCTGTACGTCGACGTACGCGACGCCGTCCACCCACCGCTGGACGGCCAGCCGCGAACTGGTCCGCTCCGCCTCTCCCCAGCGCATGATCGCGCGGTGCAGCGCACCGATCGGTGTGGTCAACTTCGGTCCCCCCAGAGGTGAACAACAGGTGACCGAAAAATGTACAAGGGGAAGGTTAACAACCCTCAGAGTGCGCGGAGCAGGACCAGACAGCGTGGTGCGAGCGGCACGGTCGCGCCGGCTTCGACCTCGGTGACCATGCTGTTGCTGGTGTCGAGGACGAGCTCGTACGCGGGTGCCCAGGACGCGTCCGGTACGACGACGTTCCGGGTCTCGGCGGTTGCGTTCAGGGCGAGCAGGAACGAGCTGTCGGTGAGCGCGTTGCCGTCGGCGTCGGTGGCGCGGAGTGCGTCGCCGCGCAGGAACATGCCGATCGTGCGCAGGTTGCCGTCGAACCAGTCCGCGTCGGTCATCTCGCCGCCGTGCGGCGCGATCCACGAGAGGTCCTTGCGCCCGCCGGGCACGACGGGTTGCCCGGAGAAGTAGTGCCACTGGCGCAGGGCGGGATGCATGGCCCGCAGCTTGATCAGTTTCTTGGTCAGGTCGAGGTGCTCGGACCAGGTAGCCGGCAGCGACCAGTCGAACCAGGAGATCTCGTCGTCCTGGCAGTACGCGTTGTTGTTGCCGTCCTGGGTCCGGCCGCACTCGTCGCCGGCGGTGATCATCGGTACGCCGGTGGACAGGATCAGCGTCGACATCAGGTTCGCCATCTGCCGCTTGCGCAACGCGATCACGCCGGCGTCGTCGGTCTCGCCTTCGACGCCGCAGTTCCAGGAACGGTTGTCGTCGGTGCCGTCGCGGTTGTCCTCGTGGTTCGCCTCGTTGTGCTTGTGGTCGTAGCTGACCAGGTCCCGCAGCGTGAACCCGTCGTGGGCGGTGACGAAGTTGATCGACGCGTACGGGTACCGGCCGTCGTCGCCGTACAGGTCGCTGGAGCCGGACAGCCGGTAGGCGAGGTCCTTGACGCCGTCGGAGGTGTTCCGCCAGACGTCGCGGACACTGTCGCGGAATTTACCGTTCCACTCCGACCACGGCGTACCGAAGTTGCCGACCTGGTAGCCGAACGGGCCGACGTCCCACGGCTCGGCGATCAGCTTCACCCGGCCGAGGACGGGATCCGCCGCGACCTCGGCGAGGAACGGGTGGTCCGGGATGTCGACCTCGTGCCGTTCGTTGCGGACCAGCGTCACGGCCAGGTCGAAGCGGAACCCGTCGACGCCCATCTCCTCGACCCAGTAGCGCAGCGAGTCCATCACGAGGCGGCGTACCTGCGGGTGCGAGGTGTCGACGGAGTTGCCGGTCCCGGTCACGTCGTACATCGCCGCGCCGGCGCTCAGCCGGTAGTAGGCGCGGTTGTCGATCCCGCGGAAGCTCAGCGTCGGCCCGTCGAAACCGCCCTCGGCGGTGTGGTTGTAGACCACGTCGAGGATCACCTCGATGCCCGCCGCATGGAACGCGGCGACCATCGCCTTGAACTCGGTCACCTGCTCACCGCGCGAACCCGACGAGCTGTACGGCGCGTGCGGCGCGAAGAACCCGAGCGTGTTGTAACCCCAGTAGTTCGGCAGCCCGCGGGCCGCGATCGCCGGCTCGGTGAGGAAGTGGTGGATCGGCAACAACTCCACCGACGTGACACCGAGGTCGGTCAGATACTTGATCACCGACGGGTGCGCGAGCCCGGCGTACGTCCCGCGCTGGTGCTCGGGTACGTCGGGGTGGAGCTTCGTGAAGCCCCTGGTGTGCAGCTCGTAGATGACCGTCTCGCCCCAGTGCACCGGCTTGCTGATCGGCGGCGGGGGAGCAGTGTCCTCGACCACCACGCCGACCGGCACGTGACCGGCCGAGTCGCCGTCGGACGAGTCGTAGATCAGCGGGCTGTCGTAGTCGAGTACGCCGTCCACGGCCCGTGCGTACGGGTCGAGCACCAGCTTCGACGGGTTGAACCGCAAGCCGTGCGACGGGTCGAACGGCCCGTGCACCCGGTACCCGTACCGCTGCCCGGCGCCGACGCCCGGGACGAACCCGGTCCAGAACTCGCCGGTGTGGGTCAGGTCCAGGTTCCGCTGGCCGCCGTCGTCGCCGATCAGCGCCAACTCGACCCGCTCGGCGGCCGGAGCCCAGAGCGTGAAAGTGGTGCCATCGGTCTGGACCACTGCGCCCGGACGCAGGCCTGTCTCGCCGGACAGGCCGGGAGCGCTCGGGGCGGCGGTCGCTTCTGTCACCGGGACATTCTGCACAGGTCGTTGCGAGTTCACGATAGTGAGGTGGTTGTGTTCGTGAGACGGTGGTTGCGAACGCCTGTGCGCAGTGATACGCAAGGATCGTTCGTAAATTACCCACCTCTGCACAGGGGAACACATGTCGGAAGAGTTGGCCGGTCTGACCGTCGGTCTGATCGGCGCGGGCAACATCTCGCACGTCCATGCGCAAGCCTGGAAGGCGGTCGGCGCCCGCGTCCTGGTGTACTCGCTCGAGGGCGCGGAGGCACTCGCGGAGCAGTACGGGCTGGAGGTCGTGCCGTCCCTGGACGCGGTGCTGGCCGAGGTCGAGTTCGTCGACATCGTCACGCCGTCGGCGACCCACAAGGAGATCACGCTGGCCGCGATCAAGGCGGGCAAGAACGTGATCTGCGAGAAGCCGCTGACGCTCACCGCGGCCGATTCGCACGAGGTGATCGACGCGGCCGTCGCGGCCGGCGTCCGGTTGTACCCGGCGCACGTCGTCCGGTACTTCCCCGCGTACAAGGCCGCGTACGACGCGATCCAGGCCGGCCGGATCGGCGACGTCGCGGTCGCGCGCTTCTACCGGCAGGCGTCCTCGCCGGCCGGCGCGGGCTGGTACCGCGACGTGGCCCGGTCGGGCGGCGTGATCATGGACCTGATGGTGCACGACCTCGACCAGGCGCGTTGGCTGTGCGGCGAGGTCACCACGGTGTACGCGGCGCAGAACCCGCCGACCGTCGACGGCATCAGCCCGGTCAATGTCGCGGCGCACGTGACGCTGACGCACGAGAACGGCGCGATCAGCCACTGCCGGGCGACCTGGGGTGCGACCGGTACGACCTTCCAGACCGGGTTCAAGATCGCCGGGTCGAGCGGCGTGCTGAAGTTCGCGTCCGATGCCGACACCGGATACAAGGACGAGCTGCAGGACAGTGCCGGCGGCGACCTGCTGATCCCGTCGTCGCTGGGCGAGAGCCCGTACCTGACGCAGCTGCGTGAGCTCGCGATCGGCCTGCGCGGCGGGCCTGAGCCACGTGTGATCGCGGCGGACGGCGCGACCGCGGTCTACCTGGCCGAGGCGGCGCGCGCGTCGATGGAGTCGGGTCAGCCGATCGACATGAAGACCTTCGTCTCGACGGGAGATGTGGCATGACGTTGAAGGTTGCGATCGCTTCGTTCGCGCACACGCACGCCGCGTCGTACACGCAGCTGCTGACTGCCATGCCGGACGTCGAAGTACTGACGGCCGATCCCGACGGCGCGTCGGCGCCGGACGCGGGTCCGCGGGGCGCGGCCTTCGCTGCGCAGTTCGGTGCGCCGTACGTCGACTCCTACGACGAACTGTTCGCGTGGGGACCCGACGCGGTGGTGGTGACGTCGGAGAACGCGGGCCACCGTTCGTTGGTGGAACGGGCCGCGGCGGTCGGCGCGCACGTACTGTGCGAGAAGCCGTTGGCCACCGAGGTCGCCGACGGCGAGGCGATGATCGCCGCATGCGAGGCGGCCGGGACGATCCTGATGGTCGCGTACCCGGTCCGGTTCTCGCCGTCGTACGTGCAGCTGCGGGCGAACGTCGAGGCGGGGCGGCTCGGCGACGTGTTCGCCGTACTCGGGACGAACAACGGGAAGATCCCGTACGAGGCCCGCCAGTGGTTCACCGACGCGGAACTGGCCGGCGGGGGAGCGCTCGTCGACCACACCGTGCACTGCGCCGACCTGATCGACGGGCTGACCGGTGGAGCGACCGCGACCCGGGTGTACGCGGCCGCGAACCGGATCCTGCACCAGGACAAGAACGTCGAGGTGGAGACCGGTGGACTGGTCACGATCAACTACGACAACGGGCTGATGGCAACGATCGACTGCTCTTGGAGCGTCCCCGACAACGGCCCGACCTGGGGCGGCGTCTCGCTCCAGGTCACCGGCACCAACGGCTCGGTCGAGATCGAACCCTTCCTCCCGCACGTCGGCGGCACCGACGCCGGCGGCGAGGTCTACCTGGCCATCGGCGGCAACCTCGACGAGTCCATGCTCGACACCTTCCTGGACGCCGTCCGCACCACCGGCCCCGCGGTAGCGGGCAAGGCCCCGGCCGTCACCCCCCAACCCGACGGCGCCGTAGGCCTCCGCACCCTGAAGATCGTCGACGCCGCCCGCCGTTCGGCGGCCTCCGGGCAGGCGGTGAAGGTCTGACGACCGGGTGAAGCCGGATCGCCAGGCCATCACAATCCGCACCTCCGGGACCGCTCGAGCGCGAGTTGCCCCGGAATCGGCGATTGTGATGGCCTGGCCGTCCGCGGCGCAGAGGCGACGTGCGGTCGGTTGTGGAGGTCCGGTACCGTTCCCCGGGATGTGACCCGTGGGTAGTTCCTGGAAGGAGCGGCGTGATGGGCGAGTTCGTCAACCTGACCGTGAGTGAAGGTGTCGGGACGATCCGGCTGGATCGGCCGAAGATGAACGCGCTGAACGTGCAGGTGCAGGAGGAGATCCGCACCGCTGCCCTCGAGGCGACCGCGAACGACGACGTCCGCGCGGTGGTGATCTACGGCGGCGAGCGCGTCTTCGCCGCCGGTGCGGACATCAAGGAAATGGCCGACATGTCGTACGCCGACATGGCGAAGCGCTCCGGCCCACTGCAGTCCTCGCTCTCCGCGGTCGCCGCGATCCCGAAGCCGACCGTCGCCGCGATCACCGGGTACGCGCTAGGTGGCGGCTGTGAGCTCGCGCTCTGCGCCGACTACCGCATCGCCGCCGACGACGCCAAGCTCGGCCAGCCGGAGATCCTGCTCGGCATCATCCCCGGCGCCGGCGGTACGCAGCGACTGTCCCGCCTGGTCGGCCCGTCCAAGGCGAAGGACCTGATTTACACCGGCCGATTCGTCGACGCCGCCGAGTCCCTGCAAATCGGCCTGGTCGACAAGGTCGTCCCGGCCGCCGAGGTGTACGACGCCGCCGTCGCCTGGGCCTCCCAGTTCTCCCGCGCCGCCGCAATGGCATTGCGCGCCGCCAAGGAGTCGATCGACTCCGGCCTGGGCGTCGACCTGACCACCGGACTGGAGATCGAGCGCCAGCAGTTCGCCGCGCTGTTCGCCACCGAGGACCGCACGATCGGCATGAAGTCCTTCGTCGAGAACGGCCCCGGTAAAGCCGAATTCAAGGGAATCTGATGTCTGCAACCTCCAAGCCCGCCGCATCCGCTGAAGAGGTAGAAGCGGCCTGGAACGACAACAAGCTCGCCCAGGTGCTCTACCACGACTGGGAAGCCTCGACGTACGACGAGAAGTGGTCGATCTCGTACGACGAACGCTGCGTCGACTACGCCCGGGACCGCTTCACCGCGATCGCCGGCACCCGCGGCTGGCCGTACGGCAAGACTCTGGAGATCGGCGCCGGTACCGGCTTCTTCACCCTGAACCTCAAGCTGGCCGGCGTCCTCGACGAGGCCCACGTCACCGACCTGTCCCCGGGCATGGTCGAGGCCGCGAAGAAGAACGCGAAGACCCTCGGCTTCGCGATCGAGGGCCGGGTCGCGGACGCGGAGAAGCTTCCGTACGACGACGACACGTTCGACCTGGTCATCGGCCACGCGGTCATCCACCACATCCCGGACGTCGAGCTGGCGTTCCGCGAGATGCTCCGCGTCCTCAAGCCCGGCGGCCGGTTCGTGATCTGTGGTGAGCCGACCCGGTACGGCGACTTCGTGGCGCGGCGGCTGTCCCGCTTCACCTGGTGGGCGACCACGAACGTGACGAAACTGCCGGCGCTGACGAACTGGCGGCGCCCGCAGGAAGAGCTCGACGAGTCGTCCCGCGCGGCCGCGCTCGAGGCCGTAGTGGACCTGCACACGTTCGACCCGGACACCTTGGCACGTACGGCCTCGCGCGCCGGCGCCGTTCAGGTGAAGACTGTCACCGAGGAGCTGCTCGCCGCGTGGGTCGGGTGGCCGATCCGCACGTTCGAGGCCGCCGTACCGGAGCAGAAGCTCGGGTTCGGCTGGCGGATGTTCGCGTACAAGTCGTGGCTGCAGCTGTCCAAGGTGGACAAGGCGCTGTCGAGCGTCGTACCGGACGAGCTGTACTACAACGTCTCGATCACCGGAGTCGCGAACAAGCAGTAGGGTGTGTCGATGCGGTTGCTGTCCGTGGCGAATCTGCGCTGGGTGGTACGACATCGGGCGTGGACGCCCTACTACCTCAAGCGCTACTGGCGGTTCGCCTGGTTCAAGCTGCGCCACCCGTACGTGATCACCGAGGGTTTCGTGTTCCTCGGCAAGCACCTGGAGATCGTGGCGCGGCCCGGGCACGGGCGGATCGTGCTCGGTCGCTGGGTACACCTGGGTGACGAGACCCGGCTGCGGGCGCACGAGGGCACCTTGCGGATCGGCGACAAGGTCGTGTTCGCCCGCGACGTGACGGTGAACTGCTACCTGGACATCGAGATCGGTGCGTCGACGCTGATCGCGGACTGGACCTACATCTGCGACTTCGACCACAAGACCGAGGACCTCGACCTGCCGATCAAGGACCAGGGCCTGGTCAAGTCGCCGGTCCGGATCGGCCCGGACTGCTGGCTGGCCACGAAGGTCACGGTCACCCGCGGTACCGACATCGGCCGCGGTACGGTGATCGGCGCCAACAGCGTTGCCCGCGGCAACATCCCGGCGTACGCGGTGGCGGGCGGCATCCCGGCGAAGGTGCTCGCGGACCGCACCGAGCGGTACGCCGCCGACGCCGAGCGGCGCAGGTACCTGGCCGGTCTGGCCGACGCGAACGACCGTACGGCCGCCCGGTTGCAGGCCGGGATGCCGCCGGTCGAGAAGCCTGCGAGCGTGGTGCCGGGGGATGCGGCTGGTGATGCGGTAGAAGCAGATGGTGAAAAAGAGAGCTCCGAGGGGTTCTCAAGTTACTCACCAGTCGGGCACTATGGCCCCCACGTCCGGTCGGACGCCGGTGACGGCAGGGACCGGATGCGCATCGGAGAGGAGAAGTAGCGTGGCTGACCCGGCCGGGCCCGATCAGGCCGCTCGGTCGTCGCTGGACCAGGCCGCGGCGGACGGCTCGATCACGCAGGCGCGAACGCGCGCGGTCGACCCGGTACCGATCGTGGCCGAACCGGTACCCGGTCGCGCTACGTTGGAACCAGTGCTTGAAACGAACGAACCAGACATGGGCGCAAGCGTGAACCCGGATGGACAGGCAGCGGACGGCAATACGGCGACAGCACCGGTAGCGGGCGCCCGTCGCCGGTTGTCGCCACGCCCGGTCCCGGTCGGCCGGCGGAGGAGAGCGCCGGCTGCCACGGACGAGGAACGGACCCCGGCTGAGGAGATGGACGACGTGGGTACGCAGGACGAGAAGGCGGGAGCGGCCGAGGCAGAGCAGGCCGCCGGCGCCGCCAAGCCCGGCGCGACGCCGGGGACGGACAGCGGTACGGGTGCGGCGACCGCGACCAAGACGGCCCGGCCGAAGACGGCGGCGGAGATCGTGGCCGAACAGCGGGCCCGGGAGAAGGCGGCCGAACCGGCAGCGGCGAACTCGGAGGCTGCCGCAGCCGATACCGCTGCCGAGAAGGAGCCCGAGAAGGCGGCGACGGGCACTGCGGCGACGGGCACTGCGGCGACGGGCACTGCGGCTGGGGCCGCGGCCACCAAGCCGCCGGTCAAGCCGTCAGGTGCCTCAGGCAACAAACCGCCGGTGTCGAAGACGGCGGTCAGCTCGGGCGGCAAGGGCAAGCAGGCGCTGACCTCGGTCGGCTCCGGCGTCCGGAAGCTGCGCAACCTGATCGCATCGCTGATCTGGCTGATCGCGGTGCTCGCGGCCGCCGTACTGGCCCTCGGCGCGCTGTTCACCGCGCTCGACCAGACCAACCAGAGCAACGAGATCGTGCGCTGGATCCTGGAGCGCGGGCACGACCTGGTCGGCCCGTTCAAGGACCTGTTCCGGCTGCAGACCGCGAAGAACACCCTGCTGGTCAACTGGGGGATCGCGGCGCTGGTCTATCTGATCGCCGGCAAGATCGTCGAGAAGATCATCCGGCCGTAGTCGCCACCACAATCAGATCGAGAGATTCGTCCAGGTCCCCTGGGCGGATCTCGAAGTCCTCGTACGTCGTACTCCGCACGAGTTGGGTCAGGTTGTCGTCCCACTGGTCGTGCGGGGTCGCCAGCTGCGCGTCGACGCAGGAGTCGTACTGCGCCTCCCACTCCGCGAGCCGCGCGCCGTGGTGAAGGCCGAGCGCCTGGGTGATCTCGAAGTGCGGCTCGAGCAGCTCGGCGAACTCGGCGGCGGTCAGCTCGCGCGTGTGGTACAAGTTCCCGCTCGGGAAGGTCAGGCGGTTCGGCGTACTGAGGACCAAGACGCCCTGTGCTGCGAGGATCCGGGCGCATTCGGCGACGAACCGCGGCTGCTCCCACAGGTGCTCGATCGTCTGCAGCGAGGTGATTGTTGTGAAAGCCTTGTCCTTGAAGGGCGTCTGCACGAGATTGCCGCGCGCCACATTGACCTGTGGATAAACCCGGCGGACGTGTCGCAACGTCGTATCTTCATAGTCGAGTCCGATCACGGAGCTCGCACCGGCCAGCCGGAGCAGCTCCGCCCCGTACCCCTCGCCGCACCCCGCGTCGAGGACCCGACCACCTTGTCCGACCGCCAGATTCCCCGTGATCCACCGATACGCAGCATCATGACGCGCAAACCAATAGTTCTCGTGCCAGATCCCGGGCGCCGTCCGCTCGCCGGTCAGCGGTAACGTCTCGCTCACCTGCGCAAGACTAGTCATGCCCGAGACTGTGATGGGACTCGCACCAGCCGTATGTTTCTAGCGGGTAACATCCGTGGCAGGCTTGGAGAGACCGTTAACCAGAAGGGGTCCCACACGCTATGAAGATCGTCGTCTGCGCGAAGTTCGTGCCGGATGCCACCGCGGACCGCCGCTTCCGCTCGGAGGACAACACGGTGGACCGCGCCGGTGTCGACGGGCTGCTGTCCGAGCTGGACGAGTACGCCGTCGAGACCGCGCTGACCGTGAAGGAGGCCGGAGACGCCGAGGTGACCGTTCTCACGGTCGGGCCGGAGCAGGCGTCCGACGCGGTGAAGAAGGGTCTGCAGATGGGCGCCGACGCCGGTGTGCATGTGCTCGACGACGCGATCCACGGTTCGGACGCGGTCGCCACCTCGCTGGTCCTGGCGAAGGCGCTGGCCAAGCTCGAGGCCGACCTGGTCGTGTTCGGGATGAGCTCGACCGACGGCGGCATGGGCGTCGTTCCGGCGATGGTGTCGGAGCGGCTCGGGCTGCCGGCCGTGACGCTGGGCTCGGAGGTGACCGTCGACGGGCAGACCGTCCGGATCCGCCGCGACGGCGACACCGCGAGCGACACCGTCGAGGGCACGCTGCCGCTGGTGCTGTCGGTGTCCGACCAGGCGAACGAGCCGCGGTACCCGTCGTTCAAGGGGATCATGGCCGCGAAGAAGAAGCCGGTCGAGACCTGGTCGCTGGCCGACCTCGAGCTGACGCCTGAGCAGGTGGGTGGTTCGAGCGCGTGGACCGAGGTGGTCGAGGTGACCGCCCGTCCGGCGCGTACGGCCGGCACGATCGTCACCGACGAAGACGGTAACGGTGCCACCGAGCTCGTCGAGTTCCTGTCCACGAACAAGTTCCTCTGAGGAGCGGTTGAGTAATGTCGAACGTTCTGGTTCTCGTTGACCACACCGCGGGCGCGGTCCGCAAGACGACCGCCGAGCTCCTCACGATCGCCCGCCGGCTCGGCGAGCCGGTCGCCGTGTTCATCGGCTCCGGTGACGCTGAGGTGCAGGCTGCGCTGCCGGCGCTGGGGCAGTACGGCGCGACGAAGGTGATCGCGCTGTCCGGCGCGGAGCTCACACAGTATCTGGTCGCGCCGAAGGCGGAGGCGCTGCAGCAGGTCGCGGCGAAGGTCGAGCCGTCGGCGATCCTGATCTCGTCGAACGCCGAGGGCAAGGAGATCGCGGCCCGGCTCGCGGTCAAGCTGGACTCCGGCCTGATCACCGACGCCGTGGACGTGCAGGCTGTCGACGGTGCGCCGGTGACCACGCAGTCGGTGTTCGCGGGCAACTTCACCGTGCAGGCGAAGGTCACCCACGGCACGCCGATCATCACCGTCAAGCCGAACGCCGCCACCCCGGAGGCTGCGCAGACGTCGCCGGAGGTGGAGGAGTTCGACGTGACGATCTCTGACGCCGCGAAGACGGCTCGCATCACCGACTCCAAGCCGCGCGCGGCGACCGGTCGCCCGGAGCTGACCGAGGCCGCGATCATCGTGTCCGGTGGTCGTGGTACCGGCGGTGACTTCGGTCCGGTCGAGGCCTTCGCCGACTCGCTCGGCGCCGCGGTCGGCGCTTCGCGTGCCGCGGTCGACTCGGGGTGGTACCCGCACGCCTACCAGGTGGGCCAGACCGGCAAGACGGTCTCGCCGCAGCTGTACGTCGCCGCCGGCATCTCCGGCGCGATCCAGCACCGCGCCGGCATGCAGACCTCGAAGACGATCGTGGCGGTCAACAAGGACCCCGAAGCCCCCATCTTCGAACTGGTCGACTTCGGCGTCGTAGGCGACCTCCACAAGGTCCTCCCCACCGCCACCGAAGAAGTAACCAAACGCAAGTCCTGACCCCAAGCACAGAAAGGCCCGGCCCGGTAACCCCAGGCCGGGCCTTCGCACACCCAAGCCCCACTCCCACGCCACCCACGCGGCACCCCCGCCCCGCACTCCGCCGCGGCACTCCGCCGCGGCACCCGCGCCCGGCACCCGCGCCCGACGCTGCGGCGCGGCAGCCCGACCCGGTTCCCGAGCCGGGCTTCGCATGCCCGCCGCACCCAACCGCGCCCCACGCCGGCCCCCGCCCACGCCGGCCCCTGGCCCACGCCAGCCCTCGGCCCACGCGGACCCGCCCCCACGCCGTCCCCGCCCCACGCCGACGCGACGGCGGTTCGTCGTTTGGCTGGTGGGTTGTGTTGCTGGTGGCGGGTTGTAGGGCTGCAGCGATCCGACAAACCGCCAGCGGTGGGGCGTTAGGCGGTTAGGTGTTGGCGGAGGGTGGTCACGGACTTGGTGATGGAGGTCTGGCGGGACTCCGTGTTGTTCAGGTAGTCGGTGAGGGACTTGGTGGCGGTGGTGCAGCGGTCGTTGAGGTTGGTTGCTTCGCCGGCTGCCCGTTCGCGGTCCGCCTTCAGAGCCGAGCGGAGCCTGAGATAGCTGTTCAGGCCGAACCCGGCGATCACCAGGCCGACGACGATCCAGAACCAGTGGACGATCAGCCCGAGCCCGAGCGCGACCACCAGGCCGACGGCGATCAACCCGATCGGCAGTGCGTTCTGCTTGCCGGTCGCGACACCTACGCCAGAGGTCAGCGCCGTCGTCGCAGCGCCGAGCTCCAGCTTGTCCGGCCCGTCAGCGCGGACGGTGATCGTACGCGAGCCGCTGTCGACGGTGACCTCCGACGGAGCAGGCTGGTCCGCGTCCTCCGCCAGCTTCTCCACCGCGGGCAGCACCGACGGCGCGACCACCCGCAGCGCGGTCGCGGTCAGGTGGGGCTCCGCGGACAGCGCCAGGTCGTCGGCGAGCAGCTGGTTGACCGTACCGGCCGAGTCCGTGAGCGTCTCGACCGCGTCGGAGCCTCCGGTGACGCGAGCCCGCAGTACGGCGATCCGCGTCAGCGTCTCCCGCTCCGGCTCGCTGCCTTCCGAGATCAGCAATCGCAGCAGCGCGGCCGCGCTGTTCTTCTCCGGCTCAGCCTCGGTGTCGGCCGTCAGCTCCGGGTCAGGTTCCCGCGCCGCGGTGTTGCCGACGATCGACTCGACCGCGTCCGCGACCCGGCTCAACCGGTACCAGGCGTCGTCCTGCCGCTCCGTGGCCTTCAGCCCGCGCGGCCGCGCCCCGGCACTGCCCCGAGACTCCAGCTTGGACATCCACGCGCCGTCCGCGGCAATCCCCGTCTGCAGCCGCTGTACCACCAGGTCGAGCGCCTCGGCGCCGAACCCACCCCGCGCCGCGGTCGTCCACAACACCCGCTGCACGCGCGTCAACGTCCCGTCGTCGTTCGGTACGCCGAACGCCGCCTCCAGCCACTGGGTCCGTACGAGGTGCCGCTCCCCGAGCGCCGCCAATGCAAGCGCAAGGAACGTCGACGTACGCCGCTCGTCCAGCTTCAGCGCCGTACTCACCGCCTCCTCGTCGGGCGTACCGGCGCGCAGCGAGATCAGCGCGGCAACGGCCGGCTCGAGCCAGTACTGCGGTACCGGATCGCCGGCCGTCGGCAGCTCCGTACCGGCCGCCATCGCGCTCACCACCCGCGCCGCGTACCGCCGGAGCTCGGCGGCGCCGGTGAACCCGACGGTCTCGTACCGCAGGTCCGACAGCTCCACGAACGCGTCGAACGCCCGGGACATGCTCTCCACCCGGGTCTGCAGGCTGCCCTGGATCCGGGACAACTGCGACCGCAGGCTCGAGGTCTCGGACCGTGCGTACGACATCTCGCTCTGCAGGTCCGACAGCTGCTGGTTCTGCCGCCGCTCGGTCCACCAGTCGTTCATCCGTCCGCCTTCCGTACCCGGTTCGTGCCCCCGGGAAGAATGACGTGCGAGCGGGGTCACCGGATCCACCACCCGCCCGGGGAGCGGGAACATCCGCGCCGGACATACCCTTGAAACCGATATGACTGTCTCCGACCGTCGCACGGTGTACCTGGACCACGCGGCGACGACTCCGATGCTCCCGGCCGCGATCGAGGCGATGACCCAGCACCTCGCCCGGACCGGTAACGCGTCGTCCCTGCACGGCTCCGGACGGTGCGCACGCCGTACGGTCGAGGAGGCGCGCGAGTCGATCGCCGCCGCGCTTGGGGCACAGCCGAGCGAGGTCGTGTTCACGTCGGGCGGTACGGAGGCGGACAACCTGGCGCTGAAGGGCCTGTGGTGGTCCCGGCTGGCGCAGGACCCGCGCCGCCGGCGGATCCTGCTCAGCGGGATCGAGCACCACGCGGTCCTCGATCCGGCGATCTGGCTCGGGCAGCACGAGGGCGCCGAGATCGAGTGGCTGCCGGTCGACGAGCTCGGCCGGGTGGACCCGGACGACGTCCGGCGGGCGGTCGAGCGCGACCCCGCGTCCGTGTCGTTCGTCACGTTGATGATGGCGAACAACGAGGTCGGCACGCTCCAGCCGGTGACCGAGGTCGCGGCGATCGCCCAGGAGTACGGCGTACCCGTGCACACCGACGCCGTGCAGGCGATCGGGCAGGTGCCGGTGGACTTCGCCGCGCTCGGGGTGGATGCGATGACGGTGTCCGCGCACAAGCTCGGCGGTCCGTACGGGATCGGCGCGCTGGTCGTGCACAAGGAGACGCAATTGACGCCGATCCTGCACGGTGGGGGACAGGAGCGCGACGTTCGCTCCGGGACCCTCGACGTTCCCGCGACGGCCGGTTTCGCGGTGGCTGCCGAGCACGCGGTCGCACACCAGGCCGCGGAAGCGACGCGGCTGATCGAGCTACGGGACACGCTCGTCCATGGCATCACCAGCACCGTCGAGGGCGCCAAGCTCTCCGGGGACCCGGTCGGCCGCTTGCCCGGTAACGCACACTTGTCCTTCAGCGACTGCGAGGGCGACTCGTTGTTGCTGTTGCTCGACGCGCGCGGCATCGAGGTGTCCACCGGTTCCGCGTGCAACGCCGGCGTCGCCGAGCCCAGCCATGTGCTGCTCGCGATGGGGTACGACGACCAGCGGGCCCGCGGCTCGCTCCGATTCACCCTCGGGCACACCTCGACCCGGGCCGACGTCGACGCGGTCCTGGACAACATCGGACCAGTAGTGGAGCGGGCGAAGTCCGCAGGATTGCAGAACGTGGGAAGGAACACCTGATGCGGGTACTCGCAGCCATGTCCGGCGGAGTGGACTCCGCGGTCGCGGCGGCGCGGATGGCCGAGGCCGGGCACGACGTGACCGGCGTGCACCTGGCGCTCAGCCGGAACCCGCAGTCGTACCGCAGCGGCGCGCGCGGCTGCTGCACGATCGAGGACTCCCGCGACGCCCGCCGGGCCGCGGACGTGATCGGCATCCCGTTCTACGTCTGGGACCTGGCCGAGCGGTTCCACGCGGACGTCGTCGAGGACTTCGTCAGCGAGTACGCCGCCGGCCGGACGCCGAACCCCTGCCTGCGCTGCAACGAGAAGGTCAAGTTCAGCGCGGTCCTGGAGCGGGCGCTGGCGCTCGGCTTCGACGCGGTCGCGACCGGGCACTACGCGCGGATCGTCGACACTGCCGACGGAGCTCGCGAGCTGCACCGGGCGGTGGACCACGCCAAGGACCAGTCGTACGTGCTCGGCGTGCTCACGCAGCAGCAGTTGGCGCACGCGTTCTTCCCGCTCGGTGACACGGTCAAGACCGAGGTCCGCGAGGAGGCCGAGCGGCGTGGGCTGTCGGTGGCGGCGAAGCCGGACAGCCACGACATCTGCTTCATTGCCGACGGCAACACCGCGGGCTTCCTCGGTGCGCAGCTCGGCGAGGCGCCCGGTGACATCGTCGATGCGCAGGGCAACAAGCTCGGCGAGCACTCCGGTACGCACGGCTTCACGATCGGCCAGCGCAAGGGCCTCAAGATCGGTACGCCGGCCGCCGACGGCAAGCCCCGCTTCGTACTGGACATCAGCCCGGTCGACCGCACCGTCACCGTGGGCTCCCGCGAAGAGCTGGCCGTCTCAGAGCTCACCGCCTCCAAACCCCGCTGGTGCGGCCCCGCCCCAGCAGCGCAGCTACACGCCAAGGCCCAGCTCCGAGCCCACGGCGAAGAGGTCCCTGTCGTCGCAACAGTCCAGGGCGATCACGTACAGGTCTCCTTCGACGCACCCACATCCGCCGTCGCCCCAGGGCAGGCTGTGGTCCTCTACGACGGAACCCGTGTAATCGGCTCAGCCACGATCGACTCGGTCCAGCGCGTCAGCGCTGCCGTATGACCACCACCGGCCTGGGGTCGGTCCCCGGCGACGACATCCGCGAGTGGATGCGCGCAGTACTCGAGCTGGTGGACCTCCCGTTCCTCCCGGAGCTCCCGGCGCGCCCGTACGGCGACATGATCAGCCGGAGCATCGCCGTACTCACAGAGCTCGCGGCTGACCTGCAACCCGTCGGGTGGCGCCTGACCGGCAGTGGGGATGCCAGGGCGAGCCTGGACCAGCGGCGGGCGCGGGCGTTGCTGCAGGAAGACCTGGACGTGCTGGAGGAGTACGCGCACGACTACGAGGGTCAGCTGAAGGTACAGGTCACTGGTCCGTGGACGCTGGCTGCTGCGGTGGAACGTCCGCGTGGCGACAAGGTGCTGGCTGACCACGGGGCGCGGCGGGACCTTGCACAGGCTCTGGCGTACGGCGTGGAGCAGCACGTGGCCGAAGTACGCAAACGAGTGCCTGGTGCGGAGGTGCTTCTGCAGCTCGACGAGCCCGGGCTCCCCGCCGTACTGGCTGGTGCCGTGCCGACCGCGTCCGGCTGGAGCAAGCACCGCTCTGTTGACGGTCCTGGTGCTGTGGAGCTGCTGAGCCTGTTCACCACTGCTGCGCCGACTCTTGTGCACTGCTGCGCGGCAAGGCCGCCGATCGAGGTGTTCACCAAGTCAGGCGCCAGTGGGATCGCTCTGGACGTGTCGTTGCTCAACAACGCCGCCTGGGAGCAGGTAGCGGGTGCAGCCGAAGCCGATACCAGGATCTACGCGGGCGTCGTACCGACCACCGGAGCGATACCGCGGCCGGAGCAGGCCGCACAGCCGTTGGTACGACGCTGGCGTGAACTCGGACTCGACCCGGAACTCCTGAAACAGGTCGTGATCACCCCCGCCTGCGGCCTCGCCGCCGCCCCGACACCCGCCGACGCCCGAGCCCGTCTGAAACTCCTCCACGAGATCGTCGACGTAGTCGGCGAAGCCGCCGACGAGTAGCCGAAAACTGTCCGTAGTGCCCTGTAAGTTCTGCTTATGAGCGAGAACGTTGGTGCACCCGCGGAGGTTCGGACTCGGCACGCTGAGTTGAGTCAGGAGATCGAGGACCACCGCGCGCGGTACTACCTGGCCAGCCCGATCATCTCCGACGCCGACTTCGACGCGCTGATGCACGAGCTCCAGGGCCTGGAGGAGCAGTTCCCGGAGCTCCGTACGCCGGACTCGCCCACCCAGAAGGTCGGCGCGCCGATCTCCACGCTGTTCACGCCGGTCGGCCACCCGATGCGGATGGAGAGCCTCGGCAACGCGTTCTCCGCCGAGCAGATGGAGGCCTGGGCGAAGCGGCTGGAGCGCGAGGTGACGCTCAAGCAGATCCACGACAGCGGGTTCCTCTGCGAGCTCAAGGTCGACGGCCTCGCCCTCGACCTGGTGTACGAGAACGGCAAGCTCGTCACCGGCGCCACCCGCGGCGACGGCCGCACCGGCGAGGACGTCACGCCCAACGTCCGGACCATCAAGAGCATCCCCGAGCAGCTGAAGGGCGACAACCTCCCGGCGTTCCTCGAGGTCCGCGGCGAGGTGTACTTCCGGGTCGAGGACTTCGAGGAGCTGAACGCCCAGCTGCTCGAGGCCGGCAAGGACGTCTTCTCCAACCCCCGCAACAGCGCGGCCGGTTCGCTGCGGCAGAAGGACCCGCGGGTGTCGGCGGGCCGCCCGCTCCGCTTCGTCGTGCACGGCCTCGGCAAGGTCGAGGGACACACCTTCGGCCGGCTCTCCGACGCGTATGAGCAACTCAAGGCGTGGGGGCTCCCGGTCAGCGACCGCGCCCGCCGGGTCGGCACGCTCGCCGAGGTCAACGAGTTCATCGCGTACTACGGCGAGAACCGGCACTCGGTGGACCACGAGATCGACGGTGTCGTGGTGAAGGTGGACGAGCTCGATCTGCAGCGCGCGCTCGGGTCGACGTCGAGCGCCCCGCGCTGGGCGATCGCGTACAAGTACCCGCCCGAAGAGGTGAACACCAAGCTGATCGAGATCGAGGTGAACGTCGGCCGCACCGGCCGGGTCACCCCGTTCGCGCACATGGAGCCGGTCCGCGTCGCCGGCTCCACGGTGGAGTACGCGACCCTCCACAACGCCAAGGAGGTCGCCCGCAAGGATGTCCGCCCCGGCGACACCGTCGTCCTGCGGAAGGCCGGCGACGTGATCCCCGAGGTGCTCGGTCCGGTGGTGGACCTGCGCCCGAAGGGCCTGCCGGCGTGGGAGATGCCGACGCACTGTCCGTGGTGCGACACGTTGCTGGCGCCGGCCAAGGAGTCCGACGTCGACATCCGCTGCCCCAACTCGCAGTACTGCCAGGGCCAGCTGCGGGAGCGGCTGTTCTACCTGGCCGGGCGGTCCGCGTTCGACATCGAGGGGCTCGGGTTCAAGGCGGCCGATGCGCTGATCCGCGGCGGGCTGATCGCGGACGAGGGTGACCTGTTCGCGCTCACCGAGGAGAAGCTCGCCGAGAGCGACTTCTTCACGACGAAGGCCGGCGCGCTGTCGGCGAACGCCCGCAAGTTGTTGGCGAACCTCGAGGAGGCGAAGGCCAAGCCGTTGTCCCGGGTCATGGTCGCGCTGTCGATCCGGCACGTCGGGCCGACCGCGGCGGCGGCGCTCACCGAGGTGTTCGACAACATCGACGACGTCCGGGCGGCGAGCGAGGAGCAGCTGGCCGAGATCGAGGGTGTCGGGCCGACCATCGCGCAGGCGATGATCGAGTGGTTCCAGGTGCCGTGGCACCAGGAGATCGTCGACAAGTGGCAGGCGTCCGGCGTGGTGATGCGTGAGGAACGTACGGGTCCGACGCTGCCGCAAACGCTGACGGGGCTGTCGGTCGTGGTGACCGGGACGGTCGAGGGGTTCAGCCGCGACGAGGCGACCGACGCGATCGTCGGGCGCGGCGGCAAGGTCGCGAGTTCGGTGTCGAAGAAGACCTCGTTCGTGGTGGTCGGCGATTCGCCCGGATCGAAGTACGACAAGGCCGTTCAGCTCGGCGTACCGATCCTGGACTCGGCCGGGTTCCAGGTGCTGCTCGACGACGGCGCCGAGGCGGCCGGGGCGGTGGCGACCAGGCCGTCGGCGGACGAGTCGTAAACGATTTTCGAACCGGGCGGATCCGGCGGACCGGCTGAGCCGTCCGACTGTTAACTTTGCACGTCGAGATCTGGGTCAGAAGGAGCAACATATGACGACGCCGCCGCAGGGACCATGGGGTCCTGGGCAGCCGGGGGGCCAGCCAGGCGGGCAGCACGGGGGACCAGGGGGGCCGCAGCAGCCTCCCCAGCAAGGTGGCTGGGGGCAACAGCCTCCCGCACAGGGCGGTGGCTGGGGTCAGCCGCCGCAGCAGCCTCAGCAACCTCAGCAGCACGGTCAGCCTCCGCAGCAAGGGCGTCCGCCGCAGCAGGACCGGCCGCAGCAGGGTCAACCGCAGCAGGGCCAACCGCAGCAGGGGCAGCCCGGTGGCGGCTGGGGACAGCAGCCCGGTCAGCAGGGACAGCCCGGTCAGCAGCAGGGGCAGCCTGGTGGTGGCTGGGGTCAGCCGCCGCAGCAAGGCGGCGCGTACCAGCAGCAGGGTTGGGGTCAACGTCCGCAGCAGCAGGGTGGTTGGCACCAGCAGCAGGGCGGACAGCCGGGTCCCTGGGGTCCCGGTCAGCCGGGTGGTCCGGGCGGTCGTGACAAAGGCCCGCTCGGCATCCCCAAGGACAAGCTGCCGTTCTTCATCGGCGGCGGTGTCGTCGGCCTGATCGTCATCGCACTCCTGGTCTTCCTCGGCATCCGCGCCTTCGGCGGCGACGACACCCCGACGAGCCAGCCGACCAGCGGCCAGTCGACCCAGGGCGGCGACCCGACGACGTCAGGTTCGCCGACGACCGGTGCCAGCGGCGGTCCGGGCGGCGAGCTCGGCAACGCGACCGGCCAGGCCAAGAACATCACCGACAAGCTGCAGGGCATGGGCTTCGGTTGCAGCGACCTGTTCAACACCGGCCAGGGCGCGCACCGCGGCTGCTTCAAGTACGAGGGCAGCAAGCAGGCGGACGCGATCTTCCAGTTCAAGTCCGACGGCACGATCATCGCCGTCCGGCTGGAGACCACGGACGAGGACAACAACAACAACGCCCAGGTCGCGTTCGGCCAGGTGCTGCAGACGGTCGGCAACGACACGTTCGGCGGCGACTCGGTCACGAAGGTCCAGGAAGCGGTCAAGACCGGCCAGCGTTCCGACGAGGTCAGCACCGGCTGGGGCGAGTTCCAGCTGAGCAACTCCGGGGACAGTCTGCGGGTGTCCGGCCACAAGACCGGCGAGGAGTCGCTGGACCTGCCGGACCAGACCTTCGACACCACGGCGGCCCAGATGACCACCGCTCTGAAGGCCAAGTCGTACGTCTGCACCACGTCGTGCCGCAAGGACGTCGGCGAGTACGGCTCGCAGCGGGTGTTCTTCTACGCCAGCACCGGCAAGGGCATCAAGGACCTCGAGCTGAGCGTCTCGGCGGACGGCAGCGCGGTGAAGACCGCGATGAAGTCGGTGATGGGCGACGCGTTCGGTGTCCTGCAGGGCGGTAACGCGGCGGCGGTGAAGGCGTACGTCGAGGCACACACCGACGGCAAGCAGTACGCTGCTTATGTCGGCGGCTGGAAGGTCGAGATCGACGGCGACAGCTCGGGCAGCTACGGCTCGCAGCGCGTCTCGATCGAGTACGAGACCTTCTACGCCTGAGTCAGCTGTACGGAGGCCGGAGTTGAAGTTCCCCCGGGAGAAGCGGGAGTCTCGGACGGTGGCGCAGCCGCCGCCCGAGGCGAGCCGGCGCGTCGACGGCGGCGGGGCCTGGGGCCCGACCCAGTTCGACCTCCCGGATTCGGGCGGCAGCAACAGCCAGGCGATCCTGATCGTCTCCCTGGTCGGCGTCGTCATCCTGCTGGTGATCGCCGGCCTCTGGGCCCTCGCCTACTTCCAGTTCACCTGACGGCACCCCGCTCAGATCATCCGAGCGGGGTGTTTCACGTCAGGCGGTGGCGCGGATGGTGACGGCTAGGGAGGCGAGGTAGGAGAGGCGGGCTACTTCGGAGCCTAGGAACTCGGGGCCGCCGCGGCGGCCGATGACGAGGATCCGGCGGTCGGAGTCCAGCGGCGCCGCGACCAGTACGGACTCCGCGAGGCCCTTGTGGTCCGGCGCCTCGAGCGTGGTCGCCTTCTCCAGCGGCAGCCACCGGCCGGCCACGTCGCCGAACTCCGGCGTCGCGCTGGTCTCCAGCGCCACCTTCACCTCGCTGCCGGTGCCGTCCAGCAGCGCCGCCCAGTCCGCGTGCAGCACGGCCGGTGCCTGCTCGACCAGGATGTCGATCGCCTCCGACGGCGCGGACGTCATCTGCTCGACCGCTTCCAGGTCCATGTGTAGTCCGCCGCCGGCGCCGTACCGCGAGAACCAGATGACCTCGACGTCCGGGACACTGTTGCAGGCCGAGACCAGGCGGTCCGGCAGCACGCCGGGCGGCAGGTCGACCACGATGTCGTCGACGGCGGTGCCGTTCTCGCGGCGGTGCTCGACGATCTCGATCGCGTGGATGTCGGCGTTCACCTCACCGAGGGCGGTCGCCACCACGCCCAGCGAACCGGGCCGGTCGGGGATGATCAAGCGCAGCAGGAACACCGAACGATCATCTCCCAGCCCATCACCATGCGCGTAACGCCTTGTCGCGGCCTATGTTACAGAGCGGTAGGGACAGACACGCCCGCCCATCTCATCCGGCTGTTGTCCACAGGCGAAATGTGGCTGTCACAGGCTGCCCACTAAGCTGACGTAAGTCATGTGTCCACATGACTTACAGGTACTGCATGCATTGGATCAGTTCATGCCATCGATTACCCGCGAAGAGGTCGCGCACCTGGCGCGACTGGCGCGGATCGAGCTCTCCGACGCAGAGCTCGACCACCTTGCGCCGCAGCTCGACCAGATCATCACCCTGGTCGGGCAGGTCAGCCAGGTGGCGGCGGACGACATCCCGCCGACCTCGCACGCCCTGCCGCTGACCAACGTGATGCGCGCGGACGAGAACGTCCCGTGCCTCACCCCCGAGCAGGCGCTGTCCGGCGCGCCGGCCGCGGAGGAGCAGCGCTTCCGGGTGCCGCGGATCCTGGAGGAGGACTGACCATGAGCGACCTGACCAGGAAGACCGCCGCCGAACTCGCGGACCTCATGCAGTCCAAGCAGGCCAGCTCGGTCGAGATCACCCAGGCCCACCTGGACCGGATCGCCGCCGTGGACGGTGACGTACGCGCGTTCCTGCACGTCGACACCGAGGGCGCACTGGCCCAGGCCGCAGCGGTCGACGCCAAGCGCGCCGCCGGCGAGGAGCTCGGTCCGCTGGCCGGTGTCCCGCTGGCGCTGAAGGACGTGCTCACCCAGGAGGGCGTGCCGACCACGGCCGGTTCGAAGATCCTCGAGGGCTGGAAGCCGCCGTACGACTCGACCGTCGTCCAGCGGCTCAAGGCCGCCGGGATCGTGATCCTCGGCAAGACCAACATGGACGAGTTCGCGATGGGCTCCTCCACCGAGAACTCGGCGTACGGCACGACCCACAATCCGTGGGACCTGACCCGGATCCCGGGCGGTTCCGGCGGTGGTTCGTCCGCGGCCATCTCGGCGTACGAGGCGCCGCTCGCGATCGGCACCGACACCGGCGGCTCGATCCGCCAGCCGGGTGCGTTCACCGGGACGGTCGGCGTCAAGCCGACGTACGGCGGCACCTCGCGGTACGGCCTGATCGCGCTGGCGTCGTCGCTGGACACGCCCGGTCCGTGCGCGCGCACGACCCTCGACGCGGCCCTGCTGCACGAGGCGATCGCCGGCTGGGACCCGATGGACTCCACCTCGATCAACCAGGACGTGCCGCCGGTGGTCGCGGCCGCCCGCAACGGTGACGTCGCCGGCCTGCGGATCGGTGTCGTCAAGGAGCTCGGCGGCGAGGGCTACCAGCCGGGCGTCGAGGCCCGGTTCCACGAGGCGGTCGAGCTGCTCACCAAGCTCGGCGCCGAGGTGGTCGAGGTGTCCTGCCCGCACTTCCAGTACGCGCTGCCGGCGTACTACCTGATCCTGCCGAGCGAGGCCTCGTCCAACCTGGCCAAGTTCGACGCGATGCGGTACGGGCTGCGGGTCGGCGACGACGGCGAGAACAGCGCCGAGAAGGTGACCGCGCTGACCCGCGAGGCCGGGTTCGGCGCCGAGGTGAAGCGGCGCATCATCCTCGGTACGCACGCGCTCTCCAGCGGGTACTACGACGCCTACTACGGACAGGCGCAGAAGGTGCGGACGCTGATCGCCCGCGACTTCGCCAACGCCTACGAGCAGGTCGACGTACTGGTCTCGCCGGCCACGCCGACGACCGCGTTCGCGATCGGTGACCGGATCGACGACCCGATCGCGATGTACAAGAACGACCTCTGCACGATCCCGTCCAACCTGGCCGGCAACGCGGCCGCGTCGTTCCCGTGCGGCCTCGCCGACGAGGACGGTCTGCCGGTCGGCTTCCACGTGATGGCGCCGGTGCTGCGCGACGACCTGCTCTACCAGGTCGGCGGCGCGCTCGAGGCGGCACTGGCCGAGCAGTGGGGCGGCGTACTGATGACGAAGGCTCCGGAGCTGGAGGTGACCCGATGACTGCCGACGTACTGGAAATCGACGACGCGCTGGCGCAGTACGACCCGGTGATGGGGCTCGAGGTCCACGTCGAGCTGAACACCCGGTCGAAGATGTTCTGCGGCTGCCCGACCGAGTTCGGCGCACCGCCGAACACCCAGACCTGCCCGGTCTGCCTCGGCCTGCCGGGCGCGCTGCCGGTGGTGAACGCGAAGGCCGTCGAGTCCGCGATCCGGATCGGCCTGGCGCTGAACTGCGAGATCGCCGAGTGGTGCCGGTTCGCCCGGAAGAACTACTTCTACCCGGACATGCCGAAGAACTTCCAGACATCGCAGTACGACGAGCCGATCGCGTACAACGGCTGGACCGAGGTCGTCGTCGACGGCGAGACGTACCGGATCGACATCGAGCGCGCGCACATGGAGGAGGACACCGGCAAGGCCACGCACGTCGGTGGTTCGACCGGCCGGATCCACGGCGCGACGCACTCGCTGGTCGACTACAACCGTGCCGGGATCCCGCTGATCGAGATTGTCACCAAGACGATCGAGGTGCCGGGGGAGAAGGCCGCTGCGGTCGCCCGTGCGTACGTCTCGATGCTGCGCGATCTGCTGCTGGCGCTCGGCGTGTCCGATGTGCGGATGGACCAGGGGTCGCTGCGCGCGGACGTGAACGTGTCGCTGAAGCCGTCGGGGTCGACCGCGCTCGGTACGCGCACGGAGACCAAGAACGTGAACTCGTTCCGTTCGGTCGAGCGTGCGGTGACGTACGAGATCACCCGGCAGTCGGCGGTGCTGTCGTCCGGCGGCAAGGTGCTGCAGGAGACGCGGCACTGGCACGAGGACACCGGCATCACCACGTCCGGGCGGGAGAAGTCCGACGCGGACGACTACCGGTACTTCCCGGAGCCCGACCTGGTGCCGGTCGCGCCGTCGCGGGAGTGGGTCGAGGAGCTGCGCGGCACGCTGCCCGAGCCGCCGTCGGCGCGTCGTGCGCGGCTGCAGGAGGACTGGGGCTTCACCGACCTCGAGATGCGGGACGTCGTCAACGGCAACGCGCTCGAGCAGATCGTCGCCACGGTCGAGCTGGGTGTCAGCGCTGCGGCCGCGAAGAAGTGGTGGCTGGGCGAACTGGCCCGCGCGGCGAACGAGTCCGGCGTCGAGCTGGACGCGCTGGCGGTCGGTCCCGCTGAAGTTGCCGAAGTTCAGAAGCTGGTGGACGAAGGCACGCTCAACGACAAGCTGGCCCGCCAGGTCTTCGAGGGCCTGCTCGCCGGCGAGGGCACGCCTGCCGAGATCATCGAGAAGCGTGGCCTGGCCCTGGTCTCCGACGACTCGGCCCTGCTGGACGCGATCGACCGAGCCATCGCCGCCAACCCCGACGTGGTCGAAAAGGTCAACTCCGGCAAGCCGGCCGCCGCCGGCGCGCTCATCGGCGCCGTCATGAAGGACATGCGAGGCCAGGCCGACGCCGCCAAGGTCCGCCAACTCCTCAACGAAAAGCTAGGCATCTAACCCCATCCGGCGGGCGCTTCAGCTGTGATGTTCATGGATATCGCACAGGTTGGCGGTCGCCGGTCTCACAAGTGGGCCTCCGATTGGTGAAGTGAGGCTGTTCAACCCGCTGCACCAACCGGAGGCCCTCGTGTCCAGTGCGGCTGGCGCCGCTGACGTCGTGATCACGCGTGGGGGCGGCTTCGGCCCGGCTGCACGATACCCGGCGCGCAGTCAGCCGCCGGGAACCTCGCGCTGGAGTTGGCCAGCGGCGAAGAGCTGCGCCGCGAACATCACGGGCGGCAGCGTTCGCCGGTGGTGTACGGCTGGCGCGAGGTCCACCGCGGAAACGGCCAGTCGTGGATGCGCAGCGCGAGGCGGTCGCGGGGGGAGGAGGTCGCCCATGTCGAGGATGTGCTGGTTGTCCTGGACGAGACGGATCTGAACCTCGTAAACCTGCGCGGGCGGTATTGGAGGGCTCGGTGCCGTGCCACGAGACGGACAGCACCACGCAGCGGAAGAATCGGAGTTGAGTGCGCATGCGTCTCCTGTGATCGGGGTTGTGCCCGTGGAAGTTCCGCGAGCACGCGTGATTCATGCGCAAGTGCGCCTAGGGAGGTCCAAAGCGGTGTTACCTCGCCTGGCTCCGGCAGCATATCCCGGGCTCGGCGGAGAGCGGAAGGCGAGCATGATGAACGTGTGGCAGAGTCGTTGCCAGGACGTTTGGTACGACCACAATTTCGGCCTCGGTGGGCACCGGCCGCCATATCGCGGTGTACGCCGACCAGCTCGGTATGCAATTCTATAGTGAAGACTTCCGCAATAGCTCGTTCCTCGGTATCGGCTGCGGGACTTCCTTGCCGCGATCGGAAGTAGGAACAGCCAACTTGCCGAGCTGACACATTGCCTATTGATGGTGTGAAGCGCTGGCACTTCCCGATAGGCGGTCTAGCGCTCTCCAGGGTTTGGTCGTTCATCAGACGATGTCGAGGTCGTCCCGTGCTGGTCAGGGATGCGGCCTGGCAGCCACGAGGACAATGCAAAGGTCACGGGCACGTCGAATTGTTCCAGGCATTTGATGCATCAACCCATCTCTGCAAGCAGATCTCGTACGCCGCCTCATAGATGGCATTTCCTGGATTATTTAGCGTCAGCGTCGTTGCAGCAACAAGATTCGTCTCAGCTTTGTTGAGGTTGCCCCAGAGTGAAGCGCAGTTAGTGTTCGGCAAAGCACTTGCGGGAGCAGCTGAAAATAGGGATGCGCCACCGACGACCGTGCATCCGATGAGAACAGTTGCGAGCTTGTTCCTAAACAAGGGATAATCCTTCCTGGAAGCGGATTACCCTAGTATCCCTGCCGGTCTGAAATCGTCCTGACCTGTGACAGTCGGCAGTGTGGGCCAAGGAGACATGTCGGCAGACTACCGATGCTCGCCGACGTTCAGGCGAGCCGCACGCCGCCAGGCGTCGGGCTAGGCTGCGCGTTTGTCATATTCAGGTGCGGGTGAGACGTCGGTCAGGAGGGTTTGGGCGACCGACAGTTCGTCGGTGGGGCAGCGGAGTTCGTAGTGGGTGGGAACGATCCGCGTGGTGACGAGCTCCGGCCGGTTGCGCACCAGGCCGCGGAACAGGCTCCACAGCGCCCCGACGAGTACGCCGTACACGAACCCCCACAGCACAACCGCGAAGCTCGTCAGCGTCGTCTGCGCGACCAGCGTGACGAACACAGCCGCCAGTACGCCGACCAGCGCACCAACCCCCGCACCGACAGCGGTCATCCGCGCGACCGGCACCGCCCCGCGTCTGCTGACCTGGCGAAGACCGGCGCCGACGATCTCCAGGCTCCTCGCGTCCATCCCGTAGCTTCTCAAGTATTCGGCTGTTCGCTGAGCATCCTCGTACCTGCTCACCGCTGCGATCACACTGCTGGGGACGCCAGACGCCTGGCCGGTCGGCATACCGATCTCCTCCTCGGGTCGTGTTCCTTCAACAAGTACCAGACGACCGAAGGGCTGAAACGGTTGACTTTCTACGACGTGCTCAGCGTCACGCGCAGGATGCGGTCGTCACCGGCGCGCGGGTGCCCGCGCCCGTCGGTGTTCGACGTGGTCACCCACAACGATCCGTCCGGTGCCACCTCCACGGTCCGCAACCGCCCGTACTGATTGCTGAAAAACGCCTGCGGCTCGCCAACTCGCTTGCCGTTGGCAACAGGTATCGCCCACAGCCGCTGCCCGCGCAGCGACGCCATGAAGACGTACCCCTTCGTGTACGCGATCCCCGACGGCGACGCGTCCGCGGTGTGCCACTGCGCGATCGGGTCGGTCATCCCGTCGAGGTTGCTGATGCCCTCCGCGGCCGGCCACCCGTAGTTCGACCCGGGCGTGATCACGTTGAGCTCGTCCCAGGTGTTCTGCCCGAACTCGGAGGCGTACAACTGGTTCCCGTCGAACGCCAGCCCCTGCACGTTCCGGTGTCCCTTGGTGATCCACACCCGCCCGTCCGGATTGCCCGGCGCGGCCTTGCCGTCGGTGGTGATCCGCAGGATCTTCCCACCCAGCGAGTCGTCGTCCTGCGAGTTCGGCCGGTCCGCCCCGTCACCCGTCCCCGCGTAAAGGAACCCGTCCGGTCCGAACCGCAACCGCCCCCCGTTGTGGATCGCTGCCTCCGGAATCCCACCCAGAATCACCTGCTGATCCGACAACCTCCCGTCCCGGTAGGTGATCCGCGCGATCCGGTTGTCCCCGTCACCGGAGTAGTACGCATAGACGTACGGCCGCCCCGGATACCCCGGGTCCACCGCCAGCCCCAACAACCCACCCTCCGACGAGGCCTTCACCCCATCGACCCGCCCCACCTCACTGACCTGCCCACCAACGATCCGCTTGATCGTCCCCGAGTCCCGCTCCGCCACCAACGCACTCTTGTCCGGCAAGAACGCCAACCCCCAAGGCACCTGAATCCCCGAAGCCACCGTCCCCGCCACAGTCACCTTCAGCACCCCCACCCGCGCCGTCGCCCCAGAACTCACACCCGTCGGCGACGTCCCCGAACCCCCGGCCGATCCCTCGGAACACCCAGCCACCAACGCCAACGTAGCCACCATCACCACAGCCCTACCGCCCACACCCATCTCCTCCACTCGCCCTCACCCCACGCTAGCGGCGACAACCACCCCGAGTGAGCTATGTCATGTGGCAGATACTGTCTGTGCAAACTGTATGGGTGAGTTGTATGGGTTGTACCTGTTCGGCTACGGCCCGCGACCCTTAGGGTCCGTACCGCATCTGTGGCTCGGGGGAGTCAAGGAGCGGTGGGGCGATGAACGGGTGGGGCCTGCCCAAGGGGCGGAAGTCTGTCGTACGACGAGCAACAACCGCTGTGTGCGCATTGACGCTGGTCTTGCTGGCGCTGCCGGCCGTGCAACCGGCGATCGCCCAGCAGGCGTCGCCGAGCAATGCCAGCGGCAACGAATCACCATTGAGCCGGGCCAAGGCCACCGGGCAGCGGGTAGAGGTGCTCGAGAAGCGAACCGAGACCGAGCAGACATTCGCCAACCCGAACGGGACATTTACTCTCGAGCAGACCAATACCCCGGTCCGCGTCGAACGTAACGGTCAGTGGGTCGATATCGACACCAACCTGCAGCAGGCGCCGGGTGGTCGGATCCAGCCGAGGGCGACGGCGCTTGATGTGACGTTCTCCGGTGGCGGCAGCAATCCACTCATCGTCATGAAATCGGACGGGCATCAGCTCACACTGACCTGGCCCGGCGTGCTTCCCGCGCCCGCGGTGTCCGGCGACAGCGTTACCTATGGCGATGTGTATCCCGACGTCGATCTCAAGATCACGGCCTCCGCCGACTCCTACAGTGAAGTTCTGATCGTCAAGACACCGACCGCAGCCCGGCTGCCGCAGTTGCAGGGACTTGATCTTCGGATGGATGCCCCCGGCCTGTCGGTGGCGAAGACGCCTGGCGGAGTGATCGAGGCCAAAGACGACTTGGGGAAGGTGGTTTTCACCGGACCTCAGCCCGTCATGTGGGATTCGCGCGGTAACGCGGAGGCGCCTACGGACGACGACCGCACGGAAGCTCCGTTGGAAGGTGACAAGGTCGTCCAGGTGCCGGTCGGGGTCAGCCAGGACTCGCTGACTATCAGCCCGGCGCCGGCGCTGGTGAACGACGCCGCGACGGAGTACCCACTGCACATCGATCCGCCGTTCGCCGCGCCCCAGGAGGGGCGGGCGATGATCAACGAGCACTACCCGACGACGTCCTCGTGGAACTGGGCCGGGCCGGAGGGGGTCGGTTACCAGTCCTTCGAGCCGTGGAGCCGAAAGCGGCTGATCTACAAGATGAAGATCTCCGGTCTCGCCGGAACGCACATCCTTTCAGGGATCTTCAGCGCGTACGAGACCTGGGCCGCCGGCTGCACCGCGAAGGAGGTGCAGGCCTGGAAGACGGCCGCGATCAACACGGAGGTGAACTGGAGCAATGGCTCCGGGTCCAACGTCTGGCTCAAGAAGTTGTCGTCGGTGACAGACGCGGTCGGGCGTGACGAGTGCACTCCGAACGGAAAGTGGCTCGAGTTCAATGTCGCAACGGCCGTCGCCGAGCAGGCTGCAGCAGGCAGTAGCTGGGTGCACCTCGGACTCCGCGCCGCGAGCGAGACCGACTCGATGGCCTGGAAGCGATTCAGCGCAACCGTTCGTCTCGCGATCACGTACAACAACGTGCCCGTGGTCGCGGGCATGCGAACGACCGATCCCACTATGGGGTGTTCGACCGACTATCAGAACCCCTCCAGGGTGAACCAGTCCAGTCCGATGCCGCACGTGACGATCCTGGACAGCGACCTCCAGTCTTCGCAGGCAGGTTTCGAGTTCTGGTACAACGGCCAGCAGGCGCCGACACAGCGGCTCACCAGCGTCACGAAGGTCAGCAGCAGTACAACGGACTTCACTCCTCAATCCGATGTCGCACCGTTGATCTCGGGACGTCTCATCGGATGGCGGGTCCGTGCCTGGGACGGTTACGACTACTCGGCCTGGTCGCCGATGTGCTGGTTCACCATCGACACGTCGAAACCGGATCCGCCGACCGTCACCATCGTGTCGGGCGACGACAAGATCTACTCGCTCGGCGAGCAGGTGAGCGTCCGCATCGGCGCGACGGCAGCCGACCAGAACTACTTCCGGTACAGCATCGACACGGAGGAGCCGACCAGCGCCATCGTTCCGGTCAGTCCGGGCACGTTCACGTTCACTGCGAACAAGACGGGGCCGACCGTGATCAGAGCGTGGAGCTACGACCGCGTCGGCAACCGTAGCGCCGACTTCGGCGAGGCATTCGTCAAGGTGCAGACGGGCTCTGCCTCAGGCATCTGGAGGATGGACGAGGGCACCGGCGGAACCCTCGGTGATTCCAGCGGCAAGGCCGGCCCCCTGACGTTGGGCACGAATGTCACCTGGGCGCCCGGAGACCACTGGGATCCTGCGGCTGCCAAACAGGACTGGTCGATCGAACTGAACCGGGGTGAGTCGGCCGGGTCGGCGGCGAGCAACATCGTCGACACCAGCCGAAGCTTCAGCGTCAGCACCAGAGTCAAGTTGGGCAACGTCGCCGGGCGTCAGATCGCACTGAGCGAGGACCGCTCCGGAACGAGTGGGTTCACGCTGGGCGTCAAGAGCCAAGACCTGTCCGATCCGGGCGATCCAAAGGCAGTGTGGTCGTTCTCTGTCGCCAATCCGACCGGATCAGGTGATATCGAGGTCACCTCGCCGCCTTCGGGCTATCTGGCGGGCGATTGGGTCTACTTGACCGGCATCTACAACTCTGGCGAGCACACCCTGACGTTGTTCGTGAACGAAAAGGCGGTAGCGCTCAAGGCTGCAGTCACCCCGACCGCCGACGCACCGGGCCTGCTTCGACTCGGCACCGGCACGGTCAGCGGCGTCGCCTACCCAATGGAGGGGCAGGTCGACGACACCCGGATCTATCCGGGGCCGATCGACGACGCCGCAGTCTTCACGGACATGTACGACACCGCCCCGACGAACTGATCCGGAGAATTCGCATGCGATCACTGCACACCAAGCGGCGTCCGTTGGCGGCGATGGTCACTCTGCTCGGCGTCAGCCTGACCGCCGGAATGGCGTCGTACGTTCCGGAGGCAGCGGCGAAGACTCCGAACCGTCCGGCTCCGGTCACACAGAAGGAAAGGACCACACCAGGCAAGGACTTCGTCCCGGCGACGGTGCAGAAGTCCGACCGGGTGACAGGAGCGTCCGCGCTCTCGGCGATCCCCGTCTGGCCGCAACCTTCGGTATCGACTGTGGGCGCAGCGCCGCCAAGCATGGCGGCCAAGTCGGTCGACAGCTCTCCGGTCGCCGCCAGCGTGGCCATACCCTCGGCTCGGAGCGCGACCCCGCCATCTGCTCGGCTGGAGGTGCTCAGCCAGGCCGTCGGCCAACGCCTCGGAGTCACCGGCGTCGCGATGCGCATCAGCCGCACCGATGCGCAAGCGATCCCGGCGACAGTGAAGGTGCGGTTCGACTACTCGAAGTTCGCGGGAGCGTACGGCGGTGACTGGTCGTCGCGTCTCCGACTGGTTGAACTGACCTGTACCGCAAGCCAAATATGCTCGCAAGAGCGACCGATCGCTTCCACGGACAACGACGTCGACAGCAAGATCGTGACCGGTGAGGTTGAGGTCTCGCCGGCGGCTCCGTCGTCCACGGCGCAGTACACGACGCTGGCGCTGACTGCCGGCGCGTCGGGACCGGCAGGTTCGTACGCGGCGACGTCGTTGTCTCCGTCGGCAATGTGGAACGTTGGAGCCCAGACCGGAGACTTCACCTGGAGTTATCCGCTACGAGTCCCGCCAGGTACCACCGGGCCGAAACCCGAGCTGTCGATCGGCTACAGCTCGGGCTCGGTCGACGGACAGATCGCGTCGACCAACAACCAGACGTCCTGGATCGGCGAGGGCCACTCGCTCGAGCCGGGGTTCATCGAGCGCAAGTACGTGTCCTGCGCCGATGACATGTCGGGCAGCAACACCACGGTCAAGACGGGCGACCTGTGCTGGAAGTCGGACAATGCCGTGCTGTCGCTGGGCAGTCACTCGGGCGAGCTGCTCAAGATCGGCTCGGACACCGTGAACAAGGTCGACACATTCCGGCTCAAGAACGACGACGGGTCGCTGATCCAGCGCCGGTACGGTGCGACGAACGGCGCACAGGGCGGCGAGTACTGGCAGGTCACGACGAGCGACGGTACGAAGTACTTTTTCGGCATCAATCCCTACTCGCCCGACGGCGGTCGCGCGAACTCGGTGAGCACGGTCCCGGTCTTCGGAAACCAGGCCGGCGAGCCGTGCCACACGTCGACCTTCGCAACCTCGTACTGCACACAGGCCTGGCGCTGGAATCTCGACCGCGTCGTTGACCTGAGCAACAACCTGATGAGCTATCGCTACGTCCAGGAGAACAACTACTACGGGCGGAACAACAACACCGGTGTCTCGCTGTACCAGCGAGCCAGCTACCCGTGGATCGTCGACTACGGAAAGGTGGCAGGCAGCGCCGAGACCACGACCGCTGCACCGGCGCGGGTCTGGTTCGGGGTCGCCGAGCGATGCCTGGCCAGCGGTACAGTCACCTGCGATCCCGCTCAGCTGACTGCTGCGAACGCGTCGCATTGGCCGGACACGCCGTTCGACCAGCTCTGTACGTCGTCGACGTCCTGCCCGAACCGGACGTCACCGTCCTTCTTCACCCGCAAGCGACTGAGCACGGTCAACACCGAGGTTCTCGGCAGTGACAACAAATATTCGCCGGTAGACACCTGGACGATGACGCAGGATTACCCGGCGACCGATGTCGCGCCTTCGCTGTTCCTTCGCTCGATCACCCACCAAGGTCGCGTCGGTGGGACGCTGACCAATCCCACCGTCACCTTCACCGGGGTCGACAAGCCGAACCGGGTCGACGCCATCGGCGACGGCGCTCCGGCGATGTACAAGTACCGCGTCTCGTCGGTGACATCCGAATCCGGTCAGACGACCAGCGTCAACTACAGCGACGCCGATTGCACGCCGACGTCGAAACCCGCCAACCCGGCGACGAACACACGTCGCTGCTTCCCGGTCTACTGGACGATCGACGGGGGCGCGGCTCCCACGATGAACTGGTTCAACAAGTACGTCGTCACCTCCGTGGTCGATGACGACCAGACCACCGACGCGCCGGACCAGCAGACCATGTACGAGTACGTGGGTACGCCGGCCTGGCATTTCGACGACAACGAGCTCACGCTTCTGAAGTACCGCAGCTGGGGCGACTGGCGCGGATACTCGAAGGTGAACGTGAAGGCCGGCCCGCTCGGCGATCAGACCCAGACGCAGTACCTGTTCTTCCGCGGCATGCATGACGACTACCTCGATCTCAACGGGACCTCGAGGAAAACCGCGATCGTGACCGACAGCCAAGGGGACACGATCGAGGACGCCGACCGCTACAACGGTTTCGTCCGCGAGCAGATCACCTACGACGGCGCAGGTGGTGCGGAGGTCGAAGGCACGATCTCTACGCCCTGGGTCACCGCCACCGGCACCGTCGATGGAGACACGGCGATGATTCTGCGCACGAGATCCTCCGTGACACGGACCCGGCTGAGCAGTGGAAGCTATCGAACCGCTGGGACGGTCACGACGTTCGACGCGGTCGGCATGCCGACGTCTGTGGACGATCTCGGCGACCTCGCGACCACAGCGGACGACCGTTGCATTCGCTACACCTACAACCGCAACGACGCGATCGGGCTCATCGCACCGGTGAGTCGGGAGGAGAAGGTGTCGGTGGCCTGCGGGACGACGCCGAGCCGTCCGGCGCAGGTGATCTCCGACGAGCGGAGCTACTTCGATGGCCACACGGGTCTCACGGACGCGCCCACTCGAGGACTGACCACCAAGGTCGAAAGCATGAGTGGATGGAGCAGCGGCCCGCTCTACGAGCAGCGTTCACGGACCGTCTACGACTCTCTCGGCCGGATCGTCCAGAGCTACGACGGCCTGGACCGCCGTACCAGCACTGTGACGTTCACGCCCGCAACCGGTGGCCCGGTCACCGCGATGACCACGACGGATTCCAAGGGATTCGTCAACACGACCAGTATTTCGCCGGCCTGGGGAGCCACCCTCGCCGAGGTCGATCCCAACGGGCACCGTACTGACCTGACGTACGATGCGTTCGGTCGGTTGACCGGCGTTTGGCTGCCGAACCGTTCGAAGTCCGGTGGCGCGACAGCGTCGATGATCTTCAGCTATCTGGTGTCGAAGACCGCACCGACTGTGGTGGCCACACAGGAGCTCAAGCCGGACGGTACGTACAAGACCAGTCGGACCTTGTTCGATGGTCTGCTGAGGCAGCGTCAGGTGCAGACACCTGCGGCGACCGGTCTCGGCCGGGTGCTGATCGACACCCGGTACGACGCGCGAGGCAACGTCATGAGTCAGGACGGGCCGTACTACGACACCTCCGCGCCGTCGAACGCGCTGTTCGACGCCAACGAGCCGAATCTGCCTGCCCGGACCCTCAACACCTATGACGGCGCCGATCGGATGGTCCTGTCTCAGTTTGTCGTACAGAACGCGGAGAAGTGGCGGACAGAGACGATCTACGGGGGCAACGCGATCGCGGTAATTCCGCCCGACGGTGCAACCACCACGATCAAAATGCTCGATGCGAGGGGCAAGGTCACGGAGTTGCGTCAGTTCCACGGCCGGGCCGCGGGCGGCGATTACGACTCCACGAAGTACACCTATACGCCAGATGACCAGCTCGAGACTGTCACGAACGCGGCGGGCAGCACGTGGCGATACGGATATGACCTGCGCGGTCGGCAGGTACGCACGGACGATCCCGACAAGGGGACCACGACATCGGTGTACGACGCTGCCGACCGGCTCGTGTCGAGTAAGGATGCACGGGGGCAAGAGCTCCTGTACTCCTACGACGAGCTCGACCGGAAGACCGCTGTGCGCAGCGGATCGGCAAGTGGACCGGTGTTGACCAGTTGGGTCTACGACACGCTCGGCAAGGGCCTTCTGACGTCGTCCACCCGGACCATCGGCGGCAACAACTACGTGTCCGCCGTCACCGGCTACGACGCGATGGACCGCCCCGTCGGCACACAAGTCGTCATTCCGGCATCCGAGGGAAAGCTGGCCGGCACATACACGAGCACCACGCAGTACAACCCGGACGGCACCGTCAAGAAGGCGAAGCTGCCGAGCACTCCAGGACTGCCGGACGAAACGGTAGACCTCTACTACGACGCGTCTGGAAACCTGAAGCAGATGGGTGGCTGGCAGGCGTACGTCAGCGACACCGTCTACGGCGAGTACGGAGATCCGCTGCAATATCACATGGGTCAGCAGACCGGGAAGGGTATCTATCAGTCGTTCGAGTACGAGCAGGGCACGCGGCGGCTGTCGAAGATGAAGGTCGACCGGGAATCGGTTCTTGAGACCGACGACACCTTCGTATACGGGTACGACGACGCGTCGAACGTCACGTCGATCTCCCACCAGTTCGGCACGTCGAGCGATCTGCAATGCTTCGCGACCGACTACCTACGGCGGACTAGCGAGGCATGGACGCCGGCCGGTACCTGTGCTGACGCCAGATCCGCGTCGAGCTTGGGTGGAGCCGCGCCGTACTGGCAGTCGTACCGGTATGACGCGTCAGGCAACCGCACGAGCCTGATCGACCACAAAGTCGCGGGGGACACCACATCCGCTTACACGTACCCGGCGGCAGCAGCGTCCCGGCCGCACGCGGTCACCGGCGTCACGGCTGCGGGTCCCTCGGGGACGTCGGCCGACTCGTACGCCTACGATGCGGCGGGCAACCTGGCCTCTCGGACGGTTGGCGGTGACACAGATACATTCGCCTGGGATTCCGAAGGGAATCTCGCCTCGGTGACCGGTGCGGGCGGTGACACCGGCTATGTCTACGACGCGGATGGCAGTCGTCTGATCCGCCATGACTCCAAGGGATCCACCCTCTACCTCGCCTCTGCCGAGGTCCGGTGGGACAAGACGACCGATGCGGTGAGTTCGACGAGGTACTACGACTTCAACGGCTCGACGATCGCGATGCGCAACAACAGCGGCTCGGTCGAATACCTGATGTCCGACCCGCACGGTACGGCGACGGTTTCGGTCGATGGGCTGACGACGACGGTGTCTCGCCGTTTCATGGATCCGTTCGGCAACGCACGTGGTACGCCATCGGCCACCTGGGAACCGAACTCGCGGGGCTTCGTCAACGGTGTCGACGATCCCTCGACCGGACTGACGCATCTCGGCGCCCGCGAGTACGACCCGAAGCTCGGTCGCTTCATCAGCGTTGACCCGCTGGTGGACAGTGCGGATCCGCAGACGCTCAACGCCTACGCGTATTCGAACAACAGCCCGGCCACCTTCAGCGACCCCGACGGTTTGATGTTCCTCGGCAGCAAGGCCGAGGAGGGCACCGAAACGCGCGGGCACAGCGACCTGGCCGCGGAGAAGCAGGAGGCGAAGAAGAAGACCGGGTCGGACTTCATCTCGTACAAGGACGACGACGGCAAACAGATCAACAGTTGGGAAGAGGCCGAGGTCTCTCAGCACCATCAGAAGGTCAAGGAGACAAAGAAGCGCATCAAGAAGGTCATCAAGGACCTGGTCAAGATCGTCGCCGACGAACTCGGCATCACCGATGCGCTGAACTGCTTCACCGACGGCGACGTGGGAGCGTGCATATCGACCGGTGTCACCGTCCTGTCCTCCTTCGTCGGCGGCGTCGCCGGCAAACTCATCACGAAGTACCTCATTCACGCCAAGAAGGCATGGAAACTCATAGGCCGCATCAAAGACCTGGTCGGCGAAGCCATAGACGGCATCAAGGGCCTCCACAAAGCCGAAGACGAACTGCGTGCGGCCGGTCGCTGCAACTCGTTCACCCCTGAGGCGCAAGTGTTGATGGCTGACGGACGTTTCAAGTCGATAGCTGACATCAGAACCGGTGACCGCGTGGTTGCAACCGATCCGGACACGGGTAAGTCGTCCGTGTCGCCGGTAGTCGGCACGATCGTCGGTCAGGGCGCGAAGGACCTCGTCACCATCACGACGGTCACCAGATCGACCTCGGGTGCGCCTGTGACGTCCTCGACGACGGCCACGTCGGGTCACCCGTTCTATCTCCCGCTCCTGAAAAGGTGGATCGTTGCCGGTCAAGTTGAGCCGGGGGATCGCCTGTACAGCGGCGATCCTATGAAGTCTGTGGTGGTGAGAAGGGTCGATCGCCGCACGGCCTTCGCCAAGGTCTTCAATCTGACCGTCGCGCGGGTCCACAGTTACTACTTGTCGGCCGGTGGTGCACCGGTGCTTGTCCACAACTGTGGCGAGGCTTGGCTCGACGATCAGGGGGAGGCGTACGTCCGTAGCAAGCACACGGTCAGCGGTGAGAGAAGAGATGCGACGAAGGGCTACTTCAATGATGAGGAAGACCTGTACCAGCTCGCAGAGGACTCAAACAGGTTTCCGGCCACACCGCAAGAGAATGGGCGTTGTGCACGAATCTGTGATGCTGGGCGTCTGATCGGAAATAGAGCACCCAGTGAAGGTGGTGCGCCGACGTCGACGTATACTGTCATTACCGACAAATATGGCGGCGTAGTCACGATGCATCCAGATGTGCCCCGTTAGTGGTGCTGCCATCGGAAGGAATGGAATGGCGCTGAGTATCTTTGTTCGGACATACTCCGGAGACGTTGTTGAGCGCAGCTCTCATCCGAACCTTGGAGAATTGTTCAGCGCCGCATCGACGGGGCGACAGCCACTGCTGGCGTCCGTGGATCACTACGACGACACTGTTTTCAACAGTAGGCAGGCGCAAATCATCGTGCAGGAGTTACGGGATCTGCAATCAGCAATTCTCGAGCCAGATACCCTGGCTGCCGCGGACGAGTTGAACAGGCTGGCGGGCAAAGTGGCTGGACGCGCACATCATTACCTGGTCGTTGATGGCGACTAACTGTGATCACTTCCCACGCGACTGATCGTGAGTCGAGTACTTCTTTCCGAGTCTCGGGTTGCGCTGATGCCGAGGAAAGTGGATGTTCCGGATCAGATTCCGCCGGGCTACTTGGATGGAGACTAGATCGACCGCTCTCGCCGAGAGTCGACGAGAGTGGCGCCGCACTTGGAGTGAGCTCGTCAACAGCTTCAACTTCTTCGAACTCGAATACTTGTTCGGCGTCCGGCGGGGACCGTGGGACCTGCAGGAAGCGATGATGCAGCAACTCGGTGGCGTCTTGGTCGAGACCTGGTCGGCGCGTTTGGCGTCGGCCTGTCCCGACCGTCGGTGCCAGTGACTCTGCTGCCGGCAGACGAGACTCTGATGCTGTCGACGCGAGTGCAGGTCACGCAACTTCTCCGCCCCTGGTTGTCCCGACGAGCTGGTCCGGCTCACCGGTATGAGCCGGGCTTCCGCGGCAGGGTGCTTCAGCTGCCCCAGGTGGGGCGGAGGGGGAAGTTGGAGTTGCCTCGGGAGTCGGGTTTCACTGCTAGGACCTGGTGGAGTTGGATTGTGTTGTGTTCGAAGCCGGCTCGGCTGGCGGCCAGGTAGAGGCCCCAGATCTTGGCGGTGGGGTGGCCAACTTCGGCGACCGCTTCGTCCCAGTGGGCGACCAGGTTGCGGTTCCAGGCGGCGAGGGTGAGGGCGTAGTGCTCGCGGAGGTTCTCCTCGTGGCGGACCTCGAAGCCGGCGTCCTGGGCTTCGGCGATGATGCGGCCGGAGCCGATCAGTTCGCCGTCGGGGAAGATGTAGCGGTCGATGAACGCGCCGGTGTTGCGGAAGTGGTTGTCCGGGCGGGTGATGCAGTGGTTGAGCAGCCGGCCGCCGGGACGTAGCCGGTCGAGCAGGAAGCCGAAGTACGACGGGTAGTTGCGGACGCCGATGTGTTCGGTCAGCCCGATCGAGCTGATCGCGTCGAAGTCCCGTTCGGACACGTCGCGGTAGTCCAGGTAGCGCACCTCGGCCCGGTCCTCCAGACCTTCGCGCTTGATCGCCTCGGACGCCCACTCGGCCTGGGCCGCCGACAGCGTGACGCCCAGCGCGGTCACGCCGTACTCGCGGGCCGCGTGCCGGACCATCCCGCCCCAGCCGCAGCCGACGTCGAGCAGCCGCATCCCGGGCTTCAGGTCGAGCTTCCGCGCGACCAGGTCGTACTTCTCGAACTGCGCCTCCTCCAGCGTCGCGTCGGCGGTCGGGTAGACGGCACACGTGTACGTCATCGACGGCCCGAGGACCCATTCGTAGAACGTGTTCGACACGTCGTAGTGGTGGTGGATCGCCGACTTGTCCCGCGCCTTCGAGTGCCGCAGCCCCTCGAACGTACGGCGCCACTTCGGCAGGTGCTCCTGCGGCGGCGGGGGCGGCGGCTTCAGGTGGCTCCACCCGAGCCCGCGCAGGATCCGCAACGCCTCGGCCGCCTTCGGCCGGTGGAAGTGGAACCGGTCGAGGATCAGCCGCATCAGCTCGTACGGGTCGCCCGGATGCACGCCGGTGATCTCCAGGTCGCCCATCACGTACGCGCGAACCATCCCGAGGTCGCCCGGCGCGGTCAGGACGTACGACAACCCGCGCTCGTTGGCCAGGTGCATGTGGATCGAGGAGTCTTCAGGCCCGGCCGCACTCCCGTCGTACGCCGTGAACCGGAACGGCAACCCGTCCGGCATCACGGCCGTGAGAGCGTCAGCAATGGATACCTGAGTCGCGAGCGTCGTCATCGGCGCACCACCGCCTTTTCGTAGAGCCCGGTGAGGCGGGCGTCGGGGTCGTAGCGTTGCTTCACCTTGGTCAGGGCCGGCACGTTGTAGAGCCGGTCGAAGGTTTCTCGGTCGTAGTAGGCGTCCGAGTACAGGGACTTGTGGCCGCCGAAGTCGGTGACTGCGTGTTCGATGCGGCGGTTGACGTCGCCGTCGGTGGCGCCGGGGGCGATCGGGACGGTGCCCCAGAAGCCGACGTTCACGTACGTTTCGCCGGGCTGGAGCGGGTACAGCGGCCAGGACTCGGACCCGCGCAATCGCAGCGGGCACAACCACACGGGCCGCATCCCCACGTTGACGTCGAACCAGCGCAGGAAGTCCGCGAGTCGCGCGACCGGGATCTCGACGTCCTGCACGACGCGTTCGCGGTCCGGGTGGCCGCGCCGCTGGTTCAGCCGGGCCGCGAAGTGGTGCCGGTTCTCGAAGCCGACGATCTTGTGGAAGACGTCGCTGCGCCGCCAACGCCGAGGCCATAACCGCCTGATCACAGGACGCTGGGCGCCGAACGCCGCCGAACACCAGAACCAGTCGGTGTCCCACCGCCACAGGTAGTCGTGCGCGGTGAGGAAGTCCGTCTGCCGTTGCTGGATCGACCGGTAGTAGATCTGCTGTCCTGTGTAGTCGCTGGTACGAACCGCGGCGTCGCTGTTCCGCCCGAGCGTCAGGTACGCCTCCGACGTACTGAACGCGACCCCGTCGACGAAGTGCACCGGCTCCCCGTCGTAGGTGCCCGAGGCAACGATCTCGTCGATTGCGGGCGCCAGTTCGTCGAGGCTCAGCCGGACGTGCCGGAGCGCGACGTACGGCGAGATCCGGTCGAGCTCGATCCGCAGCCGGGTCGCGTACCCGAGGGTGCCGTAGGAGTTCGGGAACATCCGGAACAGGTCCGCGTGCTCGCCGTCGGGACGCGCGGTGACCAACGCGCCGGCGCCGGTGAGGATGTCGAGTTCGAGGACGGACTCGTGCGGCAGGCCGGCGCGGAACGACGACGACTCGATGCCGAGGCCGGTGACCGCGCCGCCGAGCGTGATCGTCTTCAGCTGCGGTACGACCATCGGGGTCAGCCCGTACGGGAGCGTGGCCGCGACCAGGTCCTCGTACGTGCACATGCCCTGGACGTCGGCCGTCCGCGCGTCCTGGTCGACGCCGATCACGCCGGTCAGCTTCGAGACGTCCAGCCCGGGGCGGTCGAGCTCGGTCCGCGGCCGGAAGAGGTTCGAACTGCGCTTCGCCAGCCGGATCGGTGCGCCCTGCGGGATCTGTTCGTACGACTCCCGCAGCCGCCCGACGGCCTGATCGTGCGCCACCACCGCCGCCACATCCGATGTCGAAGGCACCGATCCAGCTTACGACTGTGCCCACGGTCTGGCACGGGAGTTCAAAACTGTCCACAGGTCCGAGTAGGTTCTGGGGCATGGGTGATGTGGTGAAGGCATGGCTCCCGTGGGAGGACCCCGAGGCGTTCCTCGGCGGGGTGCCCGCGGGGTTCGACGTGGAGTGGTACGCCGGCGGCGAGCGGCCCAAGTCGCTCGACGAGGTGGAGTTCTACGTGCCGAGCTACATGGGCGGCGGCGACGTGCTGGATGTGGTCCGGGAGATGCCCGCGCTGAAGGTCGTGCAGCTGCAGACCGCCGGGTTCGAGCACGTCCAGTCGCGACTCGCCGGCAGTGTCACCTTGTGCAACGCCCGCGGGGTGCACGACGCGTCGACGGCCGAGCTGGCGGTCGGGCTGATCATCGCCTCGTTCCGGAACCTGCCGCGCGCGGTCCGTGACCAGGAGCGCCAGCTCTGGCCGAATTCGTACGACCAGGTCGACGACTCGCTCGCGGACCGGACCGTGCTGATCCTCGGGTACGGCGCGATCGGGGAGGCGCTGGAGCGCCGCCTGAGCGGGTTCGAGTGCGACGTGATCCGGGTCGCGCGCCGGGAGCGCGACGGCGTACACCCGATGACCGAGCTGCCGGAGCTGCTTCCGCGGGCGGACGTGGTCGTGCTGCTGACGCCTGCGACGCCGGAGACCACGCGGATGGTCGACGGCGCGTTCCTCAAGCGGATGAAGGACGGCGCGCTGCTGGTGAACGTAGCTCGCGGTGTCGTCGTGGACACGGACGCGTTGATCGCCGAGCTCGGCACCGGCCGGGTCCGGGCGGCGCTGGACGTGACCGACCCCGAGCCGTTGCCTGCCGGACATCCGCTGTGGTCTGCTCCGAACGTATTGATCAATCCGCACCGCGGCGGCGCCTCGACGGCGTTCGCGCCGCGGGTGGCCAGGCTGGTGCGGGCGCAGATGGCGCGCTACGCGTCCGGGGAACCGTTGATCAACGTGGTGGGGGGTCCACCACGGTAGAGGGAGGACGACGATGTCCGAGGCCGTACTGCTGATCGGGACCAAGAAGGGGCTCTGGATCGGCCGGAGCGACGCTGCCCGCAAGGACTGGCGGCTCGACGGGCCGGTGCCGGAGTTCGAGATGCAGGGCGTGTACGCCGTGGGCATCGACACCCGCGGCGGTCAGGCTCGGCTGTTCGTCGGCGGCACCAGTGAGCACTGGGGTCCGGCAGTCTTCCACTCCGACGACCTCGGCAAGACCTGGGCCGAGCCGCCGGAGGGCTCGATTGGATTCCCGCACGACGCGGAAGCCTCGCTCGAGCGGGTCTGGCAGATCCAGGCGGCGCCGGCCGACCAGCCAGGCGTGGTGTACGCCGGCTCGCAGCCGTCCGCGCTGTGGAAGTCGACCGACGGCGGTGTCACGTTCAACCTGGTCCGAGGCCTGTGGGACCACCCGCACCGCAAGGACTGGGGTGCCGGGTTCGGCGGTCAAGCGGTGCACACCGTCCTCCCGCATCCGACTGATCCGCAGCGGCTGAGCGTGGCGATGTCGACCGGTGGCGTTTACCAGACGACGGACGGCGGCGAGACGTGGTCGCCCGCCAACCACGGGATCAAGGCGTACTTCATGCCGGATCCCGACCCGGAGTTCGGCCAGTGCGTGCACAAGCTGGCGGCGCATCCTGACGTACCGGAGCGGATGTTCGCGCAGAACCACCACGGCGTGTACCGGTCCGACGACGGCGGCGCGATCTGGAAGTCGATCGCGGACGGCCTGCCGTCGGACTTCGGGTTCCCGATCGTGGTGCACCCGCACGAGCCCGACACCGTGTACGTCTTCCCGCTGGTCGCCGACGGCAACCGGATCCCGACCGAGGCGCGCTGCCGGGTCTACCGGTCGCGCGACGCCGGCGCAACCTGGGAGGCGCTGTCGTCCGGGCTGCCCGAGGTCTCCTACATCCCCGTACTGCGGGACGCGATGACGACCGACGCCTCCGACCCGGCCGGTGTGTACGTCGGCACCCGCGACGGCTGCGTCTACGCGAGCGCCGACGCCGGCGACACGTGGACGGAGGTCGCGAGCCACCTGCCCGACGTGCTCACGGTGCGCGCAGCGGTCGTCGGATGATCGCGGTCCGCTTGCCGACGGTGCTCCGCCCGTTCGCGGGCGGGGCCGAGCGGGTCGAGGTCGAGGGCGCCACGGTGGCCGAGGCCTTCGCCGCGCTGGACGCACCGCTGCGACGCCGGCTCACCGACGAGCAAGGCGCGGTACGCCGGCACGTGAACGTGTACCTGCGTGACGACAACATCCGCGACCTCGACGGCCTCCAGACCACGCTGACCGAAGGAGACGAACTACTCATCCTGCCAAGCGTCGCGGGAGGTTGACATCGGCAACATGAGCGATGTCCTCCTCTTGACCGGCCCGTCCGGTTCAGGCAAGACCACGGTCGCCCGGCTGGTCGCGACCGACGCGGCCCGGCCGACGGTGCACGTGACGACCGACGAGTTCTTCCGCGCGATCCGGACCGGATTCGTACCGCCGTACCTGCCGGAATCGCAACGACAGAATGTCGTCGTGGTGGACGCGATCGTCGCGGCGGTCGCGGTGTTCGCAGACGGCGGGTATGACGTCGTGGTGGACGGCATCATCGGACCGTGGTTCCTGCCGCCGTACCGGACGGCGGCCGCCGAGGGGCAGTGGCGGATGTCGTACGTCGTCCTGCGGCCAGATCTAGCGACGACCTTGGAGCGTGGGCAGGCGCGCGGCGGTGTCGAGTTGACCGACGTGGATGCACTCACCGGGCTGCATGGGGCGTTCGCGGACCTCGGCGAACTTGAATCGCATGCGATCGACACGAGTGGGCTCGACGTCGCGGAGACTGCGGCCGAGGTTCGCGAAGCTGTTGCCTCGGGCTCCTATTTGCTCAGTGTCTGAACAGGCGGATGCCCGTGGCGGACCAGGTGATGCCGAGGTTCGAGCAGGCGGCCTCGACCTCGGAGGAGCGGATCGACCCGCCGGGCTCGACGATGTGCGTGACGCCGTACCGGTGCGCCACCTCGACGTTGTCGGCGAACGGAAGCGCACCGTCCGACACCATCGTGACTCCGGTGAGCGGCTCACCCGACCAGAGCGCAGCCTTCTCGCCGGCCAGGCGCGTGCAGTCGACGCGCGACTGCTGCCCGGCGCCGACGCCGATCGTCATCCCGTCCTTCACCATCACCACCGTGTTCGATTGGGTGTAGCGGGCAACGATCATCCCGAGTACGGCGTCGTCCGGCAGCTCGCGGGGGAGTGGCGCGACGTCCCGCTCCTGCGTCAGCCGTACGCCATACACGTCCCGCACCTCCTCCACCGGCGGCTCGTACGACGGGTCGATCTCGAGCACCAGGTACGTACCGCGCTTCTTCGCCGCCAGCAGCTCGACCACGCCGTCGTCGTACCCGGGCGCGATGATCCCGTCCGACACCACCCGCTTCAGCAGACCGGCCAGCTCCAGGTCCACCGGATGCGAGACCGCCACGAAGTCGCCGTACGACGACTTCGGATCCGCCTCACGCGCCCGCTGGTAAGCCTCGGTCACGGAGCCACCGAGCGCGGCGCCCGCCGGCGAGACGTGCTTGTACGACGCCGCCGCCGGTACGCCGAACCGCGCCGAGGCCTCCCGTACCAACTGCCACCCGGTCAGTGCATCGAGCAGATTGATGTACGAAGGCTCACCCGCGAGCACCGTGAACGGCGCAGCACCACAGTGGGCGGCCTGCTGTGGATTCATCCCGTACCGCAAACGCATCCGGACCTCCGAACGAATTCGGAGGCGCCCAGGCGGACGACGCCCCGCTCAAAAGCTCCCCGGTGGTACCCCACCCTCGCCAGTCGCGGTCCACTCAGCTTGTCACTTCGTCGCCCGTACAACCAGCAGACGGGATTCCGCGGTCAGTGGTTCGCCGTGCCAGCCGGCCTCGATGACGATGTTCGAGAAGCCCGCGGCGAGTAGATCCTCGGTGATTTCCTCGGCGGAGCGGAAGTACAGGACGTTGCGGTAGACGGCGTCGTGGCCGTCCTCGAAGACGTTGTGGGCGTCGAACACGACCCGTCCGTTGGCGATCTCGATCAGCTCGAGCCACTCCCTGAGGTGCCCGGCCACCGTGTCGCGTTCGCCGTACGTCGCCTCGCTCGTCCACTGCTCCCACGCGCGCGCCGCCGGGTTGCGCGACTCGAACGCGAACGTACCGCCGGGCCGTAGCGCGGCCGCCAGCGCGGTGCAGGCGGCCGCGTGTTCCGCGACGTGCATCATCGTGTTGCCGCTGCTGACGACGAGATCAACGTCGCCGGTCGGCGCTACCGCGCGGTGGTCCCCGTCGATCCAGGTGACCGCGTCCGCGCCCGGCTGCCGGCGCGCGTACCCGAGCATCGTGGGGCTCGGGTCGATGCCGATCACGACCCGCCCCGGCGCCGCCAGCGACCGCGTGAGCAGGCCGGTTCCACACCCGAAGTCCAGGACCTTCGACGTACCGTCCGCCAACCCCCGATAGTACGAATGGTCCTCGCCGGGCGGGTTGTCCAGGTCGTAGAGGTGTACCAGTTGCTCGTCGCCGTACGGATCATCGGTCACCGTCGCATGCTAGAAGCCGCACCTGAACCGGACAACGAAGTTAAGGAACCGGCACGGGCAGGGCGAGCGCCCGCACCGGCTCGTCCAGCGGCGTTACTGGGCGGCGACCCAGCCGTAGATGTTCGCCGGGCGCCCGGCGCTCCGGGCGTGCTTGGGGTCGAACGGGCCGTACTTGCTGACCTGGTTGTTCGAGTTGCCTTCCACTGTGGTGATCCTGCCGTCGGTGCCGACGGCAACGACCACGCCGGTGTGCACACTGGTGTCGGTGTTCTGCGGGCCGGTGCCGTACAGCACGATGTCGCCGGGCTGCATGCCGCTGTTGCCCGAGTGTGCACGACCCTTGCGCTGACCCCAGCTGTAGATGTCGCCGGTGAAGCCGTAGTTCGGGATGTCGATCCCGGCCTGCCGCCAGGTCCAGGTGGCGAAGTGCGCGCACCACGGCTCGCACGGCCCGTACGGGTTGCAGTTGCTGCCGGGCGGTGTCTCCTGCTGACCGACCTCGCCGTTGGCGGCGTTCACGATCGCCCTACGGGTGTCGGCGGCCGACGCGGTCAAGGAAACAGAGCCGCACAACGCGATGAGGACAGCAGTGAGGAGCAAACGTAGCGAGAGGCGCATGGGAGGTCACTCCGATCTGGAGAGGGGGCGGTAGGAATCTTTCAAGCGAGCTCGCCAGATCAGTATGTGACTAACCAACTTCACAGTGCCATCACAGCGCCATGAAGTTACGAAGACAGTGGGCGTAAGACGCGCGTCTCGGGGAATGAGACGCCAGGCGGCTGAACTTGACCCGGCCGCCGGGTTTCGGCGAATAATGCCTACATGCGATCGATTCTCCTCGTACTTGTGCGGCGCGCCGACTGACGCGACCACAGAGTCGAGCGCGCCCCTTCAGCCAACCCGGCGGAAGGGGCCTTTTTATTGGACACAGTTGTTGCCAATGCGACTATCTGCGACCCAGATGTCGCGAAGCGACAGCCACGAGCGAGGATGGATCGGTCGCGAACAGTACAACCATCGTGACAGGACTGAGGGAAGGCACTCATGAGTGAGCAGCTGACCGGGGCACAGGCTCTGATCCGCGCACTGGAACATGCCGGAGTGGACACCGTCTTCGGCATCCCGGGTGGCGCGATCCTCCCGGCGTACGACCCGATGCTCGACTCGACCCAGATCCGCCACATCCTGGTACGTCACGAGCAGGGCGCCGGCCACGCCGCGCAGGGGTACGCGGCCGCGTCCGGCAAGACCGGCGTGTGCATGGCGACCTCGGGCCCGGGCGCGACCAACCTGGTGACGCCGATCGCCGACGCCTACATGGACTCGGTGCCGCTGGTGGCGATCACCGGCCAGGTGGCGGGCGCCGCGATCGGTACGGACGCCTTCCAGGAGGCGGACATCCGCGGCATCACGATGCCGATCACCAAGCACAACTTCCTGGTCACCGACCCGAACGAGATCGCGAACACGATCGCCGAGGCGTTCCACATCGCCTCCACCGGCCGGCCCGGCCCGGTGCTGGTGGACGTCACCAAGGACGCCATGCAAACCACCGGCGTCGACTTCCAGTGGCCGACCGAGCTCGCGCTGCCCGGCTACCGGCCGGTGACCCGCCCGCACCCGAAGCAGGTGCGCGAGGCGGCCCGCCTGATCGTCGCGGCCGAGAAGCCGGTGCTGTACGTCGGCGGCGGTGTGATCCGCGCGCAGGCCAGCGCCGAGCTGAAGGAACTGGCCGAGCTGCTCGGGATCCCGGTCGTCACCACGCTGATGGCCCGCGGCGCGCTGCCCGACACCCACGAGCTGCACTTCGGGATGCCCGGCATGCACGGCTCGGTGTCCGCGGTCGGCGCACTGCAGCGCTCCGACCTGCTGATCACGCTCGGCGCCCGCTTCGACGACCGGGTGACCGGCAAGCTGGACTCGTTCGCCCCGGACGCGAAGGTCATCCACGCCGACATCGACCCGGCCGAGATCGGCAAGAACCGCGCCGCCGACGTGCCGATCGTCGGTGACTGCAAGGAGGTCATCACCGACCTGATCGCGGCGCTGCGGACCGAGATCGCGAACGCCGGCCGCACTCCGTCGTACGATCCGTGGCGCAAGCAGCTGGAGGACGTCCGGTCCCGCTACCCGCTCGGGTACGACGAACCCGAGGACGGCACGCTGTCGCCGCAGCACGTGATCCAGCGGATCGGCCAGATCGCCGGCCCGGACACCGTGTACACCGCGGGCGTCGGGCAGCACCAGATGTGGTCCGCGCACTTCCTGCCGTTCGAGAAGCCCGGTCACTGGCTGAACTCCGGCGGCCTCGGCACGATGGGCTACGCCGTACCGGCCGCGATGGGCGCGAAGGTCGCCCGGCCGGACAAGACCGTGTGGGCGATCGACGGCGACGGCTGCTTCCAGATGACCAACCAGGAGCTCGTCACCTGCGCGCTCGAGGGCATCCCGATCAAGGTTGCCGTGATCAACAACCAGTCGCTGGGCATGGTCCGGCAGTGGCAGACGCTGTTCTACGACAAGCGCTACTCCAACACCGACCTGCACTCGACCCGGATCCCGGACTTCGCGAAGCTGGCCGAGGCGATGGGCGGCGTCGGCCTGCGCTGCACCGACAAGGACTCCGTCGACGCCACCATCGAGAAGGCGATGGCGGTCACCGACGCGCCGGTCGTGGTGGACTTCGTCGTGCACCGGGACGCGATGGTGTGGCCGATGGTCGCGGCCGGCGTCAGCAACGACGAGATCCAGATCGCCCGCGACATGGCGCCGAAGTGGGAAGGCGAGGAACTCTGATGTCGAAGCACACACTGAGCATCCTGGTGGAAAACAAGCACGGTGTGCTGGCTCGGGTGGCGGCGCTGATCTCCCGGCGCGGGTTCAACATCGACTCGCTCGCAGTGGGCCCGACCGAGCACCCTGAGGTGTCCCGGATGACGATCGCGGTGACCGTCGACGAGCAGCCGCTGGAGCAGATCACCAAGCAGCTGAACAAGCTGGTGAACGTGATCAAGATCGTCGAGCTCGAACCCACCCAGACCGTCCAGCGGGAACTGCTGCTGGTCAAGGTCAAGGCCGACACCCTGACCCGCGGCCAGGTGCTGGAGACCGTCCAGCTGTTCCGTGCCAAGGTGGTGGACGTGGCACCGGACGCGATCACGATCGAGGCGACCGGCAATCCCGAGAAGCTCGAGGCCATGCTCCGGGTGCTGGAACCCTTCGGCGTCCGCGAGCTGGTGCAGTCCGGCATGGTGGCGATCGGCCGCGGCAGCCGCTCGATCTCCGACCGCACCCTGCGGCCGGTCCCGGTGCCGCCGCCGCACGTCCAGACCGGACCCCCGAACGTCCAGGCGCGACCCGCTGACCGCCAGCCTGCGCACCCGGTACCGGCGCCGCCGCCGGGCCGTACCGCTGCCGCCGTACCGAATCAACACTAAGGAGAAGTGCCCGAAGTGGCTGCTGAAATGTTCTACGACGACAACGCCGACCTGTCGGTGATCCAGGGCCGGCACGTGGCCGTCCTCGGCTACGGCTCGCAGGGCCACGCCCACGCGCTCTCGCTGCGCGACTCCGGCGTCGACGTCCGCGTCGGCCTGCCGGAAGGCTCGAAGAGCCGCGCCAAGGCCGAGGCCCAGGGCCTGCGGGTCGTCACCCCGGCCGAGGCGGTGGAGGAGGCCGACGTGATCGTCGTGCTGGCTCCGGACCCGGCGCAGCGCAAGCTGTACAAGGAGGCCATCGAGCCGAACCTGGTCGACGGCGACGCGCTGGTCTTCGGGCACGGCTTCAACATCCGGTTCGGCTACATCAAGCCGCCGGCGGGCGTCGACGTCTTCATGGTCGCCCCGAAGGGCCCGGGCCAGCTGGTCCGCCGCGAGTACTCCGAGGGTCGCGGCGTACCGGTACTGGTGGCCGTCGAGCAGGACGCCACCGGCAAGGCCTGGGACCTCGCGCTCTCGTACGCGAAGGGCATCGGCGGTCTGCGGGCCGGCGGTATCAAGACCACCTTCACCGAGGAGACCGAGACCGACCTGTTCGGTGAGCAGGCCGTCCTCTGCGGTGGTGTGTCGGCGCTGATCCAGGCCGGCTTCGAGACGCTGACCGAGGCCGGGTACCAGCCCGAGGTCGCGTACTTCGAGTGCCTGCACGAGCTGAAGCTGATCGTCGACCTGATCTACGAAGGCGGCATCGCCAAGCAGCGCTGGTCCGTGTCCGACACCGCCGAGTACGGCGACTACGTGTCCGGCCCGCGGATCATCGACGCGTCGGTGAAGGCCCGGATGAAGGAGGTCCTCGGCGACATCACCGACGGCACCTTCGCGGCCCGCTTCATCGCCGACCAGGACGCCGGCGCGCCGGAGTTCGCCGAGTTCCGCAAGAAGAGCCAGGAGCACCCGATCGAGGCCGTCGGCAAGGAACTGCGCGGCCTGATGGCGTGGGTCAAGTCGCACGACGACGACTACGTCGAGGGCAGCGCGGCCCGCTGACCGACACCTTCGAGAGGCCCGGACCATCCAGGTGGGTGGCCCGGGCCTCTTCGTTTGCAACAATGTGTGACGGTTCTGATCCGGGGAGGTGAGCGGTCGTGGAGTACGGCAGGAACGCACTGCCGCGACCGCCCCGGCGGGTCCCGGCCGACGCCGGGTCGCTCACCCAGCTCGAGGCACCCGGCCGGCCAGGCGGTCCGCAGCCGCCGGTCCGTGGCCCGTGGATCTTCGGCCGCTTCCTGGCCGGCCTGATCGTGCTGCTGGTGATCGTCGCCGGCGGCGCCGGCGCGGGCTGGTACCTGCGGCAGCGCAGTGTGCAGATCGACACCGACGCCGTACTGAAGTCCGCGGGACCGGCCGTGGTCCGGGTACTGGCGACCACCTGCGGGGGCAGCGGCGAGGCGTCCGGCGTACTGATCGACAACGGGCGCGTACTGACCGCCGCGTCGGCCGTCGACCAGGCGATGGCGATCGTGGTGGTGGCACCGGACGGACGGATCCGGCGCGCGAACCTGCTCGGGACCAGCACCGACGGGGTGGCCGTACTGCAGTCGATCGGCTTCGACGACCCGCCGCTGAAGCTGGCGGCGGTCGGCCCGGAGCGGAAGGCCGAGCGTGCGCTGATCGGGTACACCGCGGCCGGCGCGCAGGTGATCAACCCGATCGGTTCCGAGGCCGACCCCAGAGCCTTCAGCGAGTTCATGAACGCTGCCAAGCTGGGCGGCCCGGTGGTGGACAAGTCCGGCGAGCTGGTCGGCCTGGTCACCGGTGCGACGGTCCAAGCCGCCGCAGTGGTCCCGCTGGCCAGACTCCGTGACTACGCGGCGCGGACGCCGTCCGGTATCACCGTCGCGGTGCCCGGGACCTGCCCGGACTCGCACGGTCCGCAGGGCGCGGTCGCACCGGAGTTGCAGGTCGCGAAGACGCCGCTGGCCCAGGAGGTCCAGGCGATGCTCGGCAACTACCTGACCCTGCAGAACCGGCACCAGTTCGACCAGGTGCAGGCGCTGTACTCGCCGCAACTGGCGAAGTCCCTGACCCCGGCGCGGGATCGCACGAGCCGCGGTACGGCGTACTTCTTCAACCCGCGGATCACCGCGCTCGCCCCGGACGGTTCGTACGCGCGGATGTCGTACGACGTGCTGTTCTCGCCGACCGCGAACGGCGCCGGCGGCGGGACGTGCAACAGGCTCGACAACCGGTTCGAGCTGGTCCGCGTCGGCGGCAAGCTGGTGATCAACCGATCCGTGAAGGCCGCGGACATCGTCGCCTGCGAGGCCGGCTGACCGGGATCCGGGTCCCCGCACACAGCCGGCGACGGACGCGGTACCATCGAACCAGCGGGCACAGCGCGGTGCTCTGTTCATCATGAGCCCCTACCGCTTCTGCAGGAGATTCCTCCATGACTGACGTAACCCGGCCCGTCGTCCTGATCGCCGAAGAGCTCAGCCCGGCCACCGTCGAGGCGCTCGGCCCCGACTTCGAGATCCGGCACACCAACGGCGCCGACCGCGCCGCGCTGCTCCCGGCGATCGCCGACGTCGACGCCATCCTGATCCGCAGCGCCACCAAGGTGGATGCCGAGGCGCTCGCCGCCGCGAAGAAGCTGAAGGTCGTCGCCCGCGCCGGCGTCGGCCTCGACAACGTCGACGTGAAGGCCGCCACCCAGGCCGGCGTGATGGTGGTCAACGCGCCGACCTCCAACATCGTCAGCGCCGCCGAGCTCGCCGTCGCGCTGCTGCTCGCGTCCGCCCGCCGGGTCCCGGCCGCGAACGAGTCGCTGAAGAAGGGCGAGTGGAAGCGGAGCAAGTACTCGGGTGTCGAGCTGTTCGAGAAGACCGTCGGCATCGTCGGCCTCGGCAAGATCGGCGTCCTGGTCGCGCAGCGGCTGGCCGCCTTCGGCATGAACGTGATCGCGTACGACCCGTACGTGCAGGCCGGCCGGGCCGCGCAGATGGGTGTCCGGCTCGCGTCGCTGGACGAGCTGCTGGCGGCCAGTGACTTCATCTCGGTGCACCTGCCGAAGACGCCGGAGACGATCGGCCTGATCGGCGACGAGCAGCTGCACAAGGTCAAGCCCGAGGTCATCATCGTGAACGCGGCCCGCGGCGGCATCGTCGACGAGCAGGCGCTCTACTCCGCTTTGAAGGAAGGGCGCGTGGCCGGCGCCGGCCTGGACGTGTTCGCGTCCGAGCCGTGCACGGACTCGCCGCTGTTCGAGTTCGAGAACGTCGTGGTCACGCCGCACCTCGGCGCGTCCACCGACGAGGCGCAGGAGAAGGCCGGCATCGCGGTCGCCAAGTCGGTCCGCCTGGCGCTGTCCGGTGAACTCGTGCCGGATGCGGTCAACGTCCAGGGCGGTGTGATCGCCGAGGACGTCCGCCCGGGGATCGCGCTGACCGAGAAGCTCGGCCGGATCTTCACCGCGCTGGCCGGTGGCGTCGCGCAGCAGCTCGACGTCGAGGTCCGCGGCGAGATCACCCAGTACGACGTGAAGGTGCTCGAGCTGGCCGCGCTCAAGGGCGTGTTCGCGGATGTCGTCGAGGACAACGTCTCGTACGTGAACGCTCCGCTGCTCGCGGCCGAGCGGGGCCTCGAGGTGCGGCTCGTCACCGACCACGACAGCCCGGAGCACCGCAACCTGATCACGCTCCGCGGCACGCTCGCCGACGGCGTGCAGGTGTCGGTGGCCGGCACGCTGGTCGGCGTCCGGCAGTCGGAGCGGCTGGTCGAGATCGACGGGTTCGACGTCGAGATCGAGCTCGCCGCGCACCTGGCGTTCCTGACCTACGAGGACCGTCCGGGCGCGGTCGGCCAGATCGGCCGGATCCTCGGCGACGCCGACGTGAACATCGCCGGCATGCAGGTCAGCCGGGACCGCAAGGGCGGCATGGCGCTGGTCGCGCTCTCGGTCGACTCGAAGATCGCGCCGCCGGTCCTGGACGAGATCACCGCCGCGATCCAGGCCGCGTCCGCCCGTTCGGTGGACGTGGAGAACTGAGTCACCCGAACGACTGATTTACTGAAGGCGGTCAGCCGCCCGCAGGCGCATGGCGGCTGACAAGGGCCCGAGCTCCATAGCTCGGGCCCGCTTCAGTTTCTAGCGGCGAGTAGCGAGCAGGACGGCGGCGTCGGGGGCGACCATTACCTCGACGGTGGTGAAGCGCTGGTCCATCAGCCATTCCTGGCGGAGCACGTCGACGCGGCCCTCGTACATCGGTGGCCAGACGGCGGACGGGGTGAAGTCGTCGAGGACGACGAAGCCGCCGGGCTCGACCACGTCCGCGATCACGTCCCGGGCCGACAGCTTGGCCTCGCGGGCATCCACGAACAGCAGTGCGAACGGGCCGCGTTCGATCAGCGCGGTCCAGTCCGCCGACACGACCTCGATCCGCTCGTCGGCGGCGAACAGTTCGCCGACCGCCTGCGCGAGCTGTGGATCGCTCTCCGCGGTGACGATGGACGTGTCCTCGCCGGCGCCGCTGCGCAGCCACGCCGATCCGACGCCGCAGCCGGTCCCGAGCTCACCGAGCAGGCCTTTCTTCGAGGCCGCGAGAGTGGCGAGCAACCGGCCGGTCTCGTTCCTGGTGGAGCTGACGAATCCGCGCCGGCCGGACAGGCTGAGGGCCGCCGACACCAACGGCGGCAGTTCTGGAGGAGCACTCACCGGCTGAGAGTCGCACAGGTCTGGTCCAGGCACTGCACCCAGATCTCATATTTCGGGACAACCTGCCCGCATTGTGGAGAAATAGTCGGACATGCGAGTAAATTCGTGCGCACCCTGCCGCCCACGACATATTTGGGAGGAGCAGCATGTACGACATGTATCCAGCCAACTGGCCGGCCGTCGACGGCCGCGAGCCGAAGGCGGCCCGCCGGCGCCGTCCGGCTCGCCCGGCGCCCTCGGGTGCGGCCGAGGTCAAGGCTGTCCAAGAGGCCATGAACCGCCGTGACAATGGGGGAGAACCCAACAAGTGAGTGAGAAGAAGAACTTCACGCTGGCCGTCGTCCCCGGTGACGGGATCGGACCCGAGGTCACCACCGAGGCGCTCAAGGTCCTCGACGCGGTAGCCGCGCAGCACGGCGTGACGTTCGAGCGGACCGAGTACGACCTCGGCGCGAAGCGCTGGCACGCCACTGGTGAGACGCTGCCGGACGCCGAGTTGGAGGAGATCCGCAAGCACGACGCGATCCTGCTGGGCGCGGTCGGTGACCCGAGCGTGCCGTCCGGCGTCCTCGAGCGCGGTCTGCTGCTCAAGCTCCGGTTCACCCTGGACCACTACGTGAACCTGCGGCCGTCGAAGATCTACCCGTCCGTCGGCTCCCCGCTGGCCGACCCGGGCACCGTCGACTTCGTCGTCGTCCGTGAGGGCACCGAGGGTCCGTACGTCGGCAACGGCGGCGCGCTCCGGGTCGGCACCCCGGCCGAGATCGCCACCGAGGTGTCGGTGAACACGGCGTACGGCGTCGAGCGCGTCGTCCGGGACGCCTTCGCCCGGGCGCAGGCGCGGCCGCGGAAGAAGCTCACGCTCGTGCACAAGAACAACGTGCTCGTGTACGCCGGTCACCTGTGGAAGCGGACCGTCGACGCGGTCGCGACCGAGTTCCCCGACGTGGCGGTCGACTACCTGCACGTGGACGCGGCGACGATCTTCCTGGTCACCGACCCGGCGCGGTTCGACGTGATCGTCACCGACAACCTGTTCGGCGACATCATCACCGACCTGGCGGCCGCGATCAGCGGTGGCATCGGGCTGGCCGCGAGCGGCAACATCAACCCGGACCGGACCGCGCCGAGCATGTTCGAGCCGGTGCACGGCTCCGCGCCGGACATCGCCGGCCAGCAGAAGGCCGACCCGACCGCGGCGATCCTGTCCGCGGGCCTGCTGTGCGAGCACCTCGGGCTGACCGAGGCCGCGCGCGCGATCGAGGCGGCCGTCGAGGCCGACATCGAGGAGCGCACCGGCGCCGCCCGCAGCACCGCCGAGATCGGCGACGCGATCGCCAAGCGCGCGGCGGGCTGACCGGTGACGGCACAGGAGGCTCCCGCTGCGGCCGGGGCCGATGCTCGCATGACCAGTTCGTCGAGAGGTACGGTGCGGCTATGAGCGAGTTCACCGTTGAGCCAACCACCACACCGGCCAGCGACGACCAGCGCGCCCAGATCCTGGCGAACCCGGGATTCGGGCAGTACTTCACCGACCACATGGCGATCGCCACCTGGACGGCCGAGAAGGGCTGGCACGACGCACGGATCACCGCCTTCGGACCGCTGGAGCTGTCTCCGGCGACCTCGGTGTTCCACTACGCCCAGACGATCTTCGAAGGGATGAAGGCCTACCGGCATCCCGACGACTCGATCCACCTGTTCCGCCCGGAGGCGAACGCGACCCGGTTCCAGCGGTCCGCGCAGCGGCTCGCGCTCCCGGAGCTGCCGACCGCGGTCTTCCTCGACTCGCTGCACAAGCTGGTCGAGCTCGACCAGGCGTGGGTGCCGAGCGGTGGCGAGACGTCGCTGTACCTGCGGCCGTTCATGTTCGGCTCGGACCCGTTCCTCGGTGTCCGCCCGTCGGCCCAGGTGACGTACTGCGTGATCGCGTCGCCGGCCGGGTCGTACTTCGCGAAGGGCGTGAAGCCGGTCCGGATCTGGCTGAGCGAGGAGTACACCCGCGCGGCCCCCGGTGGCACCGGCGCGGCGAAGACCGGCGGCAACTACGCGTCGTCGCTGCTCGCCCAGGCCGAGGCGATCGAGCAGGGCTGCGACCAGGTCGCGTTCCTGGACGCGGTCGAGAAGAAGTGGGTCGAGGAACTCGGCGGGATGAACCTGTACTTCGTCCTCGACGACAACTCCGTCGTCACGCCGGAGCTGTCCGGCACGATCCTCGAGGGCGTCACCCGGGACTCGATCCTGAAGCTGGTCACCGACCTCGGCTACACCGTCACCGAGCGGAAGGTCTCGGTCGACGAGTGGCGCGAGGGTGCCGCCTCCGGCAAGGTGCGCGAGGTCTTCGCGTGCGGTACGGCGGCCGTCGTCACCCCGGTGGCGTCGCTGAAGTGGCGCGACGGCGAGACGCAGATCGGCGACGGCAACGGCGGCCCGGTCACCGCGGCCGTCCGCTCCGCCCTCCTCGACGTGCAGTACGGCCGCGCGGCCGACCCGCACGGCTGGATGACCCGCGCCTTCTGAACCCCGGCGATCGAAACGCCCGGCAGCTGCGGCTGCCGGGCGTTTTTCATAGGTTCTTCTCAGCTCGACGTTTGGGACAGCGCTCGCTGCCCGTCGGCCGAACCCGATAGGGTCGGGCGGCATGAGTGGGTTTCCGGCTGAGGTCGAGGCGTACTACGGGGAGCTGGCCGAGCGGCGGGGGTGGGACGACGACACGGCGTCGGCGATCCGGTCGACCGTCGAGCTGATCCGGGACCTGGACCGCGGGACGGCGCCGCGGACGTACGGCGCGGCCGTCGACGACTACGGGACCGACTGGCTGTACGAGGCGGTCTGGCACGAGGCGGAATGGGTCGTGATCCGTCAACTGGGCGCCGGCGAGGACGGCGAGACCACCCGATACTGGTGGCAGCGGCTCGAGGACGACGAGGGCATGCTCACCGACCAGGCCCTCGACCGCGAGGACTGGGGTCTGCGCCCGCTCACCCGCGAGGACTTCTACACCGCGTGGGACGACCCGGGATGGTCCCTTACCGCCTGAACTCCAGTACCTGTTTGCGTACTGAATGGTCGGGATGCGAGACGCGGACGTCATGGTCCGGACATTGTGTGGCAGACTGCAAAACGTCATGAAGCACTATCGGGTGATTATTCCCTAGGCGCGCTCAGCCAGCTGTACCTGAGCGCGCAGACCTCTCGCACCCTTCGCGAGGGGTTTTTTCTTTGCCCGACGACCCCTTTGGAAGGCCGACCGCATGAGCATCTCGGACGATTTCCACGTGTACGACACCACCCTGCGCGACGGCGCGCAGCAGGAGGGGTTGGCACTGTCCGTGGCGGACAAGATCGCCATCGCGCAGCACCTGGACGAGCTGGGGGTCGGCTTCATCGAGGGAGGCTGGCCGGGCGCCGTCCCCAAGGACACCGAGTTCTTCGAGCGGGCCAGGACCGAGCTGAACCTGCGCAACGCCACGTTCGCGGCGTTCGGGGCGACCCGCAAGCCGGAGACCGCGGCCGCCGACGACCCGCAGGTCGCCGCGCTCCGCAACTCGGGTGCCGGTGTCGTCACACTCGTTGCCAAGAGCCACGACGCACACGTCGAGCGGGCGCTGCGGACGACGTTGGACGAGAACCTGCGGATGGTCGCCGACACGGTCCGGCACCTACGCGAGAACGGGCAGCGGGTCTTTCTCGACACCGAGCACTTCTTCGACGGGTACCGCGCGAACCGGGCGTACGCGCTGGAAGTAGTACGAGTAGCCGCCGAGGCCGGGGCCGACGTCGTGGCACTGTGCGACACCAACGGCGGCACCCTCCCGCGGGAGTTGCAGGACGTCGTCCACGACGTACTCGAATCGACCGGGGCCCGGCTCGGCATCCACTGTCACAACGACGCCGGCTGCGCGGTGGCGAACACGATCGCCGCCGTCGAGGCCGGCGTCACGCACGTCCAGGGCACGATCAACGGGTACGGCGAACGCACCGGCAACGCCGACCTGCTCGCGATCGTCGCGAACCTCGAACTCAAGCGCGAGATGCGGTTGCTCCCGGAGAACAACCTGTCCGAGTCGTTCCGGATCGCGCACGCGATCGCCGAGGTCACGAACGTGCCGCCGTCGAACCGGGCGCCGTACGTCGGGCTCTCGGCGTTCGCGCACAAGGCCGGGCTGCACGCGAGCGCGATCAAGGTGGACCCGGACCTCTACCAGCACACCGATCCCGCGCGGGTCGGGAACGACATGCGGATGCTGGTGTCGGAGATGGCCGGCCGGGCGAGCGTCGAGCTGAAGGGCCGCGAGCTCGGGTTCGACCTGAGCAACGACCGCGACCTGGTCAGCCGGGTGACCGAACGGGTCAAGGAGCTGGAGGCCCGCGGGTACACGTTCGAGGCGGCCGACGCGTCGTTCTCACTGCTGCTCACCGAAGAGGTGGACGGCAAGCGGCCGAGCTACTTCGACGTCGAGTCCTGGCGGGTGATCACCGAGTCGCGCGCCGACGGCGAGGCGGTGTCGGAGTCGACGGTGAAGTTGGTCGCCGGGGGAGAGCGGGAGATCGTCACCGGTGAGGGCAACGGCCCGGTGAACGCGCTCGACCATGCGCTGCGGACCGCGATCGAGCGCGCCTACCCGGCGGTGCACAAGTTCGAGCTGGTCGACTACAAGGTCCGGATCCTCGACCAGGGGCACGGCACGGACGCGGTGATCAGAGTCCTGATCGAGACCGCGGACGGCGAGGGCTCGTGGGTGACGGTCGGGGTCGGGCACAACATCGTCGAGGCGTCCTGGGAGGCGCTGGTCGACGGATTCACGTTCGGTCTGCTGCGCCACAAGGAGGTCGCGCGATGAGCCTGCTCGCCGTTGAACGGGCGGTCACGGTGTACACCGCCCGTGTCGTCGAGGTCGAGGGACTGCTGGCGCGGGTCGCCGTACTGCTGAACCCGTACGACGTCCGCGAGCTCGCCCTGTCGCTGGACGAGGGCGAGCTCCGGGTTGTCGTCGAGGGCAACGGTTTCGACGCCGACCGCGTCGCTGCCCGCCTGCGGAAGGTGATCGGCGTCCTCGAGGTGTCGATCAGCTGATCACGGGCCCAGCAGCCGGTGGACCGCGGCCGCGGAGCAGACCCGGGCGCTGCCGAAGGTCTGGATCCAGCCGGCGAAACCCGAGTAGTCGACACCAGGCACGCCCATGTCGACGACGATCAGGTCCGGGTGTTGGCTCTGCAGCTCACCGATGAGCTTCTCCTGCCACTCGAACCGGTGCGCGCCGCGGACCAGGAGCAGTACCTGGCTGTCGGCGCCGTACTCCGCCCGGAACTCACCGACGCCGGCCCGAGCCATTCCGGGACCGTTGTAGGTCTGCTCCGACAGACCGATGCTCTCGACAACCTTCCCGGCGGCACGCAGCAACTGCTCCACGCCCCAGCCTGACGATCCAGCGGCGGGGGAGTGGGTCGGCTCCAGCCGGATGATCAGTACGGCGTCACTGCGAACCCGAGGGTCCCCGTGCGTCACGGTGACCTGCTCGGCCAACCGCTCACCGAGCTCGTCGTCCCGCTCGGCGACCTCTGCCTTGGGTCGCCTCCCGAGCCGATCCAGCCGCTCGTTCGCCTGCTCCAACCGCTCCAACGGCAACCGGCCGCTCTCGACCGCATCGACCAGCGCACCAGCCGCCACGTCGACGTCGTCGAGGAACGCCCACGACCCCAGACACAGGGCATCGGCCCCGGCCTCGATCGCCCGTACGGTGGCCTCCGGCAACGGTGCCACATCCGCGATCCCGTACATCTCGAGCGCATCGGTGATCACCACCCCGTCGTACCCGAGCTCCCCGCGCAGGATGTCGGTCAGCAGCACCTTGCTGATCGTCGCCGGTACGTCGTCCACCTGCGGCACCAGATCGTGCGACACCATGAAGCTGTCGACCCCGGCCTCGATCGCGGCGCGGAACGGGTCGAGGTAGCTCGCCAGCAACTCCTCGCGCGAAACGTCGACCAGCGGCGTCGCGAGGTGCGCGTCCGTACCGCTGAGACCATGCCCCGGGTAGTGCTTCGCGCACGCGCTCACCCCGGCCGCCTGCAGTCCTTGCACCCAAGCGGTCGTGTGCCGGCTGACCAGGTCGCGGTCGCCGCCGAAGCATCGGATCCCGTTCGGGCTCAGCGGGTTGACCGCCGCGTCGACCGCCGGCGCCAGGTCCCAGTCGATCCCGGCCTCGACCAGCGACAGGCCGATCTGGTACGCCGCCTGCCGCGTCAGTTCGAGATCGTTCAGCTCGCCGAGCGCGCGGTTGCCCGGCATCGAGAAGCCGCCGAGGTCCGCCAGCCGGCTGACGTCACCGCCTTCCTCGTCGATCGAGAGCAGCACGTGGTCGCGCAGACCGTGCAGCTCGGCGGCCAGCCGCCGGAACTGCGAGCCGTCGACGACGTCCCTGCCGAAGATCACGAACCCGCCGAGTCCGGCCTCGATCCGGGACGGAACCCAGTTCGGCACCGTGGGCCGGCCGAGGGCGGGGAACAGCACACCGTGGGCGAGCCGCTGCAGCTCTGAAGTCACAACATCCTCCATCTGGATCAGCAGGGGTGTTCAGCCTTTGACCGCGCCGGCCGTCATCCCGCCGACCAGCCGGCGCTGGATCAGCAGGAAGACGATCAGCACCGGGACCGAGAAGATCGCCGACGCCGCGATGGTGGCGCCGTTGTCGATGCCGTCGGACGTCTGGAACGAGACCAGCCAGACCGGCAGCGTGTAGTTGTGCTGCGACTTCAGGAACACGTACGCGAACAGGTAGTCGTCCCACGCGCTGATGAACGCGAAGATCGAGGTGGCCACGATGCCGGGCGCGAGCAGCGGGAGCTGGATGTGCCAGAACGCGCCGAACCGGCCGCAGCCGTCGACCATGGCGGCCTCCTCGAGCTCCAGGGGGATCCCGGTCACGAAGCCGCGCAGGGTCCAGATCGTGAAGGGCAGCACGAACGTCATGTAGGTGATGATCAGACCGGGGACGAAGTCGATCGCGCCGACCGACCGCAGCATCAGGTACAGCGGGATGACCATCGCCGAGCCCGGCACCATCTGGACCAGCACCAGCCCGACGAGGAACGCCCGGCGGCCGGCGAACCGGAACCGTGCCAGCGCGATCGAGGCGCCCAGGGCAACGACCAGCGCGATCAGTACGGTCGACACCGAGACCAGGAGCGAGTTGCGGACGTAGTGCAGGAACGGGCCGTGCGTCAGCGCTGTACGGAAGTTCTCCAGGCTGAGCGGCCAGGGGATGAACTCCGGCGTCGCCGACAGGATCTTGCCGGGCTGCTTCAGCGCGGTCACGAACATCCAGTAGACCGGGAAGATCACCACCAGCGAGACCAGGACCGCGATGGTGTTGGGGATCGCGCGCCTTCGTCTCATCCGATCGCCTCGTCCTGAGCGAACAACCGACGTACGTAGAGCAGGGAGAGGACCGCGAGCAGCACGACGGTGATGATCGCGATCGCCGCGCCGCCGCTGTAGTCGTTGCGGGTGAACGCCTCGAGGTAGGAGTAGACGCCGAGTGTCGTCGTACCGCCGTCCGGGCCGCCCTGGGTCAGGACCCAGATGGGGGTGAAGGAGTTGACCGACCAGATCACTTCCAGCAGCACCAGTACGGCGAGCACCGGGCCGAGGATCGGCATCGTGACGTGGCGGGCCACCGACCACCGTCCGGCGCCGTCCAGTCCGGCCGCCTCGTAGAGGTCACCGGGGATCTGGCCCATCGCCGCGTACAAGGTGAGAGCGACGAACGGCAGGCCCTTCCAGACGATCAGCGCAATGATCAGGAACAACGCCTGGCTCGGTGACGAGAACCAGTCGTGCGCGGAGAAGTCGCCGAACACCTGAAGCTGGGTGATGACCCAGTTCAGGACGCCGTACTGCGGCTCGAACAGCCATCGCCAGATCATCGTCGCCGACACCATCGGCATCGCCCAGACCAGTACCAGGCAGACCGACAGCATCGCCCGCGCCCAGCTCGACACCTGCAGCAGCAGGGAGGCCAGCAGGAAGCCGATCACCATCAAACCGGCGACGCAGGCCACGCTGACGATCAGAGTACGCAGCAGTGTGAACCAGAAGTCGCTGTCACCGAGGACCCGGGCGAAGTTGTCGAAGCCGACGAACGGCGCCTCGCCGGTGAACAACGACCGTGGCCCGAAAGCCTGCAGCGACAGCCAGATCAGCCGCACCATCGGGTAGCCGAGCACGGCGGCGAACGCGATCACCGCCGGACCGATCAGCCCGTACGGCGTGAGCCGGGCACGCCGGTGTCCATGCACCGCCCGGCCGGTCGGTGGCGTGACCGGGGAGGTCTGCGGTGCCCGGGTGAGCGAGGTCATCAGCCGCTGCCGTCAGCGCTGCCCGGACTGGGCGTTGAACGCGTCGGTCGCGTGCTTGTCGTAGTCGCGGGCGGCTCCGGCGATGTCCGCGCCCTTGGCGATCTTCGAGAAGAACTGCTCGTTGTAGCTCTCGGTCTCGAGCGTCGCCTCGCCAGGTGTGGAGGGCAGAGCCTGGCTGACCGTGGCCGCCTGCGCGCCGAGCTTCAGCACCTCCGGCACGTTGCCCGTCGGAAGGAAGGAGGCGACCACCGGGAGTTGGTGGATCGTCCGGGTCATCGTCTGCTGGAACGGCTTGCCGGTGACGATCTTCAGCCAGTCGACCGCGAGGTCCTTGTTCGGGCTGTTCTGGGCGACGCCGATGGTCGAGCCGGCCACGATCACCGGCAACTGCTTGCCTGGCTCGTACCCGGGCATGATGAAGTAGCCGGCGTCGGCGGCGGCCTTGGCGTTCTTCTTCGCGACCGCGCCGGGCTCCCATGCCTTGACGTAGATCATCGCGGCCTTCTGGTCGGCGAAGAGCTGGTCCTGGTCGGGACTGTCGGTGTTGGCGCCGATCGAGGACGGCGTCGAGCAGGCGTTCTGGAACTTCTTCCACTCCGCCAGCCCGGCCTGGTTCGGCGCGCTGCTCATCTGCGCGGCCCACTTGCCGCCGTTGTCGGTGGCGATCGTGCCGCCCTTGCCGAACAGGAACGGCATCCCGGCGAACCAGTACTGACCGGGCATGTAGAAGGCCGAGAAGTTCGGCGTCGCGGTGTGCGCCGCGGCGAGCTTCCCGCAGTCGGCGATCAGGTCGTCCACGGTGGCCGGCGGCTTGGCGATCCCGGCGGCGGCGAACATCTTCTTGCTGTACATGACGACCTTCGTTCCGCCGTACAGGGGAGTCGCGTAGAGCTTGCCCTGGTACGTCGATGGCCCGGCCAGGCCGGCCAGCCACTGGTCGGACGACTCGAAGTCGCCCTTCTTGTCAGTGAGCTCGGCGAGTGCTCCGGAGGCCGTCAGCATCGGGGTCTGCGTGTTGCCCATCTCGACGATGTCCGGCGGGTTGTCGGAGGCCAGCGCGGTCGTCAGCTTGGTGACGATGTTGTCCCACTGCTGCACCTCGACGGTGACCTTCACGTCCGGGTGCTGCTGGTTGAACTGCTTCGTGACGTCGCCGATGATCGCGTTGTCGCCGGGACCGCCGGTCATCATCCAGACGGTCAGTTTGTTCGTCGGCGCGGCCTTGCCCGGGCCGGAACCTCCACAGGCGGCAGCGCTGAGCGAGATCGATACGAGGAGAGCCAAGGTCTTCCAGGGCTTCATGCGAGTTCCTCTTCGTCAGGGTGGGTCGACAGCGCAGCTGTCCAGCTGGGCCACGACACCGGAGGCGGACGTAGTGATCGAGGCGACCTGGTGGCCGGCCACCCCGATCGCGGTGTAGTAACCACTCAGGGCAGCGGCCATCGCGCCCAGCAGGCCGCCCGAATCCCCGAGCACAGACCGGCGCAGATCGCTGTGCACGCCGACCGTCTCGTACGTCTCGGCGCTCACCGACTCCAGCACGGAGTCGCTGAACGCACCGGAGAAGCCGCCGGTGAAGACCACCGTGCCCGGCTCGTAGGCCAGGGCAACGATCGACACCAGATGCAGCAGCGCCTCGTGGATCTCGTCGACCAGGCCGCCGAAGCGGTCCGGTTCGGCGAAAACCTCGTCGGCCTTCCGGATCCGGTGACCGGCTTGGTGCGCGAGCGCGAGCAAGCCGGCACCGGACAGCAGATCCCGCAGCCGCTCCTTGCGGCCCGGCAGCCGCAGCCGGCCGAACTCGCCGAGCAGACCCTCGGGTCCCGCGAGCAGCTGCCGGTTGAACGCGACTGCCGAGCCCAGACCAGTGCCCAGGCTGAGCAGGACGACGGTCTCGTCCCGGGGCAACTCGCCGTAGTGCAGTTCACCCAGCAGAGCCAGGTTCGAGTCGTTGTCGATGATTGTCGGTACGCCGAGCTCCGCGCCGACGGCCTCGACGAAGGTGGTGCCGAGGATCTGCGGCAGGTTGAACGCGCCGACCACGCGATCCCCGGTGGCGGCAACGACACCGGGCAGCCCGATCGCAACCGAGGTGAGTGGTACGCCGTCGCCGTACTGCTCGACCAGCCCGAGCACGCGGGTCGCGATCCAGGTCGCCAGCGCGGTGGCGCCCAGGTCCCGGGGTGTCTCGTCCCGGCACCGGACGATCGCCGAACCGATGCCGTCCGCGATCACCGTCCGGCAGTAGGTGCCGCCGAGATCGATCCCGCAGACGAGGCCGGAGCGGGGGTTGAACCCGAGCGCGGCGGCCTGCCGGCCAGGGCCGTCCCGGACGATCTTGTGCTGCTCCAGGGCCAGCCCGTCGGCGAGCAGGTCGTCCACGATCCGGGCGACCGTCGCCCAGCTGAGACCGGTCCGATCGACCAGTTGCCGGCGGTCGATCCCGGCACCGGACAGCAGCGCGGCGATGACCGCCCCGCGGTTCGCCGTCCGGGTGCCGGCGCTGCCTCGATCCAGCTTCGTCATTTATTCTCACGGTGAATAGAATTGGTTGAGCTGAGACGGTAGTCCGCTCCGCGGTGCCGTGTCCAGGGATTCCGGAAACTTCCGTGTCACCGTTGGCGAGGCCAATGACAGTCCAAACTGTTCAGTCTGGACTGGACAGTTCGGGCTGTCTAAATTACTGTGGACGGGTGATCACTCCATCGGCGAACCAAGCTGCGGCAGACGTACGGGTTGTCTTCGGCCGGGTCAAGCGCCGGCTGAAGGAACTCGCGGAGACCGACGACCTGACGCCGTCGCAGTCCTCGGTGCTGAGCCGGCTGGACAGGGACGGCCCGGCGTCGGCGAGCGAGCTGGCGACGGCCGAGCGGATCCGGCCGCAGTCGGTGGCGGCGATCCTGTCCGCGCTGCGCGAGGCCGGCCTGATCCAGCGGCAACCCGATCCGTCCGACGGCCGCCGGCAGGTCGTGTCGCTGACGACCGCGGGCCGGCATCGGCTGCACGGCGACCGCAAGGTACGGCAGGAGTGGCTGGCGCAGACGCTGCAGGAGCAGTGCACGGAGGCCGAGCGGCAGACCATCATCAAGGCGCTCGCGCTGCTCGACCACGCGATCGAGGCGGCGACCGGACGATGACTTCTGGACCGGCGAAGTTCGATCGCCGGCTGATCGCGCCGATGCTGGTCGGGTCCGCGCTGAACCCGATCAACTCGTCGATGCTCGCCGTCGCGCTGATCCCGATCGGCGCCGCGTTCGGCGTACCGCCCTCGCAGACCGCCTGGCTGGTGACCGGTCTGTACCTGGCGACCGCGGTCGGCCAGCCGGTGATGGGCCGGCTGGTCGACATCTTCGGACCGCGTCCGCTGTACCTGATCGCCACCTCGCTCGTCGGGGTGGCCGGTCTGCTCGGCGCGCTGGCGCCCAACCTCGGCGTCCTGGTCGCCTCCCGCGTGCTGCTCGGCTTCGGTACGTCGGCGGCGTACCCGGCGGCGATGTCGCTGATCCGGACCGAGGCCGACCGGACCGGGATGGAAACCCCGGCCGCGATCCTCAGCAGTCTGTCGATCGCGAACCAGGTGATCGCGGTGATCGGGCCGACGCTCGGCGGGCTGCTGATCGGGCTGGGCGGGTGGCACCTGATCTTCACGATCAACGTCCCGCTGTCGCTGATCTGCGTGGTCCTCGGCTGGCTCTGGCTGCCGCGACGCGGCCGCTCGCGGACCAGTGGCGGGCTCGACTACGCCGGGATCGCGTTGTTCACGGCGACGCTGGTCTCGCTGATGCTGTTCCTGATGCGGCCGTCCGTCTCGCGGTGGTGGTTGCTGGTGCTCGCGCTGCTGCTGGGCGCGGCGTTCGTGATCGCTCAGTTGCGGGTGGTCGCGCCGTTCATCGACCTGCGGGTGCTGGGCGGTAATCGTCCGCTGATCATGACGTACACGCGGCAGGTGCTCGCGTTCGTCGGTGCGTACTCGTTCCTCTACGGCTTCACCCAGTGGCTGGAGCAGGCCCGCGGACTGAACGCTTCGAAGGCGGGACTCCTGCTGTTGCCGTTGTCGCTGGCCGCCGTGGTGGTGACCGCGATCACCGGCCGGCGCGCCGCGGTCCGCGGCAAACTCGTTGCCGGGGGCGCCTTTCTGCTGCTGGCCGCGGCCGGGCAGTTGTTCGTCGACGCTCGTACGCCGATCTGGATCCTCGCCGTCGTCGGCGTGATCGCGGGCGTGCCGCAGGGTCTGAACAACCTGGCCAATCAGACCGCCCTGTACCAGCAGGCCGATCCCGCCCGGATCGGCTCGTCCGCCGGCCTGCTGCGGACCTGCGTGTACGTCGGTGCGCTGATCTCCGCGGCCGCCAATGCCCACTTCTTCCAGCATGGCGCCACCACCGCCGGCCTGCATGAGATGGCCGTGTTCCTGCTCGTCATCGCGGGCCTGCTCGCGCTCGTCACCCTCCTGCAACTCCCCGAATAGAGAGGTCCTGCTGTGCCCGTCACAACTCTTGACCCGAAGACCGCGCTCGTCGTCATCGATCTGCAGAACGGCGTCACCGCGCTTCCGGGAGAGCCGCACGCGACGCCCGACGTGATCAGCAAGACCGTCGAACTCGCCGACGCGTTCCGCAAGCACAACCTGCTCGTGGTCCTGGTCCGGGTGAGCATCGCCGCCGACGGAGCCGACTGGGTGCCGGGCCGCACCGAGCAGCCGCGACGGTCGGCCCGTCAGGCCCAACCGGACGCGGATCAGATCGTCGACCAACTGGCCGGTCATGCGGACGACATCGTCGTGACCAAGCGCAACTGGGGCGCGTTCCACGGCACCGACCTGGACCTCCACCTGCGCCGCCGCGGCATCACCCAGATCGTCCTGACCGGTATCGCCACCAGCATCGGGGTCGAGTCGACGGCCCGTGCCGCGTTCGAGCACGGGTACCACGTGACGCTCGCGACCGACGCGATGACCGACCTGTCCGCCGACGCCCACGAGCACTCGCTGACCCGGATCTTCCCGCGACTGGGCGAAACCGGCACCACCGCCGAGATCCTCGCGCTACTCGGCTGAATTCGGTTAGGAAGGTTTACTAATAGTCGCCGCGCCGGTTAACTTGGCTGTCTCCGCCCCGCCCCCAGGAGGCAGCCATGCGACTGCAACGCCCACTCCTTCTCGCTCTGACCACTGCGCTGGTCACTGTGCTGATCGCCGCGTTCCTCGCCGGTCAGCCGAGTACGGCGGCACCCGCCGCGTTCCAGCATCCCGGAGTACTTGTCGACAAAGCGCAACTGGACTTCGTCCGCGCCCAGGTCCAGAAGGGCGCCCAGCCACAGAAGGCGGCGTACGACGCGATGAAGGCGAGCTCGTACGCCGCCTTGTCGTACACACCGAAGCCGCGCGCGATCGTCGAGTGCGGTTCGAGTTCCAACCCGAACTACGGGTGCTCCGACGAGCGCAACGACGCGCTGGCCGCGTACACCCACGCGCTGCTCTGGTACCTCACCCGCGACGACCGGTACGCCAAGAAGTCGATCCAGATCATGGATGCGTGGTCCGCCGTACTGAAGGATCACACCAACACCAACGCGCCGCTGCAGACCGGTTGGTCGGGCGCCTCGTTCTCGCGGGCCGGTGAGCTGATCAAGCACACGTACGGCGGACCGTGGGCGCAGCGTGGCCGGTTCGAGAAGATGCTGCGCGACGTGTACCTGCCCGAGGTACGCGACGGCGCCGGCTGCAAGAACGGGAACTGGGAACTGATCATGACCGACGCCGCGATCGGGATCGCCGTCTTCCTCGACGACCACGCGGCGTACGACAAGGCGCTGAGCATCTGGCGCGGCCGGCTGCCCGGGTACGTGTACGAGACGAGCGACGGCGCGTACCCGAAGGCGCCGTCGACGTGCCCGATGAACTCGCGTCAGGAGATCGTCGACTACTGGCAGGGCCAGTCGACGTTCACGAACGGGCTGGCCCAGGAGACCTGCCGCGACTTCGGCCACACCGGCTGGGGCCTGACCGCCGCGACCCACATCGCCGAAACCGCCTACCACCAGGGCGTCAACCTGTACGCCGAAGCAGGCAAGCGCCTGACCGACGCCTACAACTTCCATACCCGCCTGGAGAACGGCGCTCCAACTCCGTCGACGCTGTGCGGCGGCACAGTGAAGAAGGGCCTCGGCGCAGTCACCGAGATCGTCTACAACCACTACCACAACCGCCTGGGCCAGCAGCTGCCCACGACACTGACCTACACCGAAGCCCAACGCCCAGCCGGCGCCAACTACTTCTACGCCTGGGAAACCCTCACCCACGCCGACAACCCCCGTTGACCGGGTGAGGCGGGAGGCCCGCGGGGCGGCGAGTTGCGCCGCGGGCCTCCCTGTCCGAGGGGTGATCAGGTGGTCAGTCCCAGCTGAGACCGCCGGCGGACTGGTACTCGATCACTCGGGTCTCGAAGAAGTTCTTCTCCTTCTTCAGGTCCATCACCTCTGACATCCATCCGAAGGGGCTCCGCGTTTCACCGAACAGCGGATCAAGTCCAATTTGTTCTGCTCTGCGGTCGGTGATGAAGTGCATGTACTGCTCGCAGAGGTCCGCGGTCAGGCCGAGCATGCCGTTCGGCAGGGTGGCGCGGCCGTAGGCGACCTCGAGTTCGCAGGCCTCGGCCAGCATCTGCCGGACCTCGGCCTGGAACGCAGCCGTCCACAGGTGCGGATTCTCCTGCTTGATCTGGTTGATGCAGTCGATGCCGAAGTTCAGGTGGATCGACTCGTCGCGCAGGATGTACTGGTACTGCTCGGCGATGCCGACCATCTTGTTCCGCCGGCCGAGCGACAGGATCTGCGCGAACCCGGTGTAGAACCACATTCCCTCGAACACCACGTAGAACGCGATCAGGTCGCGCAGGAACGCCGTGTCGTTCTCCGGCGTACCAGTGCGGAAGTCCGGGTCCTCGAGGTGCTGGGTGTACTTCAGCGCCCAGGCGTCCTTGTCGGAGATCGACGGGATCTCGCGGTACATGTTGAACAGCTCGCCCTCGTCCAGGCCGAGCGACGTACAGATGTACTGGAAGGTGTGCGTGTGCACGGCCTCCTCGAACGCCTGGCGGAGCAGGTACTGCCGGCATTCGGGGTTGCTGAGCTGACGGTAGACCGCGAGGACGATGTTGTTCGCGACCAGGGACTCCGCGGTGGCGAAGAAGCCGAGGTTCCGCTTGAGCATCAGCCGCTCGTCATCGGTCAGGCCGTTGGGGGACTTCCACAGGGAGATGTCTGCCTGCATCGAGACTTCCGTGGGCATCCAGTGGTTGTTGCAGGCGTTCAGGTACTTCTCCCAGGCCCACTTGTACTTCAGCGGCAGCAGTTGGTTGACGTCGGCCCGCGAGTTGATCATGGACTTCTCGGCGACCTGCACCCGGTCGGCTCCGATGGAAATGGTGTTCACTGGCAGGCCTCGCAGTCGGGGTCGTCGATGGAGCAGACCGCTCCGGTGGGCTCGGCCAAGGCAACCGGTACGGCGTTGAGGCGGCCGTCGGTGCCCCGCAGCGTGGACTTCTCCACGTGCGTCGCCGACTGGGAACGCAGGTAATAGGTCGTCTTGAGGCCGTACCGCCAAGCTGACCGGTACAGCTCGTCGAGGGCCCGGCCGGACGGCTTCGCCATGTAGAGGTTCAGCGACTGCGCCTGGTCGATCCACTTCTGCCGCCGCGAGGCCGCCTTCACCAGCCACAGCGGGTCGATCTCGAACGCGGTCGCGTACAGCTCGCGCAGGTCGGCGGGGATCCGCTCGATCCCGGCCAGCACACCGTCGTGGTACTTCAGGTCGGACACCATCACCTGGTCCCACAGCCCGCGGGCCTTCAGATCGGCGACCAGGTACGGGTTCGCGACGGTGAACTCGCCGGACATGTTCGACTTCACGAACAGGTTGCTGTACGTCGGCTCGATCGACTGGCTCACGCCGCAGATGTTCGAGATCGTCGCGGTCGGCGCGATCGCCATCACGTTCGAGTTCCGCAGGCCGTCGCGGAGGACCTTCGCCCGCAGCGTTTCCCAGTCGAGCCGGGTGCCGCGGTCGATGATCACGTCGCCGTCGCGGGCGGTGTGCAGCAGGTCGAGCGAGTCGATCGGCAGGATCCCGAGGCTCCACAGCGACCCGTCGTACGACGAGTAGCTGCCGCGCTCGGCCGCCAGGTCACTCGACGCCTCGATCGCGTGGTAGCTGATCTCCTCCATGGATCGGTCCGCGAACTCGACGGCCGCGTCGGAGGCGTACGGAATCCGCAGCTTGGCGAGTGCGTCCGCGAAACCCATCAACCCGAGGCCGACCGGGCGGTGCCGCTGGTTCGCCCGCTCCGCCTCTGGGGTGGTGTAGAAGTTCACGTCGATGACGTTGTCGAGCATCCGCACCGCGGTCCGGACGGTGTCCCGGAGCAGCTCGGCATCCAGGCCGTCCGCGGTGAGATGCGCGACCAGGTTGACCGAGCCGAGGTTGCAGACCGCGGTTTCGTCGACGGTGGTGTTCAGCGTGATCTCGGTGCAGAGGTTGGACGAGTGGACAACGCCGTCGTGCTGCTGCGGTGACCGCAGGTTGCTGGCGTCCTTGAAGGTGATCCACGGGTGCCCGGTCTCGAACAGCACCGTCAGCATGCGCCGCCACAGCTCGACCGCCTTCACCCGCTTGAAGACCCGGATCTCCCCACGATCCGCCGCCGCCTCGTAGCCGGCGTACGCCTCGGCGAACGCAGCGCCGTACAGATCATGCAGCTCCGGGACCTCGTCCGGCGAGAACAGCGTCCAATCACCGCCGGCCTCCACCCGCTGCATGAACAGATCAGGCACCCAGTTCGCGGTGTTCATGTCATGAGTCCGCCGCCGCTCGTCCCCGGTGTTCTTCCGCAGCTCGAGAAACTCCTCGACATCGATATGCCAAGTCTCCAAATACGCACACACCGCGCCCTTGCGCTTGCCTCCGTTGTGAGCCAGACCGGCGACGGTCATGTAGGACTGGTCGACGTCGACCTCGAGGTCGTGCACGACCGGAACCGGTGGGATCGCGCGGACATCGCGCACGCGGGAGAAGACCATTCCTTCGTGCGAGATCCAGTTGAGTTTCCGAATGGGGGTGATTCCGAACAGCTCGGCGATTCCCGGGACAGCGGGGATACGGAGATCGAATGTCTGCACAGGCTTGGAGAACGTAATCTCGGACCCGTCTGAGCGACGGCCGGTATGTTCGCCTTCGCGCACCCGGTACTGTCCGGCCGTCGGGACTCCGAGCCGAAGCAGTTGGTAACGCAGACCGGTAGCGAGACCTTCGGAGGTAGTGGTGAAGTAGATTTCCTTTCCACGTGACACGCCACCGTCCGTCTCGAGAAGGCCGCGCACGAGCGCGAGGGTCTGGCTGGGCGGAAGATGTGCAAGTCGTCGCGCGATGCGTTTTGTGCGATCTCTGGCGTACAGATCCTTACGTGTGAACGGCAGAGTTGGCTCGCCCGGCCCGCTGATGCGTCCGGTCATCGGGTCGCGCAGTGGTCCACGTCCGGAGGCCCAGCAGATCTGCGTGTAGGTGTCTCCTCGATGCGCCTCCCAGAAGTGGATGCCGCGCGAGGTCAAGTAGGTACGAACGAAGGACAGATGCGTATCACGCGTCGGATTGCCCGAGACGCCCCACTCACGGCCGTCCTTCGACGAGTGGCCATCGCCGAGCAGGATGCCGTACAGCCGTGCGTCGTCATCGGTGAGACCGACGGGGACAATCTCCTCCGGCACTACCTGACCGATGTAGTCACCCTTACTGATCATTCCCGCCTCGACCCACCCGGGCTTGACCTTTCCGTTCTTGAGCCACCGGAACGTGCGCTCGTTGCCCTGCTCCAGCGGAATGCCCTGAATTGCGTAGAACGGGTGCCCAGACGTCACCACGAGCGGGTCGATCGAGTGCTTGACGTCGAGCTCCACCATCGGGCCGTCCTGGTCGTACGTGAATGTCTTCGTCACTTCGCGGTAGCGACCGCTGGCGCCGAGGACCAGGTCGCCGATCTTGACGTCGCGGATCGCTTTCGCTCTGCCTGCGGTGTAGACAAGCGTCTCCGGCGCGAAACACTGATTCACGGCTACGGCGGTGTCGTTGGCGATTTTGAGGAAGGGGACTATGCCCTGGGACTCGCCGTTGGTGCCGTGGATGTGGGCGCCGATGCCGCGGATGGGGGTCCAGTCGTTGCCGAGGCCGCCGGAGTACTTGGCGAGCAGGGCGTTGTTGCGGATGCCGGTGAAGATGCCGGACAGGTCGTCCTGGACCGTCGTCAGGAAGCAGGACGACAGCTGCGGGCGGGTGGTGCCGGAGTTGAACAGGGTCGGTGTCGACGACATGAAGCGGAACGAGCTGAGCAGTTCGTAGAACTCGATCGCGCGGGCGTCGCGGTCGTCCTCGCGGAGCGCCATGCCCATCGCGACCCGGAGGAAGAACGCCTGCGGCAACTCGTACCGCACCTTGTCGAGGTGCAGCAGATAGCGGTCGTACAGCGTCTGCAGCGCCAGGAACGTGAAGCCGAGGTCGCGCTCGGGCCTGATCGCGGCGGCGAGACGATCGAGGTCGAAGCGGCCGAGCTCCGGGTCGAGTTGGCCGGCCTCGATGCCGGTCCGGATGTAGCGCGGGAAGTAGTCGGCGTACGCCTCGGTCATGTCGGCCTGGCTTGCCTGGCGTGGTTCGCCGTGCACGCGGCCGAGCGCCTCGCGGCGGATCTGGTCGAGCAGCAGGCGGGCCGCGGCGAAGCTGTACTGCGGCTCGGTCTCGACGTACGACCGGGTGGCCATCACCAGTGCGAGCTCGACCTCGTGCTGCGCGATGCCGTCGTAACAGGAGCCGAGGGTCTCGTCGAGGATCAGCTCGGCGTCGACCGCATCGAGGCCGTCGGCGGCCTCGGCGACGATCACCCGGAGCCGGTCGACGTCGAGCGGGGTGCGGCTGCCGTCGGCCGCGCGGACGGTCAGCGCCGGCTTGTCGGTGACGCCGGACGGGTCGGCGGGCGTCCGGGCCTTGGTCCGCTCCTCGCGGTACAGCACGTAGGCGCGGGCGACCTGGTGCTCGCCGGCGCGCATCAGCGCCAGCTCGACCTGGTCCTGGATGTCCTCGACCTGCACGCTGCGGCGCGCCCTGGAAGACGTGGAAGTCGTGGACGTGGAAGACGTGGAAGACGTGGAAGACGTGGAAGACGTGGAAGACGTGGAAGACGTGGACGACGTGGCGGACGGCAGGCCGCGGCTGGTGAGGGCGGTGACGACCCGGCCGGTCAGGTCGGTCACCAGGTCGCGGACCCGGTGGGTGCTGCCGGCGTCGGCGCCCTCGACGGCGAGGAACGCCTTCGTCATGGCGACGGAGATCTTGGTGGTGTCGAAGGGAGTACTGCTGCCGTCGCGGCGGACGACGGTCAGCTCGACCGCCTGACCCGCTGCCGCGGGGGATGAGGAAGCGATGGTCACAGGTGTGCGCTCCAGAAGAGTTCGGAGACCCGAGACCACACGAGCAGGCGCACGACGCGACCGGCAGCACCGGCCGGGATCACTACCGTCGCGCCCGGCGACCCACCCGCGAGATCTCGGACCGCGTGCACCGGCGGTGCACGCGCCGGTGGCAGGTATCCGGACTTGCGGGCGCGCCTGGACGGCGCGTCGGCTCACCGTTGCGGGGCAGCTCCGGAGTCGCACCGGATTCCCCTGTTGCCTCGGACTACCCAACATCTTGTGGTGTTGAGCATCCCGAACCACCAGCAGTAGCGATGCTAGGCCGATCGATCTACATCTTGTGGTAGCGCCACGCCGCGTGTCGCACATCTTGTGTCCTCACGCCGCGACCGCGTACAGGTCCTGGAGCGTCATGATCTCCGAGCCGTGGTGGATGAGCTCACGGTTGAGCCGCAGCACGACGTGTCCGAAGGGTTCGCTCGCGTCCAGCTCGTTGGCCTGGCTGAGGCCGATCGTCATCGCCTCGCTCTCGTCCAGCTCGGCGATCGCGTCCTGCCAGGCCTCGACCCAGTACGTCAGCCAGGCGACCGCGTCGCGGGCGTTGCCGTGCAGGGTGATGTCCGCGCGGCCTTGCCGGCTCGCCCCGAACGTCCACTCCCAGCGCTCGAAGAACGTCTCGGTCAGGTGCGCGATCAGCCAAGCGATCGTCCGCGGCCCACGGTGGTCCGGCTCGTCCGGCCACTGCGCGACCCATTCGCCGGACCCGAGTGATCGGAACTGCCCGGCGTAGTGCCTCCGGACGACGGTCAGCGCCGCACTGCTCGGCCGCCAGAAGTACTGCTCGTCGGTCAGCTGGGCCAGGCGTCCGGACAGCACCATCCAGCTGAAGCCCAGCTGGCCGCGCACCATCGCCATCGCCGACGGCCGGTGCAGGATGTCCCAGTCGAACGCCATCACGAGCTCCCCTGTACGCTTCGAACATGTGTTCGAATTCTTGCTCGCTCGCGACCGGAAAGTCAAACCGCCTAGTGTGTCGGTCCTGGCCTCGACGGGACCGGTCTGCTAGGTGGTTCGATCCGGGTGTCCGCGGCCGGGCTCGCGAAGCGGCGTTCCAGCAAGGTGAACGCGTCGATCAGCTCCGGCGCCTCGTAGACGCGGTTGCGCCGCCCGTCGGTGACCTCACGGAGGATGCCGGCCTCGACCAGCCGGGCCAGGCCCTGGTTCGCGGCCTGTTGCGAGCGGTCGATCAGCTGGGCGGCGGCCGCGAGGGTGAGGACCGGAGCGGCGGGCAGTGCCTCGATCAGCAACTCGGCAGCCGACCCGGCGCGGACCGGCGCGGCGCGCTCGCGCCATTCGTCCTTGAGGTCGGATGCAGTCTGCTCGAAGCGGGCGGCCTCCGCGGTCGCATGCGTGCACGCCATCGCGAACATCCGCAACCACGGGTTCGCGGCGGCGCGGGCCTTGGCGGTGGTGGCGCGTCCGACGTACCGGAAGGCGGTCAGCGCCTCGACGTACTCGAAGGCATGCGTCGCGAGCGACAGCGAGACAGGTGGGACCGTGCGGGTGATCAGGCCCTCGGCGCGCAGGATCAGGTGGATCAGCGCGCGCCCGGTCCGGCCGTTGCCGTCGGCAAAGGGGTGGACGGTCTCGAACTGTGCATGCGCGATCGCGGTCTTCGCGAGCACCGGGAGGCGCGACTCGCGGACGAAGGTCATCAGGTCGGCGAGCAGTTCCGGGATCAGTTGGGCCGGCGGCGGGACGTAGTACGCCTCGGCGGGGGAGCGGCCGCCGATCCAGTTCTGCAGGTAGCGGATCTCGCCGCCGTACTCCGGGTTCGGCGACTGCGCCATCAGTCGGCGATGCGCTTCCAGCAGATGCTCGACCTCGAGCTTGTCACCGGCCTGTACGGAGTCCGTCACCCAGGTCATCGCGTCGACCGCGCCGAGCACCTCCTCGGCCGTCACGTCCCGGGCCCGGTCCCGCAGTACGTCGGCCTTCAGCAACCGGCGCGCGCCGACGACGAGACCTTCGATGTGCGACGACCCGACCGCCTCGGCCCGGAGCAGCAGCCGCGCCAGCGCCTCGCTGTTCGTCAGCACGGCGGCGGTCGCGTCCAGGCGGGCGAGATCGCCGGCGGCGTCCTCGAGCAGCGCGAGCACGTCGTCGGGCAGGTCGAACTCACGCCCGACCAGTGGGTCGGGCAGGTACAGCTCGTACGACCCGCCCAGGCGCTCCGCCCGGGTGAACCCGTCGGGGTGCCCGGGCCAGCGGTGCAACTCAACCCGTGCCATACCCTTATTCAAGCTTATCCACAAACCTTGAACAAGACCTGTGGAAAAGCGGACTCAGCTGGAGCCGCCGGCGAGCAGCCGGATCATGTTCGGTAGCACCGCGACACCGACGTCGGGATCGATGGCGCGCTGGACGCCGAGTCCGACGCCCAGGCTGAGCAGGGCGGTCGCGCAGGTGGCGGCCGGCAGCGGCAGCGTGATCCCGAACGCGTCGGCATGCTCGCTGAGGAGCGTGGTCACGGCCGCCCGGATCTGTGCGTTCCGCTCGGCGAGCTCCCGCCGGATGTGCTCGTCCTGCCGGGCGCGCGTGGCGAACTCGACCTCGAACACCGTCCAGGCGACGTCGCCGATGGTCGTCTCCGCCCAGTGCTGGAACGCGACCAGCATCGCCTCGAGCGTGTCCGCGCCCTCGAGGGCGGCAGCCATTCGGCGGGCCTGGTCCGAGCGGATCGCGTCCACCACGACCAGGCACAGTTCGTCCTTGTTGCGGAAGTTCGAGTACACCGCGCCCTTGGAGTAGCCGGCCTCGTCGGCCACCTTCTCCAGGCTCGTCGCGGCGTAGCCGTCGCGCAGGAACAGCGTCGTCGCGGTCGCGACCAAGGTCTCGCGGGTCCGCGCCTGGCTCTCCGCGCGCGTCATCCTCGGCATGCGATCGACTCTAGTACGTACGGTATTGGCATCCCCGAAGTATTCAGATACCGTCGGTTTCTGGAGGTGGTCGGTCATGGATGTGGTCGTCATCGGAGCCGGAGCGTCGGGGATCGGCGCGGCGATCCGCCTGCGGCAGGCGGGGATCACGGACTTCACCGTGCTGGAGAAGGCGCACGCGCCCGGCGGCACCTGGCGCGACAACACCTATCCCGGGTGTGCCTGCGACGTGCCGTCCGCGCTGTACTCGTACTCGTTCGCCCCGAACCCGTCCTGGACTCGCGCCTTCGCGGGACAGCGCGAGATCCAGGCGTATCTCCTCGACACGGCAGAGCGGTACGGCGTACTCCCGAGGATCCGGTGCGGCGTCGAGCTCCTCCGCGCGGACTGGGACGGCCGGCGCTGGCTGCTCGAGACGACCGACGGTCCGCTGGAGGCGCGCGTGCTGATCACCGCGACCGGGCCGTGGCACGAGCCGCTGATGCCGTCGATCCCGGGGACCTTCGACGGGCCGATGTTCCACTCGTCGCGATGGGACCATTCGGTCGACCTGACCGGCAAGCGGGTTGCCGTGATCGGGTCGGGCGCGTCGGCCGTGCAGTTCGTACCGGCGATCCAGCCGGACGTTTCGTCGTTGCACTTGTTCCAGCGGACCGCCCAGTGGGTGCTGCCGAAGCCGGATCATTACGTCGTCGAGTTGGAGCGGCGTCTCTTCCGGCGGTTCCCGGCGGCGCAGCGGGCGTTGCGTACGCTGGAGTACCTGGGAATGGAGGCGCTCGGTCTCGGCTTCCGGCATCCGTCGATCATGCGCGCCGTTCAGCAGCTCGGTGTGCTCCACCTGCGTCGCGCTGTCCCGTCGAAGTCGTTGCGCACGGCGCTCACACCGTCGTACACGTTGGGTTGCAAGCGGTTGCTGATGTCGAACAGCTACTACCCGGCGCTTGCCCAGGGCAACGTTACGATGCATCCGGCGGCGGTGGCCGGCTTCGACGGCCGGGAGGTGATCGGCGCCGACGGCAGCCGCGCGGCGGTGGATGTGGTCGTGTTCGGGACCGGCTTCAGGATCCTCGACCTGCCGATCGCGACGCGCGTGCACGACGCGGACGGCCGCAGCTTGGCGGATCACTGGCAGGGCAGCCCGCAGGCCTACCTGGGCACGGCGGTGTCCGGGTTCCCGAACCTGTTCAACCTGCTCGGGCCCAACCTCGGCACGGGTCATACGTCCGCGTTCATGATCCTCGAGGCGCAGCTCGACCACGTACTCGGCGCGGTAACGGCGCTGTTGTCGCAGGGCTGGTCAAGTCTCGACGTACGGCCCGAGGTGCAGGCGGCGTTCGTCGAGTCGGTCCAGGCGGCATTGCCCAGCACCGTCTACGAGAAAGGCGGTTGTGCGAGCTACTACCACGATGTCAACGGCCGGAACAGTTTCAGTTGGCCGTGGTCGAGCGGGCGTCTGCGGAGCCGCGTCGGTACGTTCGATCCTGCGGCATACGAGGTGTCGGCGCTCGAGGTCGTCCGATGAAGGGCCTGGAGTTGGCGGATTCCGTCGTACTCGTGACCGGCGCCGCGCGGGGGATCGGCCGGACGACGGCCGAGGCGTTCCGGGCCGCCGGCGCGACTGTCCATACCGGCGATCTCGACACGTCCACAGGAGCCTGGCGCCTCGACGTGACGGCGCGCGAGTCGTTCGCGGAGGTTGTCGACCGCGTCGTCGCGGAGAGTGGGCGGATCGACATCCTGGTGAACAACGCGGGCGTGATGCCACTCGGCCGGTTCCTCGACGAGCCGGACGAGCTCAGCCGGACGACGCTCGACGTCAACGTGTGGGGGCTGATCCACGGGATGCGGCTGGTGCTGCCGCGAATGGTTGCCCAGGGCCACGGTCATGTTGTGAATGTCTGCTCGATGGCCGGCAAGATCCCGTTCCCCGGGATGGCGGTCTACAACGCGTCGAAGTATGCCGCCGTCGGGCTGACGGCCGCGGTACGACGAGAGCTCCACGGCACGGGCGTCACGGTGAGCGCGGTGCTGCCGAGCGCCGTACGTACGTCGCTGTCGTCCGGTGTGCGCCTTGGCGGGCTGCTTCCGACGGTCGATCCGGACGAGGTGGCAGCCGCCGTACTGCGGACGTGCCGGACAAGGCAGGCGGAGATCGCCGTACCGCGGTGGCTGGCGGGGTGGAAGGTGCTCGACGGTCTCGTACCGTCTTCCGTCATGTCCCTCGGCCGACGGCTTGCCGGCGACGACCGCGGTCTCGGCGCCGACGCGGAGGCACGGGCCGCGTACAGCGAACGCGTGGCCGCCTTTACCCGCTCGCGTCAACCGTAGGTGGGGCAGACTGCTCGTTGTGACTCTGGACGCGCAGACGCAGCAGATGGTGGCCGCCAACGAGGCCGACTGGAACGCACGGGCTCCGCTGCACGCGGCCAGCGCGTTCTACGACCGGCCTGCGGAGTTCTGGTTCGCCGACTACGAGTGGGCGGATCTCGGGCCACTCGACGGACGCGACGTACTGCACCTGCAGTGCCATCTCGGTACGGAGACGATCGAGTTCGCGCGGCGTGGTGCGCGGACCACGGGCCTCGACCTGTCGGAGAAGTCGCTGGAGGCGGCTCGGCGGATCGCTGCGGATGCCGGCGTGAATGTCGAGTATTTGCACGCCAACGTCTACGACGCGGTGCAGGCGGCTCGAGGGCGGCAGTTCGACATCGTCTACACAGGCAAGGGCGCGCTCTGCTATCTGCCGGAGCTGCGGGAGTGGGCGGACGTCGTACGTGAGCTGTTGAAGCCGGGTGGTGTCCTTTACGTCGTGGAGTTCCACCCGCTGCTCAACGCGCTCCGGGAGGTATCACTGCCCGGCGAGAACGACGACCTGGTCCTCCGTGCCGACTACCTCGAAGGGCGCGGGCCGATCGCCCACGACTCCACAGTCACCTACACCGGCGACGAGGTCCCCGGCCGCCAAACCAGCTACGAATGGCGCCACGGCCTCGGCGAAATCCTCACCACCCTCGCCTCCGCAGGCTTCCGGCTCACCACCCTGCGCGAATCCGAAGTCCTCCCCTGGCCCCGCTGGCCCACCATGCAACAAACCCCCGAAGGCTGGTGGCGCCTCCCCGACGACGCCCCGCGCATCCCCCTCTTCTTCGCGCTGAAGGCGACCCGCTGACCCGCGCGAGTCAGCGTTTCTTCGGGCCTCGGATTGCTACGAAGATGAGGGCTACGCCGAAGGCGGCGATGATGGGGCCGATGGTGGCCCAGAGGGTTTGGCCGGTCATCGAGCTGCCTTTGAGGTAGCCGAGGCCCTGGAAGGTCCAGACGCCGCCGATCGCGATCAGGAGCGCGGCGAAGGCGATGGCGACGATCTTTCCCATGAGGCGAGGTTAGCCGAGGATCCGGCGTAGCTACAGATCTGACGCTCGTGTTGACTTTTCGTCGCCTGCGTCGAAGACTGGGGATGTGAAGACTTCAACTGCGCGGGTCGGCCTGGTCGTTCCCAGTTCCAATGTGACTGTGGAGACGGAGCTGCCTGCCCTGCTGGGGCAGGGGTTTTCGTTCCATGCCAGCCGGATGCGGATGGCGAAGGTGTCACCCGCGCAGCTGACGGCGATGAACGCGCAGCGGGAGCGATGCGTGCTGGAGCTCGGCGACGCCCGCCCGGACGTGATCCTGTACGCGTGCCTGGTCGCGCTGATGGCCGCGGGTCCGGGGGAGCACCAACGAGTGGAGGGCCTGGTCGCGGAGCAGTTGGCGACCGGCGGGTCCGAGGCGAAGGTGCGCTCCAGTGCCGGTGCGCTGGTCGAGGCGCTGCGGGCGATCCCGGCCCGGCGCATCGCGCTCGTCACGCCGTACGTACGTCCGTTGGCGCAGCAGGTCGTGTCGTACCTCGAGGCTGAAGGTTTCGAGATCGTCGACTGGCGGGCGCTCGAGGTCGAGGACAACCACGCTGTCGGGTGCATCCCTGGCGAGCAGGTGATGGCGGCGGCTCGTTCGCTGGACCTGTCGAACGCGGACGCGCTGGTGTTGTCCGCGTGCGTACAGATGCCGTCGTTGCCGTTGATCGAGGACGCCGAGCGGGAGTTCGGCGTACCGGTGATCTCCGCGGCGACAGCTGGTGCGTACAGCATTCTCAAGGCGCTCGACCTGCCGCTGACGATCGACGGCGCCGGCTCGCTGCTGCGTCGTGGGCAACTCGTGAAGGAGCTGTGATGCTGGAGAGCAGTCACCTCGTCCGCGGGGTCGACCATGCGGCGTTCCCGACGTTCGATCCGGCCGGGACGGTACGGTTCTACCGCGACGTGCTGGGGTTCCCGGTCGTGCACTCGATCTGCGCGGCGGGCTGGGGACCCGAGGACCACCCGGACTTCATCCACTTCTTCTTCGACATCGGCAACGACGACCGGATCGCGTTCTTCTACTACTTCGGCCTCGAGGCGCCGGACCGCTCGGCAGGCAAGGGCGACGTGTACGCACGCTTCGACGCCGGCACCCCGGAGTTCTTCGTCCGGTCCCGGCATCTGGCGCTGCACGTCGACTCCGAGGACCACCTGATGGAGTACCGGCGACGCCTCGACGCGTCGGAGTGGCCGGTCGAGATGCAGATCCAGCACGAGACGATCGAGTCGATCTACACCCACGACCCGAACGGGTACATGGTCGAGATCACCCGCGCGCTCCGCCCGGTCACCCCGCAGGAGGACCTGGACGCGAACCTCACCATCGACGCGCTCGTCGACATCGTGCAGCACCCCGGCCACAGCATGGACGATCTCCTGCTCCGCAAGGCGGAACTCATCGTCGAACGTGCCGAGCAATGGCAGGAAACCGGACCGGTGATGTCATGACGCATCGCCTCTTCGTGCTCGACGTCCCGGAGAACACCCGCGTCCACGAGGTCGCCGCGGCACAGGAGACCGTCAAGACGTTACGGATCGGTCCGTACGTCGTACTCGAATCCGACGAGCCGATCGTCGTCGACCGGCGCGCGACCGGTTGCCGGCACGCCGTCTGGTACTCGTGCGTCGCCGGGCTGGCCGGCTGCCGGATCACCCAATGGGACAAGGACGCGTTGCGCGTCGAGGCCCGATGACCGTCAGCCGACTCGGCGCCGGGCGCTACACCGAACTGCTCGACGAGCCCGAGAACGTCGAAACCACGGTGCACCGGATGAGCACGAGCGACGGGGCGACGGCGAGCGGAGTACTGAGGGTGCCTGCGGGCGCTCGTACGGTGGTCACGCTGATGCATCCGCGGCAGGACGTGACGCACCACGCGTCGGTGCCGTACCTGCTGCGGGACGGGTATGCCGTGTGGACGCAGGGATCGCGTTCGCCGAACAACGATCTCAATCTGCTGCACGAGCAGGCGATTGTGGACTTCGCGGCGGGTCACGTCCGGTTGCGGGAGCTCGGGTTCGAGCGGGTCGTGTGTCTCGGGCATTCTGGTGGGGCGACGCTGGCGGCGTTCTACTGTCAGCAGGCAGGTCTGCCCGCGGGGGAGCGGTTGACGGCGACGCCTTCGGGGCGGCCGGTGCCGTTGGGCGAAACCGAGATGCCGTTGCCGGACGGATGCGTGTTCATGGCGCCGCATCCGGGGCAGGGCGCGTTGTTGTTGCGGGTCATCGATCCTTCGGTGGCCGACGAGTCGGATCCGCTGTCGGTCGATCCGTCGTTGGACCCGTTCGCGGCGGCCAACGGGTTCGTCGCGGCGCCGGAGCCGACGACGTACGACGCTGGGTTCATGGCGGCGTACCGCGAGGCTCAGGCGGCGCGGGTCGCTCGGATCGACGCGCGGGCTCAGGAGTGGCTGGCGGAGTCGCGGGCGGCGAACCGGGCGTTCAAGGTTTCCGGCGATGCGGCCGAGCGGCGGCGGGCGATCGCGCCGCGGGTGCTGACGACGTACCGGACCGATGCCGATCTGCGGAATGTCGACCTGTCGCTCGATCCGAACGAGCGTCCGTACGGTTCGCTGTTCGGGCGTCGTCCCGACCTGACGAACTACGGGCTGGTCGGCTTCGGGCGCCTGGCGACCGCCGAGGCGTGGCTGTCGACCTGGTCTGCCAACACGACCAACGCCGACTTCCTTCGCTGCGCCCCTGGCGTCACGGTGCCGTCGCTCCTGCTCGAACTGACCGGCGACCAAGCGTCGTACCCCGCCGACATCGCGCGCTTCCGCGAAGCCCTCGGGACCGACGACCTCACGGTGGCGTCTGTCCCAGGCACCCACTTCGGCGGCCCGCTGACCAAAGGCGCCCCGACCGGCACCGAGCTCGCCGCCCGGGTCATAGCCGACTGGCTGACCCACCAGGCCTGACCGCCGACTGGCTGAACCAGCGGGGGGTCCCCGGGTGCGGATCAGTCGTCGATGACCTGTTCCAGGTAGTCGAGTTCGCGGCGGAGGCGGGCCAGGGCGCGGCGACGCGGGTTGTCCTCGGCGTGGACGTCGTCGGCGGCCAGGACCGAGGCGACGGCCAGGTCGGCGAGTTGGTCGGCCACGCGTTCGTTTTCCTCGGGGGTGCCGTCGTGGTGCCACCAGGCGACCCAGTTGCACTGGCCGATGATCGAGAGGGCCGCGATCCGCGGGTCGACCGCGCGGAAGACGCCGGCGGCGATCCCGGCATCGATGACGCCGACGAACTCGCGGAGCACCTTGCGGCGGCTTTCGGCGTACCGCTTGACCAGGTCCGGCGGCAGGTCGGCCTCGGAGCGGATCAGCAGCTGGAACTTGGCCGGTCCGGTCGCCTGCAACAGCGCGACCGCGAACGCCATCTGCCGCAACCGCTGCGGTGGAGTCAGCTTCTTCTCGGCGTTGACCGCGCGGAGCGCCTGGGCGGGCAGCTCGGCCAGCTCGGTGACGAGCTTGGCGAGGATGTCCTCTTTGCTGCGGACGTAGTGGTACAGCGCGGGCCGGGTCAACCCGGTCGCCTCGGCGATGTCCTTGAGGCTCGTTCCGGCGAAGCCACGCTCGGCGAACAGCCGGGTGGCCTCCATGATGATCCGCCCCTCGACCAGGTCGAAGCGCGTCGTGCTGCGCGAATTCCGGGGCGTGGGGTCGGACGTCATGGATCGACCCTAACCGGCGGGCGAGTTGCCGCCACCTGTGACGAGCCGCCGCAGGCCGGCCTTGTCGACCTTCCCGACGGTGGTCCGGGGCAGCGCGGCCACCCGGACGACGCGTTCGGGCCACTTGAACTTGGCCACCCCGAGCGCGAGCAGGTGTTGCTGGACATCGGGTACGCCGAGCTCCCGGTCCGCGACCACGAACGCGCACGCCTTCTCGCCCAGCCGCGGATCGGGCATCGCGACGACCGCGGCCTGGGAGATCGACGGGTGGGCGAGGAGCAGTCGCTCCACCTCGTCGGCGCTGATCTTCTCGCCGCCGCGGTTGATGACGTCCTTGATCCGCCCTTCGATGTGCAGGTACGCGCGGCCGTCGTACCGGCCCCAGCTCGCCAGGTCGCCGGTGCGGTAGAAGCCGTCGGAGGTGAACGCGCGCTGGTTGTGGTCGGCGGCGCGGTAGTAGCCGCGGATGGTGTACGGGCCGCGGCAGCAGAGTTCGCCGACCTCGCCGTCGGCTACCTCGAGTTCGGTGCCGGGTTGCAAGAGTTTGATCTCGTCGAGCGCGCTGAGGGCGGTGCCGACCGTGCGTAGCCGTGCCTCGCGCGGGTCGTCGAGGTTGCTCACGCAGAACAGTCCTTCGCCCATGCCGAACAGTTGGCCGGACCAGATCCCGCGGCGTTCCAGTTCGTCGAACAGGGCGTCCGGGACCTTCGCACCGGAGAGAACGACCTGGCGGAGGGAGGGCATTGCGTCGAGGACGCCGGGTTCGGCGAGAGCGCCGAAGTGGCCGTGGCCTATCAGGACCGCGTCGGCGGTGGTTCGGGCGATGAGTGGTACCCACGTCGACGGGTCGGCGGTGCCGAGTACGAGGGTGGCGCCCACGCTGGCGGCGGCGTGTACGGCGCAGGTGATGCCGGCGTTGTGCACCACCGGGATCAGGTGCGCGACTCGTGTCTCGCTCGTCCAGCCGAGGCGTTCGGCGTAGGCGGATGCGTTGTACCAGTACTCGGCGTGCTGGCGGGGGATGAGCTTCGGGGTGCCGGTCGTACCGCCGGACAGTTGCAGGACGGCGAGGTCGTCCGGGCCGACGCTCGCCTGCGCGGCGGCGACGATCGCACGAGCCTCGGCCCGATCCAGCTCGGCCCCGAGCGCCTCCAGCCGTACGCCGTCCGCCGGAGTGGAGGTCGGTGGGGCGGCGATTGTGAGTAGGTGTTGGAGGGTGGGGTGGTTGGCGGCGATTGCGGTGGCGAAGGGGACGAGGTCGAACGGTAGGCCGGCTTCGACCAGGTGGGCTCGTGCTTCGGCCTGGCGGCTGATGGCGTTGATCTCGTGTTCGCGGTGTGGGGCGAGGGTTGCGACCGGGACGAGTGCGGCCTTGAGCAGGGCGTACCAGGCGACGACGGATTCCAGGCGGTTGGTGATCTGCAGCAGTACGCGGTCGCCGGGCTGCAGGCCGAGTTGCAGCAGGCCGGCTGCGATCCGGTCGGAGCGGGCGTCGAGTTCCCCGTACGTGACGGAACCTTCCGCGGTGATGACGGCGAGGTGGTCGTTGTGCTGGGCAACGACTCTGGCGAACTGCGCGGGGATGGTGAGGGAGTCCCAGAGGCCGGCGGTGCGGTACGCCGGGTCCTGCGCGGGGAAGTCGTCCACCGGCGGCGCGGGCCGGGCGGCGGGGTCCACCGTGGTCATCGGGCCTCGCCTCGCAGGCGGACGGCGTCGGCCCGGCCGCTGACGAGGGCTGCTGCGCCGAGGTCTCGTTCCGCGGTGGGGATGCGGACCTCCACTCGGGTCGCGGTCTCGAGGCGGATCCGTTCGGCGACGTCGAGCATGGTCAGTACGGCCTCACGGTCGTCGCCGCTGGTCAGCAGGACGGCGGTGGCGTCCAAGCCCTTGATCAACACGTCGGCATCCGCTCCACGAGGGTCGCCCACGTCGACGAACACCTCAGCAAGACCGTCGACGAAGGGGGACTGGTGAGCGAGCACCCAGTCGCTGAAGCCGCCAACAGGCACGCCGCTTGCCTCCGGCAACGGACCGGCGGTCGCGGCGGGCTGGGGAGCGGCTGTGCTTGCGTACTGGTTGATCGCGGTTCGGACGACGTCGGGGGCGGTTGAGCCGAAGCGGTCGAGGGTGACCTTGCCGGCTCTGGTCATGTACGCGACCCAGAGGCGTTCGACCGGTAGGTCCAAGCGGGTCGGGAAGGTATCCCACCAACGCATGCTGCGCAGGGCCGTCGACTGGAGGTGTTCGACCGCGGGGCGTCGCTGGGCTTCGTAGTCAGTCAGCGCGGTTTCCAGGTCGGATGCGCCGGCAAGGGCTTCGACGAGCGCGATGCCGTCCTCCATCGCGAGCTTCGTACCGGAACCGATGGAGTAGTGCGCGGTGTGCACCGCGTCGCCCAGGAGGACCACATTGCGATCGTGCCACCGTTCGCAGCTGACTGTCCGGAAGCGCAGCCATCTCGTCCGGTTGCCGATCAGCCGGTGACCGGGCAGCTGCTCCGCGAACGCGTCCGACAGGTAGTCGAGCGCCACCTGATCGTCACAGTCGTACGGTGTCTGCTCGGTCGTCACGTCGAACCCGGCGCGCCGCCACGTCTCCTCGTCCGTCTCGACCAGGAACGTACTGCGGTCCGCGGCGTACGGGTAGGCGTGCGCGACGAACGTGCCGTGCTCGGTCGTCGCCGGTGTGAACAGCGCGCTGGGCAGGGCAACATCCGTGCCGGCCCACAGGTACAGCCCGTCCGCGGTCGTCACCGAGCTGCCGAACACCCCGAGCTCCTCGCGGGTCGCGCTGCTGACGCCGTCGGCCGCGATCACCAGGTCGACCTCCTTGGCCAGCTCGGTCGCGTACCCATGATCGCCGTACTCGAGCCGCACACCGGCGCCGGCCGCGTGCTCCCGCAGTACGTCGAGCAGAGTGCCGCGGCTGACAGCGATCAGGTCGTCCGACGGAAGGGTGACCGCGTGGCCGTCGACCGTCATCGTCATCTCGTGCGAGTGCGCGATCCCGAGGATGCCCTCGAACGACTCGGGGTCGGCGGCCTGCAGGTTCCGTTGGGTGCGAGTGGCCAGCCCGACGCCGAAGCCGAACGTCTGGCGCGGCTCGGTCTGTTCGATCAGCCGGACCTCGCAGTCGGGCATCCGGAGCCGGAGCAGGCGGGCGGTGTAGAGACCGCCCGGCCCGCCGCCGAGCACCGCAACGGTTCGCAGCCTCAAGACGCGCTCCCGGCGGTCGCGAAGCGGGAGACGTCGCTGACATGGTCCGGATGTGTGGCCGGGACGATCCCGGAGTAGATCGCGGTCCAGCAGCTCGGACAGCACAGCTGCCGGAACACAACCTCCGCGTCGACGTACGCGCCCGGGTCAGACGTGACCTGCGGACCCGCCTCTGACGACGGCCCGTCGTACCGCGCCAGGTCCAGAACCGAATCGCGAGTCGTGTCGGCGACGGCCTGGCCGCAGTGCCCGCAGGCCACGGTCGTGCCGTGCAGGACGAGGTTGTCGTCGAGGCGCTGGGCAGCGGCCGGGTCGATACGCGGACCGTTGGTGCTCCCACCGGTCGAGCGAGCCCGGCGTACGGCGCGGGCCGCGTCCCGCGCCGCCTGCGTCGCATCGCGGTCGACCATGCCCGCCGCGGCCACCGATCGCGGTGCCGTTCGGTCGCGCAGCACGACGCCGTACACGGATTCGGCCGCCTCGACGGTGACCTTGTGCTCGTGGATGTCATGGGCGACCGCATCGGGGTCGCGCAGCAGCGGGTCTCCGTACCCGCCGCCGCCCTGCCAGTGCATGTACAGCACTTCGCCGGGCGCGAGGTAGGACTGCGCGTAGCACGGACCGAGTTCGACGTCGGCGCCCAGTTCGCTGACGGACTGCGGGATCCGGCCCGCCTTGAGCAGAGCGGAGACGTCGGTGTTGCGGGCCAGTTGCTCCAGGCCGGTGTTGCCCGGATAGCCGCCGGCGAGACCGGCGTTCTGCGCGACGGCCTTGCCTGCCGACGCGAGGACCAGACCGGCGGGTTGGCTGGAGCCGTGCAGGGTGACCGCGAGCGAAGCGCTCACACCGCCACGCTGGCGGCCCGGTCCGCCGGAGTCGGGTTCCTCGCGCCGCCACAACGTGAGCAGGGGATAGAGGAACTCGGTCATCTCGACGTCGGGCACGCGGCCCATCGGGATGCAGAACAGCCCGCCGGTGTCCATGCCGTCGGTCTGCGGACGAGCACCGTACCCGCCGGCCATCGGCTCCATCATGATGTTGAGGAACGGCATCGGCACCTGACCGCGTTCGTCGAGCCCGGCCAGTACGGCGGTGTCCCAGGTGCCGCAGCATGCCGCCTGCACGCTCTTGCCGAGGTCCGCGTCGCGCTCCAGCAATTGCGACAGACACTCGGCGACGAGCGTCCCGGTCAGCCAGGCCGGGCCGATCGGCCCACGGCCGACAGCGGCCGGGTACGACGCGTTGTTGATCGTGCCCTCTTCGGAGACGAGGTCGAAGCAGCGCATCAGACCGCCCGCCGACCACGGGATGTCGTGCGCGAGCATCGGCAACAGCGCGAGCATGACGCCGCCGCGCATCCCGGCGTACGTGCAGTTGATCATCCCGGCCTGGGGATCGGTGCCGGTGAAGTCGAACGTCAGCCGGTCGCCGGCCTTGGTCATCGCGACGGTGATCTTGTGCACGCCGCGGTCGCCCTCGTGCGACTGGTCCTGGTACCCGGTGGCACGCCAGGTGCCGTCCGGAAGACCGGAGAGCTTGCCACGCAGCCGGCCCTCGGCGTCGGACATCATCCGCTTCATCACGGCCTTGACCGTGTCGGCGCCGTACTGCTCGATCACCTCGGCGAGCCGTTTCCGGCCGACCGAGTTCGCGCCGATCTTCGCGCGCAGATCGAGGCTGACCAGCATCGGGACCCGGGATCGGCGCACCCACAGATCGGCGACGTCGTCCTGCAGCTGGTAGTCGCGGACCACCTTGACCGGTGGCGTCGGCAACGACTCCGAGAACACGTCCTGCGCGGCAGGGCTGAACGAGCCGAGACCCACGCCGCCCAGGTCCGGTTCGTGACAGATCGCGCTGGTCCACGCGAACAGCTCGCCGTCGTGGAAGATCGGCTGGAAGACGATCACGTCGTTCTGGTGCAGGCCGCCGCCGACCCAGGGGTCGTTGCAGAGGAACATGTCGCCCTCGTGGATGCCCGGGTTGCCGGCCCGGTTCTGCAGCGTCCAGTAGATCGCGAGGTCGACCGCACCGACGAGCATCGTGTTGTACAGCCCGACCTGGACCTCCTGGCCGAGCTCGTCGCAGATCGCGAAGTCGAAATCGTTGGCGTCGGTAACGATCGGCGAGCCCGACATCCGCTGCAGCGCCTCGCCCATCTCCTCGGTGACCGACCAGAGCCGGTGCCGGATCACCTCGTACGTCAGCGGGTCGAGCGCGTCGATCAGCTCCTGGCCGACCGAGTGCACCTTCAAAGTCTCAGGCAGTTGGCGGCGCAGGACTTCGGGTTCGACGGGGCGGCTCGCGAAATGTTCGGAGCCCGGAATGGCCATGCTCATGTCAGTGCTCCTTCGCGGTGGTGCTGATCACCAGGTTGCCGAGATGGTCGACGACACCGCTTGCTCCTGGCGGGACCACCACGGTCGTCGTCGGAACCTCGATCACCGCAGGCCCGTCGATGCGATGACCGGCGCCGAGCGCGCGGTAGTCGTAGATCGGGGTCTCGACGTACCCGGTACGGGCGTCGAGGCAGACCTTGCGGTGTTCGAGCAACGCGGCCGCCGGGTCGGACGTGTCCGCCTCGGTGAGCTTCGGCAGCCCGGGAGAGAAGGGCAGTACGCCGGTGGCGCGGACGCGGAACGTGATCGCCTGGACGCCGGCCGCCGCGAACCCGGTGCCTTCGCCGTACAACTCGGCGTACCGGCGGTCGAAGGCCTGCGCGATGCCGGCGACCGCGGTGTCGTCGAGGTCGCCGTTCGGCACCTCGACCGCGACCTCGGCCAGCTGCATCGTGTACCGCAGGTCGAGCGAGCGGACGATCTCGATCCGCTCGAAGCTCAGTCCCTGCCGCGCGAGCCCGTCGCGCACCTGGGCTTCGAGGGCGTCGTACGTCTGCCGGGCACGCGCCGGATCGAGCGGCATCGCAGTCGGGTCGGACATCTCGGCGGTGAGGACGACGTCCGACGAGGCCAGGCCGTACGCGGAGAACGCGGACGCCACAGGTCCGAGCGGTACGACGACCTCGGCGACGCCGACCTCCCGCGCGTACGACGCGCAGTACGCGGGACCCGCACCACCGAACGCGTACAGCACGAACGACCGCGGATCGTGGCCCGCCTCGACGACCGCCTTGCGGAGGAGGTCGCCGGTCTGGGCGTTCTGGACGGCGTAGATCGCGGCCGCGGCGTCCTCGACCGAGAGACCGAGCGGCTGGGCGATCCGGGCGCGGATCGCCTCCCGGGCGGCGTCGACGTCGAGGGCCTTGCGGCCGCCGAGCAGACCCTTCTCGGGGAGGATGCCGAGGACGAGGTTCGCGTCGGTGTTCGTCGGCTCGGTCCCACCGGCGCCGTAACAGGCCGGTCCGGGCACGGACTGCGCGCTGCGCGGCCCGACCTGGAGGTTGCCGCCCGGGTCGATCCACGCGATCGCGCCGCCGCCCGAACCGATCGCGTGCACCTGCAGGGTCGGCACGTTGATCGGGTGATGGTTGATGACCGTCGTGCTCGCCCGGACCGGTTCACCGTCGACGACCAGTCCGACGAGGAACGTCGTACCGCCGACGTCGGTGGAGATGATGTTGCGGTGGCCGAGCTGTTCGCCCAGCGACACGGCGCCGACGACGCCGCCGGTGAGAACCGATCCGACCGTGCTGATCGCGTGGCTCGGCGCCTCGGCAGCGGCGATCGCGCCGCCGTTGCTCTGCATCACCAGCAGCGGTCCGGCCAGCCCGGACTCGCGGAGGCGACTCTCCAGGTTGCCGAGGTAGTCCTCGAGGCCCGGCCCGATCTGGGCGCTCATCACGGTCGTCGCGCTGCGGGCGAACTCGCGGATGCGTGGACTGATCTCGCTGCTCAGGGCAACGAACGCGCCGGGGTCGAGCTCGTGCACGATCTCCCGGACGCGTTGCTCGTGGGCCGGATTGCGGAACGACCACAGCAGGCTGACCGCGATCGAACGGATGCCGTCGGCAAGCAGTGCGCGCACCGCCGTCCGGACCGAGTCCTCGTCCAGCGGGACCAGTACGGTCCCGTCCCGGTCGACGCGTTCGACGACTTCGACGGCGTGCCGCTTGGGCAGCAGCGTGTGCTGTTTGCTCTGGCCGAGCACGTTCTGCAGCTGGTCCGGCGCGGAGCCGAGGTAGCGGCCTTCGACGTTCATGATGAACAGCGAGTCGCGGTGCCCGACGGTGGTGACGAAACCGACGTCCGGGACGTTGCCCATCACCAGAGCGTTCAACGAGGACGTCGTGCCGTGTGCGATGTGGTGGGTCTCGGCGAGCATCGCCCCGACCGGCTGACCGAGCTGTTCGGCGAGGCCGGCCAGTACTTCCAGCACGCCCTGTGAGTAGTCCGGGGGCGTCGACGGCGCCTTGGCCGCGACGATCACCCCGGCGCCGTCGTCGAGCACCCCGTCCGTGAACGTCCCGCCGACGTCGATACCGATGACGTACGCCATGAGTCACCTTCCGGCCGTAGCAGTTGATGGATGCCACGGTAGGAAGGATTCGACACTGGTGTCAATACTTCGACACTCGCGTCTGTGGACAACTCGGGACGGTCAGCCGAGCAGCGCCTCGCAGAGGTCGACGAGTTGCCTGCGGAGCGGGCGGGCGCGGTCGGCGAAGGCGCGTTGGGCGGCCGTGTACTCCGCTTTACCTTCAGGGGTTTCGATCCGCACGGGTGTATAGCCGAGCGTGGCCAGGTCGTACGGCGAGGCGCGCATGTCGAGAGTCCGGATGTCGCGGGCCAGTTCGAAGCACTCGAGCAGCAGCGAGCTGGGCGTGAACGGCATCAGCTTGCAGGCCCACTTGTACAGGTCCATGTTGGCGTGCAGGCAGCCGCCTTGTTCGAGCACCGGCTGGGATTCGCGGGTGGGTTGGAGCGTGTTGAGCGGGCGGGCCGGCGTGGTGAAGAACCGGAACGCGTCGAAGTGCGAGCAGCCGATCCGGTGCGTCTCGACGACCTGATCGGTGCCCTCGGCACCTAGCCGGAGCGGCCAGGCCGCGTGCCGTACTTCGGGGGTCCGGTACACCATCGCCCACTCGTGCAGCCCGAAACACCCGAACTGCGGCTGCCGGTCGAGCGTGGACGACAGCAGGTCGCGGATCCACTTGATGCTGTCCGTACGACGCTCAACCTCAGCCGGGTCGAGCGAAGCGGTTCCGTCCACCACCACGTACCCACGCCGGCGTTCGTAAACAGCCCCGTCCTCCAGCCGAACCCCCGGCCCCGGATGCCATACCCGCAACTGGTTCGGACGGGTGGGGTAATACGTGAAGAGGAAATCCTCAACGGGATGCGCTTCCCGGCACTTTCGTCGTTCGAGGTGATCAGCCAGCAGTACGTCGACCCGCTTCGTGTGCTCGGCGGCGTACGACGACCATTCGGCAAACGTCAGCGTGGTCATAGGTCGAGGGCGAATGCGTACAGATCGACGCCCGGGATGGGGGCCCAGTCACGCTCCGGGAGGCGGTGGAAGCCCAAGCGTTCGTACAGGCGGTGGGCGGTGGTCATGTACTGGGCGCTGCTCATCACGATCCGCCGCTGCCCGAGCTCGCGCGTCCGGTCGATGCAGCGCTGCGTCAGCGCGGTGCCGACGCCGAGGCCGCGGGCGCGGCCGTGGACGGCGAGCATGCGGAACTCACCCTCGTCGTCCAGGCCGATCTCGCGATACACGGACCCGACCGGGCAATAGGTAACAGTGCCGAGCAGGCCGGACGGATCGGCCGCGACCCAGAGCTCCGCCTTCGCCGCGCGGTCGGCGGCGGCACGGAGCGTCATCGCGTACTCACCGCGAACGAAACCGTCGTGCGAATACGCGTCCACGGTCAGCTCGCCGACCGCGTCGTACTCACCAGGAACCGCCAACCGGATGTCGAAAGTCACCGCAATACTGTCTCATTCCGCACCGACGGTAGGCTCACTCCGTGCGTATCGCCAGATTCTCCGTGGACGACGAGCCGAAGTACGGCGTCGTCGAGACCGACGACCCCGAGGGGCTCGTCGGCACTGTCAACGTTCTCGACTCGGACCCGCTCTACCGGTCGGCCCAGTTCACCGGGGAGAAGCTGCAACTCGCGGACGTCCGGCTGCTGGCGCCGGTGATCCCGCGCAGCAAGGTGGTCTGCGTCGGCCGGAACTACGCGGCGCACGCCGCCGAGCTCGGCAACGACATTCCGACGGAGCCGATGATCTTCCTGAAGCCGAACACCAGCGTGATCGGCCCGCGCGACGGCATCGTCTACCCGGAGCAGACCAACGACCTGCACTTCGAGGGCGAGCTGGCGATCGTGATCGGCCGGATCTGCCGGGACCTGCCCAAGGAGCGGGTCAACGAGGTGATCTTCGGCTACACGATCGCGAACGACGTGACCGCACGCGACCTGCAGAAGACCGACGGGCAGTGGGCCCGGGCGAAGGGCTTCGACACGTTCTGCCCGCTCGGCCCGTGGATCTCCACCGAGCTGGACGTGTCCGACCTGCGGGTCAGTACCGAACTGAACGGCGAACCCAAGCAGGACGGGCGGACGAGCCAGTTCATCTTCGACATCCCGGAGGTGCTGGCCTACATCACCTCCTTCACCACGCTGCTGCCCGGCGACGTGGTCCTCACCGGCACCCCAGCGGGTGTCGGTCCGATGCTGCCCGGCGACGAGGTCTCGGTCAGCGTCGAAGGAATCGGAACTCTGACGAACAAGGTGATCGTGCGTGACTGACGACGTGCTGGGCGACCTGAACCCGAACGAGGTGCGGGTGCGCTTCCCACCGTCGCCGACAGGTCTGCTGACCGTCGGCAACATCCGCAGCGCGCTGTTCAACTGGGCATTTGCCCGGCACTACGGCGGCAAGCTGGTGCTGCGGATCGAGGACACCGACACCGCTCGCAACACCGAGGAGGGCTACCGCTACACCTACGATGCCCTCCGCTGGCTCGGCCTGAACTGGGACGAAGGCCCCGAGGTCGGCGGCGACTTCGGGCCGTACCTGCAGTCCGAGCGGATGGACATCTACGCCGACGTCGTCGCGAAGCTCCTCGCCGCGGGCAAGGCGTACCACTGCTACTGCTCGCAGGAGGAGCTCGACCAGCGCCGCGAGGCCGCGCGGACGTCTGGCCAGCACAGCGGGTACGACGGCCACTGCCGCAACCTCACGCCGGAGCAGGTCCAGGCGTATGTCGACGAGGGCCGCCGGCCGGTCGTCCGGCTACGGCTGCCGGACCGTCCGATCGTGTTCGACGACCTGGTCCGCGGCGAGATCACGTTCCTGCCGGAGAACCTGGGCGACTACGTACTCGTCCGGGCGAACGGTTACCCGCTCTACCCGCTGGTGAACCCGGTGGACGACGCGCTGATGGAGATCACCCACGTCCTGCGTGGTGAGGACCTGCTGCCGTCGACCCCCCGCCAGATCGCGCTGTACGAGGCGCTCGCCGAGATCGGCGTCGGCAGCGGCCGGACGCCGCGGTTCGGGCACCTGCCGTTCGTGATGGGCGAAGGCAACAAGCGGTTGTCCAAGCGGGACAAGGGCTCCGGGCTGGGCGAGTACGTCGAGCGCGGCTTCCTGCCCGAAGGCCTGCTGAACTACCTGGCGCTGCTCGGCTGGTCGATCGCCGAGGACCGCGACGTGTTCACGATGGACGAGATGGTCGAGGCGTTCGACATCCGCAAGGTCAACTCGAACTCGGCCCGGTTCGACCCGAAGAAGTGTGAGGCGATCAACGCCGCGCACATGCGGTTGCTGCCGCAGGACGAGTTCGCGGCGCGGACGATTCCGTTCCTCGCCCGGGCTGGGGTGCTGCCGGCGGAGCCGTCCGACGAGCAGTTGGCCGTGCTCAAGGCCGCCGTACCGCTGGTGCAGGAGCGGATGAACACGCTCGACGAGTCGGTCGACATGCTTGGGTTCCTGTTTGTCGACGACGCGAGCTTCACGGTTGACCCGGACGCGGCCGCGAAGGTGCTGACCGGTGACGCGAACGCCGTACTGGACGCGGCCGCCAAGGCGCTTGCGGATGTGGAGTGGACGACCGAGGCGATCGAGGCCGCGCTGCGGGCGTCGTTGATCGACGGGCTCGGGCTGAAGCCGAAGAACGCGTTCGGGCCGGTCCGGGTGGCGATCTCCGGGCGCCGGATCTCGCCACCGCTGTTCGAGTCGCTCGAACTGCTCGGCCGGGAGAAGTCCCTGCGCCGGCTCGAGCAGGCGCGCACCATCACCTCATGAGCGGTACGCCGTACCAAAGGCTGCTGAAGAACGACGTCACCCCCCGGGCGTACGTCGTTCTCGGCACGCTCACGATCCTCGTCGGCTGGATGTTCCTCGGGCTGCTCATCCTCGGCGTCCGGCAGGCGGTGCACCCCGATCCCGAGGGCACGCTGTCCTGGATCGGGCTGCTGTTCACGAACCTGACGCTGATCGTCCTGATCCCGCTGTCGATCCTGGTCGCCAGGGTGCTGAACCGGCAGACGCCGGGGCTGCTGTCCTCGGTGGTCGGCAAGCTGCGCTGGCGGCCGCTGGCCTGGTTCTCGCTGGTCGCGATCGCGCTCGAACTGCTGTCGTTCGCGGTCATCCAGCTCGCCAACGTGCCGCTGGCCACCGGTGAGCGGCACGGCGGTCCGGCGGCGCCGGACGTGGTCGGCATCATCGTGATCACGTTGCTGACGTCGCCGATCCAGGCCGCGGGGGAGGAGTACTACTTCCGCGGCTACCTCCTGCAGGCGGTCGGTTCGTACCTGCGCGGCTCGATCGTCGCCGTGATCGTGACCGCGCTGCTGTTCACCGCGGCGCACGGGATCTGGCCGTGGCAGAGTCCCGCGCTGTTCGTGGACCGGCTCGCTTTCGGTCTGGTGGCCGGCTTCCTCGCGATCCGGACCGGTGGGCTGGAGTCGGGGATCGCGTCGCACGCCGCGAACAACGTGGTGACGTTCGTGTTCGCGGGTCTGACCAACTCGCTCGGGGCGAGTCTCGAGGTGAAGGACGCGCCCTGGCCGCTGGTGCTGATCGACGTGGTGAAGTTCGCCGCGTTCGGGGTGATCGCGGTCTGGCTGACCGACCGGATGAAGCTGCAGAAGGAGTCGGACCTGCCGTTGGCGACCCTGCCGGTGGGATCGCCGCGACAGGTGTGACGGGAGTGACAACCCGCCGACGGGGGGCCGTTTTGGTGTCCGGTCGCATGCTCGGGTAAGCTCTCCGAGCCGGGTTGGTGAGGGCGGAAACAAACTCTCTGACTTCAGTGAAATGCCTTTGGGGTATGGGGTAATTGGCAGCCCGACTGATTCTGGTTCAGTTAGTCCAGGTTCGAGTCCTGGTACCCCAGCGGATTGGACCGCGCCGATGAAAATCGGTAAAGTTCAACCTCGTTGCCCGAGCCGCAAGGTTCGGATGACAAAACTCTGGCCCCGTTGTGTAGCGGCCTAGCACGCCGCCCTCTCAAGGCGGTAGCGCGGGTTCGAATCCCGTCGGGGCTACCAGAGCCGAGCGCCCTCCACCACCCGGTGGAGGGCGCTCGTACGTTGTGGGCCGGCCGCACCGGCCACCGTCACCCTCGGTCGGGGTCTTCGGAACTTTTCCTGCACCAGGCGCGAACTATGTTCCGCAAAGCTCGGGTTCCTGGACAGCTCCAGGTCTAAGCGCTTAGAGTCTAACCGCTTAGACCTTCTCCTGCGCGATGGAAAGGGGATCGCTGTGCGGCGGAACCTCTTTGCTCTTCCGGCTGCGGTGGTTGCCGCGGCCCTGCTCCTGGCCGGCTGCGGCGGCGGTTCGTCCGGGGCCGGCGGCACCACCACGGCCGACCCAGGCCCCGAGACCGGGACGATCACTTTCACCGGCACCGACAACGCCGAGACCTACCAGCCCGTGATCAAGGCCTTCGAGGCGAAGAACCCGGGGATCAAGGTCACCTATACCCAGATCCCGTTCGACCAGTTCAACGCGACCATGCAGCAGCGGCTGAGCGCGAAGGACGCCGGCATCGACGTCTACACCGTCGACGAGCCGCGGGTCTCGCAGCTGGCCGCGAAGGGCTTCCTCGTCGATCTCAGCGACCTCGACGGCAAGGTGAAGACCAGCTTCACCAAGGCGGCGTACGAGACCAACCACTTCCGCGACAAGCTCTGGTCGCTACCGATGTGGAACTCGACGCAGTACCTCTTCTACAACAAGACCGCGCTCGCCAAGGCGAAGGTGACGCCGCCGACGTCCGACCCGCTGCAGCGCTGGACCTGGGAGCAGGTCGAGGCGGCCGGCCGGAAGAGCATGCAGTCCGGCGGTACCAAGTACGGCCTGTTCATGGAGCAGCCCGAGGCGTACTACCAGCTGCAGCCGCTGGCCGAGTCGCTCGGCGGCGGCTCCGGGATCGAGGGCGACGACGCGCTCACGCCCGCGGTCGAGACCGACGGCTGGAAGAAGGCGATGCAGTGGTACGGCGCGACGTTCGCGAGCGGGCTGTCGCCGCGCGGCATCGGCGGGTTCCAGACCGGACCGGTGTTCGCCAACGGTGACGTGGCGTTCTTCGTCGGCGGCCCGTGGGACCTGAAGATCTTCGGCAGCTCCAAGGTCGACTGGGGCGTCGCGCCGCTGCCGTACTTCCAGGGCGGCAAGCCGGTCACCCCGACCGGATCGTGGTCGCTCGGCGTCAACCCGGCGTCGAAGCAGCAGGGGATGGCCCGCAAGTTCGTCGAGTTCGCGACGCTGGACGCGGCCGGCAACCTCGCCACCACGAGTACGACGACGATCATCCCGGCGAACCTGGACGCGCAGAAGCAGTACACCCCGAAGATGGATGCCTTCTCAGGTACGAAGACCGCCGGTGCCGCGGCGATCACGGCGTACGAGAGTGAGCACACCGCGGTGTCGCGGCCGGTGAGCGTCGGGTACATCCAGTTCGAGGAAGTGATGGGCAAGGCGTTCGCGGACATCCGCAACGGGACGAACCCGGACCAGCGACTCCAGCAGGCCACTCAACAGCTGAACGAGGCCTGGAAGTCGATTAAATGAGGCAGCGGCAGGGCCTGATCGCCCTGGCCTTCCTGGCACCCGCGCTGGTGTGTCTCGCAGTACTGCGGATCGTCCCGGCGATCTCAGCGGTGGTAGAGAGTTTCTACAGCGAGAGCCTGCTGCGCGGGGGCCGGGTGTTCGCCGGGTTGAGCAACTACTCGGACCTGTTGGCCAGCAAGGACTTCCGGCAGTCGGTCGGCGTGACGTTGCTCTTCACCGTACTGGTGAACCCGATCCAGGTCGTGGTGTCGTTCCTGCTCGCGGTCCTCTTCACCCAGAAGGCGGCCGGTTCGAAGCTCTGGCGGACGTTGGTGATCCTCCCGATCGCCACGCCGCCGGCGGTGTCGGCCGTGATCTGGAGCGTCATCTATCGCCCGGACGGTCTCGGGAACGGCGTACTAGAACGGCTGGGCCTGCCCGCGCAACCGTTCCTCACCTCGCCGGGCCAGGTACTGCCGTCGCTGATCGTGCTGCTCTCCTGGATCGGCGTCGGGTACTGGATGCTGTTCCTGATCGCCGGCATCCAGGAGGTCCCGGTCGAGGTCCGCGAGGCCGCGCTGCTCGACGGCGCCGGCCCGTGGCGCCGGATGGTGTCGGTGACGCTTCCGTTGGTACGGCGTCCGCTCGCGTTCGTCCTGGTCGCCGACACGGTGTCGAACCTGCTGGTGTTCGCGCCGGTGCAGATCCTCACCAAGGGCGGGCCGAACGGCAACAGCAACCTGTTGATGTACGACGTCTACAACCGCGCGTACGCGCTCGGCGACATCCATGTCGCGCAGGCCGAGGTGGTCATCCTGGTCGCGCTGACGCTGGCGATCGTGGCGGGTCAGTTCCGGCTGCTGCGAGGTGACCAGTGAAACGGGTCAGCCTCTCGGCGCTCGGCGGGGTCGTCGGCATCCTGTTCTTCCTGCCGCTGCTGTGGGTGGTGACGAACTCGCTGCGCCCCGGCTCGGAGACGTTCGCGCATCTGAAGCTGTCGTGGCAGACGTTCTTCGAGCTGCAACCGACGTTGCACAACTACTCGGCTCTGCTCAGCAGTGACGTCGGCCGCGCGACACTCAACTCGATCTTCGTCAGTGCGCTCACCGTCGTCATCGGGCTCGCGGTCTGCGCGACGGCGGCGTTCGGGCTGGCGGCGTTCGAGTTCCGCGGTCGCGGGCTCGTGTTCGGCATCGTCGTACTGAGCTTCCTGGTGCCGTTCGACGCGATCGCGATCCCGTTGTCGACGATGTTCCGGGACTGGCACCTGACCAACACGTTCACCGGGTTGGTGCTGCCGGGGATCGGGAACGGGATGGCGATCTTCCTGCTCCGGCAGTTCTTCCTGGGCATCCCGGCCGAGCTGGTCGAGGCCGGGCGGCTCGACGGGCTCGGGTGGTTCGGTGTGTTCCGCTGGATCTACCTGCCGTTGTCGAAGCCGGCGCTGATCGGCGCCGGGCTGATGCTGTTCCTCTTCCAGTGGCAGGCGTACGTCTGGCCGCTGCTGATCGGCACCGACGCGAAACACATCCTCGGACCGGTCGCGTTGTCGAACCTGCAAGGCCAGAACTTCGCCGACTACGGGCTCGTGTTCGCGGGCGCCGTGGTCCTCACCGTCATCCCGCTGGCGGTCATCGCCGGCTTCCAGCGGTACTTCGTCCAGTCCGTGTCGAGCACCGGACTCAAGTAAAGGAGATCTGTGCGATCCCTCATCCTGGACACCGATATCGGTTCCGACGTCGACGACGCGATGGCGCTCGCCCAGCTGCTCGGCAGCCCGGAGGTCGACCTCGCCGAGGTCCACACCGTGTACGGCGACACGCGGCTGCGGGCTCAGCTCGCCCGTCGGTACGGCGTACTCGCCGGCCGCGAGCTGGACGTCGTACCGGGACTCGCCGAGCCGCTGTCCGGACGGGAGGTGTGGTGGGCCGGGCACGAAGGCACGCTGCACGACGGGCTGGACGCGGAGACGATCAGTGCGGACGGTGCGCCGGAACGGCTGGTGGAACGGCTACGCGAGCGACCTGGTGAGCTCGACGTGGCGGCGATCGGCCCGCTGACCAACATCGCTGCCGCATTGGCGCTCGAGCCGCAGGCGGCGTGGTGGATCCGGCATCTGTGGGTGATGGGCGGGTCGTTCGGCGACGACGTGTGCGAGCACAACTTCAAGTCCGACGACGTCGCGGCGCGGGCCGTGCTGAGTGCGGGGATCCCGACGACGATCACCGGGCTGGAGATCACCCGGCAGGTCACGATCGAGAAGGCCCGGTTGGAGCGGATCCGGGCGGCGGGGCCTTTGGGGGCGGCGCTCGGAGCTGACATCGAGCAGTGGTGGGCCTATTGGAACGAGACGTGGAACGTGCCGCATGATCCGGTGGCGGTGCTCGCGCTGAGTTGCCCGGAACTGTTCAGCTTTTCGGAGTTGGGCAAGGTGCAGATTGCTGAGGGTGGGCACAGTACGTTCGCCGCGGATGTCGAGGGGACTGTGCGGATCGTCACCGCGGTCGAGAGTGAGGCCGTGGCCGAGGAGATCACGCGGCGGATCGTTGCCGGTGGGACGGCATACGCTGTGCAGCGTGGGGAGATCGATGGCGACCGCACGTGACGTCGCCGAGCGCGCCGGTACGTCGACCGCGGTCGTCAGCTACGTCTTCAACAACGGTCCGCGGCCGGTGTCCGCGGCGACCCGCCGCCGCGTACTCGAGGCCGCGGCGGAACTCGAGTACCGGCCGAACATCCTCGCCCGCGCACTGAGTGCGGGCCGTACGTACTCGCTCGGTCTGCTGATCCCGCAGATCCGCAACCCGTACTTCGCGACGCTCGCCGAACACCTGGAGAGTTTCGCCCGGCAGCACGACCACCTGCTGCTGATCGGTGACTCCGCCGGGGACCCGGCGCAGGAGTCGGCGCACATCGGGTCGTTCATCGAGCGCAAGGTCGACGGGGTCGTCCTCGTCTCGCTGCTCGTGGAGCCGGCCATCCAGCGGTTCGCGGCGGCCGGCGTACCGGTCGTCGCGTTGCACCCGGTACCCGACGGAGTCACGGTGTCGACGCTCTCGATCGACTACGTCGCGGGCGCCGAGGCGTCGGCGGATCACCTGCTGTCGCACGGGTACCGCACGCTCGGCGTCGTCACGGGGCCGGAGGAGTCGCCTGGTACGGCGGAACACCGGCGCGGGATCGAGCGCGCGTTGGCGGCACATCCGCGGGCTTCTGCGCGGTACGTCGCCGCGCCGGTGTCCCGGTTCGCCGCGCGGGATGCCGTACTGCCGTGGTTCCAGCAGAAGCGGCCGCCGCGGGCGATCTACTGCTCGACGGACGAGCAGGCGTTCGGCGTACTGTTCGCGGCCTGGGAAGCCGGGCTGCGGGTGCCGGACGACGTTGCGGTGATGGGGTTCGACGGCACCAGCGAGTGCACGGTGACGATCCCGCCGCTCGCAAGCGTCCGCCAACCCATCGAGGAAACCGCCCGCCGCGCCGTGCAACTGTTGCTCGACCGCTCGAACACCGCGGCGGCCCGGCACGTCCTCGACTACGAGCTGCAGCCCAACACGTCCTGCGGTTGCGCCGGATAACCGGCGTACGGTGGATGAATGGCCATCGACTTCAACCACACCATCGTCAGCTGCACCGACAAGCAGGCGTCGGCGCGGTTCCTGGCCGAGATCCTTGGCCTGGGTGAACCGAGCAGATTCGGGCCGTTCGCTGTGGTGCAGCTGAGCAACGGCACGTCGCTGGACTTCGCCGACGACCACGGGCAGCCGCACCGGCAGCACTACGCCTTCCTGGTCGGCGAGGACGAGTTCGACCAGATCCACGCCCGGATCGTCGAGCGCGGCCTGACGTACTGGGCCGACCCGTTCCATCGGCACGAGGGCGAGATCAACACCAACGACGGCGGCCGCGGCCTCTACTGGGACGACCCCGACGGCCACAACCTGGAGATCCTCACCGTGCCGTACGGCGGCCGTTGATCGGCGTTCACCTCGGGGCTGAACAATCCGCCAGATGGCAGAGGTATCAGTCACGAAGAAGGCACTCCGGGTAGTCGCTGCGTGGGAGGCAGCCGTTCATGGGCGGCTGGCAGTGAAGCCGCCACCCCGGCACGACGACCGGGTGTTGCTCGGCCCGACCTCCTCGCCCGAGCGGCTTCGCGACGGCATCCTCGTCGTCGGTACCGGCAGCGTCAGTTCCGGCGGTGTTCGCGACCACGGTGACGGCGAGCGGCTGAACAGGCTCGGCCGCAGCACGGGGATGTTCCGGTCGCGGAACTGGCCGGAGGGCAAGGAAGTCGGCGAGCTGCAGCGGCTCGCGCTCAGGCTGACCGAGGAGCTCAGCGCCGGTGCCGGACGGCCGTACTCCCACGAGCCCGACGACCCGGACCGGCGGAAGCTGGCCAACGCCGTCGGTCGCGCGGTCGGCCGGTTCCACTCCCAGTACGTCGTCGAGGAGCTCCAGGCCACGAAGGTGATCTCCGCCGACGCCGCGGACGCGTTCCGGAAGAACAACGACTTTGCCCAGGCCACTCCGAACGAGCGACTCGTCGACGCCTTCGCCGGCCACCTCGACCCGACGGAGCGACGCAATCTCGCGGACGGCCGGCTGCTGGATCGCATGCACGCCTCGCCGCAGCCCGACAAGGCACGGGTCGCGGCGGAGATTCTCGTCAATCGCTCGCCGGTCCTCGGCGCGGCCGACGACGCCACGCGGGCCCGGGCGACCGACTACCTGAGCAAGACGATCCACGAGCAGCTGGGCCGGGCCATCGACGAACTGGACGAATCCCGGGAACGCGACGGGCTGGAACGGCGCGCGGACACACTCGGCCGCCGGATCGGCGAAGACGTCGGCCGGGCAATCGCCCGGCTGGAGCAGCAAGCCGCACCCGCACAAGCCGCCGACCGCACCGCCGAACTGGCAGCGCGAGCGCAGGCCGAGCCGGGAGGGGAAGCGGCGGCGCAGGCCGAGGCGGGACGGGGAGCGGGAGCCGAGGCGGGAGGGGGAGCGGGGGCGGCGGCGGGAGCGGGGGCGGCGGGGGCACAGACAGGCACCGGGGCGGGCGCCGACGGAGCGGCGGCGTCCCGGCTGGCCGGTGACGGTGTCGCGGGTGCCCGCGAAGCTGCGAAGGCGCCCGCCGAGGTCGGCACCACCGCCGCGGTCCCGCCCCAGACAGTGCAAGACCGCAAGGCCACCCAGGGCAAGACGATCGCCTGACACCAGTCCACCATCGGCGGGTGACCGCCCACGCGGACGTCCTCGACGCGGAATCCGCGCCCGGTCCGCCTGCGGCAGGTCCGGTCCACCATCGCCGGGCGCGGTTTGGTGGGCTGTCCGGGGACAGCCCACAGTTGCTTCAGGCGGGGGACGGGGTGCCGGTGTCGGCGGCGGGGCCTGCGGCGGCCTTACGGACGGACCAGGCGACGCCGATCAGGACTGCGCCCCAGACCAACGCCGTGACGCCGAGCAGAACCGCGATGCTGACGGCGCCGGCGCCCGGGTTGGCGGCGAAAAGGATCCCGATGAAGAGGGAGAGAAGCCCGTTCAGCACCAGCAGCCAACGTGGCATCGGCAGGTGGCTGCTGAACGCGCCGGCGAGCTCGAAGATGCCGCGAACGATCAACCAGATCCCAAGGATCCAGGTCAGCGTGGCAGCAGTCATCCCGGGGTGCACGATCGCGAAGAACCCGGCGAGCAGGGCGATCACCCCGAGGACGATCAGCCAGAGCCGACTGCCGTGATGTTCGGGCTGGAAGGCCTGGGCGATCGATCCGATCCCGTCGGTGAGCGCCCAGAGGCCCCACAACAGGGCCAGGGCGATCGCCGTGGAGATCGGCCAGGCGATCGCCAGGATCCCGAAAACAATGCCGAGGACACCGCGGACGAGCAACATCTTCCAGCCGAGAGTCAGCCAGTCCCGCTCCATGTCAGACCTCCTTGAGGGCTATTAGCTCTCATGGTGATCTCGGCAACGGTGCGTGACAACTACTCGGACGCGCGTCGCAACGCTTCCGACAGCCGCTCGGCGGCCGCCATCACGGCCGGTGCGTGCATCCGGCCGGGCTGACGGGACAGCCGCTCGATCGGCCCGGAGACCGAAACCGCCGCGATCACCTTGCCGCTGGGGGAGCGGACGGGAGCCGAGACCGACGCCACACCCTGCTCGCGTTCGCCGACGGAGTGCGCCCAGCCGCGGCGCCGGACGCCGGCCAGCGCCGCGGCGTTGAACGAGGCGTTGTGGAGACCGCGGTGCATCCGCTCCGGGTCCTCCCAGGCCAGCAGTATCTGCGCGGCCGACCCGGCCGCCATGGTCAGCTGCGAACCCACCGGGACCGTGTCGCGCAGACCGGACGGCCGCTCGGCGGCCGCGACACAGACCCGGTACTCACCCTGGCGGCGGAAGAGCTGTGCCGATTCGCCGGTGATGTCGCGCAGTCGCGCCAGCACCGGGCCGGCGGTCGCGAGCAGCCGGTCCTCACCGGCGGCGGAGGCCAACTCGCTGAGTCGCGGCCCGAGCACGAAGCGTCCCTGCATGTCGCGCCCGACCAGCCGGTGGTGCTCGAGAGCGACCGCGAGCCGATGTGCCGTCGGGCGCGCCAGCCCCGTCGCCGCCACCAGTCCGGCCAGGGTCGCCGGCCCGGACTCGAGCGCGGACAGAACGAGAGCTGCTTTGTCGAGAACGCCGACTCCGCTAGAGTTGTCCATGAGACGATACTGCCGTCTCGAATCGTGGAACGCAAGTCGCTTCAGGTGCCCAATCGAGAGCACTGTGAGCCAAAGCACCACACATCCAATCTCAAAGGAGAGTCTGATGGGTAGGACGTTGTCGGAAAAGGTTTGGGATGCGCACGTCGTGCGCCATGCCGACGGAGAACCCGACCTCCTTTACATCGACCTCCACCTGGTCCACGAGGTGACCAGTCCGCAGGCGTTCGACGGCCTCCGGCTGGCCGGCCGGCCGGTCCGGCGCCCGGATCTGACGATCGCGACCGAGGACCACAACGTCCCGACGTACGACGTGGACAAGCCGATCGCCGACCCGGTGTCGCGTACCCAGGTGGACACGCTGCGCAAGAACGCCGAGGAGTTCGGCATCCGGATCCACACCCTGGGCGACCCGGATCAGGGCGTCGTGCACGTGATCGGCCCGCAGCTCGGCCTGACCCAGCCCGGCATGACCGTGGTCTGCGGCGACAGCCACACGAGCACGCACGGCGCGTTCGGAGCGATTGCCTTCGGCATCGGTACCAGCGAGGTCGAGCACGTGCTGGCCACCCAGACGCTGATGCAGGCCCGCCCGAAGACGATGGCGGTCACCGTCGACGGCGTCCTGCCGGACGGCGTCTCGGCCAAGGACCTGGTGCTGTCGCTGATCGCGAAGGTCGGCACCGGCGGCGGCCAGGGCTACATCGTCGAGTACCGCGGCGAGGCGATCCGCGCGCTGTCGATGGAAGCCCGGATGACGATCTGCAACATGTCGATCGAGTGGGGCGCGAAGGCCGGCATGATCGCGCCGGACGAGACCACGTTCGAGTACCTGAAGGACAAGCCGCACGCGCCGCAGGGCGTCGACTGGGAAGCCGCCGTCGAGTACTGGAAGAGCCTGGCCACCGACGAGGACGCGACGTTCGACCAGGAGGTCGTGCTGCGCGCCGAGGAGATCACGCCGTTCGTCACCTGGGGCACCAACCCGGGCCAGGGCGTCGCGCTCGCGGACGTGGTGCCGTCGCCGGACGACTTCGACAACGAGAACGACCGGGTCGCCGCCGAGCGCGCACTGGAGTACATGGGCCTGACCGCCGGTACGCCGCTGCGCGAGATCCACGTGGACACGGTGTTCCTGGGCTCGTGCACCAACGGCCGGATCGAGGACCTGCGGGCCGCGGCCGGCGTACTGGCCGGACGGAAGGTTGCCGAGGGCACCCGGATGCTCGTGGTCCCGGGCTCCGGCCGGGTCCGGCTGCAGGCCGAGGCCGAGGGCCTGGACACGATCTTCAAGGACGCCGGCGCGGAGTGGCGTGGCGCCGGTTGCTCGATGTGCCTGGGGATGAACCCGGACCAGCTGGCTCCCGGTGAGCGCAGCGCCTCGACCTCGAACCGGAACTTCGAAGGCCGCCAGGGCAAGGGCGGTCGTACCCACCTGGTGTCGCCGCTGGTCGCGGCCGCGACCGCTGTCACCGGGACCCTGGCCGCACCGGCCGACCTGCCGCCCGTCGCCGTACCTGCGAACGCCTGAGGAGCAACGGAATCATGGAAGCCTTCACCCAGCACATCGGTACGGCGGCTCCGCTGCGCCGCAGCAACGTCGACACCGACCAGATCATCCCGGCGGTCTACCTGAAGCGGGTCACCCGGACCGGCTTCGAGGACGGGCTGTTCGCGGCCTGGCGCAACGATCCGTCGTTCGTCCTCAACCAGCCGGAGTACGAAGGTGTCTCGGTGCTCGTCGCCGGACCGGACTTCGGCACCGGGTCGTCCCGGGAGCACGCGGTCTGGGCCCTGCTCGACTACGGGTTCCGGGTCGTCGTCTCGTCCCGCTTCGGCGACATCTTCCGCGGCAACTCCGGCAAGGCCGGCCTGCTCGCGGCGCTGGTGACGCAGGACGTCGTGGAGCAGCTGTGGACCGCGGTCGAGACCGACCCGGGCACCAAGGTCACGGTCGACCTGGAGAACAAGACGATTTCGGCCGGTGACGTCTCGGCACCCTTCGAGATCGACGACTACACGCGCTACCGGTTGCTGAACGGTCTGGACGACGTCGGCATCACGCTCTCGCACGCCGACGAGATCGCTGCGTACGAAGCAACTCGCCCGTCTTTCAAGCCGGCAACGCTTCCCGCGAAGGCCTGAGAGTCCTATCAGAGTTAGCGCCCCCGTAACGTTCGGGTGGGCGGGGGCGATAACTCTGGTGTTACCCTTCTGGAGTTGTCAGAAGCAAGCTTGCGAGACCGAGGAGGTGAGGACGCATGAACAACAGCGATCCCTCCAGACATACCGGTCTCGCTCGACCTTCGGGGGACTGATTTTCCTCTAGCAGTTGTGGGGTCGGGCAGACGTGCGCTCATCACTTCGCCTGAACCACCGCACCTGGAGGACTCATGTCCGACCTGCGCCTGCGCACCTTCCGTGCGTTCAGCCGTACTCCGTCACTGCGTGCCGCCGCTCGCAAGCACGCCGCATCCGCTGCCGCGCCGAGCCTCGAGCCGGACACCAAGCAGCCCCGCGATCCGCAGAAGCCCAAGGGGCACAGCGTGGTCGACAGCGCGATCTACTGCGGCGGCAACCGGGTCGCGTCCCCGCATTCGCTCGCGGACACGTACTCGGCGCTCCATGACGCCCCGCAGAGCCTGGCCTGGATCGGTCTGTACCGGCCGGACCGCCGCGAGCTCGCCTCGCTGGCACAGGAGTTCGACCTGCACGAGTTGGCGATCGAGGACGCGAACGAGGCGCACCAGCGGCCGAAGCTGGAGCGCTACGGCGAGACGTTGTTCGTCGTACTGAAGGCCGCCCGGTACCGGGACGCGACCGAGGAGGTCGAGTTCGGGGAGGTGCACGTCTTCGTCGGCCCGGACTTCGTGGTGACGGTCCGGCATGCCGAAGCGCCGAACCTGGCCGCCGTCCGCCGTCGCGTCGAACGTGACCCGGAACTCCTCAGCCGCGGTGCCGAAGCAGTGCTGTACGCGATCATGGACAAGGTCGTCGACGGGTACGCGCCGGTGGTCGCCGGGCTGGAGAACGACATCGACGAGATCGAGACCGAGGTGTTCCGCGGCGATCCCAAGGTGTCGCGACGGATCTACGAACTGTCCCGTGAGGTGATCGAGTTCCAGCGCGCCACCCGGCCGTTGATCGGGATGCTCGAGCAACTACGTGGCGGCTTCCAGAAGTACGGCGTGGACGAGGAACTGCAACGTTCACTGCGCGACGTCGCCGACCACGTCACCGAGGTGGTGGAGAAGGTCGACGGCTTCCGCGAACTGCTCCGCGACATCCTGACGGTGAACGCGACCCTGGTCGCCCAGCAGCAGAACGAGGAGATGAAGAGCCTCGCGATCGCCAGCAGCGAGCAGAACGAAGAGGTCAAGCGGATCTCTGCCTGGGCGGCGATCCTGTTCGCGCCGACGCTGATCGGGACCGTCTACGGGATGAACTTCGACAAGATGCCGGAGCTGCACTGGCAGTACGGCTACCCGTTCGCGATCGGCCTGATGGCCTTGGTGTGTGGAGGTCTGCACCAGATCTTCAAACGCCGCGGCTGGCTGTAGATCGTCGGGGAAGTAGCTCCGAAAACCCCTCGCAGGGACCGAATCGGGCGAAATTGTGGCCCGAATCGCCTAAAACAAGGCCAAATTGCCGCGTTGGTGTTTGTGCATGGCCTGTTCAGTCCATAACGTTCCTGTGAGATCGAGCGCTGTGCTCGACGTCTAGTGTTCACGGAGGGAAGCAGTGAACAAGAGCCAGTTGGTCGAAGCGCTCGCAGTGCACTTCGACGGAAACCGCCGCCAGGCCCAGCACGCACTGGAGTCGGTGATCGACACCGTCCAGCGCGAGCTGACCAAGAAGGGTGGCAAGGTCGCCATCACCGGTTTCGGTGCCTTCGAGGCCATCGAGCGTGGCGCGCGCATCGTGCGCAACCCGCGGACCGGTGAGACCAAGCGGGCCAAGAAGACCACGGTTCCGAAGTTCCGCGCGGGTGCGGAGCTGAAGGCCGTCGTCTCCGGCGCCAAGAAGCTGCCGAAGCTGGTGGCCCCGAAGCCGGCCGCGACCGCCACCAAGGCGGCTGCCCCGGCGAAGAAGGCTGCTCCGGTCAAGGCCGCCGCAACCAAGACCGCCGCTGCGAAGAAGACGGTCGCCAAGAAGGCCCCGGCCAAGACGGTTGCCAAGAAGGCGCCGGCGAAGACCGTTGCCAAGAAGGCCCCGGTCAAGAAGGCCCCGGCCAAGACCGTTGCGAAGAAGGCGCCGGCCAAGAAGGCCCCCGCCAAGAAGACCGCGGCGAAGCGTACCGCTCGCTGATCTTCACGCACTGCGGCACCAGCACCACAGCGAAGGCCGGTCACCCCACTCCAGGGGATGACCGGCCTTCGCCGTTGTCGGTAGCAACTACAAACGCGTGCCGAACTCCACCTTGGTCACGGCCAGCGATGCACCGGAGCCACTGGTCTCGATCGTCACCCGTTGGCCGACCCGCAGATGCCGGACCGGGGTGTCCGAGACGGCGTGCACCGTGAACGGGAGCTCGATCCCGGTATCGGTCAGCACGGCCCCGGAGAACGTTTCACCGTCGTACTTGCTCACAGTCGCCTGCATGTCAGCAGGCTAGACCTTCGGTCCCGGTGGCTGCACCGAGCACCAGCGACAGCACGTCCGCTGTCGCCGGTCCCACGCCCAGTTGTACGGCGTGGGCGAGATCGGCCGCGGTGTCGACATCACGACGTACCGACTCGATCCCGGCCAGCTCGATCGGCATCGCCCCGGACGCCTGGTGGGCCAGGGCGGAGCCGACACCGAAACGCGGATCCAGCGGTACGCCGGCCGCGGCCGCGAGCAACGTCGTACCGCTGCCGGGCTCGTCGACGACGAACGAACGTGGCGCCGTGCAGGCTGCGAGTACGGCGGTGAGTTCGCCCGGACGGAGCGCGGGGAGATCGGCCGACAACGCGGCGACACCGTTGCCCGGGAACTCCGCAGCCGCCACAGTGGCTCCATGCAACAGCGCCTCGTTCAGCCCCGCGGCCGGGAGATCCGGCACCACGCGTGCACCGGCGGCGGTCACGTCCGCGCCGACCAGCGGATCGTCGGTGATCACCAGGACGGTCTGCACCAGTGGGGAGCGCAGAGCGGCCGCAGTAGTGTCGACAGCGAAGGCGCGGGCCAGTTCGGGACGGTGCTGAGGGTAGGCCGGAGCGAGCCGGCTCTTCGCGATCGCCGTACGCTTCACCGGGATCACCAGGGTCCAGGGAGCGACCTGTAGGTCTGCCATCAGGCAGGATTCTCCCATGACCGACGGCGCGTTCGACCACCAGGAGGCAGCAGTGGACAGCAGGAGCGACGATCCACGGCCGCCGCGTGGATTCTGGTTCGGCGTCATCGTCGCGATCGTCAAGCCGTTCATGATCGTGTTCACCAAGTGCCGGTTCACCGGCCGGGAGAACATGCCGCGGCACGGCGGCGTGATCTACGTACCGAACCACATCTCGCACATCGACCCGGTGGTGCTCGGCTATTTCATCTGGGAGTGCCGGCGGATCCCGCGGTTCCTCGGGAAGGCGTCGGTGTTCAAGGTGCCGGTGCTCGGCACGATCATCAGCGGGGCCGGGCAGATTCCGGTGTACCGCGATTCGGCGCAGGCTGTGGACGCGTTCCGGGACGCGGTCGCCGCGGTCGAACGCGGTGAGTGCGTGGGCGTTTACCCAGAGGGCACGATCACCCGGGACCCGGCGATGTGGCCGATGACCGGCAAGACCGGTGCGGCCCGGATCGCGTTGATGACCGGCTGCCCGGTGATCCCGGTGGCGAACTGGGGTGCGCAGGAGATCCTGAAGTCCTACACCGGCAAGATCCGGTTCCGGCTGCTGCCGCGCAAGACGTTGCAGGTACGGGCCGGGAAGCCGGTCGACCTGAGCGCGTTCGAGGGTAAGCCGCTGACCAACCAGCTGTTGCACGAGGCAACCGAGGTGATCATGGCCCGGGTCGCCGAGACGCTCGGCGAACTGCGCGGAGAAGAACCGCCCAAGGAGTTGTACGACCTCCGCAAAGCCCGACGTGAGGAAAAGGAATGACCAAAGTAGCGGTGTTCGGTGCCGGGTCCTGGGGGACGGCGTTCGCCACGGTGCTGGCGAATGCGGGAAACCAGGTGTCGGTGTGGGCCCGGCGGGAAGCCTTGTGCGACGCGATCAACGCGCAGCACGAGAACGCCGAGTACCTGCCCGGGATCCAGCTGTCCGAGGCGATCACCGCGACGCACGACCCGGCCGCGGCGGCCGACGGCGCGGAGGCGATCGTCCTCGCGGTGCCGTCGCAGTCGTTGCGGGACAACCTGACGGACTGGGCCGGCGTACTGCCGAACGCCGTACCGCTGGTCAGTCTGATGAAGGGCGTCGAGCTCGGTACGACGAAGCGGATGAGCGAGGTGATCGCCGAGCTCACCGGCGCCGGGCCGGAACGGATCGCGGTCGTGTCGGGTCCGAACCTCGCACGGGAGATCGCCGAGGGTCAGCCGGCCGCGTCCGTCGTCGCCTGTGCGGACGAGGGGACCGCGGCGCGGTTGCAGAAGCTGTGCCATTCGCCGACGTTCCGTCCGTACACGAACAACGACGTCGTCGGCTGTGAGCTCGGCGGCGCCTGCAAGAACGTGATCGCGCTGGCCGTCGGGATGGCCGTCGGCCTCGGCTTCGGCGACAACGCCCGCGCCTCGGTGATCACCCGCGGCCTCGCCGAGATCGCCCGCCTCGGGACGGCCCTCGGCGCCGACGAGCACACGTTCTCCGGTCTGGCCGGCCTCGGCGACCTGGTCGCGACCTGCTCGTCGCCGCTGTCGCGCAACCGTACGTTCGGCGAGAAGCTCGGCCAGGGGATGAGCGTCGCCGAGATCGCCGGCGGCACCCGCCAGGTCGCCGAAGGCGTGAAGTCCTGCGCCTCGATCAGCGAACTGGCTCACCACCACGACGTCGAGATGCCGATCGCCGAACACGTCACCAAGGTCGTAGCCGGCGAAATGACCCCCAAGGACATGCTCTTCAGCCTCGTCTCCCGCAGCGCGAAGTCCGAACGTTGGGGTTAGCTGAGGGTTTGGGTGAGGACCAGGGTGGCGGCGCCGAGGAGGGCGGCGTCGGGGCCGGTTCGGGAGGGGGCTACGTGCAGGTGGGTTGTGGCCAGGGGCAACGATCTGGCGTAGACGGTTTCGCGGAGGCCGGCCAGTAGGCTGTCGCCGGCTTGGGCGAGGGAGCCGCCGACGACGATCACCGACGGGTTGAGGAGGCTGACCGCGGCGGCCAGGACCGTACCGATCTCGCGGCCGGCCTGGCGGATCGCCGTGGTTGCTTCGGTGTTGCCGGCCCGGACCAGTTCGACGATGTCCTGGCTGGTTTCGACACCGAGCTTCGACGCCAGCGCGGCCGCGGAGGCGATCGCCTCCAGGCAACCGACGTTGCCGCAGCGGCAGACCTCGGTATGGCCGGGCGCCTGGATGTGGCCGATGTCGCCGGCCGCGCCGCGCGCCCCGCGGTGCAGGCGGCCGCCGCTGATCACGCCGGCGCCGATGCCGGTGGCAACCTTCACGAACAGCAGGTGCTCGACGTCCGGGTACGCCGTGGCGTGTTCGCCGAGCGCCATGATGTTGACGTCGTTGTCGACCAGGACGGGACCGGGCAGCCGCTGGTGCAGCCGGCCGACCACGTCGTACGAGTCCCAGCCCGGCATGATCGGCGGATGGTTCGGCCGGCCGGTGCTGTGCTCGACCGGCCCCGGTAGTCCGACCCCGGTCCCGGCGAGATCCGTCACCGGGCGTCCAGCCGTACGCAGCAAGGCCAGCCCGGCCTCGGCGACCGCGTCCAGCACAACCTCGGGACCTTCCGCGATCGCGAGCGGTGTCGTGGAGCGGTCCAGGATCGTCCCGGTCAGATCCGTGAGGGCGACTGACAGATGTGTCGCGCCGACGTCCGCGGCCAGTACGAGCCGCGCCGCCGGATTGAACCGGAACCGCGCCGGCGGGCGCCCGCCGGTGGAAGCGGCCTCACCGGAAGGTACGACGAGACCGGCGGCCAGCAACGTCTCGATCCGCCCGGTCACCGTCGACCGCGCCAGCCCGCTGAGCTCGATCAGTTCGGCCCGCGTCCGCGGCTGCCCGTCCCGGAGCAACCGCAGCACCGGATCCGCCGTACCGAGATCGCTCATGCACCGGAACTTTCGTCGTACTGGTCGTGGACTTTTGCTTGACAGGGTTCAAAAGGGTCCCATAGCGTCCTTCGACGTGTCCACCAATGCGCGGAAGCTGAGGGTCGGGATCGTCGGCGGCGGGTTCATGGGCCAGGTCCATGGCCGGGCCGCGCTGGTCTCCGGTGCGACCGTGGTGGGAGCTGTCGGATCGTCGCCCGCGCGGGCGGAGGCGGCGGCCGAGGCGACCGGTGCCGAGCGCGGGTTCGCGACGCTCGACGAGTTGCTCGCGGCGGACGTGGACGTCGTCCATGTCTGCACGCCCAACAACACCCACCGCGACGTGACGCTCAAGGCCCTGGATGCCGGCAAGCACGTGGTCTGCGAGAAGCCGCTCGCGACCTCCGTCGAGGACGCGATCGGCCTGCAGACGGCGGCCTACGAAGCGCAGTTGGTCGGCGCCGTGCCGTTCGTCTATCGCTATCACCCGATGGTTCGTGAGCTGCGCGCCCGGATCGCCGCGGGGGAGGCCGGGCTGATCACCAGCCTGCACGGTTCGTACCTGCAGGACTGGCTGGCCGGGGCCGACGACCAGAACTGGCGCGTCGACGACACCACCGGCGGCCCGTCGCGGACGTTCGCGGACATCGGTTCGCACTGGTGCGACCTGACCGAGTTCGTCACCGGCGACCGGATCGCCGCGATCAGCGCCCAGCTCCGGACCGTACGGGCGCAGCGTGGCGGCGTCGAGGTGAAGACCGAGGACCTGGCCACCGCCCAGTTCCGGACCGAGGCCGGCGTGGTCGGGACGATCGTGGTCAGCCAGGTCGCCGCCGGCCGGAAGAACCGGCTGTACCTGGAGGTGTCCGGTACCGAGTCGAGCTTCGGGTTCGACCAGGAGGACCCGGACCGGCTGTGGGTCGGCCACGTGGACGCTTCCCAGTTGCTGACCCGCGACCCCGGCACGCTCAGCCCGGACGCGGCGCGGGTCAACCGGCTGCCGGCCGGTCACGCGCAGGGGTACCAGGACGCGTTCGACTCGTTCGTCGCCGACAGCTACGCCGCCGTCCTCGGGGACCGCCCGGACGGCCTGCCCGATTTCGCCGCCGGAGCGCGGTCGGCCCGCGTGGTCGACGCCGTACTGCGGTCGGCGGCCAACGACTCTGCCTGGATCACCGTCGAGAACGCCTAGGAGCTCAGATGCCTCGTCCGATCACACTCTTCACCGGCCAGTGGGCCGACCTGCCGTTCGAAGAGGTCTGCCAGTTCGCGTCCGAGGCCGGGTACGACGGCGTCGAGATCGCCTGCTCCGGTGACCACTTCGACGTCCAGCAGGCGGTCGACGACGACACGTACGTCCAAGGCCGCAAGGACATCCTGGAGAAGTACAACCTGCAGGTCTTCGCGATCTCCAACCACCTGGTGGGGCAGGCGGTCTGCGACGACCCGATCGACTTCCGGCACCAGGCGATCGTGCCGGCCCGGGTCTGGGGCGACGGTGACGCCGAGGGCGTCCGGCAGCGCGCCGCCGAGGACCTCAAGAACACCGCGCGGGCGGCGGCGAAGCTCGGCGTGAAGACCGTCATCGGCTTCACCGGCTCGTCGATCTGGCAGTACGTCGCGATGTTCCCGCCGGTACCGGCCGAGCGGATCGAGGCCGGGTACAAGGACTTCGCCGACCGCTGGAACCCGATCCTCGACGTGTTCGACGAGGAGGGGGTGCGGTTCGCGCACGAGGTGCACCCGTCGGAGATCGCGTACGACTACTGGACCACCACGTTCGCGCTCGAGGCGATCGGCCACCGGGAGGCGTTCGGCCTGAACTGGGATCCGTCGCACATGGTCTGGCAGGACATCGACCCGGTCGCGTTCCTGTGGGACTTCAAGGACCGGATCTACCACGTGGACTGCAAGGACACGAAGATGCGGGTCGGCGGCGGCCGGAACGGCCGGCTCGGTTCGCACCTGCCGTGGGCGGACCCGCGGCGCGGCTGGGACTTCTACTCCACCGGCCACGGCGACGTGAACTGGGAGGACTGCTTCCGGGTGCTGAACTCGATCGGCTACGACGGCCCGATCTCGGTCGAGTGGGAGGACGCCGGCATGGAGCGCAAGGTCGGCGCCGCGGAGGCGGTCGACGTGATCCGCAAGCTCGCCTTCGACAAGCCCGAAGCCGCCTTCGACGCAGCCTTCGCGACGGACAAGTAGCCGAGGCGGGGAAACTTTTCGCCACCTGGTGGCCTTTTGTTTCCCGACTGGTCAGGCCGGCCGGGTGTCCCGGCCGGCCACGAAGCCGAGTACGACCTGGACGGCGGCGAGCGAGGCGAACACGCTCAACGTCGTACTCCAGCCGCCGGTCACTTGGGTCAGGTAACCGGCCACGACCGGGCCGGCCGCGGCCAGCGTGTAGCCGACTGCCTGCGCCATCCCGGACAGCTGGGTAGTCTCGTGGTGCCCGCGGCCGCGCAGGCTGATCAGCGACAGCGCGGCAACCAGCCCGGCGCCTTGACCGAGACCGCCGACGACGGCCCATACGATCGCCAGCTGCGGCGCCACCAGCAGACCGAGCAGCGCGATCAGGATCGGCGTACTCGCCGTCATCAGGCCGGCCCGCTGGTTGGTCGGATGCTTCAGCAGGAACGGAATGCTCAGCCCGCCGATCAGGCCGAAGACCTGGAACACGAACAGGTGGACGCCGGTGGCGCGCTCGGAGACGCCGCCGGTCGAGATCTCGATCGTCGGCAGCCAGTTCACGAACAGGTAGAAGCTGGTCGACTGCAGCCCCATGAACCCGGTCACCAGCCAGGCCATCGGCTGCCGCCACACGCTCACCACCGGCGCCTCGTCGTCCTTCGAAGCGGCCGGCAGGGGCTCCGGGGCCAGCGTCCGCGGCAGCCAGATCACCGCGACCAGTACGGCGAGACCGCCCCAGACCGCGAGCGACAGCCGCCAGTCGACCGCGTCGGCGATCGGTACGGCGAGGATCGACGCGATCGCGGCGCCGCCGGTGATGAAGGCCGTGTAGATGCCGGTCGCCCGGGACACGTTGCCGGCGTAGTCGCGCTTGATGATGACCGGTACGAGCACGTTGCCGACCGCGATCGCGGCGCCGACGACGGCCGTCCCGATCCAGAGGCCCGCCTGGCCCGTGTACGGACGGAGCGCGCTGCCGGCCGCCAGCACCAGCAGCGACACGAACACGGCCCGCTCCATCCCGAACCGGCGCGACGCCAGGTGAACCAGGGGAGAGGCGACCGCGAACGCCAGCAGCGGAAGCGTGCCGAGGAGACCCTGCGCGGCCTCACCGAGCTGCAGCGCGTCGCCGATCCGCGGCAGCACCGGGCCGACCGCGGTCAGCGCCGGGCGCAGGCTCAGCGCGACCACGAAGGCGGTCGCGGTGATCAGCGACGACCGCTCTCGGGCCATGGGTTCGGTCAGCACTGCCACAACACACCTCTCGTCAAGCTTCCGTGTAGATGTCCGACATTTATATACTGTACGCCATGGAACCTTTGGTGCGTCAGGTGCCGCTCGTGCTGCAGGTGTCGGAGCAGTTCCGGGCGCGGATCGAGTCCGGGACCTGGCCGCGTGGGTCGCGGATCCCGGGCGAGCATCAGCTCGCGACCGAGCTCGGCGTCAGCCGCGGCACGGTCCGCGAGGCGCTGCGATCGCTCAGCCTGACCGGTCTGCTCGAGCCGCGCGTCGGCGACGGTACGTACGTCCGCGCGACGAACGAGATCAGCGGTGTCCTGGTCCGCGACGAGCTGTCGGCCTCACTCACGCACGTCCTCGACGCCCGCGCCGGTATCGAGGCAGCGGCCGCCCGCTTGGCCGCGCGGAACCCGGACCCGGCAGCGCTCGCCGCGCTGGAGGAGGTCCTGGTGGCTCGCGGCGAGGCGCTCGCGGCGGGGGATCTGGACGCGTTCGTCGCGGTCGATACCGACTTCCACCGCCGGGTCGTGGTCGCCAGCGGCAACCCGTTGCTGCTGCGGTTGTACGACGCACTCGCCGAGGTGATGACCGAGTCGATCCACCAAACCGCGACGATTCCCGAGGACCAGCGGCTCGGCGACGCGCACGTCGACGTACTCGACGCGATCCGGGCCGGTGATCCCGAGGCGGCGAGTCAGGCGTCGTACGCGCTGATCGAGACCGTCAAGCTGACCGGGTCCGGCCAGTAGTAGCGGAAGCAGGCCGGCGTTCCATTGAGGCGCCGAGGTTCGCCGCCGGGTGGCGGGACGTCCTTGCGGTCGCCGCGGATCCCGCCGCGGGCTTCGTAGAACGCCTGCGCGGCGGTGTTCTGCTCGAGCACCCAGAGGTACAGACCGGTCCGGACGTCTTTCGCCGCGTGGGCGAGCAGCTGGGTGCCAAGACCTTGCCGCTTGCGGAGCGCGCGGACATGCAGGTTGTCGACGAGCGCGCCGTACTTCGGGTCCGCCTCGTACACCACGTGCGCGAGGCCGATGAGTTGCCCGTCGTACTCGGCGACCGTCGTCCGCGTGCCTTCCCGGTTCGTGAGGCGCTCGGTCCACATCGCGGTGAGGTATTCGGGCGACTCGTCGTCGAGGAACGCGTCGGCGTACGCGCCCCGGTAGTGCCGCCGCCAGCTGTCGCCGTGCAGCTCGGCGACCGCGGCCGCGTCCTCTGGTCCTGCCGTCCGAAAGTCCGTCACCGTTGCAGCTCCCCAGCTTCTGTTTTGGTTGCGAGTACGCGCGCGAAGACCGCCAACCCGGCCGCGAGCGCGGTGACCACGATGAACGAGATGGTCAGGCTGCTGGCCTGCGCGATGCCGCCGATGATCGACGGGGCGACCAGCCCGGACGCGTACGTGATCGTGGCGACGCCGGCGATCGCTTGGCTGGCGTTGGCGCCGGTATGGCCGGCCGCGGCGAAGGCGAGCGGTACGACGACCGCGATGCCGATCCCGATCAGCCCGAAGCCGATCATCGCGACGATCGCGTTCGGCGAGACGACCACGAGCAGGCCGCCGAGCGTCGCGATCACCCCACTGGCCCGTACCGTCCGGACTGCGCCGAACCGGTCGACAACCGCGTCACCGGTGATCCGCGCGATCGCCATCGTCAACGCGAACCCGGTGGTCGCACCGGCCGCGACACCAGCCGAGCTGTCGAGGACGTCCCGCAGGTAAACCGCCGACCAGTCGAGGCTCGCGCCCTCCGCGAACACCGCGCAGAACCCGACCGCCCCGATCAAGAGCGCCGACTTCGGCGGCAGCGTGAACCGCGCCGGCGGTTCCTCGTCGTCCTCGGGATGCAGGTTCAGCACGAACTGGCATACCACCGCGCCGACGATCGTCAGTACGACGGCCGCGATCGTGTGATGCACCTGCGCACTGAGATTCGCGTGCGCCGCGACCGTACCGACCGCCGAGCCGAGCAGTGCGCCCACGCTCCACAGGCCGTGCAGTCCGGACATGATCGACTTCTTCAACCGGCGTTCGACCTCGACGCCGAGCGCGTTCATCGCGACATCGGCCATGCCTGCCGTACCGCCGTAGATCAGCAGCGCCGCGCACAGCGTCAGCAGCCCGGGCGCGAACGACGGCAGGATCAGCGCGAGCGTCCAGAGCGCGAGCAGCCCGCGGAGCGCGTTGCGGGTGCCGAACCGGTGGCTGACCCGGGCGGCGAGCGGCATCATCAACGCCGCGCCGAGCGCCGGGAAGGCGAGCGCGAGCCCGAGCTGGCCCGCGGAGACGCCGGCGTGCTCCTGGATCCACGGCACCCGGGTCGCGAACGAACCGGTCACCGATCCGTGCACGCAGAAGACCGCGGCGACGGCGTACCGGGAACGTTTGACGAGCGTGGTGTCATCGGTCACAAGCGAACACACTATCTGTTTGAACGATCAGGCGGATGGTAGTTTTTTGCGCATGAGAAGTGCGGAACGGCACCAAGTGATCGTAGAACGACTGCGAGCCGGCGACCGAGTGTCGGTCCAGGAACTGGTCGAGGCCACCGAGGCGTCCGACATGACGGTCCGCCGCGACCTCGACTTCCTCGCTGCGCAGGGCGTGCTCAAGCGCGTCCACGGCGGCGCCGTGTCGGCGATGCCGGCCGGTCTGGAGCCGCCGCACTCGCTGCGGGCGCAGGCCGCGGTCGCCGCCAAGCAGGCGATCGCCCGTGCCGCGGTCGAGCATCTCCGCGACGGCGAGACGATCGTTCTCGACAGCGGTACGACGGCCCTCGAGACGGCGAAGCTCCTGCACGACCGCGCGATGACGGTGATGCCGCTGTCCCTGCATGTCGCGCACGAGCTGGCCGACGCGCCGCGGATCCGGCTGTTGATGCCGGGTGGTGAGGCGCGCAAGGGCGAGCTCTCCCTGGTCGGACCACTGACCGTCGCCTCGCTGCGAGCGCTGCGCTTCGACGCCGCCGTACTGAGCCCGTGTGCGTTCAGCCTCGACGCAGGGCTGACCGCGTTCGACCTGGGCGATGCCGAGGTCAAGCAGGAGGCAATGAAGGTCGCCACCCGCACCATCGTGCTCGCCGACGGTGCCAAGTGGGATCGGGCGGCGCTTGCCTACGTCTGCGCGGCCGACCGCCCGGACCTGATCATCACCGACGACTCCGCCCCCGAGGACCAACGAACCTTGCTCACCCAACGCGGCGCCCTGGTCGAGGTGGCGTCTTGACGCTGATGGTTGCTGCGCCGCCGCGGGCGGCGCGTGTTGCTACCTGGCTGTACTTCGGCCTGAACGGCTTCGCGGTCGGTATGTGGGTGGTACACATCCCGAGCATCGAGCAGCGGACCGGGATCACGCACAGCACCCTCGGGCTGCTCCTGCTCGTCCTCGGCGGCGCCGCCTTCACCGGCATGCAGGTCGCCGGGCCGCTCGTGGACAAGCTCGGCCAGCGCCGGCTCGTACCGGCCGCGGGCATCCTGCTCGGCGTCGCGCTCGCCGGCCCCGGTCTCGCCACGAACTGGTGGACCTTGGGGCTGGCGCTGATCTTCGTCGGCTTCGGCAACGGTTCGATCGACGTCGGGATGAACGCGCAGGCCGTCGTGGTCGAGCGCGGGTACCCGCGGCCGATCATGGCCGCGTTCCATGCGATGTGGTCGATCGGCGGGGCGATCGCAGCGGTGATCGGTGCGGCCACGTTGCGGGCCGGCGTACCGACCGAGGTCACGCTCGCGCTGTCCGGCCTGGTCTGCATCGGCCTGTCGTTGATCGCCAGCCGATTCTTGCTGGAGGCAACCGAACCGCCGGAGGAGGTTGACGACGCGCCGCGGGAGAGGCCGTCGGCCAAGCTGGTCTGGGCGCTCGGCGGGCTCGCGTTCGGCCTGATGCTGTCCGAGGGTGTGGCCAACGATTGGGCAGCACTGCACTTCCGCGACATCCTCGGGACCTCGGTCAGTACGGCGGCCTACGCGTACGGCGCGTTCGCGGTCGCGATGACCGTCGGGCGGTTCCTCACCGACCGGGTTGCGGCCGTCGTCGGTCCGGCGGCGATCGTCCGGTGGGGTGCCGCGATGGCGGCGGTCGGGCTGACGTTGGTGATCGTCGTACAGTGGATCCCGGTCGCGTTGGTCGGCTGGGCGATCTTCGGCCTCGGCCTCGCGGGCGGCGTACCACAGCTGTTCACCGCCGCCGGGAACCTCGACCCACGGTCGTCCGGCGCGCTGATGGCGCGCGTGGTCGGCCTCGGGTACGTCGGGCTGCTGGCGGGGCCCGCGCTGATCGGCGGGCTCGCGCACTGGATGCCGCTGAACATCGCGTTCATCCTGCCGGTCGTGCTGTGCGTAGTGACCTTCCTCGGTGGGCCGGTGCTCAAGAAGCGTTGAGGGCTTGCGCCAGGTCGGCCCAGAGGTCTTCGGGGTGCTCGATGCCGACGGACAGCCGGATCAGGTCTTCGGGGATCGTCGGGACCTCGATCGGCCAGCGGCGGCGGCGTTCGAGCAACGACTCGACGCCGCCGAGGCTGGTGGCGTGGACCCAGAGGTTCGTGCTCTCGCAGACCTTCTGAGCCGCTTCCGCGTCGCCGCCCAGTTCGATCGCGAGGATCGCGCCGAAGCCGGACATCTGCGCTTTGGCCCGGTCGTGACCCGGGTCGTCAGGCAGGCCTGGGTAGCGAACTCGGCTGATGCGCGGGTGCTGTTGCAGTCGCCCGGCCAGGTAGGCCGCGTTCGACTGGGCGCGTTCGAGGCGGAGGGCGAGCGTACGCAGGCCGCGGAGGGCGAGCCAGGCGTCCATCGAGCCGGCGATCGCGCCGAGGCTGCGGCGTCGTAGTTCGATCGCGGACCAGAGGTCGTCGTCGGCGGTGACGACCGCGCCGAGGATCACGTCCGAGTGGCCGGCGATGAACTTGGTGGCCGAGTGCATCACCACGTCCGCACCGAGCCGCAACGGCTGCTGCAGCAGGGGAGTGGCGAATGTGTTGTCGACGACGACGGTCGCGCCGGCGGCATGTGCGGCCGCAGCCAGGGCCGGGATGTCGGCGACCTCCATCGCGGGGTTGGTCGGCGACTCGATCCACAACATGTCGGCGTCGGTCAGGTCGATGGACTCGGTGTCGGCGATATCGGCCCGGACCACGGTGAGCCGGCCAATTGCGGCCTGCTGGTCGAGGAGCGCGAGTACGCCAGAGTAGGCGTGCTGCGGCGCGACCACGCGGCCGCCGACCGGAACCAGGTCGACCACCGCCGCGGCCGCTGCCATCCCGGACGCGAAGCTCAGCGCCCGCCCGCCTTCGAGCTGACCGAGCGTGTCCTCGAGCGCGGTCCACGCGTCGTTCCCGAACCGCCCGTAGCCGCGATCCCCGCCGGCCACGTACGTCGAACTGAACACCGGCGACGGACCCACCGGCGCATTCGGCACCCGCTCCGGGCGGCCCGCGTGGACGACGACAGTGGAGGGGTCGAGGTCAGGACTCATACCTCGAATTGTCGCTGGCAACCAGGCTCTACCGGTCAGCGGGGGCAGCGGAGATCAGCGGGAGCCGGGGAGTGGGAGGTTGCCGTGTTCCACGAGCGCGACCGCCTGCCGGGCGAGCTGCCGGGCGTCCACCGGGCCCGGGGTGTCGACCCAGACGCGGACCACGTTCTCGATGATGTTCATCGTGATGCCGGCCGACAGCGCCGCGACGAATTCGGTGTGCACCGGGTCGCTGCTCGGCAGCCGCCGGACCAGCTGGGCGGCCAGGTCGTTGCGGAAGCGCCAGATCAGCTCGTTCAGGTGGGCGCTCACCGACTCGTTGCGCTCGGCCAGGTCGAACACCGCCCGGACGCGGTCCGGGTTGGTCTCCAGCTGTTCCAGGACGCGCTCGATCACCGTCCGCAGGCCGACGCTCAGGTCCAGTGCGGGCTGGTCGCCGAACCACCGGACGGCGTCGGCGAGGCAGTCGTCGACGAACTCGAGGACCAGCCCCTCCTTGGTCGGGAAGTACCGGTAGAGCGTGCTCGGGCCGACCTCGGCCGCGGCCGCGATCTGCTCGACCGTGGTCCGGCCGAACCCGTGGTCGCTGAACAGCTCGAACGCCTTGTCCGCGATCAGCCGGCGGGTCCGCTCCCGCTTCACCTCGCGCAGTCCCATGGCGGGCAGGGTACCGCCTACGACTCGCCGAAGGGTGTTCCGGATCGGAAGCGTCAGCCATATGGTAGTCACTACCAAAATCTTCGGAAGGGTGCGCGATGACCGAGAGCTTTCCGACCACCAGGCCGTCCGGATGCCCGTTCGACCCGGCACCCGAGTACGCCGGCTACCGCCGGACCGAGGCGCCGGCGAAGGTGTCCACCCCGGCCGGCGTCGACGCGTACGTGATCAGCCGGTACGACGACGTCCGCACCCTGCTCCGGGACCGCCGGCTGAGCTCGCGGCTGGCGCCGTCCGACCACGTCGTACCCGACGCCGACCTGGACCGGGAGGCCGAGTCCGGGTCGATCCTGCAGGTGGACGGGGACGCGCACAAACGGCTGCGCCGGATGCTGGCGACCGAGTTCGCGGTCAAGCGGATGGAGGCGATGCGGCCGTGGATCGGGGAGATCGTCGACGACCGGATCACCGGCCTGCTCGCGTCCGGTGGCCCGGTCGACCTGGTGCAGGAGTTCGCGCTGCCGATCCCGTCGCTGGTGATCTGCGAGCTGCTCGGCGTTCCGTACGCCGATCGCGACGAGTTCCAGGAACGCAGCGCCCAGCTGGTCCGGGTCGACGGCTGGACCGACGAGATCCAGCGGGCCAGCGACGAACTCAACCAGTACATCGTCAGCCTGGTACTGGCCAAGCAGGCGAACCGCTCCGACGATCTGCTCTCCCGGCTGATCACCCGCGGCGAGGACCTCGGTACGCCGCTGAGCCTGGAAGAGCTGGTGTCGATCGGGGTCACCCTGCTGATCGCCGGCCACGAGACGACCGCGAACATGATCGCGCTGAGCACGCTGGCGTTGCTCCGCAATCCCGCGCAGCTCGAACTGCTCCGGTCCGATCCGTCGAAGGTGCCGGGCGCGGTCGAGGAGCTACTGCGGTACCTGTCGGTCGTGCACTTCGGCCTGTTCCGGCACGTGACCGACGAATTGACGGTCGGACCGTCGACGATCCGGACCGGCGACTACCTGATCGCCGCATTGTCCTCGGCGAATCGGGACGAGACGGTGTTCCCGGACCCGGACCGGCTCGACCTCGAACGGCAGGCCGCGGCGCACGTGGCCTTCGGGTTCGGGCCGCACCAGTGCATCGGGCAACAGCTGGCGCGGGTCGAGCTGCAGGAGGTTTTCACCCGGTTGTTCGCGCGGATCCCGACGCTGCGACTCGCCGTACCGTTCGACCGGATCGACTACCGGGAGAACACGCTCGTGTACGGAGTGACAGCGTTGCCAGTGGACTGGGACGCGCCGATCTGAAGATCTCTTAACCTGACCCCGGTCGGATCGGCAGCCGCGGACCGCTACAGTCGAGCCGGTGAGTGAGTTCTCAGAAAGCCAGCGCAAGCCCCGGATCGCCGTCGTCTTCGGCGGCCGGTCGAGCGAGCACGCCATCTCCTGCGTGACCGCCGCGAACGTCCTGCAGGTCATCGACCGGGACAAGTACGACGTCGTCCCGGTCGGGATCAGTACCAGCGGGCACTGGGTGCTGGAGAGCGGCGACCCCGAGCGGCTGTCGATCACCGACGGCAAGCTCCCGGAGGTCGACGTCACCGCGATGCCGGTGCTGTTCGGTGCGAACCGCGAGCTCGTGGTCAGCGAGCCCGACCAGGTCCCGAGCACGCTCGGCGAGGTCGACGTGGTGTTCCCGCTGCTGCACGGCCCGTGGGGCGAGGACGGCACCATCCAGGGCCTGCTCGAGATGTCGGACATCCGGTACGTCGGTTCCGGCGTACTCGCCAGCGCCGTCGGCATGGACAAGCACTACATGAAGGTCGTCTTCCAGGCCGCCGGCCTCGAGGTCACGCCGTACGTCGTGATCCGCGACCGCGACTGGCGGCAGGATCCGGACGCGTGCCGGGCCGCCGTGGACGCGCTCGGCTACCCGGTGTTCGTGAAGCCGTGCAGGGGCGGGTCCAGCCTCGGGATCACCAAGGTGAACAGCCTGGACGAGCTCGACGGCGCGATCGTCGAGGCCCGGGCGCACGACCCGAAGGTGATCGTCGAGGCGTCGGCCAAGAACCCGCGCGAGATCGAGGTCGGGGTGCTCGGCGGGCTGGACGGGACCAAACCCGAGGTCAGCGTCTGCGGCGAGGTCGCGGTGTCCGGCGGCGGGCACGACTTCTACGACTTCGAGACCAAGTACTTGCCGGAGGGCGAGGAGTACCTGGCGCTCTCGGTACCGGCCGACCTGCCGACCGGGCTCGCGAGCGAGATCCGGGCCAAGGCGCTGACCGCGTTCGACGCGATCGAGGCCGAGGGGCTCGCCCGGGTCGACTTCTTCGTCGACGCCGACGGCCGGGTGATCATCAACGAGATCAACACGATGCCCGGCTTCACGCCGACCAGCATGTTCCCGCGGCTGTGGGCGGCGTCGGGCAAGGACTACGCGAGCCTCGTGCAGCACCTGATCGACCTGGCGACGACCCGGCCGACCGGCCTGCGCTGATCCCGTCGGCATGACGGTCGTCGACACGCGGTCCGGCCCGGTCCGCGGCGATGGCCTTGGGTTCGGCGACGGCCTGGGATTCAAGGGCATCCCGTACGCCGCTGCGCCGGTCGGGGCGAACCGGTTCCAGCCGCCACAGCCGCCGGAGCCGTGGACCTCGCCGCTCGACGCGACGACGTACGGCCCGACCGCGCCGCAGACCGGTACGGTCGGGCTGATCGGGGAGCTGATCCCGCGGACGATCGTCCCGGGCGACGACTACCTGAACCTGAACGTCTGGACGCCGGGACTGGACGGGCGGGCGCCGGTGATGGTGTTCGTCCACGGCGGGTCGTTCACCAGCGGGTCCGGTGCGCTTCCGGTGTACGACGGCAGCCGGTTCGCGCGCGACGGCGTCGTACTCGTGACGCTGAACTACCGGCTCGGGGCGGACGGGTTCCTGTGGTTCGGGGACGGGACGCCGAACCTGGGACTGCTGGACCAGATCGCGGCGCTGACGTGGGTACGGGACAACATTGCGGCCTTCGGTGGTGACCCTGGGAATGTGACGATCTTCGGGGAGTCGGCCGGGGCGATGAGCGTCTGCACGCTGCTCGCGATGCCCGCCGCGTCGGGGCTGTTCCACCGGGCGATCGCTCAGTCCGGCGCCGCGAACAACACGATCGGGGCCGCGACCGCTCGGATCGTGGGGGAACGGCTAGCCGCGGCGCTCGGTACCGCGCCGACGCGGGAGGCGATCGCGCGGGTTCCGATCGAGCGGCTGCTCGCGGTGCAGGACCAGCTCGGTCAACAGGTGATGGGCAAGGCGCGGCCGAAGGTCTGGGGCGATGTCGCCCGGACGTTGCTCCCGTTCAGCCCGGTCGTCGACGGTGAACTGCTGCCCGCGCCACCGCTCGACCGCATCCGGGCGGGAGTGGACGTCGATCTGATGGTCGGAACGAACAGCGAGGAAGCCCGTCTCTTCCTGATCCCCACCGGCGTAGCCGCCACCATCAACACCCCACTGCTGTACGCCGCCGCCCGCATGCGCTTCGGCCTGTCGCCGGCCGGCGTACGCCGCTACCGAGCGAACCGCCCCGGCGCCACGCCGGGTGACGTACTGGCCGCGGTCATGACCGACGCCTACTACCGAATCCCCGCCATCCGCCTGGCCGAGGCCCACGCCGGGACCTACCTCTACGAGTTCGCCTGGAAGTCCCCGGCCTGCAACGGCACCCTGGGCGCCTGCCACGCGGCAGAACTCGCCTTCGTCTTCGACAACCTCGACGACCCTTCCGTAACCACCATGCTCGGCCCCACCCCGCCCCAACACCTGGCCGACCTGATCCACAGCTCATGGATCACCTTCGCAACCAGCGGCACCCCCGGCTGGCCCCCGTACACCCCCAACCACCGCATCACCCGCCACTTCGCCACAGCCTCCGGCACCACCACCAACGACCGCCCAGACGAACGCACCCACTGGGCCCGCCACTAAAGCTTGCTGGCCCGTAGGTGTAGGTAGCGCTGTTGGGGGATGCTGGTGGTTCGGGTGGCGGCTTGTTCGTAGGCCTCGCGGGCGGCCGTGGGGTTGCCGGAGAGTTCCAGTAGGTGGGCGCGAACGGCGTACAGGCGGTGGTCCTTTGTCAGGCGTTCGTCGTGTTCGATGGCCGACAAGCAGGCCAGGCCTTCGGTGGGGCCGTGGGCCATGGCGACGGCGACCACGTGGTTGAGGGCGACCATCGGGTTGTCGGTCAGCAGCAGCAGGACGTCGTACAGCGCGACGATCTGCGGCCAGTCCGTCTCCTCGGCGGACGGCGACTCGTCGTGGACCGCGGCGATCGCGGCCTGTAGCTGGTACGGGCCGACCGGCCCGCGGGGGAGTGTCGCGGTGATCAGCTGCACGCCCTCGTCGATCAGTTCCGGGATCCACAGCGAGCGGTCCTGGTCGGCCATCGGTACGAGCTCGCCGAGCGGACCGGTCCGCGCCGGACGCCGGGCGTCGGTCAGCAGCAGCAACGCCAGCAACCCGGCGACCTCGGGATCGTCCGGCAGCAACCGGTACAACATCCGCGCCAGCCGGATCCCTTCGGCGGCCAGCTCCACCCGCTGCAGGCTGGGACCCGTCGTACTCGCGTATCCCTCGTTGAAGATCAGGTACACGACCTTCAGTACCGCGCCCAGCCGCTCCTCCCGGTCGGCCGGCATCGTGAACCGCGCACCGCTGTCCTGCACGCTCGCCTTCGCCCGGGTGATCCGCCGCGTCATGGTTGCCTCCGGCACCAGGAACGCCCGCGCGATCTCGGCCGTCGTCAGACCGCCGACGGCCCGCAGCGTCAAGGCGATCTGCGACGCCGCCGACAACGACGGATGGCAGCACAGGAACAGCAGCACCAACGTGTCGTCGGTGTCGCCGACCGGCACACCCTGCGGCGCCCACTGCGCGACCCGATCCTCCCGCCGCTGACGGGCCTGCTCCCGCCGGAGCAGATCCGTCAGCCGCCGCGAAGCCACCGTGATCAACCACCCACGAGGACTGGCCGGTACGCCGTCCACCGGCCACTGCTGTGCCGCCGCGAGCAACGCCTCCTGCACCGCGTCCTCAGCGGTGTCGAAATGCCCGAACCGCCGCACAACCGCCCCCAGCACCTGCGGCGCCAACCCCCGCAACAACTCCTCGAGCGGCACAACCATCGCTTACACCTCACCCCGCCCGGCCGCACACCGCACCGATCGACGCGGCCGACGGTGCGGTGCGGTCATCGGGCCTCACCCCACCAGTTCGTCGCGTCCGTCGGCGATCGGGCGAATGTCCGCGTACGCCTTGGCCCATGCGGCCTCCGGCACCGGTGTGTCGGCCAGCCGGGCCGCGATCTCGGTGGCCCGATCGAACGACTCGCACTCGACGATCCAGTAACCGGCGAGCACTTCCTGCGTCTCGGCGTACGGCCCATCGGTCACCACCGCCTGCCCGTCCTTCGACCCCAGCCTCCGAGTCAGCACCGGCGCCGCCAGCGCCCGGGTCTCCACCAGCTCACCCGACTCCATGAGCTCGTTGTTGAACTTCTCCATGAACGCTCCCATTGCCGCGAAGTCCTCCGCGGCCCAGGCAGCGTTCCCCTTCCCCGCCATCCCGTCGTAGTCCTGCTGCGACGCGTACGTCAGGATCATGTACTTCACAACGCTCTCCCATCGTCCCGAGCACCCGCACCGGGCGCTTCCACCCGATACGTCGCGCCCAGCCGCCCGAACCGGACACACTCCAGGCACTGTCTTCAGAGGCAGGGTATGACCAGTTTGTCGTGTTTCTGGACGGCGTCGGAGACGTCGGTGAGGGCGTTGGCTTCCGGGGCGTACTTGTTGGGGACTGCGACCTCGAAGTAGAGCGCGCGGCCGATGGTGGTGAAGACATAGCCGTTCTGGACCTGCTTGGCGAACCAGCCGACGCCGTTGACCTCGAAGCACTTGGACTGGGCTTCGGGCGTGCCGGCGGGTGCGGCCACGCCGCAGGTCATCTCGATCGGCGGATCGCCGTACGCGGTCGTGAGCGGACTCTCGGGAGTCGTTTTGCGGCGCTTCGCGTCCAGGACCTTGGCCGGCAGGGCCTTGACCAGGTCGGTGCACGCGGCCGCGACCTCCGGGCCGGGGGACGGTACGGGGACCGGCGTGGCGCCGGGGGTGCAGCCGGCGATCAGCAGCACGCAGAGCGCCGCGCCCGCGAGCCGCGCCACGGGCAGTGGCGCGCCCGCGCGCCGGGCCGCGGGCAGGGGCAGGCTCGCGCGGCGGGCCGCGCCGGGGGCGGTGCGGGAGTGGATTTTGGGCATACCGGAAGGCGGCGGGTCCCTGTGCTGCGGGTCAGATGTGGACGACGGGGCAGGTCAGGGTGCGGGTGATGCCGGGGACGTTCTGGACCCGGGCAACCACCAGTTTGCCCAGCTCGTCGACGTTGCGGGCCTCGGCTCGGACGATCACGTCGTACGGGCCGGTGACGTCCTCGGCCAGAGTGACGCCCTGGACCTCGGCGATCTGTGCCGCGACGTCGGCCGCGCGGCCGACCTCGGTCTGGATCAGGATGTAGGCCTGGACCACCACGTCGTTCTCCACTCAGTCGTCCTCAGCTGGCTCCGGCCACAGTACTGCCAGGCGGCCGGGCGTACTCGTTGCCACGTCACGGTACCGCCTAGACTCCCGGTGGGTACATGGGAGGTCTGCTGACGTGACAGAGACGTTGGGGAGCACGGGTGAGTTCGGCCTGATCGCGGCCGTCACCAAGGGGCTGTCCCAGAGTGAGGACGTCCTGGTAGGTCCCGGTGACGACGCGGCCGTGCTGGCGGTGCCGGACGGGCGCATGGTGATCACGACCGACCTGCTGGTGGAGGGCCGGCACTTCCGCCAGGACTGGTCGTCGGCGTACGACGTGGGCCGCAAGGCCGCCGCGCAGAACCTGGCCGACGTCGCCGCGATGGGCGCCCGGCCGACTGCGCTCGTCGTCGGCTTCGGTGGTCCCGCGGACCTGCCGACCGCCTGGGTGCTCGAGCTGAACCAGGGCCTCGTCGACGAGTGCGAACTGGTCGGCGCGAGCATCGTCGGCGGCGACACCGTCCAGTCGGACAAGATCGTGGTGTCGGTCACCGCGTTCGGCTCGCTCGACGGCCGCCGGCCCGTACTGCGTTCCGGCGCCCGCCCGGGCGACGAGGTCGCGTACGTCGGCCGGCTCGGCTGGGCCGAGGCGGGCTGGGCGGTCCTCGCCCGCGGGTTCCGTTCGCCGCGGGCTGTGGTCGAGGCGCACCGCCGCCCGCAGCCGCCGTACGACGAAGGCCCGAAGGCGGCTGCCGGCGGAGCGTCGTCGTTGTGCGACGTGAGTGACGGGCTGCTGTCCGACCTCGGTCACATCGCGGCGGCGAGCCAGGTGATCATCGACGTGCACACGAAGGCGCTGACCGTACCGGAGCCGCTCCAGGCGGTGGCGGCCGCGACCGGTGTGGACGCGCTGAAGTTCGTGCTGACCGGCGGCGAGGACCACGCCCTGGTCGGCACCTTCGAACCGGCCGACGTACCCGAGGGCTGGACCGTCATCGGCTCGGTTGCCGAGGGCAACGAGGAACGCCCGGCCGGAACCGTGACCGTGGACGGCGCGCCGTATGCTGCGGAGACCGGACACGCCCACTTCAGGAGTTGAGATGCGCCCGCCCAGAGTGCTGACGATCGCGGGTTCGGATTCCGGTGGTGGCGCCGGGATCCAGGCGGACCTGAAGGCCATGCTCGCGAACGGTGTGCACGGTATGAGCGTGCTGACCGCGATCACCGCGCAGAACAGCCTCGGCGTCCAGGGATCCTGGGAGCTGCCGGCGGAGCAGGTCCGCGCGCAGTTCCGCAGCGTGGTCGACGACATCGGCGTCGACGCGGTGAAGACCGGCATGCTCGCGTCCGAGTCGATGGTCCGGGTCGTCGCGGACCTGCTGAGGACGCTGCCGGACGGTGTACCCGTCGTGGTCGACCCAGTGTCGGTGTCGAAGCACGGCGACGCGCTGCTTGCCGCCGACGCGATGGAGGCTGTCCGCTCTGAGATCGTCCCGCTGGCCACTGTGCTCACTCCGAACCTCACCGAGCTCGGACCGGTGTCAGGCGTCGAGCTGAGGACGGTTGAGGACCGGGAGCTCGCGGCGAAGGAGCTGCTGCACGCAGGTGCTGCCTGGGTGCTGGTGAAGGGCGGCCACGACGAGGGAGAGACCTCTGTCGACGTACTGCATGGCCCTGGGGTACGCCGTACGTACAGTGCTGCACGCGCCGACAACAGACACACGCACGGCACCGGCTGCACGTTGGCGAGCACCATCGCGTCGTACCTTGCACGTGGGTACGACGTACCGGCCGCCGTCGGTGCCGCGAAGGAGTACGTGACCGGGGCGATCGCGGCCGGCTTCGCGCTGGGTGACGGGATCGGGCCGGTCGACCATGCATGGAGATTCAGAGGGAGTAGCAGTTGAGCAAGCAGCGGCCCCCGGTGGACGGGTACTGCGAGCAGTGCGGTTTCAACTACGACACAGGCGACCTGCAGGGCACTGTGACGCTACTGATCCGGCAGGCCGCCGACTGTGCGATGGCCCTGACGAAGGCCGCGGCCGGTCCGGACGTCAACGTGGTGCGGCTGCGGCCTGAGCCCGAGGTGTGGTCGGCGATCGAGTACGCGTGCCACGTGCGCGACGTACTTGAGGTGCAGCGCCTGCGGATCGCGCAGTGCCTCGCGGAGGACCGCCCTGTGTACGCGCCGATGGACCGGACGGGACGGGTGAAGCAGGAGAAGTACGAGGCCCAGGACCCGGCGGAGGTCGCGGCCGCGCTGATGCGGAACGCCCGCGAGTTCGGGGCCGCGGCGCGGGTGCTGCAGCCGCAGCAACTCGGGAAGCTCGGGCTCTACAACTACCCGGTCCGGGCGCCACGCTCGCTCGGCTGGATCATCCGCCACACGGCGCATGAGATTCAGCACCACCGGCACGACATCACCGAGATCCTGGCGAAGCTGGAGCCTCCGATCGTGCCGAAGCCCAAGCCGGAAGTCGAAGAGGTAGTGGAAGAGGCCGAAGTCGCCGACTAGTGCTGCGCCACCCAGGTGGCGATGGCTGGTTCGGTGGTGAGGTGGTCGAGCGCCAGCGCGGCGGCGCCGCGGAGCGGGCCGTCGAGTTGGTGGGCAGCGGGTAGTACTGGCGGCGGAGCCGCGCGGTGGAACGTCATCAGGCCCTCCTGGTAGGCCGCGTCAAACTCCTGCTCGGCTGCTGCGCGTAGTCGGATAGCCAGGCCGCCGACAGTCACCACGTCGGGGTCGTGGGCGTTGACGAGGCCTGCGATTCCGTGGCCAAGGGCCGTGACCACCCTGGTGATTGCTGCGCGGGCAGCACGGTCAGTACGTGTCAGTACGTCCTCTGCGTACGCCACCGGGTCGTCAGGCGTTGGCTGCTTCAAGTGGCGAGCCAGGGCGCGGCCGTCGATCTCCAGGTCCCAGCAGCCGCGGGCGCCGCACGGGCACGGCCGCGATCGGTCCCCGAACGGCACATGCCCGTACTCACCACCCGCACCCGAAGCGCCCTGCGCCGGTACGCCGTCGATCAGCAGGGTGCCGCCGATACCCACCTCGATGATCAGGTGTAGTGCTGTACCGGCTCCGGCAGCCGCACCCGTACGGGCCTCTGCCACGCCGCTGAGCGTGGCGTCGTTGCCTGCCAGGAGTGGTACGTCGACGTTGGCGGTGACCTGTGCCAGATCGAGCTCGGCCCACTCCAGCGTCGGCGCTTGCATGAGGTGGTTGTCGCGGACAGTCCCTGGTACGGCGAGGCTCACCAGCTGCAGGCGGTCGCCGTACTGCTCCCGTGTCTGCTCCACAGCTCGCCGCAGGTTGTTCAGGACGGGCTGGGCACGCCTGCTGCGGTGTCGTTTGTACTGCGGGTCCTTCAGCGCCCCGTCCAGTGCTACGACCGCACTGCGCCAGCTGGACTGCCGTAGGTCGAGTGCCAGCACCACGGGGCCTTCGGGGTGAGCCTGTAGGACTGTCGTGGGACGGCCGCGGCCCTGGCTGGGAGCAGGCGCTTCGGTCAGCAGTTGTACGTCGCGTAGCCGGGCAGTCACCTCCGTAGCCGAGCCCGTGCTCAACCGGAGCGTCCGTGCGACCTCGGCGCGGGTGACCCCGGGCCGGCGTGCGACCTGGGTCAGGACGTCCGCGGCCGTCTGCCATTGTCCCCGGCGTACTGGAGTCATCGCTGCCTTCCGTTTATGCTCGGAGGACGAGTTTAATGGGAGGGCTGATGGAGATCCGGGACATCCGCGCGGTGCTGTTCGACATGGACGGCACCCTGGTGGATTCGGACGCGGTCGTGGACCGCTGCTGGAGCCGCTGGGCGGTCGAGTGCGGGCTCGACCCGGCCGCGGTGCTCGCGGTCGCGCACGGGAACCCGGCGGCCGCGACGGTCGCGCAGTTCCTGCCGGCGGCGTCGGCGGACGAGCGGGCGGCGGCGTGGGCGCGGGTGTACGAGCTCGAGGTCAACGACGTCGACGGCGTGGTGGCCAAGCCGGGCGCGGTCGAGCTGCTCGCGACGCTCGAGCGGATCGGGCTGCCGTGGGCGGTCTACACCAGTGCGCCGGCGCAGCTCGCGAAGGTGCGGCTGACCGCGGGCGGGATCGCGCCGTCGGTGCTCGTCACGGTTGACGACGTGAGCCGCGGTAAGCCGGACCCCGAGGGGTACGTGCGGGCGGCGGAGCTGCTCGGCGTACCTGTCACCGAGTGTCTGGTGGTGGAGGACACTGTCGTCGGGTTGTCGGCCGGGAAGGCCTCGGGGGCGTTGACGGCCGGGCTGAAGGGTGTGCCGGCCGACATCGAGCTCCCGGACCTGCACCGGCTCGACGGGCTTTTCCAAGGTCTGGAATGACCCCCGAGGCTCCTTTTGACGCTGTGGACGCCGGGAGCCGGACGGACGGGATCCGGATCGGGATCGCACTGTCGGCGATGGGCTTCGTGCTGTCCGGGCTCGGAGCGTGCGTGGCGATCCTTGCGCGCGACCTGAGCGAGCCGACCAGTCGGTTGGCGTTGCTGTCGTCCGGGTTCGCTGTTGGGCTCATGCTGGTTGCTGTGGTCGGCCCACGGATGCTGCGGCGGTGGGCGATTCCTACGGTGCTCGGGCTGGGGTCTGTTGTGTGCGCGGTCGGGGCGGTGCTGATCGCGGTCGCTCCTGCGTACGTGGTGGCAATCGCAGGTGGGCTGCTGGTCGGCCTGGGCGGTGCACTGCTCGTGCTGGTAGCCCCACTCATGCTCAACGGCCCCACCGCCGCGTCCCGCCTCAGCCGCGTGAACGCAGTAGCCAGCGGCGTCGGCATTCTCGCGCCGCTAGCGGTAGGCACCCTGGACACCCTCGGCCCAACCGGCCGCCTGGCAATGCTCGCCGCAGCACCGCCCCTTCTTCTGCTGGCCGTTCTCACGCGACGCACACAGCCGCCACCACCACCTACCGCGACCGCGGTACCCGTTCTCATCGACTCTGCTCCGGCGGTTGGGTTGGCGGGGAAGTGGCGGCGGGTGGGACGGCGTGTGGTGATGGACGTGGGCGTGGGGTGGTTGCGGGTGGTACTGGCCGTGTCCGTCGAGTTCTGCTTTGTGGTTTGGGGTGTGGCTCGGCTGGTGGCTGCTGGGCTGCCCACGGCTACGGCGGCGCTGCTCGGTAGTGCGTTTCCGATCGGGATGGCGGTGGGGCGGGCGATCGGGCCGATCCGGATCAACGGGTGGTCGCCGGTGGTGCCGTCCAGCGTGCTGGCGGCTGCGGGTACGTTGCTGGTGAGCCTGTTCGACGCACCCGCTGTGGTAGCCGCTGGGCTGATCGTGGCAGGGCTCGGCGTGGCGCCGCTCTACCCGGTGACGCTCGCGTCGCTCGTCGCGACACCCGGAATCAGCGCGGCCCGGCTCGCCGCCGTGGGCGCGATGGCGTCCGGTACGGCGATCCTCGTCGCGCCGGCGCTCCTGGCCGTACTGGCACGGGCCGTCGACCTACGTACGGCGTACCTGATCACGCTCCCACTGCTCGCCGTACTTTTCCTGCTGAGCCGTCGATCGGGCCGCACCTCGTTCGTGTAGAGGGTGAAAGCACCCCCGCAACGAGGAAGGCAGCACACCATGAAGCTCCTGATCGACGGCCTCGCGATGCCCGAGTCCGCGCGCTGGCACGACGGCCGGCTGTGGTTCTGCAACTGGACCCAGCAGCAGGTGGTCGCGATCGACGCCGACGGCAAGGCCGAGTACTTCGACGTCCCGGTCGAGAACCTGATGGGCTGGTCGATCGAGTGGACGCCCGACGGCCGCCTGCTCACCACCGGCGACAAGCTCCGCCGCTACGAGCCCGACGGCACGGTCACCGTACTCGCCGACCAGCACGCGAACGAGCTCGTGCTCGATGCCCACGGCAACATCTACCTGGACGGCGCGGACTTCAACTTCTCCGCCGGCGAAGCGCCCAAGCCCGGCTGGATCAAGCTGGTCACGCCGGACGGGACGGTCCGGGACGTGGCCGACGGCATCGAGTTCCCGAACGGCATGGTGCTCACCCCGGACGGCCGGACGCTGGTGATCGCCGAGTCGTTCGCCGGCCGGTTGACGGCCTTCGACGTACAGCCGGACGGCGGGCTGACGAACCGCCGGGTGTACGCCGACAACCTCGGCCCGGACGGGATCTGCCTGGACGCCGAGGGCGCGATCTGGTCCCAGACCGGCAGCGAGGGCGTCGTACGGGTCGCCGACGGCGGCGAGATCCTGCAGCGCATCGACCTCCCGGCCAACCGCGCGCCGTTCTCGCTCACGCTGGCCGACTTCGACGGCCCGACCCTGTGCATCCTCACCTCCGAGTGGCACCTGCAGGACACGATCGCCGACAACCTCGCCCGCCTCCGCAGCGACGCCCGCACCGGCCAGATCCACACAGTCCCGGTCGCCGTACCGCCGGCCGTTCGCTGAGAAATTCCTGGGTGCCGCGCACTTCCGTGCGGTTTGCGGGCGGAGGAGGATGAGGGTTCGAGACCTGGGGGAGCAGTGTCTTGAGGGGGATCAGGATGACGACGGACGACGTACGCACCGGTCGCAGGCCGGCGCTGGACAATCTGGACGACGTGCCGGACGACATGTCCCAGGAAGAGCAGGCGCGGGGACTGGTCGAGCCTGCGTTCGACCACCACATCGAGAACGAGGCCGAGCTGCTGGCCGCGGAGTTCGGGCCGCCGGACAAGGACGGCGGGTACGGCCGCGGGCCGGACGACTACGCCGAGGCGGGGTCGTGAGCGGCGTCGAGGACATGGTCGCCCAGGCCGAGCTGGACCTCGGCCTGGGCGAGCCGAACAAGATCCAGAAGTGGTACCGGGACCGCAACGGCTCGGACTTCAACGGCAACTTCCCGTGGTGCGACGCCTCGATCACGTACTGGGCCTGGCACTCCGGGAACGAGGACGCAGTCACCTTCGGCGGCGACTTCGCGAAGACGACTGTGCATGCGAAGGCGTTCAAGAACCACGGCCAGTGGCACGTGGACATCGCCGGCATCCAGCGGGGCGACATCGTCTTCTTCGACTGGGGCGGTACCGACCTGAAGTCCGCGATCGACCACGTCGGCCTGGTCACCGGGGTCAGCGGCTCGAAGGTCTACACGATCGAGGGCAACTACGACGACGTCTGCGACCGGCACGTCCGCATGTCGAACTGGATCGTCGGTTACGGCCGGCCGGTGTACGTGCACGGCGGCACTCACGTCCCCGGGTTCGTGACGTTCCCGGGCAAGTCGTTCTTCGTGGCGGGCCGCAAGAGCCCGATCATCGAGGCGATGCACAACCGGCTGGTCGCGGTCGGGTGCAACAAGTACGAGACCCAGACGAACAAGGACACCTGGGGCACCGGCGACGTGAAGTCGTACTCGTGCTGGCAGCAGAAGCAACACTTCACCGGCGCCGACGCCGACGGCATCCCGGGCAAGGAGACCTGGGACAAGCTGAAGGTCCCGCGGACCTAGACAGGAAGGTCGTGCCGGCGTAGTAGCTCGATCAGGGCTGGTACGCCGGCCGACAGGTCGTACAGCTCTGCCCGAAGACCGACGGCCGAAGCGCCCGCCACGTTCGCGGCGTTGTCGTCGATGAACAGCACCTCGGACGCCGGTACGTCGATCGCGCCGAGGATCGCCCGGAAGTACGCCGGATCCGGCTTCGCTAGGCCGAGGTCGCAGGAGTAGAACGTCCGGTCGAACCAACCGCCGTACCCGCGTTCGTCCTGCATGATCGCCCGCCGGTACGCGTGCTGGTTGGTCGCCAGGTGGCAGCCGATCCCGGCAGCCCGCAGCGTCTGGATCAGCTCGATCACCTCGGGCTCCGCGGCGAACCAGCTCCACGGCTCGATCGCCTCGTCCACTGTCGCGGCCGAGTTCCACCGCCGCAGTACGTCGGCGAGTGCGTCCCGGAAGTCGCCCTTGCCGACCAGCGACGGCTTCTCCGCGGCCATCAGCTCGGCCACGAACGCCTCTCCGTCGCTCGGTACAAGCGACCCCAGCCGGGTCCACCAGTCGAAGGTGGGCCGCTGGAGGACCCCGTCGGCATCGAACAGGACGGCGCGTGAACTCATGGCGCCATCTTGTCATCAGGCACTTGACCGGTTCAGTCGGTATGCGCTTACCTTAATGGCTACGTAAACATATGTGGACACCTTCCGGCGAAAACCAACAGAAAGCGCCAGGTGAGGCTATGACCCTGAGTAGAAGGAAGTTTCTCGCGGCCGGCACCGCCGCGGCCGCCGCCGGTCTCACCGGCTGTGGATCTGTCAGCTCGCTCGGTGGGAAGAACGAGCTCAGTATGTGGACCTGGGTCGGCTCCGTCAACGACGACCTGATCAGCCAGGCGGAGAAGGCCATCCCCGGGTACGACGGGATGAAGCTCGCGATGACCCGGATCGGCTCCAACTACAAGACCAAGGTGCTGACCGCGCTGGCCGGCAAGTCCCTGGTCCCGGACATCGTCGCGATCAACGACGACGTGGCCACCTACTTCCCGAACGCGGACCAGTTCCACGACCTGTACGAGCTCGGCGCGAAGGACCTGGAGCAGGACTTCCTGCCCTGGAAGTGGAAGTGGGGCGTCACCCCGCAGGGCAAGATGATGGCGTACCCGATGGACACCGGGCCGACCGCGTTGTTCTACCGCACGGACATCTTCACCAAGGCCGGCATCGACATCGACCCGGCCGCCGTCGCCGGACTCGCGCCGGACTGGGACGCGTTCATCGCGCTCGGCAAGAAGGTCAAGCAGGCCGTGCCGGGCTCGTCGATCACCGACAACATCACGAGCATCTACGGCTACCGGATGGCCCAGCTGCCGAAGAAGTACATGACCCGGGACGGGCAGTACATCGGCGACCAGGACCACGTACGGGAGTCGTTCGACCTGGCCGTACGCGTCGTCAAGGAAGGTCTGTCGGCGAACGCGCAGAACTCCAGCGACAAGAACGCCGTCGTCACCAACGGCAAGCTGGTCGCGTACAACGGCGCGGTCTGGTGGGCCCAGCTCGGGCCGAAGAACGCGGCGCCGAAGACCAAGGGACTCTGGCGCGTGACGGCGGCTCCTGGTGGCGCCGGCAACAAGGGCGGGTCGTTCCTGGCGATCACCAAGTACTGCAAGAACCCGAAGGCGGCGTTCGCGTTCATCAGCTGGCTCGAGTCGGCCAAGAACCAGGCCCAGGCGTTCCTGGATCCGGTGCTGTTCCCGTCCACGCCGGCCAGCTACACCGACCCGAAGCTGGCCGCGCCGGATCCGTTCTTCGGCGGCCAGAAGATCGTCGACGTGTTCGCGGACTCCGCGAAGAAGTACCCGGGCGCGTACTTCTCGCCGTACGACAGCATCGTCGACACCCCGATCAGTTCCGAACTGGTGAACATCGAGGCGGCCGGCAAGAGCCCCGACCAGGCCTGGGCCGACGCCCAGCGACAGATCCAGCGCGAACTCAGCCGAGTGGGGGCGATCTGAGATGGCAGTCACCACCAAGACGGTTCCAGCCGCGGCGACGGCGACCGTTGCCACGGAGAAGCCGCCGAACAAGTTCCGGCAGGCGTTCCCGCAGTACACCGCGGTCGCGCCGTTCTTCGTCCTGTTCGCGATCTTCGGTGCGTTCCCGGTGCTGTTCTCGATCTGGATCTCGTTCCACTCCTGGGACGGCATCGGCCAGATGAAATGGGTCGGGCTGGAGCAGTACCACTACCTGCTCACCGACGCCACGTTCTGGAAGACGATCGGCAACACCCTCATCATCTGGGTGCTGTCCACGGTCCCGATGCTGCTGCTCGCGCTGGTGATCGCCTACGCGCTGCACAACGCGACCCGGCTGCGGACCTTCTACCGGATCGCGTACTTCATCCCGAACGTCACCTCGGTGGTCGCGATCACGCTGGTGTTCGGCTCGATCTTCAGCAACAACTTCGGCCTGCTGAACGCCTTCCTGCAGTCGATCGGCGTCGGTCAGGTCGAATGGCTGACCTCGCCGTGGGGGATCAAGGTCGCGATCGCCACCATCGTCACCTGGCGCTGGGTCGGCTACAACGCGATCATCTACCTGGCCGGCCTGCAGGCGATCTCGCAGGACGTGTACGAGGCGGCCAAGGTCGACGGCGCGAGCTCGCGGCAGACGTTCTGGCGGATCACGGTACCGATGATGCGGCCGGTGATCCTGTTCACCGCGGTCACCTCGACGATCGGCGGCCTGCAGATCTTCACCGAGTCGCGGGTGCTGTTCGGCGACACCAACAACATCGGCGGCCCGGGCGACGCCGGCCTGACCATCGTCTCGTACCTGTACCAGAGCGCGTTCATCAAGAACCAGTTCGGGTACGGAGCGGCCGTCGGCTGGGCGTTGTTCATCCTGATCGTGCTGTTCAGCATCATCAACTGGCGGCTGATCGGCGGCAACGACGACGAACGCCTGACCCGACGCGCCGCCCGACGGGTGGAACGCCGGATCGCAGCCCAGAATGCCAAGAGGGAGGCCGCAGATGTCCATTGAGCGCGTGCGCACCGCCGTCGGTCACATCGTGCTGATGTTCGGCGTGCTGGTCTCGCTGTTCCCGTTCTACTGGATGGTCGTGATGGCCTCCAACACGACTCCTGACATCTTCAGCTATCCGCCGAAGCTGTTGATCGGTTCGCACCTGTTCGAGAACATGGGCAAGGTGCTGGACAACATCGACTTCTTCGGCGCGATGCTGCTCACCCTCATCACCTCACTGGCCGTCACGGTCCTGGTGCTGTTCTTCGACTCGCTGGCCGCGTTCGCGTTCGCGAAGTACCAGTTCCCGGGCCGCAACGTGCTGTTCGGGATCCTGCTGGCGACGTTCATGATCCCGACCCAGCTGTCGTTGGTGCCGCAGTTCGTGGTGCTCGCGCAGCTCGGCTGGATCGGGTCGCTGAAGGCCCTGATCATCCCGGGCGCGGCGAACGCGTTCGGCATCTTCTGGATGCGCCAGTACGCCAAGGGCGCGATCCCGGACGAGCTGATCGCGGCCGCCAAGGTCGACGGCGCCGGCTTCTTCCGGCAGTACCTGACCGTCGGTCTGCCGGTGCTCCGGCCGGGCCTGGCCTTCCTCGGCATCTTCACCTTCATCAACGTCTGGAACGACTACCTCTGGCCGCTGATCGTGATGACGGACCCGAACCGGCTCACCCTGCAGGTCGCCCTCGACCAGCTGAACGGCATCTACGGCACCGACTACTCGATGGTGATGGCCGGTGCGCTGATGAGTGTCATCCCCCTGATCGGCGTCTTCCTGATCGGCGCGCGTTCGTTCATCGCCGACCTGGCCGCGGGCGCCATGAAGTTCTGACCTCCACCCTACAAACCACGGGATTCCCTTTGACTGACCACAAGCTCCGCTGGGGCATCATCGGCACCGGCAACATCGCCTCCCGGTTCGCCAGTCAGGTGCCGACCTCGAAGACCAACGAGGTCGTCGCCGTCGGCAGCCGGTCCATCGAGTCGGCGAACACGTTCGCCGACAAGTGGGACATCGCCAACCGGCACGCGTCGTACGACGAGCTGCTCGCCGACCCGTCCGTCGAGGCGGTGTACATCGCGACGCCGCACCCGATGCACGTCGAGTGGGCGATCAAGGCGGCCGAGGCGGGCAAGCACGTCCTGTGCGAGAAGCCGCTGGCGATCAACCGCGCGTGGGCCGAGGCGATGATCGAGGCCGCGGTCCGCAACGACGTCTTCCTGATGGAGGCGTACATGTACCGGTGCCTGCCGCAGACCAAGCTGATCACCCAGCTGGTCCGCGACGGCGAGATCGGTACCGTCCACCAGATCCAGGCGACGTTCGCGTTCGCGGCCGGGTACCGGCCGGAGAGCCGGATCTTCGCCGACGACCTGGCCGGCGGCGGCATCCTCGACGTCGGCGGGTACCCGGTCTCGATGGCCCGGCTGATCGCCGGCGCGGCGACCGGGCAGCCGTACGCCGAACCGGCCGCCGTCAACGCGGTCGGCACGGTCGGTGAGACCGGCGTAGACGAGTGGACGGTGGCGACGCTGTTCTTCGACGGCGGCATCACCGCGCAGCTCAGCACCGGCGTGCGGCTGTCCGACCAGAACCAGGTCCGGATCTTCGGCAGCGAGGGCTACCTCGTGGTCGAGGACCCGTGGTTCGGCGGCGACGGCAAGCCGGCGCACGTCACCCTGCACCGGGTCGGAGAGGAGTCGCGGGACATCGCCGCGGAACCGGCCCTGATCTACACCGCGGAGGCGGAGGCCGTGCAGGCCGCGATCGCTTCCGGCGCGAAGGAGGCGCCGGAGATGAGCTGGGCGGACACGCTCGGCAACCTGACCGTGCAGGACCAGTGGCGGGCCGCGATCGGCCAGCAGTACGCGAGCGAGCGGGACGACGCGATCGTGCCGACCGCGACCGGACGGCCGCTGGCCAAGCGCGCGGACGCCCCGATGACGTACGGCCACGTACCGGGCGTCGACAAGCAGGTGTCCCGCCTGGTGATGGGCGTGGACAACCAGCAGACGCTGCCGCACGCCGCGGTGATCTTCGACGACTTCGTCGAGCGGGGCGGTACGACGTTCGACACCGCGTACATCTACGGCGGCGGGCGCGGCGAGAAGCTGCTCGGGCAGTGGATGACGTCGCGTGGCAACCGGGACGACGTGGTGGTGATCGGCAAGGGCGCGCACACCCCGCACTGCGACCCGGAGTCCATCACCCGGCAGTTGCACGAGAGCCTCGAGCGGCTGCAGACCGACCACGTCGACCTGTACTTCATGCACCGGGACAACGAGGACATCCCGGTGTCGGAGTTCGTGGACGTACTGGACGAGCACTTCAAGGCCGGGCGGATCAAGGCGTTCGGCGGGTCGAACTGGTCCACCGCGCGGTTCGACGAGGCCAACGCGTACGCCGAGGCGAACAGCAAGCAGCCGTTCACGCTGCTCAGCAACCACCTCAGCCTCGCGCGGGCGTACGACGTACCGTGGGCCGGCTGCCGGCACGTCTCGGACGACGAGTCCCAGGCGTGGCTGCGGGAACGGCAGGTCGCGCTGTTCCCGTGGTCGAGCCAGGCGCGCGGGTTCTTCACCGGGCGGGCCAAGCCGGAGGACACGTCGGACCAGGAGCTGGTGCGCTGCTTCTACTCCGACGAGAACTTCCAGCGGCTGGACCGTGCGCGGGAGCTCGCGGCGGCGAAGGGTGTGGAGCCGACGGCGATCGCGCTGGCCTGGCTGCTGCACCAGCCGTACCCGGTGTTCCCGCTGATCGGGCCGCGGCACGTCAGCGAGACGCGGACCTCGACACCGGGGCTCTCGGTGTCGCTGACCGACGACGAAGTGGCGTACCTCACTGCCTGATCAGGGCCTGGCACTCGAATTGGTCGTGTGCTGACAGCCATGTAACATGATCTGTCGGAGTCACGACCCTGAACACGGAGAATCATGTCTAAGAAGTGCGATGTCTGCGGCAAGCAGCCGACGTTCGGCAACAGCGTTGCCCGCCTGGGTAAGGGCGCGATGATCCGGCGGGTCAAGGCTCGTACGCCGCGCCGTTTCAACCCCAACATCCAGCCGGTCCGCGCCATCATCAAGGGCACCCCGACCCGGATGAAGGTTTGCACCTCCTGCATCAAGGCAGGAAAGGTCCAGCGCGTCGTCGGCTGATCCAGCTTTCTCCGTGTAGGGCTTTCCGACCAGGCGCCCGGGGTTCCCCCCGGGCGCCTAGTCGTGTCTGCGGGCAACGACGGTGATCTCGTTGCGGTTGTGGTGGAGCTGGCGGGCGTGCAGTACGTCGTACCGCTCGCGGAGTACGTCGATGCCGCGCCGGGCGCCGTCGAGCGGGTTCTTGCCGCCGCCCTTGAGGGTGACGACCGCGAGACCGCCGCGGCGCAGGTGGGCGGCCGCGTCGAGCATCATCCGGGCGCTGGTCACCTGGTCCATCCGCATGTCGTTCACCACCACGTCGAACCGGACCCGGTTGGCCGCGAAGAACCGCCCGGCGGTGGTCGCCTCGTGGTGGATCCGCCGGTCATCACGCAGCCGCGGATCCAGCGAACCGGGGTCGACCGACCACACCTCCTGCCCGTGCTGCCGCAGAATCCGCGTCCACCCACCCGGCGACGCCCCCAGGTCGACGGCCTTCCCGCCCCTCGGCAACTCCAGCCCGAACGTCGCGATCGCCTCCTCCAACTTGAACTCCGACCGCGACACCCGCCCCTCCCCCCGAGCCAACCGCATCCGCCCACCCGGCCAGTCCGACAGACTGTCCGCGAGCCGGTTCACCCCGAGCAGGATCGCCTTCCGGCCGCCGAAGCACGAGACGACATACTCCTGGCCCGAGCGGGTGACGGCCACTCCTCGGCCGGCCAGCGCCTCCTCCAGACGGTGGTAGTACGAGCCGCCTCCCGGACCGTCGGTCCACGCCTGGACGGCCAGCGCCTTCGGGTACTCCGGCAGCTCGGCCAGCACCAGCTCCGCCAGCTCGTAGTCCGGCGGCAGCTCCTCGAAGCTCGCGATCTCGACCGTCAGATGGCGGACGAACATGATCCGGCCGTCGTCGCACGCCGCAGCCAGTTCTCGCACCGACGGTCCGTCCACCCGGCCGAGCTCCGCCCCGACTCGCTCGATCTTCAGGTCTCGCCCGAACTCGCCGCGGAGCTCCCGCACCGCCAACCCGTAGCTGTCGGCTGCGGCCGAGAACAACACACTCACCGGGGAACCGTACCGAACGACAGGACGTAGTCGGGTACGTATACGCCCCCGCCCGCCTGGCGACCCGCGCCGAACTGGTCGCGGAGGGGACCACCTCCTGTCGTTCGGTACGCGTTAGCCTTCCGGGCGTGGAGGAACTGACGGTTGAGGTGTTGCGGGCGTGGGCTCGGACCGCGTTGGCGGAGTTGGCGCGGGCGCGGACCGGGATCGACGAGCTGAACGTGTACCCGGTGCCGGACGGCGACACCGGGACCAACCTCTACCTGACCTGGGAAGCCGCCTGTGACGCGCTGCCGAAGGGCGAGCTGACCTTCACCGAGGCGATCCAGGCATTCGGCCGTGGTGCCCTGCTCGGCGCCCGCGGGAACTCCGGCGTGATCACCTCGCAGCTGATCCGCGCCTGCGGCCTCCGCCTGGACGAGAACCTCCCGCGGGACCAGGTGAACGGTGTCCTGGCCGACCCGAAGATGAGCGAGGCCGCCGCCTTCGCGGACGCCCTCCGGTTCGCTGCCGACGCCGCGTACGGTGCGGTCGCGCAGCCGGTCGAAGGGACGATGCTGACCGTCGCCCGCGCGGCCGCGACCGGCGCGATGACCGCCGCGAACGAGGGCAAGTCCCTCGCCGACGTCTGCCTCGCCGCGGTCGCCTCCGCCCGCCAGGCGCTCACGAAGACGACCGAACAGCTCGACGTACTCCGCCGCGCGGGCGTCGTCGACGCCGGGGGAGCCGGCCTGGTGGTGATCCTCGGCGCCATGGAGTCCGTCCTCACCGGGCAGCACGTCCGGGTCGAGGTACCTGCCCGCGTGGAGCCCCAGGGTGAAAGCAGTGCAAGCGTCGATGGACCGGCGTACGAGGTGATGTACCTGCTGGACGCGGCCGACGACAAGATCGGGGACTTCCGGCAGAGCCTGGCCGCGCTCGGCGACTCGGTCGTCGTGGTCGGCGGCGACGGGCTGTGGAACGTCCACGTCCACACCGACGACGTCGGCGCCGCGATCGAGCACGGCATCGACATCGGCCGCCCGCACCGGATCCGGGTCACGCACTTCGCCGATCAGGCGCACCAGCACGAGCCGGCCCCGGGCCGGGCCGTGATCGCGATCGTCGCCGGCGACGGACTGGGCGAACTGTTCGCCGAGGCCGGCGCCCGGATCATCCGCGGCGGACCCGGCCGGCGCTGCTCGACCGGTGAACTGCTGCAGGCGATCGAGCAGTCGAAGGCCCCGGAGATCGTGATCCTGCCGAACGACCAGGACTCGATCGCGGTCGCCGAGGCCGCCGCGACCGCGGCCCGCCAGGACGGCATCCGCGTCGCGGTGATCCCGACCCGCGCCCAGGTCCAGGGCCTGGCCGCGGTCGCCGTCCACGACCCGGAGCGCAGCTTCGACGACGACGTCGTACAGCTCTCGGCCGCCGCCGGGCAGACCCGCCACGGCGCGGTCACGATCGCGGTCAAGGACGCCTGGACGATGGCCGGAATGTGCCGGGTCGGTGACGCGCTGGGCGTGGTCGACGGCGACTTCGCGCTGATCACCGACGACCTGGAGCAGGCGACGTACGGCGTGGTCGACCGGCTGCTGGGTGGTGGCGGCGAACTGCTGACGATCGTCACCGGCCGGGACGCGGACCCCGAACTCGCGGCGGCGGTCGAGCGACATGTCCGGCGGCAGCGCAAAGATGTCGACGTGATGGTGTACGACGGAGGGCAGGACAGGTACCCGTTGCTGATCGGGGTGGAATGAGAACCGATACCGACCGTAAGCTCCGCGACTTCCTCGGAGCGAAGACGGCCAAGACGTTCGCCGAGGTGCTCGGGATCGAGACCGTCGGCGAGCTGCTGCGGCACTACCCGCGGCGGTACCTGAAGAAGGGCGAGCTGACGCCGTTCGACGAGCTCGAGGTCGGCGACCAGGCGACCGTCAACGGCCGGGTCAAGAAGGTCAGCGCCCGCACGCTGGACACCAAGCTCGAGATCAAGCCCGAGGACGCCTACAAGTTCCGCAAGAAGCGGACGATCACCAAGGTCGTGGTCACCGACGGCCGCAACGACATCGAGTTGGCGTTCTTCAACCAGCCGTGGCTGCTGGAGAAGCTGAAGCCCGGCACCGCCGCCCTGTTCTGGGGCGAGGTGACGATGTTCCGGACCACCATGCAGCTGAAGAATCCCGGCACCGAGGTGCTCGACACCGACGACCTGACCGAGGCCGAGATCGAGCGCCGGGCCCGGCCGTTCCGGCCGCTCTACCCGGCGACCTCGAAGTTGCCGACCGCAACGATCGAGCGGTCGGTGAAGATCGTGCTGGACGGCCTGGACGACCGGATCGACGACCCGGTGCCGGACCTGATCCTGCGCAACGAGAAGCTGCTCGGGCTCCGCGACGCCCTGCAGAAGGTGCATCTGCCGGACACCGAGAAGGACATCCACGACGCGCAGCAGCGGTTCCGGTTCGAGGAAGCGCTGGTGATGCAGACGATCCTCGCCCAGCGCCGTGCGGTCACCGACGCGCTGAACGCCGTACCGCGGCCGCGGGTCCAGGGCGGCCTGCTCGACGACTTCGACAAGCGGTTGCCGTTCGAGCTGACCGAGGGCCAGGCCGAGGTGGGGGAGGAGATCTTCGCGGATCTCGCCCGCCCGCACCCGATGCACCGGCTGCTGCAGGGTGAGGTCGGCTCCGGCAAGACCGTGGTCGCGCTGCGGGCGATGCTGTCGGTCGTGGACAACGGCGGCCAGGCGGTGTTGCTCGCGCCGACCGAGGTGCTCGCGGTGCAGCACCACAAGACGCTGACGAAGATGCTCGGCGAGCTGGCCGAGCAAGGCATGCTCGGCGGTGCGGAGAACGCGACGAAGATCGGCCTGCTGACCGGTTCGCTGAACGCGGCCTCGCGACGTACGGCGATGCTCGACGCGGCCAGCGGGGCCGCCGGGATCGTCGTCGGCACGCACGCGCTGCTGGAGGACAAGGTGCAGTTCGCGGACCTCGGGCTCGTGGTGGTCGACGAGCAGCACCGGTTCGGGGTCGAGCAGCGGGCGGCGCTGAGCGCGAAGTCCGGTGAGAACACGCCCCACGTACTGGTGATGACCGCGACGCCGATCCCGCGGACGGTCGCGATGACCGTGTTCGGCGACCTCGCGGTGTCGACCCTCACTCAGCTCCCGGCCGGGCGGTCGCCGATCCAGTCGTCGGTCGTACCGGCGAAGGAGCGGCCCGACTGGCTGCAGCGTGCCTGGGCCCGGGTCCGCGAGGAGGTCGGCAAGGGGCACCAGGCGTACGTCGTATGTCCGCGGATCGGCGACGACGTCAAGAACGCGAAGGACGAGGAAGGCGAGCTGCTCGAGACCGACGAGGGCGGCAAGAAGCAGGTGCGTCCGCCGATCTCGGTGGTCCAGGTGGCCGAGGCGCTCGGCGAGATTCTGCACGACCTGCGGGTGGAGATCCTGCACGGGCGGTTGCCGGCCGACGAGAAGGACGCGGTGATGTCGCGGTTCGCGGCCGGCGAGATCGACGTACTGGTCGCGACCACCGTGATCGAGGTCGGCGTCGACGTACCGAACGCGTCGACGATGGTGATCATGGACGCGGACCGGTTCGGGATCTCACAGCTGCACCAGCTGCGCGGGCGGGTCGGGCGCGGCAAGGTCCCTGGGCTGTGCCTGCTGGTCACCGACCTGTGGGCGGGGTCGAAGTCGTACGGGCGGCTCGAGGCGGTCGCGTCCACGACGGACGGGTTCGAGCTGTCCCGGATCGACCTGGAGACCCGGCGGGAGGGCGACGTGCTCGGGGTCGCGCAGTCCGGGCGCCGGTCGAGCCTGAAGCTGCTGAGCGTGCTGCGCGACGAGGACGTGATCCTGAGGGCGCGGCAAGAGGCAACCAGGATCGTCGGCGTCGACCCCGCGCTGTCCGAGTTCCCCACACTGCTCGCCGTGGTCCGGAGCGCCCTGGAGTCGGAGACCACCGAATACCTGGAGAAGACGTGACACGCATCGTCGGGGGAGCGGCCGGGGGGCGGCGGATCGCCGTGCCGCCGGGGAGTGGGACGCGGCCGACCGCCGATCGGGTGCGGGAGGCGTTGTTCTCGTCGCTGGAGTCGGAGTTCGGCAGCTTCGACGGGCTGGCGGTGCTCGACCTGTACGCCGGATCCGGCGCGATCGGGCTGGAGGCGCTGTCCCGGGGCGCCGCGACCGCCGTACTCGTCGAGTCGGACCGGCGGGCGGCCGACGTGATCGCGGCGAACATCAAGGTGGTGGACCTCCCCGGCGCGAAGCTGCTCACCCGACCGGTGGAGAAGGTCACAGCGGGTGACGCCCCGGCGGTGTTCGACCTCGTCTTCGCGGACCCGCCGTACAAGCTGGAGACCGCCGAGCTGCAGGACGTGCTGACCGACCTGGCGGCACGCGGCTGGCTCGCGGACGACGCGGTCGTCGTGGTCGAACGCGGGAAACGCGAGCCGTGGGAGTGGCCGGAGGGGTTCGCCGCGCTGCGGGACCGTAAGTACGGCGAGGCCCGCCTTTGGTACGGTCACCGGCATGGCTAAGGCGGTCTTTCCAGGCACTTTCGACCCGCCCACCGTCGGGCATCTGGACATCGTCACCCGGGCGGCAGCCGCCTTCGACGAGCTGATCGTCGCGACCGGGGTGAACCAGTCGAAGAACCGGCTGTTCGGCCCGCAGGAGCGGATCGAGATGCTCACCGAGCTGGTCGAGCCGTTCCCGAACGTCCGCGTCGGCTCGTTCGACGGCCTGGTGGTCGACTACTGCAAGGCCGAGGGCGCCAGGGTGATCGTCAAAGGGCTCCGCTCGGCCGCCGACTACGACTACGAGCTGCAGATGGCGCAGCTGAACCGGCGGATGACCGGGGTGGACACGCTGTTCTTCCCGACCGCGCCGGAGCACGCGTTCATCTCCTCCAGCTGGGTCAAGGAGATCGCCCGGCTCGGCGGCGACGTCAGCACGTTCGTGACCCCTGCCGTTCACGCTCGGTTACTGAACACGCTCTAGGCTGCCCCGGATTGGGCGGTACGCCGCGGAGTTGGTAGTCTTGACAACCGGTCTCGACGAGACCGAGATCTTGCCTGCCCACGCCTGAAAGGGTTGCCCTGAGCGTCCTGGACCCGCGGTCCCCACTCGTGATCGACACGCACGAGCTGACACGCCGCGCCGGGTCCCAACGCGAAGTCACCTTTACGGCGCCGGCGCCGGCAGATCTCGGAATCGACGTGATCGGCGTTCCCGAAGGCGATCCGATCCAGTTCGATCTACGGCTGGAATCGGTGGTCGAAGGGGTGCTCGTCACCGGAACGGCCCGCGGCCGCCTGGTCGGGGAGTGCGCGCGGTGCCTGGTCGATATCGAGGACGAGTTCCTCGCTGACGTCCAGGAACTGTACGTCTACCCGGAGAGCGACGCCGAGCCGGACGAGGCCAGCCGGATGGAGGGCGATCTGATCGACCTCGAGCCGGTGCTGAGGGACCAGGTGGTGCTCGCACTGCCGTTCCAGCCACTGTGTACGGACGACTGTCCGGGCCTGTGCCCCGAGTGCGGGGTACGCCTGGCGGACGAGCCCGGCCACAAGCACGAGGAACGGATCGACCCCCGCTGGGCCGCCCTCGGCAACCTGCGCGAGCAGGACGAGCAGCACAACTAGATACACCAACCAACCGGCGGGTCCGACCAGCCTGTGAAACCGAGGAGTCCGTAACCGTGGCCGTTCCGAAGCGGAAGATGTCGCGCAGCAACACCCGCAGCCGCCGGGCCCAGTGGAAGACCACTGCCCCGTCGCTGGTGACCTGCGTGAACCCCGCCTGCCGCGCGAAGCACCTGCAGCACACCGTCTGCCCGAACTGCGGCCAGTACGGCGCCAAGGGTGAGCGCCGCCAGGTCGTCGAGAGCTAAACGGCACCAGTCACAGTGAATTCGGTCAACGAAACGGGGCTCTACGCCGAGCTGAACCAGCGGCTCGGCGTATCGCTGGCTGACAATTTGCTGGAGCACGCCTTCACCCACCGCTCGTACGCGTACGAGAACGGTGGGCTGCCGACGAACGAGCGGCTGGAGTTCCTCGGGGACTCCGTGCTCGGCGTCATCGTCACGGAGTCGCTGTTCCGGAACCACCCGGACCTGAGCGAAGGCCGGCTGGCCAAGCTCCGCGCCGCGGTGGTCAACATGCGTGCGCTCGCGGGTGTCGCCCGCGAGCTCAAGCTGGGCAAGTACCTGCGGCTCGGCCGCGGGGAAGAGGCCACCGGTGGTCGGGACAAGTCCTCGATCCTCGCCGACTGTGTCGAGGCGCTGATCGGCGCCGTGTACCTGGACCGCGGCTTCGAGGTCGCGGGCGGGGTGGTGCACCGGCTGTTCGACGACCTGATGGAGTCGTCGGCCCGGCTCGGCGCCGGCCTGGACTGGAAGACCTCGCTGCAGGAGTTGGTCGCCCAGCTCGGCGTCGGCGTCCCGGAGTACGTGATCGCGGAGTCCGGGCCGGACCACGCGAAGACGTTCGAGGCCCGGGTCCGGATCGGGACCGACACCTACGGGCACGGCATCGGCCGGAGCAAGAAGGAAGCCGAGCAGCAGGCCGCCGAGACCGCCTGGAAGGCCCTGCGCGCCGCGCACCCGGACAGCGTGGACCCCTCGCAGCAGCCCTGAGGTGCCTGAGCTTCCTGAGGTAGAAGTGGTGCGGCGGGGGCTGGTGGAGTTTCTCACCGGCCGGACCGTCGACACGGTCGAGGTGCTGCATCCGCGCCCGGTGCGGCGACACGCCGCCGGGCCGGAGGATTTCGTGTCCCGGCTCAAGGGCCAGGTCTTCGCCGAGCCGGCCCGGCGCGGGAAGTACCTGTGGCTGCCGCTCACGTCGGGTGACGCCGTGCTGACGCACCTCGGGATGAGCGGCCAGTTCCGGGTCCAGCCGGTCGGCGCGCCGGACGAGCCGCACCTGCGGGTCCGGTTCCGGTTCTCGGATGGCGGCCAAGAGGTCCGGTTTGTGGACCAGCGGATGTTCGGTGGTCTGTCCTACTCCGAGGGCGGCGCGGAGCTGCCCGCCGAGATCGCGCACATCGCCCGCGACCCGTTCGATCCGCTGTTCGATACCGACGCGGTGGTCGCCAAACTGCGCCGCCGCCGGACCGGACTCAAACGGGCGTTGCTGGACCAGACCGCGGTCAGCGGGATCGGCAACATCTACGCCGACGAGACGTTGTGGCGGGCGAAGTTCCACTACGCCCGGGCCACAGAAACGCTGAAACCCTTACAAATAAAGGGGATCCTCGGTCACGCCCACGACGTGATGGCCGAGGCGCTGACCGTTGGTGGCACCAGCTTCGACGCGCTGTACGTCAACGTGAACGGCGAATCCGGGTACTTCGAGCGCGGCCTGAACGTCTACGGGCAGGAGGGATCACCGTGCCCGCGGGACGGCCGGCCGATCCGTCGCGAGCCGTTCATGAACCGTTCGTCGTACCGGTGCCCGAAATGTCAGCCCGTTCCACGCCAGGTTCGCTGGTGAGCGAGGTATCGTTAACAAATGTGGCCCAGGTTGACCCGTCGGCCCCGCCGGTGTCACCCTGAAAGACGGCACACCTTTTCGGCGCTCCCGCTTGACCAGGACTGAGGAGCGCGACGGCCAGAACCCTTCCGGAGGACAGCACAATGGCCAAGGCTCTTCTAGGGCATCTTGGAGGCACTGACCCGCGCATGCTCGAGCAGGTTCGTCTGCTCAACCGGCGCGTCGCAGATCTGGAGGCGCACGTGATGCGGCTCCAGGCAGAGAACGACCACCTGGTGGCTCAGATCCACGAGGGTCGGCTGCTCACCGTCGACGAGGCACTGCGGACCCCCGCCTCCGTCTGACGCACAGAAGTACATCTTTACCGTCTGCTCACACACGGCGGTGGCCCCCGTCCGGGCCTCCGCCGGTTGTATGTTCACCTGATGTTGTGCCCCCACCGCTTTCGCCGGCCAACTCTGATCGGCTCGGCCTCCGCTGGTTCACGTGGTTCTCTTTGTAGACTGCGAAGCGGAACACCTTCCCCCGGGTAGCGGCAGCGTGACGAACAGCTACGGCGGTTCCTTAGGTACCGTCTGTCCTTTCACGGGTTGGAGACCTTCGCCTTGTACCTGAAGAGCATGACGCTCCGGGGTTTCAAGTCGTTCGCGTCCGCGACGACGATGAACTTCGAACCAGGCATCACCTGCATCGTCGGACCCAACGGCTCCGGCAAGTCGAACGTCGTCGACGCACTGGCCTGGGTGATGGGTGAGCAGGGCGCGAAGTCGCTGCGCGGCGGCAAGATGGAGGACGTCATCTTCGCCGGCACCTCCGGGCGCTCGCCGCTCGGGCGCGCCGAGGTCGTCCTCACCATCGACAACTCCGACGGCGCGCTGCCGATCGAGTACGCCGAGGTGACGATCAGCCGGACGATGTTCCGCAACGGCGGGTCCGACTACCAGATCAACGGCCAGAACTGCCGGCTGCTCGACGTCCAGGAACTGCTCAGCGACTCCGGTATCGGCCGCGAGATGCATGTCATCGTGGGCCAGGGCCAGCTGGACTCGATCCTGCGCGCCACGCCGGAAGGCCGCCGCGGGTTCGTCGAGGAGGCGGCCGGTGTCCTGAAGCACCGCAAGCGCAAGGAAAAGGCGATCCGGAAGCTGGAGGCCACCGAGGGCAACCTGCACCGGCTCGGCGACCTGATCACCGAGATCCGCCGCCAGCTGAAGCCGCTCGGGCGCCAGGCGGAGGTGGCGCGCCGGGCGGTGACGATCCAGGCCGAGGTCCGCGACGGCCGCGCCCGGCTGCTCGCCGACGACATCGTCCAGGCCCAGTCCGCCCTCGAGGCCGAGCTGCGTGACGAGGCCCGGCTGACCGAACGCCGGACCGAGACCGAGGCGAAGCTGCGCGAGGCGCGGGAGCTGGAGGCGGAGCTGGAGGACGCGCTCCGCGAAGACGCTCCGGCGCTGCAGGCCGCCCAGGACACCTGGTACCAGCTGTCCGGCTTCGGCGAGAAGATCAAGGGTACGGCCCGGATCGCCGCGGACCGGATCCGTTCGCTGAACGACGAGGCCGAGGAGCCGCGGCCGGGTCGCGACCCCGAGGAGCTCGAGCTGGAGGCCGCCCGGGTGCGCGAGACCGAGGCGCAGATCGAGGCCGAGGTTGAGGCGCATTCGGAGCTGCTCGCCGAGTCGGTCGAGCGCCGCCAGCAGCTGGAGGCGCAGGAGGCCGAGGAGGAGCGCCGGATCTCCGCGCTGATCCGGGCCGCCGCCGACCGGCGCGAGGGCCTGGCCCGGCTGACCGGCCAGGTGAACGCGCTGCAGAGCCGCGCCGCCGCGGCCGAGTCCGAGATCGGCCGGCTGGCGAACAACCGCCGCGAGGCGGAGGAGCGGGCGGCCAAGGCGCAGCACGACTTCACCGCGCTGGAAACCCAGGTGGCCGGGCTGGACGCCGGCGAGAAGGGCCTCGACGAGGAGTACGAGGGCGCCCAGGCGGTACTGGACGAGCTGGACGAGCGGCTGGCGAAGCTGCGGGCCGAGGAGCGCGACGCCGAGCGTGAGCGCACCGGTCTGGCGGCACGGAAGGAAGCGCTCGAGCTCGGTCTGAACCGCAAGGACGGGGCCGGCGCGCTGCTGGCGGCGTCCGAGCAGATCAACGGCCTGATGGGCTCGGTCGCGGCGCTGCTGAGCGTCCGGCCCGGGTACGAGACGGCCATCGCGGCGGCGCTCGGGGAGGCCGCGGACGCGGTCGCCGTCACCCACACCGATGCGGCCCTGCACGCCGTCGGCCACCTCAAGGAGCACGACCTCGGCCGCGCCGGGATGCTGCTCGGCGACGCCCCGGCCGACGACTACTCGCTGTGGCCGGTGCTGCCATACGGCGCGTCGTACGCCGTGGACGTCGTCGAATGCCCCGAGACGCTCCGGCCCGCGCTGCGCCGGCTGCTGCGCAAGGTCGCGGTCGCGGACGACGTTCCGGCGGCGCGATCGCTGGTGCGGAACCTGCCCGACGTCACGTGTACGACGCGCGCGGGCGACGTCCTGGGAGCGCATTTCGCGTACGGCGGGTCCGACGCGGCGCCGAGCCTGATCGAGGTGCAGTCCGCGGTCGACGAGGCGGCGGAGAAGCTGACCGAGGCGACGGCGCGGAGCGAGCGGCTGCGGTTCGAGTTGCAGGCGATGGAGGACGAACGGGCCCGGCAGAAGGAGTCCGTCGAGATCACGCTGGCCCGGCTGCACGAGTCGGACGCGTCGATGGCGGCGGTGGCCGAGCAGCTCGGGCACTTCGGGTCGCTGGCGAAGGCGTCCCGCGGCGAGGCCGAGCGGATGGCCGAGGCGATCGCGGCGGCCGAGGCCGAGCGCGACAAGAACCTGTCCGGTCTCGCCGAGCTCGAAGAGCGGCTGATGGACGCCGAGGCGTTCGACGAGGAGGGCGACGAGCCGGACACGTCGGAACGCGACCGGCTGGCCGAGGCGGCCAAGGCGGGGCGGGCGGCCGAGATGGAGGCGCGGTTGGCGCTGCGGACCACCGAGGAGCGGGCGCGGGCGCTGTCCGGCCGAGCGGACTCGCTGGAGCGGGCGGCGCGGCAGGAACGGGAGGCACGGGCGCGGTCGATCGCGCGGGCGGCCCGGCGGGCGCGGCAGGCCGAGGCGGCGAACGCCGTACATCTGGCAGCGGGTCACGTGCTGGCGCGGCTGGAGTCCTCGCTGCAGCTGGCGGCCTCCGAGCGGGCGGCCATCCAGGCGCAGCGGGCGGACCGGGAGCAGGCGCTCGCGCAGGCCCGGTCCGCGACCCGGAATCTGAGCTCCGACCTGGAGCAGCTGACCAACACCGTGCACCGGGACGCGCTGGCGCGGGCCGAGCAGAAGATGCGGCTCGAGGCGCTGTACGAGAAGGCGCTGGGCGAGCTCGGTATCGAGGTCGACGCGCTGGTCACGGAGTACGGACCGGACCAGCTGGTGCCTCCGGTGCCGTCAGCAGACGACAGCGAGCCGGGCGAGGGTGAGCCGTTCAACCGTACGAAGGTCGAGAAGCGGCTGAAGCAGGCCGAGCGGGCGCTGAACCAGCTCGGCAAGATCAACCCGCTGGCGCTCGAGGAGTTCGAGGCGATGGAGGAGCGGCACCGCTTCCTGTCCGAGCAGCTCGACGACCTGAAGAAGTCCCGCCGCGACCTGATGGACATCGTCAAGGAGGTCGACGAGCGGGTCGAGCAGGTCTTCACCCAGGCGTACCAGGACGTCGAGATCGCGTTCGAGCACGTCTTCAGCCGGCTGTTCCCCGGCGGCGAGGGCCGGCTGGTGCTGACCGATCCGTCCGACATGCTGACCACCGGCATCGACGTCGAGGCCCGCCCACCGGGCAAGAAGGTCAAGCGCCTGTCGCTGCTGTCCGGTGGTGAGCGCTCGCTGGTGGCCGTCGCCTTCCTGGTCGCCCTGTTCAAGGCCCGCCCGTCGCCGTTCTACATCCTCGACGAGGTGGAGGCTGCCCTCGACGACACCAACCTGGGCCGCCTCCTGGAGATCTACGAGGAACTCCGCGAGAACAGCCAGCTCCTGGTCATCACCCACCAGAAGCGCACCATGGAGGTGGCCGACGCCCTCTACGGCGTCACCATGCGCGGCGACGGCGTCTCCGCAGTAATCTCCCAACGCATCCGCGAACCCGAACCCGTCTAGGCAGTGATGGTCATCGAGGTGAGTTGATCGTCCTGGATGGTGAAGGTGAAGTGGGAGGGGCCGTTGAAGCCTGGCCGCCGACCTGGGTGAGGATGGTGACGGGGTTGCCGGGGGTGCTGATCTCGGTGTTGGTGAACGTGGCTTGTTTGCCGATCAGCTCGTTGGTGCTCCAGGTGCGGATCTGGTCCGGGCCGCGGAACTGGCGGCCCCAGTCGTCGACGTAGCCGTCGGGGGCGAAGGCTGCGACGAAGGCGTCGTTGTCGAGGGCGTCGATGGCGTCCAGGGCGCGCTGGACCGGTGCGGGGATTTCCTGGCTCATGCCGGTGACGATAGTTGAACCGGTCCGGGCGGGCGTACGTGTAGTGGCCGTGGCGGTTACTGATTCGGTCGGTGCTGTCCTGGTGTCGGCGCCTCGTGATCCCGGTATCGTGCGGTCGGTGGGTGACACCCCGGGACGGCGCGACGCCGAGACCCTGATACGCGCGCTGTACGCCGAGCACGGGCGCAGCCTGCTCGCGTACGCGACCCGTTTGACCGGAGACCGGGCCGCGGCCGAGGACGTCGTACAGGAAACCCTGCTGCGGGCGTGGAAGCATGCCGACGACCTGGCCGCCGGGAAGGGGTCGGTACGGGGCTGGCTGCTGACCGTGGCGCGGAACCTGGTCACCGACCGGGCCCGGGCCAGAGCGGCGCGGCCGGCCGAGGTGGCCGACGTACTGGACAGACCACCGGTCGAGGGGGATCACTCCGAGTCCGTGGTGAACACCATGGTGGTGATGGCGGCGCTGGACAAGGTGTCGCCCGAGCACCGTGAAGTACTGGTGCAGCTGTACTACCGCGGCCGGTCCGTGGCAGAAGCTGCGAAGGAGCTGGGCGTGCCGCCCGGTACCGTGAAATCGCGTTCGTACTACGCCCTCCGAGCTCTGCGCACGGTGTTGGCAGAGAAGTCCGAGGAGGAGGTGTCCCATGAGTGAGCACGACCGTACGCAGCTGGGCGCCTATGTCCTGGGTGCGCTGGAGCCGGCTGACATCGCCGAGGTCGAGGAGCACCTGGCCACCTGTGCTGAGTGCAGGGCGGAAGTGGCCGAGCTGGCCGAGCTGAAGGACCTCCTGGGTGAGGTACCGCCGGAGGCCTTCCTGGACGGCGCACCTGAGGGCGGCGACCTCATGCTGCAGCGGACGCTGCGCGAGGTCCGTCCAGAGCCGGTAAGGCCTAGGCGGCGCTCACCCTGGCTGCTGGTTGCGGCTGCGTTCGTACTGGTGGCTGGTGCTCTGGGCGGTGGCGTCGCGCTCGGACGGTCTACGGCGCCGAACGACGACCAGGCGGTCGCGGGGTCCAAGCAGGTGAGCACGGTCGACACCAACACCGGTACACGGATGACAGCGACTGTGGAGCCACGGCCGGGCTGGAGCTGGGTACAAGTCCAGCTGTCCGGTCTCAGGGCTGGTGACCAGTGCGAGATGGTCGTCACGAACAACGAGGGCTACACGTGGATCGCAGGTAGCTGGGAGGTCTCGAAGAAGGCCGCAGAAAACGGCAGTACGTTCGGTGGCGGCGTACTGATCCCGCTGGATGAAGTGCATTCGGTAGAGATCAGAACGGTGCAGGGCAAGCACCTGGTCACAGCCACGATCTGAACAGGAGAAGATGGAGGCGTGGCTACTACCTCCGAGGACCTGCGAGAGCGCCGGAAGAACGCGGCGGACAACTGTGAGCGTTGGCTTTCCAGCCGGCGGCTGCCGGCAGCAGACCGGCTGCGGGAGCTCGCGGAGGCGGCGACAGCCGACCAGGTAGATGTCTACGGCAACGGTGGCGAGGTAGCGGCGCTGGAGCAGGAGGTCGCCGAGCTCCTCGGCAAGCCGGCTGCGGTGTTCCTCCCGACCGGCATCATGGCCCAGCAGGCAGTGCTACGGGTGTACGCCGACCGTGCCGGGACCAGCCGGGTCGCAGTCCACGGACTGGCACACCTCCTGGTCCACGAGCTGAACGCGCTCGAGGAGGTACACCACCTGCGCATCGAGCGGATGACGTCGGAGCCGCGCCAGCCGCGTCCGGACGAGCTGGCTGCGATCCCCGGCAACCTCGCCGCCGTCACGCTGGAGCTTCCGTTGCGCGACGCAGGGTTCGTACTGCCGACGTGGGACGAGCTCGTCGTGTTCTCCAGGTCGTGCGCCGAGCGCGGCGTACCGCTGCACCTCGACGGCGCCCGCCTCTGGGAGAGCACGCCGTACCTCGGCCGCAGCCTCGCCGAGATCGGTGCGCTGGCGTCGACCGTGTACGTGTCGTTCTACAAGATCCTCGGCGGCATCAGCGGTGCCGCCCTCGCCGGACCCGAGGACATGATCGCCGAGGTCCGCCGGTGGCAGCGCCGGCTCGGCGGCAACCTGTTCTCGATGTTCCCGTACGCCGTGTCCGCGCGGAACGGCCTGCGGACCGTGCTGCCGCTGATGGACGACCTGCACGAACGGGCCGTCGAGGTCGCGATGTCCTTGCAGAGCGAGGGTTTCCGGGTCTTCCCGGAGCCGCCGCACACGAACTCGTTCCGGGTCTACGCGCCGCGTGCGGCCGAGTCGATCGAGCGCGCCGCCGTGGAGCGGATGGAGCGGACCCGCGAGTCGTTGTGCGGTCCGTGGACGGCGGCCGACGTACCGGGGTGGTCGTGGGTCGAGCTGGTGATCACGCCGATGACGCTGGATTGGCAGGTCGACGAAATCGCCAAGGCATTCGGGGAACTTCTGCCGCGTTAGGTACGTCAGGTTCTGTGTTGGGTGTGGGGATCCGGGGAGAGAAGTGCTGACATTCGTCGTCACCATGGTTGTTCTGTTGGTTCTGTCGGGGCTGGTGCTCCTGGCCGTCGCGCGAGGCGAGGGCAAACGGTTCGGTTAGCTGACCGCGTCCACGATCGCCTTCACGATCGGCGCGGCGACGGTGATCGTGGGCAGGACCAGTAGCGCTGCCGCGGCCGCGTAGGTGACCGCGGACAAAGCACGTTCGTTGCCGGCGGGACCTGCGAGGCGTTGTACCCGTAGTACTGTCGCGGACTTGGCTGCGGCCAGCGCCGCGTCGGGCGCAGGTGCTCCAGCAAGAGCAACCAGTGCGCGCGCGAGAGGCCGTGCGCCGTTGCGGCGGCGGGCGTCGTCGTCTGCGAGCAGCTCGACCAGCGTGCGCGCCTGCTCGAGTGCTACGTCGCTCCGCACCCAGCGGGGGAAGGCGTGGTGCAGTGCGGTGAACTCCTCGAGCACGAGGTCGTGCCGTGCACGCAGGTGCGCCTGCTCGTGTGCCAGTACTGCCTTGAGTTCGCTGTCGTCCAGGCGATCCAGTGCGCCGACCGAGACGACAACACGGGCTCCACGCAGTGCAGGCAGGCAGTACGCGAGCGGTGTCTCTTCGGCCAGTACGCGCAACCCCGGGATGAGTCCGTCCGGTGTTGCTAGTACGTCGACCAGGTCGCGGTGCCGTTTACGTCTGGCCCTGGTACCGACCGCGACGCGTCCTTCGGCCCAGAGCAGCCGTACGACGACCAGGGCAACCATGGCGAGGATCAGTGCGGCCAGTAGGTCCCGTGGCGACGACGGGTCGAACCGAGGCTGACCGGGCCGTCCAGCGATCCAGTACGACAACGAGATGCCCGCACCGAGCGCAGCCAGTACCGCGGCCAAGGCGATTGACTGCCAGAGGATCACGGCAGCGCGGGGGACCCGGTAGGGCCAGTTGGAACGAGCCAGCAGAGCCGGAGCCGGGCCGGTCAGTACCAGCGCCAGGACGGCCAGCAGGACCGGGGCAGTCACCCCTGCTCGTCCAGACGGGACAGAGCGTCGCGGAGCAGCGCAGCCTCTTCGTCGGTGACCTGGCCGACAAAACGGACCAGGGCCGCACGGCGGTCGCCGGCCTTGTCCAGAGCGTCCCGCATCAGGTCCGCGGCCAGTTCCTCGCGGGGCGCGGCCGCCCGGTAGCGCCAGGCCTTGCCGTCGCGCTCGCGCTCGGTCAGCTTCTTCTTCGCCAGCCGGTCCAGAACGGTCATCACGGTGGTGTACGCGAGCTCACGCGTGCTGGACAGCTGCTCGTGGACCTCGCGCACGGTCAGCGCTGCCGGAGCCGCCCAGAGCTGTTCCATCACCAGGCGTTCCAGGTCACCCAGGGGACGCGGTGCCTTCTCCTCACTCGCCACGCGATCAGTATAACTACAGGTCGTAGTAGATCTGGGGTAACATCTACTACGTAACGTCGTAGATGGGCTGGGAGGCCTTCCGATGGACACCCTGGACCTGGCGCGGTGGCAGTTCGCGATCACCACCGTGTACCACTTCTTCTTCGTGCCGGTGACGATCTCGCTGGTCGCGATCACCGCCGGCCTGCAGACCGCGTGGTACCGGACCGGGAAGGAGAAGTACCTCCGGCTGACCAAGTTCTACGGGAAGCTGTTCCTGATCAACATCGCGATGGGCGTGGTCACCGGCCTGGTGCAGGAGTTCCAGTTCGGGATGAACTGGAGCGACTACTCCCGGTTCGTCGGCGACGTGTTCGGTGCGCCGCTGGCGCTCGAGGGGCTGCTGGCGTTCTTCCTCGAGTCGACGTTCATCGGCCTGTGGATCTTCGGCTGGGAACGGCTGCCGAAGCTCGTCCACCTCGGCTGCATCTGGATGGTCGTACTCGGCACGCAACTCTCGGCGTACTTCATCCTGGCCGCCAACTCGTGGATGCAGAACCCGGTCGGCTTCCGCTACAACGCCTCGCGGGGCCGGGCCGAGCTGACGGATCTGTGGGCGGTGCTGACCAACAAGGTGGTCCTGGTCACCTTTCCGCACACGATCTTCGCCGCGTTCATGGTCGGCGGGGCGTTCGTCGCCGGCGTTGCGCTGTGGCACCTGATCCGGCGGCCGTCCGTCGACCGGGACGTCTTCCGGAGCGCTCTGAAGATCGGCGCCTCGGTCGTCTTGGTCGCCAGTGTCGGTGTGGCGATCAGCGGTGACCTGCAGGGCAAGGTGATGACCGAGGTGCAGCCGATGAAGATGGCGGCGGCCGAGGCGCTGTACGAGACCGAGAAACCGGCGTCGTTCTCGGTGTTCACCGTCGGCACGCTGGACGGGTCGAAGGAGATCTTCTCGATCAAGGCGCCGTACCTGCTGTCGTTCCTCGCGACCGGGCACTTCGGCGGCGAGGTGAAGGGCATCAACTCGCTGCAGGACGCGTACGAACAGCTCTACGGCCCGGGCTCGTACAAGCCGAACATCCCGCTGACGTACTGGACGTTCCGGCTGATGATCGGCGTCGGGATGCTGTCCGCCGCGATCGCGCTCTGGCTGCTGTGGACGACCCGCCGCGGCCGCGCACCGGCGCGGTGGCTGATCTGGGTCGCGGCCCCGCTCCCGCTGTTGCCGCTGATCGCGAACACGTTCGGCTGGATCTTCACCGAGACCGGGCGGCAGCCCTGGCTGGTGTTCGGGTTGTTGCCGACGGCATCGGGTGTCTCGCCGGGCACGACCAGCGGCGAGGTGATCACGTCGCTGGTCGGGTTCACCGCGCTGTACGGCGCGCTCGCGGTGGTCGAGGTCAAGCTGATGCTGCGGACGATCCGCGGCGGCCTGGCCGGGACCGACGCACCACCGGACACCGGGTCGGACCAACCCGACAAACCACTGTCGTTCGCGTACTGAGGGGCTCGAGATGGAACTGACGACTGTGTGGTTCATCGCGATCGCGATGCTGTGGACGGGGTACTTCGTGCTCGAGGGCTTCGACTTCGGCGTCGGCATGCTGCACCGCGTGCTCGGCCGGAACGAGACCGAACGTCGGGCCGCGATCGAGACGATCGGGCCGGTTTGGGACGGCAACGAGGTCTGGCTGATCATGGCGGGCGCTGCGACCTTCGCCGCGTTCCCGGAGTGGTACGCGACGCTGTTCAGCGGGTTCTACCTGCCGTTGTTCTTCATCCTGGTCGGGCTGATCGTCCGCGGCGTCGCGCTGGAGTACCGCGGGAAGCGGGACGATCCGGCGTGGCGGTCCCGGATGGACCTGATGATCGTGGTCGGCTCGGTGCTGCCCGCGCTGCTGTGGGGCGTTGCCTTCGGCAACATCGTGCGCGGCGTACCGCTGGACGACGCGCACGAGTACGTCGGCAGCTTCGGGACGTTGCTGAACCCGTTCGCGCTGCTCGGCGGGCTGACGTTCGTGGCTGTCTTCGTGACGCACGGCGCGATCTTCCTGGCGCTGCGGACGACCGACGACCTGCGGGTCCGCGCGAACCGGCTCGCTACCCGTGCGGGTGTGGTCGCCGCGGTGCTGACGATCGCGTTCCTGGTGTGGGCGCAGTCCATGCGTGGGGACGTCGCGTCGGTCGTGCTCACGGTCGCCGCGATCGTTGCGTTCGCGGGCGGGCTGGTCGCGAACGTACTGCGCCGTGAGGGCTGGGCCTTCGTCGGTACAACGCTCGCGATCGGACTGGCCGTGGTGTCGCTGTTCGTCGCGCTCTTCCCGGACGTGATGCCGTCGACGCTTCCGGGCACTTCCCTCACCGCAGCCGATGCCGCCTCCTCGCCGTACACGCTGAAGGCGATGACGATCATCACGGCGATCTTCCTGCCGCTGGTGCTGCTGTACCAGGGCTGGACGTACTGGGTGTTCCGCAAGCGGGTCGTGGCCGCATGAAGCCGCTCGACCCGCGGCTGCTGCGTCGCGCACGTGGTGCACGGGTGTTCCTGGCTGGGTCCGTGCTGATCGGTGTTGCTAGTGGCGTGCTGATCATCGCGCAGGCGGTGCTGCTGGCCCATGGCATCGCAGGCGTCGTACTGCGGGGCAGCGGGGTCGGTGCGGTCGCGTGGGGTCTAGGGGCTGTGGTGGCTGGTCGGGCGTTGCTGGTGTGGGCGCAGGAGGTCGTCGCGCAACGTGCAGCGGCCACCGTGAAGTCGACGTTGCGTCGGCAAGTGCTGGAGCACTCGTTGAAGCTCGGGCCGGTGTGGCTGAGTAGCGAACGCAGCAGTGCGCTCACAACGCTGCTGACAAAGGGCTTGGACGATCTTGATCCGTACTTCGCTCGCTACCTGCCGCAGCTCGTGCTGGCGTCGACCGTGCCTGCCGGTGTGATCGGGTGGATGGCTACTGGTGATCTGATTGCTGCGGGGACCGTGGTGGTCACGCTGCCGCTGATCCCGATCTTCATGGTGCTGATCGGCTGGGTGACACAGGCGCGTAGCCGCCGTCGGCAGCATGCGCTGGCCGTGCTGGCGCATCACTTCGCGGATGTTGTCGGTGGACTGACCACGCTGAAGCTGTTCGGCCGTGCCAAGGCGCAGGAGTCCGCCGTACGACGGGTGACCGATCAGCATCGGGCTGCGTCGATGGGGAGCCTGCGGGTCGCGTTCCTGTCGTCGTTCGCGCTGGAGTTGCTGGCCAGCCTGTCGGTGGCGCTGGTTGCGGTTGGCGTCGGGCTGCGGTTGGTGGACGGGAAGCTCGGGCTGGAGACTGCGTTGATGGTGCTGATCTTGGCGCCGGAGGCTTATCTGCCGTTGCGGCAGGTCGGGATGCAGTTCCATGCGAGTGCTGACGGTGTCGCGGCGAGCGAAGAGGTGTTCCGTGTGCTGGAGACGCCGCTGCCAGTGCGGGGGGAGCGTTCGGACGTACCTGATCTGCGGGTGACTGCTCTTCAGCTGTACGACGTGGCCGTGACGTACCCGGGCCGTACGGAGCCGGCGCTGGAAGGCTTCGACCTGGAGCTCCACCCTGGTGAGGTGGTCGCACTCACCGGCCCGAGCGGCGCCGGCAAGTCGACGGTCCTCTCGGTCCTGCTCGGCTTCGTCACCCCCGAACGCGGGGTGGTCGTGGCCGGCGGGAGCGCCGCCGACGAGTTCGACCCAGCCGAGTGGCGCCGCCAGTTCGCCTGGGTGCCGCAAACTCCCGGTCTCCGCCTGGGCACCGTCGCCGACAACATTCGCCTGTCCCGCCCCGATGCCACCGACGCTCAGGTCCGCGCCGCCCTCACCACCGCCGGCGCCCCCGACCTCCCACTCGACAAACAGGTAGGCGAACAAGGCCACCAACTCTCCGGCGGCCAACAACGCCGAGTAGCCCTGGCCCGAGCCCTCCTCACCGAAGCCCCCGTCCTACTCCTGGACGAACCAACCGCAGGCCTCGACCCAGCCACAGAAGCCGCAGTTATCCACAGCCTCCGCACCACCGGCAGAACAATCCTCATGGTCGCCCACCGCCCCGCACTAATCGCAGCCGTCGACCGCACAGTCGCCGTGGGGGCACGAGAGTTGGTGAACGCATGAATGGGTTGGAGTTGGCGCGGCCCCGGGGCGGGGCTGGGTGGCGGCTGGGCTTGGCTTTGGTGCTTGGGGTGGGGGCGGCGGGGGCTTCGGTTGGGTTGTTGGCGACCTCGGCCTGGTTGATTACGGCGGCTGCGGGGCAGCCTCCGGTTTTGTTGTTGATGGTGCCGATTGTGGCTGTGCGGGCGTTCGGGGTTGGGCGGGGCGTGTTCCGGTACGTGGAGCGGCTCGTGGGGCATGACGCGGCGTACCGGGTGTTGGGGGAGACGCGCGGGCGGATCACCGGGCGATTGGAGAAGCTGGCGCCACTCAGTGGTCAGCGGAAGGGGGACCTGCTGGCGCGGTTGGTGCTGGATGTGGATGCGGTACTGGACCTGTGGCTGCGAGTGCTGCTGCCTGTAGCAGTGGCCGCGGTGACAGCTGCCGCCACAGTCGCCCTGCTGGCGTTGCTACTACCAGCGGCCGGTGCCGCGGTCGCCCTGGCAGTTCTCGTGGCTTGCACAGTCGTACCGTGGCTCACAGCCCGCAGCGCACAGCACGCCGAGCGCAATCTCGCCGGCGCCCGCGGAGACGTGGCAGCCACCACCACCGAGACACTGCTCACGGCAGCCGACGTACTGGCCTACAACGCTGTAGACACAGTCCTGAAGGACTTCACAGACCGTGACGCCCTCCTGGCGCGGGCGGAACGACGGTCCGCCTGGAGCGCCGGCCTGGGCAGCGCTCTTCTCGTCCTGTGCATCGGCGGCGCCAGCGTCGCAGCCCTCGTCCTCGGCAGTACGGCGAACATCACCGGTGCCGTCTTCGCCGTACTGGTATTCACCCCGCTGGCCCTCGCCGACGTACTCGGCGGAATCCCCGCCGCCGCCCAACTAGCCATCCGCGTACGAGCCTCCCTGGCCCGCGTCCAAGAACTCATGGACACCCCAGTACCAGTAACCGAGCCTGCGAACCCGGTAACGCTCCCACCAGGCCGCGACCTGCACGTGAACCTCCTACGAGTCGGGTACGACGACACCGACGTACTGGACGGCCTCAGCCTCGACCTGCCCGCCGGGAGCCGCGTGGTTATCACCGGCCCGAGCGGTTCAGGCAAGAGCACGCTGGCAGCCGTACTGCTCCGTTTCCTCGAGCCCCGTGGCGGAGAGGTCCTCCTGGACGGCGTAGACCTCTCCAAGCTGGAGGGCGACCAAGTGCGGTCAGTGGTCGGTCTGCTGACCCAGGAGAGCCACGTCTTCGACACGACCATCCGTGAGAACCTCCTCCTCGCCAAGCCCGGCGTGAGCGACTTGCAGCTCTGGAAGGCGCTCTACCGCGCCCGCCTCGGGATCTTCGTCGAGAACCTCCCGGACGGCCTCGACACGATGGTCGGCGAGCACGGCGCGCGCCTGTCCGGCGGCGAGCGGCAGCGGCTCGCGTTCGCCCGCCTGCTGCTCGCCGAGCGCGACGTACTCGTCCTGGACGAGCCGACCGAGCACCTGGACGAGGAGACCGGCCGGGCCTTGCTGGCCGACCTGTTCGCCGCCGCGGGGCAGAGGACGGTGGTCCTGCTCACCCATCGCCCCGAGCTGGTACCCCGTCACGTACCGCGACAGCAGGTTTGCCTGACGTGACGAATGCCTGCGACGGGCCGGGCGTCTGTCAAGATGGGGAACCGTGTTGATCCCACAGCTGATCTCGATGCTCACCGACCAGGCGCTGATCACGATCGTGGTCGTGATCGCGGTCGTCCTGGTTGTCGGTACCACCGGCCTGGTCGTCGCCCGGAGGCGGCGCGGGGAGTTGCCGTCGGCCACCAAGCCGGAGGTCGAGGCCCCGGAGCCCCAGGTCGGCGAGGACGCCGGAGAGCCGCGCGACACACCGACCCGCACGCTCGAGGACACCGAGCTCCCGGAGGCTGCGCCGGCGGTCGAGAAGCCGGAGTCCGCGCAGGGCCGCTTGGTCCGGCTGCGCGCTCGCCTGGCCCGTTCGCAGGGCTCGCTCGGCAAGGGTCTGCTCGCGCTGCTGTCCCGGGACAAGCTCGACGAGGAGGCGTGGGAGGACATCGAGACCACGCTGATCACCGCTGATGTGGGTGTGGCGCCGACCCAGGAGCTGGTCGAGAAGCTGCGCACCAGGATGCGCGTCGAGGGCACCGGCGCCGCTCACGCCCGGGAGATCCTCCGCGAGGAGCTGGTGAGCCTGGTCGATCCGACGATGGACCGGTCGCTGAACGCGAGCCGCAAGGACGGCCAACCCGCGGTCGTCCTGATGGTCGGGGTGAACGGCACCGGCAAGACCACCACCGTGGGCCGGCTCGCGCGGGTGCTGATCGCCGAGGACAAGCGCGTGGTCCTGGGAGCCGCCGACACCTTCCGTGCGGCCGCCGCGGACCAGCTGCAGACCTGGGGTGAGCGGGTCGGCGCGCGGACCGTACGGGGTCCGGAAGGCGGCGACCCGGCCAGCATCGCGTTCGACGCGGTCAAGGAGGGCATCGACGAGGAGGCGGACGTCGTACTCGTCGACACCGCCGGCCGGCTGCACACCAAGACCGGTCTGATGGACGAGCTCGGCAAGGTGAAGCGGGTGATCGAGAAGACCGCCGAGGTCGACGAGGTGCTGCTGGTCATCGACGCCACCACCGGTCAGAACGGCCTCACCCAGGCGCGCGTGTTCGCCGAGGTCATCAACGTGACCGGCCTGGTGCTGACCAAGCTGGACGGTACGGCCAAGGGCGGCATCGTGATCGCGGTCCAGCGCGAACTCGGCGTACCGGTGAAGCTGGTCGGCCTGGGCGAAGGCCCCGACGACCTGGCGCCGTTCGACCCCGAGCAGTTCGTCGACGCGCTGCTGGACTGATGTCGAGAACCGGCCACCGGCTCCGTCCCCGGGTAAACAACCCGTACTAGGAGGACCTGATGACGAAGTTCATGCTGCTGATGAACATGGACGGCGGGAACTGCGACGTCCCGATGCTCGAGTGGGACAAGGCCGACATGGACGCCCACATGAAACACCTGGGCGACAGCATCGAACGGCTGCGCAAGAGCGGCGAACTGGTCGAGGTGAACGCACTGACCTGGCCCAAGCACGCCAAGGTCGTGCGAGCGACGGGCGTGAGCTCCCCGGTCCTGACCGACGGGCCGTACGCGGAGTCGAAGGAGGTCCTGGCCGGCTACACGTTGATCGACGTGGAGTCGGAGGAGAGGGCGTTGGAGATCGCGGCGGAGCAGTCGAGCGCTCCCGGGCCGGGTGGCGTACCGCTGGAACAACCGATCGAGGTCCGCCGGCTGATGGATGCGGATGGCGATCTCGAAGACTACTGACGAGGGGTTCGAGGACCTGCTGCGTGAGCTGACGCCGCAGGTCCTCGGTGCTGTCGTGCGCTGGTCCGGTGACTTCGCCGCGGCCGAGGACGCCGTACAGGAAGCCCTGCTCGCAGCCGCGACCACCTGGCCGCGGGACGGGCGTCCGGACAACCCGAAGGCCTGGCTGATCCAGACGGCCTCCAGACGGTTCATCGACGAAGTACGCCAGCAGCAGGCGCGCCGGCGCCGTGAAGAACGTTCCGCGCTCCGCGAGGTTCCGCTGGGCGAGGTGGAGGAGTACGACGACACCCTCCGCCTGCTGTTCCTGTGCTGCCACCCTGAGCTGACCCCGGCGTCAGCGATCGCCCTGACGCTGAGAGCGGTCGGCGGGCTCACCACAGCCGAGATCGCGACGGCGTACCTCGTGCCGGAAGCGACGATGGCGCAGCGGATCAGCCGTGCCAAGTCGAAGCTCAAGGGCTCGAGCTTCGAGCTCGACACCAACCCGGACCGGCTGCGCAACGTGCTGCACGTGCTGTACCTGATGTTCAACGAGGGCTACACCAGCTCCAGCGGGCCCGAGCTGCACCGGAGTGACCTCTCGAGTGAGGCGATCCGCCTTACGCGGGCAGTACGCGCTCAGCTGCCCGAGGACGGACCTGTGACCGGCCTGCTTGCTCTGATGCTGCTCACCGACGCGAGACGGGACGCGCGGACCGGCAAGGCCGGAGAGCTCGTCCCGCTGGCGGAGCAGGACCGGTCGCTGTGGAACCACGACTACATCACCGAGGGCGTGGAGCTCGCGGTCGAGGCGTTCGACACGCCACCGCTCGGGGAGTACCAACTGCAGGCCGCGATCGCCGCGCTGCACGACGAGGTGGACCGCGCCGAGGAGACCGACTGGCCGCAGATCCTCGCCCTGTACGGCCTGCTCGAGAACCTGTCGGGCAACCCGATGGTGAAGCTCAACCGGGCGATCGCGGCCGCCATGGTCGACGGCCCCGACGCCGGCCTGAAGCTGCTCGAACCGCTGGACGCCGAACTGGCAGGGCACTACCGCCTCGACGCGACCCGCGGGCACCTGTACGAGCTGCGTGGCGACCGTGAGACCGCCGCCGGGCACTTCCGGGCGGCGGCCCGCGGTACGACGAGCCTGCCGGAACGCGACTACCTGATGGGTAAGGCCGCGTCGCTCAGCTAGGCGTACTGCGAGAAGGCCGTCTCGACGTCATCGTCGGTTGCCAAGAGCAACCGAAGTAGCACCCGCGCCTTGTACGGATCGAGGAACCCGCCGTCGATCAGCCCGCGCTGCAACAGGTCCGCTTCCGAACCAGGGGAGTGGTACGTGTTGCGTACGACGGAACCCGCGCCGGTGCGTGACGTCAGTACGACGGGGATCCGCGCGGCCAGCTCGCCGAGCACCGGAGCAAGTGCGGCCGGTACGTGGCCTACACCGTACCCGGCTACAACGAGGCCCTGATGCGTGTCGGACAAACCCTGCAGCAACAGACCGTCGTCGTCCAGCGTGACGGTGTAGAGCGCCACGTGAATGCGGTCGAGTTCAGTGGGTTCAGCACTGCCCTGTACGCCGTCCAGTCGCTGCGGGCGGGTCAGGACTCGCACCTGGTCCTCCACGACGTGTCCGATCGGCCCGGTGTTCGGTGACGCGAAGGTGGCCGTACTCGTGCTGTGCGTCTTCCGGACCCAGCGCGCTGCGTGGATCTCCTCGTTGAAGACGACCAGTGCGCCTAGGTCACGTGCTACGTGGGCACAGGCAACGCGTAGCGCGGCCAGGAGGTTCGCAGGGCCGTCAGGACCGGCCAGGGTCGGGTTGCGCATCGCCCCTGTGAACACAAGCGGTTGCGGGTGCGGCCAGACCAGGTCAGCGAGGAAGGCACTCTCTTCGAGAGTGTCAGTGCCTTGTGTGACCACAACACCCGCTGCCCCGCCGGCCACGGCCTTGGAGGCCGCGTCCACAACCTCGAGCAGCTTGGCTGCGGTCAGGTTGGCACTCGGGACCTTCTCGATGTCCTGGATCTCCACCTGGTGACCCAGGTCGGGCAGCCCAGGCATTGCGGCGGTCAGGTCGTCTCCGGTCAGTCGGTGGCTGCCGGCCATCGAGATCGTTCCACCCAACGTGAACAACGCGACGGTCACTGAGGTGTCTCCTGTCATCTGGTGCGCGCTCTGACGTGCATCCGCTCTCCCTGCGGGCCGTACAGACATAGCACCTCGGCCGGTCCAGGTCCCGGGTTCGAGAACCAGTGCGGCACCCGGCAGTCGAACTCGGCCACCTCGCCCTCGTTGACGACGAAGTCTTGGTCGCCGAGCTTGAGCCGGATCCGGCCGGACAGCACGTAGAACCAGTCGTAGCCCTCATGGGTCTTCTGCACGACGTCGTTGCCCGGGTAGCCCGCCGGAAGAATCATCTTGAACGCCTGCAGCCCGCCCGGCCGCCGGCTCAGTGGGATGTGGATCGTGCCGTGCCGTTTGATCGGCTTGGCGTAGATCCGCGGGTCGCCGGTCGGCGGCGCGTCCACCAGTTCGTCCAGCTGCACCTGGTGTGCGCGCGCCAGTGGCAGCAGCAGCTCGAGCGTCGGCCGGCGCTGCCCGGACTCCAGCCGGGACAGGGTACTCACCGAGATCCCGGTGGACTCCGACAGCTGCGCCAGGGTCGTACCGCGCTCGAGGCGGAGCGCCCGCAGCCGCGGTCCGACCGACTCGAGAACGTCCTCGTCGTTTGCCATACCGGCAACATTACTTGTCGAAAATGAAAACCACCACGCATCCTCGGAAGCATGACGACTCAGACGCAGTACGACGTGATCGTGATCGGCGGCGGTGCGGCCGGACTGAGCGGAGCGCAGGCACTGCTGCGGTCCCGCCGGTCGGTGCTGGTGATCGACGACGGTACGCCCCGCAACGCGCCCGCCGACGGCGTGCACAACTTCCTCACCAGGGACGGCGTACCGCCCGCCGAGCTCTACGCCATCGGCCGCAAGGAGATGCAGGGCTACGGCGGTGAGTTCGTGGACGGGACCGTCACGACCGCAAGGCGCGGCGACGACGGCGGCTTCACAGTTGAAGCCGACGGTACGGCGTACCGCAGCAGGCGTCTGCTGATCACGACAGGTCTCACAGACGTACTGCCCGACGTATCAGGGCTGGCAGAACGCTGGGGCAAGGACGTGGTGCACTGCCCGTACTGCCACGGCTGGGAGGTGCAGGGTCAAGCCATCGGCGTGCTGGCGAGCAGCCCGATGGCCATGCATCAGGTGCAGCTGTTCCGGCAGTTGAGCGACGACGTGACGCTCTTCCTGCACACCGCACCGGAACCGACCGAAGAGCAGTGGGAAGAACTCGCTGCCCGTGGAATCGCTGTGGTACAAGGCAAAGTCGAGCAGGTGGAGGTGACTGACGGCAAGATCACAGGCGTACGGCTGGAGGGCGGCCAGGTCGTCCCGCGACAGGCGCTGGCGGTTCAAACGACTGTTCGCGCCCGTGCCGGGTTCCTGGCCGACCTGGGTCTGGAACCTGCCGTGGTCGAGTCCAACGGGGTAGAGGTCGGTACTGCGATCCAGGTCGACGCCATGGGTGCGACAGCGGTCCCCGGTGTGTTCGCAGCCGGCAACGTGAGCAACCCGATGGCCCAGGTGATGCCCTCCGCCGCGGCCGGGCTGATGGCCGGGGCCGGTATCAACTTCGACCTGATCAACGAAGAGACCCGTCTGGCTGTAGCAGCGCGCAGTAGTTGAGGAGTTCAATAGCTCCGGGAGGGCGGATGCGCGACACGGTCGACCCGGATTTCGCCTCGTTCGTCGATGCACGACAGGCCAGATGGTTACGTACGACGTACCTCGTGTACGGCGACCTGCAACGAGCCGAAGCGGTACTGCTGCACGCCTTCACACAGCTGTCGATGCGCTGGCCGCGGGTGGACGACCCGGATGTGTTCGTCCAGCGCCAGCTCTACCAGCCCGCCCTGCGGCCCTGGAACCGTACGAAGGCGTTCGTGGGCGATGAGGACCAGGTGAAGCTGGCGCTGGGGGAGCTGACACCGGCACAGCGCACGGTGTTCGTACTGCTGCACCTGGAGGAGCTGACGGAGTTCGAGATCGCGGACCTGCTCGGGATGTCGCAGACCGCCGTACACGCCCATGGCCTCAGCGCTCTCGGCCGCTTCCGTACGGCGCTGGGCGCGGGCGACTGGCGGGACGCGCGATGAGACGCGAGGACGTGCCGCCGCTGTTGCTGCAGGCGGGGGCCGACCTGCCCGAGCCCGACCTCGCCGATGCGGCCTGGGCCGGCGGCCTGAAGACACGGCGCAGCCGGCGACGGATGGTGCTGATCGGCGTACTGCTGGTGATCGTCGCGCTGATCGTGGTGTCGGTCGTGATCGAGGCCGGCTAGGTCCGGGCCGGGGCCTCGATCGAAGGTGGTCAGATGTCCAGGTCCAGGATCGCCCGCAGGGTGACGTCGACCAGGCTGTCGGCGTCCTCGATCGGTGGCATCGGCTGCCCGGTCAGTGCCCGGATCACGAACACCCCGGCCAGCCACTCCACCATCAGCACCGGGTCCGCGGTGCTCTTGATCGGTTCGCCCCGCGCCCGGGCGCGCTCCAGCGCCTCCCGGGTCAGTGCGATCCGGCGTTCCAGTACCCCTCGGTAGACAGCGGCCGACCGCTCGTCGCGGTTCGCCTCCGAGACCGCGAGCCGGATCATCGCCCGGCCGCGCTCACTGTTCGCGAAGGCCAGTGCGACCCGGTAGACCTGGCGCAGGTCACCGGCGATCGAACCGGTGTCCGCGTCCGGGATCTCCAGATCGAACAGGTCGGCCATCGCGTCGTTGGCGAGCAGCTCCTTGCTGGCCCACCGCCGGTAGATCGTCGCCTTGCCGACCCCCGCGGCCTCGGCGACGTCGTCCACCGTCATTCCGTCGAATCCCCGCTCCAGCAGCAGCTGCACGGCGTACCTGCGGATCCTCGGCTCCGCTTCCGGGTCCCGTGGTCTGCCGCGGCGCGGCCTCACCCCGTAGTTCGGCTCCATTCTTCGTTCCCCAGGTAGGACGGGTGCAGTGGCGCGGCTGCGGGCCCGTGTGGTCCAGGCCAGAGTGCCACACTCCGGTGCGTAGTGGCCGATGTCACCTCGATGTCACGTGGCGGGCCGGTTTGTCACATGCCTGAAACAAACGGACCGATCGGCTGAAACGGCGCGCCGACACCGTTTGCGGTGTGGCTGGGCGCGGGCTCCCCGGCGTTGTGGAGTTCTCCCGAGTGAGGACGTCGGCCACCCCCCTGTATCGATCGAAGGGATGACGTTGATGGAGATCAACGCCGGCGATACCGCCTGGGTGCTGGCCAGTGCCGCCCTGGTGATGCTGATGACCCCGGGCCTGGCTTTCTTCTACGGCGGCATGGTGCGCGTGAAGAGCGTGCTGAACATGATGATGATGAGCTTCATCACCATCGCCGTCGTCACCATCCTCTGGGTGGTGGTCGGCTACTCGCTGACGTTCGCCGGTGACACGGGACACGTGATCGGCAACTTCTCCGAGGTCGGGCTGAAGGGCCTGCTCGACCCGAAGGCGGTGAGCGGGACGACGCCCACGCTCGCTTTCGTCGCCTTCCAGCTGATGTTCGCGATCATCACCCCCGCGCTGATCTCCGGCGCGATCGCCGACCGGGCGACCTTCCGGGGCTGGATCGCGTTCGTGGTCGGCTGGACGACCCTGGTGTACTTCCCGGTCGCGCACTCGGTGTGGTTCCTGGACAAGGGCAACGGTGGCTGGATCGGCGACAAGCTGAAGGCGGTCGACTTCGCCGGTGGTACGGCGGTCCACCTGAACGCAGGTGCCGCAGCGCTCGCGCTGGCGATCGTGCTCGGTAAGCGGGTCGGCTGGAAGAAGGACCCGATGCGGCCGCACAGCCTCCCGCTGGTGCTGCTCGGCGCCGGTCTGCTGTGGTTCGGCTGGTTCGGCTTCAACGCCGGTTCCGCGCTGAGCGCCGGTACCACCGCCTCGGTGACGTTCGTGAACACCCAGGTCGCCACCGCCGCCGCGGTGATCGGCTGGCTGATCGTCGAGCGGCTCACGCACGGCAAGGCCACCACGCTGGGTATGGCCTCCGGTGCGGTCGCCGGTCTGGTCGCGATCACCCCGTCCTGTGGTGCGGTCACCCCGCTCGGCGCCATCGCCGTCGGCATCCTCGCGGGTGCGATCTGCGCCTTCGCGGTCTCGCTGAAGTACAAGCTCGGCTTCGACGACTCCCTCGACGTGGTCGGCGTGCACTTCGTCGGCGGTCTGTTCGGCTCGCTGTCGATCGGTCTGTTCGGTTCGGCGGTAGCCCCATCGGCCGTGGACGGCCTGTTCTACGGGGGCGGCGCGACGCAGCTCGGCCGGCAGGCGCTGGCCAACCTGGTGGTCGCGGTCTACTCCTTCTCGGTGGCGTTCATCCTCGGCAAGGTGATCGACAAGACGATCGGCTTCCGGCTCACCGAGGACGACGAGGTGACCGGTGTCGACCAGGTCGAGCACGCGGAGACGGCGTACGACTACCTGAGCGCCGCGGGTCTGCGTGGCGCGCTGGCGGCCCGCCCCGCTGCTGCGGCGGCTCCTGCCGAGACCGAGAATGGGTCGACCGAGCCCTCTGAGAAGGAAGGTGTCAAGGCATGAAGCTGGTCACCGCGGTGGTCAAGCCGCACAAGCTGGAGGACGTGCGGGCCGCGCTGGAGACGTTCGGCGTCACCGGTATGACGGTCACCGAGGCCAGCGGCTACGGCCGGCAGAAGGGCCACACCGAGGTCTACCGCGGCGCGGAGTACGAGGTGGACCTGGTCCCGAAGGTACGGCTCGAGGTTGTCGTCGAGGACGGCGACAGCGCAGACGTGGTGGACGTGATCGTGAAGGCTGCGCAGACCGGCAAGATCGGTGACGGCAAGGTCTGGGTCACTCCGGTCGAGACGATCGTCCGGGTCCGCACCGGTGAGCTGGACGGAGACGCACTCTAGATGGTCGACCGAGCAGAGCAGCGGCGGGTTCGTGCCCTGGAGGCGGACGAGCTGCTGCAACTGCTGCTGGCGAAGGCCTGCGACGCCCTCGGTGTTCCCACCGAGGGCGTCGCCCTCGTCGCTGTGGGCGGCTACGGCCGCGAGGAGCTGTCGCCGTACAGCGACCTCGACGTGATGCTCGTGCACGTCGAGGGCTACCCGCGGATCGACGAGCTGGCCGCCCAGATCTGGTACCCGCTCTGGGACTCCAGGACCAAGCTGGACCACAGCGTGCGCACCCTTGCCGAGGCACAGCAGGCCGCGGCGGCAGATGACAGGGTGGCTCTGGGACTCCTCGACGCGAGGCATGTCGCGGGCGACACGCACCTGACGCTGCAGCTCCGTTCTGTGCTCATGGCCGACTGGAGGCGTTCGGCGAAGTCCAGGCTGCCCGGTCTGGCCCAAGCGTGTCGTGACAGGGCCTCCAACGTCGGAGAGCTCGCACACCTCGCGGAGCCCGATCTCAAGGAGGCGTACGGCGGTCTGCGGGACGCCGTCGTACTGCGTGCACTCGTGGCGTCGTGGCTGGTCGACGTACCGCATCCTGTGGTGGAGCGGGCGCGGCGCGATCTGCTCGAGATCCGCGACGTACTGCATGAGGTGGCCGGGCGCGCGACGGACCGGCTCGTGGCCGACCTGGCTGGTGAGGTCGCGGCAGGGCTCGGGATGTCGGGGCGGGACGAGCTGCTGCGGCACGTGTACGCGACCGGGCGGACGCTGGCGCATGTGTGCGACGTGTCGTGGCGACGCGTCGAGAGCTTGATGACGAAGCCTCCGAGGTCCAGGCGCCGCCAGCGGACCGGGGGACCGCTGCTGCTCGCGTTGGACGAAGGTGTGGGTCAGCACGAGGGGGAGGTCGTGCTGATGCCCGACGCGCGGCCGGAGCGCGACCCTGTGCTCGGTCTGCGTGCTGCTGCGGTCGCCGCTGACCGTGAGCTCGTGCTGTCGCCTGCTGTGTGTGCACGGCTCGCGTCCTCGGCCGCAGACTTACCGGAGCCATGGCCGGGCGAAGCACGGCGATTGCTGTGTGCGCTGCTTGGTGCTGGGTCCGGTCTGCTCGAGGTCTGGGAGGCGCTTGACCAGGCCGGCTACATCTCTCGGCTGCTGCCCGAGTGGGACGCCGTACGGTTCCGGCCGCCGCAGTCGGCGATTCACCGGTTCACTGTCGACAGGCACTTGCTGGAGACCTGCGTAGAGGCCTCTTCGATGGTGCGAGACGTACGCCGGCCGGACCTGTTGCTGGTCGCGGCGCTGCTGCACGACCTCGGCAAGGCACTCGACGGCGACCACAGCGTCACCGGTGCGGGTATCGCCGCCCGGGTAGCGCGCCGGATCGGCTTCAGCGAGGCGGACGCCGACACCATCACGCTGCTGGTCAGGCAGCACCTCATGCTGGCGCAGGTCGCCACGCGGCGGGATCTCGAGGACCCGATGACCGTCGACATGGTCGCCGGCATCGTCCGCAGTACTGAGACCCTGGACCTGCTGGAGGCGTTGACGTACGCCGACGCGCGCGCTGCCGGCCCTGCTGCGTCGTCGCCGTGGCGCATGCGGCTCGTGGGGGAGCTGTGCCGGCGAGTGCGTGGTGAGCTGGCCGGTGGTGGCGAGAGCATGTGGAGCGACACGCCTCCGGTTCCGGTTCCTGTGCTGCACCAAGTGGTCGGGGTCGGGCGCCTCGGCGTCACGGTCTCCGATCATCACGGCGACCTGCGTGTCAACGTCGCCGTACCCGATCAGGTGGGGACCTTGTCGACCGTTGCCGCCGTACTGGCCGTGGAGCGGCTCGCTGTACGGTCTGCCGTCGTCACCTCCGTCGACGGGCTCGGCATCTCGCAGTGGACGGTTGCCGGCTCGCCTCCGGATCCGGTGCGGCTGCGGGACCGGTTGGCGGTGGCGCTCCGCGACTCGGCCGACGTCGTACGGCGGTTGGCCGCGCGGGACTCGTCACAGCCACGGGTGGCCAGTCGTGTCGACTTGTTGTCAGACGCATCCGAAACGGCCACGGTGCTGCAGGTGCGGGCCCACGACCGTCCTGGTCTCATGTACGACGTGACTGCGGCGATTGCTGCTACTGGCGCTGACATCCGGTCTGCCCACGTCAGCACACTCGGTGCGGAGTGCGTGGACGTCTTCTACCTGACTGATCGCCACGGCGCTCCATTGGAACCAGAGGACGCGCGGACGACGGCCAAGTCGGTGCTGGATCGCCTGAGCTTCTAACCTCACTACGTGGATCTTGTAGAGGCACTGCAGCGACAGGCCACTGCCTGTGAGGACCTGGGCTCTCCGATGTACGCCGAGCTGCTCCGGCTGCTCGTCGACGACTACGAGATCGGTGGGGTGTCAGTCCGGGCGCTGGAGGGGTACGAGGACCGTTCGTTCGGCGAGGCGATCGGGCTGCGGCTCCTGGGCGCCGTACACGGCATGGTGCTGTCCGGTACGGCGCCTGAGCTGGCGGCGTACTACCCGAGCGTCGGTGGGACGTGGGACCCGGTGCTCGGCTGGGAGGCGTTCGAGCAGGTGCTGCAGTCGCGGCTGGGTGAGGTGCGGTCCTTGCTGACGCAGCCGCCACAGACGAACGAGGTCGGGCGCGCGGCGGCTCTGTACGGCGGCCTGCTGCAACTGGTGGAGGCCGTGCCGCTGCCGGTACGGCTGTTCGAGATCGGTGCGAGCGGTGGGCTGAACCTGCGTGCGGACCGGTTCCGGTACGTGGCCGACGGAAGGTCGTACGGGCCTGCTGACAGCCCCGTGGTGTTCGAGACGGCGTGGTCCGGGCGGGTACCGTCGGTGGACCTGCGGATCGCTGAGCGGGTCGGGTGCGACATCGCGCCGGTGGATCCGCTCACGGACCAGGGTGCGCTCACGTTGACGTCGTACGTCTGGCCGGACATGGCTGACCGGTTGGCGCGGCTGCGTGGGGCGGTGGCGATCGCGCATGACGTACCGGCCGACGTACGGCGCGAGGACGCGGTGTCGTTCCTGCGGGCGCTGGAGTTGTCGGAGGGGCACGTCACGGTCGTGTGGCACTCGATCATGTGGCAGTACCTGCGCCGGCCGGACCGGGCCGCGATCGAGACACGCCTGGCGGAGCTCGGCGCGCAGGCGACGGACACCGCGCCGCTCGCCCACCTCAGCCTGGAGCCGCACCGCGTATTCACCCACAAGCCTGGCAGCGACGGGTACGAGTACCGCGTCGATCTGCAGACCTGGCCTACTGGCAAGACCCGCACGCTCGGCACTGCTTCACCCCACGGCCAGGACCTCGCCTGGCTCAGCTGAGCATCGCACGCATCTCCTGGAACAGCTCCGAGATCCACGTGATCCGCCACCACAACCCGCACCAGCGCCTCCTAACCTGACAAGATCAATCGACCGGTTAAGTCCTGCCGTGCGAACACCACCTAGTCAACGCACTAGTACTCGCGCGCAGAGGCCCGAGTACCGCGACCGGGAACCACAGCCCCGCCCTCACCCGCCCCCCGCGAACCATCCCCGAGCAACGGCTTCCGCCCGGCAGCACCCCCAGCAGGCGCCACCCCACTCAAAAACCGCGCCACCGGCACCTCTCCACCCGCCACCGACACCTCTCCACCCGCCGCCCGCACGCCGTCAACCTGCGCGCGCACAGCGCCGACCGGCGCCCGCACGTCTTCAACCGGCACGCGTACGGCTTCGGCGCCCGTACCTCCGGCCGATGCGTCCCGCTGCCCGTGCGGACCACTCTGCCGGATCTCGTCGACCTTTGCGTTCAGCGCGCGACCGATCTCGTCCGCGACATGGCGGCCGGCCTCAGGCGACTGCCCGGCAAGCCCCTCCCACGCCGGATGCAACATCGTCCCGATCAACACCCGCCGAACCGCCGGCCGATCCTCGGGCGCCACATGATCCCGCAGCCGGTTCTCAACAACAGCATCCGCCAACTGATCGAACTGCATCGCCACCGGACCCTGGTTGAGCCGCTCCAGCAGCTCCTCCCGATCGAGCCGCGGACCGGAGACCTGGTGGATCAGAGCGTTGGCCGCCGCGTAGGTCCCGGTGTTTTCAGACGGATCGAAGGTCGCGTGCGGGTAGCCGGCCATCACGGCGAACGTCCTGAAGTCGGTAGCCGCGCGGACCGACGCGATTCCGTCGTGCAGGGCGAGCGACTGCTCGTTGCGGACCGCATTGGCCGCGCCGGGCGCGTCCTTGGGCATCCCAGCTTCGGTCGCCCGGTGCAGGACTGTCGCGAGCGCGTGGGCCTGCCGGCGAGGTGTCGCGGACGGTCGGCCGGTCAACTCGTGCCGGAGGAGCGGCTCGTCGACGCCGATGGCCCCACTCTGGTGGTCGAACCCACCGGGCCCGTTCGTCGCGTACAACGCGCGGTTCCACCCGTCGACGGCGGTCGGCCGCAGCTCTCGCGCGAGGTCGTACAGGCGTGCGAACTCGCGATACGCCGCCGAGTCCTCCGGAACGCGCTGTGCCGCGTCAGGCATCGCTCGTGGGGAACGGCTCGTCGGTCAACGGGAACGGCGGGTTCCGGAGCGCGTCCTCGAGGTACTTGAGGTCGTACGTCAGCGCTCTGATGTCGTACTCCGCGTCCGGAGTCTCGAGGTCGGCGAGCGCCCAGATCCGCCGGCGCCCGTCCTCGAGCAGCGCGATTTTCTCTTCGGTTGTGCCCTTCGGCGGGTACACCTCTGCGTGGATCCGCTCCGCCTGCTTGTAAAGCTCGCTACGGACGGGCGGTGGTGGCGGCGGTGCGGCGAGGTCGTCGATCAGGCTGGAGGTCCACGTTCGTTCGTGCTGCGACGCGTCCGCGGGAATCAACGCACGAAGACGCGCCTGCTCGGCGGCCAGGTCGGCGGTGCCGCCGCGGACGCGGTCACGGGCGCGGGTGAAGGCCTGGTTGAACGCGTGGGCGTCGACGGGCATCGGGGCTCCCTGTGGGTGTGGGGCGGGTGGTAGCACGGTAGCTGGGAACGAGGCAGAGGCGTGGGAGTTATCCACAGGTTGGGGGGCCGGTAGACTCGGGGAGTTCATCGCTTCGAGGAAACGGACTGTTTCTCGTGTTCGACACGCTTTCCGACCGGCTCTCCACCGCGTTCAAGAATCTGCGGGGCAAGGGCAAGCTGACCGACGCCGACATCGACGCGACCGCCCGGGAGATCCGGATCGCGTTGCTGGAGGCGGATGTCGCGCTGCCGGTGGTCCGGGAGTTCATCGCGGCGGTGAAGGAACGCGCCAGCGGTAGCGACGTGCGCGGCGGGCTGAACCCGGCGCAGCAGGTGATCAAGATCGTCAACGAGGAACTGATCAAGATCCTCGGTGGCGAGACCCGCGAGCTGCGGATGGCGAAGCGGCCGCCGACGGTGATCATGCTCGCCGGTCTGCAGGGTGCCGGTAAGACCACCCTGGCCGGCAAGCTCGCCAAGTGGCTGAAGGAAACCCAGCACCAGACCCCGATGCTGGTCGCCGCCGACCTGCAGCGGCCGAACGCGGTCACTCAGCTCCAGGTCGTCGGCGAGCGCGCCGGCGTGCCGGTGTACGCGCCGGAGCCGGGCAACGGTGTCGGCGACCCGGTGGACGTGGCCCGCAAGGCGATGGACGAGGCCCGGTCCAAGCAGCACAGCGTCGTGATCGTCGACACGGCCGGCCGGCTGGGTGTCGACGAGGAGCTGATGAAGCAGGCCGCGGACATCCGCGACGCGGTCAGCCCGGACGAGATCCTGTTCGTCGTCGACGCGATGATCGGCCAGGACGCGGTCACCACCGCGCAGGCCTTCCTGGACGGTGTCGGTTTCGACGGCGTCGTACTGTCCAAGCTCGACGGCGACGCCCGCGGTGGTGCCGCGCTGTCGATCGCGCAGGTCACCGGCCGTCAGGTGATGTTCGCGTCGAACGGCGAGAAGCTCGAGGACTTCGACGTCTTCCACCCGGACCGGATGGCGTCCCGGATCCTCGGCATGGGCGACGTGCTCAGCCTGATCGAGCAGGCCGAGCGGACCTTCGACGCGGAGGAGGCCGCGAAGACCGCGGCCAAGCTGCAGAAGAAGGGCGGCAAGGACTTCACCCTGGACGACTTCCTCGCCCAGATGCAGTCGGTCCGGAAGATGGGCCCGCTGACCAAGATCTTCGGCATGCTGCCCGGCGCGAACCAGTTCAAGGACCAGCTGGAGAACTTCGACGAGCGCGAGATCGACCGGATCGAGGCGGTCATCCACTCGATGACCCCGGCCGAGCGGAACGACCCGAACATCATCAACGGCTCCCGCCGGGCCCGGATCGCCAAGGGTTCCGGTACCGAGGTGGCCACCGTCAGCGGGCTGGTCGAGCGGTTCTTCGAGGCCCGCAAGATGATGGCCGCGATGGCCTCCGGCAAGGGCCTGCCGGGGATGCCCGGGATGCCGGGCCTGCCGGGAACCGGTGGCGGTCGCAAGGCCAAGCAGCAACAGCAGAAGAAGGGCAAGAAGCGCGGCTCCGGAAACCCGGCCAAGCGGGCGAACCAGGGCAACCCGCAGCCGCAGGCCCCGCAGCCCGGTCAGCTGCCGGCCGCGTTCGGCGGCCAGAACGGCGGCGACTTCGAGCTGCCGGACGACCTGAAGAAGATGCTCGGCGGGAACTGAACCTGCCCCGAAGGGCACAGTTGTCGTCCGTTCACCCGACAGGGTGAACGGACGATTTCTTTTAGGGTGATGAGAAGTAGAGTCGGTGAACTCGGCTGTTCGGTACTCGGTCACGGCACACCCGTTCCGGTTGTGGCCGACCTTCCGGCGGCTAAGATCGTGCCTACGCCCGAGAGACACACCACCTGCGGAATGCGTCGAGGACGGTTCGGATGAGGCAGCAGTTCAAGAACCTGGACACGTGGCGGGGAAAGCTGACCGCCACCTGGGTCTGCTTGGCTCCGCCCACCGCCATGGTCGCCGTGTTCGTGGTCGGCGGCGTCACCTCGAACACGTTCATCGTCGACGCGCACGCGCTGGCCGCGCCGCGGCAGGACGCGGTCTTCGACGACCTGGCGAACAACGTGCCCGACCAGCCGGGCGCCGACGGCAGCCTCCCGTCACAGGCGAAGTCCACGGTCCAGGTCCCCGTCACCGGGACGACCGACGGCACCGTGCAGCCGATCCCCGGCGCGTTCGGGGACGCCTCCGGTATCCCGGGGACCGTGCTGGCGGCGTACCAGAAGGCTGCTCGCGACCTGGCGATGTCGATGCCGGGCTGTCACATCACCTGGCCGTTGCTGGCCGGGATCGGCAAGGTCGAGTCCGACCACGCCAGCGGCGGCAAGGTCGACGCGAACGGCAATACCCGCGGCCGGATCCTCGGCCCGGTTCTCGACGGCGGCCCCGGGATGGCGGCGATCGCCGATACCGACCAGGGCGTGTACGACGGGAACACGACGTGGGACCGCGCCGTCGGCCCGATGCAGTTCATCCCCGGGACCTGGAAGACGTTCGGTGCCGACGGCAACGGTGACGGCGTCAAGGACCCGCACAACGTGTTCGACGCGGCCCGCGCGGCCGGCGACTACCTGTGCTCCGGTGGCGCGAACCTGTCCGACCCGCAGGGCCTGGTGCAGGCGGTCCTCAGCTACAACCACTCGATGGACTACGTGTCGACGGTGCTCCGCTGGATGCAGTCGTACAGCAAGGACACCGTGAGCATCCCGGACAAGCCGGGGCAGATCGACGTCCCGGGTGACGGTGGCAACGCCGATGACAAGGACGGTCGCCGTACGACGACCACGACGCCGACGTCCCCGCCGACCACGGTCCCGACGACGGAACCGACGACCTCGACCCGGCCGACGGTCGTACCGACGACGCCGAAGCCGACCTCGGGTGTCACCGGCTCGACCAAGCCGACCACCCCGAAGCCGACGAACGGCCCGGGCTCGACCACGACGAAGCCGACGACCCCGACGACGCCCCCGACCACCCCGCCCACCACGCCGCCGACGACTCCTCCGACCACCCCGCCGACGACGCCGCCCACCACCCCGCCCACTACGCCGCCCACTACGCCGCCGACGACTCCGGACCCGAGTTGCCCGCCGACGACCCCGGCCCCGTCGGACTCGCCGACCATCACCCCGACCACGCCGCCGACGACCACGCCGAGCCCGTGCGAAACGACCGCGCCGACGTCCGGCGAGACCGGTACGGCCGACACCCCGGCCGCCTCGCAGCCGGCCAATTGAGGTAGCCGCGTTCGTTACCTCGGTGCCGGTTTTCCGAGCGCATTCTGTGTCCGGTAACTTTGCGTCGTCTTGATGTAACTTTCTGGCGCATGGTTCGTTGAAGGGGCTATGCGCCTAACCCGTAGTGGTAACCGTCGGGTCAAAATCATCATCGCTTCACTGTGTACCGCCCCGCTCCTGGTCGGGGCCGTTGTCACCGTCGCCTCGGGGGGTACCGGTGCCGCCGGAGAGCTCACGGCGGGCAGCCCGGTCGCTCCGTCGCCCGGTGCCGGTCTGAACAGCGGTGAGTTCGACGAACTGACGATGATCGTGCCGCAGCGTCCCGGGGTGGACGGGCAGCTCGGATCCGACAAACCCGCCCGCGCCGACGTCCCCGTCCAAGGGGCCACCGACGGGCGATCGGTCGTCCGTCCCGGGCGGCCGGGTGCCGTGAACGGCATCCCCCGCGGGGTCTTCCCCGCGTACCGCCGGGCCACCGCGAACCTCGCGGTCGTCCGGCCGAACTGTGGTCTCACCTGGCCGTTGCTCGCCGGCGTTGGCAAGGTCGAGTCCGACCACGCCAGCGGCGGCCGGGTCGACGTGGCCGGCACCACCCGCGGCCGGATCCTCGGCCCGGTGCTGAACGGCCGGCACGGCAACGGCCGGATCACCGACACCGACAAGGGCAAGTACGACGGCGACCCGACCTGGGACCGGGCGGTCGGGCCGATGCAGATCATCCCGCAGGTCTGGGACGAGTTCGGGGCCGACGGCAACGGCGACGGCTTCCGCAACCCGAACAACGTGTACGACGCGGTCACCACGGTCGCCGTGGTGCTCTGCGCCCAGGGTGACGACCTGCGCAACCCGCGCGACCTGGTCGCCTCGCTGCTGCGCTACCACCACTCCAAGGACTTCGTCGCCACCGTCCTGAAGTGGATGCGGGTCTACAGCAAGAACGCGGTCCTGGTGCCGAACGCGAAGGGCAACATCGCCGCCGCGAAGCAGAACGGCAACGCCGACCGCCGGGTCGACCCGCGGAGTGTGCCGGACATTCCGGACGACACCAAGCCGACCACCCCGACACCGACGCCGGTGACCACCACCACGATCCCGACCGAGGTGCCGACGACCCCGTGGGGCAAGCCGACGCCACCGAAGCCGATCGAGACGCCGACCAACTGGCCGACGCACCCGACGTCGACGCCGACCAAGACCCCCACCAAGACGCCGACGAAGACGCCTACCAAGACGCCGACGCCGACTCCGACCCCCACGCCGACCCCGACCCCGACGCCGACCGAAACCCCGACGCAGACCCCGACCGGGACCCCGTGCGCCGGCAACGAGACCACCACTCCGACCTGCACACCGGGCGGCGGCTCCCACGGTTGACCGGATAACGTCGCCCCATGAGCGGCGTACTGAGGCTGGTCGGCACGGTGTTGCCGGCCGGTGAGCGGCAGGAGATCCACCTCAGCGGTGGGCTGGTCGTCGACCGGCCCACCGCTGCTGACGTGACGACCGTGCACACCGGCGGCTGGATCGTCCCGGGGCTGGTCGACGCGCACTGCCACATCGGGCTCGACCAGCACGGCGGCGTGGACCAGGAGACGCAGGAGCAGCAGGCGATCGCGGACCGGGACGCCGGGGCGTTGCTGGTCCGGGACGCCGGTTCGCCGGTCGACACCCGCTGGATCGACGACCGTGAGGACCTGCCGAAGATCATCCGGGCCGGCCGGCATCTCGCCCGCTCGAAGCGGTACCTGCGCAACTACGGCTGGGAGATCGAGCCGGACGAGCTCGTCGCCTACGTCGAGCAGGAGGCCCGCCGCGGTGACGGCTGGGTGAAGCTGGTCGGCGACTGGATCGACCGCGAGGCAGGGGACCTCACCCCGTGCTGGCCGGCCGACGCGCTGAACGCGGCGATCGCCCGCGCGCACGAGCTCGGCGCCCGCGTCACCGCGCACGTGTTCGGCGAGCACGCGCTGCCCGATCTGCTCGCCGCGGGCATCGACTGCCTCGAACACGGCACCGGCATCGAGCCGGAGCTCCTCGGCGAGATGGCCGAGCGCCAGGTGGCCGTCGTGCCGACGCTGATCCAGCTGGAGAACTTCCCGCAGTACGCCGAGCAGGCCGCGGGCAAGTTCCCGGTGTACGCCAGTCACATGCGAGACCTGTACGAGCGCCGCCTGCACCGGTTGCGGGACGCGTTCGAGGCAGGCGTACCGGTGTACGCCGGGACCGACGCGGGCGGCGTACTCGGGCACGGTCTGGTCGCGCAGGAGATCCAGGCGCTGACCGAGATCGGACTGTCCGGTGAGCAGGCGCTGGCCGCCGGATCGTGGGCGGCCCGCGAGTGGCTCGGCGCGCCGAGCGAACTACGGCCCGGCGACCCCGCCGATCTGGTGGTCTACGACGAGGACCCACGGGCGAACCCGGCCGTGCTGACGCACCCGCGGCTGATCGCGCTGCGTGGAAGCGTGGTCTTCTCTCGGTGACGGAAAAATCTTCCTGAGAGGCTGGATTCTCAGGAAGATCTTCCCCTAGCGTGGCTCTCGGGACCGCCGACGCCCCTCGGCGGACCGAACCGAAAGGGAACCGCCCCATGTCCCGAATACCGAAACTGCTCACGGCCCTTACCGTCGGCGCCTTGTCGCTGACCGCCCTCCCGAGCAACGCCGCCCGGCCGCCGCAGGACAACCTCGCGGCGGCCTTCCGGACCGCGGCCACGAAGTACGACGTACCGCGTGAGGTCCTGGTCGGCGTCGGCTTCGCCGAGACGCATCTCGACGGCCACCACGGCACCCCGAGCCAGGCGAACGGGTACGGCGTTATGCACCTGGTCAGCAACAACGTCAACCAGACGATGTCCGAGGCAAGCAAGCTGACCGGGCTGCCGGTCGCGAAGCTGTCCACGGACGACACGTCGAACGTCCTCGGCGCCGCCGCGGTCCTCGACGCGTACGCCGACCAGGCCGGCCTGAAGGACCGTGCGGACCTCGGCCAGTGGTACGGCGTGATCGCGAAGTACTCGCACTCTGCCGACGCCCCGACCGCGCGGCTGTACACCGACGAGGTCTACAAGGTGATCGCCCGTGGTGCTCGGGCGGCCGGCGTCTCGACCGAGCCGAAGGCGGTCACCCCGGACCGCGGCGCGTACGCGAAGGCCGCTCCGCTGGGGACTGCCGCCGTCGACTATCCGGGCGCGACCTGGAACCCGGCCTGCACCTGCAACTACCAGGCAGGCCGCACCGCGGCGATCACCACGATCGTGATCCACGTGACCCAAGGTTCGTACGCCGGCACGATCAGCTGGTTCAAGGACCCGGCGGCGCAGGTCAGTGCGCACTACGTGATCCGGTCCAGCGACGGCCAGGTCACCCAGATGGTCGCCGAGAAGGACACCGCCTGGCACGCCCGGAGCGCGAACCCGTACTCGATCGGCATCGAGCACGAGGGGTACATCGACCAGCCGTCCTGGTTCACCGACGCGATGTACCGCTCGTCGGCCGCGCTGACCGCCGACATCGCCGACCGCCGCGGCATCCCGAAGGACCGCGATCACATCAAGGGCCACAGCGAGATGCCCGGCAACGACCACACCGACCCAGGACCGAACTGGAACTGGGACTACTACATGCAACTGGTGAACGGCGGCGATCCCAACCCGCCGCAGTACAACTTCACCACCTGGGGCAGCGGCGTGAACGTTCGCTCGGCGCCGAAGCTCTCCGCGTCCGTCGTCACGACGCTGGCTGGTCCGACGCGGGTGTTCGTCGAGTGCCAGATCCAGGGCGACACGGTGACGGCGGCCGGGCACACCAACAACTGGTGGGCCAAGCTGCGGGACCAGAGGGGTTACATGACCAACATCTACATCGACGATCCGAACGCCAAGCTGCCAGGCGTTCCTGATTGCTAGAGGCTGAAAGGTAGAGCCCGCTGTACCGACCGCGGCCGCGCGGTGCCGGAAGATAAGAGCATGCTCAAGAAGATGGTGTCCCGGGGCGGTCCGGCTGCTGGTTACCTCGTCATCCGGTTCTTCAAGTCGGTCACGTTGCTGGCAGCGATCCCGGTCAGCCTGATCTGGGGCTGGCTCATCCCGGGCGCCACCGCGGGCCTGGTGCGGCTCGCCAACAGCGAGCGGCACCGCGCAGCGAAGTTCCTCGGTCTCCCGCAGGCCGAGGAACTTCCGCCTGCGCTGCCACGGGCGCCAGGAGATGTGGTGACCCTGTTCCGCGACAAGTCGTTCACGCGGGCGCTGCGCTGTCTGCTGATGCCGGTCGCGATGATCCCGGAGCTGGCTGTCGCGATGATCGCCGTCATCGGCGCACCCGCCGCGGTCGTCGGGATGCTGCTCTGGTGGATCGACCCGGGCAACGTCAACCTGATGGGTGTGGGCGTCAGCAACTGGTTCGAGGCGCTCACGCTCGGTCCACTGCAGATCGGAATGGGCCTGTGGTTCCTCGGCCGGGTCGCACCCGCTCTGGCGCGCGGTCACGCCAACGCGGCGATGCACCTGCTGGCGCCGAGCCCCGACCAGTTGGAGACCGTCAGGCTCGCGCAGCGTGTGGAAGAGCTCACGAAGAGCAGGGCAGGTGCCGTGGATTCCCATGGCGCCGAGCTGCGCCGGATCGAGCGCGACCTGCACGACGGTACGCAGGCACAGCTGGTGTCGCTGGCGATGCGCATCGGTATCGCCAAGCAGACGATGGCCGAGGACCCGGAGAAGGCCGCCAAGCTCCTGGACGACGCCCGTGACGGTGCAGAGCAGGCCATGACCGAACTGCGCGGCGTACTGCGCACCATGTACCCACCGATCCTGGCTGACCGCGGTCTGGCCGGAGCAGTGTCTGCGTTGGCTGCCAGGTGTCCGTTGCCGGTAGAGCTTCGCATCGGCGAGCTGGGTGAAGTCCCTGCAGCAGTAGAGGCCTGCGCGTACTTCGTGGTTGCAGAGTCACTTACCAACATCACCAAGCACAGTGCGGCCGGGCACGTCGACGTACAGCTCGAACGGCGTGGTGCTGAGCTCTACCTGGCGGTCACGGACGACGGGATCGGCGGAGCGCGGATCAGTGAGCAGAACGACCTGCTGGGCCGGGGGAGCGGGCTGCATGGCATGCTCCATCGCGTGCAGGCGATCGACGGACACATGGAACTGCAGAGCCCGATCGGTGGGCCGACCACCGTCGAGGTGATCCTTCCGTGCGGGTGATCATCCTCGAGGACAACCCGATCCTCGCCGAGGGCCTCAGCCTGCTGCTGGACAACTCCGGCTTCCAGGTCGCCGCGATCGCCACCGACGCCGATCAGTTCGCGAAGGCGATCGCCGAGCACGAGGTCGACATCGCGGTCGTCGACGTACGGCTGCCGCCGACCTTCACCGACGAGGGCCTGCGGGCCGCGATCGAGGCACGTCGGGTCCGGCCGGGTCTTCCGGTGCTGGTGTTCTCGCAGTACGTCGAGGAGGTCTACGCAGCCGAACTGCTCGCGGCCGGCAGCGAGGGTGTGGGGTACCTCCTGAAGGATCGGGTGTCCCGCGTCGACGAGTTCCTGGAAGCCGTACGCCGGGTTGCGGGCGGGGGCACCGTGCTGGACCCGGAGGTGGTCAGCCAGCTCATGGTGAAGCGCAGCAGCCCGCTCGACCGCCTCACACCGCGCGAACGCGAAGTACTCGCGCTGATGGCCGAGGGCCTCGGCAACACCGCGATCGGCGAGAAGCTGTTCATCTCCGACGGCGCCGTCCACAAGCACGTCGGCAACGTCTTCCTGAAGCTCGACCTCCCCCCAACCGACTCAGGCCACCGCCGAGTCCTCGCAGTCCTCGCCTACCTCGGCCTGTGAACCCTTGACGGTCCAGCCCCACTAGTCCACTCTCGTGACCCGAGAGCGCTCCCATCCACCGACCCGCCCCTAGGTGAGGAGAATTCACCTGAAGGTCTCAACGAAATCCTGCAGACGTACGGCCTAACACTACAAACCCCTGACAAACCATGGGATCCCCTTGCACACAAGGGGATCCCACAGGGTCACGCGGGGTCGTCCGGGACCGACTCGAGTTTCGGGGGGTCGTCCTTCTTGGTGGCGAGGGAGTCGATGAGTTGCTTGGCCAGGGCGAAGCCGGAGCCGCCCATGGTGATGGTCTTCACCAGGGTGTCCTCGATGCCTTGGGCGCCGTTCAGCACGACCATGTTGCCGACCTTCTCGAACGAGCCCGCTGCCGCGGCGACGATCTCCGGGTAGGCCTCGGCGAGCTGCTGCGCGACAACGGCCTCGGTGTTCGTGGCCAGTGCCTCTGCGCGGGCCTTGATACCAGCGGCCTCGGCCATCGCCTTCGCCTGCACCGCGGACGCCTCCGCCTTACCGGTGAGCTCGGTGGCCTTCGCCTGCGCCTCACCCCGCAGCTGGACCTCGCGAGCGTTCGCCTCGGCGGCCGCGATCTGCGCGTCTCGCGCGGCCTGGGCCAGCGTGCGCTGCTTGTACGCCTCGGCGTCGGCCGGCTTGAGCACTGTGGACTCCAGCTGCTTCTCCGCCAGCGACGCGTTCAGCTTCGCGGTTTCGGTCTCGGCGACGACGACCTCCTGCTTGGCCAGCGCAGCCGCCAGCGGGCCGGCCTGGAACGACTTCGAGGTGGCCTGGTCGACCTCGGCCTGGTAGCCGGCCTTGGCGATCTCGCTCTCCCGGATCGCCGCGGCCTTGGCAGCGGCGGCGACCTGCTCGCGCTCGGTCGCTTCCCGGTCCCGTTCGGCCTGCGCGATCCGGGCCGCGGCCTCGACCGCGGCGGCCTGCGGACGGCCGAGGTTCTTGATGTAGCCGGACTCGTCGTCAATCTCCTGGATCTGCAGGGAGTCCACGACCAGGCCGAGCTTCTCCATGTCGCCGGCCAGCGAGCCGCGGATGTTCGTGGTCAGCGTCTCCCGGTCGTGCAGCATCTCCTCGACCGTGGTGGAACCAACGATCGCCCGGAGGTGGCCCGCGAACAGTTCGTGGATGGTGCCCATCACCTGCTCGTCGCTCTGCTCCAGGAAGCGCCGGGCCGCGTTCGCGATCGAGCCGTAGTCGTCACCGACCTTGTACGCGGTCACGCCCTTGATGTGCAGCGGGATGCCCTGGCTGGACACGCACGTCACGGCCAGCGGCGTGGCCCGGATGTCGAGCGGCAGCCGGCGTACGGTCTGGAATCCCGGAAGCACCGCCGTACCGCGGCCGACGACGATCTTGAAACCAAGCGTCTCGTTGACCTGGTCGTTGCTCGAGTGCGCGCCGAGACCGGAGATGATCAGCGCCTCGTTGGGTTCTGCCACCCGCCAGACCATCCGGAAGATGATGAGCAGGGCGATCACCGCGGCAGCGGCGACGCCCACGTACGTCCAGAGCATTTCCCCTCCAAGGGAACTTCAATTAGATGGCGCGAGCGACGTAGACGGTGCGCGGTGGGTCGAAGTCGACGACGATCACCTGCGTCCCCACCTCCAGCACCTCGTCGGTCGCCGGGTAAGCGTAGAAGGCCTCGGTGGCACCCCGGACCGGCAGCATCACCTCACCGACGATCCCGGGTGCGATCCGGCCGATCACCCGCCCCCGCTTGCCTACCATGTTGCCCCTCCGACGCACTTCCGGCTGCTCCAGTTCCCGAATGCTAGCTCGCCGCCCGTCTTGTCGCCGCCCCGGCGCAGGAGGATCGTGGGGCACGGGGACGGGAGGAACCATGGGCGACGGCGTACTGGTCGGCGTCACCGAGGACGGGGCGGACGACGCGCGGCTCGAGGAGCTGGCGCTGCTGCTGCGGCAGGAGCTGCTGTTGCTCGACGTGAACTCGGTCGAGTCCTATCGCGCGGGCCCCGCACCAGAAGGGTCGAAGGGTGGTCTGGCCGCGGTCGCCGGCCTGCTCAGCGTCTCGCTGGCCCCTGGGCTCCAGGCTCTCGGCTCGGTCGTCGTTGTGATCCGGGAGTGGATCCGCCGGTCGGCTTCTGGGCGGACGGTGAAGCTCACGATCGACGGTGACGTCATCGAGCTGACCGGGGCGACCGGCGAGGTGCAGCAGCAGTTGGTCGACGCGTTCGTACGGCGGCACGCTGGGGACGGGTGAGATGAACGGCTCGCGGTTCGCGCTGGTCGTCGCCAACGACGTGTACGACGATCCCGGACTCCGGCGGCTGGTCGCGCCGGCGCAGGACGCCGCGGCGCTGGCCGATGCGCTGGCGGACCCGTCCGTTGGCGGCTTCGACGTACGGGTACTGCGGAACGAGTCCGCGCAGGAGATCCGCTTCGCGGTGGAGGACTTCTTCGCGGACCGGATGCCGGAGGACCTGCTGTTGCTGCACTTCTCCTGCCATGGTTTGAAGAACGCGGCGGGAGAGCTGTTCCTCGCGGTCGCCGACACCAAGCCGACCCGCCTCGCCTCGACCGCGGTGGCCGCGGACTTCGTCAACCGGCAGATGGCGGACAGCCGGGCACAACGGATCGCGTTGTTCCTGGACTGCTGTTATGGCGGTGCGTTCCCGCGCGGCATGGTCGTACGGGCCGCCGGTGAAGCCCAGGTCCGGGACGCCTTCGCCGGCCAGGCGGACGTCGGTGGAGGACGGGGTCGCGTGGTGGTGACTGCCTCCAGCGCGATGGAGTACGCGTTCGAGGGCGGCCAACTGGCGACGGACAGCACGCCGGCGCCGTCGGTGTTCACCGGCGCGGTGGTCGACGGTCTGACGACCGGGGAAGCGGACCGGGACGGTGATGGGTGGGTCGGGCTCACCGAGCTGGTCGGTTACGTGACCGACCGGGTCCATCGGGTGACGCCGAACCAGAATCCACAGATGTGGACCTTCGGCTCGCAGGGCGAACTCCTGATCGCCCGCAGCCGGGTCCGGCGGATCACCCCGACACCGCTGGCGCCGGAGCTGCTCGAGGCGCTGGAGAGTCCGTTGCCAGCGGCAAGGTTCGGGGTGGTCGACTACCTGCGCGAACGCCTTGCGGGCGCTGATCTGAGTCAGGCCTACGCGGCCTGGCTGGCGTTGCTGCCGATGGCGAACGACGACAGCCGCCGGGTCGCGGAGGCCGCCACGGCCGCTGTGCAGACGGGCGTCGCGCGGGTCACTCCGCCCGTACTCGACCTCAGTACGACAGGTACGGCGGAGGTGCGGCTGGACGGCACGCCGATCGCGCTGACGGCTGTTGCCTCGTCCACCGTCCCGTGGCTGAAGGTGGAACAGGACGGCCCGGTGATCCGGGTCCGAGCCGACAACCCCGGTACAGGCAAGGCGTCGGTCGTCCTGTCCGGCCCCACCGGCGACCAGACGATCCCGGTCCGGATGACCGTACCGGGCACCGACTCCGAACCGCCCGTACCACCACCGGAACCCCGGCCCGAGCCCGAACCGAGCCCACAACCGGAGCCACCACGGAAGCAGCCGAGTGACGCCGCGAGCGCACCGACCACCGCCGCACAGTCGACCGTCGCACCGGCCGCCGTTGCAGCGCAGGTCGGGTCGGTGCCCTGGTGGGCGGTCGTCGTGCTTGTGCTCGGCTCCGCCTTTCTGGTCCTGGTGAACTGGCCGGGCGCGTCGGAGTCTCGCAAGCTGTGGTCGGACGAGTCGAACACCGGCTTCGCGGTCTACCGCAGTTGGTACGACCCCGCGATTCTGGCCTCGGTCGTGGCGCTCGTGGCGACGATCCCGCTCCGCTGGCTAGGCCCGATCCCGGCACGCGTCGCCGCCGGGATCGTGGCCGGCGCACTCGCGTCGGTGCTCGAGGCAGGCCTGCTCATCCTGGCCGCCGGCATCTCCGACGGCAACGAGACCAGCGCCTGGGCCATCTCGATCGGAACAGCCGCGGTGCTGCTCGCCGTACTGATGATCCTGCTGCGGCCGACCGGCTTGCGATGGTGGCCGGTCCCGCTGCTCGGCGCGGTACTGGTGGTTGCCGGAGGCATCTTGTTGCTGTTGACCGTGCTGAACCAGAACTCCGACGGCCGCTCGCTCGTCACAGTCAGCTGGCTGTTCGTCCTCGATCCTGTCGTCACGGTCGCGCTGGCCGGTCTCGCCCTTGCGACGGTGGAAGCCAGAACCAGCGTCTGGCTCACCCTCGGCGTCGTGACCTACGCGGCACTCGGCGTCATCGGTGCGTTGCCGATCTGGATCGTCGGTTCGCTGCCGGTCGCGTTCCTCACCGCAGCGCTGGGCAACGCGCTGATCGCCGCCGGAGTGCTCATCCGCGGACGGCCCCTTCCGTCGCGCCCTTGATGAACTGGCGGGCGAAGACCGCGAACACGATCACCAGCGGGATCATCGCGAGCAGCGCACCGGTCATCACCATGCTGTAGTCGACACCGTGCGCCCGGTTCAGCGTGGACAGTGCGACCTGCAGCGTCACGTGATCGGGGTTGGTGAGCACGATCAACGGCCACATGTAGTCGTTCCAGGACCCGACGAACGTGAAGATCCCGAGGAACGCCAGCGCCGGCCGCGCCGACGGCAGCGCGACATGCCAGTACGTACCGAAGAAGCCGCAGCCGTCGAGCGTCGCCGCCTCGACCAGTTCGTCGTGGATCGAGTTCTGGAAGTACTGCCGCATCCAGAAGATCCCGAACGCGTTCGCCGCGCCGGGGATGATCAACGCCTTCAGCGAACCGACCCAGCCGAGGAGCGCCATCGTCTGGAACTGCGGTACGGCGGCCAGCTGCGCCGGCAGCAGCATCGTCGCGAGCAGTATCACGAACAACGCGTTCCGCCCCGGGAACCGGAACTTCGCGAATGTGAACGCGGCCAGCGAGTCGAAGAACAACACCAGCGCCGTGGTCGAAACGGCGACCACAGCGGTGTTCCCCATCGACTGGAAGAACGCGACGTTGGTCAGCACCTGGTGGACGTTGTCGCCGAAGTGCCCGCCGAACGTGAACTTCGGCGGGAACCGGTAGATGTCCGCGGTCGTGTTCGACGCCATGATGATCGTCCACGCGAACGGGAACATGAACACCAGCAGCGCGAGGATCAGTACGGCGTGCAGCGCGAGGCCCCGCCACCGGGTACGCGTCATCGGTCGTCGCTCCGTCCGCGGAAGATCCGCCAGTTGATTGCCGTGAACAACAACACGAGCGCGAAGATGCTCAGCGCGATCGCGGCGGCGTACCCGTAGTCGTTGTCGAGGAACGCGGCCCGGTAGAAGAACAGCACGACGGTCATCCCGCTCTGCCCGGTGCCGCCGCTGTTGCCGACCATGACCTGCGGCTCGGTGAACGTCTGCAGCCCGCCGATCGTCGACATGATGACGGTGAACAGTACGACCGGACGCAGCTGCGGCAGCGTGATCGAGAAGAACGTCCGGGCCGCGCCGGCCCCGTCCACCTTCGCCGCCTCGTACTGCTCCTTCGGGATCGCCTGCAGACCGGCCAGGTAGATCAGCGTGTTGTACCCGACCCACTGCCACACGATCATCGTCGAGATCGCGATCTTGATGCCCCACGGTTCGCCGAGCCAGTCCTGCTGCGGGATCCCGAGCGACCGGAGCGCGGCGTTCACCAGGCCGAAGTTCGTACTGAAGATCGAGCTGAAGAAGATCGCCATCGCGACCAGCGACGTGACGTTCGGAATGAAGTACGCGATCCGGTAGACGTTGGTGAACCGGACGGCCGACTGCAGCATCACCGCGAGCAGCAACGCCAGCACGAGGGTCGGAACGGTCGACATGAAGAACAGCACGACCGTGTTCTCGAGCGACTGCCAGAACGTCGGATCCTTGACCAGGAACGCGAAGTTGCCGAGGCCGGTGAACCGCCGGGCGCTCAGGCCGTCCCAGCGCTGGAACGCCAGCACGATCGTCGACAGCATCGGGTACAGCCCGAACACCGCGAACAGTACGTAGAACGGCGACAGCGCCAGGTAGAACCGCCAGTACGACCAGATCCGCTTCCGCGGCGGCGGGGCGGCCGCCACCGCCGGTCTAGAGACTGTCGCCGTAACGGTCACTGCACCCCCTGCCGCTTGGCGATCGCCTTCGCCTTCGACACCGCGGACGCCCAGGCTGCGTCCGAGGTCTTGGCGCCGGCCTGCACGGTCTTGAGCTCGTCGTGGAACGGCGCCGCGACCGCGTCGTCGTACGGGCTCTGGTACGCGACCGGGATCGCCTTCGCCGCCGGGCCGAACACATCGATCGGCACCTGGCCGCCGAAGAACGGGTCGGCCGCCTTCAGTTCCGGCTTGTCGTACGCCGCCGGCGCGGCCGGGAAGATCTGGGCGTCCTTGTAGGCCTTGGCCTGGTTGTCCGGGCTGAGCATGTACTTGATCACCTCGAACGCCTTCGCCGGGTCGGCCGCGTTCTTGGTGATGGTGAGGAACGAGCCGCCGAAGTTCGCCGGCCCGCTCGGCGTCGGGGCCAGCCGCCACTTGCCCACGGTCTTCTTCACCGCGGACTTGATGTCGAGCGCCGCCCACGCGGCCCCGATGTGCGCGGGGATCGTGCCCTGGTCGAGGCCGGCGTTCCAGTCCGGGCCGCCGCTCGGGGTCTTGCCGTCGATCTTCAGCGTCATCGCCTTGACGACGGTGTCCCACGCCTTCTTGATGTGGTCCTGGTCGCCGATGAACTTGTTGTCCTTGGAGATGTACCGCTCGGTGCCCTGGCCGATCACCATGTCGTACAGGTCGGTGGCGTCCCAGACCAGGAGTGCCTTCGGGTTCTTCGCCTTCAGTTCGACACCGGCGGCGAAGAAGTCGTCCCAGGTCTTCAGCTGCTCGGCCACCTTCGCCGGGTCGCTCGGCAGGCCGCCCGCGGCGAAGATGTCCTCGCGGTAGAACAGCCCGGTCGGGCCGACGTCGATCGGCAGCCCGATCACCTTGCCGTCGAGCGTGGTCGCCTGGTTGACCTTCCACTGCAGGTAGTCGCCGAGCACCGAGTCCGCACCGACCGTCTTCAGGTCGACGAACCGCTGCGCCTGCGGCAGCATCGACGCGATGTCCTCGCCCTTGATGCCGGTGATGTCCGGGATCCCGGTCCCGCCGTTGAACGTGGTGACCAGCTTCTGCTTGAAGTCGCCGCCGATCTCGGAGTACTTGATCTTCGGGTCCGGGAAGTGCGCGATCGTGTCGTCCAGTACGGACTTGCCGAGGCCGCCCGGCCAGCACCAGAAGGTCAGCTCGGTGGCAACGTTCTTCTTGGCCGGCGCACCGGCGTTGTTCATCCCGGACGAGCAGCCGGCCAGCGACCCGCCTGCCAGCCCGCTCGCTACGGCCGCGAAGCCCCCGAGCAGCGTCCGACGTGAGAGCTCCATGGTTCTTACCTTCCTGAGTGGGCGCTGATCAGCGCTTCCAGTTGGTGATCAGGATTCGCGTCCTGCCAGGCCGCGAGGTCGGCCCAGCGCGGCGCGGCGTCCGCACCGCCGAGCCGGGTGACCGAGATGGCCGCGGTGAGTGCGGCGAACCGCACCCGTTGGCCGAGCGGCAGTCCCCAGAGCGTGGCCGCGATGAAACCGGCGGCGAACACATCACCCGCCCCGGTGGTGTCCGCCGCCGGGACCGGGTACGCAGGTACTGCGACCTGCTCGCCACTGCCCGCGTCGATCGCCATGGCACCTTCCGCGCCGTTGGACACGACCACGAGCGGCACCTGGTCTGCCAGCCGGCGCATCGCCTGCTCCGGAGAGTCGGTGCGGGTGTAGGCCATCGCTTCGTCCGCGTTGGGCAGGAAGACGTCGCAGTGCTCGAGCTGCTCGAGTACTGCCGGGTCCCACTGCTCGGTCGGATCCCAGCCGACGTCCGCGAACACCAGGCTGCCGGCCGCCTTCGCCTTGGCCAGCCATTCGTTGGGCCACGGCCCGATGTGGGCGGCGACGGCCCGGGCGGACGGCGCGGTGGTGATCAGGTCGTCGGCCGACAACGGGGGAGTCGTACCGCGCGTGACGAGCGCCCGGTCGTTGTCGTAGGCAAGCGCCACGGTGAGCGGCGTCTGCCAGCCGGGCAGCTTACGGGACAGCTCGAGGTCGATGCCCTCGGCGCTCAGTCCGCTCCAGACCCGGTCGCCCAGGTCGTCCGCGCCGAACGCGGCCGCCATCCCGGTACGCAGTCCGAGTCGGGCGAGCGCGACCGCGAAGTTCGCGATCCCGCCCGGGCTCTCGTGCGAGTCCGTGGTCCACACCTCGGTGCCGGGACGCGGCGGAGTGGGCAGCCCGAGCACCAGGTCGTGGAAGACCAGACCGGACACCACAACGTCCAGTTCGTGCATGTGCAGCCACACTCCTGCATGCTCGATCAAACTCGTGCATGAATCTTGAAACTTGTGCGCAGAATTCGCAATACCTGCTCACAGATTTGACTGATAATGACGGAGTTTGCGTGATACGGTCTGCCTTGTGTTGCCGAAGCAGCGACAGGATCAGATCGTCCGCGCGCTCCGGGCCGACGGGGCCGGGGGCGTCAAAGTGCTGGCCGGGAAGCTCGGCGTCAGCGAGGCCACGATCCGCCGCGACCTGGAGCAGTTGCACGCCGAAGGCCGGCTGACCCGGGTGTACGGCGGCGCGCTCGCGGTCGACGGTGGCGACGAACCGTTCGCTGACGTCAACGCCGTACATGCCGAGGAGAAGGACCGGATCGCCCGCCGGGCCGCTGAGCTGGTGACCGACGGCGAGTCGGTGCTGCTCGACATCGGCACGACGGCCCTCCGAGTCGCGCAGCACCTTCACGGCCGGTCGTTGACGGTAGTCACCAGCAACCTCGCCGTACTCGAAGAGCTGCAGAACGACGAACAGATCGAGCTCATCGTGCTCGGGGGATTCGTGAGGCGCAGCTACCGGTCGCTGGTCGGCTACCTGACCGAGGAGAGCCTGCGGCAGATCCACGTCGACTGGCTGTTCCTCGGGACCAGTGGGGTCCGTCCGGACGGCCGGGTGATGGACAGCACGATGATCGAGGTCCCCGTGAAGCGGGCGATGATCAACGCGGCGGACCGTGTCGTACTGCTCGCGGACGGGACCAAGTTCCCGGGCCACGGGGTGGCCCGGGTGTGCGAACCGGGTGAACTGACCATGGTGGTGACCGAGCCCGGCGCGGACGAGGCCACCCGGGCGCAACTGGCGGAGGCTGGAGTACAGGTGGTGCTGGCGTGAACAGGCGGATCCAGGGGGCGTTGCTGTGCGACTGACGATTCTCGGCGGGGGCGGGTTCCGGGTTCCGCTCGTGTACCACGCGCTGCTCGGCGATCACGGCGACGGCCGGATCACCGAGGTGATGCTGTACGACACCGACCGGACCCGGTTGGCCGCGATCGGCGCGGTCCTGCGTCAGCAGGCAGCTGCCGGCTCCTCCTCGCTCCCTGCCCCCGTGGTGACGGAGACGACCGATCTCGACGAGGCCTTGCGCGGCGCCGACTTCATCTTCTCGGCGATCCGGGTCGGCGGCCTCGACGGCCGCACCGTCGACGAACGCGTCGCCCTCGGCCTGGACGTCCTCGGCCAAGAAACGGTAGGCGCGGGCGGCATCGCCTACGGCCTGCGCACGCTCCCGGTCGCCCGCCGGATCGCCCAACGGATCGCCGCCGTCGCCCCGGACGCCTGGACCATCAACTTCACCAACCCCGCAGGCATGGTCACCGAAGCCATGATCCCGTTCCTGGGCGATCGAGTCATCGGGATCTGCGACTCACCGTCGGGCCTCGGGCGCCGGGCTGCGCTTGCCCTGGGCGTCGACCCGGCCACAGCGTTCTACGACTACGCCGGCCTGAACCACCTCGGCTGGCTTCGAGCCCTCCGGTCCGACGGCGTCGACCGCCTGCCGGACTTGCTGCAGTCTTCACAGGCTCTCAGTTCTTTTGAAGAAGGCAGGCTGTTCGGCGCGGACTGGCTCCGCTCGATCGGCTCGATCCCCAACGAGTACCTGCACTACTACTACTTCGCCCGCGAGACGCTGGCCGCCGTACAGGCTGTCCGGCAGACGCGGGGTGCGTTCCTGCTGGAGCAGCAGTCCGCGTTCTACGCCGAGACCGGGCAGCACCCGGAGCAGGCGTTCGAGCTGTGGCAGAAGACCCGGGCTGAGCGTGAGTCGACGTACATGGTGGAGAGCCGTGAGGTCGCAGACGCGGGGGAGCGCGACGAGCGCGACATGGCGGCAGGCGGGTACGAGCAGGTCGCTCTGTCGCTGATGCGGGCGATCGCGCACAACGAGCGGGCGTCGTTGATCCTGAACGTCCGCAACCGCGGCGTGCTGCATCACCTGGACGACGACGCCGTCGTGGAGATCCCGTGCACGGTGGACGCCAACGGCGCGCTACCGGTCACTGTGTCGCAGCTCACTGACCACCAGGCCGGGCTCGTCTGCGCTGTGAAGGCCGTGGAACGATCGACGATCGAGGCTGCCACCTCGGGCTCCCGGGACGCCGCCGTACGGGCGTTCGCGTGGCATCCGCTGGTCGACTCGGTGACGGTCGCCCGCGAGCTGCTGGACGCGTACGTCGAGCGGCTCCCGGACCTGGGGTACCTGCGCGGCTGAGGCCGATTGGTGTCCACGCTGTGGGATCTGGCACAATGTCAGGCTGAGTCCGTCCAGGTTTCGTGCAGCCCTCTAACTCCACTGGCCCGGCCGGCCCATCGAGTGCCGCTGCGTTGTCCCCACGACGCGGTCGTGCTGCTCACCCAGAATGTAATTTCCGAGGGAGACCACCCGAAAGTGGCAGTCAAGATCCGTTTGAAGCGCATCGGCAAGAAGCGCACCCCGCACTACCGCATCGTCGTGATGGACGCCCGCACCAAGCGGGACGGCCGGGCGATCGAGGAGATCGGGATCTACAACCCGAAAACCGAGCCGTCGTTCATCCGCGTCGAGTCGGACCGGGCGCAGTACTGGCTGGGCGTCGGCGCGCAGCCGAGCGAGGCCGTCGAGGCGATCTTCAAGGCCTCCGGCGACTGGCAGAAGTTCAAGGGCCTGGAGGCTCCGGCGCCGCTGCGCGTGGCCGAGCCGAAGCGGGACAAGCAGGAGATCTTCAACGAGGCGCTGGCCGAGGCCCACGGTTCGCTGAAGACCGAGGCCGTCACCGCGAAGAAGACTGCCAAGAAGGCCGAGAAGAAGGACGAGGCTGCGGAGGCCCCCAAGGCTGAGGCCGAGGCCCCCAAGGCTGACGAGGCGCCGAAGGCCGACGAGGCTGCGGCCGAGACCACCGAGGCCTGACGATGATGGAGACCGAGGCGCTCGAGCACCTGGTCCGAGGCATCGTGGACAACCCCGACGACGTCAGCGTCCGGGCCCGGAACCTGCGCCGTGGCCGCACCCTCGAGGTGCACGTCCACCCCGACGACATCGGCAAGGTGATCGGCCGCAACGGCCGCACCGCCACCGCGATCCGTACCGTCGTCGGCGCGCTCAGCTCCGAGTCCTCGCTGCGCATCGACTTCGTCGACGAGTTCAACCGGCGCCCGCGCCGCTGACCTCAGCAGTCCAACCGAAGGGCCGCCCCATCCCGGGTGCGGCCCTTCGTCTCGTACAGAAGGAGTTATGCAGGTGCTGGTGACAGTCGGGCGGATCGGCCGGGCGCACGGGATCAAGGGCGAGGTCGGGATCGACGTGCGCACCGACGAACCGGACCGCCGGTTCGCCGACGGTGCGGTGGTCGTGACGGACGCCAAGGTGTCCCGGACCCTGACCGTGGCCGCGAGCCGCTGGCACAGCGGGAAGCTGCTGGTGAAGTTCGCCGAGGTACCCGACCGGACCGCGGCGGAGCAGCTGCGGAACCTGTTCGTCCAGGCCGAGGTGGCCGACGACGAGCGCCCGGAGGACCCGGACGAGTTCTACGACCGCGACCTGGTCGGCCTGGCGGTACGGACCACCGACGGCGTCGACGTCGGCGCCGTGATCGACGTCGTCCACCTGCCGGCGCAGGACCTGCTGGAGATCCGTCGTACGGCCGGCAACGTGGTGATGGTCCCGCTGGTGGAGGAGCTCGTACCGGAGATCAACGTCGACAAGCAGTACGTCGTCGTCGCGGACCGGCCCGGCCTGCTGGACCCGGACGGCGCCGAGGTGGTCCCGACCGATGAGGCTTGACGTCGTCACGATCTTCCCGGAGTACCTGGCCGCCCTTGACGTCTCCCTGGTCGGAAAGGCTGCCAAGAGCGGCCTGCTGGACGTACACCTGCACGACCTGCGCGACTGGACCCACGACCGGCACAGGACCGTCGACGACACCCCGTACGGCGGGGGAGCCGGCATGGTGATGAGGCCCGAGCCCTGGGGGCAGGCGCTGGACACCATCGCGCCCGTGGACGGTCCCGCACAGCCCAGGCTGATCGTCCCGACGCCTGCGGGACGCCCCTTCACTCAAGAACTCGCCTACGAACTCGCCGCGGAGCCGTGGCTCGCGTTCGCGTGTGGGCGTTACGAGGGCATCGACGCGCGCGTGGCGTCGTACGCGGCCGAGCGGATGCGCGTCGACGAGGTGTCGATCGGCGACTACGTCCTGAACGGCGGTGAGGTCGCCGTACTCGTCATGGTCGAGGCTGTGGCCCGCCTGCTGCCCGGTGTGATCGGCAACCCGGAGTCCCTGGCGGAGGAGTCCCACTCCGGCGATGGCCTGCTCGAGTACCCGGTCTACACGAAGCCGCCCGCGTGGCGCGGTCACGACGTACCAGAGGTCCTGCTGTCCGGGAACCACGGCCTGATCGCGGAGTGGCGCCACGAGGAGTCGGTACGCCGTACCGCCGAGCGTCGGCCGGATCTGCTCGCGGCATGGGGCGACGTGCTGGGCCAGGGCGACGACGCTGCGGGCGTACGGATCCTGCCCGCGACGACCGCCGACGCCGGCGAGATCCACGTACTCCAGCTGGCCGCCTTCCTGTCCGAGGCCCGGCTGTACGACGACTACACGATCCCTCCGCTGACCGACGACCTCACCGCGACCACGGCTCGCGTGGAGCGCGGGAACGTGCTGAAGGCCGTCGCAGGCACCCGCATCGTCGGATCGGTCCAGCTGACCGTGGACGACACGGTGGGTCGGGTCGAGCGGCTCGTCGTGGCCCCGGACTGGCAGGGTCGTGGTCTCGGAGCCCGTCTGCTCCGGGCCGCGGAGCAGCTGGCGCCCGCGGAGGTCATGTCGTACGCGCTCGACACCGGCGCCGCGAGCGAGCGGAACCTGGCGCTCTACCGGAAAGCCGGTTACCGGGAGGTCGGCCGGAAGACGCAGACGCCCAAGGTCGAGCTGGTGTACCTGGCCAAGCGCCGTCGCCGTAAGTAGGGGACACCAGCGGATTTCGTCACCGTGTGGGGCGTGTGGCAAGATTGTCTGCTGCTGCCCTTCGGTGCTCCTGCCACAGGGGGTGACCACCGACCGGCAGCCTTCTGATGACTTCATCACCACCGAGATTCGTGGGTGACCTGTGGCACGCGCGAGAAAGAGACACCTGAAGATGAGCAACGTCCTGAACGAGCTCGACAACGCGAGCAAGCGCGACGACATCCCCGCCTTCCGCCCCGGTGACACCGTCAAGGTGCACGTCAAGGTCGTCGAGGGCAACCGGTCCCGCGTCCAGGTCTTCCAGGGTGTCGTGATCCGCCGCCAGGGTGGCGGCCTGCAGGAGACCTTCACGGTCCGCAAGGTCAGCTTCGGCGTCGGTGTCGAGCGGACCTTCCCGCTGCACACCCCGATCGTCGAGAAGATCGAGGTCGTCACCCGCGGCGACGTCCGCCGCGCCAAGCTGTACTACCTGCGCGAGCTGCGCGGTAAGGCGGCGAAGATCAAGGAGAAGCGCGAAGTTCCGGCCTCCTGACGCCGCGTAACGACGACGGTCACCTATGGCGCCGAGCACTGCGACTCGCGCTCGCCCTCGGCCGGTATCGACGAGGGCACGTCGCAGCAAGGGACGGCACCGCAGGCTGAAGCAGCGGAATCCGCTGCTCAGCCTGCTCGTCGAGATGAGCACCGTCACGGCGCTCGCGCTCGTCATCACAGTCATCCTGCGGCTGTTCGTGGCCGAGGCCTTCTACGTCCCGTCGGAGTCGATGTACGACACCCTGACCAAGGACGACCGGATCCTGGCCGAGAAGATCAGCTACATGCACCGCGACGTCGACCGCGGTGACATCATCGTCTTCAAGGACCCGGCCAACTGGCTGAACGAGGCGCCGACCGAGCCGGGCACGCTGCGCCGGATCGGTGAGTTCGTCGGCATCCTGCCGCGCAGCGGCGAGGGTCACCTGGTGAAGCGGGTGATCGGCATCGGCGGCGACCGGGTGGTCTGCTGCAACAAGCAGGGCCAGATCACCGTCAACGGCATCGCGCTGGACGAGCGGGAGTACCTGCTCAAGGACGCCAAGCCGTCCGAGATCCCCTTCAACGTGCTGGTGCCGCCCGGCCATCTGTGGGTGATGGGGGACAATCGCGCCGAGTCGGCCGACTCCCGCGCGCACATGGGCGGCCCCGGCGGCGGATTCGTACCGGTCGAGAACGTGGTTGGCCGGGCCTGTTGCGTAATCTGGCCGTCTGACCGGATGACGATGCTGCGTCCTCCGGATACCTTCAAGAAGCCGGGGCTGAAGAAGTGACCGATACACCGACCAAGCCGGACGCCAAGGACGCCAAACCTGGCCACCGCTCGGGGTTCGCGGCGGCCGCCCGCGAGTTCGTGCTGATCGTGGTCGGCGCCCTGATCGTGTCGTCGATCCTGCGGGCGTTCGTCGGGCAGATGTTCATCATCCCGAGCGAGTCGATGGAGAACACCCTGCTGGTCGGTGACCGGGTCGTGGTGGAGAAGCTCACCGACGTCAAGCGCGGCGACGTGGTCGTGTTCGAGGACCCGGGCGGCTGGCTCGGCCAGGAGGAGAGCGGCCAGAAGCGCGGCTCGGTCGGCCGGTTCTTCGAGATCGTCGGCCTGCTGCCGGACTCGAGCCACGGTCACCTGATCAAGCGCCTGATCGGCATGCCGGGCGACAAGGTGGCCTGCTGCGACGCCAAGGGCCGCATCCTGGTGAACGGTCAGCCGCTGGACGAGACCGGCTACCTGTACCCGGGCGACGCACCGTCCCAGATGGAGTTCCAGGTCACCGTCCCGGCCGGCCGGATCTTCGTGATGGGCGATCACCGTTCCGCCTCCGGCGACTCCCGCGTACACCTGCAGGACCTGGACGCGAACGGCGGCAACCAGGGCGACGCGGCGTTCGTACCGCTCGACAAGGTCACCGGACGCGCGATCGCGATCGTCTGGCCGGCCGGCCGCTGGGCCAAACTCGGCGTCCCCGACACCTTCAAAGCGGTCCCGGCCCCCGGCCCCGCGCCGGACAAACCCTCGATATCCCTCACCCCACCCCCGAAGTGAGAACCTGTCGCCGCTGACGCCTAGGGTGAGTTGTGTGATGCGGAGGTCTGGATGAGCGCGTTGCCGCGCGGGAGCACGGTACGGCGGGACGCCGGGCTGTACGGGTACGAGCGGGCCCTGCGCAGGGTCGGCCTGGACCCGATCGCCGGCGTCGACGAGGCCGGTCGTGGGCCGTGTGCGGGGCCGCTGGTGGCGGCGGCCGTGATCCTGCCGGAGGGCAAGCGCGGCCAGATCCCGGAGCTCGCCGATTCCAAGCTGCTGACCGCGAAGGCGCGGGACCGGTGCTACGACCAGATCCGGCAGCGGGCGCTCGCGTGGTCGGTGGTGTCGATCGAGGCCGCGGAGTGCGACCGCCTCGGCATGCACGTCGCGAATGTGGAAGCCCTCCGCCGCGCGTTGTTCCGCCTGGACGTCCGCCCGTCGTACGTCCTCACCGACGGCTTCGGCGTCGACGGTCTCGGCGTACCGGGCCTGGCGATCTGGAAGGGTGACCGCGTGGCGGCTTGCATCGCGGCGGCGTCCGTGATCGCGAAGGTGACCCGCGACCGGGTGATGGAGCACTGGGACAAGGAGTACCCGCAGTACGGCTTCGGCATTCACAAGGGCTACTGCACCCCGGAACACCAGGCGGCACTGGACGAATACGGCCCGTGCCCACAACATCGCCGCCGGTTTGAGAATGTCCGCCGCAGTCTGCGACCCGATATGGGACAGAATGTGACCAGTCCCACCGGAGTGGAGAGCTGAACGTGAGCGAGCGAACCGATGATGCAGCGCCCCGCAGCGCTCATGCAGGAACCGAGCGCAGTGAGGTGCAGGCATGAGCGCTGACGACCTTGAGAAGTACGAGACCGATATGGAGCTGCAGCTCTATCGGGAGTACAAGGACGTCGTCGGGATCTTCAAGTACGTCGTCGAGACCGAGCGGCGCTTCTACCTGTGCAACGCGGTCGACCTGAAGGTCCGCACCGAGGGCGGCGACGTGTACTTCGAGGTCACGATGGCCGACGCCTGGGTCTGGGACGTCTACCGTTCCGCCCGCTTCGTCAAGAACGCGAAGGTCGTGACCTTCCGCGACGTCAACATCGAAGAACTGGCCAAATCCGACCTCGAAGTCCCCAAAGACTCCGACTTCGGCCGCTAACCCCACCCCGCGACGAACCCCCGCTCCCAGCAACGAACTGACGCCAGCCAACCCAGGCCGCCGCCCGCACGAACACCGCACACGGCAGCCTGCTCAAAGCCACGCCGTCCCGCCGGCGCACTTGCCCGCACACTTGCCGCGCACTCGCCCGGCGTCGGCTGGGCGGACGCTGGCTGGGCGCGCGGCGGATGGCTGGGCGGGCGGTTGGGTTCGTTTCGGTCGGCCGGGAAGCCTGTGTGGGTCGTCAGGGGGTGGTGTCTGGTTCGATGGTGGTTGGTGGTAGGTGCCAGCCGGTCTCGTCGCGTTGGACCAGGGAGAGGTCGGCGAGGTATTCCAGGCACTCGCGGGTGGTGCTGAGGTCCAGGCCGGCGTCGATGGCGATTCGTTCGGCGGACGCGGCCTTGTGGGCGGGGACGGCGTCCAAGGTGCGGCGGTGGTCGTGGTCGAGTTGGTCGTACGGGGTGGTGGGGACGACTCGATGGGGCGCCAGGTGGGTGCCCAGCGGGGAGATTGCTTCGATGATCTCGGCGACGTTGGTGACGAGGACGGCGCCGCGTTCGCGGATCAGCAGATGGGTGCCCTCGGACATCCGGGATGTGACGGGCCCCGGAACTGCCAGGACTGCTCGCCCGCACTGCTCGGCCCAGCCGGCGCTGTTTAGAGCGCCGCTTCGGGCTGCTGCTTCGATCACGACGACGCCTCGAGTGGCGGCCGCGATCAGTCGATTTCGCGCCAGGAAGCGCAGCTTGGTCGGGGGAAATCCTAATGGAAGCTCGCTCACGATCAGCCCCTGTTCAGCGATCAGGCTGAGTAACGCCGAGTTGCGTCGCGGATAGAACTTGTCGACGCCGGATGCCAGCACGGCGATCGTCGCGCCGGACGCGGCGAGAGCTCCTCGGTGAGCAGCCGCGTCGATCCCGTATGCCCCACCGGACACCACCACGAACCCGTTGTCCGCGAGCCCCGACGACAACTCGGCCGCGACATGTTCGCCATACGACGAACTTGCACGTGATCCAACCATCGCGACCGACTGATCGAGCGCGGTCCGCAGGTTCAGCGGCCCCCTGGCCCAGAGCCCGAACGGGACCCCTGCCCGGCGTGCGAGCTGACCCGCCTCCGCCAGGACGTCGACTTGCTCCGGCCATTCGTCGTCGCCAGGAATGATGAATCGCGCGCCGACATCCGCAGCTCGCTCCAGATCGCGCTTCGGGTCGGTCTCCGACAACCGTGGTGACCACCGTTCGGTTCCGGGGGCTTTCCGAATCAGCACGTCCCAGATCTCCGCTGGAGCCATTCCGTCGAACATCCGTAACGCCTTCAGGTCTCCAGGCTCGATCACCCGACACAGTCCAACCCGCGCCAGCCTGTCGTCGTCCCTGCCTCCGCCGCTCAGCACTTTCCTTCCCGAACCCCTGCCGGTCCCTGAACCTCCGCCAGACTCGGCGGTCACCTCCGCGCCTGCGAAGGCTAAGGAGTCTGGTGCGACTTCTGCGGTGAGGCCGGTTGGGAGAGCGGACGCCGGAGCTGAGATGAGGTTCCCGGTCGGAACAGAGGCTAGGTCTGCGGTGAGTGTCCTGGCCCGGGTAGTGCCTGGAGCGGCCGCGAGGACTGCGGCCGGGCTGATGTTGGGACTGGCGGGAGTGGTCGCCGCGGGGTCAAGGCTGATGTTGGGACTGCTGGGAGCGGTCGCCGTTGGGTCCGGGCTGATGGTGGTGGGTTCCGTGGCCACCGGAATCGGTGCGTTGATTCGGATGGCTGCGGTGCGTCGGGCCAAGCGGAGGGCTGTTGGATTGGTCATGACAGCGGTCCTTTGAGGGGGCGGGCGTCGGCAAGGTCAGTGAGGGGTTCGCCCGTTCGGAGTTGAAAGGCTTCGTAGGTCAGCTCGGGCGTTGGGCGAGTCATGCCTTGCAGGTCGGCCAGGGTCCAGGCGAGGCGAACTACGCGGTCGAGGCCTCGAGCGGTGATGCGGCCGGCCGAGTAGAGATCCTCAAGGAGCCTTTGGCTGGTGTCGTCGAGTGGATGGTCTCGGCGGAGGATCGGGCCGGGGACCTCGCTGTTGAGGGTCCAGCTCGTCGCTGTGTAGCGGAGCGCCTGTCGATCACGGGCGGTCTTGACCCGGTCAGCCACGACGGCGGTTGATTCGGATGTCTGGCTGTCGCCGACTGTTCGGGCTGCGGGGAGGATCTGGCGCTGGATGTCGAGCCGGTCCTTGATCGGGCCGCTGATCCGTTGCCGGTAGCGCATGAGGACCTGCGGCGTGCAGGTGCACGAAGTGCTCTGGTCTGTCCCGGACAGTCCGCACGGGCACGGATTCGCCGCCATCACGAGCATGAACCTGGCGGGGAACTTGGCGACCGCGGCGGAGCGGTGGATCTCGATGTATCCGGACTCGAGGGGTTGCCGCAGCGTGTCGAGGGTCAGCGGATGCATCTCGGCGGCTTCGTCGATGAACAGGACGCCGCGGTGTGCGCAGCTGATCGCTCCCGGGCGCGGCACACCTGAGCCGCCGCCGACCAGGCTGGCCAACGATGCCGTGTGGTGCGGTGCGATGAACGGCGGACGGGTGACGAGCTCGGCATCGCTGGTCAGCAAGCCGGCCAGCGAATGTACAGCCGAGACCTCGAGCGCGTCCTCCATCGAGAGCTCAGGCAGAAGGCCACCCAGACGTTCGGCGAGCATGGTCTTCCCGGAGCCTGGTGGGCCGTGCAGGAACAGGTTGTGGCCGCCCGCGGCCGCGGCCTCGATTGCGCGTCGTCCGTCGCGGTGGCCGATCACGTCGTTGAGGTCGACGTCCGGTACCCGGGTCAGCGAGTCGGACAACAGCCGGGGCTCGGCTCGCGGTGGTGCTTCGTCGGGAATCTCCACGCCGCGTAGCAGAGCGAGAATCTGGCGCAGCGAGCGCACACCGTACACCTCGATGCCGGGGACCAGGCGGGCCTCGTTGGCGTTCAGCTCTGGGACGACGATGCGGTCGAAGCCGGCGCGGGCGGCTGCCAGCGTCATGGCCAGCGCGCCGCGGACCTCGCGAACTCGGCCGTCGAGGCCGAGCTCGCCGATGATCGCGGTCCGTCGTAGCGCATCGCGGTCGATGACCCCGGCCGCGGTGAGCAGACTGAGCGCGATGGCGACGTCGTAGTGCGAACCGGTCTTGGGAAGCGTCGCCGGTGACAGGCCGATGGTGATCTTGCGATCGGGGAATCGCTCGCCGCTGTTGACGACGGCGGCGCGGACCCGGTCGCGGGCCTCGGTCAGCGAGGCGTCCGGCAGACCGATGAGGGTGGTCTTCGGCAGGCCTTGGGAGATGTCGGTCTCGACCTCGACCAGGTGACCTTCCAGGCCGACGAGGGCGACCGACCAGGTGTGGGCGAGCGCCATCAGGCCGCACCTCGGAGGTGGTCCACGCTCGGCGGGGTGTGGTTGTCGAAGACGATCGCGATGATGTCGATCCGGATCGCCGACGGCCGGATCTCGTGGGTCTGCAGCCAGCGTCCGGCCAGCTTGCGAAGCGTCGTCAGCTTCTTGTAGGTGATCGACTCCAGCGGCGAGCCGTAGTTCGGTCCGCGGCGGGTCTTGACCTCACAGATGACCAAGGTGCCGGCTTCGCGGGCGACGATGTCGATTTCGCCCAGATCACAACGCCAGTTGCGCTCCAGCACCGAGAAACCGTTGCTGGTGAGGTACCTCGCGGCGAGATCTTCGCCGTACTGCCCGACTGCTGTCCTGGTCCGCATCGATGACCACCTCCGGCAGAGAAGATGCCGGGATCCGGCCGGATTTCAGCAGTCATTTTTCAGCTGTGGAAAACCATCGCGTCGTGCGGACCGCAGCAGATCAGCGGATCAGTTGCGCATGTGTTTGCCGCGGGTCGGTTTCGGCGGTTGCTGCTGCTCGGGCGGGATGCGGATGGCCCGCAGCTCGGTGGGCCGGTCGTGGTCCTGGCGGATCGCTTGCAGGCCGCCGGTGCCGGGGTCGGTGTCGCCGAGGTCGAAGTCCCAGCTGTCCTCGTTGGCGAGGCGGCTGTGCCAGCGGCCGTAGAGGCCGTAGATCGCGATGCCGATCGCCATCCAGATGAAGAACTTGATCCAGGTGCCGGTCTTCAGGTTGAGCATCAGCCACAGCGTCGCGCCGAGCGACAGCAGCGGGATGAGCGGGACCATCGGCACCCGGAAGCCGCGTTCGAGGTTCGGTTCCGTACGGCGCAGGCGGAGCACGCCGACGGCGCAGAACGCGAAGCAGAACAGGGCTCCGATGACCAGGAGTTCCTCGAGTTCGAGCACCTTGGGGTAGAGCGTGAGGACCAGGGCGGCGACGCCGGCGGCGGTCGCGGCGCGGGCCGGGGAGGAGTACACCCGGCTGACCCGGCCGAGGCTCTTCGGGAGCAGGCCGTCGCGGCCCATGTTGAACAGCACCCGGCTCTGCGCGATCAGAACCACCATGATCACGGTCATCAACGCGAGCAGGGCTCCGAGATTGACCACCTTCGCGGCCCAGCCGACGCCGACCGCGGCGAGTGCCTCGGAGACGGGCGCGGAGCCGCCGAGTTTCGCGTACGGGCGCATGCCGACCAGGACGACCGCCATCGCGATGTAAAGGATCGTCACCACACCGACGCCGAGCAGCATGCCCTGCGGCACGGTCTTGCGCGGGCTGCGGGCGTCCTCGGACGCGGTCGCGATCAGGTCGAAACCGATGTAGGCGAACACGATCGTGCTCGCGGCCGTGAAGATGCCCATCGTCCCGAACGAGCCGAACGCGGAGTCCAGCACCCAGCCGAGCACGGTCGGATCGGCCTTGGCGGGCGCGGCCCGGGCGGTCGGCACGAACGGGTGGTAGTTCGCCATCTTGATGTGCGCCGCACCGATGACCACGACCAGCAGGATCACGGCGACCTTGGCGACCACGACGATGGTCAGCACCCGGGACGACAGCTTCGTGCCGGTCACGATCAGCGCGGTCAGGATCAGCAGCAGCAGCGGAGCGACCAGGTTGACCTTCGCTTCAGGCCCGAAGAACTGCGCGATTCCGCTCGGCAGCGTGACGCCGAACCCGTCCAGGGTGGCAAGGAAGTACGCCGACCAGACCCGAGCGACGATCGCCGCCGCGGTGACGAGTTCGAGGACAAGTGCCCAGCCGACCAGCCATGCCCACGCTTCGCCGAACGTCACGTAGCTGAACGTGTATGCGCTGCCGGAGACCGGGATCGTGGACGACAGTTCGGCGTAGCAGGCCGCGGCCAGCAGGCAGACGATCGCGGCGATCACGAACGACAGGATCACCGCCGGTCCGGCGACGTTCGCCGCCTGGACGCCGCTGATGCTGAAGATGCCTGAGCCGATCATCACGCCCAGGCCGAGTACAACCAGGTCGCGACGACCGAACAGGCGCGGCAGACGGTGCCGCGCATCCTCGACTCGAGTGAACGCCGACTCGACCGGCAGGCGCCGGCCTACGGTCTGTCCGTTCGCTGAGGGGGCCATGGTCAGGGGTGCCTCCGTTGCTACTAGGGCAATCGGGCCGAACAGTAGTCGACCGTTGGGCTATCGACCAGACCTCCTTTTCCCGGCCCCCGCGCGGTGGCTTGCGGTGCCGGGGCGGCTCCCGCATCGTCAGGGTATGGCGCCGGACGAAGTCAGCGGGATCCCTTCCTGGCCGGAAGGTTTCACTGCGTTACTGGCTGACTACGAAAGGCATCTGACGGCGGAAAGAGACCTCAGCACTCACTCGGTGAGAGCCTACATCGGCGATGTGGCGGATTTACTCGAACATTTGATTCGGCTTGGTCACGATGATCTCGACGGGCTCGACATCCGCGGGCTGCGGTCCTGGCTGGCCAAACAGCAAAGTCTGGGGAAATCCCGCAGCACGATGGCCCGCCGCGCGACGGCCGCAAGGGTGTTTACGGGCTGGGCGCAACGAACTGGACGGATCGGTACGGATCCCGGAGCGTTGCTGGCCAGCCCCAAGGCGCACAAGACGCTGCCGGGTGTGCTCAACCAGGCCGACACCCGCACGGTGCTCGACGCCGCCGCCGTCGCCGCGGACGACGGCAGCCCGGTCGGGCTCCGCGACCTCGCGATCATGGAACTGCTCTACGCCACCGGCATCCGGGTCGGCGAGTTGTGCGCTCTCGACGTCGACGACATCGACCGGTCGCGGCGCGTCGTCCGGGTGTTCGGCAAGGGGCGGAAGGAGCGGTCGGTCCCGTACGGCGTACCGGCCGGGCAGGCGCTCGAACGGTGGTTGGCGGAGGCCCGGCCGAAGCTGGCGCGGGAGGGGAGCGGGCCGGCCGCGTTCCTGGGTGCGCGCGGCGGCCGGATCGATCAGCGAGCGGTCCGCCGGCTGGTGCACGAGCGGGTCGAGGCCGTCGTCGACGCGGACATGGCTCCGCACGGCCTCCGCCACACCGCGGCAACGCATCTGCTCGAAGGCGGGGCGGATCTGCGCAGCGTGCAGGAACTGCTCGGGCACGCGTCGCTCGCGACCACCCAGATCTACACCCATATCTCCAACGATCGGCTCCGGCAGGCCTATCAGCAGGCGCATCCCCGGGCCTGAGGCCGGGTCGTCCGCGAGGAATGCGGCCGGTGGGTGCCGTAATGCGGCAGACTGCGGAACATGCGGGTTTCGGCGAAGTCTGACTATGCGTTGCGAGCTCTGATCGAGATCACCCAACGGTGGGTGGCCAACGACCATTCGGTGGTGTCGGCCGAGGAGTTGAGCCGGGCGCAGGGGATTCCGCACGGATTCCTGCAGGGCATCCTCGCCGACCTGCGCCGGGCCGGCGTGCTGTCCAGCCAGCGCGGACAGTCCGGTGGCTGGCGGCTGGCCGTGGACCCGAACGAGATCTCGGTCGCGGACGTGATGCGCGCCGTCGACGGCCCGATCGTGAGCATCTCCGGCGTGCGTCCGGAGAGCGTGTCCTACAACGAGCACGCGGTCGTCCTGCAGCGGGTCTGGATCGCGGCGCGGGCCAGTCTGCGCGACGTACTCGAGAACACCACGCTGACCGATCTCGCCAAGAACAAGCTCCCGGCCGGCGTCGAGCGCCGCTCGCGGGACGAGGACGCGTGGCAGGCGCGGGTCCCGGGCAGCTGACCGAGTGCTACAGTCTTGGCTTATATAAGTGGAGACTGTAGGAGATGAATGATGGCCGAGCAGCAGATCAAGACGTTCCTGATGTTCGAGGGCGGCGCGGAGCAGGCGATGAACTTCTACCTGTCGCTGTTCACCGACGCCGAGGTGGTGTCGATGGCCAAGTACGGCCCCGAAGGGCCCGGCCCGGAGGGGTCGGTGATGGTGGCCGTGTTCCGGCTGGCCGGGCAGCAGTTCATGTGCAGTGACAGCTTCCAGCACCATGGCTTCACCTTCACGCCTTCGATGTCGTTGTTCGTGGACTGTGCGGACGAGGCCGAGCTCGAACGGCTGTACAACGCGCTGGTCGAGGGCGGTGGCGCGCTGATGCCGCTGGGTGAGTACGGGTTCAGCAAGAAGTTCGGGTGGGTCAACGACCGGTTCGGGGTGTCGTGGCAGCTCAACCTGCCGCACCCGTGAGGCTCATTGCCGTCTGAGCAGCAGACCGCCGGCCAGCGTCAGGGCGGCCGTGGCAGCGACGACGAGCCTCGCGGCGCGCCGATTCCGATCGGCCGAGTTGGCGACCGGAACGGCCGGAGGCGGCGGTGCGGCCGCGGCTCGTGAGGCGGGCGCGAGCGGCGGGGCGGGCAGGGGAGCTGTCAGTCCCGCCCGGGGCAGCAGCGGGAGTAGTCGGACCGGAGGGCGGGGGAGTAGTGACAGCGGATTCAGGTACTGCTTGCCTTGAAGCAGGCCCCAGTGCAGGCAGGTCCTGGGTGGGCAGTGGGTGCCCGCGGCGGACAGGCGGCCGATGACGGTGCCGGTTTGCACGGACGCCCCGACCGGTACGTCGGCGGCGACGGGCTCGTACGTCGTGCGGCGGGTGCCGTACGTGATCGTGACGACGCCGCGCCCGGCGAGCGGTCCCGCGTACGTGACGGTGCCCGGGGTGGCGGCGAGGACGGGTTGGCCGGGGCGGCCGAGGAGGTCGACGCCGCGGTGGCCGGGCAGCCACGGTTCGGCGGGCAGTTCGAAGCCGTGGACGACCTCGGGGCGTGGTTGAAGGGGCCAGTCGGAGGCGTGGGCGGACGGGGGATCGGCCGGGGGCAGGGCGGTGATGTTCATGCCAGAGAAAGTGCCGTGGTTTCGTGGTCGTCCGACCGGTGATTCCGAGATTGTGGACAACGGCGCCCGGTTCGCGTTGCGGGCACGGGGTCACGTACACTTCCGGTGGCGTCCCATCTAGGTGGGACGACTACGCATGCCCGCACGAACTGTGACGGTCCTCGGTCCTGGAGCTTGCTCCGGGTGGATCGGCGCGACGGGCATCAGGAGCCACGGGTCACCCGATCCGCGGCGGTACAACCGAGAACCAGGCCCGGATCGAGCGACCCGGGCCGCCAAAGGAGACACTCATGGCCGTCGTGACCATGAAGCAGCTGCTCGAGAGCGGCGTGCACTTCGGGCACCAGACCCGGCGCTGGAACCCGAAGATGAAGCGCTACATCCTCACCGAGCGCAACGGCATCTACATCATCGACCTGCAGCAGTCGCTGTCCTACATCGACCGGGCGTACGAGTTCGTCCGCAGCACGGTCGCCTCCGGTGGCGCGATCCTGTTCGTCGGTACCAAGAAGCAGGCGCAGGAAGCGATCGCCGAGCAGGCGACCCGGGTCGGGATGCCGTACGTGAACCAGCGCTGGCTGGGCGGCATGTTGACCAACTTCCAGACTGTGAACAAGCGGCTCCAGCGCCTGAAGGAGCTCGAGCTCATCGACTTCGACGACGTCGCCGCGTCCGGTGTCACGAAGAAGGAGCTGCTGCAGAAGCGTCGCGAGCACGACAAGCTGCTCAAGACCCTCGGCGGTATCCGCGACATGGCCCGGGTCCCGGCCGCCGTGTGGATCGTGGACACCAAGAAGGAGCACCTCGCGGTCGACGAGGCGCGCAAGCTGAAGCTGCCGATCATCGGCATCCTCGACACCAACTGCGACCCGGACGAGGTCGACTACCCGATTCCGGGTAACGACGACGCGATCCGCTCGGTCGGCCTGCTCACCCGGGTCGTCGCCGACGCCGTCGCGGACGGTCTGATGGGCCGCTCCGGCCAGGGCTCCGCCGCCGCCGGCGAGGAGCTGGGCCAGGAAGAGCCGCTGGCCGCCTGGGAGCGGGAGCTGCTGGAGAGCCAGAACGGCGCCACCGAGGCCAAGGCCGAGGGTGCCGCGGAGGCCCCGGCCGCGGAGGCCCCCGCCGCGGAGGCTGCCGCGACCGACGTCCTGACCGAGCCGGTCGCGACCGACGCCGAGGTCACCGAGGCCAAGGACGAGGCCAAGGACGAGGTCAAGGACGAGGCCCCGAAGGCCGACGAGGCCTGACAGCCCGCTGGGTGCCGCCCGGGTCCGCCCGGGTGGCGCCACCAGTTGCCCCAGCCGCACCAGAACAGGACGAGAGAACGAGGAATGGCGAACTACACCGCCGCTGACGTGAAGAAGCTCCGCGACACCACGGGCGCGGGCATGATGGACGCGAAGAAGGCGCTCGAGGCCACCGACGGCGACTTCGAGAAGGCGATCGAGGAGCTGCGCATCAAGGGCGCGGCGAAGGCCCAGAAGCGCGGCGCCGAGCGGTCCGCCACCAACGGCCTGGTGGCCGCCGCGGAGAACGCGCTGGTCCAGCTGAACTGCGAGACCGACTTCGTCGCCAAGAACGAGCAGTTCCAGCAGCTCGCCGCCGACATCGTCGCGCACGCCGCGGCCAGCAAGGTCGGCGACGTCGAGGGCCTGCTGAACGAGAAGCTGACCGACGGCAAGTCGGTCGCCGAGAACATCGAGGCCCTGGCCGCGGTGATCGGCGAGAAGCTCGAGCTGGGCAAGGTCGCCGTGTTCGACGGCCAGGTGACGGCGTACATGCACAAGCGCGCCGCGGACCTGCCGGCCCAGGTCGGCGTGCTGGTCGAGTTCGAGGGCGACAACGTCGAGGCCGCCCGGGGCGCCGCCATGCAGGCCGCCGCGATGCGCCCGCTGTACACCAACCGCGACGAGGTCCCGGCCGAGACGGTCGAGAACGAGAAGCGGATCGCCGAGGCGACCGCCCGCGAGGAGGGCAAGCCGGAAGGCGCCCTGCCGAAGATCGTCGAGGGCCGGGTGAACGGCTTCTTCAAGGAGGTCGTGCTGCTCGAGCAGCCGTCGGTCACGGAGAACAAGAAGACCGTGAAGGCCGTGCTGGACGAGGCCGGTGTCACCGTGAAGCGGTTCGCCCGCTTCGAGGTCGGCGCCTGATCCCGCGAAGGATCTGAGCGCACAGGCAACGAAGCAACGAACGAGGAGGCCGGAATCGTGACGGAAACCCTGGGTACCGAGACGAGTCCGGCCTCTCCGCCGTTCTCTCCCGCCTACCACCGCGTGCTGCTGAAGCTGTCCGGTGAGGTGTTCGGCGGCGGCAAGCTCGGCGTCGACCCGGACGTGGTGAACTCGATCGCCAAGCAGATCGCCGACGTGGCGCGGGCCGGCGTACAGGTCGCCGTGGTGGTCGGCGGCGGCAACTTCTTCCGCGGTGCCGAGCTGCAACAGCGCGGCATGGAGCGGAACCGGGCCGACTACATGGGCATGCTCGGCACCGTGATGAACTGCCTGGCCCTGCAGGACTTCCTGGAGAAGCTCGGAATCGAGACCCGGGTGCAGACCGCGATCACGATGGGCCAGGTCGCCGAGCCGTACATCCCGCGCAAGGCCGAGCGGCACCTGGAGAAGGGCCGCGTGGTGATCTTCGGCGCCGGTTCCGGGATGCCGTACTTCTCCACCGACACCGTCGCCGCGCAGCGTGCGCTCGAGGTCGGCGCCGAGGCGCTGCTGATGGGCAAGCAGGGCGTCGACGGCGTGTACGACTCCGACCCGAAGAAGAACCCCGACGCGGTCAAGTTCGACCAGCTGTCGTACGACGACTTCCTGGCCCGCGGCCTCCGGGTCGCCGACGCCACCGCGATCAGCCTGGCCCGCGACAACGCGCTGCCGATCGTGATCTTCGGTCTCGAGGAGGGCAACATCGAGCGGGTCATCCACGGCGAGAAGATCGGCACCGTCGTCTCGCGGGGGCAGTAAACCCCGATAACCGCTTGTAAGCCCCGTACGACTAGGATCGGGATCACACGTGGCCGCGCCGAGGCGGCCCAGAGGAAGCGAGGAATGGCCGTGATCGACGAAGCTCTCCGCGATGCCGACCAGAAGATGGCGAAGGCCGTGGAGGTCGCGAAGGACGACTTCGCCGCGATCCGCACCGGCCGCGCCCACCCGCAGATGTTCGCGGGCATCCTGGCCGACTACTACGGCAGCCCGACGCCGCTGCAGCAGCTGGCCGGCTTCCAGGTCCCGGAGCCCCGCACGGTGCTGATCTCGCCGTACGACAAGGGCGCGATGGCCGCGATCGAGAAGGCGATCCGTGACTCCGACCTCGGGGTGAACCCGAGCGACGACGGCGCGGTGATCCGGGTCGTGCTTCCGGCTCTGACCGAAGAGCGGCGCAAGGAGTACATCAAGGTCGCGAAGACCAAGGCCGAGGACGCCAAGGTCTCGGTCCGCAACATCCGCCGGCACGCCATGGACCAGGTGCACAAGACGGTCAAGGACGGCGACGCCGGCGAGGACGAGGGCAAGAGTGCTGAGAAGCGGCTCGACGGGTTGACGAAGAAGTACGTCGACTCCATCGACGACCTGCTCAAGCACAAGGAAGCCGAACTCCTCGAGGTGTGATGGGCGTCGACAGCACGCCCGCGCCGAGTCCCAGCCCGAGCCGCGCCGGCCGTAATCTGCCGGCCGCGATCGCGGTCGGCGTCGGGCTCGGCGCGTTGATCCTCGGATCGCTGTACTGGCAGAAGGTCCTGTTCGTCGTGCTCGTGCTCGCGACGGTGCTGGTCGCGGTCGACGAGATGATCAAGGCGCTGCGGACCGGCGGTGCGGTGATCCCGAAGATCCCGTTGTTCGTCGGTACGGCCGCGATGCTGCTGGCGGCGTACTTCGGTGGCCCGATGGCGCTGCTGGTGGCGCTCGGGATCACTGTTCTCGGGACGATCTTCTGGCGGATGCCGGGTGGATCGATCGGATTCGTCCGGGACGTCAGCGCCGGAGTGTTCCTGATCGGGTACGTGCCGCTGCTGGCCGGGTTCGCGATCCTGCTGGCGCAGCCGGACGCGGACGGTGCGGGCCGGGTGGTGACGTTCTTCGTGGTCACGGTCGCCAGCGACGTCGGGGGATATGCGGCCGGCGTGCTGTTCGGCAAGCATCCGATGGCGCCGACGATCAGCCCGAAGAAGTCCTGGGAGGGCTTCACCGGCTCGGCGCTCGCCTGTATCGGCGCGGGCATCGCGGCGGTCGTCTTCCTGCTGCACGGTGACTGGTGGGTCGGCGCGATCGTCGGTGCGGTTGCCGTGCTGACCGCGACCGTCGGTGACCTGGGCGAGTCGATGATCAAGCGTGACCTCGGCATCAAGGACATGTCGAACCTGCTGCCCGGTCACGGCGGGGTGATGGATCGCCTGGACTCCCTGCTCGCCACGGCGCCGATCGTCTGGCTCCTCCTACATCTCCTGGTGAAAGCATGACGACTGGTCCTGATGGACGTTCCCTGATCGGCGACGTCGTACGGCTGGATCGGATGCAGGCGTCCGACATCGACGAGTTGTACGCCGCGATCGGCAACGAGCAGGTGTACGCGAGCGGCTTCGGCGGCGGACCGGCCGCGCTGCCGGCGAGCGCGGAGGACATGCGCGCGAAGTGGATCCCGGCCGCGGCCGACCGGTTCGCGTACGTCGTCCGGATGGTTGCCGACGGCACCGTTGTCGGTACGTCGAGCCTCGGCGACGTCGACGTACCGAACGAGCGGATCCACCTGGGCTTCACGGGCTACGCGCCGGCCGTCTGGGGGACCGCGGTCAACCCGGCCACGAAGCTCCTGCTGCTCGAGCACGCCTTCGAGACGTGCGGATTCGGTCGCGTGAAGATTCAGACGGGCCTGAAGAACACCCGTTCGCAGGCGGCGATCGCGAAGCTCGGTGCGACTCGGGAGGGCGTGCTGCGGCGGCACATGCGGCAGGCGGACGGTTCGTTCCGTGACACCGTGGTGTTCTCGATCCTGGCCGACGAGTGGCCGGACGTCCGGAAGCGGCTCGAGGACCGGATCAGCCGGTGAGTTTGGCCAGCGCCTCGTAGTTCGCGAGCAATGCAGCGCGGTCGAAGGTGTTCGTGGTGATCAGCAGTTCGTCCGCGGCGGTCCGGCGTACAAGATCGCTCAATGTCTCTTCGACCTCCGACGACGTGCCGTAGATCTGCCCGCTGAGCGCATTCGAGAAGTACTCCTGCTCGCGCGCGGTCAGCTCGGCCGGTACGTCGGCCTGTAGTGGAGGAAACACACCACGGGTCCGCGAGTACGCGCTCGCCCACGCCTCGGGCAATAGCAACTGCCGGGCAGCCTCAGTGGAGTCAGCAACAGCCGCGGTGACTGCGAGGATCACGTAGGGCTCGGGAGCCCACGCAGACGGCTTGAACGTGCTGCGGTACTCCTCTAGCAACGACACCGAGTCAGGGCGAGCTGCGAGCACCACGGGCAGCCCCAGAGTGGCTGCGATCGCAGCGCCTTCGCCGACAGCGAGGATGAACGGTGGGATGTGCAGGCCTTCGCCTGGCCGGGCGTGCACGTCCGACGTACCAGAGAGGTAACCGAGTAGTTCCTGCACCTGTGTCGTGAAGTCGTCCGCGGCGTCCTTCTCGACGCCGAGCGCCCGCCGTACGCCGTTCGTGAAGCCGACCGAGCGACCGAGGCCCATGTCGATGCGGCCCGGGTACAGCGACTCCAGCACGCCGAACTGCTCCGCCACCACGAGCGGCTTGTGGTTCGGCAGCATCACACCACCCGTACCGACGCGGATCCGCGAGGTGCGAGCAGCAACCGCCGCAGCAAGGACCGTCGGCGCCGAGCCGACCACTCCGGGAACGCTGTGATGCTCCGACACCCAGAAACGCTTGTAGCCAAGCGCTTCCACCTGCTGGGCCAGCTCCACCGTCGCCCGCAGTGTCGCGGCCTCGGACTCGCCTACACGCGTCCGGGAGCGATCCAGAACTGACAGCGGAACCGAGAGCATGCAGAGTCCAACCCGGCCGTGTGAGACCTCATTCCCCGAGCAACAGCCGCAGGTCGTCCCGGAAACGCTCGCCGTCGGCCAGCGGACCCAGGAACGTCTGCTCCACCTCCAGCCGCACCCGTTCGGCAGCGGCGAACGTGGACTCACCGAGAGCAGTGAGTACGACGACGTTCCGCCGCCGGTCCTCGGCGCTACGCCGGCGCTCGACGAACCCGCGCTCCTCGAGCCCGTCCAGCAGGTCACCGATCGACGTCCGATCGACCCGCAGCCGCGCCGCGACCTCGAGCTGGGAGAGGGGCTCGCCCGACGCGACCGCGGACAGCACGGCGAGGTCCCGCCCGTTCAGCCCGTGCGGCGCGAGCGCCTGCGTCTGCGCCTCGGTGAGCCGCGCGAGAACGTGTTTGAGCAGGTACCCGAGCCGATCAGCCATACCGTCAAATCTACCGGGGAACTGATCGTCAGGAGTGCTGATCATCAGTTATGCTGACGATTATGCCACCGACTTTCGGTCTGAAGACCACTCCGATGCATGTCCCGTACGCCGACATCCGGCGCGTCTGGCTCGAGGCCGACGAGTATCCGCAGCTCCGCGACGCCTGGCTCTGGGACCACTTCCTCCCGCTTGCCGGCCCGAAGGACGGCGACGTCCTCGAAGGCTGGACCCTGCTCACCGCGCTCGCCGCGCAGACCACCCGGCTCCGCCTCGGCCTGCTCGTGACCAGTAACCGGATCCGCCCGCCGGCCGTCCTCGGCAAGATCGCGAGCACGCTCGACGTGATCTCCGGCGGCCGCCTGATCATGGGGCTCGGCGCCGGCGGCACCCATCAACCCGCCGGTCTGAGCGGTATCCCCGGGCCGAACCCGGCGATCGAGGAGTACGCCGCGTACGGGCTGACGCTGGTTCCGCCGGGGGAGGGGATCGACCGGCTCCGCGAGACGATCGAGATCCTGCGCCGGATGTGGACCGAGGACGAGTTCGACTTCCACGGCCGCTACTACACGCTCGAGCGCAACCGGAACGCGCCGAAGCCGATCCAGCAAGGTGGTCCGCCGCTGCTGATCGGCGGCTGGGGCAATCGGATGCTCCGGCTGGTTGCGCAGTACGCCGATCAGTGGAACATCGGCGGTCCGCCGCACACCGACTTCGACACGCTCGCCGATCGGGTCCGGCGGCTCGACGCGGAGTGTGAGCGGATCGGCCGCGACCCGTCGACGGTCAGCCGTTCACTGCAGCAGATCGTGTCGTACGACGACCCGGCCGGGACGCGGGCGATCGTCGAGAAGGCCGTTGGGCTGGGGTTCGACCACATCGTGCTGTCGCTGCCGCGGCCGTACCCGGAGCACGCCGTCCGGTGGCTGGTCCGGGAAATCGTCGACCCTTTCCACTGAGATCGAAACGGTCGGTGATTTTTTCACCACGACGCGAATTCGTGTGTCAGGATCAAACACAGGACGATCCGCCCCGGTCGTTCCAGTGAGGAGCCTGACATGATTCCCACGACGAAGTTCAAGGCCGCCCTCGGCGGTCTCGCCCTGATCGCCGCCGCGATTCTCCCGGCGAATGCCGCCTCCGCCGTACAGGCCGTCGAGCAGAGCACCGAGCAGGTCGCGGCGAGCAAGCCCGTACCGAAGCTCGGCTACTCGACGCAGACGGTCCGGACGCTCAACATCGACTTCCAGTACCAGCAGACCGGCTACTGGTGCGGCCCGGCCGCGACCCGGATCGCGCTGTCCGCGCGCATCTCGCCGCCGAGTCAGCAGCAACTGGCCGACGAGTTGCCGACCACGACCAACGGCACGGACTGGATCGGCCAGGTCACCCGGGTGCTCAACAACCACCTCGGCACCGGCTGGTACGAGACCAAGGAGATGCCGAACGACCCGCCCACCCAGGCGCAGCGCGACCTGCTCTGGCGCGACGTCGTCCTCGACATCGACAACAACTACCCGATCGTCGCCAACATCGTTGCCCCGGCCAACAACCACCCGCCGGGCTACCCGAACTACACGATCTACCACTACTTCACCGTGATCGGGTACGACGACAGCGACCAGACCGTACTCATCGCCGACCCCGCGGGGTTCGCGCCGACGGCAACGTACTGGCTGACCTTCAACCAGCTGGCCACCCTCATCCCACCGAAGGGGTACTCGGCCTGACCCGAGCCGTGAGACCGGTCGCCGCCCCGGCCGGTCTCGCCGCGATACTGCTGTGCATGAGCCAGGCGCCGCGGTTGGAGATCGTGTACTGCACTCAGTGCCGGTGGTTGATGCGCGCGGCGTGGACCGCGCAGGAGTTGCTGACCACCTTTCCGAAGGAGCTCGGGGAGGTAGCTCTGGTGCCGTCTACCGGCGGGGTGTTCGACATCAGCCTGGACGGCGAGCTGCTCTGGTCGCGGAAGGCGGAGGGTGGGTTCGCCGAGCTGCCGCTGCTCAAGCAGATGGTCCGGGACCGGATCGCGCCGGACCGCAAGCTCGGGCACTCCGACCGCAAGGAAAGTGATCCTCAGCACGCTGAGGATGTGAATTTGTGAAGCGTGGTGCCGGCGGGCGACAATAGGGCGGTTATGGCTACCTCCCTTCCTCTTGTTTTCGATGAGCCGCGCCGTGCCAAGAAGCCGCCGCGGCACCTGGCCGATCTCTCCGGGGAGGAACGGCGGACCGCGGTCGAGGCGCTCGGTGAGCCCGCGTTCCGGGCCAAGCAGCTCTCGAACCACTACTTCTCCCGGCTGGTGTCCGACCCGGCCGAGATGACCGACCTGCCGGCCGCGACCCGGGACAAGCTGGTCGCTGACCTGATGCCGCCTTTGCTGACCCGGGTCCGCGATCTCGAGTGCGACAACGGCGAGACCCGCAAGACGCTGTGGAAGCTGCTCGACGGGTCGCTGGTCGAGTCGGTCCTGATGCGCTACCCGGGTCGCGTGACGATGTGCGTGTCGTCGCAGGCCGGTTGCGGGATGGCGTGCCCGTTCTGCGCGACCGGTCAGGGCGGACTGACCCGCAACATGACGACCGCGGAGATCGTCGAGCAGGTCGTCGACGGTGCCCGGGCGCTCGCCCGCGGTGAGATCGCCGGCGGTCCGGGGCGGGTCTCCAACATCGTGTTCATGGGTATGGGCGAGCCGATGGCCAACTACAAGGCCGTGATCGGCGCCGTCCGGCGCTTCACCGACCCGTCGCCGGAAGGGCTCGGGATCTCGGCGCGCGGGGTGACCGTGTCGACGGTCGGTCTGGTGCCGCGGATCAACCAGCTCGCCACCGAGGGGATCCCGGTGACGCTGGCGCTGTCGCTGCACGCGCCGGACGACGAGTTGCGCGACGAGCTCGTACCGATCAACAACCGCTGGAACGTCGACGAGGTCCTGGACGCCGCCTGGGGGTACGCGCAGCAGACCAAGCGCCGGGTTTCGATCGAGTACGCGATGATCCGCGACATCAACGACCACGCCTGGCGGGCGGATCTGCTGGCCGAGAAGCTGCGCGCCCGGGGTGACTGGGCCTGGGTCCACGTGAACCTGATCCCGCTGAACCCGACTCCCGGCTCGAAGTGGACGGCGTCCGACCCGGCCGACGAGCGCGAGTTCGTCCGCCGCCTCGAGGCCGGCGGCATCCCGGTAACCGTCCGCGACACCCGCGGCCAAGAAATCGACGGCGCCTGCGGCCAACTAGCCGCCGCCAGCAAGTCCTGAATCAGCTGGCCGCGAGGAGCTTCGCCAGCTCGGCCGGCTGGGACAGCATCGGCCAGTGGCCGGTCTGTAGTTCGACCAGGTCCCAGTGCGGCGAGTTCAGTGCCTGCTGTACGTCGGGGGTGGGCGTGTCGCCTGACATCAGGCATTTGATGTATGTCGTGGGCAGCTCGGTGATTGGTCTTGCCAATCGTGCTGGTTGGGTCAGGGTCAGGCCGGGGTGCGGTGTGCCGCGGGTTGCCAGCAGGTTGATGGCCTCGGCGGACAGGTCCTGGTCGACGAAATACTCCGGTCCGGCTGGTAGCCACGTACCGTCGCCCTCAGCCAGCTGCTCGTCCAGCCACACCCGATCCTCCGGGGACCAGGCGTCCGCGAACGACAGGCCGTCGGCCGGGATGCTCGAGTCGACGTACACGACGCGCCGCAGGCGGTCCCCGATCCGGCCGGCCGCCTGACCGACCGGGATCCCCGAGTAGCTGTGCCCGACCAGCACCACGTCGTACAGGTCGTTGCCCTCGACCACCGAGACGATGTCGTCGACGTGCTGTTGTTGTCCGACGACGTCCGCGTCGCCGCCCGCGAGGCCGCTCAGCGTCACGGCGTACACCGCATGTCCCGCGCTCCGTAGTTGCTCCGCGACGGCGTCCCACGCCCAGCCGCCCAGCCGCGCCCCTGGTACCAGTACGAACTCACCCATGCCGCGCACAGTAGACCAGGAATGCGATGATCGGGCGGTGAAGATCCTCTCGATTCAGTCTGCGGTCGCGTTCGGGCATGTGGGGAACTCCGCGGCGGTGTTTCCGCTGCAGCGGATCGGTGTCGAGGTGTTGCCGGTGTACACGGTGAACTTCTCGAACCACACCGGCTACGGGGCGTGGCGTGGGCCGATGATCAGCCCGGACGACGTGCGGGAGGTGCTGCTCGGGATCGAGGAGCGGGGCGTGCTGTCGCAGATCGACGTGGTGCTGTCCGGGTACCAGGGCGGCGAGGGGATCGCCGATGTGATTCTCGAGGCGGTCGAGCGGGTGAAGGCCGCGAACCCGCAGGCCGTGTACTCGTGCGACCCGGTGATGGGGAACGCGAAGTCCGGATGCTTCGTGGCCCCCGCGATCCCGGTGCTGCTGCGCGACAGGGTGGTGCCGGCGGCCGACATCATCACGCCGAACCAGTTCGAGCTGGGCTTCCTGACCGGTACCGAGCCGGACACGCTCGAGTCGACGCTGGCCTCGGTCGAGCTGGTCCGCGCGACCGGCCCGCGGACGGTACTCGTCACCAGCGTCGAGCGGCCCGACCGTGAGGACGGCACGATCGAGATGCTCGCGGTCGACGACAGCGGCGCGTGGCTGGTGCAGACGCCGTACATCCCGATGAAGGCGAACGGCTCCGGTGACGTGACGGCCGCGCTGTTCACGGCGCACTACCGGCGGACGGGCGATCTCGCCGAGGCGCTCGCGCGGACGACGTCGAGCGTGTTCGACCTGCTGACGCGTACGCACGAGTCCGGCGAGCGCGAGCTGCAGCTCGTCGAGTCACAGGACGCGTACGCCAACCCGAAGCTGGAGTTCAAGCCGCAGCAGGTCGGTTAGACCTCGGCGAGGATCTTCGCGAGCGCTTCGGGCTGGGAGAACATCGGCCAGTGGCCGGTGTTCAGCTCGGCGAGCTCCCACTGCGGCGACGTGAGCTGTTCGAGCACCACGGCGGACGGCATCGCGCCGTCCATCAGGCATTTCAGGTACGTCGTGGGCAGCTCGCCGATCGGCCGGACCAGCTCGGCCGGCTCGGTGATCGCGCGCCCCGGATGCGGCGTACCGCGGGACAGGATCAGCGCGATGTGCTCCTCGCACAGGTCCTGGTCCACGTAGTCCTCGGCCTCGAGCGGCGGCCAGTACCCGCCGGACCTCTCCATCTGCTCCCGCAACCACGCCTGCCCCTCCGCGGACCACCCGTCCACGAACGACTTCCCGTCGGTCGGGATGTTCGAGTCGACGTACACCACCCGCCGCAACCGCTCCCCGATCCGCCCCGCCGCCTGGCCGACCGGCACCCCCGCGTAGCTGTGGCCGACCAGCACGACGTCGCGCAGATCGTTCTCCTCGACCACCCGCACGATGTCGTCCACATGCTCCCGCTGCCCGGCGTCCACCCCGCTCAATGTCACCGGATAAACCTCGTGCCCGGCGTCGCGCAACACCCGAGCCACCCCATCCCAAGCCCAACCACCCAACCAAGCCCCCGGCACCAACACAAAACTCGTCATGCCGCGCACCGTAAACCACCCCACCGACAGAACTAGCTGACGAGCTTGGCGGCTTCTTCGATGGTGGGGACCAGGTGGATGGACATGGAGCGGTTGGTAGCTAGGGACTGGAGGAGAGGCCAGACGGGGAGGGTGTTGGTCCAGTGGTTGATGTCTACGAGGATCAGGGGGATCTGAGTGGCGGCGTCGCCGTAGTAGTTGGGGGTGGCGGCTTGGAAGACTTCTTGGACAGTGCCGGCGGCGCCTGGGAGGTAGATGATGCCGCCGCGGGCGCGGCTGAGGAGGACGTCCTCGCGCTGGGCGTTGGAGAAGTACTTGGCGATCGCGGACGCGAAGACGTTCGGCGGCTCGTGGCCGTAGAACCAGGTCGGGATGGAGACACCACCGTCGCCGGGGAACTCCCGTCGTACATCCAGGCCGGCAGTGGCCCACGCGGCGATCGACGGGCGGAAGGACGGTACTGCGGCCAGTCTCGTGAGCACAGAGTCCACGGTGGAGTCGTCGTACGACGCCAGCGAGGCCCCGAGGTTCGCGGCCTCCATTGCGCCTGGTCCGCCTCCTGTGACGACCACGTGGCCGCGGCGGGCCAACGTACGGCCAAGGAGGACAGCGGACCGGTAGTCCGAGGAGCCGCGTAGTACGCCATGGCCTCCCATCACCCCCACCCACGGCTTGCCCCCAGGGAGTTCCGTCAGCGCGTCGGCGATCGCGTGGTCGTGCAGTGCGGCCGCGAGCGTACGGCTGGTGTCGCCCTTCTCGTCATGCTGCCGGGACCAGGCGTAGATCTGCGCGTCGGGAGTGGCTTCGTACCCGTGTTCGAGCCCCGCATACAGCTCGTCCGCGTCGTACAGCCGCCCGCGGTACGCGTCGAACGGCAGCTCCGGGATCGCCGGGAACACCAGCCCGCCGCCGTCGCGCACCCACGTGTCCGCCGGGTCCTCGAGCAGGCAGCCCAGGAACACCGACCCCAGCGGCTTCAGCCCGAGGAGTTCCGCCGTACGACCGGTCAGGTCGACGGACTGCACCCGCCACCCGGCCATCGCACTGGCCCCCGCCGCCAGCAGCCGGTCGAAGTGCTCCACGGACTCGATGTCCACATGCGGGATGCTCGGCAACGTCACGCTGTGCACTTTAGAGGTCGATCGGGTAATGCTTAGCACATGACACATGCGGAGCTCTGGGAGCGTCACAAGGCCGTCATGCCGGTATGGCTCGCGTTGTACTACGAGGAGCCGATCGAGATCGTGCAGGGGTCCGGCCGCCGCGTCACCGACGGTGAGGGCAACACGTACCTCGACTTCTTCGCCGGCATCCTGACCAACGCGATCGGCTACGACATCGCGGAGATCTCCGAGGCGGTCCGCGAACAGCTCGGCACCGGCATCGCGCACACCTCGACGGTGTACCTGATCCGCAAGCAGATCGAGCTGGCCGAGCAGATCGCCGAGCTGTCGGGGATCCCGGACGCGAAAGTGTTCTTCGCGAACTCCGGCACCGAGGCGAACGAGACGGCGCTGCTGCTCGCGACCCAGGCGCGCCGCTCGAACCAGGTGCTGGCGATGCGGAACTCGTACCACGGCCGCGCGTTCGGCACCGTCGCGATCACCGGCAACCGCGGCTGGTCGGCGAGCAGTCTGTCGCCGGTGAACGTGCAGTACGTCCAGGGCGCGTACCGGTACCGCAGCCCGTTCCGGGATCTGCCGGACGCGGAGTACGTCAAGGTCTGCGTCGAGGACCTGCGCAACGTCATCGAGACCACGACCTCGGGCGACGTCGCCTGCCTGATCGCGGAGCCGATCCAGGGCGTCGGCGGGTTCTCCTCGCCGCCCGACGGGCTGTACGCCGCGTTCAAGGAGGTGCTGGACGAGTACGGGATCCTGTTCATCTCCGACGAGGTGCAGACCGGGTGGGGCCGGACCGGCGACCACTTCTGGGGCATCCAGGCGCACGACGTCGTACCGGATGCGATGACGTTCGCGAAGGGACTCGGCAACGGCTTCGCGATCGGCGGCGTGGTCGCCAAAGCAGAGTTGATGGACAGCATCAAGGCGAACTCGCTGTCGACGTTCGGCGGCAACCCGATCTCCACGACCGCGGCGAAGGCGACGATCGACTACCTGCTGGACAAGGACCTGCAGGCGAACGCGGCCAAGCGCGGCGCACAACTGGCCGACGGCCTGCGCGGGATCTCCGACGAGTTCCCCGAACTCGGCGATGTCCGTGGCAAGGGCCTGATGCTCGCCGCCGAGATCGTCAAGCCCGAGGACAACACCCCCGACGCGGCCGCGACCGCGAAACTCCAACAGGAAACCAAGAACCGCGGCCTCCTGATCGGCAAGGGCGGCCTCTACGGCAACGTCCTCCGGATGGCCCCACCCATGACCCTCACCGAGGAAGAAGCCGCCGAGGCCCTGGAAATCATCCGCGACTCCTTCGGCACCCTGCACTGACGACGATCGGGCCCGTCTCCGCAGCAGGAGACGGGCCCAACTCGTCTGGCTAGTCGGTACAGCCTCTGCAAGGCAGGTATCCGAGGTCCTCCTCGTACACGTTCGTCCAGCTGGCGCCGGAGGTGTACGTGATCTTCACCCAGGTGTAGTTGCCCCGTTTGTCGTTCGGCTTCGGCATCTTCTGCGCGTAGGTCTTGATGGTGTGCGTCCCGGCTTTCACGCTGCCCTGGGACGATGCCCACCAGTCCCCGTTCACGTAGACGTCCATTCGCCAGTTGGCTTTGGAAACGGTGCAATCACCGGTCACCACGACGGTTCCGCTGCGACCTGCTGTCGAGGTCGTCCAATTCGCGCCCGTCGAGCCGCAGAAGTTCCACTCAGAGCTGCCGGCCATCGCGGTGCCGGGTGCGACCATCAGCAGCGCCAGCCCCGTCGTCCCGGTCAGCGCGGCGACGGCGACCCGCTTCGTTGTGCGCATCTGTCTCCCCGTTCTTGTGGTCAAGGTATCGCGGTCTTGAAGCAGGAGTTGCGGCTCTCCTCGTCCTTGACATCCTGCTTGAGGTCGTACACCTCTGAATGTGCCGAGACACAGGCAGATTTGTTCGCGCTGATCGGCGTCGCTGGAATGACGACGCTCTTGCTGTATCCACCGGTGACGTAACCGGTCGTCTCCATCACGAACTGCTTGGTGAGCGGCCGGTCGTAGATGTCCAGCGAATAGCGCTTGTAGCGGTTTGCCGGCGAACAATTCATCGAAGTGGTGACCGTCCACCAGCCGCCGGTCTGATCGTTGTCGAAGACGTAGCTGATCGAGATCGCGCCGCAGCGGTAGTCCGCCGTGGAGGTCGCCGCAGCGGTTCCGGTGGATACGGCAAGTAGCGACAGAGTTGCCGCGACAAGTGCAGGCAATGTGCGGGTCGAGCGCATCGCTTGTCCTTTCTTGAGGAACTCGTTCGGACCAGGCCTGTTCCTCAAGTCTTGCCATCGGCAACAATCCCTGTCCACGCGGGATCGGGTAATTGCAGGAAGTGGCAGAGCGCAGGGCCCGAGTCGCCGGGAATGAGACGCTATCTCCATCATTCCGGCGGGCGGCTGCAATGAACGAGCTGTAACAGACGAATGGCCCGGGAACTGGTCCCGGGCCACTCGTGAGTTCCGTTCAGTTGCTGGTGTCCGATGTGGAGGCATCTGCCACGGTCACGGCGCCGGCCTGGTCGGTCGGGTCGGCTGTCAGTGGGCCGCCGGCGGAGCGGCCGCGGCGGCGCATCAGGGCCTCGACCCGGCCGGCCGCGACGGTCAGCAGGTAGTTGATCACGACGAAGATCGCGCCGATGACGATGAACGCGGCGAGCAGGTTCGACTTGTAGTTGCCGATCTGCTCCGCCTTCCGGAGCAGTTCCTCGTACGTGATGATGTAGCCGAGCGCAGTGTCCTTGAGGATCACCACCAGTTGGCCGACGATCGCCGGCAACATCGCGGTGATTGCCTGCGGCAACAGGATGAGCCGCATCGCCTTGCCGGTGGTCAGCCCGATCGCCATTGCGGCCTCGCTCTGCCCCTTCGGCAGCGCGTGCACACCGGACCGGACGAGCTCCGCCACAACCGAGCCGTTGTACAGCGTCAGTGCGGTGACGACGGCTGCCAACGCGTACCGCTCCGGGGGGAACAGCTCGTACTTCGCATACAGCGCGAACATGAACAGCATCATCAACAGCACCGGTACGGCGCGGAAGAACTCGACGACCACGCCGCAGGGCCAGCGCACCCACGCCTGGTGGGACAGCCGCCCGACACCGAGCAGCACGCCGACGATCATCGCCAACACGACCGAGATCGCCGCCGCGAGCAGCGTCCCGCCCAGCCCGGGCAGGATGTACTGCGTCCAGATCTCGCCGGTCAGGAACGGCTTCCATTTCTCCGCGGCGAGCTGTCCCTTGGCGTTGAACTTGGCGAGGACGAACCAGAGCGCCAGCAGGATGACAACGATCGACGCCGCGCTGACGCCGAGGTAGATCCGCTTGGACCGCGGCCCGGGCGCGTCGAAAAGAACGCTGCCGCTCATCGCTTCACCGCCAGGCGCTTCGACATGGAAGTGAACAGCACGCCGACAGGCAGCGTGAGAATCACGAACCCGACCGCGAAGATCCCGAACACGACGAAGATCACGTCCGGCCGGTTCTCCATCATCACCTTCATCACCGCGGACGCCTCGGTGACACCGATCACCGACGCAACGGTGGAGTTCTTGGTCAGTGCGATGAGTACGTTGCCCAGCGGTGCGATGGCGCCACGGAACGCCTGCGGGAGCACGACGTACCGCAGGGTCTTCAGGAACGGCAGGCCGATGGCGCGGGCCGCCTCGGCCTGGCCGAGCGGCACCGTGTTCACGCCGCTGCGGATCGCCTCGGCGACGAACGACGCGTGGTACACCGACAGGCCGAGGACGGCCAACCGGAAGTTGTTGTCGTTGATGAAGGTGTCCGAGCTCTTGTTCGCCAGCGCGAGGCCGAGCTGCAGGAACAGCCCGAGGTTGCAGAACACGATCACCAGGGTCAGCGGCGTGTTCCGGACGATGTTGACGTAGCCGGCGCCGATGATCTGCAGCACCCGGATCGGCGACACCCGCATGACCGCGACCACGGTGCCGATGATCAGCGCGAACAGAGCCGACAGCAACGTCAGGTAGATCGTCGTGCGGAAGGCCTGCAGGCCGTCGTACTGGGAGAAGAACTCCGAAATCACGTTCATGTTTCTCCTGCTGGGAACGAGGTGGAGACCAGCGCGCCGGGGAGGAACCGCTCGCGGTTCCTCCCCGGCGCGTCAGATCAGGCGCAGGCGTCGAAGGTCTTCGGCGGGTTGGTCGCCGGGTCGAGCTTCACCCCGGAGTCCCCGAGGTTCTTGTCGAACGCCTTCTGCCACTCACCGGAGTCGACCATCTTCTTCAGCGCGGCGTTGACCTTGTTGCAGGTGTCGGTGTCGCCCTTCTTGAGGCCGACGCCGTACCGCTCAGTCGAGAAGGTCTTGCCGACCACCTTGAACTTGCCCTTGTTCGCGGCCTGGGCGGCGTAACCCGCCAGGATGGTGTTGTCCGTGGTCAGTGCGTCGATCGCGCCGGCGCCGAGGGCCTCGACACACTTCGAATACGTGTCGTACTCCTGCAGCTGCACGGTCTTGGCGAACTTGTCCTTGACCTTCTGGGCCGAGGTCGAGCCGGTCACCGAGCAGAGCTTCTTGCCGTTCAGCGAGTCCGGCCCGGTGATGTCGGTGTTGTCGGCCTTGACCAGCAGGTCCTGGCCCGCGACCAGGTACGGACCGGCGAAGGACACCTTCTCCTTGCGCTTGTCGGTGATCGAGTAGGTCGCGAAGATCATCTTGACCTGGCCGTTCTCCAGCAACGTCTCACGCTGGGCCGACGGCGATTCCTTGAACGTGATGTTCTTCTCGTCGTAGCCCATCTCCTTGGCGACGTACTTCGCCACGTCCACGTCCATGCCGGTGTAGTTCGAGCCTTCCTTCAGGCCGAGACCGGGCTGGTCGTACTTGATCCCGATGGTGATCTTGTCGCCACTGCCGCCGGAACCCGATCCCGAACCGTTGCCGCAGGCGGCGAGTCCGGCCGTCGCGAGTGCCGCGACGCCGAGGGCAGCGATGATCCGCTGTCGCATGTGTTTCCTCCGTTGTGTTTCGGTACTGCGCTGGGGACTAGCGCGGGGTCAGTGCGTCAGGATCTTTGACAGGAAGTCCTGGGCGCGCTTGCTCTGCGGATCGGTGAAGAACTTCTCCGGCTCCGCCTGCTCGACGATCTGCCCGTCGGCCATGAACACGACCCGGTTCGCCGCCCGGCGGGCGAAGCCCATCTCGTGGGTGACGACGACCATCGTCATGCTCTGACCGGCCAGGTCGACCATGACGTCCAGCACCTCTTTGATCATCTCCGGGTCCAGCGCCGAGGTTGGCTCGTCGAACAGCATCACCTTGGGGTCCATGGCCAGCGCGCGGGCGATCGCCACTCGCTGCTGCTGACCGCCGGACAGCTGGGCCGGGTACTTGGCCGCCTGAGCGCCGACGCCGACCCGGTCGAGCAGAGCCTTGGCCCGCTCCTCGGCCTCCGCCTTGGACTTGCCCCGGACCTTGGTCGGGCCGAGGGTGACGTTCTGGAGGATCGTCTTGTGGGCGAACAGGTTGAACGACTGGAACACCATGCCGACGTCGGCGCGCAGTTTCGCCAGCGCCTTGCCTTCGCTGGGGAGCGGCTGGCCGTCCAGCGTGATGCTGCCGGAGTCGATCGGCTCCAGCCGGTTGATCGCGCGGCACAACGTCGACTTGCCGGACCCGGACGGCCCGATCACGACCACCACTTCGCCCTCGTCGATGGACAGGTTGATGTCCTTCAGGACGTGCAGATCGCCGAAATGCTTGTTGACGCCGGTCAGCGCAACCAGGCCTGTTTTCGTTGCTGTGCCCGAATCGCTCATGGCCAGAACCTAGCGGAGCGGGGGGTGCGGTCGCAGGCCCGGGTGGTTCCACGGTGGTAACGATCTGCAATAAACGGGAGCGGACCGTGATGTGCTGATCACGGTCCGCTCCGGTCTGCGCTTCAGTGTCCGGTTGCGCCGGTTCCGCAACAGCCACCTGCAGCGAGGGATTTGCCGGTCGGAGGCTCCTTCACGGCTGCTTCCACTCCGGCAAGCAGTTGCCGGCGCGCCGCGGGGGAGATCACGCGGCCTCGGGTGACCACGGTGTTGATCCGCCGGCTGTTCCGGATGTCCGCCAATGGATCGGCGTCCAATACAACCAGGTCCGCAATTCGGCCTGCTTCGACCGATCCGAGTTGGGTTCCCAGGCCGAGGAATTTGGCCGGTTCGACGGTCGCGGCGTACAGCGCCTGGCGCGGCGTGGCGCCTGCGCCGACCAGGTGCTCCAGTTCGTCGTGCAGCGCGAACCCGGGGACGGAGTACGGCGTACCGGTGTCGGTGCCGGCCATGATCGGTACGTCGTGCGCGAACAGTTCGCCTACGAACCGCTGCCGCCACGCCCACATCTCGTGCTGGTGGGAGATCTCCTCGGCGGTGCGGTTGGCGGCGTACAGGTTCTGGATGACGTAGTCGTACGTACCGATCGACTCCTCGCTCATGTACTTCGCCAGCGCCGGGTCGAGGCCGGTGTAGTCGATCTGGTCGAGGACGTTGTGCATGGTGAGCGTCGGTGTGACGCGGGTGTTGTTGCGGCGGAGCGTGCCGAACACGTCCGCCGCGCGGCCCGGGCTGTACGTGTTCGCGGCGATCCACTCGATCGGGTGCAGCTGCCGGAACCAGGCGTTGTAGTCGCCGTTCGCCACCTTGATCGCGAGGAGCATCCGTCGTACCTCGACCTCCCGGGACGACACCGACAGGCCCAGCGAGTGGATGTGCTCGATGCTGCGCTGTCCGGCGTTGCTGACCTCCTTCGACGGGACCTGGTCGGGGCCGTGGCCGTGGACGGTCAGGCCGACCTCGCGGGCCTCGTCGACGATCGCGAGCCAGGACTCCCGGCTCAGTCGCGAGTACACCTTCACGAAGTCGGCGCCCTCGGCCTTGACCCGGCGGACGGCGGCCCGCGCATCGTCCGCGCCGTCGACCACGATGACCTTGATCAGGTTCGGGTCCCAGAGCGTCGGGTCGCCGTCGATGATGTTGCTGGCGACGACCATCCGCGGGCCGAGCAACGTGCCGGCGGCGATCCGGTCGCGCCAGTCGTACAGCATCGGGTTCGTGCCGGCCATCTCGCGGACCGTGGTCAGGCCGTTCGCCAGATAGAGAGGTGGCGAGACGCGCTCGTCGCCGAGGCTGTGGACGTGCATGTCGGCGAGACCGGGGATCACGTACTTCCCGGCCAGGTTGATCTCGACGGCGCCGCGGGGGACCGGGATCCGGCCGACGCCGATGATCCGGTCGCCGCTGAGCAGCACGGTCTGGTGGGGGCGCTTCCGGCCGGAGGTGACGTCGATGACGGTGAGATCGGTGAGGGCGGTGATCCGTGTCGACGTGGTGACGGCGTTCGCGGTAGTGAAGGTGCCACCGGCGAGGACCGCGGCGCCGGCGGCAGTACGGGCGAGGAACTGACGGCGAGAACTGTTCATGGCCCTCACTATTGTCCGGCCGACCTGGCGCGGTCAGGGGTGTCAGGCAGTTGGCCCAGGTAGGGAAATGTCTACCGCGGCACGTACTCTTGGTGGCTGTCATGCGTACTTATGAGGTCCGCACCTACGGGTGCCAGATGAACGTCCACGACTCCGAGCGCCTGCGCGGGCTGCTGGAGGACGCGGGCTATGTCCGCGCGCCCGAGGGGGACGAGGCCGACGTCGTCGTCTTCAACACCTGCGCGGTCCGCGAGAACGCCGACAACAAGCTGTACGGCAACCTCGGGCACCTGGCGCCTGTGAAGGCCCGGAAGCCCGGCATGCAGATCGCCGTCGGCGGGTGCCTGGCGCAGAAGGACAAGGCGACGATCACCCGGAAGGCCCCGTGGGTCGACGTGGTGTTCGGCACGCACAACATCGGTTCGCTGCCGGCGCTGCTGGAGCGGTCCCGGGTCGAGCAGGAGTCGCAGGTCGAGATCCTCGAGGCGCTCGAGGTGTTCCCGTCCACGCTGCCGACCCGGCGCGAGTCGCCGTACAGCGCCTGGGTGTCGGTGAGCGTCGGCTGCAACAACACCTGCACGTTCTGCATCGTGCCGGCGCTGCGCGGCCGCGAGAAGGACCGCCGGCCGGGCGAGATCCTCGCCGAGGTCGAGGCGCTGGTCGCCGAGGGCGTGCTCGAGGTGACCCTGCTCGGGCAGAACGTGAACTCGTACGGTGTGGAGTTCGGCGACCGGTACGCGTTCTCGAAGCTGCTCCGCGCGTGCGGCACGATCGACGGCCTGGAGCGGGTCCGGTTCACCTCGCCGCACCCGCGCGACTTCACCGCGGACGTGATCGAGGCGATGGCCGAGACGCCGAACGTGATGCACTCGCTGCACATGCCGCTGCAGTCCGGCTCGGACGCCGTGCTGAAGGCGATGCGCCGGTCGTACCGCCGCGATCGCTACCTTCGCATCATCGAGGATGTCCGGGCGGCGATGCCGGATGCGGCGATCACCACCGACATCATCGTGGGGTTCCCGGGGGAGACCGAGGAGGACTTCCAGGGCACGCTCGACGTGGTGCGGCACGCGCGGTTCGCGGGCGCGTTCACGTTCCAGTACTCGAAGCGTCCCGGGACGCCGGCCGAGTCGATGGACAACCAGGTCCCGCGCGAGGTCGTCCAGGAGCGGTACGAGCGACTCGTCGCGCTGCAGGACGACCTGGCCTGGGACGAGAACAAGAAGCTCGTCGGGCGGTCGGTCGAGGTGCTCGTCGCGGAGGGGGAGGGACGCAAGGACGCGTCGACGCACCGGTTGAGTGGTCGCGGCGCGGACAACCGGCTGGTCCACTTCGCCGTACCGGATGGTGTCGAGGCGCCGAGGCCGGGTGACATGGCGACGGTTGAGATCACGTACGCCGCCCCGCACCACCTGGTCGCCGACGTGTTCGGTGCCGTCCGCCGTACGCGCGCCGGTGACGCGTGGCAGCGTCTGCAGGACGAGCCGGCCCAGGCTCCGGGCGTGATGCTCGGCATGCCGACAGTCGGAGCGAAGCCCTTCGAGGCCGCTGTCGGCGGCTGTCAGGTCGGATGACAGGGCTGTCCGCACTGCTCCCGGCCGGAGCAGAGCCGTTCGCGGCAGGGCGGGACGCGGACGTCTACGCGATCGACGAGGACTGGGTGCTGCGGCGGTACCGCGACGGGCATCCGGTGCGGGACGAGGCCGACTACATGCGGCACGTCGCGAAGTACGACTATCCGGTGCCAAGGGTCGGTGAGATCAGCGGCGCGGACATGGTCATGCAGCGGATCTCCGGGCCGACGCTCGGCGAGGCGGTGATCGCCGGTGAGGTCAGCCCGGTCGAGCTCGGTGCGGTGCAGGCCGACCTGCACCGGCGACTGCACGCGATCCCGGCACCGAGCGGCGCTCCCGGGCTCGTCGTCGTGCACGGCGATCTGCATCCGTTCAACGTGATCTCGGCCGCGGACGGACCGATGGTGATCGACTGGCGAAACGCTGAGGAGGGCCCGGCCGAGTTCGATGTCGCGATGAGCGCGGTGATCCTGGCTCAGGTCGTTCTCGACCCGGAGTGGGCCGAGCTCTCGTCGTTGCTCCGCGAGTCGCTCGCCGCGTACCTCGCCCACTCGATCGACCCGACGCCGGGCCTGCCCGCCGCGTTGCGGGCCCGCGGCAACAACCCGACGCTGACCCCGGCCGAGCTCGCCCTGCTACCTGCGCAGGGCGAGCTGATCCGGTCCTACCTGTGATCGGCGTACCGAAGAACGGGTAGTGGTCGGCCCGCGGGCGCTGATCGGTCGTGGTGCTGAGCCTGCGCCGGATTGCCGAGCGGCACCACTACCCGTCCGTCGGTACAGCTCAAGCGTTCAGGAACTGCGACGGCTTGAGGGGGCGGGTGACGATGCGGAGTTCGCCGAGGTTGCCGGCGAAGCCTTGGTCGATCGTGTTGGCGTAGTGGCCGGCGGCAACCAGCCACGGTTTGCCCGCGGTCGCGAGACCGTTCGACGGGGTTGCCGGGTTACGCAGCAGCTCGGACGAGTCGACGTACACGACGCTGTGCCGTCCGTCGTTCACGATCGCGAGATGGAACCACTCACCGGCGCGCTGCTCGTGTCCCCAGTTGGTGAACGTGTCGTTCTTGTCGGCCGGGTACACCGCCCACTGCACCTGCAGCCCGCCGGAGAACCCGAGCTTCGCGGCCGGCTCGTCCGGGTCGCTGCCGGTCTTGCCCGCGTCGCGTCCGGTACCGAGCCGCGTGAGCAGGCCCTCCCAGGAGTGGTCCTGCCCGTCGTCGGCGAGCTTGACGAACGCCTCGATCGTGTACCCGTTGGGGAACGTCATCGCGTTCAGCGGGGCGCTGTCCGCGGTCTTCAGGTACCCACCGCGGGCCGGGTTCTTGCCGCCGGGGAAGGCCCAGCTCGCGTGGCCCGGCTGGTCCGGGTGGTACTCCGCGGACGCGGTCGGTACGTCGTTGCTGAGCTGGACCCGGGTCAGGTCGTTGCCGTGCCCGGACTGGTCGACGACCTGGTCCGCGACCGGACCGTCGAAGCGCCAGTACGCCGCCGTACCGGGGATGACGAGTTGCTTGGCCGGACGCGCCGGGCGGACCGGTTCCGGCGCGAACTTGGCGAACCGCTGGGTGAAGTCGATCGGGATGCCGAAGCGGTTTGTGTCGTCGCTGAGCTCGATCTCCGCCTCGGCCAGCTCGTTGCGGCGGGCCGGGTCCTGGGCCATGATCCACGGCGAGATCGTCTCGACGTCGATGGTGTTCCGGGCCAGGTCGAAGTGGTACAGCCGGACCATGCCGGAGCCGCCGTAGTACCGGTCCTGGTAGTTCGTCAGGTGCAGGTGCACGTCGTTGCCCGCGGCATTCTTCCGGGTGACCCGGCCGGGCGGCCAGTAGTGCCCGTTCAGGGTGAGGAAGATCTGGTCGCTGTCGTCGACGAGCTGTTCCCAGACCCGGTTGCCGTGGTCGCTGAAGTACGCGACCGGGTTGCCGTGGTCGGCGTTCACCAGTTCGTGGATGGTCAGGATCACCGGCAGCTTCGGGTGTGCCTTGATGACGGCGCGGGCCCAGGCGAAGCTCGCGTCCGACGGTCGCCAGTCCATTACCAGCAGCAACCATTGGCGACCGCCCGCGCGGAACACGTGGTACTGGTTGTACCCGTTCGCGGTCGATCCCCCGTACGTCGGCATCCAGCGGAACCGCTGCGGGCCGAACGTGTCCAGGTACGGCGAGGGGCCGCGGGTGTCGTCCTTCGATCCGTCGATGTCGTGGTTGCCGGCCAGTACCGAGTACGGGAAGCGGGCGCGGTCGAGGATCCGGAAGACCGGGTCCGCCTTCGCGAACTCGCTGGCCTGCGCGTTCTCCACCACGTCACCGAGGTGTGCCATGAACACGATGTTCTGCTCGGTGCGCTGGTCGATCAGGTACTTGAACGTCGCGGTCAGCGGCGCCGCGTCACCCCGGTCCTGGTCGAACTGGTACTGCGTGTCCGGGACCACCGCGAGCGTGAACTGCGGATGCTCGGTGTCGATCCTTCCGGTTCGTCCTGTTGCAGCTGTTGGTGTCGCCGTCGCGTTCGCCGCGGTCAACGTGCCGGAGGCGAGCACCGCACCCGCCCCGATCGCCCCCAGCAGTCCTCGCCGGCTCGTCCCGCCGTACTGCTCGTCCATCGCCCCACGCTCCCATGTCCGTTGACAACGTCGGCACAGTAGAGCGTGGCAACCGGCCCGCCGGTGAACTCAGGCGAAACCCTGGACGATCACCGCGGGAAGCGCTTCGGCCCGGAGCGACCCGAGGACGCGGGCTTCGTGCGGTACGAGCGGCTCCGGGAGGTCGTCCAACGAGTGCCACCCGAGCCCGGCCGCCTTCTCGGGCTCCATGACGCTCGGCTCACCCGACCACTTCGACGTCACGAAGAAGAAGTCCACCCGCTCGTCGATCGGATCCCCGTTCCCACCGGTCCGATGCATCGCCGTCAACGGCACCAGCTCCACCGGATCCACGTCGATCCCCACCTCCTCCTTCAACTCGCGTACGGCAGCCGCCACCACCGACTCCCCCTGCTCCACATGCCCCGCCGGCACCGCCCAGTACCCGTCCATGTAGCCGGTATTAGCCCGCAGCAACAACAACACCTCATCCCCCCGCCGAACCACCACATAAGCCGCCGGCACCACCCGAAACCGATCCATACCCAAACCCTAATAACCCCCACCCCCAATTCGAGGCCTGAGGCGCTAGACGGTCTTGGTCATGACGCAGTGGTTTTTGCCTTTGGGGCGTTGGTAGGTGAAGCCTGCTTGGGCGAAGAGGGAGCTGGTGCCGTTGTAGAGGAAGGAGGCGGTGATCTTCTTGCCGGCGGTGTCTTGGGGGTAGGCCTCCACCAGGCCGCCGCCGGCGTCGGCGATGAGTGAGAGGGCGCCGCGGAGGGCGGCGGTGGAGACGCCCTGGCGGCGGTAGTTGCGGTCGGTGAAGAAGCAGGTCAGCCGATAGTCGGGCAGCCGGTCCAGTCCGGCCTCGTACTCCTTGCGGTGGTAGATGTTCGGCAGCTCCACGGGTGACCCGTACTCGAGCCAGCCCACCGCCAACTCGCCGTCGAACACCAGCGCCGCATGCGCGCGACCTTCGACCACCAGCCGGTGTTTCACCTCACGGTTGCTGACGGCATCGAAGGTCTTCTCGTTGTGCATGGTGTGGAACCACGTGCACCAGCAGCCGCCCCACACCCCGTTGTGCCGTTCCGCGAGCGCCGCGAACGCATCCCACGTCTCCGCCGACAGTGCCCGCACCGTCAGCTGATCGACCGCAACCTTGACCATGAGCCGAATGTACGACGACATCCGGACGATCCGCGTCCGGATACATCCGTCAAATCTGGTACGTCGCACCCGGAGCGGCGTACGACACCGGTCCGTCGTACGACGTCGAGGCCCGCGCCGCAGCCTCTGCCGGGGCGATTGCCCGACCGACATGCGTGACGATCAACCGCCCAGCCCCAGCCGCACTGACGCCTGCCTGTTCAGGCGTGTGATGCGCGGGATCCGGTCCGTCGGCCTCACACAGCAGTACGTCGCAACCGTCCGCGAGCTCGGTCAACGCCGGGCAAGGCGCAGTGTCACCCGAGTAGACGAGCGACCGCCCCGAAGCTTCCAGCCGTACGCCGAACGCCGGCAGCCCGTGCTCCACCGCGCGCGACGTCAGCCCGACATCGCCGACGGTCGCCGACTGTCCGTCGTACAGCTCGATGATCTCGAACGCCGACTCGACAGGACTGCGCGCGGACCCGTTGGTGAGGAACCCGGCGAGCCGGTCCGCGATCCCCGGCGGGCCGTACAGCGGGATCGGTGCAGGCAAGGACACATCGGCGTACAACGCGCCGTAGTACGCGGTCAGCAGGTCGGCACTGTGGTCCGCGTGCAGGTGCGAGATCCAGATCGCGTCCAGTTCGTCCAGCCGCGTGTACCGCTGCAGCGGCCCGAGCGTGCCGGTACCCGCATCCATCCAGATCCGCGTCGGCCCGGACGTGACGAGATAGCCCGAGCACGGGTTGTCGACGGCCGGGTACGGCGTCGCGCACCCGAGCACCGTCAGCTGGAGGTCGGCCATGCACCGGATCCTAGACAGGCGAAAGGGCCGCAAGCGTGGTGCTTGCGGCCCTTCCGGAGCGGCTCAGGCGGGCGGGTTGTTCGGGATGTCGTCGTCCTGACCGTCCAGGTTGTCCAGACCGTCCTTGGCCTTCTCGACCCCGGAGTCGATCTGGTCGCCGTACTTGCCGCCCGTCTTCTCGTCGACGAAGTCGCCGGCCTTGTCCAGGCCTTCGCCGACCTTGTCGCCGTGACCGTCGACCAGGTCGGTGGCCTTTTCCTTCAGGTCCTCGGCCTTGCCCTTGAACTTGTCGAAGATGCCCATCACGGGGCTCCCATTCCTGCGTAGTTGAGTGCTTACAGACAGCTAGCGATGATCTTCGCACCTGCAACGCCAGAACTGTGGGATCCCGCGAGCGCCGTTCCCAAAACGATGCGGACGGCTACTACTCTACGTCGCCACCACTGTCCGTGGTCGAACCGCCACCGGATTCGACGTCGCCACCGGACTCGTCGCCGGGCTCGGTGTCGGCCGCGAACTCGACGTCCCCACCGCTCTTCTTCGCTTCGACGTCGCCGCCGCTGCGCTTGGCCGCGGTCAGACCCTCGGCCTCCTCCCCGAGCGCGTCCTCCCCGAGTGCGTCCTCCCCGAGTGCGTCCTTGGCCGACTCTTCATCGAACGAATTCGTCACTTGGTTTCCTCCCGTAGAAATGTCACGAACCCCATGGTTACTACCGAACTTTCCGGGTCATCCACAAGGCCGGTCGGGACCTCTTGGCGAACTCTTGGCGGCGGGCCTGCCAGACTGGAGCGATGCCTGCTCCACTCGTCGTCGCGGTCGTGGGTCCGACCGCGGCCGGGAAGTCCGACCTCGCCGTTGCCCTGTCCCAGCGTCTCGGCGGTGAGGTGGTGAACGCCGACGCCATGCAGGTGTATCGCGGCATGGACATCGGTACGGCCAAGATCACAGTGGCCGAGCGGCAAGGCGTACCGCATCATCTGCTCGACATTCTGGACGTCACCGAAACAGCGACCGTCGCCGAGTTCCAGGAACTCGCCCGTAAGGAGATCGACGACTGCCTGAACAGGCAAGCAGTACCGGTACTCGCCGGCGGCTCGGCGTTGTACGTCCGCGCGATCCTCGACGACTTCGCCTTCCCTGGTACCGACCCGGAGGTCCGCGCCCGCCTCGAGGCCGAGCTCGAAGCGAACGGCTCCGGAGCACTGCACGCACAGCTGCGGCGAAAGGATCCGAAAGCCGCCGAACAGATCCTGCCCAGCAACGGCCGGCGGATCGTCCGCGCGCTCGAGGTCATCGAGATCACCGGCGGCCCGTACGTCGCCACGCTGCCCGAGCACCACTACGTGTACGAGGGTGCGGTGCAGATCGGGCTCGACGTACCGCGGCCGGTCCTGGACGAGCGGATCGACCGCCGGGTGGACCGGATGTTCGACGCCGGATTCGTGGCCGAGGTGCGAGGTCTGCTGGACAAGGGTTTGATTGAGGGGAAGACCGCCAACCGCGCACTCGGATATTCGCAGGTGATCGCGTTGCTGAACGGTGAGATCGACGAGGCCCAGGCCCGGGAGCGGACCGCCCAGGCCACCCGGCGGTTCGCCCGCCGCCAGGATTCCTGGTTCCGTAAGGACCAACGGATCACGTGGCTGCCGTACGACGCGCCCGAGCTGCCGGAATTGGCACTGGAAGTGATAGCCCGAGGCAACCTCGCGAGCGCCGCCGGCGTAGTCGAGGTGACAAAAGGCCCGACAGACGGGGCCGTCGATGCGAGGGGGTGACCGTGAGGCCGAGTTCCGCGAGTACCTGATCGCGGACCGCACGAGGCTGATGCGAACGGCGTTGCTGCTCACCGCGGGGGATGTGCACACCGCCGAAGATCTGGTCCAGACCGCCTGCACCCGCGTGTACGTGCACTGGCACCGGATCAAGCACGAAGGCGCGGGCCCGTATGCGCACCGCATCCTGGTCAACGCCTTCCTCGACGAGCGCCGCCGGGCCGGCCGCCACCCCGAGGTGGTGACCGCCGACACGCTCGAGCCCCGGTTGACCGACGTACCGGACCAGGCGGACACGCTGGCGGTCCGGGACGCCCTGCTGGATCTCGCGCCCCGGCAGCGAGCGGTTCTGGTACTGCGGTACTTCCAGGATCTCGACGTCGCGAGCTGCGCGCGGATCCTGGAGTGCACCGAGGGAACGGTGAAGAGCCAGACGGCGAAGGCGCTCAAGCGCCTCAAGGAACTGATGACGACCGAAGAGACGGGGAGTAGCTGAGACCGCCGATGGACGAGGTCAAGAAACTGCTGGAGGGCTTCGCGGACCGGGCCGCCGACGGGCTGCCGGACGCGGACATCGACGCGGACGTCAGCCGGGGCCGGCTCGCGTTGCGCCGGATCAAGCGCCGGCGCCGGGTCACCGGCGTGCTGTGCGTCGCCGCTGCGTCCGCCCTCGTGCTCGCCGTCGGCAACCAGGTGAAGTGGTGGGGGAACGGCAGCGAGGTCGCCGGCAATCCGGTCGAGCAGGGCACCGCGGCGTCAGCAGCCGGCCCGGCGACGCTGCCGGCCGCGACACCGAAGGCCAACCAGACGATGTCGGCGTTCGGCGCCTCGGTCGTCGAGTTGGTCGCGAACAAGCAGGCGTGGAGCACGATCGCCTGCAGCCTCGCCCCCAAGGGCTGGTCGCCCGAGCCCCCGATCGCGGCCAACCGCGTCGTCCTGTCCCAGCCCGAGATGCGCACGGCGGACACTGCGGCGAAGGTCGTGCTGCAGGCGTCGGACCAGGCGCGCAGCCTGTCCCACGTCCGGGTCAGCGACGCGGGCGGCAAGACGTTCCACATCGGCACCGTCAACGGCCGTCTGACCGGTCAGGTCAAGCTGCCGAACCAGTGGCTCCTGGTCGAACTCCCCACCGGCACCGTCGAATGGCCCGACGACGAGGTACGCCGATTCCTCGACTCCTGCACCGTCAGCTGATAGGCAGGGGCTGTCCCTGTCGCCGAAGCCCGTGTGGGGGAGTTCGTGAAGAAACTGGTCGCATCTCTGTCCGCAGGAACCCTCGTTCTCACTGCCTTCACTGCAACCGCAACCGCCACCCCGCAAGTCGAAGCCACGCCGAGGCAGCCGGTCGCGGTCGGGTACGGCGGTGCTGTGTCGTCGGTCGATCCGGATGCCACGAACATCGGGCTCGACGTACTGCGTCGTGGTGGCAATGCTGTCGACGCCGCAGTCGCGACGGCCGCCGCGCTCGGCGTCACCGAGCCGTACTCGGCCGGCATCGGCGGTGGTGGGTACTTCGTCTACTACAACGCCAGGCGTCATCAGGTGTACACGATCGACGGCCGCGAGACCGCGCCGGCGACGATGCCGTCGAACGCCTTTGTCGACCAGAAGACCGGCAAGCCGTACGCGTTCGGGGACGCGGTGACGTCCGGCGTCTCGATCGGCGTACCAGGCACGCTCGCGACCTGGAACAGCGCGCTGAAGCAGTGGGGATCGTTGTCGCTCGGCAACGCGTTGAAGCCGGCCGCCGAGCTGGCCGAGCGTGGCTTCGTCGTCGACCCGACGTTCCGGCTGCAGACGCTGGAGAACAAGAGCCGGTTCGCGCAGGTCGTACCGACGGCCAAGCTGTTCCTGCCGAACGGTGACGCGCCGCAGGTCGGTTCGCTGTTCAAGAACCCCGAGCTCGCCGCGACGTACAAGCTCATCGGTCAGCAAGGCCCGTCGGTGTTCTACAACGGCCAACTGTCGGGCGAGATGGCGGCCGTCGCGAAGAACCCGCCGAAGACCGCGGACGCGACGCTCCCGTTCTACCCCGGCTATCTCCAGACCAGCGATCTCGCGTCGTACAAGGCGATCGACCGGACGCCGACCAAGGTCCGGTACGACGGATTGGACGTCTACGGGATGCCGCCGTCGTCGTCCGGCGGAATCACTGTCGGTGAGGCTCTCAACATCCTGCAACCGCAGCACATCGCGCAGATGTCGACGACGCAGGCGTTGCACACCTACCTCGAGGCGTCGGCGCTCGCGTTCGCGGACCGTGGTGCGTACATCGGCGACCCGGCGTACGTCGACGTACCGCAGAAGCAGTTGCTGTCGAAGGGCTTCGGGGCCGAGCGGTCCTGCCTGATCGACCCGCAGAAGGCGGCGACCAAGCCGGTGCCGGCCGGATCGCCCGACGGGCAGTACTCGCGTTGCGGCAAGGGCACCGCGGTCGAGCAGCGTCCCGACACCGAGGGGCGATCGACGACGCACCTGGTCGCAGCCGACAAGTGGGGCAACGTCGTCTCGTACACGCTGACCATCGAGCAGACCGGCGGTAGCGGTATCACCGTGCCGGGCCGGGGTTTCCTGCTGAACAACGAGCTGACCGACTTCTCGTTCGTGCCGGATCCGAAGGACCCGAACATCGTCATCGGCGGGAAGCGGCCGCGCTCCTCGATGTCGCCGACGATCGTGCTGCGCGGCACCAAGCCGTACATCGCGCTCGGCTCGCCGGGTGGTTCGACGATCATCACGACCGTCCTGCAGACGTTGACGAACCGGCTCGACCGGGGCATGACGCTGCCGCAGGCGATCGCGGCACCACGAGCGTCGCAACGCAACACCGCGTCGGTGACGGCGGAACAGTCGTTCATCGACCAGTACGGTGCCACGCTGGCGCCGTACGGCCACACGTTCACGCCGGCCGGCGCGCCGGGGAGTTCGGCGGCCGAGATCGGTGCGGTCGAGGCACTCGAGTTCCTGCCCGGTGGCGCGATCCTCGCAGCAGCCGAGCCGACCCGGCGTGGTGGGGGAGCGGCCGGAGTCGTCAGAGCGCGGTGATGACGGCGGCGACCAGGGCCGCACGTTCGGCCAGGGTCGCCGCGATCACCTGTTCGTGGACGGCGTGGGCGCCCTTGCCGACGGGGCCCAGGCCGTCCAATGTTGGTACGCCCAACCATCCGGTGAGGTTCGTGTCGGCGGCGCCGGACGCGGGCGCGCCGCCGATCCGCTGACCGACGGACTGCCCGGCGGCGGCGACCTTCGCCAGTAGTTCGTCGGTTGCGGCCGAGGGTTGCCAGGCGGGTCGGTTCGACAGCACCTGCACACTCAACCGCGCGTCCCGCACCGGTTCCAAGGCCCGCACCGTCGCGAGTACCGCATCTTCGGTGGCCGGATCGACGAAGCGGAACCCGATGTCGGCCGCCGCCGATCCCGGTACGACGTTCGTACGTCCACCGCCCGCGATCGTGCCGACGTTGCACAGCACGTTGTCGTGGGCGGCGACCACCCGTCGTACCGCGATCAGCTGGTCGACCAGTTCGTCGATCGCGGAGACGCCGCTGTCCGGGTCGAGCGCGGCATGCGCCTCGCGGCCGGTGACCTCGATGCGGACCCGCGTACTGCCCCAGCGCGACGTCTTCAGGTCGCCGTTCGGATGCGGCGGCTCGAACCCGAAGGCGGCGTACACGCCCTTCGCCTCGGCGGTCACCAGTTCGCGCGCCGACGGCGACCCGACTTCCTCGTCCGCGACGACGACGATCCGCAGCGGCCGATGGTCGCGGCCGGCGACCTGTTCGAGCGCGGTCTCCAGGACGACCAGGCCGCCCTTCATGTCGAAGACGCCCGGGCCGTGGATGATCCCGTCCGCCTCACGCCACGGCATCGCGCCGTCGAGCTGGCCGACCGGCCAGACGGTGTCGTGATGGGTCAGGAAGAGCAGCGGCGCCGCGGCTCGGCCCGGGAAGTCGGCGATCAGGTGGTCGCCGGTCGGGTGCCGGTCGCGACGTACGGTCGCGCCGAGCTCGGCGTAGCGCCTGGCCAGCCGGTCGGCGAAGGCGTTCAGCGCGGCCGCGTCACCCGTCGGGGTCTCCGCGCCGACGTACTCCCGGAGTCGCTCGATCATCATGGATAGTCAACGTATCATCATCTGATCCACGACTCGCCAGAGTTCTCCAAGTGCAGATATGGTCAGGATATGAATCGTATCTCTGAGGTGAGCTTCCGCGCGGTCTCGCTCACCACGGCGTCCCGGTTCGCCGAGGCGTCGGCGCTGTACCGCGAGGTCTTCGGGTACGACGACCCGTCGTACGGGCTGAACCCGCGACTGCTCGGCGCGCTCGCGAGCAACGGCGGCTCGGTGGTCGGCATCCTCGACGAGAACGATCAGCTGGTCGCGTTCGCGTACGGGTTCTGCGCCACCGACCGGCGCGGTTTCTACCACTACTCGCAGTCCGCCGTGGTGGCCACCGCGCAGCAGGGCCGCGGCCTCGGCCGGATGCTCAAGCACGCGCAGAAAGAGGTTGCCCTCAGCCACGGTATGTCGCGGATGCGCTGGACCTACGACCCGGCGCAGATCCGCAACGCGCACTTCAACCTCGACGTGCTCGGCGCCCGCGGCCGCTGGTTCGCTCCCGACATGTACGGTCCCGGCACGGATCGGCTCATCGTTGAGTGGGACTTGACCCGCGAGCATCCGGCCACGCCGGAGCCGGTCGTTGAATTGGTGGTACCAACGACTGACCTTCGGCGTTCGTTCGAGGAACTGCTCGGCAAGGGGCTCGTCGCGGTTTCGTGCCGGCGGCGTCCGGACGGCAGCGGCGTCTACTACTTCGGGCAGGCCGACGATGCGTGACAACCGCGAGCTCACCAGCCCACAGGAGCGGTACGACGCGCGCCTGCAACGACGCTCGTCGACGCTCCTGCAACGCCGGGTCGTCGAGCAGGAACGCGCCTCGATCGACGCGGCGCTCGACCAGATCCTCACCGACGAGTCGATCGCGCAGGCCGCCGCCCGGATCGTCGCTGCCCGCCGGCGTTTCATCATCGGCTCCGCGAAGTCGTACTCGTACGCGTCGCTGCTCGCGTTCGACCTCGGCGTCGGGCTGTCCCAGGTGACGCTGATCGACGGCACTGTCGTACGTGGTGTCGACGTGCTGGCCGACGTACGGTCCAACGACCTGATGGTCGCGTTCTCGTTCCGCCGGTACCGGCGCGACACCGTCGACATCGCGCAGCGGTTCGTCGAGGCCGGCGGCGAACTCGTCGCGATCACGGACTTCGACGACGCACCACTCGCCAAGATCGCCGACCAGAGCATCTACGTCGCGACCGGCAGTGCGTCGTACGTCGACTCGCCGACCGTGGTCGCCTCCGTACTGCACGTCCTCGCGACGCTCACCACCGCCAGCGCGAAGGGCGCGCGCCGGCGGCTGGTGGAGCGGGACCGGCTGAACACGGAGCTGGGGTTGTATGTCAACTGAACTCAGGGTCGTCGCGGCGCGGTTGCACCGGGTGCGGATGCCGCTCGTCCACGCCTTCCAGACCAGCTCGCACCGTAAGGCCTACCTCGACCACATCCTGGTCGAACTGGAGGACGAGTCCGGTGCCGTCGGCTGGGGCGAGATCGCATCGTCGTCCGACCCGTACTACGCCCCCGAAACCGTCGAAACCTGCTGGCACATCGCGTCCCGCTACCTCCTGCCCGCCGTCCTCGGCCGCCGCTGGACCCACCCTTCGCAGCTCGAGGTACGCAAGGTCCGAGGCAACCAGTTCGCAAAGGCCGGCGTGGACGTGGCCGCCTGGGTCCTCTGGGCAGAGACCCAACAACTGCCTCTCGCAACCGTTCTGGGTGGGAAGCGCACCGAGGTTGTTGCGGGTGTTTCGCTGGGTATCGAGCCGACGATCGACGACCTACTCGTACAAGTCGGACATCAGGTCGAAGCCGGGTACCCGAGGGTCAAGTTGAAGATCGCCCAGGACTGGGATGTAGAACCGGTGCGCGCGGTGCGGTCGGCGTATCCCCACCTCGACCTGCATGTGGACGCGAACGGGATCTACAGCGCCGACGACCTGGACCATCTGCTGCAGCTGGACCAGTTCGGGCTGACCATGATCGAGCAGCCGTTCGCCCCGCGTGACCTGCTCAGCCACGCCGAGCTGCAGCGTCGCATCGAGACGCCGGTGTGCCTCGACGAGAGTGTCGAGACGGTCGCCGACCTGGAGATCGCGCTGAAGCTAGAAGCGCTGCAGATCCTCAACATCAAGGTGTCGCGGATGGGCGGCCTGACCGCGGCCGTGACGGCGCATGATCGGGCGCAGGACGCCGGGGTCGCCGTCTGGTGCGGGGGCATGCACGAGTTCGGGGTCGGCCGGCTCGCGAACGTCGCACTCTCCAGTCTCCCCGGGTTCACCCTCCCATCGGACGTGTCCGCCTCGGAGAAGTACTACGCCCGGGACGTCGTTCAGCCCGCCGTGACCGCCGTCGGCGGGGTCGTCCAGGTACCGGAGGGGCCGGGGCTCGGGCATCCGGTCGACCGGGAGTTCGTCGCCGCCAACACGATCGAAGAACTGGCTTTCGGCCCAGGACAGGAGTGACTCGATGGTGCTCGCACTGACCGGCGGCCTCGTCGTCGACGGGACCGGGAGTGCGCCGCGGCCCGGGACAGTACTCGTCGAGGGCGGGCGGATCAGCGCCGTACTGCCGCCCGGCCAGCCGGTCGCGGACGCCGAGGTAATCGATGCCACGGGCAACATTGTCGCACCGGGGTTCGTCGATCTGCACTCACATGCGGATTTCAGTCTCGGCTCAAGTCCGGCCGCCGAATCACAGCTCGCGCAAGGCGTCACCACGCTGGTCGCCGGGAACTGCGGGTGGTCGCCGTTCCCGATCACCGACCTGGACATGCTCAAGGCGGGTACGGCGTTCCTCGGCCCGAAGCACGGGTGGTCGTGGACCGACGCGGGCGGGTTTGCTGCAACGTTGGAACCGGCGGTGAACCTGGCGCTGCAGGTAGGCCACTGCACGCTCAGAATCGCCGCGATGGGCAGCGCCCGACGTGCTCCGTCGGCTGCGGAACTCCGTATGATGCAGGACCTGCTCCGCCAGGCCGCCGACCAAGGCGCGGTCGGCTTCTCCACCGGCCTCATCTACGCGCCGGGCGCCTACGCGTCGCCCGAGGAGGTCGCGGCTCTGGTGGGTACCGCCGCCGACTGCGGGCTGCTCTACTCGACCCACATCCGCAACGAGGGTGGCGGCCTGCTGGATGCGCTGGACGAGGCGATCGCGGCAGCGCGCGCCGGCGGAGCCCGCCTGGAGATCTCTCACCTGAAGGCCGTTGGTACGTCCAACCACGGACTCGTCGAGGCGGCCCTCGAACGCCTGGACGCCGTGACCGACGTCGACCTCGGCTGGGACGCCTACCCCTACACCGCCACCAGCACCACCCTCACCACCCGCCTCCCCACCTGGGCCTTGGCCGGTGGGAGCCTCCTCGACCGTCTCGCTGACCCCGGTGAACGCACCCGGATCGCCCAGGCGCTGCGGGCCGACGTACTGCTCTCGCCCGAGACCGTGGTGATCGCATCTCTTCCACCAGGGCGGTACGAGGACTGTCGGGGAATGAGCTTGTCCGAGATCGCTCGGCTCGACGGGGTGGACGCAGCCGAGATCGTGCTGCGGATCCTCGAGTCGCACGACGCGGCGGTCAGCGTGGTGAACCACGCCATGCGTGAGGAGGACGTGACAACCGTCCTCGAACATCCGCGAACAGCGATCGCGAGCGACGGCTGGATCATGGATCCTACGGGTCCGGGGCACCCGCATCCGCGCAACTTCGGCACGTTCCCGCGGGTGCTTGGCCACTACGCCCGCGACCGTGGGCTGTTCACCCTCGCGGAGGCGGTCCGCCGGATGACCTCCCTCCCGGCATCCCGCCTCGGCTGGTCCGACCGCGGCGTGATCAAACCGGGCGCCGTCGCCGACCTCGTCGTCCTCGACCCACGACAGATCGCCGACAAGTCGACGTACGACGCCCCGTGGCAACTGTCCGTCGGAGTCCACCACGTCCTGGTGGCCGGCGAACCAGCCCTCGCCGCAGGCAAACCCACCGGCGAGCGCCCCGGCCGCGTCATCGCTTGAAGCGCTTGGGCTCCGTCGGTAGTGGCGGTGGATCTGAAGGAGCCTCGTGTGTCTCGGTCTCCAGCCAGCCGTCGTGTTCTGCCAGCACCTCGTCCAGTTCGGCGAGATCCACCTCCGCCAGCACGACTGACCACGGGTGGTCCTCGTCGTCGTCCTCGCCGTGGAACCGCCCGCGCCGCACGACCCCGCCGAGTCGCTCGGCGACCGCGACGGCGTCGTCCCGCTCCCAGAAGCACGCGATCATGCTCAAACCGTACGGCCCGGACCTGCGACACTCACCAACCGCGCCCGCGGCGCGCAACACGAGGGCGGCTGAGCGTGGAGCCGCTCCGCGGCGGACAGATACTGAGTGGTGCAGGTACACCTCGTACGCTGTGCGCATGAGTACGTTCCCTTGGTTGAAAGGGCACGGTACGGAGAACGACTTCGTGATCCTGCCCGACCCGGACGGTTCCGTGCACGGTGAGCTGGATGCGGCCGTGGTGCGGTTCCTCTGCGACCGCCACGCCGGTCTCGGCGCGGACGGTGTGCTGCGGGTGATCCAGGGCGACAAGCAGTCGTACGTCGAGGACGGCGGCGACTGGTTCATGGACTACCGGAACGCGGACGGCTCGATCGCGGAGATGTGCGGGAACGGTGTCCGCGTGTTCGTGAAGTACCTCGCCGAGGCGGGCCTGATCGACGGCAAACCGGTCCGGGTCGGCACCCGCGCCGGCGTCAAGGAGGTCGCGCAGAACGACGACGGCACACTGACCGTCGACATGGGCGCGCCGAAGCTTCCCGACGCGGCCGGAATCGTGGTCGAGGCCAACGGTCACCAGTGGCCGGCGCTGCATGTCGACATGGGCAACCCGCACGCGGTCGTGTTCGTCGACAACCTGAACGAGCCGGGCAACCTGTGCGACCAGCCCACGTGGACCCCGGCCGCCGCGTTCCCGCAGGGCGTGAACGTGGAGTTCGTCGTACGGCGGGACGCGCACGACGTACAGATGCGGGTGCACGAGCGCGGCGCGGGGGAGACCCGCTCCTGCGGCACGGGTACCTGTGCGGTGACCGTGGCTGCGGCACGCCAGGCCCACGACGAGCTCCCGGTGACGTACCGCGTCGGCGTACCAGGCGGTGAGGTGAGCGTGACGTGGCGTGCCGACAACCACCTGGAGCTGACCGGACCGGCCGTTCTGCACGCGCGCGGCGAGTTCGACCGGGCGTGGCTGGGAATCTGATTTCCGCGTGGGGCGTTGACTGTAGTAAACGGGTCGCTTGTACTTGGTGACCCGTGCCACCATGGAAGGCATATGACGACCCATTCACATTCTTACGACGAGACCACCGACGTCGAACTTGACCTCCTTGAGGGCGAGGACTCTGGCGATTCGTTGACGGGTCACGACGACTACGAACACGAGCTGAGCACCGAGGGCCTGGACCTCGAGGAGCGGCAGGCGCTTCGCCGCGTGGTCGGCATGTCGACCGAGCTGACCGACATCAGCGAGGTCGAGTACCGCAAGCTCCTGCTCGAGCGGGTGCTGCTGGTCGGCGTCTGGACCGAGGGCAGCGCCGAGGACGCGGACAACTCGCTGGCCGAGCTGAAGCTGCTCGCCGAGACCGCCGGTTCCGAGGTACTCGACGGCGTCATCCAGCGCCGGAAGAAGCCGGACCCGGCGACCTTCATCGGCTCCGGCAAGGTGGCCGACCTGCGCAACCTGGTCGCGGCGCTCGGCGCCGACACGGTGATCGCGGACGGCGAGCTGGCGCCCGCGCAGCTGCGCAACCTGGAGGACAAGCTCAAGGTCAAGGTGGTCGACCGGACCGCGCTGATCCTGGACATCTTCGCGCAGCACGCGAAGAGCAAGGAAGGCAAGGCCCAGGTCGAGCTGGCGCAGCTGCAGTACATGAAGCAGCGCCTGCGTGGTTGGGGTGGAAACCTGTCCCGCCAGGCCGGTGGACGCGTCGGTGCGGCCGGTGGCGGCATCGGTGGCCGTGGTCCCGGTGAAACCAAGATCGAGACCGACCGGCGCCGGATCAACACCAAGATCGCCAAGCTCCGCCGCCAGCTCAAGGACATGAAGAGCACCCGCACGACGATGCGCCAGGAGCGCCGCCGGAACCTGGTTCCCTCGGTCGCGATCGCTGGTTACACCAACGCCGGCAAGTCCTCGCTGCTGAACCAGATCACCGGCGCGGGCGTGCTGGTCGAGGACGCGCTGTTCGCGACCCTGGACCCGACGACGCGCCGTACGACGACCTCGGACGGCCGGGTGTTCACGCTGACCGACACGGTCGGCTTCGTCCGGCACCTGCCGCACGACATCGTCGAGGCGTTCCGCTCGACGCTGGAGGAGGTCACCGACGCCGACCTGCTGCTGCACGTCGTCGACGGTTCGCACCCGGACCCGATCGCGCAGATCCAGGCCGTCCGCGAGGTCCTGGCCGAGATCGACGCGACCGACGTACCGGAGATCGTGGTGATCAACAAGGCCGACGCCGCCGATCCGCTGGCGCTGGCCCCGATCCTGCACCGGGAGCCCAACGCGATCGTCGTCTCGGCCCGTACCGGTGAAGGCATCGACAAGCTCCGCGAGCTGATCGAGGGCGCCCTGCCGCAGCCGCACGTCATGGTCGAGGTCCTGCTGCCGTACGAGCGCGGTGACCTGGTCTCCCGGATCCACTCCGAGGGCTCGGTCGAGCAGCTCGAACACACCGCGGACGGCACGCACATCACCGGTCGGGTCCATCCGGCGCTGGCCGGCGACCTGACGCCGTACGCGACCGTCTGATCCAGAACGCGCAAACGGCCCCCCGAGGATCTCCTCGGGGGGCCGTTTCACGTCACTTGCGCTTGCTGACCTGGACCTTCATCGAGGTGCCGGTCTTGGACAGCACCTTGATGTTGATGCCGTTGTTCGGGACCTTGACGCTGCTCGTCGGCAGGTCCGCGGACCAGTACGACTTGCTGTCGTTGAAGGTCGGGACGGCGTTCTGGCCGCGGATGTAGCTGGCCTGGCCGTTCACGTGCAGGGTGAACGAGTCCGCCTTCTCGAGTCCGAACGGCGCGTCGTACGCCGACACCCGCGGACGCCAGAGCAGGCCGTCCAGCCGGTTGATCGGGGTCGGGTGCGCGTCGATCGGCAGGATCAGGCCCTCGCCCGGGTGGACGTTGGTGTTGTTGTCGCCCTGCGAGGTGTCCCAGTACCAGATCAGCAGGCCGTCCTGGTACGGGAAGTGTTCGACCTTGTCGGACAGCGTGCTCGCCCAGCCGAAGTTGTACGGCCCGGTCTGCAGGTGCTTGTCGTAGTCGACGTAGTTGATGTTCGACGCGAGGTAGTAGTTGTCGTGCTGGCTCGTGTACGACGAACCGACCGAGCTGAACCCGTTGAGCGTCCAGCCCTCCGGCGAGGCCTCCGCGCCCGAGTCGACCACCGTGGTCGTACCCGACGTCACCTTGATGTCGTCGGCGAAGAAGCCGATCCCACCGGCCGCCGGGTCGGTGGCGTACCGGAACTGCAGCGTGATCGTCTTGCCGGCGTACGCCGACAGGTCGAACGTGGCCGGCTTCCAGCCGTTGCTCCTACCGTCGATCCCGTTGCCCTCGGCATCGTTGGTGATGTTGCCCTTGACCGTCTTGAAGCCGGTGCCGTCGTTCACGTCGACGTACGCGTAGTCGCAGGCCGTCGTACCGCAGTCCTCGATGTCCCAGTTCGCCTGGAACGTGAGGCTTGCGGGCTGACCGGCCGGCAGCGTCACCTGGCGGCTCATCGTGTGCGTGAAGTCGTTGCCCTGACCGCTCCACCAGTCCTTCGTCCCGGTGGTCGGCTGGACGAGCTGGTGCTGCACCTGCTTCTTCGGCAGCGTCACCACCAGGCCCTGGGCCTTCTTCGAGTTGTACTCGTGCGGGCCGAGGTCGACGGTCCGGTTCTGGCCGGCGTTCACGATCTCGTAGTCCAGCCAGCCGAGCTGCAGCTTGTCCCACGCGTTGAAGTCGGCCGCCTGCTCGCCGATGCCACCGTCGGACGGCTTGCTGACCCGGCTCTGGGACATGATCGTCCACCAGTTCACGCCGTTCTCGACCGCCGCGCCCGAGGTGTCGTACTCGTCCGGCAGACCGAGGTCATGGCCGTACTCGTGCGCGAAAACGCTGATCCCGCCGTTCTCCGGCTGGATCGTGTAGTCACCGACGTACAGGCCGGTGTCGCCGATCTGCGCGCCGCCGTTCGGGTTGTTCGCCGGTCCGCCCGCGAAGTTCGCGTACCAGCGGTGCGACCAGATTGCGTCCTCGCCCTGCCACGGGTCGCCGTCGGCCTGGTCGCCGCCGGCGTGCACGATCTGGAAGTGGTCGATGTACCCGTCCGGCTCGTTGAAGTTGCCGTCGCCGTCGTAGTCGTAACGGTCCCACTGGTCGAACGACTTCAGGTCCGCGGTGATCTCGGCCTTCGTACGGCCCTTCGCCTCCTGGTCCGCGACCCACTGGTTGACCGCGTCCTGGATCAGGTTCCAGGTGTTGTTGCAGACGTTGCCGCTGCACGGGTACCCGTTCGACCGGCCGTACCGGGCCTCGTTGTACTTGACCTTGACCCAGTCGGTGACCTCACCGGAGACGGAGTACCGGCCCGACGACTGCTTCTCGTAGTAGCTCTTCAGCGAGTTGCCCTTGCCGAAGTACATGTCCTGGAAGTGCTGCTGGCTGTAGTCCGCCTGCCAGACGGTCGAGTTGTCGACCGAACGGTCCGGGGCCGGGATCTGGTTGTGCAGCGGGCCGTCGAAGCGCGCCGGGCCCGGGAAGTTCGGTGAGGTGTCCTTGTCCGGGTAGTTCGGGTGCCGCTCGTTGCCGAACTCCGCGAGCACGACGAAGATCCGGTCGGTCTTCTCCCGGGACAGCTCGACGTACTGGTCGACCTTGCCCTTGGCGTTCTTCACGCCCTTCGCGCCGGCGGCCTTGGCGCCGAGGTTGACGACCGTACTGCCGTTGCGCTGTTCGGGGCTGGCCTGGCCGTTGATGACCTGGGTCAGCGCCTCCTGCCGCAGCTCGCGGCGCTTGTCCTCGAGCGGGCTGGACAGCTCGTCCGGCGCCGGGGCGACTTCACTGGCGATCGGCGCCTTGGGCGGTGTGGCGGCACTGCCGGCCGAGGCGGCGGCGACGCCGAGCCCGGTCGTCGCCGCCAGGGCCAGGCTGAACAGCCCGGCGGGTAGCTTGCGCACGATTCCCCTCCGTTTTTGATGACGCAGTGTGTTCGTAGCTCCCCCGAGCGTGTTTGCGCGAGAATACGGGGAAAATCCGCGGAGCTGAAGTGGAAACTGAGGAAAACCTGTGAAGGTGCGGGGAAACCTGCATGTCTGAGTAGAAGGGCTCACGCATCTGGCGCGTGCGCTTGGCAGACTGGTCCGCGTGGAGCGATCCGTGGACCTGCTGCAGCCGTTGTGGCGTGCGCTGGTCGTGTTCCGGGTGATCACCTGGGCGTTCGCGGGGTTCGGCGTGTGGACGCGGTGGGACGGGATCGTGCATCCGTACGGCGCGGTGCTCCAGCTCGCGGTGATGGGCGTGTGGACGGCTGTCTCGTCGTACGGCTACAGCATCCGCTGGGGCCGGCGGAACACGCGGCTCGCGTTCGCGGACCTGATCGTCACGGTCGGCTGCATGTACGCGACGCTGTGGGCGCAGCCGCTGGTCGACATCCGCGCCGGGGCGTCCGTACTGACCTCAGTGTGGGCGGCCGGGCCTGTGCTCGCGCTCGCGATCTCCCGCGGGCGCGACGGCGGACTGCTCGGCGCGGCCACGATCAGCCTCGCGCTGCTCTCGCTCCGCGGGGTCGACAACGTCTCGAAGATCCTCAGCAACGTACAGCTGCTGCTCGTGGCCGGGCTGGTCGTCGGGTACGCCGCCTCGACGATGCGCCGGGCGGGGGAGCGGCTGCGGTCCGCGATCGCCGCGGAGAGCGCGACCGCGGAACGGTTGCGGCTCAGTCGCTCGATCCACGACGGCGTACTGCAGGTGCTGGCCCAGGTCCAGCGGCGCGGGACGGCGATCGGCGGCGAAGCGGTCGAACTGGCCACGCTGGCCGCCGAACAAGAGGTTGCCCTGCGCACCTTGATGTCCGCGCGTCCGGCCGTCGCCGACGGGGATCGTGTTGACCTGTGTGGATTGCTGTTGCCGTTGGCCACGACTCGCGTCGACGTGGTGGTACCCGCCGGCCCTGTGTTGTTGCCGTCGCCAACGGCCGTCGAACTGGTTGCCGCGGTCAAGGAAGCTCTGAGCAACGTGACCAAACACGCCGGCCCTGACGCCCGGTCCTGGGTCGTCGTCGAACAGCTGGGGGACGAGGTCGTGGTGTCGGTGCGCGACGACGGGATCGGTACGACGCCGGCCCGCCTCGAACAGGCCCGCGTGGACGGTCACCTAGGCGTCAGCCAGTCCATCCGCGGCCGCATCACCGACCTCGGCGGCACCGTCACCGTCCGCACCGCCCCCGGCGAAGGAACCGAATGGGAGCTGAAGATATGACCGTACTGATGCCGCGGGACCGCCGATCATGACTCGCGTGATGATCGTCGACGACCACCCGATGTGGCGCGAAGGCGTCGCCCGCGACCTCGGCAGCCGCGGGTACGACGTCTGCGCGACCGCGTCGGACGTCGCGTCCGCGGTGAAGATCGCGCTCGCCACCCGGCCGGATGTTGTTGTGATGGACCTCCAGCTCGGCACCGGATCCGGCGTCGATGCCACCCGCGAGATCACCACCGCGCTACCCGACACCCGGGTCCTGGTGTTGTCGGCGAGCGCCGAGCAGGACGACGTACTGGCCGCCGTCAAGAACGGGGCCTCCGGCTACCTCGTGAAGTCCGCGTCCCCGGACGAATTCGACAACGCCGTACGCCGTACCGCCGAAGGCGACGCCGTCTTCACCGCCGGCCTCGCCGGACTGCTCCTCGGCGAGTACCGCCGCCTAGGCGCCACCGGCCCCGAGGTCCCGCAGTTGACGGACCGCGAAACCGAGGTCCTCCGCCTGGTAGCCCGCGGCCTCACGGCCAAACAGATCGCCACCCGCCTGGTCCTCTCCCACCGCACAGTAGAAAACCACGTCCAAAACACCCTGCGAAAACTCCAACTACACAACCGAGCCGAACTAGTCCGCTACGCCCTGGAAAACGGCCTAGGCGAGTAAACCCCCCGCGCGCTACGCAGCCGCTAGCTTCGTCGCTGCGCTCCTCAGACGCAGCTGCTCCACGCGCTCCCACCCACCCTCGGGCTTGCGCCCGAAGCATTTGCTTCCGGCTATCGCCGGGGAACATCCGGCTACCGCCGGAGGTCCGCGGCTACCGCCGCGGTGTTGCCGGCTGGCGCCGGCATCTTGCGAGCTGGCGCTCGCGAGTGACTGCTCGGCTGGGGTCCGTGGGCAAACGGGTGGTGGTGATGGGGCGGCTGTGATTGCCCGCGGACCGCATCGCATGCGACTCGGTTGCTCTGCTGCGATGCCCCGACGTGACGTATGGAACTGTTCCGGCTCGACGCCTCTAGGACCTCGAGGTTGGGGAGGATCCTGTCCCGGATCGGGAAGAACATCCTCCCCAACCCGCTCCACCCGATGCCCGCGCGGGCATCGGGTGACGTCCTGGGGACAACGTCAGCGGAGGCAGCCGCGAGCTGACATCCGCGAGGCGACCCTGGGCTGATGTCCGCGGGGCCGCAGAGTGCTGGCGTCCGCAGAGGCGAGCGTGCGTGGGACCTCGGAACCGGGCGTGCGCTGATGCCCGGGAGACGGGGTCTGTGTCGATGCCGGCGGAGGCTGCCGCGTGCTGATGTCCGCGCGTGGCCGTGCCGTGATGTCCGCGGGGTGGCCGTGTGCTGGGGCCGCCGAGGCGGGTATGTGCCGACGACGCGGGGCGGGTATGTGCTGACGACGCGGGGCGGGTATGTGTTGACGACGCGGGGCGGGTGGGTACGGAAGGAACGCGTCGCCGCCGGGGGGCATCCGGGCCGCGAGTCGTGCCGGTGGGGGACTGTTACGGTTGCGACACGGTCGCTTGTGTGATTGTGGGGGGTTCGTACACTGGGCGTTCCACGGCTGCGTGGATGCTCTGTGTCATGACACCTGTACTGCGGGTGCCCACCTCCGGAGGCTTCGGTGAACCGGTCGTCCCTTGTCCGTGCACTCCTCGCGTTCCTGGTGCTGGCGGCGTCGACATACGTCACGCTGACCGCGAAACCACAACTCGGGCTCGACCTGCGCGGTGGGACGCAGATCGTCCTTCAGGCGAAGGACTCGCCGACCGTGAAGGCGACCAAGGAGACCACCGACAAGGCGACCCAGGTCCTGCACCGGCGGATCGATGCGCTCGGTGTCAGCGAGCCGAACGTGACCCGCCAGGGTGAGAACCGGATCATCGTCGAGCTCCCCGGAGTACAGGACCCGCGCGAAGCCGCGAAGGTGATCGGCAAGACCGCGCAGCTCACCTTCCACGAGGTCCTCGACCAGGTCGCGACCAAACCGGCCAAGCCCGCCGCGGGGGAGACCTACCTCGCACCCGAGAGCGGCCAGGGGTTCCTGCGGCTGGCCAAGCCCGCGATGACCGGTGAAATGGTCAGCGGCGCCGACGGACTGCTCGATCCGCAGCAGGTCGCGCAGGGCTGGTTCGTACAGATGAAGTTCAAGGGCGACGGCGGCAAGATCTGGGCGAACATCACCGGCAAGGCCGCCTGCGAGCCGGTCGGTACGCCGCAGCGCCTGATCGCGATCGTCCTGGACAACGAGGTGATCAGCTCCCCGCAGGTCGACCCGAACGGTGGCAACCAGCTCTGCAACCTCGGCATCTCCGGCGGCTCCACCACGATCTCCGGCGCGTTCACCGAGGAGGACGCGAAGGACCTGGCCGCGCTCATCTCCGGCGGCGCCCTCCCTGTACCGGTGGAGGTCATCGACCAGCGCACAGTCGGCCCGTCGCTCGGCCAGGACGCGATCCAGGCCAGCGCGCTCGCCGCGATCATCGGCCTCGCGCTGACCGCGCTGTTCATCGTCGTGGTCTACCGCCTCGTCGGCCTGATGGCGGTGCTCGGTCTGCTCGGGTACGCCGCGATGTCGTACGCCGCCCTGACCGCGATCGGAGCAACCCTCACCCTGCCCGGCCTGGCCGGCTTCGTACTGGCCATCGGTATGGCCGTCGACGCGAACGTCCTGGTCTTCGAACGCGCCCGCGAGGACTACATAGCGGGCCGCACGGACGGCCTGCGACGGTCGCTCCGCAGCGGCTTCCAGAACGCGCTGTCCGCGATCGCCGACTCCAACATCACCACCCTGCTGGCCGCCGGACTGCTGTTCTTCCTGGCTGCCGGCCCCGTCCGCGGCTTCGGCGTCACGCTCTCGATCGGTGTCATCGCGTCGATGCTGTCCGCGCTCGTCGTCACCCGCGTGTTCGCCGAGTTCGCGGTCTCCCGCGGATTCGTACTGCGTCGCCCGGCGCTGAGCGGGATCGCCGGCCACGGTCGCGTACGGACCTGGCTCGAGGCGCGGCAGCCGTCGCTGATGAAGCACAGCAAGCGCTGGCTCGTCATCACCGCCGTCGCGATCGTCGTCAGCGTCGCCGGTGTCGCGGTCCGCGGCCTGAACCTCGGCATCGAGTTCACCGGCGGCCGGCTGCTCGAGGTCAGTACGGCGCAACGCATCACGCCGGACCAGGCGCGCGCGGCCGTCGGCGAGGCCGGGTACCCGACCGCCGTCGTACAGGCCTCCGGTACCGACGACTTCACCGTCCGCACCGGAACGATCAGCGACGACGAGGCGGAGAAGATCCGCGAGTCGATCGGCCGGATCGCGGGTGACGCCCAGGTGATCCGGAACGAGAGCATCGGCCCGTCCCTCGGCCAGGAGCTGCGGAACAAGGGCCTGATCGCGCTCGGCATCGCGCTGCTCGCGCAACTCGCGTACCTCGCCGTCAGGTTCCGTTGGACGTTCGGGGCCGGCGCCGTTCTCGCGCTGATCCAGAACGTCGCGGTCGTCGTCGGCGTGTTCGCCTGGACGGGGAAGCCGATCGACGGCATCTTCCTGGCCGCGATCCTGACCATCATCGGCTACACCGTGAACGACTCGGTGGTGGTCTTCGACCGGATCCGCGAGACCCGCAGCGCCCGCTCCACCGGCAACCTCGCCAACATCATCGACACCGCGATCGTGAACGTGCTGCCGCGGACCATCAACACCGGTATCTCGACACTGTTCATCCTGAGCGCACTGCTGTTCCTCGGCGGCGACTCGCTGGCCGACTTCGCGCTGGCGCTGCTGCTCGGCATCGTCGTCGGTACGTACTCCTCGAACTTGACCGCGGCGCCGCTGCTGCTGGAGCTCGAACGCCGCTACCCGGCTCCGCCGCCGCGCCCCAAGCGCGTCCAGGTCGACCGCGACGCCCAGCCCGACCGCGGGGCGGTCGTCTAGTTATCCACACCCCGCCGCCCGCCGGACGAAATCTGTCCGTCCCGCGGGCTAGGGTGTGGCGGTGGGTGTCGATGTGCGGGAACTGCTGGAAGCTGCCGTGTCCGGGATCGCCGGACAGACTCGGCCCGGGCAGGTGGAGATGGCGCAAGCCGTGGACACCGCGATGCACGAGGGATCGCATCTGCTCGTCCAGGCCGGCACCGGCACCGGCAAGTCCCTGGGGTACTTGGTGCCCGCGCTCGTGCACGCGATCGAGGACCGCCGCGTGGTCGTCTCGACGGCGACCCTCGCGCTGCAGTCCCAGCTCGTCGACCGCGACGTGCCGGCGCTGCTCGACGCGACCGAGAAGCTCCTGCCACGGCGGCCGAAGTACGCGATCCAGAAGGGGCGGAACAACTACGCCTGCCTGCACCGGATCCGCGAGGGCGCGCCGGACGAGGACGGCATGTTGATCGACATCCCGCCGGCGGGCGAGGTCGGCCGCCAGGTCGTCGAGCTTCGCGAGTGGGCCGAGCAGCAGCTCGCCGACGGCGCGGCCGGCGACCGCGACCACGCACCCTCCCACCAGTACCAGGCGTGGCAGCAGGTCTCCATCGCCGCCCGCGAGTGCCTCGGCGCCGAGAAATGCCCGTACGGCGAGGAGTGCTTCGCGGAGAAGGCGAAGGAAGAGGCCCGCAAGGCCGACATCATCATCACGAACCATGCGCTGCTCTCGATCGACGCCTTCGAGAACCGGATCGTCCTGCCCGAGCACGATGTCGTGATCGTCGACGAGGCGCACGAGTTGCCCGCGCGCGTCACCGGCGCCGCGGGCGACGAGCTCTCGCCGCAGCTGGTCGAGCGCGCCGCCAAGCGCGGCCGCCGGTTCGTCGACGACGACAAGGCCGACGACCTGATCGATGCCTCGGACGCCCTCCGCGCCGCGCTCGACGGCACCCGGGAGGGCCGGATCGAGCCGTCCAACGGACCTGTCCTCGAGGCGGCCGCACTGGTCCGCGACGCGGCCCGCGCCATGTACTCCGACCTGAACAAGAAGTCCGACGACAAGGACGACGACCCGGACGGCGCCAAGCGGCAGTCGAAGGGCGCGGTGAAGGAGATCTTCGACGTCGCCGAGCGGGTCGCCGCGCTGAGCGATGCCGACGTGGTCTGGATGGTCGACCGCGACCGCTTCGGCCGCGAGCTCCGGATCGCCCCGCTGACCGTCGCCGGCCTGCTCCGCGAGCTCGTGCTCCGGGATCGTACGGCGATCCTCACGTCCGCGACGCTGACACTCGGCGGGGACTTCGACGCGATCGCCCGCCAGGTCGGTCTTCGGCCGTCCGACAAGCTCGACGACGACGACGAGATGCCGGAGCTCGACGAGGCCGACGAGCGCGGACCGCTGCCGTGGCGCGGCCTCGACGTCGGCTCCCCGTTCGAGTACGAGAAGCAGGCGATTCTGTACGTCGCCAAGCACCTGCCGCCGCCGCATCGCGACGGGCTGGGCAAGAAGCAGTTCGAGGAGATCGTCGACCTGATCACGGCGGCCGGTGGGCGGACGCTCGGCCTGTTCTCGTCGCGGCGCGCGGCCGAGGCGGCAACGGCCGCGGTCCGCGAGGCAACCGACCTCAAAGTGCTCTGTCAGGGGGATGCGCAGCTCGCCGAGCTGTCCCGCGAGTTCGTCGAGGACCCGGAAACCTCCTTGTTCGGCACGCTGTCGCTCTGGCAGGGCATCGACGTACCGGGCTCGACCTGCAACCTGGTGATCATCGACCGGATCCCGTTCCCGCGCCCCGACGAGCCGCTGATGGCGGCCCGGCAACGCGCCGTCGACGAGGCCGGTGGCAACGGCTTCATGGCGGTCGCCGCGACCCACGCCGGCCTGCTGCTCGCGCAGGGCACCGGCCGCCTGATCCGCCGCAGCACGGACCGCGGCGTGGTCGCGATCCTCGACCCCCGCATCGTCACCCAGCGGTACGGCGGATTCCTGCGTGCGTCGCTGCCGCCGATGTGGCCGACTGCCGACCGGGAGAAGGTGCTTGGCGCCCTGAAGCGGCTGCAGACGGCATGATGGCTTCATGAGCCCAGTGACCGGTCCGCCGGTGCTGCCGATGATGGCGGCGTTGGGGGAGATGCCCACCGGCGCCGGCTGGTCGTACGAGCTCAAGTGGGACGGTATCCGCGTCATCGCCGAGGTCGACGACGGTGTCTGCCGACTGTGGTCGCGGAACAGCCACGATGTGTCCGGTGGGTACCCGGAGCTCGTCGGCCTGTCGGCGGCGCCGGGATTGCGGCTGCCCGCCGTACTGGACGGCGAGATCGTCACGCTCGACGAGCACGGCGCGCCGTCGTTCGGCCTGTTGCAGCGGCGCATGCACGTCCGCGACCCACGCCAACTCCGGCACCTGATCACCGACGTACCGGTCTCGGTCCGGCTCTTCGACGTGCTCCGCTTCGACGGCAAGTGGTTGCTAGAGGCAACGTACGACCAACGGCGTGGGCTGCTCGACTCGCTCGACCTCGGCGACCCGTTCTGGGAGGTGCCGCCCGCGTTGGCCGACGGCGACGCCGCGCTCGAACAGTCTGCTGTACAAGGGCTCGAGGGGGTTGTCGCGAAGCGCCGCAAGTCGCGGTACCTGCCCGGCCGGCGCAGCTCGGACTGGATCAAGATCAAACCGGTGCTGACGCGCGACGTCGTGTTGTGCGGTTGGCATCCGGGGGAGGGCAACCGGGAAGGCAAGATCGGTTCGTTCTACTGCGGGGCGTACGAGGGCGACGACCTGGTGCTGATCGGCAAGGTCGGCTCCGGGCTCGACTTCGCGACGCTCGACATGCTGAGCGCCGAGCTGACCGGGCTCGAGATCGACCGGCCCGCGTTCGATCCGGCCGGCATCCCGGCCACGGACCGGCGGCGCGCGCACTGGCTGGACCCGGTCCTGGTCGCCGAGGTCACCTATTCCGGCTGGGCCGGTGACGGCCGGCTGCGGCATCCGGTCTGGCGCGGTCTGCGCCTCGACATCGACCCGGAATCAGTCCGCGCCGACCGCGGCTGAATACATTTCACGCCGACATGCTGGCCGGCCGAATTGTTCGAAATGCGGTGAATATCGCGGGTCGCTGCGACGCTTTCTGTTCAACTGTCGCAGCATTTCGGGAGTTTGTCAGTCGTTGGTTTTCGGCGACGGTGCCGGAACGGCCAGTGCCGCCTCGATCTTGTCGGCCAGCTTCTCCGGCGCGTGGGTGGGCGCGTAGCGGCTGATCACCCCACCGTCGCGGCCGACCAGGAACTTGGTGAAGTTCCACTTGATCCGGCCGCCGAGCAGGCCGCCCTGCTCCCGCTTCAGCCAGTTGTACAAGGGGATCGTCTTCGATCCGTTGACGTCGATCTTGGCGAACATCGGGAACGTGACGTGGTAGATCGTCGAGCAGAAGTTGGCGATCTCGTTCTCGTCACCGGGCTCCTGATGACCGAACTGGTCACAGGGAAAACCAAGCACTGCGAAGCCCTGCCGGCGGTAGGTCCGGTAGAGCTTCTGCAGGCCGGTGTACTGCGGGGTCTGTGCGCACTGGGATGCGACGTTCACCACCAGGAGCACCTGGTCGCGGAAATCGGCAAGAGACTGTTCATTGCCTTCGATCCGCCGCGCGCTGAAGTCATAGACAGTCGTCATGACTCAATGCTGACACGTCACGCCGGAGTTCGCTCGCCGTCCGATATGTCAGACACGGCGCAGAACTGTTACGACCTTTCCGAGAATGGTCGCGTCCTTCCCGTCGATCGGCTCGAACGCCGGGTTGTGCGGCAGCAGCAGGATCTCGGACTTGGTCTTCTTGAACGTCTTCACGGTCGCCTCGCCGTCGATCATCGCGGCCACGATGTCGCCGTTCTCCGCGGTCGGCTGCTGCCGGACGACCACCCAGTCGCCGTCGCAGATGGCTGCCTCGATCATCGACTCACCCTTGACCTTCAGCATGAACAGCGTGCCCTCGCCGACCATTGCCTTCGGCAACGGGAAGACCTCTTCGATCTCCTGCTCGGCCAGGATCGGCCCACCGGCGGCGATCCGGCCGACCACCGGCACGTAGGCCGCGTCCGGGTGCGCGTCGCCGGCACCGGTCTCGTCGTACGTCGTCTGCCGGACCGAACCGAGGGCCGTCCGCTTCGCGGCCGCGTCGACCTCGCCGGGGTAGCGGACCTCGATCGCGCGCGGCCGGTTCGGGTCGCGGCGGAGCAGGCCCTTCTGCTCGAGCACGCGGAGCTGGTGCGACACCGAGGACGAACTGGTCAGGCCGACCCGCTCACCGATCTCGCGCATCGACGGCGGGTAGCCGCGGCTGTCGACCGAGTCGCGGATCACGTCCAGCACGCGGCGCTGTCGCGGGGTCAGGCCGGTCGCGTCGGCCGGTCCGTCCGGCAGCTCGGCGACGGTCCGGTCCTTGTCCACGGCTCCGCTGCCCTGGTCCTTGCTGGATCCGCTCGGCGTCCTGGCCATCGGTGGTTGCTCCTCGGGTCGGGCCGGCGATCACGCACCAGCCGTTGCTTGCTCGACTGAGTCGACCGTAGACCGAATTCTGAGATTCTTCAAACATCTGTTCGAAGGCGTGTCGGTTCGCAAGTTTGTTCGGGTGTCGGGTTATAAGGCGTGCGCGGGCAGCTGCGGCGGCAGGGAATTTCCTGGGCGTGTCCTGGTTGGAAGTGGTTGCGCGACGGGTGGTTGTCGGTTAATCATTCGTACAGACGTTCGATCGAACAAGTGTTCGGGCCGGTCGAACAGGTTGCTCCTTCAGAAACTGTCGGAGGCGGCCGATAGACAGGACCAGACACCGACGAACGCGCACTGACCGAGCTGGAGGATCCGATGAGCACAGCAGCCGTAGCGGCCGACTCCCTGGCCCCGCGCCGCTCGCACAAGGCCGAGCCGAACCTGAGGCTTGTCCCGGCTCCCGTGGAGCGGACGGCGGCGCCGGTCGCCGTGCCCCGGAAGCGGCCGCGGATCGACGGCGTGACCACCGACCGGATGCCGGTCCGCGGTTGCTCCGGGGAGTCGCTCGGCCGCCGCGTCGAGGAACGGCCCGAGCCGACGCTCCGCCTCACCCGCCGCGGCCGCATGCTGCTGACCGCGGTCTCGGTCCTGGTCTTCGGTGCCGCGGTCCTGGTCCTCGGCCTCCGCGTTGCCGGCGTCCTCGAGCCCGGCCCGCACTTCACCCACACCGTCCCGGTCCAGGTGGCCCCCGGTCAGACCCTCTGGTCGATCGCCGAGTCGACCAACCCCGGCCAGGACCCGACGATCGTCGTCGAGAAGATCGCCAAGGTGAACAACCTCGCCACCCCCGCCGACATCACCCCCGGCCAAACCCTCCAGATCCCCATCGCCGGCTGATCAGCCAAGCCCGCCACGCCGACCAAGCCCGGCCGCGCCAGCCATGCCCGCCGCGCACCTACGCCCGCCGCGCGAGCCAAGCGCCCCGCGCCGACGAGGCACGCTGCGCGAGCCAAGCCCCCGCGCCGACGAGGCACGCCGCGCGAGCCAAGCCCCCGCGCCGACGAGGCACGCCGCGCGAGCCAAGCCCCCGCGCCGACGAGGCACGCCGCGCGAGCCGAGTCCCCGCGCCGGCGGAGCACGTTCCGTCAGCCGAGCCTCGCGCGCCACTCGCTCGCGAGCAGTGCGTAGACGTACTCGTTCGCCCATTCGCCCTTGAACTGCAGTGCTTCCAGGTGGTGCGCCTCGCGTCGCATCCCGAGCCGCTCGAGCAGCTGAGCCGACGGTGTGTTCCGATCGTCGAGGATCGCCACGATCCGGTGCAGCCCGAGTTCCTCGAAGCCGACCCGCAGGATCTCCCGCGCAGCCTCCGCCGCGAGCCCCTTGCCCTGGTAGTCGGTGTGCAGCGCGAACCCGATCTCCCCCTGACGATCCTCCGCGCTGGCCCACTTCAGCAGTACCTCGCCGATCACGGTCCCGGTCTCCCGCAGCTCGATCGCCAGAACCAGCCACTGACCCGGCTCGGTCAGCGCACCCTGCGGCAGCTTCCGCTCCAGCGCGACCCGCGTCTCCTCGCGATCCCGCACCGGCCACGGCGTGTACCGCACCACCTCCGGCCGCGAATGGAACGCGTACAAGTCGTCCAGATCGTCCATCCGGTGCGGCCGCAGCTCCAGCCGCTCGGTCAGCAGCGGGTACGCGGGTCGAAATCCAGTCACAGTGCCATCCTTCGAGCTATTGTCTAATGCTGTTAGACAGTAGCTCCACCGTCCACCGACGACAACGAGATTCCGTGACCAGACGCGATCCTTCGTCCCACGCAGCGGCTGGCATCACCACAACCGCGATCGCCGACGCAGCCCTGACCGTCATCCGCACAGCCGGCGTCGACGGCCTCACGATGCGCGCCGTCGCGGAACGACTGCACGTCCGCGCCCCGTCGCTTTACCACCACGTCCACAACAAGTCCGAACTCCTCGACCTGGTCGCCCGGAACGCGTTCGACCAGTTCACCGCGGATACCACGGCGTACGACCAACTGCGGACCGTCGACGAGTGGATCGAGCTGACCAGATCCGGCTCCCTCGAACTGCGAAGGTTCTACGCCGAGCATCCCGGACTCGCCGGCCTGATCCAGGCGAAGGCCACGCCGGACCGCGACCGCGGCGAAGGTTCGCGCGCCGAACTGGTCCGCGCCCAGATCGAGTCCCTCGTCCGCATCGGCATACCGGAACCAACCGCGCGGCACGTCTTCGAGGTCACTGCCCGCTGGTCGCTCGCGGCTGTCGTCGCGGAGTTGACCGACGACCTCTTCGCGGAGGGCCTCAATCTCTTCCTGTACGGCGTCCGCGCGCGGCTGGTTACCTGACGGTCGCCAGCCACAGGTCGGCGTACCGCTTCGCGTCCACCGCCGTCGCGACGCTGACCACCGGCGCCCGGCCCTGGATGTCGTTCGCCTGGTCGACCTCGTCCCGGGTGTCCACGATTGTCCGCCCGCGCGACCAGCCGCCGGACAGTTCGACGCGGACCGGGTGCCGCTGCGTGGTCAGCCCCGACGGATCGATCACCGCGCACACGGCCCCGCCGTCGCCGATGCTCCCGCCGTCCGACTGGTACCGCTCGCTGCGCTTCTCGATCAGCTTGCACGCCAGCTCCGCCGACGGCGAACCGCTCAGCCCGCGGGCCTGCTCCAGCGTGACGACGACGTCGTAGAAGACGTCCAGCCCGTACATCGTCACCGGGATGCCGAGGTCGTCGGCCGACTTGAGGACGATCGCGGCCGCCTCCGGATCGGTCCAGATGTTGAACTCAGCGGACGCGGTCGCGTTCCCGCTGCCCGCGGAGCCGCCCATGAAGACGATCTCCTTCAGGCCGGCCGCGGCCTCGGGGTACGTACGCAGCAGCAGTGCGATGTTCGTCAACGGCGCCAGCGGGATCAGCGTGATCAGCTCGCCGGTGGTGGCAGCGTCCCGCAGTACGTCCCGGAGCAACTCGATCGCGTGCCGCGGATCCGTCGGGCGCGTCGACCGCGGCCAGTCGAGGTCACCGAGCCCGTCCGCGCCGTGTACATGCCGGGCCGGCCGCACCGGCTGGATCAGCGGTACGGCAGCACCGCGGGCCACCGGTACGTCGGGACGTCCCGCTGCGTCGAGCACCGTCAGCGTGTTGCGGACGACGTCGTCGATCCCGACGTTCCCGCCGACGCAGGTCACTGCTTTCAGGTCGAGACCGGCATGCCGGCCCGCGAGCAGCAACGCGCACGCGTCGTCCAGACCGGTGTCGACGTCGAGAACCACCGGCTTGCGGGTGGTCACGAGCGCACCAGCCGGGCGATCGCGGCGGAGGCCTCCTTGATCTTCGCGTCGGCCTCCGGTCCACCGGCCGCCGCGGCGTCCACGACGCAGTGCGCCAAGTGGTCCTCGAGCAGGCCGAGGGCGACCGATTCCAGCGCCTTCGTCATCGCCGAGACCTGGGTGAGGATGTCGATGCAGTACTTCTCGTCCTCGACCATCCGCTGCAGGCCGCGGGCCTGGCCCTCGATCCGCTTCAACCGCCGCAGATACGCGTCCTTGTCGCCGATGTAGCCGTGCTGCGTATGCTCTGCGACCGGTTCGGTCACGCTCACCACATCCTCCCAGGAACCAGGCAGAACCTTATCCCGCCGGAGGCCCGGGCAGCGGCCTGTGCCGGCCGTAGTTTGCGCCTCGAAACGGCCGTCGCGGCGGCGCCACGCGGGAGTACACGGGTCCGCGCGGGTGTTGGAACCTGTGACACGCGCGGGCAACGCGGGCGATGCCGAGCGTGCTTGCAAACTGTCGGAGCAGCGATCTAGGATCCCTAGATGTAGTGGTTACACGGGTGTAATTTTCCACAGGTAGTGGTTGGTTGCACACAGGTTCTACACAGGTTGTCCCCAGGCCGATCCACAATCCATCCCCAGGGATGGTCACGGGAGGAAGTGATTCGTCGTGCACTGTCCGTATTGCCGGCACGCCGACTCCCGCGTGGTCGACAGCCGGGTGGCCGAGGACGGCGGAGCGATCCGCCGCCGCCGGCAGTGCCCGGTCTGCGAGAAGCGGTTCACCACCGTCGAGCAGATGCAGCTCACGGTCGTGAAGCGCTCCGGCGCGACCGAGCCGTTCAGCCGCGAGAAGGTCATCAACGGGGTCGGGAAGGCCTGCAAGGGCCGGCCGGTGAACGCCGACCAGCTCGCGCGCCTGGGCCAGCAGGTCGAGGACGCGCTGAAGGGCGGCGGCTCGCCGGAGGTTCCCGCGCACGAGGTCGGACTCGCGATCCTCGGGCCGCTGCGGGAGCTGGACGAGGTGGCGTACCTGCGGTTCGCGAGCGTGTACCGGCAGTTCGAGTCGGCCGACGACTTCGAGACCGAGATCGCGCTGCTCCGGGCCGAGAAGGAGCCGGAAGGTACCGAACCGGCCCAACAGACATAAACCGGGGGAACGGAAGTTCCAGTAGTAGACGCAGTACTCCAACGGGGCGGTCCCGACAGACCGCGGCAGTACAGACGAAGGGCGAGGAGCAACCATGACAGAGACGGTGACCGGCCACTCGGGGTCGACCAAGCGGTCGACGGCCGGGTTCCGCGGGCGGAAGAACGCGCCCACGGGACTCACCATCGAGCGCGTATTCAGCACCGAGGGCGTGCACCCCTACGACGAGGTGACGTGGGAGCGTCGCGACGTCGTCCAGCAGAACTGGAAGACCGGCGAGACCGTCTTCGAGCAGCGCGGGGTCGAGTTCCCCGACTTCTGGAGCGTGAACGCCTCCACGATCGTCACCACCAAGTACTTCCGTGGCGCGCTCGGTCACGACAACCGTGAGTGGAGCCTCAAGCAGCTGCTCGACCGGGTCGTGAAGACCTACCGCAAGGCCGGCGAGGAGCACGGTTACTTCACCTCGCCGCAGGACGCCGAGGTGTTCGAGCAGGAGATCACCTGGCTGCTCCTGCACCAGTACTTCAGCTTCAACTCGCCCGTCTGGTTCAACGTCGGTACGTCCTCGCCGCAGCAGGTGTCGGCCTGCTTCATCCTCGCCGTGGACGACTCGATGGAGTCGATCCTGAACTGGTACAAGGAAGAGGGCCTGATCTTCAAGGGCGGCTCCGGCGCCGGCCTGAACCTGTCCCGGATCCGCTCCTCGAAGGAACTGCTCCAGTCCTCCGGCGGCACCGCGTCCGGCCCGGTCAGCTTCATGCGCGGCGCGGACGCGTCGGCCGGCACGATCAAGTCCGGCGGCGCCACCCGGCGCGCGGCGAAGATGGTCGTGCTGGACGTCGACCACCCCGACATCGAGGAGTTTGTCGACACCAAGATGCGCGAGGAGGAGAAGATCCGGGTCCTGCGGGACGCGGGCTTCGACATGGACCTCGGCGGTCGCGACATCACCTCCGTGCAGTACCAGAACGCCAACAACTCGGTCCGGGTCTCCGACGAGTTCATGCGCGCGGTCGAGGAGAAGGGCGAGTTCGGGCTGCGGGCGCGGCTGGACAACTCGGTGATCGAGACCGTCGACGCGCGGACGCTGTTCGACAAGATCGCCCACGCCGCATGGGCCTGCGCCGACCCGGGTCTGCAGTACGACGACACCATCAACGACTGGCACACCACGCCGGAGACGGGCCGGATCACCGCGTCCAACCCGTGCTCGGAGTACATGCACCTGGACAACTCGTCCTGCAACCTCGCGTCGCTGAACCTGATGAAGTTCCTCCGCGACGACGACTTGTTCGACTCGGAGAAGTTCGTCAAGGCCGTCGAGCTGATCATCACCGCGATGGACATCTCGATCTGCTTCGCGGACTTCCCGACCGAGGCGATCGGCGTCACCACGCGGGCGTACCGGCAGCTCGGCATCGGGTACGCGAACCTCGGCGCACTGCTGATGGCGACCGGCCACGCGTACGACTCCGACGGTGGTCGCGCACTGGCGGGCGCTATCACCTCGCTGATGACCGGTACGTCGTACAAGCGCTCCGCGGAGCTGGCCGGCATCGTCGGCGCGTACGACGGCTTCGAGCGGAACAAGGACGCGCACACCCGGGTGATGCGCAAGCACGCCGCGGCCAACGACGCGATCCGGACCATCCACGAGATCGACAAGGACGTCCAGCAGCACGCCACCGCGGCGTGGGAGGGCGTACTGAAGATCGGTACCAAGAACGGCTGGCGGAACGCGCAGGCCTCGGTGCTCGCACCGACCGGCACCATCGGCTTCATGATGGACTGCGACACCACCGGCATCGAGCCGGACTTCTCGCTGGTCAAGTTCAAGAAGCTGGTCGGCGGCGGCTCGATGCAGATCGTCAACACCACGGTCCCGCGGGCGCTGCGGCAGTACGGCTACACCGAGGAGACCATCGAGGCGATCGTCGAGTACATCTCGGAGAACGGCCACGTCGTCGACGCCCCGGGCCTGAAGCCGGAGCACTACGAGATCTTCGACACCGCGATGGGCGAGCGGGCCATCAAGCCGATGGGCCACGTCCGGATGATGGCGGCCGCGCAGCCGTTCCTGTCCGGCGCGATCTCGAAGACCGTGAACCTGCCGGAGACCGCGACGGTCGAGGAGATCGCCGACGTCTACTTCCAGGGCTGGAAGCTCGGCCTGAAGGCGCTCGCGGTGTACCGCGACAACTGCAAGGTCGGCCAGCCGCTGGCGGACGCGAAGGCGAAGAAGGCCTCCGAGGCCGTCGAGGCCGAGGCTGCCGTTGCCGAAAAGATCGTCGAGAAGATCATCGAGTACCGGCCGACCCGCAAGCGCCTGCCGAAGTCGCGCCCGTCGCGGACCACGTCGTTCACGGTCGGTGGCGCCGAGGGTTACATGACCGCCGGCTCCTACCCGGACGACGGTCTGGGCGAGGTCTTCCTGAAGATGGGCAAGCAGGGTTCGACGCTCGCCGGTGTGATGGACGCGTTCTCGATCGCGATCTCGATCGCCCTGCAGCACGGCGTACCGCTGGAGACCTACGTCCAGAAGTTCACCAACCTGAAGTTCGAGCCGGCCGGTCTGACCGACGACCCGGACGTCCGGATGGCGCAGTCGATCATGGACTACATCTTCCGCCGCCTGGCCCTGGACTACCTGCCGTTCGACGAGCGGGCCGCCCTGGGCATCTACTCCGCGGAGGAGCGGTCCCGGCAGCTCGACACCGGGTCGTACGAGCCGGCTCCGGTCGAGGTGTCCGAGGCCGAGTCGCTGAAGTCGGTCGAGCCAGTCACTGACACCGTCGACACCGTGGAAGCCGTCGAGAAGCCGGCCGATGCGGTCTCCGCCAAGCCGATCAAGGGCGAGGCCCACACCACCGCCGAGATGCTCGAACTCATCACCGGCACCTCGGTCGACGCCCCGCTCTGCTTCACCTGCGGCACCAAGATGCGCCCAAGCGGCTCCTGCTACGTCTGCGAAGGCTGCGGCAGCACCTCCGGCTGCAGCTGAGACCAGTAGCTGATAGCACTACGGCCCCCGGGAACTTCCCACTTCCCCCGGGGGCCGCGGTGCGTCTAGTGCCCTGACCGGTCCGAGTCCGCGGCCGGCCTCGCCGTACCGTCCAGGGCTGCCAGGGTGGCCAGCTCCGCGTCGCTCAGGTCGAAGTCGAACACCGCGAGGTTCTCGGCGAGGCGTTGTGGGTTGGACGACTTCGGGATCGGGACCACGTCCTGCTGTGTCTCCCAGCGCAGCACAACCTGCCCGGGCGTGCGTCCGTGCGCCCTGGCGATGTCTTGCACCGCCGGGTGCTGCAACAGGTCCGTGCCTTTGCCGAGCGGGCTCCACGCCTCCGTGACGATCCCGTGCTGCCGATGGAACGCACGTTCGGCCGCCTTCGCCCACACCGGGCTGAGCTGTACCTGGTTCACCTCGGGCGCGACCCCGGTCTCGTCGATCAGCCGTTGCAGGTGCGCCGGCTTGAAGTTCGACGTACCGATCGCCCGTACCAACCCCGCCTCGCGCAGCGCGATCAGCCCACGCCACGCGTCGACGTACCGATCCTGCGCCGGATTCGGCCAGTGGATGAGCAGCAGATCCAGGTACTCCACACCGAGCCGCTCCGCGCTCGTCTCGAACGCCTGCCGCGGCCCCTCGACGCTGTGCCAGCGCTTGTTGAACTTCGACGTCACGAACAACTCGTCCCGCGGCACGTCCTTCAGCGCCCGCCCCACCCCGACCTCGTTGCGGTAGTTCTCGGCCGTGTCGATCAGGCGGTACCCGAGCTCGAGCGCCGTCCGTACGGCCCGCTCGGCGTCCGCGTCGTTCATCGGCGAGGTTCCGAGCCCGACCCGCGGCATCGCGGATCCGTGACTCAGTGTGACTGTCGGCACCTGGCTCATCCGTGTCCTCCTTCGGCGTACGCTGCCCCGCCAGCCTAGGCCGATCACGGTCCGCACCCACCCTTTCCGGCCGTACGCCGTACGGCCGTCTCACCCCCGCGATACCCCCGCGCGAACTGTCGGAGGTGTGGTTCATGATGGGTTCCGCGGGTCGTGAGGATTTGCTGAAAAGCGTTGGAGGGGTGGCCTTATGAAGAACCGGCTGATCACTCTGGTGGACCTCGGTCTGGACAGTTCGTTCGACGCGTCGATGACCTTCGTGCAGGGCATCACCGGCAACATCAACGCCGGCTGGGACCGCCCGTACCTCGACGTGAACTTCGTCCGCACCCGGGACCACGAGACCGCGTTCTCGGCCCTCACCACCCCCTCGACCGTGCTGCACGTGATGGCACACGGTGACCACAGCGAGGAACCGTCCTTCCTTTCCACCGACGGCGAGACCCAGGTCTCGCTCAAATCCCTGGCCGACTGGTTCCTCGACCACCAGTGGGGCATCGCCAGCGGCGTCGTCATCGCCGACGGTTGCAAAACAGGCATCGGCAAGTGGCAACGCGCCATCCGCGACTGCATCCAGGACGACATCACCTACATCGGCACCAGCACGGTGATCGGCTGGTACGAGGCCACCGTCTTCTGCTCCGCCTTCTACGGCGCGCTCGTCCGCAACCGCGGCCTCGGCCGCACCCCCGCCGAGCAGGGCTGGGACGCCGCCAACCGAGCCATCCGAGCCTACGAAACCCTCACCGACAAGCCCTGCCCCTACAAACCAGTCGTCCTGACCCCCTCCCGCCAAGCCCTCCGCTCCATGACCGGCTGACCCTCCGCCGCCGACACGCACGAGACGGCTACTTTGGGTTAGGGATGGGAGACTTTTTGTGGACTCGTCGTGGGGCGCAGTCTGTGGTCTGGGTTGCTGGTCGCTCGGGTGGTGTGGGGACGGGGAAGCCGACGGGTGCGCCTTGGTCGACCCGTTGACCTCCGCCCGACGCGGTGAAGGAACGCCACCATGAAGCTCCACCGGAACACGCTCCTGACGGCGGCCGCGATTGTCGTGGTGCTGTACGTCGTTTCGCTGATCGTGGGACTGCCGGCGTGGGCGGCGGTGGTGCTGATCGTGGTGCTGCTGGTCCTGCTCGCGGTGGTGTGGAAGCAGCCCGACGAGCCCCGGCCGGTCGTCGCCCGGCCGGCGCCTTCCGTCGTACTGCCGGATCCGGAGCCGGTGTTCTCCGGACCGCCGTCGAGGACTGTCGCGGACGTGCGGTTGCCGTCCGCGTCGCCGGACTTCCAGTTCAGCTTCTCGGCTGTGGTGCAGTGGTCGACCGTTCTGTCCGGGTCGCGTCATGCCGACCTCGGCGCGGTCGCCGTCGACGCGCTGCTGGATCGGGCGCGGTCGCTGACCGCGCGGCAGCAGGTGACGGAGGAGTCGCTGAACCAGCATCGGCTCGCGGCGCTGCTCGGTGAGCCTGCGCTGGACGAGAAAGGGCAGGTCCGCAGCTGGGCCACCGAGATCCGCCTGCGGTTGCCCGATCCGGATCAGAAGCATCTCCAGCATCTCGCGGCCCTGCACCGCCGGGAGCAGACCACGCTGCTCGAGCGGCGGATGGAGCAGGACAAACGCGCCTACCTGAAGGACGACGTGTTCGCGACGCCCGGGTCGGCCGCGGTCTGGTGGCTGGTCAACCACCCGGGCGAGGTCGAGACCGCGCTCGGCCTTCTCGACACGTTGGCCGAACTGTCGGCCGCGGCGAACGATCTCCCGGTCCGGCGAACCGCCGCCGAGGAGATCGAACGCCAACGGCCGACCCGCGCCGAACTCGCCTTCAGCACGGCGGTCGAAGAACTCACCGAGGCGGCTCGGACCGCGGCGGACGCGACGGCCGCCACGGCGAGCCAGAGCACCCCGGCGACGGATTCCGAGCAGCGGCCGGTCCCACGGCACGCCGGCGCCGACAGCCAGGACGGCCATCCGGAGCGGCACAAGGAATACCGCGAGCAGTTCTTCACCGAGTAGGCCGGCGAGGCGGGTTGTCTGCAGGGGAGCACCGCCTCGCCGGGGTCCGATACGCACAGCCGTTCCGATCCGCATGGCTACTTGTCCAGCCAGCGGATCGTGGTCCGGCCGTTGTGTCCATGGACGGTCAGCAGCGCGTCGATGCCGTCCTGCCACACGGTGGTGGTCGGAAAGCAACCGCCCCAGCGCAGCGCGACGGTCCCGTCGCTCCACTCGACTCCCTCCGCGACGACACCCGTACCGCTGACACCGGACACGTCTTCGTGGCGGAACAGCTGGAAACGGCGCGGCCCGGATCTGGCGACCATACGTAGGTGACGCCGTTGCGTGCTGTGCAGCAGCGTCGCGGTTCGTCCGCTGATCTCGTCCATGGCCCAAGTCAACTCGCGAAGGCCTGCCCTCACCAGGAACTCAACCGGTATCCACAGCGCACAAATTCTGCCCACCGGCGGTCACCGAATCGCCATATTCTCATTGCAGGGAGTAACTGACTCGCAAAGGAGCGACCCGGATGACAGTGATCGACGAGTGGACCGGCCGGCACGCGCACGCCCTGCGGACCGCGCTCCGGATGACGAACGAGGCGTTCGCGGAGCGGCTCGGGATCTCGCCGCGCACGCTGACGAAGTGGCGGGAGAGACCCGAGCTCGTGCCCAGTCCGTATCTGCAGGAGGCCCTCGACACCTACCTCAACCAGGCACCACCCGACGCACACGAGCGGTTCGCCGCGAACCTCGGCCTGGACGACCGCCGGGTGCCGATCGACCACACGGTGCTGAGCCAGCTCAACGCAGCGCTGGGCGATCTGGCCCGCGCTCTGGCACGCCTGCAGAGCGAGGCCGCGAAACGATCTTCGTCGCCCTGACCGCCCCGGCAGGCAGACTGGGGCGCAGCGTGAGCGCGGAAGGAGCCGCGGATGAGGCGACGCCCGGTGAACTCGTCGAGTGTGCGATCGGTCGGGTGGTCCGACGGCACGCTGGAACTCGAGTACGTGAACGGCTACATCTACCAGTACTTCGACGTACCGCAGCCGACCTATGCGGCACTGCTGGCCGCACCGAGCATCGGCGGCTACGTCAACAAACACATCAAGCCGTACTACGAGTTCCGCGAACGCTGAGTTTCCGCGCATCTGGCCGCGGGCACCGGTGGAGCGTTCACACGGGGGTGCGCCGACCTCGGAGGTAGACATGCGCACTCGTAGAGCTTCAACGACCGGGTCCCGCGCGATCGCGGTCATCGTCATCGTGTGGCTGGTCATCGGCTTGGCGGCCGCCGCGCAGCGGAACTACTTCGCCGGATCCAGCGCGACCTGCGCCAGAGTCGGTACGACCCTGGTGACGATCGTCGCCGGCCCGCTCAACTACGTCGGCGCCAACCCGAAGATCGACTGCTCGGCCCCGCGACCCTCGCGGTAGCCACGCCCCCCGGCGCCTCTTGGGCAGCCAACGGACTGCGAAGAGGCCTAGCACGACGTGTAGTAGTGGGCGGGGGAGTCGCCGACCGCACCCCTGGCGGTATGCGCCTGCAGCATGCCAACGTCGGGGCCCTGAGCATTACGTACCAGGTGGGGCCGTCAGCGGATGCGCTCGCTTCTCGCCCACAACATCTAGGACGGACCGCACTGTGCTGCACGGCCGACGATCCTGTACCAGGTGGCCTCGATCAGCAGTTCCAGGCCCTGGCGGTGGGTCGGTTCGCAGCGGCCGGCGTCGATGCTGAGCTTCGGGTGGGCGATGGGGGACTGGCCCTGCTGCAGGGTGGTCGAGAGTTCCGGTGCACCCGGGAATAGGTCTCGGGGGAGGGCGGTTACACCTGGTGCCGTCCGGTTCATGACCCCGGGCCTCAACCTAAGCCGCTACGAGCGGCCACTCGCCGAGAGGCGTCTGCTGGACGGTGCGGTGCGTGACAGGTGGGAGCCGGCCGACCGGCTCCCACCTGGTCGTCCCACCGGCCGCACGAAAACCACTTGTGTGGTGCGGCATGATGGAAGAGTCGCTGGCGGAGACGCCAGTGAGTGATGTGACCAGAGGGACGGGCGCTGCTTCCCTCGGCACCGGATCACCGGCGCCGAGGACGGGTGCCGGGAGCCTCGGACAGCGGTCCAGGACCCCGATTTGCATCCGCACCACGAATGTCAGTAATGTTCTTCTTGTTGGACGGAAGCGCAGGACGCGAAAGCGGCCGGGCCGCCAACAAACTCCCTGAAGGTCTCGGAAGCCGAAACACGCCTCGGCGGGTTTCGGACACTGAGGCACGCAGGGAGACTGGATCGAAAAGGCCGATTTGACCGGCTGAAAGCGAAACAGTAAAGTAGGGCGAGTTGCCCCGGAGCTTCAAACGAAAGTGCGAAGCGCGGTGTGCGTCCGATTCTTGAGAACTCAACAGCGTGCCGAAAGTCAATGCCGAAAGATGCATTAACCCCGTCCATAGGCATTCAGTGTCTATGGCGGATTCCTTTGAAATATATACGGATGACAAGCCAGTGATGGTTTTGTTTCTGATGTTCAAAGGGTCTACTCAAAGTAGTCTGTTATCCACAGCTTTGCTGTGGTTGACATATAGATTTCAACGGAGAGTTTGATCCTGGCTCAGGACGAACGCTGGCGGCGTGCTTAACACATGCAAGTCGAGCGGTAAGGCC